>CAWJJP010000016.1:0-211981 GCA_963843295.1 uncultured Gammaproteobacteria bacterium | reverse complement strand
ATCCCAATCGCCCTACCGCAGCGGATAGCTCCTCGAGAACGTGCGCCGCCTCGAAACTGAAAATGGCGTGCACGGCGTCGAGCCGCAACCCGTCGAAACCGTAGTCGCGCAGCCACATGAGCGCATTGTCGATGACGAAGCACCGCACCTCGTCGCTGTGCGGGCCGTCGTAATTCATCGCCTCGCCCCAGGCGGTCTTGACGCGATCCGTGAAATACGGACCGAAGGTGCCAAGGTAATTGCCATCCGGGCCGAGGTGGTTGTACACCACATCGAGCAGTACGCCGAGACCCGCGTCGTGACATGCCGCGACGAAGCGCGCCAAGTCCTCCGGCGTGCCGTACGCCGGCAGCGGCGCGTACAGGTCGACGCCGTCGTAGCCCCATCCATGGCGGCCGGGAAAGGTCGCAATCGGCATGAGTTCCACGTGGGTGATGCCGAGCTTCACCAAGTGCGGCAGCATCGCTTGTGCCCCCGCGTAGGTGCCCGCAGGCGTGAAGGTACCGATGTGCAACTCGTAGATGACGGCATCGCCCAACGGCGCCGCGCGAAAGCCCGGTCGTTGATACCGACGCAGCGAGTCCGAATCGATCACATGCGAAGCACCGTGCACCCCGTCCGGCTGCCAGCGCGAGCGCGGGTCCGGCCGCGGTGTGCCTCCGTCGACGCGTACTGATAGCCCCGTCCGCTCGAGGCGTCGGCCTCGACCCGCCAGTAGCCGCGCGTATCGGATTTCATCGCAATCCGGCGCTCCTGCGTCACGAGGTCAACCGACTTCGCGAACGGCGCCCACACCGAGAAAATCATGCGGCGTCTCGAATCAGCAGTGCGACGGGGAAATCGCCGAAAAGATCCTCGGCGCCGACACCGTCCCGCATCAATCCACCGGTGAAGAAGTTCTTCCAGGTACCGCGCGGCAGTGACAGCCACGTGTCGCCCCACGTCCCCGCTCACGGTCATGCTGAAACGTGGCACCACGGCGACGAGATTGTCGCCGCGGCGAAACGCGAGCAGGTTGCCGAGATGCGCGCCCTGCGCCACCAGCGGTTGATAGGGCTCTGCCACGAGAAATCCGCGGCGCGCTCGCGCCGCAATGCGAGAACGCGCGTGGTCATCCACAGCTTCGGCAATCCCGAGTCCCAATCTGCAAGCGCCTCCGGGGCCGTCAGCGGGCGGCAGCGCCGCAGCAGATCCGAGCGCAATTCGAAATCGACCGGGCGCCGATTGTCCGGATCGACCAGGCTCAAGTCCCACAACTCTGTGCCCTGGTAGAAATCCGGGACGCCCGGCGCAATCATCTTGATGAGTGTCTGCGCCAGGCTGTTGATCCGGCCGGGCAGCACCAGCGGCCGATGAACGCCTCGAGGCTCGAGATGAATTCCGGCGTCTGGAACACGCCCTCGACGAAGCCGTGGATGTTCTCTTCGTAGCCCGTGTTCGGCTCGTGCCAGGAGGTCCTGATCTTCGCCTCGCGGCACGCCTTCAGCATGTATTGCCAGCAGCGCTCCTGCGTGATCGGCCACGCGCCGATCAGCGTCTGATATAGGAGATACTCGGCGTGCCGGTCAGGCGTGCGATTGTTCCACGCGGGGGCGTTCAGGAGCGACCACTGATGCAGAGCCTCCGCCCATCGATCCGGGATTTCCGAAAGCAGCGAAATCCTCGTGCGCACATCCTCGCTGCGCTTGTTGTCGTGGGTCGAGGTGGCGAGCAGATTGTTCGGCCATCGATCGCTCAAGTAGTGGCAGAATTCGTGAAATTTCTCGGCCGAGATGCCGATGAGGGAGGCCTGGGCGCCGACTTCGTTGCACGATACCAGGCGGTCGAAGCAATAGAACGTCGTGTCCTCGACGCCCTTTGCCATCACCGCCGGCGCCAGCTGCTGCCACTGCGAGACAAAATCCCCCTCGCCCGGGTCTAGTTCCGGTTTGGTGAACAACGCCCCCAGGAAATCGAAGGCGGCCGCGTCGATGTCGGGCGCGCCGATACGCGCGCTCTGCACCGCCTCTGTAGCAGATGCGCTTGTCGCTTTCGTACAGCGCACTCGCGGTGCGGTAGGTTCGATATACGGGCAGCGCGACCGTGACCCGGGCCAGCGCCTCGCGTAAATGCCGTGGGCTGATATCGCGGGTGCGCCAGTCGGCGCGGGCGATCGCGAGCGCGGCGGCGCTCAAGCGATCGAGGTCGGCGGAAAATGTGGATTCGACGATCTCGAGCTTCTTCTCGCGCACCAGCGCGGAAAAATTCACCGTGTGGCCGGTGAAATCCGAATACGTCGACGTCAGTGCGTCGGTGCGCTGATCGTCCATCCACAAGCGGTTCACTTTGGACAGGAAATCGTAGCCAACCGTGCCGTCGATCGGCCAATCCTCCACGAGGCGCTCGTCGTTCTCCAATATCTTCTCGACGTAAATCCGCCCGTGCGGCAGCCGCGTCGCGCAAGCGCTGGAAGTAGGCGAGCGGATCGCGCAAGCCGTCCGGATGATCGATTCGCAGGCCGTCGACCTGGCCTTGGGCGATCATGGCCTCGACCCGTGTGTGGGTGGCTCGAAAACACCTGCGGCAGTTCGGTACGGATGCCGCTCAAGGCGCTGATGTCGAAGAAGCGTCTGTAATTGGTGAGCTCACCCGCGAGCTTCCAGCCATGCAGCACGAAAAACTGCCGCTGAAATACCGCATCCAACAACCGCTCGTTGCCGCGGGTGCGCCCGATCGCGTCTTTCAGTCGGCCCGACTCGCGCGCATCGGTGAGGATCTGCGCCGCGCGTTGTGCCTGCCTCCGATACTGCACGCGCTCGGACTCGGTGGGGCGGCGGGAGCAGCATTGCAGACGCTCGAGCTCGGCGAAGCATCTCGTCTTCCGGCAGCGAGCAGCGCGCCCCACGAGGCGGGTCCCAACGGCCAGCTGTTGTCAAATGCTTGATGCGCGGGCGGCTATCCTTCAGTTCGAGCTCGAGTTCGCCGTTCTGCAGCGATTCTCCGTAAGCATGCGCGAGCGTGCAGATATGGACGCGGTAAGGCCCATGAACGGCGGACTCGAATGTCGAAGTAATCCGCGTAGTCGCTGAACGGGCCGTGCGCCAGCACGTCGTCCCACCAGGGATTGTGCTGCGAGGCGGACATGTGGTTCGGCACGATGTCGAGCAGAATCCGCAGATGGTGCGATTGGGCGCATTCGACGAAGCGCGTCCCAGGCGGCCTCGCCACCCAAATCATCGCTGATTCGGCTCGGGTCGGTGACATCGTATCCATGCTGGCTGCCCGGCGTCGCCTGCAGGCACGGCGACAGGTAGACGTGACTCACGCCGAGCTGCGACAGATACGGCAAAATCTGCCGCGCAGCATCCAGTGTGAACCCCGCGTGCAGTTGCAACCGGTAGCTGCCGATCCATTCAGCGCTCATGGCAGAGCACGACGAACGAGCGCGGGAGCAAATCGACCAGCCGATATGCGCTTCACCGACTCCTCTTCGATCGGCAGTTCGGGCCGTGCGGTGTCGAACGCGATCTTCCACCCGGAGTGGATACAGCTCGTAGGAGATGCGGAACTGCCACCCGCTCGTGGTGCGCGTTGAGCAGCAGAAGGAAATCCTTGTCCTCCGCGCAGCCTCCGGCGCTGTCGCGAATTTCGGGAGCGGCGCCGTTCAGGAACATGCCGAGCGTGCGCATCCAGCCGCCTTTCTCCCAGTCCTTGGCGCCCATGCGCTTGCCGTCGGCGCGGTACCACACGATGTTCTTGTCGGGATGTTCCGCCTCCGGGTCATTGTCGTAGAACGCGTAGCGGTGGAAGTTCGGGTGCGCTTGCGGTACTGGACGATGCGCCGCGCGAACTCCAGAAACGCCTTGCATCGCTCATCGAGGTCCCAGTGGTACCAGGAGATTTCGTTGTCCTGGCAGTAGGCGTTATTGTTGCCCTGCTGCGTGCGGCTCAGCTCATCGCCCCCGGAAATCATCGGCGAGCCCTGGGCGAGCAATAAGTGCGCACCATAAATTGCGCTTTTGCCGCTCGCGCAGCTCGATGATGCCCGCATCGTCGCGTCGGGCCCTCGACGCCGCAGTTCCAGGTATGGTTGTCGTCCGCGCCGTCGCGATTCTCTTCGCCGTTGGCTTCGTTGTGCTTTTGTTCGTAGCTGACGAGATCCTGCAGCGTGAAGCCGTCGTGGGCGGTGACGAAGTTGATGCTCGCCGAGGGCGGGCGCCGGGTGCTCTCGTACAGATCCGCGCTGCCGGCGAGGCGCGTGGCGATTTCCGAGTGCAGGCCCATGTCGCCCTTCCAGAACTTCCGCACCGTAGTCGCGATATTTGCCGTTCCACTCCATCCAACCGGTCGGGAAGTTGCCCACCTGATAGCCGCCCTCGCCCAGGTCCCAGGGCTCGGCAATCAGTTTGGTCGGAGCCAGCGTCGGATCCTGATAGATGGTGTCGAAGAAGGCGCCGAGTTGATCGACATCCTTGAGCTCACGGGCGAGCGCGGATGCGAGGTCGAAGCGAAAGCCGTCCACGTGCATTTCCGTGACCCAGTAGCGCAGGCTGTCCATGAGCAGCTGCATGGAATGCGGATGAACCATGTTGAGCGTATTGCCGCACCCGGTGAAATCCATGTAGTGGCGCGGGTCGTCCGCAACCACCCGGTAGTACGCGAGGTTGTCGATGCCCCGAAACGAAAGCGTGGGGCCGGCGTGATTCCCCTCGGCGGTGTGGTTGTAAACCACGTCCAGAATGACCTCGATTCCCGCGTTATGCAGTTCCTTGACCATTTGCTTGAATTCCCGGATCACCTGCGCCGGGTTCTGCGGTTGCCGCATAGGTCGGCTCCGGGGCAAAAAAACCCAGGGTGTTGTAGCCCCAATAATTGCGCAAGACCCTTCTCGACCAGGTGGCGGTCGTCCAGGAAATAGTGGACCGGCATCAACTCGATCGCCGTGATGCCGAGTGAGTGCAGGTGCGCAATGATGGGTTCCGATGCGATCGCCGCGTAGGTGCCGCGCAGGTTCTCCGGAACCTGCTGGATGCAGCATCGTCAGGCCGCGCACATGCGCTTCGTAAATGATGGTCTCGTGCAGAGGCGCGGACGGCCGCTGCTCGCCGCTCCAGTCGAAGCTCGGGTCGATCACGGCACCGATGGGCGCAAACGGCGCGCTGTCCCGGTCATCGAATGAAAGATCCCCCTCCGGGTCGCCCAAATGATAGCCGAAGAGCTCATCCGCCCATTCGAGTTTGCGTCCGATCGCCTTGGCATAAGGATCGAGCAGCAGCTTATTCGGATTGAAGCGCAGCCCCGTGTGAGGATCGTAGGGGCCATGCACGCGATAGCCGTACAGCTGACCCGGACCCACGGCCGGAAGATAGATGTGCCAGGCGCCGTTGGTCCTTTCGCGGATCCGGATGCGCTCCTCGTTCTTGCCCGACGGATCGAACAGGCAGAGCTCGACCAGTTCGGAGCTTTCTGAAAAAAGCGAAAAATTCACGCCGCGCCCGTCCCATGTGGCCCCTCGCGGGAAGGGCGAGCCGGCGGATTGCTGCGATCGGTCGCCCTGAGATCGGGGTGTCACTGATGCAAGTAGTCGGATCGCGCGACCGGCTTCGCGCTCGGCATCGTGGTCACGGGACGGCTGCGCAACGCATCGACGGCATGTCGCATACGCGCCGCGTTCTCTTTTTCTTCCATGGGTCGGCTCCTCGCAAGGCACAGGGGCCGCGCGCGTGTGCGGCGCCCGAAACGCATGAATACTGCCCGCCGGCACTCTGCTTTACTGTCGGTTGCCCGCCAAAGGGTCTGTAGGACAACGGCGCAGAGGCTGCGTCCACGGGTCAGCCTGGCCAGCTCCAGTTTCTGATCTCCGGCATGTCCTGACCGTGGCGGTCGATGTATTGCTTGTGTTCGACCAGCTTGTCCTGCAGCTGCTGCTTCAAATACACCCCGGCGCTGCCGGTCTCCGGCAGCCGATTGACGGCGTCGATCACCAGATGGAAGCGGTCCATGTCGTTGAGGACGGTCATGTCGAAGGCCGTCGTGATGGTGCCCTCTTCCTTGTAGCCGCGCACGTGCAGGTTGGCGTGGTTGTGGCGCCGATAGGTGAGCCTGTGAATCAACCAGGGATAGGCGTGAAACGCGAAGATGATGGGCTTGTCGGTGGTGAAGAGCGAATCGAAATCATTGTCCGACAGGCCATGAGGGTGTTCGGAGTTCGGCTGCAATTTCATCAAATCGACGACGTTGACCACACGCACCTTGAGCTCAGGAAGATGCTTGCGCAGGATCGACACCGCCGCGAGCGTCTCGAGCGTCGGGACATCCCCGGCGCATCCCATGACCACATCCGGACCACCCTGCTGATCGTTGCTCGCCCACTGCCAGATGCTGACCCCTTCGGTGCAGTGCTTGACCGCGGCATCCATCGAGAGCCACTGCGGTGCCGGATGCTTTCCGGCGACGACGACGTTGACGTAGTGCCTGCTGCGCAAGCAGTGATCCATCACCGACAGCAGACAATTGGCATCCGGAGGAAGATATACGCGTACGATCTCCGCTTTCTTGTTGACCACGTTATCCAGAAAGCCGGGATCCTGATGCGTGAATCCGTTGTGGTCCTGGCGCCAGACGTGCGAGCTCAACAGGTAGTTGAGCGAGGCGATCTTGCGGCGCCACGGCAGCGCCGCCGTTACCTTCAGCCATTTCGCATGTTGATTGAACATCGAATCGACGATGTGGATGAAGGCCTCGTAGCAGTTGAACAGCCCGTGGCGTCCGGTGAGCAGGTAGCCCTCGAGCCAGCCTTCGCATTGATGCTCGCTCAGCACCTCCATCACCTGGCCGGTGCGCGCGAGGAATTCGTCGTTCGCCGCCATTGCCGCCTCCCACTGGCGATTGGTGGCTTCGAACACCGCTTCCAGACCGTTCGAGAGCGTTTCGTCGGGACCGAAGATTCGAAAATTGCGCTGCGCCGCATTCATGGCCACCACGTCGCGCAGAAAGTGGCCCAGCACGTGCGTATCGCCGATGCCGGGCGCGCCGGGCTTGGGCACATCGACGGCGTAGTCCATGAAATCCGGCAATCGCAGATCGCGCAGCAGTCTGCCGCCGTTGGCGTTCGGATTCGAACCCATGCGCCTGTCCCCCTTGGGCGCGAGGGCGGCGAGTTCGGGCTTCAACCGGCCGCGCTCGTCGAACAATTCCTGCGGGCGATAACTGCGCAGCCACTCTTCGAGCTGCCGCAGGTGCGCAGGGTTCGTGGCGGGATCCGTCAAAGGCACTTGATGAGACCGGAAAGTGCCCTCGTTGGGCCGGCCGTCGATGAACGCCGGACCCGTCCAACCCTTGGGCGAAATCAAAACGATCAACGGCCAGCGGGGTCGTTCGGCATTGCCGTTCGTTCGCGCATCCTTTTGAATGGCCAAGATCTGCTCGATCACCCGGTCGAGAGTCGCAGCCATGGCGGCATGCATGGGCATGGGCTCGTGACCTTCGACGTAGAACGGAGCCCAGCCGTAGCCGCGCAGGAGCTGGTCGAGCTCCTCGCGCGAGATGCGCGCCAGAATGGTGGGATTGGCGATCTTGTAGCCGTTGAGATGCAGGATCGGCAACACCGCGCCATCGGTCGCCGCATTGAGAAATTTATTCGAATGCCACGCGGTCGCGAGCGGCCCCGTTTCGGCCTCGCCGTCGCCGATGACGCAGGCGACGACGAGCGCGGGATTGTCGAAGACCGCACCGAACGCATGGCTCAGCGAATAACCGAGCTCGCCACCTTCGTGAATCGACCCGGGACACTCCGCGGATGCGTGGCTCGGAATTCCGCCGGGAAACGAGAACTGCGTGAACAGGCGCTTGAGTCCGGCTTCGTCCTGTCCCACGCTGGAGTAGATCTCACTGTACGTGCCTTCGAGGTAGGTGCCGCTGACGACCGCCGGCCCGCCATGCCCCGGGCCTGAGATGTAGATCATGTCGAGATCGTACTTCTTGATGACGCGGTTCAAATGGGTGTAGATGAAATTCTGGCCCGGCGTTGTTCCCCAATGGCCCAGCAGCATGTGTTTGATCTGCACGGGCGCCAGAGGTTCTCGCAGCAGCGGGTTGTCGCAAAGATAGATCTGCCCCACGGAGAGATAGTTGGCGGCGCGCCAATAGGCGTCGATCCTCTCCAGAAGCTGCGCATCGGGTGCCGTGCCGAGGGTATCGGTCGTCATGTCGGAACTCCTCTGTGGCTCAAACCGAGTGCACCGATCGTCAGGGCGGCGATCACGGATTCTTCATCGGTGCGCAGCACCCGCACTGCAACCGAACTCCCCTCGCTCGAGACCCGGGCGGCATTCTCCGCGTTGCGCTGCCCGTCCAGGTCGATGCCCAAAAATTCCAGGCCCGCGCAGATGCGCGCGCGGATGAGCGGAGCGTTCTCGCCGATCCCGCCGGCGAATACCAGGGTATCCAGGCCGCCGAGCGCGGCTGCAAAAGCTCCGATCCATTTTTTCGTCTGATAGCAAAACAGCGCGAGCGCTTCCGCCGCGCGAACGTCGTCGGCTTCACGGGACAATAGATCGCGGATGTCGGAACTGGTTTCGGACACGCCCAGGAGGCCCGATTCATGATTGACCATTTTCTGGCAGGCCTCGGGACCCATGGATTCCGCGATCGAGAGAAAGCTCATGACACCCGGATCGAGATCGCCCGAACGTGTGCTCATCACCAGACCCGCCGCCGGCGTGAAGCCCATGCTCGTGTCGATGCATCGCCCGTCGCGCACGGCCGCGAGGCTGGCGCCGTTGCCGAGGTGCGCCAGAATGATGCATCCCCGCGTCGCCGCGGGATCGCCGCGGCGTGCGAGCTCCTGCAGCAAAAAAGTATACGACAAGCCATGAAATCCGTAGCGTTGAATTCCCTTCGCCTCGTAGCGGCGGGGAATCGGCAGAAGCGTCGCAACGCGCGGCATGCTGCGATGGAACGCGGTGTCGAAGCACGCCACCTGCGGCAGCTGCGGGAATTTGCGGCCGAAGGCTTCGATGAGCTCGATCTCGCGCGGCAGATGCTCCGGGTCGTAGGGAATGATGCGCCGCAACTCATCCAAGAGCGGGGGCGTCACACGCTCCGGGCTCGAGCGCTTCATGCCGTGCACCACGCGATGGCCGATCGCGCTCACTTCCCCGAACAACGGGGTTGCTTCGAGCCAGTCCAGCAAAAAGGCCGCGGCCGTTCGGTGGTCCGCCGCGTCGAGCGCGAGCCGCAGCGGCGCACGCGTTCCACGCCCGTCATCGCTCACGCTCAAGCTGGTGCCCTCGAGACCGATTCGCTCCATTTTTCCCTCGAGCAACTTGGTCGGAGGGTCTCCCGGGCGATGGAACGAGAAGCGAATGCTCGAGGAGCCCGCGTTGATGGTAAGCACCAGCATGTCAGGAGTCTGCCACAGGGATCGTGACAATTTTGGTAATCGTTGGGGTCGCTGCTCGCTTGCAACCCACAGGACAAAGACCTAGGCTACTGCGCCGCTCATTTCAGAGGTATTTTCATGTCGCACTACCACGCCGTCGTGTGGATCGATCACCAGAGGGCCACCGTCTGGCAGTTCACGCCGACCGAGCAGGTAGGCAGCGTGGTGCATGCGCACGGCCAGCACCGCGTGCACAGCCGCAAGAGCACGCACGGCGGCCACAAGGCCGCGGCCGACCACAAATTTTTCGACGAAGTCGCGCATGCGCTCGCAGGAGCCCACGAGATTCTGATCATCGGACCCGCACAGACCAAACAGGAGTTCGCGGGCTTTCTGCGCGAGAAACACGCACCGCTCGGGCGGGGCATCGTCGCGGTCGAAAACGCGGATCATCCGACCGATCCCGAAGTGCTTGCCTACGCCCGACGTCACTTTGTCGCAATCGACCGGATCTTTTCCGCGCAGACGCCGGCGGAACGCTGAACGGCGACGACATCTGCCACCTCAGCTTGCGCGATCTCGTGCGCTTGCTGGGCACCCGCCGGCTGTCGGCGCACGAGGTGATGGCTGCTCATCTCGAGCAGATTCGGCGCTGGAACCCGCTCCTCAACGCCGTCGTTGCGAAGCTCGATGATGAGGCCTGCCTCGCGCTCGCCGAGGAAGCCGACCGGCGTCTCGCGCGCGGCGAGGTGTCCGGAGCGCTGCACGGCGTGCCCTGGGCCTTCAAGGATCTGGAACCGGTCGTGGGCTTTCCCTGCGCCTGCGGCTCGCCGATCCTTCGCCATGACCGACCCGCGGCCGACTCGCTCCTCGTAGAGCGGCTGCGACTCGCGGGCGTAGTGCCGATCGGCAAGACCAACACGCCGGAATTCGGCATGGGTTCGCAGACTTACAACACCGTGTACGGCACGACCGTCAATCCCTACGATTTGACGAAGACCGCCGGCGGATCGAGCGGTGGCGCTGCGGCGGCCGTCGCCTGCGCAATGCTTCCCGCGGCGGACGGCAGCGATCTCGGCGGTTCGTTGCGCAATCCCGGCAATTTCAACAACGTGGTCGGCTTTCGGCCGACGGTCGGGCTGGTGCCGACGACACCGAATGTGTTGCCGCTCCTCGGCTTCGCGGTCAAGGGACCCATCGCTCGTTCGGTGCCGGACGCCGCGTATCTGCTTGCGGCCATGGCGGGTGCAGATCCTCGGGATCCCGGCTGCACCCCCTCGGACCCGGGCCGGTTCCTGGTTTCGCTCGAACGCAGCTTCAAAGGCGTCCGCGTGGCATGGTGCCCGGATCTCGGCGTGTTGCCGCTCGATCGGCGCGTGCGGAGCGTGCTCGAATCTCAGCGGCGCACGTTCGAATCGCTCGGCTGCCTGGTCGAGGATGCACATCCCGATCTCGCCGCAGCGGATGAGGTGTTCATGACCCTGCGCGCTTTTCAGTCGTGGACCAATCTCGGACCGCTCCTTGCCGCGCATCGCGGCGAAATCAAGCCCGAGGCGGTCCGGGAAATCGAGGACGGCGCGAAGCTCTCGATGGCGCAGGTCTCGAAGGCGATGGTGCGCCACGGTGAAATACTCGAGTCGATGCGCTGCTTTCAAGTCGACTATCCTTTCATGTTGTCGGCAGTCAATCAGGTCCCGCCGTTCGACGCATCGCTTCACTGGCCGACGCATATCGAGGGCGTACCGATGCCGCATTACATTGCCTGGATGAAATCGACATCCTGGATCACGACGACCTTTCGGCCCGCGATATCCGTGCCGGCCGGATTTACCCCCGAGGGGCTGCCGGTCGGTATTCAGATCGTGGGTCGCCATCGAGACGATCTCGGCGTATTGCAGCTCGCAAACGCGTTCGAGATGGCGACCGGCATCGGAAAGCGGCGCCCGCCCCCGCCGACGACGCGTACGGCGGGAGCGGAGGCCTCGATACGGAGCTAGCGCGCCGAGTGGTGCACTCGGCGCGGAGCAGTGCACTCAGGGACGAGCTGCGGCCTCGACCAGATTGCCCAGGCCGGCGATGTTGGCGATCAGCTCGGGCGCAATCTCGTGGCGCCGCTGCAGGTAGTCGGGTGAGTTGTACGAGACCCAGCAACGACCTTCGTTGTCCTGCCACGCAAGCACTTTCAAAGGCAGGTCGATCGCGATGGTGGGCGCCGCCACCATGAGCGGCGTACCCGCCTTCGGACTTCCCAAGATCAACAGTTCGGTCGGCAGCTGCGAGAGCCCGGCGGCAGCGGCGTCCTGACTGAAGTTGATGCGTGCGAATATCTTCATGCCGCGGGCTTTCGCTTGGTTTTCCAAGCGACTCAATGTTTCGCCGACGGCATGTGAACTCGGTATCGTCTTGATTCCGTTGTCTGAACTGACGGTGACCATGGTCCCTCCTAGATTGACAATGCAAAAGGCTTGCTATGGAGTCTGTGCATGGAAGCTTTCCTCATGTCCTTGGCGACCGTTTCAGTCGCCGAGATCGGCGATCGAACCCAATTACTGTCCTTGGTCCTCGTGGCGCGCTACCGCCGGCCGCTCCCGATCATCGCAGGCATATCCTGTGCCACCCTCGCCAATCATGCACTGGCAGGCATCGTCGGGGTATGGTTCGGCCGCTTGCTGCAGCCGCGGATACTCGAATGCACCGTCGGCATCAGCATGCTTGCCATGGCGCTCTGGACTCTCAAGCCCGACAAGCTCGACGCGAACGCCGCACCCAGCGGCGCGGCGGGTGCGTTCGTGGCGACACTCACGAGTTTCTTTCTAGCCGAAATCGGTGACAAGACGCAAATCGCAACGCTTGCGCTCGCCGCGGCCTATCCGAATCTGCTCGCCGTGGTGTCGGGGACGACGCTGGGCATGCTGGTCGCGAATGTGCCCGTCGTATTGCTTGGCAACGCGTTCGCCTCGCGCCTGCCGCTCAAGATGATTCACTATGTCGCAGCGGCGCTGTTTACGGCCTTGGGGATTCTGTTCGTGGCGCGCGCGCTGTGGCGCTGATCGATCGCATATGAGCTAGGATTGGGGAGTCCGAACTCCTGAGGATTCTCGCGTGGGTCACGTTGCAAAGGAAAAAAGCAAACTGCTGAATCGCCTCAAGCGCCTGCGCGGTCAGATCGATGCGATCGAGCGGGCGGTCGAGGCCGATCTCGAGTGCGCCGGCGTGCTGCAACAGGCAACCTCCTGTCGGGGCGCTCTCGATGGCTTCATCGCCGAAGTGATCGAAGACCACATCCGCGAGCACATGCTGGACCCGAGAGCGCCGCGCGACGACCCGCGAGTCATCGCGGCCGAAGAACTGGTCGACATCGTCCACGCTTACCTCAAAAAGTAGCCGGCCGCCGCCCCGGCGATGACATCACTGTCACCGTATCGTCATCGGCGTGCCACACGCTGGAAGTCCGGCCCCGCCCGATGCGATCTTGCCCGCTCGCTCCTTGAAGTATAGGGGGGTATACTATATATTTGCGACGATGCCGATTTTACAATACAGGCCCGAGGCTCAGAACGGGCGCTTGAGGTCGCAGGTCGCGGCTTCCGGGTGCCGGGCGGCTTTCACCGCCCTCGCGGCTTGCATCCTGCACGCGGCTCCGGCGACAGCGGGAGCCGCCGCGGCCGAGGATTTCGCCGTGCACGGACAATTCACGTATACGGAACAAGCAACGTCCGACTTCAATGCGCCCTATGCCGGTCCGAACAGTTTGACCCCGAATAAGGGCGCTGAGACCGTCGATATCAGTCTTTTCCTGGGAGCGCGGATCTGGACCGATGCGGAGATCTGGTTGAACCCGGAGATCGATCAAGGATTCGGCCTCGACAACACGCTCGGCGTGGCGGGGTTTCCCAGTGCCGAGGCCTATAAGGTGGGCAAGAACCAGCCGTACTTGCGGCTGCCGCGGCTGTTCATCCGTCAGACCCTGAATCTCGATGAGCAGCGCGAATCCGTCGAGCCCGCCCAAATCCAGCTCGGGGGCACGCGAAGTGCCAACCGTCTGGTATTGACCGTGGGCAAGTTCAGCGTCGGGGACGTGTTCGACAACAATCAATATGCCCACGATCCGAGAAGCGATTTTCTGAACTGGGCCACGGTCGATGCCGGGACCTACGACTATGCAGCCGACGCCTGGGCATACACGGTGGGTGCGGCCCTCGAGTGGTACCAGGGCGCCTGGGCGCTGCGATTCGGGCTGTTCGATCTCTCCGACGTGCCGAACAGTCCCGACCTGGAGCCCGCATTCCACGAATTTCAATTCGATGCCGAAGTGGAAAGGAGCATCGAGATCCGCGGTCAACCCGGGAAGGCGCGAATCACCGCATTCGATTCACGAGGACGCATGGGTCTGCTCAACGATGCCGTCGCCCTTGCCGCCAGCACCGGCGCACCGGTCGATATCGCCTTGGTGCGTCGCTACCGGAGCCGGCTCGGCGCGAGTCTCAACATCGAGCAGCAGATCGCGCCGGATCTCGGAGTGTTCGCACGCGCCGGCAAGGCCGCGGGCAACGTAGAAGCCTACGAATTCACCGATATCGACCGCACGCTGAGCGGCGGAATGTCGCTCATGGGCTCGCGCTGGGGGCGCGGCGACGACACGCTGGCCATCGCCGGCGTTCTCAACGGCATATCCGCCGATCGCGAGCGCTATTTGAACGCCGGCGGTTTGGGTCTGCTCGTCGGCGACGGCCGCCTTCCGCACCCAGGGCCCGAAAAGATCGTCGAGACGTACTACTCTCTCTCGTTGCTGCATTTCGCGCACGTGAGCTTCGACTACCAGTGGATCACCAACCCGGCGTATAACCGCGACCGCGGGCCGGTCTCCGTGTTCGCGGTGCGCGTGCACGCGCAGTTTTAGCGTGTGCACGCGCAGTGTTAGCCTGTGCACCCGCGTACTTGCCCACGCCAGACGTGCTCAGTACCATCCCCGCCTCAACAAGGAGAACACCATGGGACTAGGATCGGAATTCAAAGAATTTGCGATGAAGGGCAATGTCGTCGATCTGGCGGTCGGCGTGATCATTGGCGCGGCATTCGGCAAGATCGTCTCATCGTTGGTGGGAGACCTCTTCATGCCGGTGTTGGGCACGGTCATCGGAGGGGTGAACTTTTCCGACTTGGCGATCGGCCTCGGCAAGGATCCCACCGGCAAGGAAGTATTGATGCGTTATGGCGCATTTCTGCAAACGGTTTTCGATTTTCTCATCATCGCGCTGGTATTGTTTTTTGCGATCAAGGGCATCAACCGTTTGAAGAGGCCTCAGCCGGCGGCGGCGCCACCGCCGCCGCCGCCGCCGCGAACCGAGGTGCTGTTGGAAGAAATTCGCAATCTGCTCGCGAAGCGCGCGTAACGCTTCGGACCGCACGTAAGAGCGTCACAGCGCCGCGGTCGGATGGCGCAAGGCGAGGATCCAGGCGGCCAGGATCAGCGTCAAGGCGGCCGCTCCAGCGCCCAGCTGCAGGGCGCGGGAGCGGCTGCGTGGAACTCCGGCACGCGCGAACAGCCAGCCGGTCGCGAGCCCCACCGCGAACCCCAGCGCATGGCCCAGGACATCGACGTGCGCGCTCCCGGCGCCCAGGAAACCCAGCAGGCAAACGCCGGCGAACAACGGCGCCCAGCGATACCGGAACCGCTCCCGCAGCGTGAGTCGTTGTCGCCATGCAAAGCCTGCGAGCAGCCCCAATGCCGCGAACACGGCGGTGGAAGCGCCGACTGCGCGATGTGAGGACGGCGAGACCAGCATGTCCATGTAGTTGCTGAGCGTGCCCGCACCGAGGATGCTGGCCCAGGCGACCCCGGGGCCGAATATCCGGCTCGCCAAGCTCCCGATGCCGATGCCGAACAGCAGGTTGCCGAGTAAGTGGGCCTGATCCAAATGCAGGGTCAGGGCCGTCACCGCACGCCACCACTCGCCGCCGCCGGAGCGCGCGTCCAGCGCGCCCGAGGTCAACCAGTCGACGTCGAACAACTGATTTCCGGCACAGTAGGCCGTGAGCAACAGCACCACGCCATAGATGGCGGCGGCGGTCGCAGCACCTTCGAATGGGATGATCGCCGCGGGCTGTTCGCGTACAACGCCGCGCTCCGCCGCATAGCGCGCGAGTTCATCGCGTGCGCTGCCGAGGATCGAGGGATGCACGAGCACGGCCCACCCGCCCTCGAGTTCCACCAGATCATGCGCCAGACCCTTGGCCTCCAGCACCAGGCCGGATTCCAAACACGCCGCTCGCGAGCCGCTGAAAACGCTGACCCGCTCTGCATCCGCATCCTGAGGCTCAGCCATGCCGGTGGGCTCGTGCGGCGTCAGTGCTTTACGCTATCCGGCGCTCCGGTCTCGATGAGTCTGTGTAATCTGGCGACCTGTTCGCCGAGAACACTGTCGACGGCCTTCGACAAATTGTCGAACCCCTCCTTGGCGTAGCCGCCGACGGCGTACGTCACCGTCAAGTCCGTGCCCTCGTTGACGCCTTTCAGGCTGAAACCCAAGGCGCCTTCGATACCCATGGCTTGCAGCGGACCAAGGCCGCCGCGCAATCGCAGACCCTTGCCGGGCGCCGCATACACCACGATCAAGTGCAAAACGGAGCCGCCGTCCGCCAGGCGCTCGCACCAGCAGCCGCCGGCCTTGGCATCGAGCGTGAGATTCGCGGCGTTGCCGGAGTAGGTATGCTGCGGATCCCACCAGCGCGCCGGCGCGACCAGCGCAGCATAGACCGCCGCGGGAGCCGCCGAGACATGAATCTGCTCGCGAACCTCGAACCCCTCGGCGCCGACGCCGGTGACCTCCGCCGCCGCTTCGTGCGGGATCAGGTTGATGCCCGCAGCCAGGAGAAAAGCCGTCACCGGCACGCTGAGACTGCGGATGGGGGGCACCGCGTGCCGATCCTGATGTTCCTGGTTCATGATGCTCCTGCCGCCGTGGCGTCGTCGCGGAGCGCGCTAGTTTATGTCAGGTCGCTCGCGTCTGCTCCGTGAGCATGCGATATATCTTGAGTACCCGCGGTACGTAGGCCATGGTCTCCGTGAACGGCGGGATCTGGCCGCCGTTGCGGTCCACCGCCTCTTCTCCCGCATTGTAGGCGGCAAGCGCCAGCTGGACGTTGTGGCCGAAGCGGTCGATCAGAAACTTCAAATAGTGCGCGCCGGCGTGAACGTTCTGCGTCGGATCGAACGGGTTCGAGACACCGAAGCGCGTCGCCGTTGCGGGCATGAGCTGCATCAATCCGACCGCACCGCGCTTCGACACGGCGCGTGAATTGAATCCGGATTCCACCACGATGACGGCGCGGAGCAAATTGGGTTCCACCGCAGCGGACACCGCCGCAGTCTCGATGATCGAGTCGAAGCGGGTTGCGCGCGCCAGCAGCAGCGGATCGTAGTGCTGGCCGCTTTGCGTCACGTCCTGAGGCGACAGCACCAGGAGCTTATAGCGGTTGTTGTCCGGCACGTCGGTGTAGTGACGGATGCCATCAGCGTCCAGATACGTGTAGATCTTCGGGTGTGCTTCGACCGCAGTCGCAGTGAGCACTGCTGCAATCAGAATGATGAACTTGAATTGCATCAGGCTTCCTTTCACGAAAGCCTAGCGTGAAGCGGCCGCGGGCGATGGGACCTGCATCAAGGACCGCACCGGTTGACATATCGGGCAAATTCACCCGCCGCGCGGGCCTGCTGCGCGGGCCGCCAAACCCTCCGTTTAGCTAACAGATATTTAACGTACTTTTTCCGACTCGCACACCGATTTTGCGGCGGTCGCAGATAGAATCTGGACAGATCGGCCTCATTCACAGAGCGACTCCAAATACAGTGGGGATGAAGCTCGATCGTCCACTCCGGCGCCGTAGTGCGATGCAGCATTCCGAGGGTTTCTTGTTGTCATGAGCGTGCCGAAACCAATCCTGAGCGAGGGTCTTGCCGAGGCGGCGATCGCGGTTCCGATCGGCTACGCGGATGTCGCGGCTGATCGGCGCAGCGCCACGCGCTTACGCGAATGGCTGCTGACCGCCATGCTGTTTTTGGTTCCCTTCGTCACTTACTGGCCGGCGACCTTTCATGACTACGGTTTGCGCGACGATTACTCGAACTTGCGCGAGGCGCACGAAGAACCCGGCAAGGTGGTGCAATTCTGCGCGTCGCATGCGCGGCCGATCTATGGCTGGCTGCTTCAGTCGACCTATGGTCAGACCAGCAGCGTGCAGAACTTGCAGTGGATGCGCTGTTTCGCCTCGTTGCTGCTCGGTGCGATTTCGTTGCTGATGTTTCGCGGCTTGCGCTCGCTCGGCTGGTCGTTCAATGCAAGCCTGTGCGTGGCCGTGCTCATCTCCCTGCTTCCATCCTCGCAAGTGATCGCGGCCTGGGCGGTCGGTTGGCCGTACGCGGCCGCCGCGTTGCTGCCGATTGGCGCTTATTTCACGGTGGAGGGCGCGCTCGCCATGGGGCTCGGAGCGGGCCGGCGGCGCGCGGCGTCCCAGTGGCTGGTCGGCGCGGGATTGATGGTGGTCAGCGCCCTTATCTACCAATCCAGCACGTTGTTCTACGTGGTGCCCATGGCAGCGGCTTTGATCGCTCAGCGGCATCGCAGTCCTGCGCAAACGGCCCGCTGGTTCGGCCTGCATTTGGGATTCGTCGCCGCCTGCCTCGGAGTCGCCTACTGCACAATGGTGGCGCTCTATGCGGCGGGCATGTTCGTGAAGTCGGGGCGCGTTGCCTTCGAGCATCAGTGGGGTGCAAAGCTCGCCTGGTTTCTTCAGGAGCCATTGCCGAACGCGCTCAGCCTGTTTGTCGTGAACGACAATAATCATCGTGACCATGCGCTGTACTGCGGATGCGCCGGCTTGGTTGCGATGCTCCTGGCCGCAGGCGCGTATCTGGAGTGGAAGCGCCACGGCCGCGCACGAGGAATGGTGTGGCTGGCCGGGCTGCTCGTGCTGCCGGCGTTGGCCTTCGCGGTCAACCTCATGGCCTCGGAGCGATACGCCACCTACCGCACGATCCTGGCGATGACCGCGGTTCTGGTGTGCTTCCTGGTGGCGTCGGTGCGCGCTCTGACCGCGGACTGGAAGGAGATCCATCGCAGGCTCCTCGCCTCACTGATCATCGCGACGGCGTTCCTCAGCGCCCAGCACCATGCGTACGCACTGATCGCGGTCCCGCAGGGCAACGAGTGGCAACTGATCGTCGCGGGCGCGAAACATGTCCGCTTGGAGCGCAACACGCGGCCCCGAATATTTGCCATTGCCTCCACTCCCGCCGATGTCTCCACTGCGACGATCTATCACGACGAGTTCGGTTCGCTGTCATCGAATTCCGAATGGGTTCCGCGGGAAATGTTCAAACGTGCGATGCACGATCTTCATCCGGAGATGACCAACATCGACGCGCGCTACGATTTTGCAACCGGCCCGACATTGCCGGCCAATCAGCGCTTTGACGTGATCATCGACTTGCACCGCTTGCGGCATTTCTATATCAACAATTGAAGTCTTCGGGCCGCCCGATCGGGTGGCGCTGCGGCGCCGCTCAAATTCCGAGAAAATCGCTCACGCGGCCGCGCAGAATCGCGGCCTTGACCGCAACCGGCCACAGCGCATGCAGCGGGATGCTCCTGACGGCGGTCACCGGCATATCGAAGGGCGCAAGCGGATGGGCGATGCGGCGGGCGAGCCGCGCTCCCATCGCGGTTGCCATGGCGACCCCGCGGCCGTTGTAACCGAGGCACGCGAGGATCCCGCGGGCCGGCTCATGGATGTGGGGATAATGATCGCGCGTCATTGCAAGCCTGCCGCCCCATGCGTGCGTCCACTGCACGTCGGCAACGACCGGCCAGAGCCGCCGCGCATACGCCAGCAAGTGGGAGATTTCGGCCGCGCCGCCGACCTCGCGCATGGGCCCACGGCCGCCGATCAACAGACGCTGCCCCGCATCGAGGCGGTAGTACACGGTGATGGCACCGCTTTCGTAGAGCACCGCCCGGCTCGGCATCACGCGGCTCGCGATGACCTCGGGCAGAGGGGCGCTGGCGGCAATCGCTCCGAACAGCGGCACGATCGTGTGCCGCAGCCGCGGCCATAGTGAATCGGTATAGCCGTTGGTCGCGAGCACGACATGCTCCGCGGTGATGGTGCCGCGTGCGGTATGCACCCTCCAGCGATCATCGCTCATCGTGATTCCCGAGACACTCGTCCCGCCGTGCACGGCGGCGCCGGCCGTGATTGCCGCGCGCGCAAGTCCTCGGGCAAAACTGAGCGGATTCAAGTCGCCGCCGCGTCGATCCAACATCGCACCCCGGTAACGATCGGTGCCGGTCATTCGACTGACCGATGACGCGTCCAAGTAGTCGACCGGTGCATTGCGCCGTAGCCATTGCTCGGTGCATGCCCGTACGCGAGCGGCGTGCGTCGCCGTAATGGCAGCTCGCAGGGTTCCGTTTTGCCGCGCGTCGCAGCGTATCGCATGGCGCTCGATCAGGTCGAACACGAATCCCGGCGCGGCACCCGCCAACGCATTCATCCGCGCGCCGAGATCGGGGCCGAAATCGCGCTCCACGGTGTCGGGATCCTGTTTGAGGCCCGGGTTGACCTGACCGCCATTGCGGCCGGAAGCGCCCCAGCCCGGCTCGTGCGCTTCGAGCAATACCACCGTGATCCCCTGCTCCGCCAAATGCAGCGCGGTCGACAGCCCGGTGATTCCTCCGCCCACGACGGCGACATCGGCGCGGCGATCGCCATCGAGCGGCGTCATCGGAGCGGCGCGCTCCGCCGTCTCTTGGTACAGAATGCTCATCTGCGGGGATCGATCAGCGCAACAGTTTGCCGGCGTGCGCACACACGAACGCGAGCAAATCGTGTCCCAGGGTACCCGGTTCCGGATAGCTGAGTTGCGCGTCGCCGGGATCGATCGAAGAGCGCGCCATTGCCTCGCCGCGGCCGCCGACGCCGCTGTAGGAAACGCTTCCGGCGCCGCCGAATCGCCGGCCTTCGCAGTCGAACACGATGACGCCGATCATCGATTGGTAGGAACTCTCGGCGCGATCGGGCAAGCTTTGCGCAGCGGCGTAGTCCCACAGGACCCGCGCGGTGACGCGCGCCGCATTGGGCGTAATGCTCGCGGCATCCACTGATATGGTGACGGGCTCAGTCCATGCCATGACGCGCCAATCGACGGCTGCTTGTGTGCCGGCACTGGACACGAGCAGTGATAATAAGGCACCGGGGACGAGAAACGCGGGCATGTACAGATATCCCTCAGAGCGATGGCGCATGCATTATGCTCTGCCTGAGAATCGGCGAAACGGTAACTTGACACTCTGTCGTCGCGAGGAGCGGATATGCAATATCGGGGGCTATGGGGACTCATCGTCCTGATCGCCGATGTGTGGGCGATCGTCAATATCATTCAAAGCAGCGCGAGCACCGGGAACAAGGTGGTGTGGACGGTCGTGGTGATCCTGCTGCCGGTGCTCGGGTTCATCCTCTGGTATTTTCTCGGTCCCAAAACCGCCAGGCCCTAGGCATCCGCTTCGCTCAAGCGCTGCGTCGCTCCGGGCAGAGCAAAATCGCCGCCTCGTAGGAACTGTCGCGCAGCGCCGAGTCGACCGCGGCCAGCACGCGCTCGCGCGCCGCCAGATGGGCGGCCGGTGGATTGGGGGCCTGCGAGTGCTGCGCCATGCTGTCGAGATGAAACACCGTCGTGTCGAGCGCTTTTTGAAGATTATCCGCGCGGTCCGCATTCTGGGAACCTGGCTTCGGCGCGATGACGCTGCGATCCAACAGACGAAGATCGTTTGTCAATGCGGATAGCTGCCGCTTGCAGCGCTCGATCGCCGCAACGGCATGCGGACCGCTGGATCGCGCCAACGCCTTGACGTCCTGCCGCGCGCCTTTGAGCACACGATCGAGACGATCAAGCCACTCTATCCACGATAGCGAATTTTGCATGCCATTGTCCTCGACTTGGTCCGGTTGGAGCGGTTCGGCGATGGGCCGATACGAGTTATTATTTGGGTCGCAGAGTACCTCGGTTGAGGGCCCCTCGCTAGTGCGGCAGCGACCGATCGGCGCTTTGCGGGACGCGCGCTCCGGCATAATGACCCCCCACGGGGTCATTAAGCCTGTAAGCATATACAGGGAAGGTTTCCATGCGCCGACGCAGTCATGAACGCCACAAGTTGCAGGGGCTGAGCTGGTTGCGGGCCAGCGTGCTCGGGGCGAACGACGGCATCGTATCGATATCGAGCTTGATCCTCGGCGTCGCAGCGGCGCACGCCGCGCACTCCAGTATTCTTCTGAGCGGCGTAGCGGGGCTGGTGGCGGGGGCCATGTCGATGGCAACCGGCGAGTATGTGTCGGTGCACTCCCAGGCCGATAGCGAGGCGGCGGCGCTCGCCCAGGAGCGCACCGAACTCGAAGTCGATCCGGCGGGCGAGCACCGGGAACTGACGGATATCTATGTGCACCGCGGGCTCGACGCATCCCTCGCCAAGCAGGTCGCCGAGCAGCTCATGGCGCATGACGCGCTGGCCGCTCACGCACGCGATGAGCTCGGATTCTCGGCAAGGTCCCTCGCGCGCCCGCTGCAGGCCGCCGTGTTTTCCGCCGGTAGTTTCACGGCCGGAGCGGCGATCCCCCTGCTGGTGGCCGCATTGGCGAGCCCGCCGCAGGTCATTCCGCTCACCGTCGGCGCATCGCTCGTGTGCCTGTTCGCCCTCGGCGCCCTGTCCGCCAAGGCGGCCGATGCACGAATGTTCACCGCGGCGCTGCGCGTGACGGGATGGAGCGCGTTGGCCATGGGGGTGACCGCGGGCGTGGGTGCCTTGGTCGGCTCGCTGGGCTGAGCCGTTTCGCCATATCTCGAGAGAAAGCAATGATGACCACCAATGTTCGGACGAATCGGCGCATCGTGCTGGCTGCGCGTCCGCAAGGTGCGGCCACGTTGGACTCCTTCCGCCTGGAAGAGGTGCCGGTCGGCGCGCCAGGCGAAGGCGAAGTCCTCCTTCGCGTCGTGTGGCTGTCGCTCGACCCCTACATGCGTGGACGCATGAGCGAGCTGCCTTCCTATGCCCCGCCGGTCGCGATCGGCGCCGTGATGACGGCGCAATCCGTCGCGCGCGTCGAGAGCTCGCGCAATGAAAATTTTCGAGTCGGGGATCTGGTGCTCTCCGGAAGCGGCTGGCAGGAGTTCGCCGTGTCGGATGGCAGGGACCTCGTCAAGCTGCCTCCCGGCTTGCAGTCGCCCTCGCAGGCACTCGGGGTCCTGGGAATGCCGGGCTTCACGGCGTACATCGGGTTGCTCGAAATCGGCAAACCACAAGCGGGCAACACGCTGGTGGTTGCGGCGGCCACCGGTGCGGTCGGCTCGGTGGTCGGACAGATCGCCAAACTCAAGGGCTGCCGGGTGGTTGGGATCGCCGGCGGTGCCGACAAGTGCTCTTGGGCGGTCCGCCAACTGGGCTTCGATGCCTGTGTCGATCATCGCGACGCGGCTCTGGGTGAGAGACTGAAGGAGGCATGTCCCGCCGGGATCGACATCTATTTCGAAAACGTCGGCGGCAACGTATTTCGCGCCGTGCTGCCTTTGATGAACGCCCATGGGCGCATCCCCGTCTGCGGACTGATCTCCCTGTACAACGATGCGCCGCAGCCGCCGCACTCGGATGCGCCTCCGGCACTGATGCGAGCCATCCTGGTCAAGCGCCTCACCATGCGCGGCTACATCATTTCCGACGGCTTCGATCACCGACGCGCCGAGTTTCTTCAGACCATGAGTTCCTGGCTACGTGAGGGCAAGATCAAATACCGCGAGGACATCGTGCAGGGCTTGGAGAATGCGCCGAGCGCGTTCCTCGGGTTATTGGCGGGTCGCAACTTCGGCAAGCTCGTCGTCAGGGTCGGTGGCGACGATGAGGCGGCCGCTCCACGGGCAGCACCTTGAAGACAGCGCTTCTGCGGGTCGCACAAATGGAAGAGGCGGACCGCCTGACGGCCGTCGAGGGCACGCCGGCGGTCGATCTCATGCGCAACGCCGGCAATGCCGTGGCGCAGGAAATCATGCGGCGTTGGGCGCCGCGTCCGGTCGCGGTCCTTTGCGGACCCGGCAACAACGGCGGCGATGGCTTCGTGGCTGCGGCGGCACTCTTGGCCGCCGGGTGGCCGGTGCGGCTTGCCATGCTCGGACAACGCGAGCGATTGCGCGGCGAAGCGCAGTTGCATGCAGCACGATGGACCGGAGCCGTCGAGCCGCTCGACCTGCGGGTCCTCGAGGGTTGCGAACTCGTCGTCGATGCATTGTTCGGCTCCGGTTTGAGCCGGCGGCTCGGAGCCGAGGTGCTGCCCACGCTGGCGGCAGTCTCGGAGCGTCGCCTTCCGGTGGCTGCCGTCGACGTACCGAGCGGGCTCAACGGCGATACGGGCGAGTCGTCGGGCGCCATTGCCGCCGACTGCACGGTTACTTTCACCCGCAAGAAGCCCGGTCACCTGTTGCTCCCGGGCCGCCTTCTGTGCGGCGCCACCGTGGTCGCCGACATTGGGACGCCCGCGAGCGTGATCGAGCGCATTGGTGTCGACACGTGGGAAAACGATCCGTCATTGTGGCGGCAGCGGATGCCGCAGCTGAACGCCGGCGGCAACAAATACACCCGCGGCCACGCCCTCCTTTATGGAGGCTACCCCATGACCGGGGCGGCGCGCATGGCGGCGCGTGCCGCCGCACGTGCGGGTGCCGGGCTCACCACGATCGCGGTAGCGGAAGCGGGCGTTCCGATCTACGCAGCCGCGCTCACCAGCATCATGGTGCGATCCCTGTCGCAGCCGGACTCTCTCGCCCATTTGCTGGCCGATACCCGCTTCACGGGACTGTTGATCGGGCCCGGTGCCGGCGTCAACGATACGACCCGCGAGCATGCGCTCGCAATGCTCGCGACCGGCCGTCCGGTGCTGCTCGACGCCGATGCTCTCAGCGTGTTCGCCGCACGCCCGGCGGAGTTGCACGAGGCCATCCGCGGAGCCTGCGTTCTCACCCCCCACGAGGGGGAGTTCGCGCGCCTGTTCGACTCGAGGGGCGATAAGCTCTCCCGCGCCCGGGCAGCCGCACGCACGAGCGGTGCGGTGATCGTGTTGAAGGGGGCCGACACCGTCATCGCGGCGCCCGACGGCCGCGCCATCATCAACACCAACGCTCCGCCGACTTTGGCCACGGCGGGCGCCGGCGACGTACTCGGCGGCTTGATAGTGGGCTTGCTGGCGCAAGGCATGGATGCGTATCTTGCCGCGGCAGCTGCCGTTTGGCTCCATGGTGCGGCGGCCCGGGGATTCGGGCCGGGTTTGCTCGCCGAGGACCTTCCCGATTTGCTGCCGAACGTGCTGCGCGCTCTGGGCGCCTGACTCAAGATTCGTGAACGCCTGGTTTCCCCGCATTACCGGACACTCGCTCGTCGTCGCGCTGAGCCTGCTCACCTACGTGCTCACCACGCGGGCCGAGCGCGAACGCCGGCCGCCGGCGGTCGCGATCGCGTGGGTGCTGGGATTGATCGCGTTGCCCTACGTCGCCCTGCCCTCATATCTGCTATTCGGGCGCAGAAAGCTCCCGCGCAAGGTCTCGCCGTGGTCGGGCGTGCGCTCCACAGCCAAGCACTGGGCCGAGCACCTGATCGAGAGCTTCGGGCTGCCGGCCGCCGCGCCTTCGCGGGTACGGATGCACTCCGACGGCGCCGCGGCGCGCGCCGCCTTGTTCGACCTCATGGGCCGCGCTCGACGGCAGCTCGATGTATGCACCTATATTTTGGGTCAGGACGCCTTCGGCGAGGAGGCGACGCTGCACATGATGGCCTGCGTACGACGCGGGGTGCGGGTGCGGTTCCTGATCGATGGTGTGGGCGCCATGCAGCTGCCGCGTGCGTGGTTCAGGGAAGCTCATGCAGCCGGCATTGAAACGGCGGTGTTCAGTCCGTTCTTCGCACGCAGGACACCAGGTCCCCGCAATCTGCGCAATCACCGCAAATGGGCGGTTGCCGACTGCGCACTCATGTGGGCCGGCGGGCGCAATCTTGCCGCGGAATATTTTTGCGGCACCGACCGGGCGGCACCGTGGCTCGATCTCTCGTTCGACCTCGAAGGTCCCACCGCTGCATCGGCGGCCGCCCAATTTGAAGCGGACTGGAAGGCCGCGGGCGGTAAACCCGGGACGCGCATCGAAGTGCCGCCGGCTGGCCACCAAGGGGGGCGAACGCAATTCCTGCCGAGCGGTCCGGATCAGACCGAGGATACGGTGCACGCGTTGCTCATTGATGCGTGCTTTCAGGCCTCGCAGCGCATGCTGGCGGTCACGCCCTACTTCGTCCCCGATGCCAGTCTTGAAGACGCGATACGCTTGGCCGCGCGGCGCGGCGTCAAGATCGACTTGTGCATCCCGGCCAAATCGAATCATCGCCTGGCGGATTTTGCGCGCAATCGCTCGCTGCGTGCGTTGAGCGACGCCGGAGTCGTCATCCACTTGCTGCCGCGGATGAATCACGCCAAGGCAGTGGTGTTCGATCAGAGCATCGCGCTCTGCGGCTCGCCGAATCTCGACTCGCGCAGCCTGCTGTTGAATTACGAATCGGCCGTGGTGTTTTACGGAGCGGAGGAAATAGAATGGCTTGCGCTCTGGATCCAGGGGCTGTTTTCCGGTTCGCTGGCATTTGATAATCGCGCGCCGAGTCTGTGGCGCGATGTGAGCGAAGGCCTCCTGTTGACCGTCGCTTATCAGTTATGAGTGGAGCGCTGTGCTCCCGCCGCAGCGCGCCGACACGTAGGAAAGCGCCTACATCGGATGCCTGATCCGTCATAGACTTCGCATAGTATCCTTCGGCGCAATTATCGCGCATGGCAGGTGAGCGGTGGAGTTCAAAGACTATTACAAGGTGATGGGTGTTCCGCGCGATGCCACCGAGGCGCAGATCAAGCAGGCATACCGAAAACTCGCCCGCAAATATCATCCCGATGTGAGCAAGGAAAAGGACGCCGAAGCCCGCTTCAAGGAGGTGGGCGAAGCGTACGAAGTCCTGAAAAGCCCTGAAAAGCGCGCGGCGTACGATCAGTTGGGGACAGGACCCCGACCGGGCGAGGAGTTTCGCCCCCCTCCGGACTGGGGCGCAGGTTTCGAGTTCAGCGGCGCCGGCCCCGGCGGCGCGGGTGGGGCGGACTACAGCGACTTCTTTGAATCCTTGTTCGGCGCGGCCGGCCGCGGGTCGGCGCGCCGCCGCGGCTTCGATACGGGACGCGGCGAGGACCATCATGCCAAGGTGCTGCTCGATTTGGATGCAACCTTGCTTGGGGGTTCCAGGACGTTGACCCTGAGGGTGCCTGAAATAGACGCGGATGGACGCGTGGTCACCAGGGAACGGGTGCTCAACGTGCAGGTACCCAAGGGTATCCTGCCCGGTCAGACCATTCGACTCGCAGGCCAGGGCGCGCGCCCGCTCGGTGAAGGCGTCCCCGGCGATCTGTACATCGAGGTCGAATTCCAGCCGCACCCGCTGTATCGGATCGAGGGCCGCGATCTGTATCTCGATTTGAGCGTCGCGCCGTGGGAAGCTGCGCTCGGCGCGAGCGTTAAAACGCCGACGCCGAACGGCGTCGTCGAGTTGAAAATTCCCGCCGGCTCCCATGGGGGAAGCAAGCTCAGACTGAAAGGCCGCGGCATTCCTTCATCTCCGGCCGGCGATTTCTACGTGGTGCTGCAGATCGCCCTGCCCGCTGCCACCGATGAGAAGGCGAAGGCCGCTTACCGCGCCTTCGCCGCGGCGGTGCCATTCAATCCCCGTGCCAGCCTCGGAGTGTAAAAGCCATGTCCCAGGAGCAGCCGCTGCCCGGCGAAATTGTCGAAGAACGCACCGTGCTCACCGTCGGGGACCTCTGCCGAATATTTTCCGTCGATGAGCGTCACATCGAAGAACTGGTGGAGGAGGGTGTAATCAGCGTGATTCAAATCGATGCCACCGGGTGGCGCTTCAGCGGCGCGGCGCTGCGCCGGGCGCGCATCGCGCTGCGCTTGGAACGCGACCTCGGCATCAATCTTCCGGGCGTCGCGCTGGCACTGGAACTGCTGGAAGAGCTGGAGCAGCTGCGCCGCGCACTACAGGTCGAACGCCCATGAACACGCTCGAATCGGATGCTTTCGTATTCTTCGGCGCAACGGGCGACCTGGCCTATAAGAAAATATTCCCCGCGCTCTACGCGATGGTACACCGGGGCACCTGCAGATCCCGATCATCGGCATGGCGCGCGCCGGCTGGAATCTCGAGAAACTGCGCGAGCGAGCGCGCGAGAGTCTCGAGCACGCGGGCGATTTCGAGCCCGAATGTTTCGCAAAGCTCGCCGCGCAGCTGCGCTATGTCGACGGCGACTATGCCGACCCCGCGACTTATCACGAGCTGCGCAAAGAGCTTGGTTTGGCGACGCGGCCGATCCACTATCTCGCGATTCCACCGAGCATGTTCGCGAGCGTCGTCCAGGGGCTCGGTAAATCCGGCTGCGCGGACAATGCCCGAGTCATCGTCGAGAAACCCTTTGGACGCGATTTGGCGACTGCACAGGAGCTCGACAGAACGCTGCACGAGGTTTTTCCGGAGGAGTCGATTTTTCGCATCGATCACTATCTGGGCAAGGAGGCGGTGCAAAATCTGCTGTACTTTCGCTTCGCGAATACGTTTCTCGAACCGATCTGGAATCGGCAGTACGTCAAGGACGTCCAGATCACGATGGCCGAGATCCTTCGGTGTGGAGGGACGCGGCAGCTTCTACGAAGAGGTCGGCGCGATCCGCGACGTGGTGCAAAATCATTTGTTGCAGGTGATCTCGTTGCTGGCGATGGACCCGCCCGGTGGGCCACGAACGGCAATCGCGGAAGGCGGAAAAACTCCGGATGTTCCGCGCCATGCGCCCGCTCGACCCCAAGGAGGTGGTGCGCGGCCAATACCGCGGGTATCGCGACGAAAAGGGCGTGGCGGCGGATTCGCAGGTCGAGACGTTCGCCGCCCTGCGCCTGCATATCGATACCTGGCGCTGGGCGGATGTGCCCTTTTATATCCGCACCGGCAAGTGCCTGCCCGTGACTGCCACCGAAGTGATCGTGACCCTCAAGGAGCCGCCGCTCGCGATCTTCGACGCCGAGCGACACCATGCCATGCAACTATTTTCGCCTCCGGCTCAGTCCCGAGGTCGTCATCGGCGAGGGAGCGCTGGTCAAAAGCAACGGCGAGGAGATGCGCGGCGAACCCGTCGAACTGATCGCACGGCATCACTCGCAGAGCGAGAAATCTCCCTATGAGCGCTTGTTGAGCGATGCCATACGCGGCGATAACTCACTGTTCACCCAGGACGATACGGTGGAGGCCGCCTGGCGGGTGGTCGATCCGGTATTGCACGATCCGTTGCCCGTGGTTCACTACGATCCCGGCACGTGGGGGCCGGGGGCCGCCGCCGGTGTGATCGTCGATGGCGAGATCTGGCATAACCCGAAAAAAGAGACCTCGTCGCCGTGTTGAACCGTGCGAGTCGTGTTTCTGTTGGATGTCGACAACACGCTGCTCGACAACGATCGCTTCGGCGAAGATCTCGGATCCCGCCTCGAGGAATCCTTCGGCGCGCAGGCGCGGGAGCGGTATTGGCAGATATTTGCCGAGCTGCGCACGCGGTTCGGACTCGCCGACTATTTGGGCAGTCTGCAGGCGTTTCGCACCGGACTCGACGACGATCCCAAACTGTTGTGCATGTCGGATTACCTCCTGGAATATCCATTTTCCTCCCTGGTCTATCCGCAGGCCTTGGCGGCCGTCGATCACTTGAAGAGCCTCGGCCGGACCGTCGTGCTGTCGGACGGCGATGTGGTATTCCAGCCGCGCAAGATCCAGCGCGCCGGCATCTGGGATGCGGTCGATGGCCGGGTGCTCGTGTACGTGCACAAGGAACGGGTATTGGATCACGTGCAGCGCCGTCATCCGGCATCGCATTACGTGATGGTCGACGACAAAGCCCATCTCCTGGCCGCCATGAAAGCTCAACTCGGAGCGAAGCTCACGACCGTATTCGTGCGTCAGGGGCACTACGCGCTCGCTCCGGGGTCCAATGAAGTGCAACCGCCGCCCGACCGGACGATCGAGCGCATCGGGGATCTGGCAACTCTCAATTTATCCGACTTCGAGGTGCGATCATGACCGTTACTACTCAACGCCTGCACGATCTGGGACAGAGCCTGTGGCTCGACAACATCACCCGCGACATGCTCGACAACGGCACCCTGCACCGTTACATCCAGGAGTTGTCCGTCACCGGACTCACTTCGAACCCCACGATCTTCGACGAGGCGATCGGCGGCGGCTCGGCGTACGACTCCAGCATTCGACAAAAAGCCGGGACCGGACTGTCCGGCGAGGCGTTATTCGTGGACCTCGCGCTCGAGGATTTGCGTCGCGCGGCCGATTTGTTTCGTGGAGTCCATGATCGCACCGCGGGTCTCGACGGCTGGGTCTCGATGGAAGTATCGCCGCTGCTGGCCGATGACACGAAGTCGACCCTCGAGGCGGCGCGGCGCATTCACGAACTCGCGGGCCGGCCCAATCTGTACGTCAAGATTCCCGGCACACCGGCGGGTGCGGGCGCCATCGAGGAGGCCATTTTCGCCGGTGTCCCGGTCAACGTGACCCTGCTGTTCTCGCGCGAGCAATACCTGGTTGCCGCCGAGGCTTACATGCGCGGCATCGAGCGCCGAATCGCCGCAGGACTCGATCCACGCGTGAGTTCGGTTGCATCGCTGTTCGTCAGCCGCTGGGATCGGGCCGTCGCCGAGAAAGTGCCGCAGGAGCTGCAGAATCGCCTGGGAATAGCCATTACGATGCGGACCTACCGGGCGCATTGCGAGCTGCTGGCCGGCAAACGCTGGCGCGATCTCGCTGCCGCCGGAGCGAGAAAGCAACGCATGTTGTGGGCGAGCACCGGCACGAAGGATCCAAAGGCATCTCCCACCCTCTACGTCGAGGCGCTGGCTGCGCCCGAAACCATCGATACCATGCCCGAAAAGACGCTGCTCGCGCTCGCCGCACAGGGACAGATCAAATCGGTCATGCCGACCGACGGAGGGGATGCCGAGGCCGTGTTGACGCGCTTTACCGCCGCCGGCATCGATCTCGAGGCGCTCGCGCGCAGGCTGCAGGTGGAAGGCGCGAAATCTTTCGTCAACTCTTGGACCGAGCTGATGCAAAGCATCGCCGAGAAGAGCGCGGCGCTCGCCACATCGTGAGTCCCCGGATCGATCCGCTCGCCGGACAACCCGCGCCGGCCGATCGGCTGGTGGATGTTCCGCGCCTGATCACCGCGTACTACAGCGAGCGCCCGGACCCGGGTGTCGCCTCCCAACGCGTGGCCTTCGGCACCTCCGGCCATCGGGGGATATCGTTCGAGTCGAGTTTCAACGAATTCCACGTGCTCTCGATCACCCAGGCGATCTGCAGCTACCGCAAGCAACGCGGCATCGATGGGCCGCTGTTCATCGGATTCGACACGCACGCCCTGTCTGCGCCGGCATTCGCGAATGCGCTCGAGGTGCTTGCGGCCAATGATGTCGACGTGATGACGGCCACCGCCGATGAGTACACGCCGACGCCTGCGATCTCGCATGCAATTCTCTCCTACAACCGCGGACGCACCAGTGGGCTTGCCGACGGCATCGTCATCACTCCCTCGCACAATCCGCCGGACAGCGGCGGTTTCAAGTACAACCCCCCGGACGGCGGCCCTGCGGACACCGAGGTGACCGGCTGGATCGAAGCGAGGGCCAACGAGCTGCTGCAAGCCGACTTGAGGGGCGTGAGGCGAATGGGCTTTGCGCAGGCACGCCGCTCCGCCACGACCCACGCCCATGATTTCATGAGCACCTACGTCGCGGACCTCGGCAAGGTCATCGACATGGAAATCATCCGCGGATCGCGAATTCACATGGCTGTCGATCCGCTCGGCGGCGCCGGGGTGCACTATTGGCCGCACATCGCCGACCTCTACAAGCTCGACTTGAATGTGGTCAATGATGAGGTCGATCCGACCTTTCGGTTCATGTCGCTCGACTGGGATGGCAAGATTCGCATGGATCCCTCGTCGCCGTACGCGATGCGCCGCCTCATCGGCCTGAAGGACGAATACGACATCGCATTCGCCTGCGACACCGATCACGACCGGCACGGCATCGTGACGGCGAGCGGCGGATTGCTGGCGCCGAACCACTACCTATCGGTGGCGATCGATTACTTGTTCAGGCATCGACCCCGGTGGAAGCCGTCCGCCGGTGTGGGTAAGACCATCGTTAGCACCGCCATGATCGATCGCGTGACCGCGAGGCTCGGACGGCGCTTGTACGAGGTGCCGGTTGGTTTCAAATGGTTCGTTGCCGGGTTGCTCACGGGAGACTTGGGCTTCGGCGGGGAGGAGAGTGCCGGCGCTTCCTTCGGCGCACTGGACGGCAGCGCCTGGAGCACCGACAAGGATGGTATCGTGCCTGCGCTGCTCTCCGCGGAGATCACGGCACGCAGCGGCACGGATCCCGCCGCGGCTTATCGGGCACTCACGCGGGACTTGGGAGAGCCCTATTCGGATCGGGTCGAGGCGCGCGCGACGCCGGAGCAGAAGAAAAAACTGGGCAGGCTCGACCGCTCGCAGGTTCGAAGCCAGGAGCTCGCAGGCGATCGCATCGAAGAAGTGCTCACCCGGGCGCCCGGCAACGATGCCGCCATCGGCGGTCTCAAGGTTTGCACGGCGCACGGCTGGTTTGCCGCCCGCCCTTCGGGCACCGAGGACATCTACAAGATCTACGGCGAGAGCTTTCGCAGCGAGGCGCACTTGCGCATGATCTTGAGCGAGGCACAAAGCATCGTCGACGCCGCGCTCGCCGGCGGGGAGACTGTCTGAGTATTCCGCGCAATACCCGGACAGTCTGCTAGGCCGCGCCCTCGCGCCGTCGTCGATGCCGGCACAAGCTTCGAACGAGGGCTCTCTCACCTCGACCGCCAAGCGGCTCCTGCCCTGGTTGGTGGCGGTGGGATTCTTCATGGAATCCCTCGATACGACCATTCTGAACACCGCCGTCCCGGCGGTCGCCCGCGCTCTGCAAGTGCCGCCACTCAGCATGAAGGCGGTGCTCGCGAGCTACACGCTGAGCTTGGCGGTGTTCATTCCGATCAGTGGCTGGATGGCCAACCGCTTCGGCACGCGACGGGTGTTCGCCTGCGCAATCGGCATCTTCACGCTCGGCTCTTTTCTGTGCGGCTTGTGCACCAATATTCATCTCTTGGTGGCGTGCCGGATTCTGCAGGGCTGCGGCGGCGCCATGATGCTGCCGGTCGGACGTCTGACGATGGTGCGGGCATTCGCCAAATCGGAGCTCATCCGCGCCATGGGCTTCGTCGCCATTCCCGGTCTGATCGGTCCGATGTTGGGGCCCCTCATCGGCGGGTTGATCATCGGCTATTTTCACTGGAGCGTCATTTTCTTCGTCAACATCCCGATCGGCCTGATCGGCCTGGTACTGGTGTATCGGCACCTTCCGAACTACCGTGCCGCCAGGAACCATGGACTGGATCTGATCGGGCTCGTCATCTTCGGCGCCGGAATCTCGCTGCTCTCGTATGTGCTCGAAGTGTTCGGCGAGCACACCTTGAGCGGGCGCGAAGTGGTCGGACTGTTGGTGATCTCGGCTGCATTGCTCGCCGCTTACGGCCTGCATTCGGTCCGGATCCGCCACCCGCTGCTGCGTCTCGGTCTGATGAGAATTCGCAGCTTCCGTGTTTCCGTCGCAGGGAACCTGTTGACGCGGTTGGGGATCGGTGGCCTGCCCTTCCTGCTGCCCCTGCTCTACCAGGTGGGATTGGGATTCTCGCCGATCCAATCCGGATTGCTCATCATGCCGCAGGCGGTGGCCGCGATGAGCCTCAAACCGACGCTGCCGCGCATCTTGAGGAAATTCGGCTACCGCCAGGTGCTGATCTTCAACACCGTCTTGCTGGGGATCATGCTGATGCTCTTCTCGACGATCGATACCGGCACGCCGATTTGGATCATCGTGCTGCAAACGTTCGTCTACGGTTTCTTCACCTCGACGCAGTACACCAGCATGAACACGTTGGCGTATGCCGACGTGAGCGCGGAACAAACCAGCGACGCCAACACGATCGCGAGCACGGTGCAGCAATTGGCGGTGAGCTTCGGGGTGGCGTCGGCCTCGCTCACGGCCGCTCTGTTCATTCCGGATCACGCCCGTGCCAGTGCACCGCAGATGATTCACGGCATCCACCTCGCGCTGCGTGTGCTGGGCGCATTGACCGTTCTCTCGACGATCGTGTTCAGCGATTTGCGGGCGAACGACGGAGCCGCCGTCAGCAGTCACAAGGCCGGGATTCCCGCCGGTTGATTCGCCGGCCAAGCGGCGGCGTCAATCGTCTCGCGATAGGCATGCCAGGTTGCATGACCGATCAACGGCATGGTCACCGCAAGTCCGATGAGCGCCGTTGCGAATCCCACGGCCACGCACGCCACGATCAGCAGCGCCCACACCAGCATGGTCCGCTTGTTGCGGAGCACGGCATTGATGCTGGTGACGACTGCGGTCACGGCATCGGTGCGCCGGTCGACGAACATCGGCAGCGAGAATGCGCTCGCCGCGAACACCATGACCGCAAACAAGCTCCCGACCGCAGTGCCGATCGCGAGAAAGGTTGCAAGAGCGAGCGGTGAGGGAACGGCCTCCTCCGGAAAGAAGACTTCCACCATGCTGCCGGCGCGCACCCACACCAGACAGATCACCATGAGGATTAGTGAGTAGACCATTGCATCGCCGACATGACGGCGCGTGGCGGCGAGACACGAGCCGAGCGAGGGCCGGGCGCCTCGTTCGAGCGCTGCGCTGATGGCGTAAAGACCGATGGCGAGCACCGGCGCGACGAATACGAACCCCGACAATAGAACGAGCACGAGCCAGCCGGTGCCGAACCGCAGCGCGACTGCGCACACCAGCGCGCTCAGGGCGGTGATGCCGGCACCGAACGAGAGGCTTTGCAACGGTGCCGCGGTCAAATCTCGCCAGCCGAACAGCAGCCAACGCAGCGGAGCGCCCGCAGAAACCGACCGGCACGGCGCCACGAATGGCAGCGCGTCGGTTTCGGCGTACGGACCGTTCACAGCCGCGCCAGATCCCCCTGGACCTTGGAGGGCGTTTTAACCCCGCGCACCAGCAGCACGGGGACGGGGGTCGTGCGTACGACGTATTCAGCGTCGCTTCCCATGACCAGGCGGCGAATTCCCCGACGTCCATGGGTTCCGATCACGATCAGATCGGCCGGCCACTTCTCCGCGTACTCGGCAATCACGGCGCCTACCGGTCCCATCGGCGCCTCGACGGATTCGGTATCCGCTTCGACCCCTTGCCGACGAGCAACGCCCGCAGCCGCGCTCAAAATCGCTTGACCGTGCTCACGAAGCTCCGTGAGCAATTCGTCTGATCGGACCAGTCCATGACGACCTTCGGCGACCAGATAGTCATGCACGACGTGCAACAGTCGCAGCGCCGCCTTTTGATCCTTTGCCAGCAGGATGGCGTGCTGAAGGCCTGCCTCACTGGTTTCGCTGCCATCGACGGGCACGAGGATTTTGTGGTACATGCCGCAATCTCCCTGGCTCACCCTCCCGGCATATCGTACGGCAGGGCCTCGCCAATGTCATACGAGGAACTGCGTATGCAGCTGGGCGGATGCCGCGCGGCGGCGCTATTCCTTTTTGATCGCGTGGCCGCCGAACTGATTGCGCATCGCCGCCAGAAGCTTGTCGGAAAAAGAGTCGTTGTCTTGCGAACTGAATCGTCCGAGCAGCGAGGCGGTGATGACCATCGCCGGCACACCGAGTTCGACGGCTTCGTTCACCGTCCAGCGCCCCTCGCCCGAGTCGGCCACGTATGGGGCGATTCCGTGCAGCGTCGGGTTCTTCTCGAGGGCATCGGCGGTCAGATCCAGCAGCCAGGAGCGCACCACGCTGCCATACCGCCAGATCTCGGCAATTTGATGCAGATCGAGCTTGAATTCGCTCTTGTGCTGCAAAATGGAAAAGCCCTCGGCGTAAGCCTGCATGAGGCCGTACTCGATGCCGTTGTGAATCATCTTGGTGTAATGTCCCGAGCCGACCTCGCCGACCCGGCCCCAGCCCTTGTCTGGTCCCGGCGCGAGGGTCGCGAAAATCGGACGCAGGCGCTCGACGACCTTCTCGTCGCCGCCGATCATCAGGCTATAGCCTTCCGCAAGACCCCAGATGCCGCCGCTCGTACCCGAATCGACGTAATGAATCTGCCGCTGCGCAAGCGCTTGGGCGCGCCGCTGAGTGTCCCGATAATTCGAGTTGCCGCCGTCGATGAGCGTATCGCCTGCTCCCAGCAGCGGCGTCACCGCATCGATGGTTTTATCGGTGACCGCGCCCGAGGGCACCATCAACCACAACACGCGCGGCGCCTTCAATTTGGCGACCAGTGCCTCGAGCGACACGGCCGACTCGGCGCCCTTATCCTCGATCAGCTTGCGTGCGGCCTCTTCCGGATCGAAGCCGACGACTCGGTGACCGCCGCGCAGCAGGCGCTGCGCCATGTTGGCGCCCATTCTGCCAAGACCAATCATCGCGATATCCATAATTCGTCCGCCGTCGCACCGCTGCACCGGACTTCAGTATAGATCCCGATACGAGCGCAGGTACAGCGGTGTGTCGGTCAACGCGGCTTCAGCAGCGCCATGACCGCGGGACTTCCCACCGGCTCGAAGCGGCCCGTGAACTGCAGCGCCCCGCTGCCGGGGTTGATGCGAAACGAGGTGATGGAATCGCCCTTTTGATTGCACGAAAAAAGATAGTCGCCGCTCGGATCGATCGCGACGCAGCGCGGATAATCGGCGTGCACCCAGCTCTCGGAAGTCAACCGCAGTTGGCCGTCCGCCGCAACCGCAAACACTGTCAATGCATTGTGCAGCCGGTTGCTTACGTATAGGAAGCGGCCGTCCGCCGTGATCACGATTTCGGCGGATAGATTGCTGCCGGCGAATTTCGGCGGCAGCGTCGACAACGACTGCTTGAGCCGCAGGGCGCCGCGGGTCGGATCGTAATCGTAGACCGCCACTTTGGCATCGTGTTCGTACAAATTGTAAAAAATTCTGCCGTTCGGATGGAAAGTGAAATGCCGCGGTGCGGAGCCGGAGGGTGCGCTGATCACCGGGACATCGGCGGGCAGAAGACGGCCCGCGTCGGGATCGAAGCGCCACACGAGCGTCAGATCCAAACCGGCATCATTGGCGACGACGAATTGCCCCGCCGCGTCGGCCGCAACCATGTGCAGATGCGGGCTGTCGTGATCGCTGTATGCGAACTGCCCCGGGGGATCGTCCACGGCGCGCGCGTGGTGTCTCGGGCCGACGCTGGGACGCACGTCCGAAGCTTCGCCGAGCGCGCCGTCCGAGCCGACCGGAAAAACCGCGACGTTGCCGCCACCGTAATTGGCGACGAACACGAACCTTCCCGACGGATGAACGCTCACATGCGTCGGCGTTGCACCGGCGGAGCCGACCGCTCCCACGCGCGTGAGCTGCAGGGTGTCGGCGGCAATGGCGTAGGAGACGACGGCACCGCTGAGCTTGCCTTGATAATTATCGATCTCACTGATCGCATACAGGCGCGTTTGCGCCGGGTTTACCGCGAGCCAGGAGGGGTTGCGAATATCGTCCACCACCTGCAGCTGCGTCAACGCCCCGGTGGAATGGTCCATCCGAAAGAGATAGATACCGCCCCCATTCGGGGTGTAGGTGCCGACATAGGCGTGGGCGAACGCCGCAGGAACCGCCGGTGCAGGGGCCGCGATCCCCGCATAGGGGACACTCAGCACGGCTGCCGCGCGTCCGATGAAGTCGCGTCGTGAAATTCCGGCCGTCAGGGGCATTGCGCGCCTTGCATCCGCCCGCTCTACCAGCCAACGCGGATTGCTCAGACAGGCTCCTAGTCGTTCAGGAACAAGGTAATGCTCGAAGCACTCAAGGTAAACGTCGAGGATGTGTAAGGTCCAAGCGCCGTGATGCCGGTGACCAGCACCGAGCCGTTCAGTTCGGTCTGCAGCTGCGTGATGAAAGAGGTGAAGGACACGAAATTCTCGAACGTACCGCTGACCGCATGTCCGATGGTGTATACGGTGTTTGAATTGGTCTGGTCGGGAATGATCAGCGGATCGGAACCCAGACTCAGCGCATTGAGCGTTTGCGCTCCCACCTGAATGAAGGCGCGCGGACCGATGAGGCCGCTGCTGACGTTCACATCGATTTCCGAGCTGTTGAAGACCGCGAATGGAGCCACCGTCCCACCGCTCCAGTCGATGACCAGTTGAGCATTGATCGTGGTCACATCGAGCAGCGTCGTAGCGTCGAAATTCGGCGGTGCCGCGCCGAATGGCGTGACCAGGCCGGTGACCTCGACGGGTGTGCCCACGATCGAATTGCTCAGGTCCAAAGAGCCGGTGCTGATTTGATAGCCGGTCGCGCTCGCATCATTGCCGGGGGCGGTTCCGGTGCCCGTGAAATCGAAGCCGCCGAGCGAGCGACCACCCAAGGATGCCAGATTGAGGGTCAACGCCGCGGCGCCCCGCGCCCTGACGATCCCGGAGGCGCTCGTTTGCCCAAGACGCACGCGCCCCGCACTGGCATCGACGGTGACGTTGCCCGACACCGGCGTGTTCGCCGTGCCGAAGGCGTAGATCCGTGACCCAACGGATATTTGCTGCGCGCCGAAGGTTTGGGTCGCGTCCTGGCCCGCCTCCGTGACCTGTGTGTTGGTGCCGATATTGATGTCGGCCGTACCCGGAATGAAGGTATTGGTGCCGCCGTTGCTGAGCAGCGTGCCGTCCTCGACAGTGAGCGTATTGCCGCTGCGTCCTGAGACTATCCCCGACAGACGATCGAAGCCGGACCCCTGCACGCTGCTGCCAGCCAACACCTCGGTAGCGGCGAACGAGACGGCGGAAGAGCTCAGCGAGTTCGTGAAGCCGTTCGAACTTGCGTTCGGGTTCAATGTGCCGAAGGCGGCAATCATGGTGCCTGAACTCAGCGACGCCAACTGCGCCAAGCCCGCACTGCCGGTCGACGGGGTGCCGTTGATCTCGTAGTTGGTCGTGGTGGCCGGAGTGATCGTGATCTGTCCGGGTCCGGCGGTCGGAAAATCAAAAGGAACGATACCGCTGGTGATCGCGGTGTTCGCCGCATTGACGTCCGCGAACGGACCGCGGACGCGCACCGTCTTGGCATCGATCGGGCTGGCGCTCGCCGATATGAATGGCGTGACCGTGACGGTCTTTTGCGCGACATTGACGATGTTGGACGCCGCCATCTTGAAGTCCAGGCTCAGGCGCGGGAAGCCGCCACGGGTGACCGCGACCTGATTGCTGGGATCGAGCACCAGGTTGAGCGTGACCTGCCGCAATGCCTGGCCGCTCGGGGCCACCGGCGTGAGCGCGAGACCGTTCGAGCTGCCGTCGTCATAGACGATTTGCGCAGAGCTGTAATCGAGCGTGACGAGCGCCTGGGTGAACATCCCCTGCGCCGCCGACGGCACTCCCAGCACTTCGCTCAGATCGACGAGTCGCGCAAGATCCACCGTCGTCTTCGAGCGCAGCGCCTGGATGTTCGATGCCGTCACGCCATTCGACGTTTGCAGCTGGATCGACACCAACCCGACGCGGTACGCGAGGAACGTATTCGGCGACGCGGTCGATGTCAGTGTGACGACCGCAGTGCCGTTGCAGCCCGCAAGGGCCAGCAGCAGCACGGCGGCGAGCGGCGCCGCGGCCCGGCGCCAATCCCAAAAATTCATGTCTTCGTGACCTCTCCAGGACGAGGTATTGTTGGGCCATTGTAGGCGCAAGAGAAGCGCCGGATTGGAAAAGATCTGTGAAGTCGTCGGCCGGAATCGGCCGCGTCGCAGGGTTGCGACAGCCCGCGGGCGGCCGGCTATAAAGAGCGCGAAATCAGCTCTTTCATGATCTCGTTGGTACCGCCGTAAATGCGCTGTACGCGTGCATCGGCGAACATGCGGCACACCAGATATTCGTTCATGTAGCCGTAACCGCCATGCAACTGAACGCATTCGTCCATGACTTCCTGCTGCATGTCGGTGGTCCAGTATTTGGCCATGGAGGCCGTCACTGTGTCGAGGGAGCCGTTCAGCACCCGTGCAATGCAATCGTCGACGAAGACGCGTGCGATCCGCGTTTTGGTGGCGATTTCCGCGAGTTTGAACTTGGTGTTTTGAAATTCGGCGATGCTCTTGCCGAATGCCTTGCGCTCTTTGACATATTTGATGGTTTCGGCGAGCGCGCCTTCCATCGAGGCGACCGCGACCACCGCGATCAAGGCGCGCTCATAGGGAAGATCGCCCATCAACTGATAGAAGCCCTGACCCTCCGTCCCGCCCAGCAAATTGACGGCCGGTACACACACATTCTCGAAAAACAACTCCGACGTGTCCTGCGCCTTCAGGCCCATCTTGTCGAGGATCCGGCCCACCCGGTAGCCTTCGAGATCCTTGGTCTCCACCAGCAGAATCGAGGTCCCCTTGGCTCCCTCGCCCGGACGCGTCTTGACCACCAACGCGATCAGCCCTGCCAGATAACCATTGGTTATGAAGATTTTCGATCCGTTGACGACGTAGTGATCTCCATCGCGAACGGCGCGTGTCTTGATGCCCTGCAGGTCGGACCCGGCCGACGGCTCCGTCATCCCGATCGCACCGATCAGCTCGCCGCTCGACATGCGCGGCAGGAATCGGTGCTTCTGCTCCTCCGTACCATGATTGACCAGATAATGCGCACAGATGCTGTGCACCCCCTGACCGAAACCGCTCAACCCGCGGCGCCCCAGTTCTTCATATAGGATCACTTCGTGCCGAAAGTCGCCGCCGACACCGCCGTAGTCGGCGCTGACGTCCGTGCACAGAAGGCCGACCGCGCCGGCCTTGCGCCAGATCTCCTTGCCGACGTGTTGCTGTTTACGCCATTGATCTTCGTTCGGGACCATCTCGGCCTCGATGAACCGCGATGCAGCATCCCGAAAAATCGCCAGGTCCCCATCCATCCAGGGTGAGGCGTACGCGGCTGCGTTCGACGCACTCACTTATTCGGCCGGCTTCACCGGCTGAGGATCCGCAGGAGCTCCGGGTGCATTGGGAGTCCCGGCTCGCCGCTGCTGCTTGGCGTCCTGGCGGGCCTTGCGCGCCGCCTCCTTTTGCTTCTTCGCCTGACGATAATTCGGCTTGGCCAACTTGAGTCTCCTGCGTGAGGTGACCCGATCTTACTATCATCGGCGACTGACCAGAATTGTTTCGCCGCCCGTCCATGGCGCGAGATGAGGGCATCGTGAAACAGATCGCGCCGGCCGGCGAGGCATTGCTAAGATGGAGTCACGCATGACAGACCCGTCTCGAAAGGCGCTGCTCAGTTCCGCGAACGTCGGGCTTGCCATTCTGTCATTCATCAATCTTTTCAACTACCTGGACCGCTACATCGTATCGGCCCTGGTGGAGAGCTTGAAGCACTCCGAACTTCACCTGTCGGACGCCCAACTCGGTTCCCTCATGTCGGGCTTTCTGATCGTATTCACCCTGGTTGCACCGATATTCGGGTTCCTCGGAGACCGGCGCTCGCGCCCGCACCTCATAGCCTTCGGCGTCGGCTGTTGGAGTGTGGCAACGGCACTTTCCGGTCTCGCCGGTAGTTTTGCCGCGTTGTTCGCGGCGCGTGCGTCGGTCGGCATCGGCGAAGCCGCCTATGTCACGATCGCGCCAAGCCTTCTATCCGACTACTTTCCACCCGGCCAGCGCGGACGGGTCATGGCGATCTTCTTCTGCGCCATCCCCGTGGGCTCGGCGCTCGGCTATGTCGTCGGCGGGTTGATCGACGCACATTTCGGCTGGCGCATGGCATTTTTCGTCGCTGGAATCCCAGGCATTGCCTTGGCCGCGCTGTGTTTCGGCTTGCGCGATCCGCCGCGCGGCAGTCAGGATCGCGGATCGCCGGCCGAGCGCCGTGAAACAAGGGGCGGCGCGACGGAAGTGGCCACTTCCGGATACTCGAATTCCAGGCCCTCGGCCACCTATCGGCAGTTGCTTCACAACAAGCCCTATCGGCTCACCATTCTCGGCTATGCCGCATACACCTTTGCCATGGGCGGACTCGCGTACTGGATGCCCGCATTTCTCGAACGCGTCCGCGGGATGGAGCGCAGCCAAGCCACGGTGAGTTTTGGCGCCATCGTCGTCATTACCGGCTTCATCGGCACCTTCGCGGGCGGTTGGCTCGGTGATTACTGCGCCAGATATTCGAAGCAGGCGTACTTGTGGATCTCCGCCGTCGCCACCCTGCTTGCGGCGCCGTTCGCCTGGTTTGCGTTGAGCGCGGCGTCCTCGACGCTCTATTTGGTGTGCATGGTGATGGCACAGCTGTTGATGTTCTTGTCGACGGGTCCGATCAATGCGTCGATCGTCAATCTGGTGCTGCCGACTCAGCGAGCCTCCGCCAACGCACTCGGAGTTTTCACCATCCACCTGCTCGGCGACGCCGTCTCACCGTACCTCATCGGTGCGGTCTCGGACGCCACTTCGTTGGCTCAGGCGGTCAAAATCGTACCGCTGGCCATTCTCGTTGCCGCTGCCATATGGGCATGGGGCGCTCGGTCACAAGGGAAGTCGCAATGATGCATCGGTTGGTCGGTCCTTCGTTTCTCATCGGCTCGCTGTTTGCCGGCGCGCTCGGCACTGCGGCGGGCAGATCGGGAGATTCCGCCGCGGGCGCTCCTTACGAGGTCAAGCAGCAATATTTTCTCGGCGGCGCCGGCGGCTGGGATTACCTGACCCTCGATCCGGCGGCACAACGCCTGTACATTTCACGCTCGGACCGCGTGCTCGTCATGAATGCGAGGGACGGGACCCTCGTCGCGACGATACCGGATACGCAGGGAGTGCATGGAATTGCGCTCGCCCCGGATCTGGGCAAGGGTTTCACCAGCAACGGCCGCGCGGACACCGTGACCGTCTTCGATCTGAAGTCGCTGAAGAGCGCCGGCAGCGTTCCGGCAGGAGGTCAGAATCCCGACGCGATCGTCTACGACCAGGCGAGTCATCACGTCTATACCTTCAACGGACGAAGCAAGGACATCAGCGTCATCGATCCGCAGAAGGGCGCTGTGATCGCAACGATCGCGGCTGGCGGGAAACCGGAGTTCGCGGTTGCGGACGGTGCGGGCCGCATTTTCTACAATATCGAGGATACGGCGCAGCTGGGCGTCATCGACTCCTCAGCCGCCAAACGCATCGCCATCTGGCCGCTGACGAATTGCGAACACCCCAGCGGGCTCGCCTACGATGCCGCGCACAAGAGGCTCTTTTCCGCGTGCGACAACGGCGTGATGGCCGTGACCAATGCCACTTCCGGTGCCCACGTCGCCTCACTGCCCATCGGCAAGGGTCCGGATGCGGCGGCGTACGACGCCGACAGAAGCCTGATATTCATCCCGAACGGCAGCGACGGAACGCTCACGGTGATTCGCGAAATGGACCCCGACCACTACTCCGTCATCGCCACCGTGATCACGCAAAAAGGCGCGCGTACCATGGCGCTCGATGCCCAAAGCCATCGCGCGTACTTGGTGACTGCGGAATTCGGACCGCTGCCGGCGGCGACTGCCGACCAACCGCGGCCTCGCGCACCCATCATCGATGGCACGTTCAAAGTGCTGGTCGTGGGCAACTAATCCGGCGCCAAGCGCGCCCGCCCGATCTCCGCAAACCAGGATTCGAAGTCGGCGCGAACGGCCATCTCTTCGATATCCTCGGTCAGCTTGCGTTGCCAGTTGGGATATTCGCGGTCCGTACCGGGCACATTGACCGGATCGACCATCCCCAAAAGATCGTCGATCTGCAGGGCGACCAGGGACGACGTGCTGCGTGCCAGATACAGGTGCAGCGCATGCGCGAGCTGCGGGGTGAACAGCTCCGACGGCGAGGCGGGACTCTGTGGCTCGAGGCCTTGCTCGCGCAGCGCGGCGAGCAGCGCCGCCCGGTCGCGGTCGCGCTGCCGCTGGACTTCGAGTTCGATTTCCACGCTCGGGTACAGCCTCAAGCGCTGCCGCAGGTCGAGGTCGCGCCCTTCCCAGAAGGCGCGCAGAGTCGGCATGTCGTGAGTCGTGACCGTGGCGAGGGCTCGCCGCACGAACTCGTCGGGACGCCGAAACCGGCCGTCCTCCTTCTCAAACAACAGCACCTTGTAGTGGTAGAGCCCGAATTGGCCCATGGCGCGACGCATCTCGTCCGGCACCACTCCCAAATCCTCGCCGACAACCAGGCACTTGTTGCGTGCGCTTTCCAGGGCCAGGACCGTGAGCAGCTCCTGCAGCGGATAATGTACATACGCACCCTGGGTCGGCGAATAGCCCGCCGCCACCCACCACAGCCGGAACAGCGACATCACGTGATCGAAGCGCAGCGCGCCGTAGCAGCGCATGTTGTTGCGCACGAGACGTGTGAAGCCCTGCAAATGCTGCATTTCCATCTGCACCGGGTCGGGCGGCGGAATGCCCCAGCCCTGTCCCTTCAGAGCAAGCGGGTCCGGCGGCGCGCCGATCTCCGCGCCCAGGCGATAGCTCTCCTGATCCGTCCATGTCTCGGCCCCCGACGGATGCGCGCCGACCGCGTAATCACCGTAAAGGCCGATGGGCATGCCGAGCTCGACGGCGAGTGCCTGAGCACCCGCGAGCTGTTCGTGCGCCAGCCACTGCAGGTACAGGTAGAACTCGATTTGCAGCGAATGCTCGGCTGCAAAACGCACCGCCGCCTCTCCGCGCGGATCGTGAAACTCCGCGGGCCAGCTCAACCAGCCCGAGGAAGTGTGCAGCGTCGCCCGAAAATGTTGGTCGAGCGCATCGAAGCGGCCCTGCAGTTGCAGCAGCGGGCCACCCGCGGCCACGAAGCTGCGGAACGCGCCGGCACGCGCGGTTTCGTTGGCCAGATGCCGCTCGCAAAAATCGCGAAACAGCAGCTCCAGAATTTCGAACTTGGCATCCGCAACACCCTGATAGTCGACGTGCGTCGAAGTACGCAGCTCGCGCAGACGATCCGCAAATGCCGGGCTCGCAACGCGAGTGCGCGCCGCCTCGCAGCTCCCGTACTCGGGCACCGCGGGTACCGCGATGTACAAAAGATTGAGAAAATGCCGGCTCGACGCGCTGTACGGGCTCGCCTGCTGCGGATCCGCGGGCGCCAGCGCATGCAGCGGGTTCAATCCGATGAAACCCGCACCACGGTCCCCGAGCCAGCGGATGAGCGCTTCCAGGTCATTGAAATCGCCGATGCCCCAATTCTGCCGCGAGCGTACCGTGTACAGCTGCACGGCGACACCCCACAGGCGCCGCCCATCGCATATTGCAGGCGGCTCATAGCATTCGGGCGGGGAGAGAATGAGCAGGCAGCGCTGCACCGGACTGCCGCCGATCTGCACGTTGAGCTCGTGGTGGCCCGGGGGTAGCTCGACGGGCAGTTCGAAGCGGCGGCGGGTGATCCACGAGCCCTCGACCTCGCCTCGCCAAAGTTCAGGACAATCCGCGGTGGACGTGACTCCTCCGCGCCGATCGCCGCATTCCAGATTCACCGTCCATAGCAGACTCGCACCGAATTCACGCGCGGTGATATTCAGATCGACGCCGATGCGCTTGCCGTTCGCAGCGGCGACGGGGGGCAGCAGTGTGCGCCAGCGGGCGACTTCCAATTGGCTGAGCTCGGTGGCGAGCGCGGCAGGATCATCGATCCGGCACCCCATGGCCCGCAGGAGCGCGATCTTCGTCTCCAAACTGAAGTGACGCAGCTCGCCGCGGTAGTCGTGGTAAGCGTCGCCGATACCGCGCAGCCTCGCCAGTCTCTCGATTACGCTCGTGTCCAAACGTTCAGCTCTCCAATAATACGGCGCTGCTTGCAGCGAGCGGATACGACGCGGCCCCCTTCAGCCTCTGCAGCTCCGGGTTCTCGCGCGCCGTGTCGAAATGGCACTTCCAAGGGCCGCCCGATGACGGCGCCGGCACGGCGAATGGTAGCTCCGATTCCCCGGCGTTGAGCAGGAGCAGCAGCCCTCCGGCTGACTCGCTCTGCTTGCCGAACCAGGCCCCCAGACTGCGCAGTTCCGCGTCCCGCCACTCATCCTGCGTCATTTCGCCCCCCCGAACATTGAGCCAGCACACGTCTTTGACTCCGGCGCGCGAAGCGGTTCCCTTCAGGAAGGTATCCCGCCTGAATTCGGGATGGGCGCGTCGCAGCTGCGCGAGGCGCCTCACGAAGGCGAGCAAATCCCCGTTCGCTTCGCAGAGCTCCCAGTCGATCCACGATAGCTCGTTATCCTGGCAATAGGCGTTGTTGTTGCCCCGCTGCGTCCGCGCGAATTCATCGCCCGCCTGCAGCATCGGCACGCCCTGCGCCAGAAACAAGGTCGTCAGGAGATTGCGCATTTGACGTTTGCGCAGGGCCGCTATGGCCGGATCGGCCGTGGGGCCCTCGACCCCGCAATTCCAGCTCAAATTGTGATGGTGACCGTCGGCGTTATTTTCACCGTTCGCCTCATTGTGCCGCTCGTTGTAGGACACCAGATCGTGCAGCGTGAACCCGTCATGAGCCGTCACGAAATTGACCCCCGCGCTGGGTTTGCGCCCGTTGTGGCGGAATATATCGCTCGAACCGGCGAACCGTTCGGCGAACTCGCCGAGCATACCGCCGTCGCGGCGCCAAAAGGCGCGCACCGTGTCACGGTAGCGGTCGTTCCATTCCGACCAGCCGGAGGGAAATCTGCCGAGTTGATAGCCGCCGAATCCGACGTCCCACGGCTCGGCAATGAGTTTGATATACGCGAGCGCGGGCTCCCCCCGCAGCGCTTTGAAGAATGCGGAGTTCTCGTTGAAGCCCTTGCCGTCGCGTGCCAGCACGGTCGCCAAATCGAAGCGAAACCCATCGACATGCATGTCCTCGACCCAATATTTCAGGCAATCGATGATCATGGAGGTGACGTGCGGATGCTCGCAATTGACGGTGTTGCCGCAGCCGGTGATGTTCTCGTAGAAGCGCTTGTCCTGCATCAGCCGGTAGTACACCGGGTTATCGATCCCCTTGAGATTGAGCACCGGTCCGGTTTCGTTGCCCTCGGCGGTATGGTTGAAGACCACGTCGAGGATGACTTCAATACCCGCCTCGTGCAGCGCCTTTACCATGGTCTTGAACTCCACCACCGCATCGCGCACGGCAAATTCGTTCGCGGGGGCATACCAGGCAACCGAGTTGTATCCCCAGTAATTCGTCAGGCCGCGGTCGAGCAGGAACGGCTCGCTCAGGAATGATTGGCACGGCAGCAATTCCACCGCAGTCACGCCGATTGACTTCAAGTGCTCGATCACGGCGGGCGTGGTGAGCCCCAGATACTTGCCCCGCCATTCTTCACGGACCGCGGGATGCAGCCGCGTGAAGCCCTTCACGTGCAACTCGTAGATCAGGGTGTCCCGCCACGGTGTTGCCGGAGGCCGGTCGCCGCTCCAGTCGAAGTTGCGGTCGATCACGCAGGACCGCAGCGGAACCGACGCGGACAACTGACGCGCGAACGGATCGATCAAATAGGCGCTGCGGTCGAAGCGGTTGCCCTTCTCCGGCTCATGCGGACCATCCACGCAGAATGCGTAGCGGGTTCCGGGAGGGGCGCGGCTCGGCGACAGGGCGCCGTACCAGATGTCTCCGGTGCGCGACGGCAAGTCATGACGGGAGGACTCCGCGCCGCTCTCGGCATCGAAGATGCACACTTCGACGCGCGTCGCACGGCTGGAAAAGATCGCGAAATTGAGGCCGCTGCGGGTCCACGCCGCACCCAGTGGTCGTGGAGACCCCGCTTGTATTAGCTTCATTAATTCTCTATGAGATCATCATATGACAGGCCGGACGCCCCAGATGCGTTCCGCGTACTCGCGAACGCAGCGATCACTCGAAAAATATCCCATGCTCAGGCAATTGATCGCTGCCTTGCGGCTCCATTGATCCTCCTGCGTGTACAAGGCATCCACCTGGTCTTGCGCCGCCGCATACGCGGCGAAGTCCGCCAGCACCAGGAAGGGCTCGCCTTCGCCGAGCAGCCGGTCCACCACCGGCTTGGCATCATCGGGTCGCGTCGGGGAGAAGAATCCGGTACGGATGAGATCCAGCGTCGACTCGAGCTCGGGGTTGGCGTCGAGTTCGCGCCACGGCTGATAGCCGGCAGCGCGCCTCGCCGCCACTTCGTCCGCGGTGAGTCCGAAAATGAAGAGATTCTCGGCGCCGACGTGATCGCGAATCTCGATATTGGCGCCATCCAGCGTACCGATGGTGAGGGCGCCGCTGAGCGCGAGCTTCATGTTGCCCGTGCCCGACGCCTCCATGCCGGCGGTGGAAATCTGCTGCGAGAGGTCGGCCGCCGGCACGATCTTCTGCGCCAGCGAAACGTCGTAGTCCGGAAGGAAGACGACACGCAGCTTGTCGCGCACCGATGCGTCCGCATTGACCGCGCGTGCCACGTTGTTGATGAGCTTGATGATGGCCTTGGCCATGGCATAACCGGGGGCGGCCTTGCCGGCAAAAATCACCGTGCGCGGCACGAAGTCGCCGCGGGGATTGGCGCGGATGCGCTGGTAGCGCGTGACGACGTACAGCAGATTCAGCAGCTGCCGCTTGTACTCGTGAATTCTCTTCACCTGCACGTCGAACATCGAATCGGCGTCGATTTCCACACCGGTGCGCCGTATCACCTCCTCAGCGAGCCTCTGCTTGTTGGTGCGCTTGATGCCGCGGAAATGCCGGCGAAATTCCGGCTCTTCGGCGGCGCAAGCCAGGCGCCCGAGCTCTTCGAGATCGTTCTCCCAGGCATGGCCCAGGCGCTGCGTCAGCAGCGCCGAGAGGCCCGGATTGGATTGCTTGAGCCAACGGCGCACGGCGATGCCGTTGGTCACGTTGGTGAATCGCTCCGGGTACATCTCAGCAAACCCTGCGAAGACATTCCTGCGCATGAGCTCGGAGTGCAGCTTGGCGACGCCGTTGACGTGATGACTGCCGATAACCGCCAGATGCGCCATGCGCACACGCCGCTCGCCGTCCTCGGTGATGATGGACAGGCGCCGGGCGAGTTCTTGATCGGCCCGGTAGCGCGTCTCGACCGAATGCAGAAAATCGCGATTGATCAGATAGATGATCTCGAGATGTCGCGGCAGCAGGCGCTCGAACATCGACACCGGCCACGTTTCAAGCGCCTCGGGCAGCAACGTGTGATTGGTGTATGCAAAGACGCGCGTCGTGATCTGCCAGCTTTCCGCCCAGCTCAACCCGTGCTCGTCGATCAATAGACGAATCAACTCCGGAATCGCCAGGCTCGGGTGGGTATCGTTCAATTGAACGGCGATCGCGTCGGGGAGCGATACGAGCGTGCGTCCCTCGCTCAGATGCGTCGCCAGCATATCCTGCAGGCTGGCGCTGACGAAGAAGTACTGCTGCTTGAGGCGCAGCTCCCGACCCTGCGGCGTCGAATCGTCCGGGTAGAGCACCCGCGACAAATTTTTGGCGTCGACCTGTTCGCGCACGGCCGCCGTGTAGTCGCCGGCATTGAACGCCTCGATGTGAAACGGGGTGATGGCGCGACCGGACCAGAGGCGCAGATGATTGACGGTGGGTCCACGGTTGCCCGGTATCAATTGGTCGAAGCCGATGGCGTAGATGTCGTCGGTATCAACCCATCGATGCGGCTCGCCCACTGCGGCTGACGGCGGCGCGGAACTGCGGCCGCCGAAGCGCACGATGTAACGGGCGTTGCCGCGCGGCGCCTCCCAGACGTTTCGCAACCGCAGCCAGCTGCTCGCAATTTCGCGCTGGCCTCCATCGCTTCCCATCACCTGGGTGAAGATGCCGTAATCGTAGCGGATGCCATAGCCGACAGCGGGATATTGAAGCGTGGCAAGCGAATCCAGGAAGCAGGCGGCCAGCCGGCCCAAACCGCCGTTCCCCAGACCGGGATCCACCTCCTGTGCTGCGATGTCATCGAGGTCGTGGCCCATGGCGCGAAGCGCGGCGCGCGCCTCCTGCACGAGATCGCCCTCCAGGCTGCACAGGGCGTTCAGCAGCGAACGCCCGGGAAGGTATTCGACGGAGAAATAACACACCCGCTTGACGTGTGCATTCTCGACGCGGCGCTGCGTGGCGAGCCAGCGCAGAGTCAACTCTTCGCGCACCGCGAGCGACAGCGCGTCGTAGATGTCGCGCGGCGTCGCCTGGTCCGGGCTCTTGCCCATCGCCCGGGTCAGGCGATCGACGAGCGCCGCCTGCAACATTCCAGGCCGCAGCGCAGCGCGTCGGCGCGTCTCGAATTGGGTGTCAACTGAGTCCATACAACGGGTTATTATAGGGCTCGTCAGCGGGCCGCGGGGCGTTGTACTCGAATTGCCGGGCATATGTTCACTTCGCCGCTCGCGGCGCGTGCCGCGATGGATCGATATGTCGGATGACCACGCAGTGGGGCTGGCCTTGCATTGCGCCTCGCTGGCGTTCGGCCTGGCTCTGCTCGCCGGATGCGCAACGGCTCCGCGTACACCTTCCGCGGGCTTTTCACCGGTGCCCCTGCATCGGCAAGCGCTGATGGTCGACAGCGCCGAAGCCATGCTGGGACAGCCCTATCGCTACGGCGGAGCGGCGCCGGGCGGATTCGATTGCAGCGGACTCGTGGTGTACGCCGCGAGCAGCGCCGGAATTCGCATGCCGAGAACCGCCGAGGAGCAACTGCGCGCCGGCGCGCCCATCCGTCGGAGCGAGCTTCGAGCGGGCGATCTCGTCTTCATGCATCTGGCACATAAGGAACTGCATGTCGGCATCGCAATCGATGACGCGCGGTTCATCCATGCACCCTCCACCGGCAGCCGCGTGCGGGTGGACTCGCTCGCGGCGGCGCCGTACTCACGGGGTTTTTTTGCGGCGCGCCGGTTGATCGATGCACCGGCGCCGACCTCGATGCGCTAGAACATTGGTTATAATCCGGCACGATGCAACTGACTCGAAAGGCAAATCAATCATGAAGCTTTACTATTCTCCCGGAGCGTGCTCGCTTTCACCGCACATCGTCCTGCTCGAACTGGGTCTGCCCTTCAGCACGGAGAAGGTCGACCTCAAATCGAAGAAAACCGAAAAGGGGGTCGACTATCTGACGATCAATTCCAAGGGCTCCGTCCCGGCGCTGCAACTCGATGACGGCCAGGTGCTCACGGAAGGTCCCGCCGTCGTCCAGTTTTTAGCGGATCAAAAACCGGATTCCGGATTGGCTCCGCGCGCGGGAACGTTCGAGCGCTATCGACTGATGGAGATCTTGAATTACATCACCTCCGAAGTTCACAAAAACTTCAGTCCCCTGTTCAATCCGGGCACATCGGCGGATTGGAAGAAAGCGGCGGTGGAGGCTCTCGAGAAGAAATTCGACTGGTTGTCCGGGCACCTCGGCGACAAGAAGTACTTGCTGGGCGATAAGTTCACGGTGGCCGATGCATATCTTTTCACCGTGCTCGGCTGGACCAGACGTGTGGGGATCGATCTCGGCAAGTGGCCCGTGCTCGCCGCGTATCACGCGCGCGTTTCGGCACGACCCAAGGTGCAGGAGGCGCTCAAGGCCGAGGGTCTGACCAGGTAACGGCTAGTTCGCCGCGATATCCACCGCCTCGCTCGCGCACCGACGCGAATTGCAATGAGGCGAGGCGGGCATACAGGGGGCTCTGCTGCAGGAGTTCGGCGTGCGTTCCGACGGCAATCTTGTGCCCGTGGTCCATCACGACGATCCGATCAGCCTTGAGCACGGTCGCGAGGCGGTGCGCGATGATGATGGTGGTACGGCCGCGCATGAGTTTCTCCAACGCCTGTTGCACCAGACGCTCGGACTCGGCATCGAGTGAACTCGTCGCCTCATCGAGCAGGAGAATCGGCGGGTCCTTGAGAATGGCTCTCGCAAGCGCGATACGCTGACGTTGACCGCCGGACAGGCGCGTGCCGCGCTCGCCCAGGAACGTGTCGTACCCCTGCGGCAACTTTCTCAGGAACTCATCCGCCGCCGCGGCGACGGCGGCCGCCTCGATCTCCCCATCGCTCGCACCCGGCCGGCCGTAGCGAATATTCTCGCGAGCGCTCGCGCCGAATAAAACGGTATCCTGCGGCACCAGGCCGATCTGCGCACGGATGTCTTCGGGGCGAAGATCTGCGAGTCGACGCTCATCGATCAACACGCGGCCGGTATCGGGATCGTAAAAGCGCAGCAGGAGCTGGAAGGTCGTGCTCTTGCCGGCGCCCGAGGGCCCCACGAATGCAATGGTCTCTCCGGGCATCACCTCCACACTGAAGTTGGCGAGCGCGGCGCTCTCCGGCCGGGACGGATAGTGAAAACTCACGTTGTCGAAGCGGATCGCGCCGTGCACACGCGCCGGCAGTTCCAACGGCCGCGGCGGCGCAATGATGGAGGGGCGTGCTTGCAGCAGTTCCTGCAGCCTTTCCATCGCCCCGGCCGCGCGTTGCACCTCGCCCCACATTTCGCTCAGTGCGGCCGCGGAGGTGCCGACGAAACCCGCATACAGCAGGAATTGTGCGAGCTGGCCTCCGGTCATGGTTCCCGCGAGCACTTGATGCGCGCCCAGCCATAGGACGAAGGTGATGGCGGCGAAGACGAGCCCGAGACCCAGGCCGGTTAGTGCCGCCCGCGCCCGGGTGCGACGAATCGCAGTGGTGAAGCTGACTTCCACCGCCTTCCGATAGCGTTCGCTTTGCAGATCTTCCAGCGTGAAGGCCTGCACCGTCTGGATCGCGTACAAGGTCTCGCCCGCGAGCCCGCTGGTATCCGCGATGCGGTCCTGCGAAGCACGGGACAGGCCGCGCACCCGGCGGCCGATGACGATGAGCGGCACGACCACCACCGGAAGCAGCACGAGAATCGCCCCCATCAGCTTTGCGCTGGTGAGCGCGAGCAGCACCAGCGCGCCGACCAGGCTCAAGGTCGAGCGCAATATGATCGACAGGTTGACGCCCGATATCGCCTGCACCAGCGTGGTGTCGGTCGTCAGACGCGACAGGATCTCGCCCACCCGCGTGGTTTCGTAGAACAGCGGATCCATCCGAATCACGTTCCGGTACACGGCGGCTCGCAGATCGGCAATCACCCGCTCGCCGAGCCAGGTCACGAGATAGAACCGCAGCGCGCCGAACACCGCCAAGACCACCGCCGCAGCCAGAAAGAGGATGAAAATCCGATTGGTGGTGCCGGCATCCTTGGCGGCCAGCACGTCGATGACCCGGCGCAACGCAACCGGCAACGCCAGCATGGCGACGGTGGCGACCAGCAGTGCGCTCAGAGCGGCGGCCATCATGGCCCGATAGGGACGTATGAACGGCCAGAGCTCGCGTAGCGGAGCCAGGGACTTGGCGCGAGGACGATCAGCGGTGCTGCTCATGCCTCATGATCCCATAACTAGATGCGGCCGTGCCGAGGTAAGAGGACCGGTGCGCATTGCTCATGCCGTCGGTGCGACGCAACAGCAGGCGGCACGCTTATGGCGCGCCACAGCGCCGCCTTGCACGATAGCGGCGCATTTACTACACAATCGTACAAGGAAGAGCCTGAGAGTTGCGCATGTTTTAGCCCGATGTTACTGTCGGTTGAGCCAAAACTATCTAACCATATAATAAAATCGCGGGGAAATGATGCCAGCTACCACCCTCTCGAAGGCGATCGCAGCTTCCGCCCACCGGCACGTGTTGTTTTTCAGCACTGCCGGCGCCTTGTGCGTGGCGCTCGCCGGCGTTGCGGCGGCGATCGATGCAAATACGCCGGACACCGGCGCGACGCCGCGCTGCCGGCGCACTCGAGGAAATCGTCGTCACCGCGACGCGGCGCGAGGAGAGCATCAGCAAGGTACCGATCAGCATCACCGCGCTCAACCAGGATTCGCTCGATCAGAAAGGCATTCGCGACATGACCGAGATGGTGCGCTTCATGCCGGGCGTGACGATCGACACCTCCGGCACGAACGCGATTTCGATTCGCGGCATTTCCTCCTCCGGCGGCGCGGGCACCACCGGCATCTATATCGATGACACCCCCATTCAAATGCGGGCGGTCGGATTCAATCCCGACGACACGTTGCCCAAGACGTTCGATCTCGACCGCGTCGAGGTGCTGCGCGGTCCGCAGGGCACCCTCTTCGGCGCGGGTTCCGAGGGCGGCACCGTGCGCTACATCATGGTACAGCCGAGCGTCACGACGACCTCCTCCTACGCGCGCACCGAAGTCGCGTACACGGCGAATGGCCAGCCAAGCTATGAGATCGGCGCCGCTCACGGCCAACCCATCATCGATGGCGTGCTCGGCTTTCGCGCAAGCATCTGGTACCGCTTCGACGGCGGCTGGATCAACCGCGTCGATGCTTCCACGGGACAAACCACCGACCAGGACGCGAATCGAGCGAACACCACCGCCGCACGTTTCGCGCTGCTGTATCAACCGGCCGACAACCTGAAGATCACGCCGAGCATCATGTACCAGTACAAGCGCCAGCACGACCTCGGCACGTACTGGCCGGCCTACTCCAATCCCAGCCAGGGACAGTTCAACAACGCCACCCCGGAACGGATTCCGATTCCCGACCAGTACTATCTCCCGGCACTCAAGATTCAAGTCGACTTCCAGCACATGACGCTGATATCGAACACCTCGTATTACTGGCGCAATGAACAGGACTCGTATCAGGGCACCGGATACGATCTGGCCTTCGATCAGAGTCAGGGCTGGTTAGGGGTGAATTCGGCCGGCACTTGCGGGCCGCTCGCGGGCTCAACCACGCCGCCCAACTGTACGTATCCCTGGTACCCGCTGCTCGACTCGCACGGCATCCACACGGCGGGGGTGGGATTTCCGAACTACTCGACGCCGAACACCATGACCAACCAGCAGCGCACCTGGACGCAGGAATTCCGGCTGCAGTCGAATGACGACTCGAGCAAGTGGACGTGGACGGTGGGGACGTTCTGGACGCTCGCGCGCGAACTCAGCATCGAGCAGCTATACGATCCGAATATCGTGCCGTTCTGGACGGCGCTCTACGGCACCAGCCCGTTCGACTATTCGCTGTTCCAAGATGCCAATACGGGCGCCGCCGAATTACTATTGCAACGGCGTCGGCACGCCGGGCACCGGGCTGCCGAATTGCGATATCTATTTCAACAAGAACATCAGCCACGACCGGCAAATCGCAGGGTTCGGCGAAGTGACCTACAGCTTGACCGATCAATGGAAGCTCACCGCGGGCGGTCGATTCGCGAAGATGCAGTTCAATCTGCAGCACTATGCGAACGGCCTCGAGAACAGCGGCCTCGGCACGTTCAGCGGCTCCTATCAGGAAAATACGTTCACGCCGAAAGCGAGCGTCTCCTATCAATACGACCCGCACAATCTCTACTACGCGACCTATGCGAAGGGATTCCGTCCTGGCGGCGTCAATGCGCCGTTGCCGTATGGCGTGTGCGGACCCACGCCGAACTCTTTCAACTCGGACACCACGCAAAGCTACGAGATCGGGGCCAAGAACAACATCGACAACCGGTATCGAATCGCGAGCAGCGTGTACTACATCAAGTGGAACAACATTCAGCAGAATATCTACGATTCGGGACCCACCGGGGGCTGCGGTTTTCAATACACCAGCAACCTGGGCACGGCGGTCGCCAAGGGCTTCGACTTGCAGGCGGATGCAGAGCTCTGGGGAGGATTGTCCATCGAGGCCACGGTGGGCTATACGAGCGCGCGCTACACCAAGGACTCGCCTCTCGTGACCACCGGCGATGCGATCTCGGGTGAGGCGGCGATCAACTACAGCCCGGGCACCAACGCGCCATGGAACGTCGCCATCGGACCGCAGTACAATTTTTCCCTCGGGGGGCTCGAAGCCTTCGTGCGCGCCGACTGGAATTACGCCAGCCGCAATAACTGGCTCGCATCGGTGCAGGATCCGAACTCGACTCAGTTCAATCAGTACTCCTACACGCTGCCGTCGAGCACGTTCACGTCGTTGCGGGCAGGCTTCAAACTGGGAGCTTGGCAGGTGTCCGCGTTCGTCGACAATCTGACCAATACGCACCCAGTGCTCAACTATGCGCTGGTGCAGAACGACTACAACAATCCCGCAGGTCCGCCGCCGCCGCAGGAAAACGATTTCACCTACCGTCCGCGCACGGTCGGCATCACAGCGACGTTCAAGAATTAGCCGGCCCGCGGCCTTCATCGGTGCGTGCAGTTCAGCGGAACTGCGCGCACTCTCGCGGACGTCAAGGGAGGTGACCGCGCTCAGGCGACCGCGCGCGCCGACTCGACGCCGCAGGCGTCCTTGACGGCCGCCGCGAGCAGATACAATCCTTCCTCCAGCACGGCGTCCTGAATGGTGAGCGGCGGGAGCAGTCGCACCACGTTCGCTTCAGTGCCGCAGGAGAGGAGAATCAGCCCGCGCTTTTCCGCGTGCGCCAGGATCGAGGCGGTCAGCTCGGCATCGGGCTCTTTGGTTTTTGGATCCTTCACCAGCTCGAAGGCCACCATCGCGCCGAGGCCGCGGATATCGCCGATACACGGCAGCTCCTTCGCCAGCTCTTGCAGCCGGGTGTGGATCTTTTGACCGACGTGTGCCGCCCGCGCGCACAAGTCCTCCGTTTCGATGACATCGAGCACGGCGTGCGCGGCCGCGATGCTGATCGGATTGCCGCCATAGGTCCCGCCCAGCCCCCCGGGATGCGCGGCATCCATGATCGCGGCCCTGCCGGTGACGCCGGAGAGCGGAAAGCCGCCGCCCAGGCCCTTCGCCACGGTGATGAGATCAGGCGCGACACCCGAGTGCTCGATCGAGAACATCTTCCCGGTACGCGCAATGCCTCCCTGCACTTCATCGGCGATCAGCACGATGCCGTGCTCATCGCAGATCCGTCGCAGGGCGCGCAAGAACTCGAATGGCGCCACGTTGAAGCCGCCCTCGCCCTGCACCGGTTCGACGAGAATGGCGGCGACCGACTTCGGATCCACATCGCCGTGGAAGAGACGCTCCAAGTCCGCGAGCGCCTGCTCGGTCGTGATGTTGCGATAGGGCTGCGGAAACTCGGCGTGATAGACCTCGGCCGGAAACGGTCCGAACCCCCGCTTGTACGGCATGACCTTGCCGGTGAGAGCCAGGGTCATGAGCGTGCGGCCGTGAAAGCCGCCGGAGAAGGCGATCACCGCCGAGCGCTTGGTGTGATAGCGCGCGATCTTGATGGCGTTCTCCACCGCCTCCGCACCGGATGACAGAAACACGGATTTTTTGGCGAAATCCCCCGGGGCGAGAGCGTTCAGCCGCTCCGCCAGCCGCACGTACGATTCATAGGGCGCGACGTGAAAGCAGGTGTGTGCGAAGGCTTCCGCCTGCTGCGCAACGGCAGCCATCACCCGCGGGTGACGGTGACCGGTGTTGAGCACCGCGATTCCCGCCGCAAAATCGACATAGCGCCGGCCGTCAACGTCCCACAGCTCCGAGTTCTCGGCCCGGGCCACATAGATGCCCTTGCTACCGACGCCGTTGGCCACAGCAGCGGCTTTGCGAGCCTTGAGTTCCGTCGATTTGGTCATTGCAGATCTCCCTAAAATACGCAGCCGAGGCCCGGAACGGTATCATTGGCCACGGTTTTGAGCAAAAGTTGAGGCCACCATGAGCGAGCCGGATCTGCCCCTAGTGACGCCTTCCAGGCCCAAGGCGGCCAGCGGCACCCTCGCCGTGCGGGTGGTGCGAGCAACCCTTCACGGGCGGGTCGACCAGGAGGACCGGGTAGCCGTCGAAGCGCCCCTCGAATTCCTGCTCCACCACCCGGCCCTGGGACCGGAGCCGGCGTCCTTCGGCACCACCATGCGGACCCCCGGCGACGACGAGTGGCTTGCAGCCGGGCTTTTGTACGGCGAGGGAATCGTCAATCAAGCGTCGGATATCGACACCATCGAGTCCAGCACCCGCCGTCCGAATGTCGTCAACGTCCGATTGCACCCCACGGTCGAGCTGGATGTGCAGACGGCGGCGCGACGCTTCTCGGCCGGGTCGAGCTGCGGTGTATGCGGCACGACGGGCCTCGATGCCGCCATCGCCCGTGCCGCCGCCACTCGCATCGTGTCCACCGGGAGCATCGAACTCGCGGTGCTGCTGCAGCTACCGGATCGGATGCGCACGGCACAATCGAAGTTCGGCGATACGGGCGGCATCCACGCCGCGGCACTGTTCGATTTGCAGGGCTCGCTGCTCAACGTGGCCGAGGATGTGGGTCGGCACAATGCCTTCGACAAGCTCGTGGGGGAGAATCTCCTGGCGAGCCGCCTGCCGCTGTCCGATCGGGTGGTGCTATTGAGCGGGCGCGCGAGTTTCGAGCTGGTTCAAAAGGCGCTGCGCGCAGGTGTCGCGGTGCTCGCGGCCATCGGCGCGCCCTCGAGCCTCGCGGTCAATCTCGCGGCGGCGTCAGGTCTTACGCTGATCGGATTTTTGCGCGGGCATCACTGCAACGTGTACGCGAATCCTCAACGTCTCGCCAACGGTGGACGCTGATTAGCGCTGGATGCCGATCCGGTTCACCGCAAGCCAGTTGGAGGGATTTGCCGCGCGCTCACTGAACCACACGCCGCTGAACCACGCGCGACCGGATTGCACCGCATGCTTGGGATACGACGCCGCACATTGAGCTGCGCGCAGGAAGGCGTGCCATTCGCGGCAATTCAGAAATTTTCCCGCCCTGAGATTTCGATCCGGCATCGGCGAACTCCTCTCCTGGGAACGGCGCGTCCTAGGAACGGCGCGCCAGCAAAAAGCCCACCGTCACACCGAGCAGAGCCACCGCACCGATCGCCTGCCACGGGTTGTCGCGGACGTACTCATCCGCTGTATCGATGAGCTCGCGGGCCTTCTGCACCCAGTTCTCCGAGGCGTCGACCAGTGGGTTGACCACTGCGGCGAGGGCGCCCGAAGGGTCGTAGCCAAGCCCCCCGACATGCAAATCCTTTTTTCCCGCGGCCGGACGTGCGGTCGTGATCATGGAATTCTCCTGTTCTCCGAAGTGCTTGACTATCTTCAAGTATGCGAACGGCAGCATCCCCTGCACAGGGCGAGGAACCGGCGTTCGACGTAGGACTCCGCTCACGCTGCGCCTGCATTTGACGCAGCTCAGTTCACCTGGTAACCGCGCCCCTGCAGGCAGGCCGACATGGCGCGATCGTAGTTGTTGCGGCCGCGGTCGACATCGGCGGAGGGCGCGGTGCCGTCCAATTGCGTGGGATCAAACCCCGTTTGGGATCGAGCCCAGTTATGGCATTCGTATTCATCCGCCGCCTGCTGATCCTTGGTCTGGCCGCTCTTCGGGTAGATGATGAGATCCGGTGCGGATTGACCGGCGCCTGGGTTGCCGGAATAGGATGGCGACGGAGAGGATTCATCGACCGAGTCCGGAGGATCCACCACGCCGTAACCGTTTTGATCCGGCTCCCAGGTGTAATACACATTATCGGCGTAATAGTAAGGTACCCCGCCCACCCAAATCGTCGAGTAGTAGGCCGGCAGCACCGATATCACCAGTCCAACGGGCGGCCTCACCACGACGAATCCCGGCCCTCGTGGGGCGTACCAGATCCCGCCGTTGAAGTAGTAGCGCTCGCCGCCCCGGTAATACGGTCGATAGTTCGGCGGCAAGGACCGTACGGCAGTTCCCGGTGGTGGGTAATAGCGTCCATGGTTGTAGCGTGAGTCGAGAACTTGTCCGTTCCCGTCGTATGCCGGCCGCTCGGCGGGCCTTGGTGCGGCAGGCCGCTGCGACGTCGGCGGCGGAGCGGCGGGTCGTGGCGTCGACGGACGAGGTTCCGAATGGGGCCGGGGTTCCTGTGCCCCTGCGGGCACCATGCTCGCCTGCACGCCGCACAGCAGGACCACCAACGACAGCAGCGCCGTTCGCAGCGTGTTTCCCGCAATCAGGCGCACAGCCACCGATGAGCCGCTAAGAGACCGTGTAGCCACGACCTTGCAGACATGCGCCGAGTGCACGCCGATACGAGTCGGCTCGCGCGCGGCCTGCCGCCTGAGCTTCGTTGATCTGCTGCTGCGTCATGTGTGCCTGCTGCTGAGCGTTGGCGTCCGCAGCGGACCCGACGATCGCGCCACTCGCCGCACCGACGAGGAGCCCGGCGCCCGCATTACGCGGACCGGCGATGATGGAACCGAGGATGGCCCCTGTGACAGCGCCCACGGCCGTCCCGGAGCCCGGCGGATTCGCCGGCTGCACCACCACGCGCTCATAGGGATTCGCATCCGCACGGCTCGGGTCCACCCCCGTTTGCTGAACTGCCCAGACATGACACTCGTAGCGATCCCGGTCCGTTTGTTGCGGACTTTGGCCGTTGCTCGGATACACGAAGATCTTTTGCGGTGGCGGCGGCGGTACCACGACGGTGCGCGGCGGCGGCGCCACACAAGCCGCGATCGCGAGGCCTGAGGCGATAACGAGAACACCACGACGTATCGAAATCATTGCTAAAAAACCCTCCCGCGCAACGCCTATCAACGCGATTCCCACTGTTGGGTTGACAGCAAATGGCCACCGGAGTTCGTTTCCCGACCGGCGCGTTGGGCGCGCAGGGGACGGGAGGGCAAAGAGCTGCCTGAGGACAGTCTCCTAAGGCGTCCCACCGGGCTTACGAAATTTTAATATGAACTGGTCCGTCTTGCCGCGGATCGAGGGGTCGAACACCTTCGCGGTCAGCGGATCGCTCGGGCGATGCAGTAAATTGCTGCTGCCGACGAAAACGAAGCCTGCAGCCAGCACTTCCTTCTTGACCGTCTCCGGATCGATTCTATGTAAAGTCGCCGTGTCGCTCGCGCCCGAGCCGGGCGGCGCCGTATGGTCCAAGATCAGATAGATGCCGCCGGGCTTGAGCGCATCAAATACGAATTGATTGAAGATCCCGACGTCGAGGCCTCGAAAATTGTGCAGATCATGGTAGTTCTGCGACGTCCACACCAAATCGACGGGCTCCGGAGTCTTGAGCTGACTGAACTGCTCGGTGATGACCGTGACGTTCGAGTAATTCGGATCAGCCGCCAGCGCTTTGACGCGTGCCGCGAAATCGGGGGTTGAGGCCGGAGCATCCGGCGACGGTGCCGGCACCAGGGCATAGACGTGGCCGGTGACGCCGACGGCTTTGCTGAACAGGCGCGTGAAATAACCGCCGCCCGGCAGCAGCTCGGCAACTTTGTCGCCAGGCCTCACCCCGGCGAATTCCAGAGTCTCGGCCGGCTTTCGATCCGCATCCCGTTCGCTGTCGGTAGCCGGACGACTCGGATCGGCAATTGCCGCGGCGATGAAGTCCGGAGTTGCGGTGACGGGAGCGTTCATCGCGGCCGACGCAACGGCGCTCGCGAGCAGAGCAGCGAGCCATAATGGATAGCGTTTCATGAAAAAAACTCCCTGGTGCGGAACGCCGGCCGGCGCGACTCACGATTCTATCATTTGTGCATGGCCTCCCCCGGACGGCGGGGTGCCGCCTGAGGCGGCGCCGGGCCGGGCCGCGTATGATCGTCGGATTCAACCGCCGGGGCCGTTTGCATGAGTTTAAGCGTTTTCGACATTTTCAAGATCGGCGTCGGGCCATCGAGCTCTCACACCATGGGACCGATGAACGCGGCGCGCAGCTTCGTGCAGTTGCTGGCCACGCGCGGCCTGCTCGAGCGAGCAGCGCAGGTATCGGCTCAACTCTACGGCTCGCTCGCGCTGACGGGACGCGGGCATTGCACCGATCGCGCGATCCTGCTCGGCCTCGAGGGCTTCAGTCCGGACAGCATCGACCCCGCGCTCACCGAAGCCGCCTTGAAGCGTATTCGCACCGACGGGCGGATCCGCTTGTTGGGTGCGCACGAGATCTCCTTCGATGAGCCGCTCAATCTGCTGTTCCACATCGATCAGGCGCTGCCGGGGCATTCCAACGGCATGCGCTTCACCGCCCACGACGCGGCACTCGAAGTATTGGCGCGGGAGGAGTACTACAGCATCGGGGGCGGCTTCATCGTGCAGGCGGGAGCCGAGGCGGCCACCGGCGACTGCGGTCCAAGCCGCCCTTCGAGTTCGCATCCGCCGCGCGACTGCTCGAGCTTTGCCGTCAAGAGGGCCTGGAAATCCATCAGCTGATGCTCGCACGCGAAAGGGCGTGGCTTGGCGATGCCGAGATACGCGCGCGCTTGATGCGAATCTGGCAGGTGATGCAGGAGTGCGTGCGTCGCGGCTTCGACGCCCAAGGGTTGCTGCCGGGCGTGCTCGGAGTTCGCCGCCGGGCGCCGCGACTGTACCGGCAATTGATGAGCGGCGATCCCTCGAGTCCCATGCACGCACTCGACTGGGTCAATGTCTTCGCGCTCGCGGTGAACGAGGAGAACGCCGCAGGCGGCCAAGTCGTCACGGCACCCACCAACGGCGCCGCCGGAATCGTGCCCGCCGTGCTGCACTACTATCGGCGATTCGAGCCGGGCGCGGATGATGATGGCGTGGTGCGCTTCCTGCTCACGGCTGGAGCGATGGGCATGCTCTACAAGCAGAACGCCTCGATTTCCGGAGCCGAGATGGGCTGCCAGGGAGAGGTCGGGGTTGCCTGCTCGATGGCGGCCGCCGGTCTGGTGTCGGCGTTGAACGGCAGCAACGAGCAAATCGAAAACGCCGCCGAAATCGGCATGGAGCACAATCTGGGCCTCACGTGCGACCCGGTGGCCGGACTCGTGCAGATTCCCTGCATCGAGCGCAACGCGATGGGCTCGGTCAAGGCCATCAATGCCGCCAGACTGGCGCTGCGCGGCGACGGCTCGCACAAAGTGTCGCTCGATCAAGTGATCGCGACCATGCGGCAAACGGGGATCGATATGTCGACGATCTACAAGGAAACGTCGCAGGGAGGGCTTGCGGTCAACGTGCCGGAATGCTGAGTCCCCGCCGTAGGAGCCTGTAAACCGGCTCCCTCAGCCGGTCGCTTGCAGTCCCTGTGCGATACCGCTGATCGTGGCGGACAAGGCGCGCGAACAGCGCATGATCCTCGCACGCACTCGCGCGCCAGCGCTTGAGCAGATCGACCTGCATGAAATGCATGGGGTCGACATAGGGATTGCGCAGAGTGATCGCGCGCTGCAAGGTCGGATCCCGGTCGAGCAGTCGCTCCGAACCGCGCAGCTTGAGCACGTGCTTCACGGTCAAAGCGTATTCGCGGTGGATGGACTCCGCCTGGGTGTGCAAGTCATCACCCGCAAGAGCATCGTAGTGCGCGGCGATCTTGAGATCGGTCCGTGCCAGCATGGCCTCGACGTCCTCCAGCAGATGCGCGAAAAAAGGCCATCGGATCACCATGTCACCGAGAATCTCGGCTCCATGTTCAGCCATGGCCGACTCGATGCCGCTGCCGAATCCGAACCATCCCGGCAGCATGTGGCGGCTCTGCGTCCACGCGAACACCCAGGGGATGGGGCGCAGTGCATCGATGCCCTCGCCGCCCGCGCGTACCGCGGGGCGTGAACCGATGTGCATGCGCTCGATCACATCGAGCGGGGTCACCGCGCGAAAATACTCCGCAAATCGCGGATCGCCGAACACCAGGCCGCGATACGCCTCGAGGCTGCGCTTGCCGCGATCGTCTGCATCGCGGTCAACAGAGGCGCCGGAACCGGCGGTGTCGTGCCGGTGCCTGCGCCGTCGCCGCCACGACGGCCGCGAAGGTGCGCTCCAGCGTGCGCATCGCAATGGGTCGCAGGCCGTAGCTTTGATTCACGACTTCGCCCTGCTCGGTCATGCGCAGCACCGCCGCGGATCGCGCCGTTGGGGGCCGACTCCACCAGGTTCTCGATCCTTCCGCCGCCGCGCGCCGGCGTGCCGCCGCGACCGTGCACACACGGTGAGCGCGATTCCGGTCTCCCGCGCCGCTTCCAGCAGGCGAATCTGCGCCACTTGCAGTGGCCCAGCGCGATGCCGCGAAGCCGCGCCTGCTTGTTGGTGTCGGAGTAGCCGATCACGATCCGCTGGCGGTTGCCGCGCGCGGCGATGTGGCGGCGGTACGCCGGCTCGCATTGCAGCGCCGCGGAGCAGGGATCCGGCGCCTTCGAGCGAGTCGCACCGATTCGAGCAGCGGCGCCACGTCGAGTGCACACTCGCCGGTGTGCTTGTCGACGATATCGGCCCAGCGGGCGAGCAGCAGCACCGCCAACACGTCCTCGGGTCCCTCGGCGCCGCTCACGATGTAGTCGCCGACGGCGCGGATTCACCGAACTTGTGGCGCGCGTGGGCGATTGCATCGAACACCCAGAGCGGCGCCGGCCGATGGCATCGAGCGCCACCGTCGGACCCTGGTCGCGCGCGAGCAGATCGCGCAGTTCGCTCAGCCGCTTGGTCGGCGCGAGCGCCGGCCACTCGGGCATTCCAAGACCCTGGGCGATCACTTCATCGTGCACCTGCGCATATTGCGTGAGGTCGAGCGTCGCGATGTGGAAACCGAATGTGCGCACGCGGCGCATGAAGCGCCGCACCAGGAAATAGCCGGCATGCCGCCCGCGATTCGTGACGAGGCTATCGGCGGCGAGTTGCGCGTCGGCGAGCAACTCCTCGGAATTCTGATAGGCATTGGGTCGGCCGTCGTAGGTCGCCTTCAGCCGCTCGCCGATTTGACCGAAGAATATGCGGTACGGCATCCGATCGTGACGCGCCGGCGCGGATGCCTGCGCGGCCGGCAGCAGCGCCGTGTAGGACTCGATGCGCGCCGCCAGGGCGGCGCTCACGGTCGACGCGGTTGGCGCTCTGGCTGAGCGCCTCAGCCAACTGCCCGCATTCGTCGAAATAGGTCGACACGATGAACTGCTGATGCCGGAACAGCGTCTCGCGGACGGTCTTGCCGTGAACGTCGGCATTGCCGTCCATGTCGCCGCCGACCCTCGAGCCGAAACGCAAAATGCCCGGCACCTCGATCGACTCGATCGGCACTGCGAATGCGCGCGCCAATGCGGCCTCGATTTCCTCATAGAACAGCGGCACGACGCGATACAGGATCTCGACCAGGTAGAACAGCACGTGTTCGCGTTCGTCGGCCACCGTCAGCCCTCGCGCGGATGGTCCTCGGTCTGCCAGAGACTGGCGATCTCGAACCGCACCCTCGCCCATAGCGTATCGAGTTCGGAGTGCGTCAGCGCCGGGTTGAGGCGGTCGAGCAGATCCTGGGCGATGCGCTGCTGCTTGCGCAAAATCGTGCGGCGCGTGGACTCCGTGGGATGCGCCGTGAAGACCGGCTCGATGCGCATCGGCGCCGATCAACGACAACATCTGATCGAGCGAAAATCCCTCGCGCTGCAGACGCGCGATGCAATCCGCGATCCCGCCGGGCTGGGCCGTGCTCAATGTCATCGAGGTACTGCCGACGGCGGCGCACGCGGTGCACTTTCTCGGCGGTGTTGACCGCCTGGAACCAGAGGGAGAACGCGCGCGTCAGATCGTTCGCGGCGCGCGGGCGTGCGGCCGGCGGTGCGTCGCTTGCAGTTCGGCATCGCCGGCTTCCGCATCGTCGCGCCGTCGATCGCCGCGAGACGATCGCCCTCCACTACCTCGAAGAACTCCTCGCCGCCCTGCTCGTGCAACGTCTGGCCGATGAGGGAACCGAGCGCGTGCACGTCCTCGCGCAACGCGACGTCCTTGGCGGGAAATTGAATTTCTTCACGATACGCCGCGCTCATCGCGCGCCATTCAACAATACCGTGGTATCGAAGCTCTCGAAACTCGTGACCACGCGCCGGTAGGCGTTCTGCATGATGCGCTCGGCGCTCTTGTCGGCGCGCGTTCCGAGCAGCATGCGGATCATGATATCGTCCTGAGGGACGCGCGCTGTCCTCGCCCAGCAGCTGGTAGCTGAAGCGCGCCAACCGCTGAATCATCTCATTGGAGAATCTCAGACGCGCTGCAGTCGTGGCCGTCGCCCGCGCCCGACCTTGGCCTCTTCGGCCATTTCGCCGATCAAGCGCGTGATGAAGCGCGCCTTGTCGACCAGGCCGAGATCGCTGAAGAACTCGATTTCCGACTGGATGTTCATCCGGCAGGGAAGAAGTCGATGGGCTTGGTCGCGGTCAATGTGGCCACGTCCTTCGCCTCGAATTTGAACAACCGAATGCGCGCGAGCAGCTTCGACTCGAATTCCGGGTCCTTGAGCTCGCTCGATATGATGCGCGCGGCAGTGATGTCCCCGGAAGGTGCAATGGTCAATTCGATGACCACCTTGCCCTGCAGGGCGGGATTGTCGCGCAGCGCGCGCGCATACATGGCATCGATCGCGCCCTTGTTCCTGGTGAACACCAGCGCGATTTCATCCGCGCTGCGGGAGGCCTTGCCGCTGCCGCCGGCACGGGTGGCAGCCTGATTCCCCGTCGCCAAGGTCGGGTCCTTGACCTGTGCCGGTGCGGATGCCGTTCAGCGAGCCGGAGCCGGCCGCAAGTCCGCTGCTGGTCGGCGCGCTGATGCCGCCGCTCGTGCCGCCCGCCTTGGAGGTGATGAGCGAGCGGTGTCACCATGCTCACGTCGCCGGGATCCGTGGTCTTCGGCTGATTCTTCGCGAACTTATCCAGATCGACCTGATCGCGCAGCGCGGCCAGATCGTCCATGCTCGCGAGCAGGCCGCTCTTCGACGCCTTGACGCGCGGATCTACCGGCTGGGGCACCGGCTTTGGGCGTCACGGGCGCCTTCTCGAGCGGCTTCTCCGGCTTGGGCGGCGGCGGCGGCGGGGGCGGGGGCGGCGGTTCCATCACCAACTTGCACGACCCGCTCGGGCAGGGAATCCGTGTTGACGACGCGTTCGTGCCGCGGCAGGAAGGGCATGAGCACCGCGATGATCGCGAACACGATCAGGAGGTTGCGAAGGATGACGCGAAAACGCCGCTCCATTTCCTCGCGAGGGCGACCACGGCAGTTCGTAGCGCCGGTAATACGGGGCGAGTCCGGTGGCCGATGGCGCGTTGCGCAGGGTTTGCGGCTGCCATGCTAACTCGCCGCCCGCTCGCGCTCGACCACGGCGAACGACACCTTGCCGTACTCGGCATCGCTGCACGTCAGCATGATCTTTTTCAGCACGCTGTAAGGCGTGCTCTTGTCCCCCATGATCGTGACTTCCCGTTTGGAGATATCGGTCTTTTGCGCGCCGCGCAGATATGCGATCGTTCTGCGCCATCAGGGCCGCTTTCAGGGGCGCGAACACCGGGCCCGGGTTGGCGACGAGCTCCGCCACCGTACCCGACCAGTTTGCCGTCCACGTACAGCGAATCCTTGGTCACCATCACCACGACCGCGGCGCTCGGTTTGCGGTCCGACATCGACTGCGGAATCGAGATGTTCTTGGTATTCGGCAGAATATCCACCTCCGCCGTATGGGCGAGCAGGAACACCACCAGGATGGTCATCATGTCGATGAACGGTATCAACGCGAAATGGCTGGCGCCATGGCGGCGCTGGCGGTGTCGTTTGATGCGGTACGAGGTCATGTCGGCGCGTCCGCGATCGCGATATCGGGAAACAGCTCGGCCTTGGAGAACGGCGCTACCGGCAATTGGTAAACACGCACCGCGTCCATCACCTGCACCAGCGTATCGTAGGAGACGGACGGGCCCGGCAGGATCGTGGCATCGGTCATCTGGGGAAATTGCGATTTGACCCTGCGCATGAATGCCGACAAATCGTCGTAGTCGTAACCGCTCGGCGGTGTTCGCAAGCACCTTGAGCGGACCCGAGTTGCGGTCGTTGATGAGGAGATCGTCGGGGCGGATGATCATTTCGAGCTTCAGCCCCTTGGGCAACTCGATGGGCGCCGCGTGTTGTTGGCAGGCAGATTCAACTGCAAGATGTTCGTCTTGGAGAACACGGCCGTGAAAATCAAGAAAAACACCAATATCACCATCATGTCGATCATCGGCACGATGTTCAAATCGTCGCGCCCCTGATGATAGCGGGCGTGATTTCGGCGGACGAGGCGCGCGGACTTTGACTTCATGGGATCTGCACCATCCAGCTATTGCGGGCGGATACTCGAGTTCCTAAATGGTGCCGCGGGCTGCGGCAGGCGCGCGTGCGGCCGGCGCCTGCGGCGCGACCGTGGGTTCGTGCGTCTGGCGCTCCGTGATGGAATTCAGGAATTTCACCGAGGCGATCTCCAAGCTGTCGATCAGCGACGTGGTCTTCGACTCGAGGAACATGTGCGCCGACAACAGCGTGATGGCGACGCCCAGACCCGAGGCGGTGTTGTTCATCGCGACCGAAATGGCGGCGGCGAGCAGGCTCGCCTTTTCTGCCGGGTTCGCGGTGGCAACCGCGCTGAACGCCCCGATGAGGCCGGTGATCGTGCCAAGCAGGCCGATGAGCAGGCCGACATTCGCGAGCGACGACAGATAGTGCGTGCGCTTCTCGATGCGCGGAATGACTTCGAGCAGGCTCTCGTCCATGGCCTTCTCGATGTCGTCGCGGCGCCGCGCGCTCGCCACGCGGGCAACTCCGTAATTCAAAATGGTGGCGATCGAGGCCTTCGAGTTCTGGGTCAGGGCGACCACCTGCTTGAAGTTCCCCGAACTCAGCGCGGGAACGAGGTTGTCCCAGAGCGTGCGATTGCGAATGGTTTCGCGGGTGAGGTAGACGTACCGCTCGATCGCGATCGATACGCCCACCACGAATATGAGGGCCAGGGGATACAGGAACACCCCGCCGTCCTTGAAGAAATTGACGATCGAACTCATGGAATTCATCTGCGCGCTCCTAAAAAATTCCGACCCGCTCCCAAAGCGTAATTCAACCAGATTCCGTAAAATCAGCTATGACTTACTTCTCACCCTGCTTGGCCGGCGGCCGCGATGCACCATTTTGGGACGCATCTGCTTTCACAGCGGTGTAATAAACGACCTCGCGCTTGAACTCGTCGCGGTCGACGGGAGCCAGCGCCTCATCCAGCAGGCTGTTCATCGGCTTGCCCGACAAGTCGCCGATGTCCGATTTCTTCCACGGCACGATGTACATGACCTTCGGCTGCTCGCGATCGCCGGTCACGGTTGCCAGCCCTAAATCGATGCGATCCGCCGCACTCGACTTTTGACCCGGCACGGCCGTATGGGCGGCGGGGGTGGTCTGCGCATGCGCGGCCGGCGGCGCGGTGGGCGGCCGGGGGCGGCCCTGCAGGTTGGGCGGCTGGGGTGGCGACCTCGGGAACTGCCGGCGCCGGCCTCGAGGTGTCGGCACGCGGCTCCCCGGCCTCCGATAGCGCAGTGCCTTTCGACTGCTGCTTGGGGGCGTCTGGTACGCTCGCGGGCGGCTGCTGTGCCGCGGCAATTCCGGCCATCAGCGGCCAGAGCGCCATCCATATCCAGGGTCTGAAGGCAGGGTTCATGCAGGTTCCTTCTTCGCGGCCGGCGCCGGCGCACCGACGCGTTTCCGCAATTCAACCACCCAGCCGGCCACTTGCTTGTTCTCGCCGACGAGCGTCAGGTAATGCTCGAACTGTTCGAGCGCCTTCTGCGGCTCGGACATGTATAAGTCATAGAGCACGCCCAAATTCAGATACGCGGGGGCGTAATTCGGTTCAATGGCAATCGTACGCTGATAGGCGGCTTCGGCCTCCGTGAATTTGCCGAGCTTGCGCTCGGCGATGCCGAGTTCATTATTGGCGACGGCATTGTCCGGATTGCGCTGGATCGCGGCCTTGAAGGCTCCTTCCGCTTCCGCGTAGCGTGAGTTGCGCAAATACAATAACCCGAGGTTGACCTCGGGACCGGCGTATTCCGGGTAGGCCAGCGCAAGCTGCTTCAACTCCAGTTCCGCGTCGCTGGTGCGGCCTGTCTTCATCAGGTTGAGCGCCTGCGCGTATTGCTGTGCCGCACGGTCGGGTACCGGCGTGGCGCTCACGCTGCTTTTGGCTCCCGTCACCACACCGCCCTGCCCGGGCCCACGCGGCGCGGCAGCGGCCTTCACCCCCGCCGGCGCACCCGGCGCGGCAGCGGCCTGTACCCCCGCCGGCGCGCCAACAGCCGCCTGCCCGCCACCCGCCTGCCCAACACCCGGCATTGTTCCGCCCGCCGCCGGAATGCCGGCGGACGGCCCGGCGCTCACCCCGGCATCGGGTGCGTGGGATTCGGCGTGCCGCGGGGTGCTGTGACAGCCCGCCGCCAACACAACCACGGCCAGACTAGCGAATCGATTCGACCAGTTGTTCACTGATTTCCACCTTGCCGTAGCGGCCCGGGTTGAGTTGTGCCAGCGCAGCAAAGCTCTTCTGCACCCACTCGTCGTAGTCACCTTCCTTGGTGCGCGCGGCATTCACCTCGTGCAATTTGATCGCCTTCTCCTCGAATGGGAACGCCTGCTCCTCGAGCAGCACGTTGTACTGTTCGACTTCGTCCTTGGAGAGATTCTTCGGCCGCTCCGAACTCATCAGGTCCTTACCCAGCTGGCGGTAGAGCTCCGCGCTCTCGTAAGTCGCCGCGGTCGTCACTTCCGCCACTTGATAATCGGCGGCCTGCGTGTAGGCCTTGAGCGCGGCCTCCATCGCCTTGCGCTTCTCGGCCAGCGATTTCTTGAGAGGAACCACGAGCTTGATGCGCACGAACTCCTCGCGCGCCGGGGCGGCGAGCGTCAGCGTCGCCCTCGCCGCCAGGGCCCTGCTCCGATCGGTACGCGCAGCTCCGGCCGCCCGATCCGCCGCGATGATCTCCCGCAGCCAATAGTCGCGCCCGTTCGAGTCGCCGGCCTTCTGCGCAATCGTGCTCAGTTTGTTGCGCGCTTCCATGGCCGGGTTCAGGGGCTGAGGGAAGTGCTTCACGAATGCCTCGAGCATGCTGCGCGATTTCGCGGTATTGCCGGCCTTGTCATAGAGGTCGGCAGCCTGCAGCGTCGCCTCCCGCTGAACCTCGGCCGTCTCGCCGGGCGACTGCGCGATTTGCTCGAATTCGAGCGCCGCCTGACCGGGCTGGTTCGATTCGGAATACGCCACCGCGAGTTTGCGGGTGACGTCCGCCTGCAGCGGACTTTGCGGAAAGTTATGCCGGAACCCCTCGAGCACCACGATGGCCCGATCCCACTGCTTCTGACTCATCAGCAACGCCGCCGCATCGAAATCCGCATTCGCGCGCACCTTCGAGGTAGGCGCCATTTTCGACACGCGCAGGAAGTCTTCCACCGCGCCGCTGCCGTCGCCGGCCTTGTTCTTCTGCTCTCCTTGTTTGTAGATCGAGGCCGCGAGCCGCTCGACGATGACGTTCCGTTCGGGGTCGTTCGGCGGCATCAGAGCCTGCGCTGCTCCGTAGCCCGCCTCGGCCTTCTCGTAATTACCCTGTTCGAAATTAGAGTTCGCGATTACGGTCCAGGCAATGCGTTGTTTGGCGGTATCGACCGGGGGTTGCCGCGCCAACAGCGTTTCGGCCGCGGCGGTCGCCCGCGCATAGTCTTTGGCGGCGTACAACTCGGTGGCTGCGCGCGTCAAAACCTGCGCGCTCTCCGGATGCAGAGGAAACGTCTGCGCGAATTTCAGGGAGCTGTCGACGCCGCGGCTGTGAATCTTCGCTTTGGTATCGCCCGACAGTGTTTCCTCCTCCTTGCCGTAGGCGACGATGGCCGCATAACCCGCCGCCGCCGCCTTCTCGTGGGCGCCGTAGCTGTAGGCGGTGTTCTCGTATTCCTGCGCGGCCTGCAGATACTCCTTGCTTTCGAACAAGGTATCGGCCAGCAGGAAATCGGTGACTGCGGAATCCGGATCATCCGGAAACGAGGTCAGATAGCTGCGATACCATTTGGCGGCTTCCTGATAATCGGCCACGTTCTTCGTGCGTTGTGCCTGTGCGTGGTAGTACTGCGCCACGTCCTTCAAATTGATCTTCAGTTCGGCAACCACCTTGGGTTCGCTCTTCGGCGTGCGCCCCTGCCAATACGGCGTGCCGTAGCTGTAGTTCTCGACGAATTCCTTTTTGCCCTGCAGAACGAGCTGCGGGAATCCGCCCTTGGAGTACGCTTCGATCGCCTGCATCTCGAGCAGTGGAGCCTTCTCGTTGTTTCGGTCTCGCGAGACGAATGCACGGTAGCTGTCGGCGGCATCCGTGTAGCGCTCCTTCTCGATATAGAGGTCGCCCAGGCGCGCGTAGAGCAGGTAATAATAAGGACGCGGCGGCCGGTGTTTCACGAACTCGTCGATCGTTTTCGGGCCGTCCGCGTAGGAGAAGGTGATCGACATGACCCGAAAGGTATCCTCCACCAATTCCCGATTGGGGCGGCTGAGGGTGTCGATGTCGATCAGTTCCTTCGAGGCGCCCTTCGATACGAGCACCGAATCGAGGACTCCGGCGAAGGAGCCGAGGCTGCGCTCGGTCTCGCCTTGTTTGAACAAGGACCAGCCATGCTTGTAGAGGCTTTGGTTGTAGAATGCCGAGGCGGCCCCGAATTTAATGACGGCTTCGTAGGCGCTCTCGGCCGCGGGGTAGGACTTCAACGAGAACAGCAGCTCGCCGCGGCGGAATTGCGCCTCGTCGATGTATCGGCTGTTCGGATAGTTTGCGACCAGGCGGTCGAGCGCGGCCAATGCCTTGTCGGGCTGCGCATTGAGCTCGTAGGCGCGCGCCAGCTGATAGAGGACCGAATCATTTCGCTCGTACTTCGGGTAGGTCTTGAGCAACGCGGAGTACAAATGAATGGCCTCGGTCGCCCGCAAGCCTTCGTTGGTCGCGAGTTCCCGCTCGATGCGCTCCGATTCGCCACTCTCCAAGTTGAGGTCGGCCAGGCGCCGCAGCGCTTCGGCGCGCAGCGCCGCATCCCCCGCATTCAAGTCGAGGAAGCGGCGATAGCTCTCCATGGTCTTGTTGCTGTCCACTCCCTTCGGCGGTTCGGGGCTGACGTCCACCTGCCGGCCCTCGAGATCCTTGATGGTGGTGGGCGGCTTGTCCGCCGCGGCGGCCGTCAGGATGCCGGCCCCCCAGAATCCCAGCGCGAGCGCGGCTGCGAATGGCGTGCCCTTGATCGCGCGCATCATGGCTGCGCCTTCGGCTTCGCGGGCGGGTTCGCAGCCTTGTCGTAGATCGCGGCCAATTCGAAGCGCGCCTGTACCTCGTACGTTTCGATGCGCTGCTTCTGGCGCTGCAACTCCTCCACCGCGAGAGCCTGCAGATACCGGTTCTGCTGTTCCGACAGGTCCGCGAGGCGCTGCTGCAACTGGTCCATGCGCGTGCGCACGCCCGCCACCCGGCCGGCGAATTCGCCGGTATTGCTCGGCACGCCGGATCGCGCCTGCTTGACCAGGACGGCCCGCTTCTGCGTTTCGAGGAGCGAGGCCTCGAGTTCCTTGACCGAGCGGCGCTCGTTCCACAGTCTCGCCTTGAAGCTCTCCGACAAGCGCCAGTACATGACTCCTTTCATGAGGCGGAGCTTGTCGCGCATTTCTGCCAGGTCCGGATCATCGGGATGCTGCGCCAGGAAATCCTCGATGCGCTTCAACCGCATCCAGGTCCGTTGTTCCTCCGGGGTGCCGAGCGCCGCCACGTCGTTGGATTTTTCGATTTCATTGATCCGCGACTCGAAGTCGACCCGCTTCTGGGTGAGCGCATCGAGATCGGTCGCAGCCATGACCGCATCGGCCTTCGGTACGCGCTCGTTGTAGGCCTCCTGGCGGGTGTCGAGCATGTTGTTGAACGCCGCGATGTCATCCCGCCAGCCGTCGAGGTTATGGCTCATGAAATGGAGTTCGCGATAATTCTTGAGCCCTTCCTGGAACTCGTTCTTGGCGAGCAGCTGATACAGGTAGCGCGACTCCGGTGCGTCGGGCAACGTTTTCAACTGCCAGTACCAGGTGAGCGTGTCTTTTTTGTCGTCGGTGAGCAGGCGGTCGAGCAGGTCGCCGCTGCGGATCTGCGCGATGGAATCGTCGATCCGTTTCTGCTCGGCGTCGAAACTTTCTATCGCGGAGTTGTAGTACTCGGCCGCCTGGCCGCTGGCGCCGAGCTGATTATAGGCGTACGGCACCGTGAGATAGGACTCCTGAACGGCAGCGTCGAGTAAATTGCGCCTGCGCAACTCGAGCCACGGCACCAAGGCGCGCTTGAATTCCCCGAGGGCCGAATCCGCCCAACCGACACCGAGGAGCGCCATGCTCGAATAGGGGCCCTCGAGCCGCACGCGCTCGAGAATCGGCCTTGCCTCGGCGGCGCGCTGCGACTGCAGCAGCGCGAAGCCCAACGCCAGATTGGCCTTGTCACGCAGCGCCAACAGTTCCTCGTTCGATGTTTCCATCCGTCCGACACGGTCGAGATGGCCGATGGCCTCCGCCAGGCGCTGTTTTCGGACCAGAGCGACTCCCAAATTGAATTGCGCATAGGCGGTCCAATCGGGCGCACCATGCCAACTTGACAGCGCGGCAATGGCATCGTCATAACGCCCCTGTCGCAGCATCAGTTGCGCGAGGAGCATGTAGCGCTCGGCGCTGATCCGCGGCTGGATTTTGTCCGATACCTGGCGCAAGGCGCGCTCGGATTCGTCCAGATAGCCGCGCTGGTACCACACCTTGCCGAGATAGAACCACGCTTTGTTGCGCACCGCCTCGGAAGTCTTTCCAGCGAGCAGCGCCTCGAATATCTTGCCCGCCTCCACGTGCTCACCGAGCGACAGGTACAATCCCCCGAGGAGCAGTTCCGCCTCATCGCGGGTGTGCGGCAGCCGGTCCAGTTGCTGCGCAGCGAGCAAGCGGGTGATCGAATCGAAGTAATCGTCCTGATAGAAATAGAAGAGCACGTCCCCGTACGCGAGGTCGCGGACGTCGTGCGGCGGCAGGCCGTTCGGATCGGGCTTGACGTTCTTCGCCGCCACCGGTGCCAGCGGCAGCGCCAGCAGCAGCGCGCCGAGCAGAATCGGCCGAAGCTTGAAACTCATGCGCCGCACCGTTACCCGCGTCATCATTCCCAGTCTTTGATCGCGAACTCTGGCTGGTGCTTCGGTACCTTGTCGGTGATCTTGAGTTCCAAATACTTCGCGCCGACACCCTTGTCGAAGTTGATGGTGGCGCCGCGCCTGTAGTCGCGCTCGACCGGACCTTTGCCGGAGAAGAATGCGACGAGTTCGTGCTTGCCGACTTTCAGATTGCCGAGGTAGATTTGCTGCACGCCGCCCTTGAGCAGGGCGTCCGCCTCGCGAGCGGTGTACAGATAGTTCTTCACCTGCTTGTTGTCGATCTTGACCGTCACGGAGTCCAGGGCGAAGAACGCCCCGACGTCCATCGAGATATAGACCGCGACCTGCGTGTTGGCTGGAAAGAGCAGTTCCTCTTCGAGCACGAACAGGTCCTTGTTCAGGTCGATGACGTCTTTCTTGAGTCCCTGCACCTCTTGATCCAAGGTCTTGAACTCGGCGGGCGGCGTGTCCGAAGCCGCGGCGGGCGGCGTATCGGAAGGCGTCGCGGCCGCTGACGGGGCCGAGGGGGGCGCAGCCGGAGCGTCCGCGCTCGTCGTCGGGGGCGCGGCCGCCGCCGATGACGCCGGCGAGGCGGCATGAGCGGCCCACGCGCACGTGAGCAACGCTCCGCCCATGAGGATCGAAATGACTCGAGACTTGAAATTCATAGCTGACCTATCTCGCGGTTACTCGCGCAGCAATGCGCGTATTTGGTCAAGGTAGATGCGGTCGTCGCCGCGTTTGAAACCGACGTGCGAGTAGCGCACCACACCCGAACGATCGACCAGGATCGTCATCGGCATTTTCTGCAGCAGATAGTCCTGACCGATCTGCGATCCCGGATCGAACATCAGCGGATAGGACACCTTCATCGAGTCCGCGAATTCGCGTGCACGGCGCAGATCCTCATCGATCGATATGCCGAGCACCACCAAGCCCGCACGCTCGTAGGTCGTGTTGATCCGATCGAGCGCCGGCATCTCCATCCGCGAGTCGCCGGCCCACCGAGCCCAAAAATTCACCAACACCACTTGGCCGCGAAACTCCGAAAGGCGCAGATTGGCCCCATCGCGCGACTTCATGACGAAATCCGGGGCGTCCTTGCCGATCAGCGTCGGTGCGGCGGCTACCGATGAGATCGACCAGGCGGCGCTCAGCAGCAAGCTGCCGACGAGCAATACTCTACGCATGCGGCGATTGCCTCATCGCGTGTCTCTTGAACCGGCTAACATCGAGCTGGCGGCGACGCGCAGCAACAAATCAATCACGCTGGTAACCCCGCTGTCCTAGGTTCACGTTCCTGGGAACTCCCCGTAGACCGGAAGCTTTGCGCCCTCGTCTTTCGCCGAGTTTGCCCTGATCAGACCTTATGCAAAATCGCATACTGCGAGCCGCAGTGTCAACGCGCCGCGGCGCTGCTTCGTGCGATTTGTGTATGACGTGGCGCACATTCGTGAAAATAGGTCCACGCACTGCCCGCAGCATGAGGGCTTTGTCTCTCGATTGAGACAACGCCCGCGGCGATAGAAATGGTCCGACCTCGCGGTCGGACCATGGATCTGCGACTACACCACTTTCCCGTTGACGAGACCCGCCAGCGGCTGGAAGGCAATCAATGGTTCGAGCGCGGTGCCCGTGCCCAAGGTGTTGTTCAAATTCGGCGCCGGATAGAGAGTCGGGAATTGCGATATCGCGTTCGCGCTGTGCAGCGCCATGTAGTTGAGAACCACCATCTGCACCAGGTTGGGCACGTTGTTGCCCGCGGGACTGCTGGTGGTATTTTGCGAGCCGTCGGGATTGAAGAAGCCGATCTGCAAACTGAGCTCCGGATTGCTCTGCGCCGGCACCGGCTTTCCGGCCGGGTTGTACACCAGGAAGTAGGTGGCGGCGACGTTCTGGTTGTCGGCAGTCCATACGCCCTTGCCGCGTCCGGCGACCGAGCTGTCGATCATGCCGTTGCTCGCGAGCGAACCGTCGCTGAAGACGTAGATCATCACGGGCTTGCCGACCCGCGCCGCGTATTCCAGGCAGGCGCCGATGCAATTGCCGAGGTTCAAATCGCGCGTCTCGCCGTCGGCACGGTTGCCGCTGTGGTAATCGAATCCGCCCATCTCGATGGTGCCGGCGGCGGCGTTGCCGTCGATCACCAGCTTCATCACCGCGGCGGTCTTCTGGTAATCCGAGTTCGCTTGATACTCTGCCGTCGTGAAGATGCCGCTCGGACCGACGATGTTCGGATCGACGTCGGGATTCACCGCCGAGGGGCTGTTGTATTTGTCGACGATATACGCGGCCTTCGTGTAGCCGCACGCTTGAATCCCTTGCGGGCCGAGCGCGGCTGCGTTGAGGGTGGGGTCCGCGTAGGCCGTCACCTGCCCGTACTTCGCATCGCTGATGCGCTTCATCGATTCCAGGACGTTGGTCACGTCCGAGGAGTTCGGCAACAGGGTGCTGAGCTGCCCGGTGCTGACGAGCCCCTGGACGTCGGCGGAGCTCGAAATCTTCGTCGGCTGCGCACTCGGGATGATCATGGTCGGCGGCGCCATCGAGTTGCCGCCGGAAACCGAGCTGTCCGAGCCGATCAAATTCAGCAGGCCGCCGCGCGCGCCGAATTGATAGATGGCATACATCGGATTGTGCGGGTTCGTGTTCGTATCATTCTGCGACAGCGCGGGAATGATCGTGCCATTGGTGCCGGCCATCGCCTTCGCGCTGGTCCGCATTTTCATGCCGCGCAGGTGGGCGCTATCCGAGTGGTAGCGCAAGCCGAAGCTCGAATCGATGAAATTACCGGTGGCGCTGGGATTCGGCACCATGGTTCCCGGAAGACCGAGCTTGCTGTAGCCGGCGACCGAGAGAAAATCGAGCTGTCCCTTCGGACCGCCGACCAGCACGTTCGAGCCGGCGATGTTGCCGCCGCCCGCGAGATCGAAGCAGATGAACGGGATCAATCCGGCGCCCGTGGTGATGCCGCAGGGGTTGATCAGCAGCTGGATATCCGGTGCCAGCGCCGCCCGCGCCCGCGGAGCGGCGAGGCCGATCACGGTGGCGGCTCCGGTCAGGAAGCTCTGTGCGACGAATTCGCGTCGCGTACGCGGCCGTGGGTGTTCCTGCAGCCGGAGCGGATCGTGCAGTCCCAGCGCCTTAGGTATCTTGCTCATAGTTGGACCTCTTCCATTCGTCTGCTGCTTAGTTGATCAACATGTCGGCGCTGCCGAAGGCTGTCGCACAGGCGGCCGCGGTCACCGCCTGCGTACGGGCGGTGGTGTTGCAGGCCTGCGTCGTGCACAGGGCGTTTATCAGGTTGCCGAGCTCGGTGGTCACGGTCGAAGCCGCCGGCTGACTCTTGAGGCCGCTGCCGAGCACACGGTTCGCAAGGGCTCCGGTCACCGAGCTGATGCCGCCCGGGAACAACGAACCGCTGAACGTCACGCCCGGGAACACGACCGATGCATACGCCGGCGTATTGACCAGCACGTTGCAGTACTGAATCGCGAGCTGTGCAATGCCGACCTGATTCGCGGAGGAGAAGCTCTCGAGCGTCGGGGTCGGCGGCAGCTGCTGCTGCACGGCCAGGTAGGTCGAGGCAACGGCCGCATTGGTCTTCGGAACTCCGGTGAGCGCCGCGAGGGTCGAGTTCACCTGCGCGAAGGTGCGCACGCCGACATCGGCCACGACGGGTCCCAACGGGAAGGGAGGTGCGACCGGCGTCGGCTCGACGATCACATTCGTCTGAGAACCGAGCTGGTCGAATTGCAGGAAGAACTGGTCCGCCAGGGGGCCGTTCTCCAGGCCGATGACGGTGCCGATATTCGACAACACCGCGCCCTGCGCCGTGTAGTTCGCCGCGGTGACCGTCGTGTTGAGCGGGATGTAGGCCTGCCCCACCTTGGGGATCGTACCGTTGATGCCGATGCGAATGCCCTTGACGGGAATGCTGGTCGGCTTGACCGTCGGATCGAGCGAGATGAACGTCGGCTGATAGAACAGGTAGCCGTAGCTGTCGTACTGGCTCACGGTGAACATCACGTAGGCCTGGGACACGCCCGTCGGTGCGGCCACGTTGAACAGCATGTAGTAGCGCTCGCCGACGCCGGCGTTGAAGTTCTGCAGAACTTGAGCGGCCGACATCGCCCGGCTGTGGACGGCGACGAACTTGATCAGGCCCTGCCATGAGCGGTCGCCCGACGTTTCGTTGCCGAGCACCAGCGCGAAGGTGTTGTCCCAATTGGAGATCGTGCCGCCCTTCTCGGTGTCGGGAACGTTCGCATTGACGCCGTTGACGTAGATCTGGCGCCCGTTCACCGGATCGTAGGTGAGGACCACGTGTTGCAGCGAGGCCTGCAGGAGCAACGCCGCGGTCGGAGTCTGCAACTGCATCATGCCGTTGAGGTCCGAATTCGAGCTGCGCAGCATGAAGTCGTAATCCTGGTTGGTCTGACCAAGAGTGAAGTTGCGGGTGGTGTCGCCGCCCGAGTAGCTCACCATGTAGGATTTGTCGACCGCCACCAGGGCGGGCGCAACCCAGGCCTCGACCGAGAATTCGCCGGTCGCCTGAATGAGCGTGTAGAGCTTGGAGCTCGAGGCGGTCGTCGCCTGCGCCTTGCCGCCGGCGCCCACGTTGATGCCCCAGCCGCCGGCCCAGGTCACGTTGCCGGTGATGGTGAGGTCCGCCGAGGGATCGATGCCGCTGGTATCGTAGGCGACCGTTCCGGTGCCGGTTTGGAACTCGTATTTGGCGATCGTATCCGCATCGTAGCGGCTGGCGCCGCTGGCAATCGTGCCCTGCGAGAGGCCGAGCGCCTTGCTGATGACCAGCGTCGGATCGATGTTGGTGGGCGACAGCATCTGGGCGAACGCCTGGATTTGACCCAGCATGAGCGCCGCGTCGCTGGCACAGTCGGTCCAGCAGTTGTGGTTATCGGTCAACAAGCGCTGATAGAAGCGCGAGTTGGTGCCGCAGGTGGTCGCGTTGAACGGTATGCATCCCGTGAAATCGATCTTCGGGATCGCGGCGGGATAGGCGGTCGCAATCTGCGGATCGGCGAAGAACGGCGATTGCTGCGTGGCACCCGCAGTCGATGAGTGGCAGCGCACGCAATACTTGCTGGTGAGCGTATAGACGGTGTTCTGATAGTCGGTCCCGGTCGCCGGGAAATTCAAGCTCTGGCCGACCGATTGCACGGGCGGCGCAGTCAATTGCACCGTCGTGGCCGAGGCCGCCCCGGTGGCACCGGCCCAATTGCTGATCCAGGTCGTCAAGATGGTGCCGCAGGCATTGTTGTCCGCGAGCCAGCAGTTGTGACCGCCGCTCACCTTGGTGACGATCATCGAGGTCGCCGGATTCGCCAGGTTGACGACGGTGTTGGCCTGCGCGTACGCAAGATTGACGTTGTCGCTGCGCGCGAAGTTCGGCATCTGTGCGGGCGTGGTCGCGTTGTGGCACTGGCCGCAGCGATTTTGCACGCGCACGTTGTTCCAGAAGTTGACCTCGAATGCCTGGACATCGGCGGTTGCCGGCGCCGGGCCCGTATAGGCGTTGGCACTGCTGGTGGGTGCCGCCGCCGGCAGCGTCGTGGTCGGAACTCCGCCGCCGCCGCAGGCGGCGAGGGTCAGGGAGGCCGCGAGAGTCAGCAGGCCGATTATGCGTGTAACTTTCATGCTCAATTCCCCATGCAGTAGGCGGCGCCTTCGGCGAAGACCTGTCGCAACGAATAGTTGTGCGCCTGGAAAGAAGTGATCATCAGGTTGACCTGGGTGACGTCGGCTTGCGAGGCAGGTGCGCGGAAGCACACGGTCCTGAACACCCGTGTCACCTGGCAGGTGGCAAATGCCTGGCTGCTCGCGAGCTCCTGGCCCAGCGACTTGGCGCCGCTGCCGCTGCCCTTCAGCGATGCGCTCCAGCCGAGGATTTGGTTTGGTCCCGTACGCCACCGATTGTCCCAGCTGTCGTCCGGCGTATTGAAGCCTTGCGGGAAATTGGTGTTGTTAATGTGGTACTTCGGTTGGGTCTGACCGGCCGTGTACACGATCTGCCCCGTGGTGGCGGCAGTGGTCGGGTCGGTGTTGTTGAAGTTGTAGTAGGCGAAGGCCTGTGCCATCGGGTCCATGCCGCTGTGGCATCCGATGCAGTTGGTCAAGAAGAGCGTGCTGACCCCGCCCGGGCTGCGGGTCACGTCCTGGCGGATGCGGTCCGGCGGACGCGTCGTATCCATGATGCTCGGCAGGTCATCGCACAGATGGTTCATCATCGTGAAGCGGAACATCGCCCGATTCGTCCCGTTGATGAAGAAGGCACTCGCGGCGCCGCGCGTGGTCATCACGCCCGCCGTGGCCGTCGCAGGAATTCCGATGACGGCGGATTGGGTGCTCGACACCAGATGCGCCTTCAGATCGATGTTGTTGTCGTCCATCGCCTGATACATCGCATTGTTCGCCGGCGAGTACGCGGGAACTCCGGACGCGGCATCCGCGACGTACAGAAGATCCGCGCTCAGCAGCGTGTTGAACGCAACGTCATCGCGAACCATTCCGACCACCGTCGCGGTGTAATCGTTGAGCGGCACGAACACCGATTGATCGCGGTTCGTCCATGGCGCCGCCATGTTGCGGATCGTGTCGTTGTAGAACGCGGGATCCTGTGTCGCGATCAACGCAGCGGTGACCGGGTCCGGCGCCGCCACCATGCTCGCGAGCACGGAGGCAGAAGGAGGCACGCCGGCGACGCGGTTGTAAATGCGCGTCGCCTGGTCGGCGTTCGGCGAAGCGGCGTTCGCATTCATGAAGAGCGCAAGCGCACCGGCGCAGGTCGTTGCGCGCAGTGCAAGCGTGATGAGGCGCGGCAGAGCCGCACGGCCTACAAGTTGCGTCATTGGTTTTTCCATCCCGTACTTCATGTGCACATCCACTCGCGTGAGTTGTGGTTTCAACGTGAGGCCAATCTAACCATCGGAAATGGCTTCAAGTAATGTCTCATCCGAACGACGTCGGTGTTTCGCGACAGTATCGACCGCCAACTACGCACCTATATCCTGCAGCCGAATTTGCGAAACTGCGTCCGGCGGTGCACAGAGAAACGGATGTGAGCAAGTTCTTCTGTGAGTGCGTTAACAGATTGCACAAGCGCATCGAACGAAGATGCAGTTATGGAACCAATAAGTTCAATCGCTCCGATCGTGCCGCCGAAAGCAGCGAATGAATGGAAAGCAGGTAAGCGAAATGAAGATCAATCGAAGTCGTGAATCCCGTCACGGTTTGCTCGCGGCAGCTGCGCTTGCTCTGCCCATGCTCGCGCTGTCCGCATGCGAGAGTGCCTCGAGCGGTCACGCGCCCGGCCTCGCGGGCGGCCAGACCCTCACACCCGGCATCACCAATTATCCGCTTGCCTATATCAAGGAACCGGCGCCGGCGCCCACGTCGACGTCGAATCCGAACACCAAGACCGACATCGACGCACGCGACCTCATCACTTCCATCACCGGCAGCGATCTCTACGTGCGTGATTCGGCGAGCGCCGCCGGCGTCGAAACCAACGTCACGCTGCCCATCACCACGGGCAAAGGGGCGGTACGCGACCTCGACGTGTCGCCCGACGGCTCGAAAATCGTGTTCTCGCTGCGCCTGCCGCTCAATCCGAAACTGAAGAATACGGATCCCAAGCAGCCCAACTGGAAAATCTACCAATACGACGCGTCCGCAAAGACCGTGACGCAACTGACGACGGATGACATCACGAGCGGCCACGATGTCGGCGCGCATTACCTGCCGGACGGCAGAATCGTGTTCGCATCGACGCGCCAGCTCGCCACTCAATCGATACTGCTCGACGAGGGTCGGCCGCAGTACCAGGCCGTGACCGATGACCGCCAACAGTTCATTTTCGTGCTGCACGTCATGAATGGTGACGGCACCAACATGCATCAAATCAGCTTCAATACCAACCACGATTTCGCGCCTTCCGTTCTGAGCAACGGTCAGATCGTCTTCTCGCGCTGGGAATCGACCAACGGCGGTCAGATCAGCCTGTATCGCACCAATCCGGACGGATCCGGACTGGAGCTCTTGTACGGCGCGAACAGCCATGCCACCGGCGCCAACGTCGCGGGCACGAACAATAACGTGATTCAGTTCTTGAACGCACGTCAGCGCGCCGACGGCAAGCTGCTCGCGATCGCGCGGCCGTTTCTCGGCACGCAGCTCGGCGGCGACCTGCTCCTCATCGATGCCAACAAATACGTCGAGATCGCCCAACCGAGCGCACCCGGCGGGGGTGCCGGCCCGGGACAATCGAGCGCAACCACGCTCGGCGTGACCACCGATGCGAACATGCCCTCCCCCGGCGGAAGATTCGCCTCGGCGTATCCGCTCTATGACGGCACCAACCGGGCGCTGGTGAGCTGGTCGCCCTGCCTCGTGCTCAATGCGAGCGTGAGCCCCGCGACGACCAACATCTGCACCAGCAGCAACATGACCGGCGCCAACGTGCAGGTAGCCTCCCCCCAGTACACACTATGGGTATACGACTTCGATGCCGGGACATTGTCCCCGCTCTTGAGCGCGGACCCCGACACGGTGGTGGTCGAGCCGGTGATTCTGCAAAAGCGGGTGCCGCTGCCGCCCTACATCCCGGATTTCATCCCCACCACCACGTCACAGCAGGCGTTGGTCACCGGCTCGGTCGGAGTGCTCGATATCAGCAGCGTGTACGATTTTGACGGCGTCGATACGGCCAAGCCGAGCATCGCGACGCAAGCGAACCCCGGTCAGGCGGGCTTCTATACGCGTCCGGCGCGCTTCGTCAGAATCGAGAAGGCGGTCGAAATCCCCGACAAGACGGTGCGCAAGATCAATGCCTCTGCCTTTGGACCCGCCGGCATGGGCATGCGGGAAATCCTCGGCTACGCACCCGTCCAACCGGACGGATCGGTTCAGATCCAGGTGCCGGCGAACGTGCCTTTCACCATCGACATCCTGGACGCGAACGCGCGCCGCATTACCGCGCAGCATACGAGCTGGCTGCAGGTGATGCCCGGCGAAATCAAGTCCTGCAACGGTTGTCATACGGCGGCCAGGGCAATGACGCCTTCGCACGGCCGCTCGGGCCTGACGCTGCCCGTGAATCCGGGTGCACCGACGACGGGTCAACCATTTCCGAGCACCAATCCTGCGCTCTTCGCCAATGCCGGTGAAACCATGGCACAGACCCTCGCGCGGGTGAGCTGCGTGAAAGGCAGCGCGATTCCCTGCTCGCAAATCCTGAGCAGCGATGTTATCTACGCCGCCGTGTGGACCGCGGGCACCACGCCCCCGCAGGCGGATACTGCGTTCTCATACACCTATGGCGGGGCCGCCGGCATTCCCGGCTCGCCACCAACCAACGCGAATTGCGCGAACTGGAGCGCTCAGTGCCGCATCACCATCCATTATGCGAACGCGAATTCCAATCCGCCGCAGCTCTATATTCAAAACCTGTGGAACCTGCCGTCTCGCACCGCGACCGTCAACGGAGTCGCGAATACGCCGGTGACCTGCACCTTGTGTCACAACACCATCGATGCGAAGAATGCCGTCCAAGTACCCACCGGTCAGCTCGATTTGACCGGCGGAGCATCGAGTGTCGATCCCTCCGTCGTCACATCTTACGAGCAAGTGCTGTTCCCTCATGACGAACAGACGCTTAATATGGGGGTGTTGCAGAATTTGACGGTGGTGGTGAATCCAGGTCCGCCCCCCGTCACGATGCCGGTACAGCTGGCGGCGCCGATGGCGGCCGGCAGCGCCGGAGGATCGACGGCGTTCTTGCGGATGTTCGATGGGAGCTACCATGATCCGGTGCTGGATCACACCGGCTATTTGACGCCCGGGGAGTTGCGTTTGATTTCGGAATGGTTGGACATTGGCGCCCAGTTCTACAACGATCCATTCGTCGCGCCGGTAGCGAACTGAATTGTGAGACGTCTGCTCGCGCTCGTACTGTTGCTGCAGGCGTTACATGTCGAACTGGCGCAGGCTGCGCACCACCGGCTTCTGGAGCTGGTCGTGACCGCACCGTTCGTGGAAATGCACTCCGGTCCCGGCCGCGGTTTCCCGGTCGTCTACGTCGTCGGGCGCGATGAAGTCCTTACGGTGCTCTTCAGCCGCACCGACTGGTACAAGGTGCGCGCAGCGCATGGAGAGGAGGGCTGGGCGCGCCGCGAGGACCTGGTGCGCACCATACTGCCCTCCGGGGAACCCGCTCCGATACCGCCGTATCCGGATTTCTCGACGCACCGCTGGGAAGTCGGCGCCGGCTACGGGGTCTATAACCGTGAAAACCTGGTCACAGCGTATGTCGACTACGGGATCACCGACAGCATCGACGTCGAGGTGGTTGTGCAGCAGGCGTTCGGCACGCTCGACAACCGCATCATCGGCACCATCGGCCTGCGCCACACCTTCATTCCGGAGTGGAAGTGGTTCTCGCCCACCGCCAGCATCGGCACCGGTTACCAGAGCATCTCGGAGAAGGTGCCGCCGGCGCCGCTCGAAAACCACAACCAGCTCGCCTACGTGTCGGTAGGAGCCCGCGGATTCATCACCCGACGCTTCATGTGGCGCGCCGATTGGCGCCACTACGTCGTCTTCAACAACCTGAATGTCTATGAGGATCTGGAAGAATGGAAATTCGGCTTAGCAGTGTTCTTCTAGCGGCAGCGCTGCTGTCCGGCTGCAGCTGGTTCCATCGCGGCGACAAGAAGCCGACGCCGGTGGCCGTGGAGGAGCCGCAGTCCGAGCCCTCCATCATCGAGCCGCAGGTGTCGCGCCGGGAAGTGAAGACTCCCAAGATCAAAGCGAAGGACTTCGAGGCGGGCGTGTACTTCGGCGCGCTCAGCATCCAGGACTTCGGGACCAACCCGATCTATGGCGCGCGCCTGGCCTACCACGTGACGGAGGACTTCTTCCTCGAAGGCTTCGCCGCACGCTCGAAGGCGGGATTGAGCAGCCTCGAGGACGTATTTCCCGACATCAGCGTCGTCAGCAACTCTGGGAGATACTTCACGTATTACGACTTGGACGTGGGCTACAACGTACTACCCGGCGAGGTGTTTCTCGGCCGGGGACGGGCCTTTAATACAGCGCTTTACGTCACGGTCGGTATGGGCGACGTCAAATTCGCCAATCAGGACCAGTTTGCGCTGAATTTCGGCGTGGGTACTCGGATTCTGATCACCGATTGGCTTGCGATGCATCTGGACGTCCGGGATCACGTGTTCGAATCCACTTTGTTCGGTGTCGACAAGAACGTCCACAACGTAGAAGCGATTCTGAGCTTGACCACATTCTTCTAGGAGAGATCAATGCACACCCCGACCGCAAAACTGTTCAGGCGCTGTGCGATGGCGGCGATCGTAATCGCCTCCACCGCATTCGCCGCCGATGCCGGCGGCCCCGCGCCCGCCTTCACGCTCACCACCCTGGCCGGCAGCCCGGCCGCGCTCAGCCAATACAAGGGCCAGGTGATCATGGTGAATTTCTGGGCGACCTGGTGCGGACCCTGCCAGCAGGAGATGCCGCTGCTCGATCAGATGTACAAGAAGTACAAACCTGCCGGATTTACGCTCATCGGCGTGAACGTCGACAAGGACGCACCTCCCGTCAAGGAACTGCTCGCGCGCAAACCCGTGAGTTTCCCGGTTCTGCTCGATCCGGCGAATCAGGTGAGCAAGGCCTACCACGTCGATGAGATGCCGAGTTCGGTGATCATCGATCGCAAGGGCGAGATCCGCTATATTCACCGCGGCTACAAGCCGGGCGACGAAAATGATTACCAGGATCGCATTCGTCAACTCATCCGGGAATAGCCGATGCGCAGCCTCCGCCCCGCGTTGCTGGTCGGCGCCGTGCTTCTGACGGGCGCCTGCAGCAATATCCAGCCCTGGGTCAAGCCCTATGAGCGCGATCGCCTGGCGGACCCGATCATGGCTTGGGACCGCGATGCCCTCTCGGCGGCATACATCGACCACGTACGTGAGTCTCGGGAAGGATCGCGCGGCGCCACCGGCAGCGCGGGCGGCGGCTGCGGCTGTAATTGACGGACATGGCTCTCCCGTACCGCCGCTTGAGCAGAATCGCCGTGATCGCGGCGTTGCTGATGGTTCGTGCCACGAGCGCGGGCGTGCTGCCCGACGACCGGGCGGACCTCTTTTACAGCAAGTACAGCGGCGGCGGGATGGACATCACCGGCGAGTCGGTGTTGGTGCACAAAAAAATTACCGAGGACTTCGCGCTGGAAGGGAGCTATTTCGTCGACAAGGTGAGCGGCGCCTCGATCGATGTCTTGAGCCAGGCGAGTCAGATCAAGGACACCCGCAAACAAAAGACGGTGACTGCCGAGTACGTTCACGATAAGACCACGTATTCGGTGTCGTACATCGACAGCGTCGAGCGGGATTACAAATCCAACACGACGCATGTTTCGCTGAGCCAGGACATGTTCGGCGACCTGACGACCTTGACGCTCGGTTGGGGACGCAGCCGCGACGGCGTGGGCGAGAACAACGGCACCGCCTTCGTTCCCGTCATCGCCTGGTTGGGCCACGCGGAGACGCAAACCTATGAGGTCGGGTTGTCGCAGATTCTCACCAAGAATCTGATCACCGGCGCTGCGCTCGAGGTCGACACGGACAACGGGTATCTGGCCAATCCCTATCGATCCATCCGCTACCTTGACTCGCAAAATCCCAAGGGATACTCGCTGGGAAGTCCGGTCTTCCCCGACACGAGGACCAGCACCGCGATTCAGGTGCAGGCGAAATACTATCTCCCTTATCGAGCCGCCGTGACCGGCTCCTATCGCTATTTCAGCGATACCTGGGGGATCGTCGGTAATACCTACGAACTCGACTACACGCATCCGATCGCCAACGTTTGGATCCTGGAGGGGCGGGTGCGCTACTACAAGCAGAACAGTGCGAACTTCTACAGCGACTTGTATCCGCAGGCCAATTACCAAAATTTCGAGGGCCGCGACCAGAATCTGGCGGCCTCGGATAACACCACGATCGGGGCAAAAGTCACCTACGCATTCCTACCCAACGGCTGGAAGATCTTCAAACGAGCGACCGCCACCTTCGACGTCAGCCGCATCTCCTACCACTATCTCGACTTCCGCAACATCAAGTACTACGGGGTGCCGCAGTACCTGCCGGGCGAGGAGCCGCTGTACGATTTCAATGCCACGGTCTACCAAGTCTATATGTCGATGTTCTTCTGACCCGAGCTGACGACTCCACGCCACCACACGAGCAGCATCGGGGCGAGCGCCGCGAAGATGGCGAGGGTATCGGCAACCCAGTCCCAGAAGTCGCGATCCCGGTGCACCATGGAGAGCCCCTGCACGAACTCGATCAGCGCACCGAATCCCGAGAGGAATATGACGATGAGGAGCAGGCTGCGCTTCGGAAAGGCCGCAGCGGCCAGACCCGTCAGGGCGTAGAACGCGATGAAATGTTCCGCCTTGTCCCAGGGTGCGATCTGCACGGCGTGTCCGGGCGGAACGACTGCGCTGTAAAAGGTGAAGATCAGAGCCGCGAAAAACGCGATCTGCGCCAAGCGAACCAGGACCGATACTCTGAGCACGGGGTGTCCAAAAGCGTTGAGAATAGCAAATTGCACCGGCGGGCCCCGGGGACGGGCTGCCACGTGACTACGCCGATGATTTTCTGCATATTACGCGCATGAAGCCGTCCTCATCGCGCCGCGAACTGGTCAAGACGATGACATTCGCCGCCGCCGCCGCGCTCTCGGCCGCGGTGGGAACCCGTACCCGCGGCGCCGAAATGGCCAAGCTCGACGTGCACGATCCGGCCGCCGCGGCGCTCGGCTATGTGGAAGACGCCAGCCGCGTCGATCTCAAGAAATACCCCGGCTATGTGAAAGGGTCCAGCTGCGACAACTGCCTGCAGTTGCAGGGCACGCCGGGCAACAGCTATCGGCCGTGCGGTCTATTTCAGGGGAAGTTGGTGGCGGTGGGCGGCTGGTGTTCCGGATGGGCCGCGGAGATGTAGTAGCTTCGGCTATCCCCCGCGCGCGGCCGCATCACGGACGCGGACGCCGATCGCAGGGAAATCGGTGAAGAACCCATCGATGCCGAGTGCCAGATAACGGGCGATTTCCGCCGCCAGATCGCCGTGCGCAGCAGGGTCCGCCCCTGTCCGTAAGTCCGCGGGCAAAAACTCGTTTTCGGCGCGAAACGTCCACACGTGGACGGCGAGCCGGGACGCGTGCGCCCCTGCCACCGCCTTGGCGGTTGCGAGGGATTTGGCGATACCGATCGCATCGGCATACATGCTGATCCGATTGAACTCTTCCAACCCGTCCTCGAGCAATTGCACGAGCGGCAAGGCCGTCATTTCGCGCAACGCCCGCAGGTTGCCAGGATCGAACGATTGGATGAACACCGGCGACCCCTGGCGCGCGTAATCGATGCGCTGCAAGGCTTGCAGCACCGCCGACTCCTGCGCAAGACCGATCGCGGCAAAGTGAGCCGGATGCTTGGTTTCCGGATACACGCCGAGCCGGGGCCCGCCGCCGCGCCGCAAATTCACACTCTTCACCAGCTGCAGGATTTCATCGAAGGTGGGCACTTCGAAGCGCCCGTCGAAAATGCGGTTCGCCGGCCGCAATGCCGGCAGCCGTTCGCGGGCGCGCAGGGTCTTGATTTCGGCGAGCGTGAAGTCCTCCGTGAACCAACCCGTCATCGTTTCGCCGTCGATGACCTGCGTGCGGCGACGCGCAGCGAACTCCGGATGCTGCGCCACATCGGTGGTTGCGCCGATCTCGTTCTCGTGCCGCGCAACGAGCACCCCGTCCCGGGTCATGACCAGATCCGGCTCGATGAAATCGGCGCCCTGCTCGACCGCGAGGGCATAGCTCTCGAGCGTGTGCTCCGGGCGCTCTCCGCTCGCCCCGCGGTGCGCGATCACGATCACGCGCTGCGAGCGGCTTTCAAGCACGAGGGACCCCATGGAGACATGGGGTGCGAGTCTAACGCACTCCCTCCCAGCCGAGGCTCCTCGCGGGAGCCCCGGGCAAGATCCGACCGCCAGCCGACCTCACCGCTGCTAGCGGGGAGGCGCCAACGGAAACGTGCTCGATTCGTACGTTGCAATCACACCGTTCGTTCCCGGCGCCCACGGAACGGGCTGGCGCACATTAGTGCTGCCGCGATCGGCCCGGACCGAGATCGGCTGCGCCGCGAACGCCGCCCCGATGGCGAAAATTGCCGCGGTCGTCACCATCACTTTTCGACTGTACATGGGTGCGCTTCCAACTATTATTGATGGGCCGAATGGGACAGGTGCGGCCTGTTGATGCCCGGATCGTCCGTCAGGTGCGGCCTGTTGATGCCCGGATCATCCGTCAGGTGCGGCCTGTTGATGCCCGGATCATCCGTCAGGGCGGGCAGGTGCGGCCTGTTGATGCCCGGATCGTCCATCAGGTGCGGCCTGTTGATTCCCGGATCGTCCGTCAGGTGCGGCCTGTTGATTCCCGGATCGTCCTGTAACGCAAAAGCGGTACTAGAGACCGCGCAGCAGGCCAATAAAGCGATTAAACTGATCTTCATGATGATTGCTCCGTTGTGTGGTTCATAAGCGCACTGATGCAGCCCGCCGGATATGGACGGTCCCGCCGGTAACAGCGACGTGGGGACCCGAATTCCCTCACGCTGCACTGCAGCAGTTGTGCCCAAGCCGCCCGTTGTGGTCAATACCACGCGCGAGCAGCCGATCTTTTATGACTGAGAAACCGGCGATGCAAGGGCCCGTCAATTTCACGCAACTCCTCACCGAGTGGCGTTCCGGCCATCCGCAAGCCCTCGAACGGCTGACACCCCTGGTCTACGACGAGCTGCGCCGCCTCGCCCGCAACTACATGCGGGGCGAACGCAGCAGCCATACGTTGCAAGCGACGGCCGTGGTTCACGAGGCATTTTTGCGGCTCGTCCAGGCCAACGTGGCGTTGCAGGATCGCGCACACTTTTTTGCGCTGGCTTCGCGGCTCATGCGTCGGGTTCTGGTGGACCATGCAAAGTCTCGCGCCCGAATCAAGCGCAATGCCGGCGTACGCGAATTCGGACCCGAAGAGACCGGGCCGTCTGCCGCCGACTTCGACGTGATCGCCCTGGACGATGCCCTGGAGGCTCTGTTGCAGATGGAGCCGCGCCTCGCTCAGGTCATCGAACTGCATTACTTCGGTGGACTCACCTACGAGCAAATCGCCACCGCCGCCGGGGCGTCGACCGCGACGGTTCACCGCGATATCCGGCTCGCGCGCGCCTGGCTGCTGAACGAAATCGCTGGCGGTCGCTCCGCATGATCCCCCGCGCTCGCTGGCAGCAGATTCAGTCGGTGTTCGAGCAGGTGATCGACACGCCACCGGAGGAACGTTGGGCGCGCCTCGCCAACTCGTGTGGCATCGACACGGACCTGCGCCGCTCGGTCGAGTCGCTGCTCGCGTCCGATCAGACGACCGAAGACCGGTTGCTGAATGCGATCGGCGAAGCGGCCGAATCGCTGCTGACGGAACATCAGGACCGATTGATCGGCACGCATATCGGGCACTACCGGGTGGTATCGATTCTTGGTCACGGCGGCATGAGCACCGTCTATCGAGGCGAGCGGGACGACGCCCAATATCAGCAGATCGTCGCCATCAAGGTGCTGCACCATGCGACGCTGCATCCACGCTTGCGCGGCCGCTTGCACAGCGAGCGGCACATTCTCGCGACGCTTGCTCATACGTCGATCGCGCGCCTCATCGACAGCGGCGAACTCGACGACGGCACACCGTATCTCGTGATGGAGCACGTCGACGGCGAGTCCATCGATGCCTATTGCGACAGCCGTACCTTGTTCGTTCGCGAACGCCTGGAGCTGTTCGTCCGGGTTTGCGCAGCCGTGCAGTTCGCGCACCGCAATCTGGTCGTACACCGCGACATCAAGGCCGCGAATATCCTCGTGACCGGCGACGGCACGCCGAAACTGCTCGACTTCGGCATCGCAAAACTGCTGGCTCCGGAGACGCTCGCACATACGCTACCGGTAACCCGGCTGCAGGAGCGCATTTTGACTCCGGAGAACGCGGCGCCGGAGCAGGTGTTGGGCCGCCCCATCACGACCGCCACCGATATCTACGCGCTCGGTGTGCTCCTGTATCAGTTGTTGACGGGCCGCTCGCCCTACCGGCTGTTGAGTTACAGCCAACTGCAGCTCGAACGCGCAATCTGCATGGACGATCCCGTGCGGCCGAGCCAGATGGTCATCGCCAAGCTCGGTGGGGAAACGGACCTCGACCGCAGCCGCGTCTCCGACCGGCGCGGCCTCTCACCGCAGCGGCTGCGGGCACGATTAAGCGGCGATTTGGACGCCATCGTGGCGATGGCCATGCGCAAGGAGCCGGAGCGCCGATATGCTTCGGTCGAAGCGTTTGCCGACGATGTAAACCGTCACCTTCAAGGACGGCCGGTGTTGGCGCGCCAGGGCGACTGGCGCTATAACGCGGCGAAATTCTTGCGCCGGCACTACCTCGCCGTGCTTGGCGTTGCTGCCGTATTTTTGGGACTGGCGGCAATTGCCGGTGTTACGCTGTGGCAGAACCACCGGATCGAGCTCGGGCGCGAGGCGACGGCGCAAGAGCGCGATCGAGCGCAGCAGGTATCGGCCTTCCTCGTGGACGTCTTTTCCCAGGCGGATCCGTTCAACGCCCAGGGACACGAAGCGACGGCGCAGGACCTGTTGGACCGTGGTGCATCGAAAATCACAAACAATCTCGGTTTGCAGCCCGAGGTGCGGGCCCAATTACTCGAAAGCATTGGCCTCGCCTACCGGCGGCAGGGTTTGAGCGAGCGGGCGATCCCGCTGTTCGAGCAGGCGGTCGCGATCCGGCGACAGGAACATCCGCTCAATCGGCCCCGAATGGCCGCTGCGGTGGCGAACCTGGCCCGGGCATTGACCGATGGCGGGCACTTGGTATCCGCCGAATCGTATCTACAGCAGGCTCTTGATCTCTCTCGAGGCGGCGACGATACGCCGTCGGTCGAGACGGCCGATATTCTGGTGCAGTTCGGGCAATTCATGCTGAACGCGAAGAGCGAGCCCGACCGGGCGATCAAGCTCTTCAGCGAAGCGCTCGGCATCTATCGCGGCACACTCGGGCCTCAGCATTTGTCGGTCGCCGTTACCCTCAGCGGTCTTGCCGGGGCCGCAACGTGGACTGATGACTTCCAGTCCGCGGAACAGTATCAGCGACAGGCGATCGAGATTTTCCAGGCCAGCGTGAGCCGCAACTATCCGGACCACGCCGTCGCTCTGGCGAATCTGGGATACATCTTGACGCAGCGCGGCAAATATCTCGAAGCCGAGCAGTTACTGACCGAGGCGCTGCAAATCGAGCGCGCAGTATTTGGCGAGAACAACGAGCGCTTGGCCCAGACCGAAGCCCACCTCGGGCTGCTCTACGAGAAGGAGGGCGAAATTGCGCGCGCCATCGAGGCGACGCAGAACGCCGTGCGGATCAGCGGCACAAGCCAGGGCTCGAGCCATTACTTGACCGGCTATTATTTGGACGGGCTCGCAAAACTTTATCTCAAAGCCGGAAATTTGCCCGCCGCGGAAGATGCCGCGCGCCGCGCGCTGGCGGCATACGCCGCATCCCTGCCGGCTCAGCATCTGTACGTCGCCTCCACCCGACAAACTCTGGGTGAGGTGCTGCTGAGTCGTGGATCGGTGGCAGCGGCTGAAGTGGAACTCCGTGCTGCGCTCGATATCACGACGGCGCTCGCTGGACCGGACAGCTGGCGTACGGCGCGTTCCGCCGCGAGCTTGGGATGGGCGCTGATCAAGCGCGATCGGGCAGCGGAAGGCGAGGCCATGCTGACCGCGGCGCGCGCGAAATTACTCGCCACGGCCGGCGCGCGCGATCCAGCCACACAAGAGGCAACCGCTCGGCTGGTTGAATACTACCGCTCGCACCACCGCGACGCCGACGCGGCGCAGGTTCTCGCCGGCTCCGACAAGCGGTAAGCTTGGGAACTAAGGGGTCTTCGCGGGGTCCGCCCCGCTAGGGTAGGGTGATCTGCATCATGAGGGGAGCATTTGATGTCAATTAAAGTCGGTATTGCATTGCTTTTTTCCGCCGTTGCGGCAACAGCGCCAGCAGTTGTAAATGTTGCGCATGCCGATGCCCGCGAGGAGGGACGCCTTCTGACAGCCACGGAGGTGCTGAAGGATGTACAAGGCATGCCGGACCAACGTATACCCGACGCGCTCCTGTCGCGCGCCTACGGAATCGCGGTGATTCCAGACGTCACTAAAATTGCGTTCATTTTCGGCGGCCGCCATGGCAACGGCGTGTTGGTGGTGCGGGACAAATTGAATGGACCGTGGAGCAACCCGGTATTCGTGTCGCTGACCGGCGGAAGTTGGGGTTTCCAGATCGGCGCGCAGTCCTCGGATATCATCCTGGTGTTCGCCACCAGAACCGGCGTCGAAGGGATCGCCGGCGGAAAGTTGACGTTGGGGGCGGATGCCTCCGTGGCGGGGGGGCCTTACGGCAGGCAGGGATCCGCGGCCACCGACGTGGCCTTCGCGGAAATCTATTCGTATGCGCGGACGCGCGGCCTGTTCGGCGGAATTGCATTGGACGGCAGCGTCATTTCGATCGATCGGTCCGCGAACGCGTCCTACTACCACAAGAGCGGGGTCATGGCGAGCGAGATCCTGTCAGGACAGGCGCCGGCGGCGCCCGAATCCGCGCAGCGATTCCTCGACCGATTGGCGCAGTCGACGCGCACCGTCGTGAGAACATCGCCCGCACCGCAAGCCGAGCAGCCCGCGGCCTCTTCTGCCCCACCCCCGCCGACGGCACCCGTGGCGGATGCGCCGCGCACCTATCCCCTGGACAGTCCAAAGTAGCGATTCCGAATGCAGGAGCATCCCTTCATGACGGTAAGCCAATGACCGACAAGGCGGAGAGCTCTCATCCGCTGCTTGCGCGGCGAATCGAGGCGCAATATGGCACCGCTAAGGGTTGCTACAACGAGGCACAGGTAGAACGTGCATGGAACGAGCTCGTCACGCTGTTCAGTCGCGTCGCCGTGTGAATTCATTCTCCGCGCGGCCCTGTTCGCATGCGTCATGTGGCTTTGCGGTCAGGCGCAGGCGCGCGCGCCGCTGGTGTTGCTGACCGATTTCGGGACCCAGGACGGCGCCGTGGCCGCGATGAAGGGCGTTGCATACAGTGTGTCGCAGGATCTTCTGATCTCCGACCTGAGCCACGAGAATCCGAGTATCTTCGCCGGCGCCTATCGCCTGTATCAGACCGAACAGTTCTGGCCGCAAGACACCGTGTTCGTCGCCGTGGTCGATCCCGGAGTGGGCACGTCGCGTTTGTCCGTCGTCCTGAAGACGCGGACCGGCCATTATTTCGTCGGACCGAATAACGGCCTGCTGGGATTGGTGGCCGAGCGGGACGGCATCGCGGAATTGCGGCAAATCGATGAGCATCTCAATCGGCGCCAAGGCTCGGACGAATCGCACACGTTTCACGGCCGCGATGTGTTCGCCTATACGGGCGCGCGCCTCGCTGCCGGGGTCATCCGCTTCGAGCAGGTCGGTCCGACCCTCGCCCCGCAAGTGTTGGTCTACATTCCCTACCGAAAACCCGCACGGACCGGAAACACCGTGAGGGGAATCATTCCGGTGCTCGACGTGCAGTTCGGCAACGTATGGTCCAATATACCCAAATCGCTGTTCGACGAATTGCACCTGGCACTCGGCGCCCCGGTGCGCGTGCGCATCTTCCACGACGATCGCCTGGTCGATGAGGGCATCGCTCCCTATCAGCGCACTTTCGGCGAAGTGGCCATCGGTAAGCCGTTGGTGTACGTCAACAGCTTGCTGAATCTCGCCGTGGCGCTCAACCAGGCGAGCTACGCGGCCTCGCACCGCATCGATTCCGGTCCGGATTGGTCCATCGAGTTGAGTCCGGGAGAATGAGAGGCTTTGCATGAGCACCACGACACCCGAATCTCCGGCGGACCAGCGCCGCGCGGCCGGCGAACTACGCGCAGCGCAGCAATGGCTCGATGCCCTGTCGACCGGCGGCTGCGACGAGGGGACGTTCCTACGCGCAGTGCGGGAGATCATCCGCAAGTCGCCTGATGCGGGCTGGGATTTGTTGTCCCTTCTCGATCAGTATTACCGCCGCGGCAAACTCACTGCCGAGCTCTTTCGCACATTGAAATCCCAGTTGGAAAGCCAACTCCTCGGCGCCACGCTCGATATCGAAGTCAGCGTTCCGATGACCAGGAAGGATGATTTGTCGCGAGCAGCGCAGCTGACGGCGTCACACCCGCCAGTCGCCGCTCGGATGAGCTCAGAGCGCCAATCCGTTCTGAAACCGATGTCCGGACCCAGCGCAGCGGCTGCGAGCGCCGCCAATCGCTCGGGCGAAACCACCACGCCGTCCGCCTTCGCCCGGCCCTCGGTCCCCGCTGGCGCCCAGGCGAGCGCATCGCGCGCCGCGCCCGCGGCAGGACCGAGGAGCGCGCCCTCCGCGGCGCGAGCCGCCGCCCGCGAAATACAGGTGGATGACGTCCTGCGCGGGCGCTATCGGATCACGAATATTATCGGCAGCGGAGGCACCGGCACGGTGTTCGAGGCGGTTGACCAATATCGCGTCGACATTCCGGACATTGGTCAACGAGTTGCCATCAAGGTGCTGCATCCCGCCGTAGCGGAGCGACCGGAAGTGCTGGCCGAACTACGCCGCGAGTTTCAGCTCTTGCAGGCGTTGACCCATCCGAACATCGTGCGCGTGCATGACTATGATCGCGATGGTGACCTCGCCTTCTTCACGATGGAATACTTGAGCGGTGCTGCGCTCATTCGCGTGCTGAGTGCGCGTCATCAGATCCCACTGGCTCGCCCGCACGCGATGGCGATCATTCGCGATGTGGGCGCGGCTGTCTCGTATGCACACGCAAACGGCATCGTGCACGGCGATCTCAACCCGGGCAACATCTTCATCACCGATGACGGTGCGGTGCGGGTCTTGGACTTCGGTGCCTCCCACGCCCTGCCAGGAGGGCCATGGATAGGAGATGAGCGGTCAACGCCGACGCTGGCAACACCCCGCTACGCGAGCTGCGAGCTGCTCGAGGGCGAAACCGCCGGTGTGCGCGACGACGTGTATGCCTTGGCGTGCGTCGCCTACATCCTCTTGACGGGCAACCATCCTTTTGGGGAATACAACGCCATCCAAGCTCGCACCATGCGATTGAAACCCGCACGCCCCGATGCGCTGACGGGCCAGCAATGGCGATCGCTGCGATCCGGTCTGTCCTTGCGTCCGGAGCGGCGCGCGGCAAGCGTCGCCGAACTGCTGGGACCGTTCGATATGCGCGATGCAACCGAGCATCTGCCGGCGGTGGGATCGCTGCTGCGGGTGGCTCCGCCGAAACGCAGGCGCCTCTTGCTCCCGGCGCTTGGTGCCGGAACTCTGGCCCTGCTGGTCGGGATCTGGTGGGTATCCGCTCATGTCGAACCGGCGCGGAGCGCAACCGCCGAGGTGCGCGCTGAACTGTCGGGCGCGCTCGGCGATGCCCAATCCATCCTCATGGAATGGTGGCAGCGCGCGCGCTCGGCGGTGCACGTCGCGGATGACTCCGCCGCGAAGTTCCCGGTCATTCCCGCTGCGAACGACGAGAAGCCGGCGGCGGCGCCTGCGAGCCAGGGCGCACCATTGCCCGATGTCGCGGATGCAACGCGTGCCACCGCCTCGCGAGCCCCGCCTGCACCAACACCACCGCCATCGACAGCGCCCGCTTCGTCGGCACCGGCTTCATCGGCACCGACACCATCGACATCGGCTTCACGGGCGCCGGCGCGCGTGGCGGCTGCAGCGCCGCGCGCGGCCGCCTCTGCCGCGCAGACCGGGACGGCCATGCGCTCCCGCATCGATCTGGGGGCGGACTCGGTCAGCGTGGCGCCCGAGGATCCCGCAGCCCGAATCGTGGTTCACCGCAGCGGCAATTTACGCGGAGACGCGACGTTCTCATGGTGGACGGAATCCGGAACGGCGAAGCCCGGACATGATTTCGTCCCCGTCGCTCCGCATGAGGAACGGATCGGCGATGGGAAGAACGCGTTGACTCTCTACGTCCCGGTGGTCGTCGATTCCCGCCGCCGACAACCGAAGAGCTTCTTCGTGGTGATCGGCAGCCCAAGTGCCGGAGCATCGCTCGGAGCACACACATTGGCCATGGTGACCCTCGCTCCGACGGGCTGAGCACGCAGACGCAGAGTAACGCGCTGGGAACAAATGTAGGACTGCGCTGGCCGCTGGGGACGTCCCACGATGATAGCCACCCGCACGACCGCGCCCGATGATCGCTGGGTAGTTGGACCAGTCGAATCAAAGGAGACAGAGTATGAATCGCATAGTGGCTTCACTGCTGCTCACGTGCCTGGCGAGCGCTGGGTTGCAAGCCTTCGCCGACGTACGAATAACGCTCGGCCGGTGATGAACCAGAAACAGATGATGAAGGATTGCATGGATAAGGAGAGAGCGTCCAACACCGGCGCATCGACGGAGGACATGAAAAAGACCTGCCGCCTCCCAGGTAGTGGGCTACCGGGGGCGCCCTACTGTCCTGCGTACCAGACCGCACGATCGAAATCCTCCCACCATCCGCCGCGCCCCTTGCCGATCCGATCGAGTCGATCGACGAGTTCGATGCGGTCGACGTACTTCGCGTTCTTGTAACCGATCTGCAGCTCCACCCGCAGCCGTACGGGCGCGCCATGCCCCACCGGCAGCGGCGAGCCGTTCATCGCGTAAGCCAGGATCGTCTGCGGATGAAGTGCATCGAGCAGATCGATGCTCTCGTAGTAATACGCGCCGTCTTCCAGCTTATCGAGGCAATGGAACACGGCATAGCGCGCGTTGCGCGCGACTCCGGATAACGCCAATACCTGCGCCAGCGGCACACCCGTCCATTGAGCGATCGCGCTCCAACCTTCGTCGCAGTTGTGCATGGTGATCTGCGTCCGCGCAGGGAGTGCCTGCAATTCTGCGAGGCTCAGTGCGAGCGGCCTCTCGACCAGACCGTGCACGCGCAACTTCCAGTCGCGAAACTCCGTGTCGAGCAGCCGCCGGTAGTCGTCGCCCTTGGGTAGCTGCGTGCCGTTGATGGGGAAGGTGGCGGAGATCTGCGAAGCGGCCAGCTCCCGCACCAGCGGGCGCGAGGACAGCAGCAACCGTTGGGCACGCATGGTCAGGCTCTCCGAGGCGTCGAGCAGCTGACCGACCGGGAAGCTTTGATCGAGCCTGCCGCACGCCGAAAGCAGCGTTCCTGTCCCCGCAAGCCCGGCGAGCAGCGACCGCCGCGAGATGGTGTCTTTCATACGGGATGCTCACGGTCGATGACGTAGCGCCCGGTGATCATCGATCTCATCAGCCGGGAGAATCCGCCCACGAAGACCTGGGCCACGTGAATGAATACGAATAGGATCAGGAGCGTCGCAGCGAGGAAATGCACGGAGCGTGCCGACTGGCGGCCGCCGAACAGTCGAAACAGCTCAGGAAACGCCGCCGTCACGGCATTCGACAGCGTCAAGCCGCTCAACACGATCGTCGGGATCAAAACGGCGATCACCACGAGATAGCTGAGTTTCTGCAGCAGGTTGTAATTGCGAGCGGACTCTCCGCGCGCGCGGCGTAATCGCAGGTGATCCCACAACTCGCGGCGCACATTGTCCCAAGCAAGATCGCCACGCCTCGGCAGCAGGAATCTCACGATCCGGCCGCTCCCCAGCAGATAGATCGCATAGAGCAGAAAACTCGCCGCCAAAATCCAAGCGAACGCAAAATGCCACGCACGCGTTGCGCCGAACTGCCAATCCGCCGGTGCCGGGAAGGCGAGCACGTATTTGACGCCGTCGCCCGCATCGAGAACGGAGCCGAGAACGCCGGTCACGTCCCATCGGCGATCGCCGATCCGCAGGTACATTGGAGGGACTTGCGCGTCGGGATTCGGACTGGTGAGGGAGAGGAAGGCCGGCATGCCCTCGTGCCCGTCCTCCCCCCAGTAGAGTTGCGGATGAATGTCGAAAATCAGCAGCCCGCTGAGCAGCAATACCGCAACCGCCGCGGCATTCGCCCAATGCCAGATGCGGACCGGCCACGGGTGCCGGTAGTCGATCCGGATATTCGCAGATCCTCGATCTGGCTCCATGCGCTCGCTCGCTCGGTGGCAGATGCCACCGAGCGAGCATACTCTTAACCCGCGCTCATGCAGGACTCTCGACGCGTCATTCGATTGCGATCGACGACGCTCCTCCGCCGGTCGCGTAAGTATGGACGAGCGACAGCACGCCCGCACTCGCCGAGAATAGCGACACCGATCCATCCGTGTAATTCACCACGTACACGAATTGACCGGACGGGTCGACCGTCACGGCGATCGGACCCTGTCCTGTGAGCACGGTTCCCATCAGCGTCAAATTGCCCGTGGAAGGATCGATCGAAAACGTAGTGACGTTGTTGTCGCCACGATTCGTGACATAGAGATACTGCCCCTGCGGATCGATCGCAATTCCCTGCGGCGTCGTATTCTTGGGGTAGAACGGCGAGCCCGACAGTGCGGTCAAGTTACCCGAGCCGTCATAAGAGAATCCGCTGACGGTATTGGACGCGCCGTTTGCAGTGTAGACGAAGCCACCGCTCGCCGTGCCCAAGGGGTAGACGGCCACGCCATACGAACCCGAGCCGGTCGAATACTGATTGACCGCAGTCAAGGTGCCGTCGCTCCCGATCGTGTAAACCCACAGGAAATGCGAGTTCGCGGTGGTCGCAAATACCAGCTGGCTCGCCGGGTCGACCGCCACGCCATAAGGTGTATCACCAGCTTGGAATGGGCCGCTCGATAAGGCTGTCAGTGATCCCGAACCCGAATTCGTGAAACCCGCGATGGAGCCGGTGTTCGGGGCGGGGTTCGCACCATAGCCGGCGACATAGACATATTGGTCGGAAGGCGACACTGCGATCGACGCCCCGCCCGTTCCCGGCGTTGCGACGTTGCCGACCGCCGTCAACGTTCCGGCCGTTGTTCCCGTGGTTTGGTCCACGCTGAATATGGTCAGATCCGATGTCGTTACGTTGCTCACGTACGCATAGAGACCATTTGTATCGACAGCAACGGCCGTCGGACCTTGATCCGCCACGAAGGGACTGCCCATCACCGGCGTCAGCAAGCCGGTCGTCGGATCGATCGTGAATGCGGAAACATCGCCGTTGGTCCCGTCGGACAAGTTCGCGACGAAGGCGAATCGACCGATGTTGATGCAGCTCACCGCGACATTGGAAATGTTCGCCGTCGCAACGGTGCCCGTTCCATTGGTCACGGTGCAGTACTGATTGGGATGCGAGGGCTGCGTCAATACAGTCACCGCGTAGGCGACTCCGGTCTTGAGCCCCGTCTTAAAGGTGAAGGTGGTGGCCTTCGCTGCGACGGTGAGGTTATCGCCAACGTTGTCTTGCAATACAACACCGGTTGTACCGGTCAGACCACTGATGGTGCCGCCGATGGTGTACGAGGTTACACACTGGATGGCAACGTTGGTGACGTTACTGGCAACCACCGTACCCGAGCCCGATGTCACCGTGCAGGTTTGATTGGTCGGCTGCGTAAGGACGGTGACTGCATAAGCGGCACCGGCTAAGACCGGCGTCTTGAACGTGAAGCTGGTGGCGTTCGCCGCGACGGGGAGGTTATCGCCGCCGTTGTCTTGCAGTATCAATCCAGCCCCCGTGAGGCTTTTGATACTGCCGCCGATCGTAAATCCCATGTTCACGCACGCGATGTGGACGGTCGTCACATTGGCACTACCCATGGTGCCCGTACCGCTCGTTACCGTGCAGGTTTGAGGAGGACTCGTCGGCTGCGTCAGCACCGTGACGGCATAGGCCGCGCCGGTTGCAACCTTGGTCGGGAACGTAAAGGTCGTGGCCTTGGTTGGGATGGTGTAGTTATTGCCACCGCTATTTTGCAGCACCAGGCCGGCGCCGGTGTACCCAGTAATTGTGCCGCCGACTGTAAACGTCGGCGTCACCGTGCTCGTGCACGCAACACTCACCGTGGTCACGGCGCTCGAAGCGACGGTGCCGGAACTGCCCGTCACCGTGCAGCTTTCGTTCGTCGGCTGTGTCATCACCGTCACGGCATAGGCGCCATTGGCAGCCACTTTGGTCGGGAACGTAAAGGTGGTGGCATTCGCCGCCACCGTGAGATTGTCGCCGCCGTTGTTTTGCAGTACGAGGCCGCTCGCCGTGAGCCCAGTCACGGTGCCGCCGATCGAATAGGTTTGCGCAGGCGGTGTGACGGTGCCACCCCCGCCCCCGCCACCACCCCCGCCACAGGCCGTGAGCCAGCCTGCGATCAAGAGTGTAGACAGCAGCACACGGCTGTTGCGAATCTGCCAATCAACGGGTTTTGTCAAGGGCATATGATGGGCTTTCTAATAATGGGATGTGACCCGGATGCTATAGCGGATCGTACGCTGAATTCAGTACAAACTACATAATGAGCGAGATTTTTTCATCGCCAAAATCGCATGCCGGGCGCCCGGAATGCACGAAGAGGCGCTGTGGCTATTTTCCAACGAATGGGATTGAGGGTGCATTTTCCATATGGGCGCACGGAAAGTGATCGGCATCCGGATGATCCCGGACTTTAGTCCAATTGTTGGATGAGCCCCGAGAGCCAAGACTTGCCGCCAAGTCACTTCAGTGACGCTCATTGTGCTCGCGAGATAGGGTCGGGCGCTTTTCAAGACTTGTTTAGGAGATCTGCAAATGAAAAGAACCAAGTGGCTGCTGCTGTCCGCCGCGCTTGCGCTACCGCTGTCGATCGGCACCGCACACGCCGTGGTCAATCCCGATAAGCTGCCCCAGGTTGCGTGCAGCGACCTGAAATTCAGCCCGGCGTTCCTGAAGAAATGGCCAAAGGCGCCCCAAGCCTGCCTCGATGGGCGGGTCTACAAGGGCAAGCGTTACGCCAAATTCGAAGCCAAGGTCTACATCAATTCCAAGGACTTCACGACCGTCAATATAGTGAACGCGGCGGGAGACACGGTGGAGACGGCCAGCTTCAAGCCGGGCCCGAATCAGCACGTGATGGTCAATGGTCAGAGCAAGGCCTTCCACGATCTGGCGGTTGGCGAAAAGATCACCATCTGGGTATCCGAGAATCGTTTGGACGCGTCGGCGCTGCCGGGTTCGACAACGGATAAGTGGGCTCTGCTGCCGCCCATCAACCAGTAGGTCCGGGCAATCATCGCGGATCCGGCGCGCCGCCGCGCCGGATCCGCTGGCGGTTGGATGTGGAGCGGCGCGATAATGGAGCTTTGAGGGCAACTCGATGGCCACTCGACGCTCGTTCCTGGTAGGCGCAGCCTTGCTCGCCGCTCGCGCAGCGGCGGATGACTCGCAGTGCGCCGTTTTCACGAAGGATCGCCAAAACGCGGTGACGCCCGCGATGGCGCTGCAGAGCCTCAAGGATGGGAACGTTCGATTCGTCGCCGGCCGCAGTCTTCACTGCGACCTCATCGCCCAGGTGCACGCAACCGCATCCGCGCAAGCGCCCTTCGCAGCCGTCCTCGGGTGCATCGACAGCCGGGTGCCCCCGGAGTTGGTGTTCGATCAGCAAATCGGCGACATTTTCGTCGCGCGAATCGCCGGGAATTTCGTCAACGACGATATCCTCGGCAGCCTCGAATTCGCAACTCAGTTCGCCGGCGCGAAAGCGATCCTCGTCCTCGGACACTCCGATTGCGGGGCGATCAAGGGCGCCTGCGACGATGTGAAGTTGGGACATCTCACAGGCGTGCTTGCCCATATTCGTCCCGCCGTCGCAACGGTCGCAAAGACTATGGGGCCGCATACCTCGAAGGATCGGCCCTTCGTGCAAGCCGTTGCCGATCAGAACGCGAAGGATGCTGCCGCCGAGCTTCTCGCCGAGAGCACCGTGCTGCGCGATCTGGCCGCGGCCGGCAAATTGAAGGTCGCTGCCGCCATGCATGACCTCACCACCGGGGTGGTCCGCTGGCTGGCCTAGGCCGGTTCGCCCTCGGATCCCCACGCCGGCTTGCTACTATCCCCGGGTGACAAGCAGCACCCCTTTGCCCTCGAGCGGGCTACGCCATAGCTTGAGGCAGCGCCACATGACGATGATCGCGCTCGGCGGGGTCATCGGCGCCGGGCTATTCGTCGGTAGTGGCGTCGTCATCCAATCGGCAGGACCTGCGGCCGTGCTTTCCTTCGTAATCACCGGGCTGCTGGTCGTGCTGGTGATGCGCATGCTCGGCGAGATGGCCGTCGCCATGCCGGCGCTCGGATCGTTTTACGAGTATGCCCGCCTGTCGTGGAGCGATCGGCCGGCACTCGGCGAACTGGCCGGTTTCCTCACCGGGTGGATGTACTGGTATTTCTGGGTCATCGTTGTCGCGCTCGAAGCGGTTGCCGGTGCCGGATTGGTGCGATTCTGGCTACCCGATCAACCGGCTTGGCTCATCAGCCTGGCACTGCTGGTGATACTGACGCTGACGAATCTCATCTCGGTGAGGTCCTACGGCGAATTCGAGTTCTGGTTCGCCTCGATCAAGGTTGCCGCAATTGTCGTCTTCTTGCTGCTCGCGGGCGTGTACGTCCTCGGCCTGTGGCCGGGAGTTGCGCCGAGCGTTGCCAACCTCACCTCGCACGGCGGCTTCGCCCCGAACGGCCTGCTTCCAATCGCGACCGGCGCGGTAGCCGCAACCGGATTCTACTTCGGAGCCGAGATCGTCACGATCGCGGCGGCGGAGGCAGCCGAGCCGGCGAAAGCGGTTGCCCGGGCGACGAACTCGGTCATCGCGCGCGTCCTATTTTTCTATGTGGGATCGATCCTCCTGGTCGTGTGTCTGGTGCCCTGGAATTCGCCGCAAATCACCGCGCCCTACGTCAGCGCGCTCAGGGCGATGGGCATTCCGGCGGCGGCGCAGATCATGAACGCGGTCGTCCTCACCGCAGTGCTCTCGGCGCTGAACTCGGGGCTGTATGCATCATCGCGAATGCTATTCGCGATGACCCGACGCGGCGATGCTCCGGAGGGCCTCGCCAAACTCAGCCGCAACGGCGTCCCATCCCGGGCGATCCTGCTGGGAACTCTCTTCGGTTATGGCGCCGTGGTCATGTCCTATGTCTCGCCGGACAAGGTTTTTGCTTTTCTGGTCAATTCGTACGGGACGGTGGCCATATTCGTTTACTTGTTGATCGCGATCTCGCAGCTGCGGTTGCGCGCACGATTGGAACGGGAGGATCCTGCGCGACTGCGCGTCAGAATGTGGGCCTATCCATACCTGACCTATGTTGCGATCGTCGGCATGCTCAGCATCGTTCTGGCGATGGCCTTCATCCCGGAGCAGCGAACGCCGCTCATATTCGGCGTGATCAGTTTGGTTCTGCTGCTGCTCGGCTTCAGCGCACGCGTCCGCTTCGGCGGCGAGCCCGACATCGCGACCCTTGTCATGGAGCACCATCGATACGAAGAGCTTTGACTGTCCTGGGGGACGCGACGGCACATCATCCGAGGTACAACGCTTTAATATTCGGACAGTGCGTCCCGCAGCACGGCGGCCATCTGGTCGATTTCAGCGCGACTGGCGATGAAGGCGGGTGCCATGATCGCCGTGTCGCCCGTGGTCTTTACATGCAGGCCGCGATCGAACAGCTTGGCTTGAAGCTCCGCACCGCGTACCCCGGGGGCGCCGCCCGGTTTGACTTCGATACCCGCCAGCAGACCGTAGCCCCGCACGTCCGCCACCACCGGCAGATCTTGCAGACCAAACATCGCGTCCTGAAAGTAGGGCGATAACTCACGGCCCTTGGCGAACAGATGCTCGGTCTCGTAGATCTTCAGGGCGGCCAAGCCCGCAGCGCAGGCCGCCGGATGCGCCGAATAGGTGTAGCCATGAAAGAATTCCGTCGCGCCGTCCGGTGCCGCCTCGATGATCGTCCGGTAGATGCTATCGCGTACCGCGACCGCTCCCATGGGCTGTGCGCCATTGGTGAGCGCCTTCGCCATCGTGATCAGATCGGGCGCGACACCGAAGGTGTCGGCCGCGAATGCCTCGCCTATCCGGCCGAATCCGCAAATCACTTCGTCGAACACCAGCAGGATACCGTAGCGATCGCAGATTTCCCGTATCCTCTCGAGATAACCGTGCGGCGGCACGAGCACGCCGGTCGAACCGGCGATGGGCTCCACGAAAACCGCAGCGATGCGTTTCTCGCCGACGAGTTGTACGAACCGTAACAGGTCATCGGCCAGCTCTTTGCCGCACGCACCCATACCGCGCGTCATGCGGTTCTCCGGCAGCAGGGTATGTCGAAGATGCAGAACGCCCGGCACCAGCGCTCCAAACGCCTCCCGGTTCTTGACCATGCCGGAGAGCGAAGTGCCGCCGATATTCACGCCGTGGTAGGCGCGTTCGCGAGACACGAGGTAGGTGCGCTGCGCCTCTTTGCGCGCAAGATGATAGGCGAGCGCGATCTTGATCGCCGTATCGACGGCCTCGGAGCCGGAGTTGCAAAAGAAAATGTGGTCGAGGCCTTTCGGGGTGAGCGCCGCAACCGCGTTCGCGAGCGCGAATGCGCCGGGATGGCCACGCATGAAAGACGGCGTGTAATCAAGCGTGTGCAGTTGTTCACTCACCGCCTCTGCGATCTCGGCCCGGCAGTGGCCGGCGGGGGTGGTGAACAATCCGGAGCTGCCGTCCAGGATCTTGCGCCCGTCCTGGCTCCGGTAGTACATGCCGCTGGCGCTGACAAAAAGACGCGGCTCGCGCTTGAACCCACGGTTGTCGCTAAAAGGCAGCCAGTGCCGTTCGAGCGTTTCAAGTGTTAATTCCATGTCTCCCTCCGGTTCATCCGAACGTCGCCCCAACACTCAGGGCTGCCGCTTGCAGTCGCGGTACGAACTCGATCGCGCGCATCAGGGGCAGGCGCGCCGTTGCGCCCTGCACCGCGATGGATGCGATGACCTCACCATGGCTGTTGCGCACCGGCACTGCGACGCAGGCGACGCCGAGCACGTATTCCTCGTTGTCGACCGCGTAACCGGAATTGACGATGCGGTCCAATTCCGAGGCAAGCACGTGACGGTCTGTGATGGTGCGCAACGTGAATCGCTCGAGCGGCATCAGTTCCAGAAGACGCTGGCGTTCGGCGACGGGCAGATAGGCCAACAGCAGCTTGCCGCTCGCGCAACAATGCGGGGGCATGGCGACTTCGCCCGCCGAGAACTGCAGGCGCAGCGGCCAATTCGCCTCGATCCGGTCCAGGTAGATCAGCGCGCCCTTGCGCAGCACCGCCAAGTTGCAGCTCTCGCCAATCTCGCTGACCACCCCCCGCAGCACGATGCGCCGTTCCGTTGCGGCGCCGTCGTTGCGCAGGACATCGAGTCCGAACCGTGAGAGGCGTTCGCCGATCATGTAAGCGCGGCCGCCGGGCTCGCGACACAGAAAACCCGCTTCTTCGAAAAGGGCTAGCGTCCGATAGAGCGTCGGTTTCGGTAAATCCGTCGCCTGCATGAGGTCGGACAGGGTGACCGCCCGCCCCGCGCGCACCAGCACCTCGAGGACGCTGAAGGCCTTGAGAGTGGACGATGTCTCGCTCGCGATCTCCGCCTGTGCGGTCGCTCGTGGCAGGGCTCTGCTATTCACCTCGGGACCTCGTTCCGATAAACGATACAAAACTCGCCGCTGACGGTACGTGAGGTTGCCAGCAGCGCTAATAGGGGCATATCATAACCAGAAATGAAATTTAATGTCTCCCTAAACGAGACCTAAGGAGTCGATCCGTCGTGAATCCGCCGCCACAAAAGATGGGGCCCTCAGAGGCCCTGGTCGAGACCCTCGCCGTCAATGGCATCAAGCACGTCTTCGGGATCGTCGGTTCGGCCTTCATGGATGCGCTCGATATATTTCCGGCAGCCGGCATCGAATTTGTGCCCGTCGCCCACGAACAGGGCGCGATTCACATGGCGGACGGCTATGCCCGGGCGTCGGGCCGCCATGGTGTTTGCATAGCACAGAACGGTCCGGGCGTGACGAATTTCGTCACCGGTGTGGCTGCAGCCTACTGGGCACATTCGCCCGTCGTGTTCATCACACCCGAAACGGGTTCGATGTCCCTCGGTCTCGGCGGGTTTCAAGAGACCGAGCAATTGCCGATCTTCTCGAAAATCACCAAGTATCAGGGACACGTGAACAATCCCAAGCGCATGGCGGAGATCGCTGCGCGCTGCTTCGACCGCGCCATGCTGGAGATGGGTCCAACGCAGCTGAACATTCCTCGTGATTTCTTCTATGGCGAGATCGAAGCGACGATCTCAGCCCCGATCCGGATTGCCCACGGACCGGGCTGCTCCGTGGCGCTCGACGCGGCCGCTGCGACGCTCGCGACCGCGCGCTTTCCCGTGATCCTCGCCGGCGGCGGCGTAATCATGTCGGGCGGAACTGCCGAAGCGGTCGCGCTCGCGGACTTGTTGGGAGCACCGGTGTGCAACAGCTACCTGCACAACGATTCGTTCCCAGCCTCGCATACGCTGGCGGCGGGTGCGCTCGGCTACCAAGGCTCCAAGGCAGCGATGAAGCTCATTGCGCAGGCGGATGTGGTCTTGGCGCTCGGCACGCGCCTCGGACCTTTTGGGACGCTGCCGCAGCATGGGCTCGACTACTGGCCGAAGCAGGCCAAGATCATTCAAATCGACACTGACCCCCGGGTGCTCGGGTTGGTCAAGCCGATCTCCGTAGGCATCCATGGCGACGCGCGCGCCGCCGCCGCGGCACTGCTCGAGCGTCTCAAGGGTCGCCCTCTTGCCGCTGCAGCCAATCGCGCCGAGCGGGCCACGCGAATCCAGGCCGAAAAGCAAGCCTGGGAGACCGAGCTCGACGCGTGGACGCACGAGCGCGATGCCTATTCGATCGAGGTCGCCCGCGATTCCCGGCATATGCATCCGCGCCAGGTGCTGCGGGAGCTCGAGGGGGCCATGCCAGCCGACGCGATGGTCTCGACCGATATTGGTAACATCTGTTCGGTCGCCAATTCCTATCTGCGGTTCGAGGCGCCGCGCTCCATGTTCGCCGCGATGAGTTTCGGCAATTGCGGTTACGCGTTTCCCGTCATCTGCGGTGCCAAGATAGCCAGCCCCCACCGTCCCGCATTTGCCTACGTCGGGGACGGCGCATGGGGCATCAGCTTCAACGAATTACTCACCTGCGCCCGCCAGAAAATCGGCGTCACCGTGGTGGTGTTCAATAACGGACAGTGGGGCGCCGAGAAGAAAAATCACGTCGATTTTTACTCCAGGCGCTATCAGGGCGTCAATCTTGAGAACCCGAGCTGGGCGGGTGTGGCGCGTGCTTTTGGCTGCGAGGGTGTGACGGTGGATCGGCTTACGGACGTTGGTCCAGCTCTTAAAGCCGCGACGCAGGCGCAGAGCGAGGGCCGCACCACGGTACTCGAAATGATGGTGACGAAGGAATTGGGCGATCCGTTTCGCCGCGACGCGCTGTCGAAGCCGGTGCGATTTCTCGACAAATACAAGGCATTCGAATGAGGCACTCGCGGCGGCGGCCGACGCCAGGCCCCCGATCCGCGCCGGCGTGAGTCAATGCGGCTGCTCGTCTTCAACGCCGGGAGCTCATCGCTGAAATTCGACCTCCTGGACTTGCCGACGAGCGCGGGCGCCCGTCGTCTGGCGACAGGCGCCTTCGTCGATACCGCAGATGGGTCCGGCCGGTTCGTGTTGCGGGCCGCCGCGACACGGGGGGGATCGGCACCTTCGGTACCGACACTTGCTGAGGCGGCCGAATTCGTACTGGCGTGGCTCGCGAACCCCTCAATCCACGGTCTCGATTTGTTGGCCGGCGTAACGGCGACCGTGCATCGAATCGTGCACGGCGGCGAGCGGTTCCGCAGCACCGCCGTGTTGAACGAACCGGAGTTCGAGGCGCTCGCCAAGCTTTGCTCGCTCGCGCCGCTCCACATCCCCCCCGCGCTGTCGGTAATGACCACCGTGCGCCGCCAGCTCGGCGCAGGAGTACCGGTCATCGGCGTTTTCGACACGGCTTTCTATACCGCTCTGCCCGACGCGGCGACCCGCTATGCGGTGCCGCCGCGCTGGCGCGCTGACCATGGTATCCGCCGCTATGGATTCCACGGCATGGCGCACCGTTTCTTGTGCGAATCGGCACGCGCGCATCTTCGCACGTCGCGCGCGACGGCCCGCATCGTCAGCCTTCAGCTTGGCCGGGGATGTTCCGTGACGGCGACCCTCGACGGGCAGGCGATTGCGACCAGCATGGGATTCACGCCTCTGGAAGGTCTCGTGATGGGTACCCGCTCGGGGGATCTGGATCCGGGAGCGATTTTGCATGTCATGGAGCGCAGCGGCATGTCTCCGGCCGATGTGCGCCGGGAGTTGAACGAGCAGAGCGGGCTGCTCGGACTTTCAGGCCAGACCGCCGACATGGGTGAATTGCTGGCGCTCGAGCACAAGGGCGACCCGGCGGCTGCGCTTGCGATCGAGGTTTTCTGCCGGCGTGCGCGCCACTACGTCGCTGCCCACATGGCCGAACTCGGTGGTGCGGATGCGATCGTATTCGGCGGTGGCATCGGCGAGAACTGTCCTGACGTCCGCCGCCGTATCGTAGGGTCGCTCGAGTGGGCCGGTATTCAGTTGCAGCCCGAGGCGAACGAGGCATGCGTCGGTGTCGAATCGAACATCGCCGCCCCGACGAGTCGGACCGCGGTCCTGGTGATTCCCGTCGACGAGGCAAGCGTCATTGCGGCCGATGCGGCGACGTTGCTGCGGGTCAAGCACGCGCCGTGAAACACCGCGTGCCACCCGCGTGGGAGCTCAAATGGAACCAGCGTCACCAATCTGAAATATTTCGCCTCTAACCTTTCGCTGCGCGTAGCGCCGTGTTACATAAAGGAGAGGAGACGATTTAGGGATGTCCCACAACGCTATCTGTACGAAACGGGGTGACTCGTTTCGCTGAAGCCCTCTTTTTGCTCAATTGAGGCGCACGCCCGCTCACATTCGGTGCGCGCCTTCGGAAATAAGGACGCCAGCAAAGCCGATCGATAGTAGATTCCAAAAAATGAAGGGATGTAAGCGATGAACTCAAACCAAAAGTTGTCTTACGCAATTGCCGCCATCCTGAGCGGCTCCGGCGCGGGCTTGGGCCTCGCGCACGCAGACCCGGCGGTCGATACGGCGGCTGTCGAGTCGGAGGGTATTCAAGAAATCGTCGTGACGGCACAGCGCCGCGAGGAGTCGATCCAGAACGTGCCCATCACGATTCAGGCGATCACGGGCGAGCAACTCAGTCAGTTGAGCGTGACGACCTTCGATGACGTGCTCAAATACCTGCCGAACGTGACCTTCAGCGCGAACGGCCCAGGTCAGGGCAACATCTACATGCGCGGCATGAGCGCGGGCTTTGCCGGTAACCAGTCGAGCGCGGCGATCAATCCGTTTCCGAACGTCGCGACTTACCTCGACGACCAATCGATGGCGTTCCCGGCGCGCAATGTCGATGTCTACATGGCGGACATGGAACGCATCGAGGTGCTTGAAGGTCCCCAGGGTACGCTGTTCGGGGGCGGCGCCGAGGCGGGCGCGATCCGCTACATCACCAACAAGCCGAAGCTGAACGTCACGGAGGGCAATGTCGAGGCCACCTACGGGATTACCGCCCATGGCGATCCGAACACCGCGATCACCGCGGTGCTCAATGTGCCGCTGATCCCGGACACGCTCGCCGCCCGTGCGGTCATCTACAACGATCGACGCGGCGGCTACATCGACAATGTGCCGAGCCAATTCACACGCTTTCCGACCGATCCGGGCACCCTTTCCTATCACATTCCCTATCCGGCGAACGCGGCCACTGCCAACAATTACGCGATCGCCGCGAATAATCAAAATCCGGTGACCTATCAGGGCATCCGCGCGACGTTGCTCTGGCAGATCAACAACGACTGGAATGTGCTGATTCAGCAGACCTACCAGGACATGGACGCGGAAGGCATGGACGCGCAGTACCCGCTCAGCTCGCAGGAGACGCCGCTCGCCCCGTTGCAGGAGACTTCGTTCTCACCGGCCTACGACAAGGACAAGTGGGAGAACACGTCCTGGACCGTCAACGGTAAGATCGGCGACCTCAAGCTGGTATACACCGGCGGCTACCTCGACCGCACCATCGACAATGCGATGGATTACACGAATTACGCGCGCTCGGCGGGCGGGTTCTACTACACCTGCGGCGGCGGCGCGGCCCCGATGGGCAAGGGCGTGGGTCCGCTGACCTGCTACTCACCGCTCTCGTCCTGGCAGGACTACGTCAAAACCACGCACCAGAGCCATGAGCTGCGGCTGAGCACACCCGACGATTGGCGGCTGCGGGGCCTCATCGGCGGGTTCTGGGAGGACTTCGACATCAAGGACGACATGAACTTCCTGTACAAGTCGTTCCCGTCCTGTACCCCGGCGAACCTCCTGCTCTACCAGGCGGGTACCCAGGTATGTACGGCCAACGTGATTCCTGCTCCCGGATATGCGGCCATCGATCCGAGCCAGCGCAACGAAAATGTCGCCTTCGGCGAGGACCTCGAGCGCGGCTACAAGCAGCTGGCGTTCTTCACGTCGGTTGATTTCGACCTGATCCCGAAGGTCCTGACGCTGACCGGAGGTACGCGCTATTACGACTACAAGGAAACCTTCCAAGGCTCGCAGTACTCCACCAGCACCGGATGCGCGGGTATCCCGAACGGCACCTGCGTAGGCTCGAAGCTCACCCATGCGACGCACGATGCAGACTACACGGGGTTCAAAAGCCGCGGCAATTTGACCTGGCACGTCACCCAGGACGCGATGGTCTACTACACATTCTCACAAGGCTTCCGTCCCGGCGCCGGCAACCGCAAGAACAGCGCCGAGGTCAAGATCTCCGTGGATCCGGCCACGGGATTGCCGACGGTCGGCCCGGTTACCAATCCGACGCTCGTCAAGCAGTACAACAAGCCCTACACCTATCCGCCCGACACGCTGACCAACAACGAGATCGGCTGGAAGACGGAGTGGCTCGACCACCGGTTGCTGGTCAACGGTTCGGCGTACATCATGGACTGGAAAAACGTCCAGACCCTGATCTACAACCCGCCGGTTTACGGCAACACCACGTTCGGTGTGGCCGGGCCCGACTATCGGATCAAGGGCGCCGAGCTGCAGATCGTCGCGCGCGTCACCCAAGGCTTGACGTTGCAGGGTTCGATATCGCACAACAACGCCTCGGAAACCAACTCGCCGTGCATCAAATCGTCGAACCCGGGCAACCCGACGCCGATCGGCAGCTGCATCACGCAGGTGTGGTCACCGGCGCAGAGCCAGAACGTACCGCTGCAAAATCCGCTCGGCGCCGTCGGCGCCACGCCGGCCTTCTCGCCGACCACCGAGTACAATCTCCGCGCGCGCTACGACTGGCAACTCAGCGAATACAAAATGTCCTTCGCGGTCGGCGCGCAGCACGTCGGCGACATGCAGAACGAGCCGAGCAGCTTCCAGTCCGGTGCAGGAGTCACCGTGCCGACAACGACATGGCTGCGATATGACCAGCCGGCCTACACGACGTATGACGCGTCCTACAGCATTGCAAAGGACCAATGGAGTGTCCAGGCCTACGGCACGAACCTCGGCGACTCCAGCGCGAGCCTGTTCACCTCGTCCGCGCAGTTCATCAAGTCGGAGGTGCCGCTCCGGCCGCGGGTGCTCGGCATCACGGTCGGATTCAAGTTCTGACGCTCGGCGCCATGCGGTAGACTTTGGAGTGGGCAGCGAAGCCCACCCTCTAGTAATCGGATGGCCATGACCGCCTCAGCAACCGCGCATGTGACCTCGACCGTGGAGTCCGAGGTCGCGCGCATTCGCGGGCTCATCAAGGAGCGGCGCTTCGCCGAGGGCGTGGCGGCCGCGACCGCGCTGCGCGTGCGAGTTCCCGAGAACCGCGACGTGCTCTATCTGCTCGCGCTCGGCCAACGTCAGCTCGCCCGGAGCGCGGACGCGCTCGCGACGCTCGAGCAACTCGAGCGGTTCCATCCCGGTTACAGCCGCCTGTATCAGGAGCGCGGTCATTGCTACGTGACGATGAAGGATGCGCCGCAGGCGATCCAGGCATTCCTGCAGGCCGTCGCGATCAATCCCGCACTGCCGGCCAGCTGGGGCATGCTGGAAGGCCTCTACCGGATGTGCGGCGACGCCGACAACGCAGGCCGCGCCGCCGCTCACGTCGCAAAACTCAAGACGCTGCCACAGGAAGTGATCACGGCGACCGGGCTGTTCAGCGACGGCGACCTGGTGGCGGCCGAGAAAATGATCCGCGCGTTCCTGCTGGCCCACGGCGATCACATCGAGGCGATGCGCCTGCTGGCGCGAATCGGTGCTGCCCTCGAGGTGTTCGACGATGCGGAGCTGCTGCTGGAGGCGGTGCTGCAGCGCTCCCCCGACTACTGCGCCGCCCGCTACGACTATTCCTCGGTGCTGCTCGGGAGGCACAAGTACAGGCAAGCCCTGATTGAGCTCGACAAATTGCTTGTGCTCGATCCGGCGAATCGCGAATACCGGAACCTGCGCGCAACCGCCGTCGTCGGCCTCGGCGAGCACGCCCGGGCGATCACGCTGTACGAGGATCTGCTGCGCGATGCGCCGCCGCGGTCGCCCCATGCCGCCGAACTGCACTTGTCGATCGCGCATTCGCTGAAGACGCTGGGCCGCCAGAGCGATGCGATCGCCGCATACCGGGCAGCCACCCGGGAGCGACCGGATTTTGGGGACGCGTACTGGAGCCTCGCCAACCTCAAGACGTACCGCTTCACGGACGCCGAGCTCGAGGCCATGCGTGCCGCAGAAGCCGCGCCGGCGACCGGGCTGATCGACCGCTGTCACCTCTGTTTCGCGCTCGGCAAAGCCTACGAGGACCGCGGTGAATACGCCGAATCGTGGGGCTGCTATGAGCGCGGCAACGCGATTAAGCGCGCCGAAAGCCGCTACCGCCCGGAAGTGATCGAGCTCAACACGGTGAACCAGAAGTCGGTCTGCACCCGGAAATTCTTCGAGCAGCGCACGGGCTATGGCGTCGAAAGCATGGCGCCGATCTTTGTTCTCGGACTGCCGCGTTCAGGTTCTACGCTGATTGAGCAGATCCTGGCCTCGCACTCCGCGGTGGAGGGCACGCAGGAGCTGGCCGACATCCCGCGCTACGTGCTCGAATTGCAGGGTCGCGAGCGAGATTTCGAGTCGCCGCGATATCCGGCCGTGCTGGCGCAACTTCCGGCCGCGGAATCCGTGCGCTTCGCCGAACGGTATCTTGAGGACACCCGCGTCTATCGGACCGGCAGGCCCCGGTTCATCGACAAGATGCCGAACAATTTCCGCCATATCGGCTTCATCCACCTGATGTTCCCCAACGCCAAGATCATCGACGCGCGCCGTGAGCCGATGGCCTGCTGCTTCGGGAACCTCAAACAACTCTTCGCGCGCGGGCAGGAGTTCACCTACAGCATCGAGGATATCGCCCGCTACTATCGCACTTACCTCGAGCTGATGGAGCATTGGGACACTGCGCTGCCGGGCAGAGTGCTGCCCGTCCATCACGAGGATGTGGTCGACGACCTCGAACGCAGTGTCCGACTTATTCTCGACTTCTGCGAACTACCCTTCGAGCCGGCCTGCGTCGAATTCCACCGCACCGAGCGCAGCATCCGTACGGCGAGCTCGGAGCAGGTGCGCCAACCCATCTTCCGCGAGGGCCTCGACCAGTGGCGCAACTTTGAGCCCTGGCTTGGCCCGCTGCGCGAAGCGCTCGGCGACGCACTCGTGCGCTATCGCCGCTAGGCTGCTCGCGCCAGGCTCCAAGATGCCCCCCGAACGCAACGAACCTTGCTCCTGCGGCAGCGGCCGCAAGTACAAGCAGTGCTGCGGGAAACCCCCGGGCGATGCCCAGGTGCACTATATGCTTGGCCGGGCGCTGGAGGCGCAGGGACTGCTCGAGCGCGCGGCCGAGAGCTTCGGGCGGGCGACCGCTCTCAATCCCGACTTCGCCGACGCCCACAACGACCTGGGTGAAGTGTTGCTCCGGCTGGGACGGACGGACGCCGCGATTGCGAGCTGTCGGCGGGCGCTCGCGCTTCGGCCACGCTTTGCGGCGGCTCTTGGCAATCTCGCCAACGCCGACCGCGCCCGCGGCGCGCTTGGCGCGGCGATCGCGGGGTACCGGCGCGTGATCGCGCTCGAGCCAGGACTCGCCGAGGCTCACCGCAATCTCGGCAGCGCGCTTCTCGAAGCCGGCGATGGGGAGGCGGCGATCGTCAGCCTGCAGAGGGCGATTGAGCTGCGCCCCGCCTTTGCCCGGGCGGTGACGCAACTCGCGGACGCGCTGAGCGCTGCGGGTCGCGTAGCGGAGGCGATCCCCCATTACGAGCGGCTGTTGGCGCGCGATCGGCGCCCCGAAAGCCTCGATGAGTATGCGGCCTTGCTGGCAGGGCTCGGGCGCTATGAGGAGTCGGCACGCTGCTATGTTGAGTTGCTCAATCAGACGCCACGGGATGCGCGGCTGCACGCCAACTTAGGTCATGTGCTGCATTGCCTCGGCAACTTTCGCGCTGCGATCGAGCATTGCCGGCGCGCGATCGAGCTCGAGCCGGGACTGCCGGAAGCGCACCTGCACCTCGGCAACTCGCTACTCGCGCTGAACGCGTTGGTTGAGGCAGATGCGGCCTACCGTGCCGGGCTTGAAGCAGCCCCGGACCATGCCGCACTGCACACCGCGCACGCCATGGTCGAGAGAGCGCTCGGGCGGCTGGCGGATGCAGAAGCAAGCACCCGGCGGGCGCTCGTCCTGCGACCTGACGCCGCTGACACGCTCGCGCTACTCGGCAGCCTCGCCATCGACCACGGTCGGTTCGACGAGGCGGAGGAGTTGCTGCGCAAAGCCTTGGCCATCGACCCGGAACTGCCCGAGGCTCTCACCAGCCTCTCGGCCGTGCGCAAAATGAGCGCGGCCGATGCGCCATGGCGAGACGCCGCGGAGCGCGCGCTGGCACGCGGGCTGCCGGTCGCACATGCCATCAATCTGCACCATGCTCTCGGCAAATACTACGATGACGTTGATGACCGGGACGCGGCTTTCGAGCACCACCGGATGGGCAACGAGCTCGCCCGTCGCAGTCGATTGCGCTATGACCGTGCCGAGATGACACAGCGGGTAACGCGGACTCTCGCGGCCTTCGATCGACACGCCCTCGCGGCTCTGCGATCCCGCGGGCTCGACTCCGAGCGTCCCGTATTCGTTGTTGGCATGCCGCGGTCGGGCACGAGCTTGACCGAACAGATCCTCGCCTCGCACCCTGAGGTCCACGGCGCGGGCGAGCTGCTCTACTGGATTTTTGCGGCGGACGCCGAGCGCGCGGCCACCGCAGAGAAGCGCGTTGCGACGATCGCCGAGCTCGGCCGTGCCTATCTGGAGGGGCTCGCGACGCAGGCACCTGATGCGTCTCGCGTCGTCGACAAGCTGCCCGTCAACTTCAGACACATCGGTCTCATTCACGCGGCGCTGCCGGGCGCCCGGTTCATTCACCTCGAGCGCAATGCGCTCGATACGTGCCTGTCTATCTACTTCCAGGGGTTCTCCGCCGCGCACCCCTACGCCAGTGACTTCGGCGACCTCGCGCATTACTACCATGAGTACCGGCGTCTGATGGCGCACTGGCGCGCCATGCTCCCGCCGCAGACGCTGCTCGAGGTGCGGTACGAGGATCTTGTCGACGATCCGGAGGGCTGGAGCCGCCGCATGCTCGCGCACATCGGGCTGCCATGGGATCCGGGTTGCCTCGAGTTCCACCGCACCCAGCGGCCGGTGCTCACCGCGAGCAATTGGCAGGTGCGCCAGCCCATGAGCAGGAGCTCGGTCGAAAGGTGGCGTCGCTACGAGCGCTTCATCGGGCCGCTGCGTTTGGCACTCGGCGACAGCCCACATGCCGAACCGGCGGCACCCGGCTCCGGCCGGTTGCCGTAGAATCGAGGGCGGCAGCGATGCCCGCCGTTTCTTTTGCCCGGAGCCGCATGAATTCCGCAGCCGCCCACCCCCAAGTCGCAGCGCCGCAGCCCTCGCCCGTCGAGCGCGAGGTGGGGCGAATTCGCGACCTCTCCAGAAGCCGGCGTCATGCCGAGGCGCTGGCTGCGGCCGAGGTGCTCGGCTCCCAGGTGCCTGAAAATCGCGATGTGCTCTATTTGATGGCGCTCAATCAGCGGTACTTGAGCAAAATTCCCGATGCGCTGGCGACCCTGGAGCGCCTCGAGCAGCTGCACCCGCAGTTCAGTCGTCTTTACGAGGAGCGAGGCCATTGCTACGTCGCCCTGCGCGATGCGCCGCGGGCGATTGATGCTTTCTTACGCGGCGTAAACGTCAATCCTGCGCTGCCCGCGAGCTGGTCCGCGCTCGAGAGGCTGTATCGCATGACGGGGGATGTGAAGAACGCCGCGACGGCGGGGGAGCACGTGGCGGCTCTCAAGCGGCTGCCGCCGGAGGTCGTACTTGCCACGAGTCTGTTTTCCGATGGCGAGCTCACGCCGGCGGAGAACATTATCCGCGCTTATCTGCTGCGGCATGGAAACGAAGTGGAGGCCATGCGCCTGCTCGCCAGGATCGGCATTGCGCGCGACGTGCTGGACGATGCCGAGCTGTTGCTCGAGGCGGTGCTCACGCTCGCACCCGACTACCGTGCCGCCCGCCACGACTATGCGTTGGTACTCGTCGAGCGTCACAAGTACCAGCAGGCGCGCGCGGAACTCCTCCGGCTCCTCGAGCTTGAGCCGCAGAATCGCCAGTACCGCACGCTCTATGCGACTGCGTGCGTCGGCTTGGGCGAGCACGACAAGGCGATCCCGCTCTACCGCGATCTGCTGGCGGATACGCCACGCGCCGCCGATCTGCACCTGTCGGTGGCGCATTGTCTCAAATCGCTCGGCCGCTCGGCGGAAGCCATCCAGTCCTACCGCGCCTCCGCAGCCGCCCGGCCGAATTATGGGGATGCCTACTGGAGTCTGGCGAACCTCAAGACCTACCGCTTCTTGGATGAGGAGATCGAGTGCATGAGCGCCGGGGAGCGCGCGTCCGACACGGCGCTCATCGATCGCTACCACTTGTGTTTCGCGCTCGGCAAGGCTTACGAGGATCGCGGCATGGTTGCCGAGTCCTGGGACTACTACGAGCGGGGCAACGCGCTGAAGCGCTCTGAAAGCCGCTACCGTCCCGAAATCATCGAGAACAACACACGCAGGCAAATCGAAGTCTGCACGCGGGAGTTCTTTGCGCATCGCAGGGGCGTGGGCAGTGCGAGCCGGGCCCCGATTTTCATCCTGGGGCTGCCGCGCTCGGGCTCGACCCTGATCGATCAAATACTCGCCTCGCATTCCGCGGTCGAGGGCACGCAGGAGCTCTCCGATGTGCAGCGAATCGTCCTCGGGCTGCAGGGTCGCGACCCGGATGTCGACAATCCACGCTACCCCGGCACTCTGACGACGTTGCAGCCGGAGGATTTTCAACGCCTCGGCGAACGCTACCTCACCGACACCCGCGTCTATCGCACCGGCAAGCCGCACTTCATCGACAAGATGCCGAATAACTTCAGGCATATCGGGCTCATTCACCTGATGCTGCCGAATGCAAAGATCATCGATGCCCGGCGCGAGCCCATGGCCTGCTGCTTCAGCAACTTGAAGCAGCTGTTCGCCAACGGACAGGAATTCACCTACAGCATCGAGGACATCGCACGCTATTACCGCACCTATCTCGAGCTGATGCGGCATTGGGATGCGATGCTGCCGGGCCGGGTGCTTCGCATCCGGCACGAGGAGGTCGTCGACGATCTCGAAGGCAGTGTGCGGCGGCTGCTCGATTTCTGCGCTCTCGACTTTGAGCCCGCGTGCGTCGAGTTCCACAAGACCGAACGCAATATCCGCACCGCAAGTTCAGAACAGGTGCGGCAACCGATCTTTCGCGAGGGGCTCGAGCAGTGGAGAAACTATGAGCCCTGGCTTGGCCCGCTGCGTGATGCGCTCGGCGATGCCGTGATTCGATACCGGGACTAGGGACTAGGGGCCGTTCGGCGCTCTTAAGGCGCGCCGGCTTCCAGCTGCAACCGCATCGGATGGGTTGCGGCCGCCTTGCGCAGGAAAAATACCGCCGATGAGCTCACGAAGACGATGCCGAGAATGCTGGTGGCGTAGGCGCTCGCCGTGAACACCTGCAGCCAGTTGAGCTGCGTGAGTCCGAAATTGCGCCAAATCAACAGCGCGCAGCTGCCGAAATAGCCGGAGGCATCCGCGAGGTAGATGAGGAAACCCGCCGTGCCGATTCTGCCGCTCACGGCCATCAGCCGGTCGAACAGCATGGCGTTGAACGGCGTGTACGCCATGTAGAGGCCGGCACCGCTCAGGATCATCCAGGAGATGGGGCCGAGCCATCCGGACCGAAACGCCAGCGTCGAGCCGGCGAGCAACAGGAAGCCGGCGACGACGACGCCGTGAATCACCATCAGCGCCCGCCTGTTGTCACGCACCATGATGATGAGTCCCAACGCCGCAAGCGCCAAAATCGCGACCGGCAGCTCGCTCGCCGTGAAGATGGCGGCGCCGTTCCCGTATCCCAAACCACTCCAGAGTTCGGCGGCGAAATTATCGCGAAAATCGCGCAACGCCGTCGTGAGAACGTACGCAAGGATGAGCAGCCCGATGCCGATTCCATATTCGGCGAGGAATGAGGCCCGCGCAGCAGCGCCCATCGGTGCACGCCGCACGCGCGCGGCCTCATCGAGCGCGTTCGGCGGCGGCAGCGCCGAGAGCACCATGACCGAGACGAACAGCAGCGGCAGGAACAGCGCCCCGGCGACGGCGGGCATCCAAAATGGGCTCACGTGCCAGTTCGTCATCACGAGCTTGCCGACGGTCTTCACCGCCCCCGAGGAGACGATGAAGCTCGCGCAGACGACCGCACCCAGCACCTCGGAGGTCCGCCGACCCTCCATGTAGCCAAAGACGAGTCCCCAGATCATGCCGAGCGGCAACCCGTTGAGGAACATGGCGGCCACATTCCATGGTGCAGGAACCAGCGCGAACAACACGAGGGCCACCCAGGAAAGCAGAATCAAAACGATGATCGCGCTCGCGCGCTTCGCGGGCTCGAGCTCGGAAATCACCTTGATGCCGATGAGCTTCGACAATGCGTAGCCGATCACCTGGGCAATCACGAGCGCAATCTTGTAGTCGAGCGCAAATCTCCAGCCCGGCACGAGGACGAAGGTCGCCGCGGAAAACGGCTTTCGGAACGCGTACATCGAGAAGTAAGCCGAAAAGCCCGCCATTGCGGCGACGACGGTGAACAGCACGGGATTCGACCGTTCGAGCAGGCGGCGCAATTTGCCGGTCACTTGGGGTCCTATGGTGTGGTGCACGGGCGGCGTGCGGCTGCTAGCCTAAGATCAAGATGCGTCCCCGATACCGCCGCCGATGATACTCCGATGAGCGCCTCGTCGAGGGAGTTTGACCTTGCGGTCGTGGGCGCGGGCATCATCGGACTGTCCTGCGCCCTGGCGGCCGCGCGACGCAAACTGAAGGTCGTCGTCATCGAGCGCGACGTGCGAGCCTGCGGCGCCTCGGTGCGCAACTTCGGCTTCATCACCGTGACCGGTCAGGACCGCGATACGATCTGGCCTCGTGCGCGCCGCTCGCGCGAGGTGTGGCACGAGGTCGCGGCCAAGGCGGGAATCCCGGTGGTACAGCGCGGCCTGTGGCTCGCCGCGCAGCGCCCGGAATCGGCGGCCGTACTCGATGCGTTCCTGTGCACCGACATGGCCGAAGGCTGTCAGCTGCTCACGCCGATGGCGGCCGCGAGCACGATGTCCGCAGCTGCACACGTCCACGCTCGAGGCCGTGCTCCTGAGTCCGCATGAGCTGCGGGTCGAGTCCCGCGAGGCGATTCCGCGGCTCGCCGCGTGGCTCGAGAGCGAGCACGGCGTTGCGTTTCGATGGGCCACCGCGGTGCATGCGGTTGATCCGCCCAGAATCGAGACCTCGCGCGGCCCCGTCGCCGCCGCGGCAGCGGTGGTTTGCCCCGGGGATGATCTCGTGACCCTGTATCCTGAACGATTGGCGGATGCCGGGATCGGCGGTTGCACACTGCAGATGCTGCGCCTGGAGAGTCCGGGGTATTCACTCCCCGCGACGGTGATGTCGGATCTGAGTCTGCTGCGCTACGCAGGCTTTGCCAACCTGGCGCAGGCCGATGCGCTGCGCCGGCGCTTGCAAGCCGAGCAGGCGGAACACCTTCGGCACGGCGTTCATCTCATCGTTGCGCAGGCGTCCGATGGCAGCCTGATCGTCGGAGACAGTCATCGCTACGATGTGTCGATACCGTTCGCCGACGAGGCCGTGTACGGACTGATCCTGGATGAATACCGGCTCGTCATGGGCCAGCCGCCGCCATCCGTACGCGAGCGCTGGACGGGATCCTATGCGGTTGCGAAGGACCGTGCCGTGCTCATCGAGGCTCCCGCTCCCGCGGTTCGTTTGGTCGTAGTCACCAGCGGCATTGGCGCCTCGACCGGATTCGCGATCGGCGAAGAGACGATCGAGGCTCTCTTCGACTGAGACAACCGGGACTGGGAGGAATGGTTCGATGTAAGCCTCGACCGCACCCACCGCCGACCCCTGCTGCTTCGACTTATTATTGTCGACAGTTTGCAATCATGGTAGCATTTTCACATTCATCACCAGGGTCCAATGGCTACCGCCCCCACCGCGCTCCAATTGGTTCGGTCGAACTCGCTCCCGGCGCTCGTGCATCTCGAGATAGAGCAACTGATTCTGCGCGGCGAACTCGCGATCGGGCAGCACGTCAATGAAAGTGAACTTGCCGCGCGATTCGGGACGAGCCGCGGCCCGGTCCGCGAGGCCCTGCGTGTGCTGGAGAAATCGGGCCTGATACGCGCCGAGAAGAATCGCGGCGCGTTCGTGCGGGAGATATCGGTGGCGGAAGCCGACGAGATCTATGACGTTCGCGAAGCGCTGGACCAATTGATCGGTCAGCGGGTCGCGGAGCGCGCTTCGGCGGAGCAGTTGAGAGACCTCGAGACGCTCGTCGCGCAGATGGATGCGGCCACCGCGCGGCAGGACGTCAAGGGTTACCATGCGCTCAATTTGAAGTTTCACGATACGCTGGTCGACTTTGCCGGAAATACGCGCCTGACCGAAAGCTACGGGCTGCTGACGAAGGGGCTGCTGCTGTTCCGGTTGCGCGGACTGCAGGACGGCGGCGGCTTTGCGGTGTCGAACACCGAGCACAAGGCCGTGCTGCAGGCGATCGGCGCACGCGATGGTGCCCGCGCGGGTCTGCTGCTGCGGCAACATGCGGCGCAAAGCCGCGCCCGCATGCATAAGGCGGCCGCCGCGGCGCCGGCGAAATGACCACCATCACTGTCGCGGTCCGCGAAGAGCTGTCCGAGGAGTAGAGAACTTGCCGACCGATGTCCTTGTCAATGGTAGAAGCTACCACTGGATGAACCGCCCGCTGGTCGTCGTCTGCATCGACGGCTGCCAGTACGAGTACATCACTGCCGCCGTTACAGCGGGCGCTGCACCTTTTCTCGGCCGCCTGATCGCGGGTGCGGGAACCTGTTTCATCGCCGACTGCGTGATGCCGAGCTTCACCAACCCCAACAACTTGTCGATCGTGACCGGCGTCCCGCCCGCCGTGCACGGCATATGCGGCAATTATTTCTTCGATCCCGAGAGCGGCGAGGAAGTAATGATGAACGATCCACGCCATCTTCGAGTCGGCACTATTCTCGCCGCATTTTCCAAGGCCGGGGCGAAAGTGGCGGTCATCACGGCGAAAGACAAGCTGCGCAAACTCCTTGGTCACGAGATGAAGGGTATTTGCTTCTCGTCCGAAAAAGCCGACCAGGTCACCTTGGCGGAGAACGGCATCGAGGGCGTGCTCGGGCGCGTCGGCATGGCGCTCCCGTCCGTGTACAGTGCGGCGTTGTCGGAATTCGTCTTCGTTGCAGGCGTCAAGCTCATGGAAAGGGAGCGGCCCGACCTCATGTATCTCTCCACGACCGACTACATCCAGCACAAGGCCGCTCCCGGCACGCCGGCGGCCAACGATTTCTACGCGATGATCGACCGGAATCTCGCGCGGCTGGACCAGCTCGGGGCCACCATCGTCGTCACGGCCGATCACGGCATGAACGCCAAGCATGGCGCGGACGGCCGACCCAATGTGATCTACCTGCAGGACACCCTCGATGCGTGGCTCGGAAAAGACGCAGCCCGCGTGATCCTGCCGATCACGGATCCTTATGTCGTGCACCATGGCGCACTGGGATCCTTCGCACTCGTGTACCTGTCTGCCGCCGAGCGCGCGCGCTCCGTGGCGGATCGGATCGCCGCGCTTCCCGGCATCGAAACGGTACTGACGCGCGCCGAGGGCGCTGCGCGCTTCGAGCTGCCCGCGGACCGCATCGGCGACCTCGTGGTCGTGTCGCGCCTGAACACCGTCATCGGCACCGCACGCGACCGGCACGATCTGTCCGGGCTCGACGTTCCACTGCGCTCGCACGGCGGCATGTCGGAGCAGAAAGTCCCGCTGCTCGTCAATTGCGGTGTCATCGGGCCGCACGAAAGCCGCCGCTGGCGCAACTTCGATGCCTTCGATCTCGGGCTGAACCTCACCGCACGCGCCGCCTAGCGCCGGCCGATGTCCCCCGCCGCCACTCCTTCCGTCCCACGCGAACCGATCCGCGAGTCCCTGCGGATCGCCGGCGGCCGGGTATCGGGCACAAGGGTCATCGAGGTTCGCCACCCTTACAGCGGCGAACTGGTCGGCACCGTTCCCAAGGCGACCATCGATGACGTCAAACGCGCACTCAAGATCGCACGCGGCTTTCGGTCCCGGCTCACGCGCCACGATCGATACAAAATACTCATGCAAGCGGGCGCGATCATTGCATCGAGGCGCGACGATATCGCGCGCCTGATCACGCTCGAGTCGGGACTGTGTCTCAAGGACTCGCAGTACGAGGTCGGCCGCGCCTCGGACGTGCTGCTCTTCGCGGCGAACCAGGCGCTGGTCGACGACGGTGAAGTGTTTTCGTGCGATCTCACTGCGCACGGCAAGAGCCGCAAGGTGTACACGCTGAAGGAACCGCTGCTCGGAGTGATCACCGCGATCACGCCATTCAACCATCCGTTGAACCAGGTGATCCACAAGGTGGCCCCCGCAGTGGCCACCAACAACCGCGTCGTTCTCAAGCCCAGCGAAAAGACGCCGCTGACCGCCTTCGCGCTCGCAGATATTCTCTATGAGGCAGGGTTGCCGCCTGAAATGCTCTCGGTGCTGACCGGTGACCCGGCCGAGATCGCCGATGAACTGCTGTCCAACGCGGACGTCGATCTCGTCACCTTCACGGGTGGCGTGTCGGTCGGCAAGTCCATTGCCGCCAAGGCCGTCTACAAGCGCCAGATACTGGAACTCGGTGGGAACGACCCGATCATCGTGCTCGAGGATGCGGACCTCGAGGAAGCGGCCGCGCTCGCGGCGAGTGGCTCGTACAAGAATTCAGGCCAGCGCTGCACTGCCGTCAAACGCATGCTGGTGCAGGAAAGTGTGGCCGACCGCTTCGTCGAACTGCTCGTCGAAAAAACCCGCGCCGTCAAATACGGCGACCCGTTCGATCCCACGATGGACATGGGCACGGTGATCGACGAGGCATCGGCGAGGCGGTTCGAGGGCGTCGTGAACGAAGCGGTTGCGAATGGAGCGAGACTCCTCATCGGCAATGTCCGTCGTGGCGCGCTGTACTCGCCGACCGTGCTCGACCGGGTCACGCCGGACATGACGGTCGTGCGGCACGAGACATTCGGCCCCGTTTCGCCCGTGATCCGCTTCAAGACCGTGGAGGACGCCATCCGCATCTCGAACGCAACCGCCTATGGCCTGTCATCCTCGATCTGCACCAACCGTCTCGACTTGATCACGCGCTTCATCCGGGAGTTGCACGTCGGCAGCGTGAACGTTCGCGAGGTGCCGGGCTACCGGTTGGAAATGACCCCATTCGGAGGCATCAAGGACTCCGGTCTGGGTTACAAAGAAGGGGTCCTCGAAGCCATGAGAAGCTTCTGCAACACGAAGACCTATTCGTTGCCCTGGTAGCGTCGGGCACGCATGGGCAGCGCAGTCATTCTTGACCTGATGGGCGGAGTCGCCCTTCTCCTCTGGGGCCTGCACATGGTCCACAGCGGTGTCGTTCGCGCATTCGGCTCCGATCTGCGGCGCCTGCTCGGCGTGGCCCTGCAAAATCGGTTTCGCGCCTTCCTCGCGGGGGCTTTCGTCACCGCCCTTCTGCAGAGCAGCACGGCGACCGGATTGATGGCGGCCTCCTTCGTGACAGCCGGCACCGTCGATCTGGTGCCGGCGCTCGCGGTCATGCTCGGTGCCAATGTCGGAACCACCCTCGTCGTCCAAGTCCTCTCCTTCGACATCTCGCTGCTGACACCCATATTGTTGATGACCGGAGTGATTGCATTCAAACGCGGCGGCCGAACACGCACCCGCGACCTCGGCCGCGCAGTGATCGGGATTGGTTTGATGCTGCTGGCGCTGCATATTTTTCTCGGCGCTCTCATGACGACGGAGAGCTCTACCGCCGCACGCGCCCTGCTCGGAGCCATCACCAATCAGCCACTCCTGTGTCTCTTGCTCGCCGCAGCCATGACCTGGGCCGCACACTCGAGCGTCGCCGTGGTTCTCGTCGTGATGTCGCTCGGCGCCGCGCAGCTCGTCTCCCCGACGGCGGTGCTCGCCATGGTCCTCGGCGCGAACCTCGGCAGCGCGCTCAACCCCCTGATCGAGGCGAGCCAGCCGCGAAACCCGGCCAGCCGGCGGCTGCCCGTCGGCAATCTCCTCACCCGCGTGGCCGGTTGCGCCCTCGTGTTCCCGTTGCTGCAGCCGATTGCAGATTTGCTGCAGCAGTTCGAGCCGGGCACTGCGCGCCTCGCCGCGGACTTTCATACCGCCTTCAATGTGCTGCTCGCCCTGATTTTCATCGGCCCTCTGAATGTGCTGGCGAAACAGCTGACACGCTGGCTGCCCGACCAGCCGAAGGCGGCGGATCCGGGAACCCCGATCTATCTGGACACGACTGCGGCCGGTGCACCCGCCGTGGCATTGGTCTGCGCCGCCCGCGAGGTGCTGCGCATGGGCGATGTCATCGAAACGATGCTGCGCCAGGCGATGACGGCGCTCCTGACCAATGACCGCAAGTTGGTGGCCGAAATCAGCCGCATGGACGATGCGGTCGACAGCCTCAATGAAGCGGTCAAGCTGTACGTGACGCGAATGACCCGCGACAGCCTGGATGACCGCGACGGTTACCGCGCAATGGAGATCATTTCCTTCTCAATGAATCTCGAGCACGTCGGCGACATCATCGACAAGAATCTGATGGACCTTGCGGCGAAGAAGATCCGGCGCGGCATCACCTTTTCCAAGGAGGGCGAGAACGATCTCGTCGAATTTCATCAACAGGTCGTCGACAATCTGAAGCTCGCGGTCGGAATCTTCATGTCGGGAGATTTGAACATTGCTCGCCAGCTGATCGCGGCAAAAACTCAGCTGCGGGAACGCGAGTTCGCGGCCGCCGAGCGGTATCTGGTGCGCCTGCGCGAGGGGACGCCCGAGACCATCGAGTCGTATTCGCTCGATCTGGACATTTTGCGCGATCTCAAGCGCATCCACTCGCACTTGTGCTCGGCGGCTTACCCCGTCCTCGAGCGTGCGGGGGCGCTGCAGCGCAACCGTCTCAAAATTTCCACGCTCGAGCGGCGCAACGCCCGTGCCGACCGTCACTCCAACAAAACGCGAACCTCTCCATGACCGAGCCGATACTGCTGACACCGGGACCTCTGACGACCTCCGCAGCCACCAAGGCCGCGATGCTCACGGATTGGGGATCGTGGGATGGCGCGTTCAACACGCTGACCGCATCGGTGTGCCGCGATCTCCTCTCCATCGTCGATGCGCAATCGGAGCACGTTTGTGTGCCGCTGCAGGGCAGCGGAACCTTCGCCATCGAAGCGGCGCTCGGCACGCTCGTCCCGAAAACCGGCGCGGTGCTCGTGCCGGATAACGGCAGCTACTGCAAGCGCATCGTGCGAATCCTCGGTTATCTGGGCCGCCGGACCGTCGTGCTGACCCACGAGGAACAAGCCCCCGCGGACCCTGCGCGCATCGAGGCCGCGTTGGCAGCCGATCCGGCGATCACGCACGTCGCACAGGTACACTGCGAGACCGGCACGGGGATCTTGAATCCGCTGCCGCAGATCGCCGCGATCGTCGCCAAGCACGGCCGCGGGCTGATCGTGGATGCGATGAGTTCCTACGGCGCCATCCCGATCGACGCCCGCACCGTCCGCTTCGACGCGCTGATCGCGGCATCGGGGAAATGTCTCGAGGGAGTGCCCGGCATGGGCTTCGTCATCGCCCGGCGCACGGCACTCGAAAGTTCGGCCGGCAACAGCGCATCGCTCGCCATGGATCTGCTCGATCAGTGGCAATACATGCACAAGACGGGGCAGTGGCGTTTCACACCGCCCACTCACGTCATCGCGGCGCTGCGCGCCGCCATCGACCAATACCAGGCGCAGGGGGGACTCGAGGCTCGGCTCGCGCGCTACACCGATAATTGCAACACGCTGGTGGCGGGGATGCGCGCACTCGGCCTCAAGACGTTCCTGCCGGACGCCCTGCAGGCACCGATCATCGTCACATTCCACTCCCCACCCGATCCCGCATATGAATTCGGCGAGTTTTATCGCCGGGTGCGCGAGCGTGGATTCATCCTCTACCCGGGCAAGTTGACGGCCGTCGATACGTTTCGGATCGGTTGCATCGGCGCGATCGGCCGCGATACGTTGCGGCAGGCGGTCGCCGCCGTCGCCGAAGTCCTGCGCGAACTCAAAGTTCGCCGGCTGGCGGCCGAGTAAAGCACCGAACCGCACCCTGGCTCGGAGGCTGAGCGGCGATGTCCGCTCTAACCGACGATCACTTCGCTGATCTGGATGACCGGAGTCTGGTCGGTGTAGTTCGGGATGTCGCCCAGAATCTCCTTCGCTTGCGGTCCGAAGCCTTTTTCAAAGACTTCGGTCGAGTCGCAGAAGAGATGACCCATCGCAATGTAGGTTGCCGGCGCGCCCGGTGCGCCGCCCGCCAGTCCCTTGTCCACCGTGTAGTACTTCAAGCTCTCGCCCATCCTGCTCTTGACCATCGGCATGTGCTTGGTGCGGTAATACTCGTGGTCGAATCGCGCCCCCGGTGTGTTGGGGTACATCACGCTGACTTTGATCATGACGGCTCTCCTAGGCGGTGAGGACACACTGTAAACCAGATCCCAAGTCTATTCGATCCGCATTCCGATCCTGGGAGCCTCCTAGATCTTCGCCTCCGCCAGACGCAGGCGCCGGCCTCGGGCCATCCACGCGTAGGCCGGCGCGCAAGCTGCCAGGAATACGGCGGCGATCAGCCCGGAGCGCGGGTCTTCGGCGATCGCAGCTACCAGGAAAGCCACCGAGCCGACCAGCACGATGGCCGTCGAGAGCGGATAGCCCAGTGCCTTGTAGGGGCGTGGCAGTTGAGGCTCGCGGTATCGCAGCACGAAGACGGCGAGGAATGCCGACACGTAGCACAATAAGAACAGCACCGAATAGAGTGCGATGATTTGCTCGAACGTGCCGCTCATGATCACCACCACGACGAAGACACTCGTGATCGCCAGCGCGATCCGCGGCGTGCCGCCCTCGCTCACCATCGCCGCCTTCTCGCTCAACAGCCCATCCCGCCCGATGCCGTAGAGGATACGCGGCGTCGTCAGCATCGTGTTGTTGAGGAGGCTCAGGACGGTCAGCAGGGAAATCACCGTGACCATCGCGGCACCGGCGCTCGGCAACACCACGCGCGCGGCGTCGGCCGCCGGCAGCTGCGAGGCGGCCAACACGGACAACGGCAACACTCGTAGGAAGGCGATATTGATGACGAGATACAGCACCGCGACCAGCAGCGCGCCGCCGATGATGGCCCGCGGCAGCGTGCGCTCCGGGTGGGTATTTTCCTCCGCCATGTAGATGGGCGAGTACCAGCCATCGTATGCCGTCAGCACCGCGCGCAGCGCGGGTACCAACGCGAAGAGCATCGCCATCGACGCGAGTGGCAGGGAGGCAGCGGAGGCCGGCGGAGCCGCCAGCACCGGGCCGCCGGCCGGTGCGACCATGAAGCAGCCAACGACGAGAATCAGCAGCATCACGCCGATCGAAGTACTGATGAATGCCGTCAAAACACTGCCGGTCCGCAGGCCGATCCACTGGATCCCCGTGAATACGCCAAGCACGGCGATGGCCGCGGCGCGCGGATAGAGCGTCGCCGGAGGCCACAGCACCCCGAGAAACGTGACGGAGGTGACCGCCATGTAGGCCACGGCGGCCGTGCTTTGCAGCCAGTCCACCCAGCCGACGGCGAACCCGACGCCCTCGCCGTACGCGCGCCGCGCGTAGATGCGGAACCCCCCCGTTTGCGGGATCATCGCTGCAAGTTCCGCCACCGCCACGGCGCCGAGCAGCGCGTAGACTCCTCCCACCGCCCAGGTCACGATGACGAGGGTACGGTCCCCGAGCGCCGCCGCCACCGTGCCGGGCAGGCGCAGGATGCCGACACCGACCGTGGTACCGAAGACGAGCGCCAGGCCAAAACCAAGTCCGAGGATGCGTTTGAGGGGCCGGCCCGTCTGCATGGTGGATGTCGCTCCCCGGTTGTAGCTCTGATCGCAGCATGCCGGTGCACCGGCGGAGCGGCAAGCGCTATCCGACTGGCGCCGCCTGCGCTTCGGCGGAATGCGTCGAGTCCGGCGTATAATCGAGGCGAGCTCCGTCGGAGGTAACCCGCGAGTGGTCGAACGAAAATACCGGGCCTTCCTCAGTTACAGCCATCGCGACGCCAAATGGGCCGATTGGCTGCACAAGACCCTGGAATCGTATCGAACACCGAAGCGGCTGGTCGGCAGCACGACCCCGCGCGGACCGGTCGCAAGGCGCCTCACGCCGGTCTTTCGCGACCGCGAAGAACTCGCGAGCGCGACGGACTTGGGCACAGTGATCAGCGAAGCGCTGCGCGAATCGGCGTGCCAGATCGTCATTTGCTCGCCGCAGGCCGCAAAATCGCGGTGGGTGAACGAGGAAATCCTCGCGTTCAAGCGGCTGGGGCGTGAGGACTCCATCTTCTGCCTGATCGTCGGCGGCGAGCCGAACGCCTCGGATCAGCCGGGCATGGCGGATGAGGAGTGCTTTCCGCCCGCACTGCGCTTCATGATCGCCCCCGACGGTTCGTTGAGCGATGCGCGCACCGAGCCGATCGCGGCGGACGCACGACCCGGCAAGGACGGCAGGCAAAACGCCAAGCTCAAATTGATCGCCGGCATTCTTGGCGTCGGCTTCGACGTGCTGCGCCGGCGCGAGCAGCAGAGGCGCTACCGGCAGCTGTTCGTCGCCGCCTGCGCCGCCATGTTCGGCATGGTCTTCATGAGCGGCCTTGCCGCCTATGCACTGATCCAGCGCGCCGCGGCACAAAAGCAGACGGCGCGCGCCGAGGCGGAAGCGGACGCCGCCCGTCAAACGACGGGATTTCTGATCGATTTGTTTCGCATTCTCGATCCGAGCGAAGCGCGTGGCAACAGCATCACGGCGCGGGAAATGCTCGACAAGGGTGCGGCGCGGATCGACACCGAATTGGCGAAGCAGCCGGCCATCCAGGCCGCGCTGATGGACACCGTCGGCACCGTCTACATGGGACTCGGCCTGTATTCGAAAGCCCGGCCGCTGCTCGAGCGGGCGGCGAGCACGCGGCACCGGCTCGCGGACACGGAGCCGGAGGAATTATCCGATTCGTTGAATCACCTGGCCGATCTGCAGACGGTCCAGGCCGACTACGTCGCGGCGGAGAAGGCCTATCGCGAGGCCGCGAGCCTGCAGGCCGCGCATCCCCTTGACCGGCGTAACAAGGTGATATTGGCAAACAGTCTCTACGGTCTCGGCCTGGTGCTCTACGAACAGGGGCGCTACAAGGACGCCGAACGCAGCTATCGCGAAACGCTCAGTCTGCAGCACGAGCTCTACGGCGAGAACGGCGACAGTCACGGCGACGTTGCGCGAACCCTCAAGGACTTGGCGCAGGCGATCTACAGCGACGGGGACTTGAAGACCGCGATCTCCATGATGAAGGATGCCGTGGCCATGCAACGCGAACTGCGTGGCGCCGCTCCGCACCCCGACCTCGCTGATGCCATCAATGATCTCGGCATGCTGCTCGACTACAACGGCGACTACGCCCCGGCCGAAGAGCTGTACCGTGAATCAATTGCCATGTACCGCCGCTTGTTCGGCGAGAAGCACAATAAGATCGCCGACGGCCTGAATAACCTCGCGAACGTGCTGCAGGAAAAGGGCGATCTCGCGAACTCCGAGTCGACCTACCGCCAGGCGCTCGCGATGCAGCGCGAGTTGTTGGGCGAGGTGCACCCCGACGTTGCGAATACGCTCAATAATCTCGCCTTCCTGCAGTATGACCGCGGCAATTCCCAGGGCGCGCTCGCGACCGAGCGGGAAGCCCTTGCAATCTACCGCAAGCTGTTTCCCAAAGATCATCCCGACGTGGCCGCCGTCACGAATCGCATCGGCTTCTGGCTGACACTCGCCGGCGATTTCGACGAGGCCGACCGGCACATTCAGGAGGGGCTTGCCATGCGGCGCCGCCTCTTCGGCGACGCCAACCCGAACGTCGCCTCCAGCTTGGAGAATCTGGCGATACTTCAAGTGGCAACCCACCGCTACCCCGAGGCGCTCGATTCGGCGCGCTCGTCCGCCGCGATCTTCACGTCGGCCCTGTCGGCGGATCATTGGAAGACCGCGATCGCCGAAAGCGCCGAGGGCGCCGCGCTCACCGGCCTCGGCGACTACGATCAGGCCGAAAAGCTGCTCGTGCACAGCTACGGCATCTTGAGCAAGGACGCCTTCGTCTCCGCGGCTTTTCGCTCGCTCACGCGCGGCTATTTGGACACGCTGCACCGGCAGCAGCGCCGAGCGCAGCACGCGAAACACAGCACGCCGGCCGACAGGCATACGGGCCCGAACCTGACCATCGCCGCCGCTCCACGCTCCTAGCGCACCATCCTCCTGGGAGCAGCGCGAGGGCCGGTGTTGACATAATCGCCTGCTGCCGCGCAGCGATGTGTCACGATGAGAAGCGTCACATTGACAGATGCGCGCAACCGAGGTAGAGCCTCCACTAAAAGCGTGCTAGCCTCTGCACGCTCGAACGACGAAATAACAATAACGGGGCATCTATGAGCATTCACCCATCCGTTTTCAAGTCGGTCAGCGTCCGGCTCGCGCTTGCGCTCACCGCCCTGTGTACCGCCGCCCATGTGTCCGCCCAGCAACCGACCTTGCGCGTCACGGCCACGAACTCCTCAGCGCCGACTGGCACAGTGCCGAATGCCGTCTATGACGTGTTGTTCGGCGCGCAACAGACGACGCTCCTCAACGCCGACGGAGGCTCGTTTCAAAGCTTTCATTCGCTGGTGCTCGTGCCAAACAGCGCGAGCGGCGGCGTCGATGCGATCGTCGCCGATACCGCCGGTGGCACGATCGTGCGCTACTTCGGCCCGACCGGCACGCCCCTGGTCTCCTCGACGGTGGTGCTGAGCGCCGCGTCCGCGGGGCCAAAGAACCCTGACGGCCTGTCGGTCGATGCCGCGGGCAACTTGTACGTCGTCACTTCCTCAGGCAGCCCGCAAGTGTGGGTGCTGCCCGCGACGCCCATCACGGCCGCAAATCCGACCGGGTTCGGGACACCGATCCTGCTCGACCAGACGTTCAACAGGAACGAAGTGGACTCCGTCGTCGAGACGGTCGTGGTACCGCCGGCTACGCCGGCAACCCGCCCCTTCCGCTGGCATCAACGCGGGCGACTTGCTGGTGCTGGTGCGCGACAACGATTTCTCTGGCGGCAGCGGCGGCTCGGACGGCGGCGCCTTTGACCCGCAAGAGCCGGCGCTGGTCTATCACTACCGGGTGACGGACATCATGAACGTTCTCCCCCCTCACACCGCTGCATCGATCTCGCCGACGATTCTCCTCTGGGAGCTGACTTTCCCATACCTATCGGGAGCGGTGCCGACTGGCATCGACATCTGGCCGAACGACGGCAGCTTGCTGATCTCCACGAATGTCGGCAGCATCCTCCAATATGCCCTGCCGACTGCGACGGCGAACCCCGAGCCGCCCACCTGGACGAACACCTCCACGATGTTCGCTTCCGTTTCCTGCGGCTCTCCCCCCTGCCCGTTCAATAAGCTTAGAACCGGCATGCAGTCCAGCACCTCTTACGCCTTCGTGACCCAATCCACGGGAGCCGCGAGCGGCAACATTCTGTACTTCGCCGAGCCCACGAGCACGCCCACGCCGGCTGGTGGCTTCGGCTTCATGGCGGGCACCGGAGTGGTGGCGAATGGCGGTCCAACCGCCGGAAGCCCCTACGGCCTTGCGGTCGCTCCCGCGACCGTGGTGGTGGCCTCCACGACCACGTGCACGTCCGCCACGGGCTGTAACCCCACGGGTGGTCTCGCGCACGTGATCGTACCGGGAGCGATTCCGGTCACTGGCAACATCCTCGAGCAGACGTGCATTTTCGTAGATTCGCGGCTGCAGCGGGCGGCGGACGGCACCGTCACCTGCCCGGGGCCTCTGAACATCGCCGACAAGTGCCAGGGCTTTGCCGCGAACACGATTCCATCCACGATCTGCGCCGCATCAGGGCCGCTGGGCAACCAATTTGCGGCCATTCAGACCACCGCCAACGGAGTCGATAACGTACCGGGCATCCTTGTTCAAACCGTGCAGAACCCGGACGCGCTCATTCCAGGCACAATTCCGGCGAATGATCCTTCCTGTAACCAGCAGGTGCTCGGCTGGACCACGCTCTTGGGCTCGAAGGAAGGAAGCGAGCCCGAGGGCGGCAATGTCATCGACATGGGCAGTTATTGCGACAACGGCGGGGTGACCAAGGGCAACTCCATGTGGCTCATCGGCGGTCAATTGAGTGCGGCCGTCTCTTCGACGACGAAGGAACTGGTCGCCTACTCGAACCAAAAGCTCGCCAACCTCGGGAACGTGGTCAGCACCGCGACCATCGCCAAACCGGCGAAAACGGCGCTACAGATCTGCCTTATCGCAAGTGCGGTGTTGCTGGACACAAACCACTTCGCGTGCGCGGCCCGCGCCGTGTACACCTGCGATCAGTTGGTGGCTCATACCGCCCAGAGCTACAGCGGTTCACCGAGCAATCCAAATGCCTACGGCGATGTGCGCGGGCGGCTCGGGAACCTGTACTTCACCATCAACAGCCGCATTTCGCACAACCCGGCCAACACCAGTTGGCCGCTGCTGTCTCCACCGGCGGCCTGCGACGCGGATTAGTCGGCGCAGCGCGAGAGGCTGGCCCCTGCGCGCCGCGCCGCGATACGCTATTGTCACAAATCTATAACCATTCATCCTTAAGTTGAATGGGCTATGGAGGATCGTCGCGCCATGCCAACATTTCCAATCCTGCGTCACGAGACGGATATTCGATCTTTCAAGCAGGGCGACACGATCTTCAAAGCGGGAGACCCGGCGGACTGCATGTTCGCAGTGGTCGAAGGCGCCGTCGAAATCTATCTGCGGGGCGTGCGCGTGGAAAGCATCGATCCCGGCGGCGTGTTCGGCGAGATGGCTCTCATCGACGGGCAGCCGCGCAGCGCCACTGCGGTTGCGGCCACCGATTGCAGCATCGGAGCGATCAATGAAAAGCGATTCCTACGGCTGGTTGAAGTGACGCCGCGATTCGCTCTGCAGATGATGCAAGTGATTACGGAGCGATTGCGGCGCAATAACCCGCGCTAGCGGACAACCGGACGCACGTGGTACAGGCCGAGGAGACCGTAACCCTTCGCCAGCGGCATACGCCCGACGTACCGCATCTCCAAACCGTCCACACCCGTTGCCTCGGCGACCGCGGCGAAGGCGCTGCTCGCGTATACCTGGCCCGGCGGAGTGATCGGTTCGATCCGCGCGGTCCGGCTGGTGTGCGGCCCGGTGTACAGCGGGGCCCCGGTGAGCGGATTGTGTCCGCAGTAGACCGGCCCGCAGTGCAGGGCAATCCGGATGTTCAGGCCGCCGGGAAGCCCGCGCGCAGCCCAGTCGGTACTGCTCACGAGCCGATTGAGCTGCAGCGCGTAGGCTCCGGCGTCCCGCACGCTGCCGAACACCATGTAGAGACCGTCACCGGTGGTCTCGACGTGTTCGGGTCGTTGCGCGCTGCATGCGTTCAGGCCAGCAACCGCTCCCAGGAACTGCGTGATGAAGTTGGGCGTCTGATCCTCGCTCAGCGCGCTGTAGCCCACTGCATCCGCAAACATCATCGCCCGAATTTCGTGCGCGAATCCGTCGGGAAGCCGCTCCTCCGCTCCAACGGCCTCTTCCCTGGTGTCGGCTTCCGGTCCATCGCCGCGCGGAGCAGAAAGCCGAACCTGCTCGAGATCGACATTCTGTGACTGCCAGAGCCGCAGGAGCGGAGATGCGCCGCCATCGCCCGCGGAGGGTCCTGCATCCCCAATGGCAAGGCCGCGCAAGTCGGTCCGAAGCCGCCGGGAGCGCAGTTGCGCCATGCCGGTAACAACCAAGTTCGCATATTCAAAAGTCGCAGCGCTCCCGCGGGCGCGATGATCGCTGGTGACGGTCACGCTGTTCGCGGCCGCGAGGACGCGTTCGAACCGCTCGCCCCACTCGCCGCGTGAGATATCGAGCCGCAGGCGGCGCAGATCCTCGGCAGGAAAAGGCAGGACGATGTGGGTTTCGCCGCCGAGTCGACCGACCGCCTCCAGACAGAGAATGTCCGAAGCGGAGGTTGCCGTACCGTACACCGCCGCGGGGCGAAGTATCTCGAGCCGCGTGCGAATTGACGCGGCGACCTCCTCCTCTTGCCCCGGTACAAGCCGCGGCATACCCGTGTACATCACCACCGGCGGCACCCTGAGCACCTCGGAAATCCAGGCGTTGCATCCGGGCAATCGTTCCGCCAGCAGTTCCGCCTGCCTGCGCGTGATGCCGAGGTCTCCGAAGCGGCCGTGTGCCAGACTGGCCGCCCGCGCGTAGTGGGCCGTGGATTCTCCGGTATCGCCCACGATCAGCGCGGCCTCACCAAGTGTGGCCTCGAGCCAGTAGTCGTCAGTGGCGGTGGGTTGATCCCGCGCGCGAGTGCAGAGATCCCGCACCTCGCGGGCGAGGCGACGTGCCGTTGCAAGATCCCCCTGCAACACCGCGATGGTGGCCGCGTTGATGCCCGTGTACGAGGCGTCGCTCAAAGCACCGTTCAAGCAGGCGGCTTCATAGGCCAGCGAATACGTCCGAAAGGCCGATGCGAGATGGGATGCGCAATCCGGCGCGCTGCGACACGCGAGGGCGAGGTCTTTGTGAGTGCGCGCCAGCATGCCGAGAGTCTCCGCGTCGGCGACGCCCTCGGCAGCAAGCTCGCAAAGCAATTCGTTCGCGCGCACGGTGTCGCCGCTGCGCGCAACGGCCAGGCCCCTGAGTTGCCGCATGCGCAGATTGTTGGGCCAGGCCCGCAAGCCGTCCTGCACGGCGTTATACGCGAGCAACGGTTCGCCCTGCCGCAGGAACTGTTCAACGACGGCGATCACCGGCTGCGCCTCGGACGGCGGTTCAGAGCGAATCACAGGTGCTGACCCAGCGAGGTGTAAAGAGCGGAGTTTACAAGCGAATACACCCCAGTCCACACCGGCTTGGACAACCGGTCGCACTATGCAGCCTTTTCCATCCCAGCACCGGCACCCTGCCGAACGGGTGTCGCGACAGATGCCCGGGTGTGCGGGACGTTAATGGGATCCGGCGGGCACTTGCATATGCGAGGCTTCCTTTGCGAACAGATCGAGCAGAGTCGGCCAGCCGCCGTCGACGCCTTTGCGCATCGTTTCGCCCGCCGTCTCGCCCATGCGCTCGAAATTCCGGTGCTCGAGATCGACCCGCGTTCGACCCGCAGCCTCGGCAACGAATCGCACGTCGACTTCGGAGGCGAACGCCACGCGCGCATCAGGTTTCCAGTTCGCGCTGATTTCCCAACTCACGACGAAACGTTCGGCGGGCTGCCAGATGCGCACGTGCCCGACGATGACATCCGTGCCGTCCTCGCACTTCGTGTACCACCGGCCACCTACGAAGGGCTCGATGATCGATTGCTTGACCGGCGCCTCCCCGATCCCATGGGTCTTTGGCCACCAGCGATCGATTCCGGTCGTGAATACCTCGAAGGCCCGTTGGGGACTTGCCTGCACGACAATCGACTTGCGCACTGGCGCGATGGTGATGGTTCGATTCAAGGCTTTCTCCTCCCGCGATGGGGCTTGGACAGTTCAAGTTCCTTTTTGAAGGCGTCAAGTGCATCGTCCCAGAATTGGTCGAGCCAGCGGCGAAGCTCGCCGAGACCGTCCGGGTCGATGTAATAGATGCGGCGAGTCCCGTCCGAGCGATCTGCAACGAGCCGCGCCAGCTTGAGCGCCTTGAGATGTTGTGAGACAGCTGGTCGGCTGACAGGCAGATCCGCCGCCACCTCACCCACCGAGGCAGCGCCGCGCCGCAACCGCTCGAACACGGCGCGACGGGTCGGGTCGCCAAGAACGTTCAACGCGGCTCCGTAAGTCATTACTTACGGTAAGTCATGACTTACGTAATGTCAAGGCGCCACGTTGGTCAAGGCGCAAATCTGTTGAAAGAGCTGGCATTCTCAGCTTGACCGCCGAAATCCGGCAGGCGATATATGTAGCTGATGGGACAACTGCTCCAGCCCACCCTCACGGATCACGCTGAGGTTGGTTTGCATCGATACAAGGAATGCAGGCGGAGAGTGCCTCGGCACGAGTGCATTGGCCGATTAATCACCAAGCCGCCCATCGCTTGGCAGCTGCGACCATTGAAGTGAACAGCGAGGGGACGACCTGCGCGCGAAGACTACGGGCGCGCAGTGCCGGCCAACGGAGGAGAATCCGCCGGCGGAGGTGGCGCGGGCTCGACCGGCATCACGGGTAGCGTGTACGGGTCCACCTTCTTTTTGGCTTCCTGGTCCTGACGCAGTTTCTCCTGGGTCAGCCGCAATTGCTCGCGGCTACGCTCGAAGTCCGCTTGTCGCTTCTGTTCGACGGCGGGATCGACGTCCTGCGCCAGCCGTTCGATGGCGACGCGCGCATTGAGACATTCGACGTCGGTGCGCGCCTTCGCCTTGTCCCGGTTGCACTTCATCAATACGCCGTCAAGGGTCACCCGGTCCTCCATGAGGTCCGTGACCGTCATCGGAGGAATACGTCGCGGCGAGCATGCTGCGCTGCTCAACAAGGCGGCGCAAAGCCACCCGTAGACGAGGATCTTTTGGGTCGAATATGGCATAAAGCTTCCCACGTGCAATGGTACCCAAAACCCGCCGCGACGCGACCCGGCGGCTGTGACACGCCTCACGACTTGGCGATGTTCCCGGGCGATAACAGCCGCCCCTTCGTGACAGCCGTGAACCCGCGCACGTTGACCCCCGGGTTTGACCCCGCTGCAGCGCCTGTGTACCGTTCACAACATGTCGAACGACAAGACAGCGCAGGACGCGAAACCCCTCGATTTCGAAGCCGCCATGCGCGACCTCGAGGAACTCGTGGAGCGCTTGGAACACGGCGATTTACCCCTCGAGGAATCCCTTGCGGCCTTCGAACGCGGCGTCATGTTGACGCGCAGCTGCCAGGTGGCGCTCAAAGAGGCCGAGCAGAAAGTTGAGATTCTGCTCAAAAAGGCCGGCGAATCCCGGCTGGAAGATTTCAGCGCGGACGAAACCAAAGCGACCTAATTTGGCACTTACCGCCTGTCGGCTGAGCCCGCGGCGGTGTCCCGCTAGGGGGCGGTTGCCCGGGTGCCTACAGGACCTCTGATATCATTGCATTAGACGCTTCCAGACCCCATGTTGGGCCTGTTCGCAGCCCAGGAAACCACGCATATGCCCGTCGCCACCCCTGCCAAAAAGCCCACCGTGTCGCACGTCGAGGATGTGCAGGGGCATGCCGATACACGCCAGATTCCCATCAACAAAGTGGGAATCAAGGACATCTATCATCCCGTCAAAGTGAAGGATCGGGCGCGCGGCGAGCAGCACACGGTCGCAAATTTCAACATGTACGTGAACCTGCCGCACGACTTCAAGGGCACTCACATGTCGCGCTTCGTCGAGATTCTGAATCGCCACGAGCGTGAAATATCGGTCGACTCCTTCGGCAAGATGCTGGAAGAGATGACCGAGCATCTCGATGCGAGCGCCGGACACATCGAGATGACGTTTCCCTACTTCGTCATGAAGAGGGCTCCTGTCACAGGCGTCGAGAGCCTGATGAATTACCAGGCCACCATTTTCGGCGAACACAGAAACGGCAAGACCGACGTATGGCTCAAAGTGGTCGTGCCGACCACGAGCCTGTGTCCGTGCTCGAAGAAGATCTCCGATTATGGCGCGCACAATCAGCGCTCTCACATCACCCTGACGGCGAAGCTCAACGAGCACATGTGGCTGGAAGAGCTGATCGATGTCGCCGAGAAGAACGCGTCATGCGAGGTCTATGGGGTCCTGAAGCGCCCGGACGAGAAATACGTCACCGAGCGCGCATACGACAATCCGAAGTTCGTCGAGGACACGGTGCGCGACGTGGCGGTTGCCCTCAATGCGGACAAGCGCGTACGCGCGTATGTGGTGGAGTCGGAGAATTTCGAGTCGATCCACAATCATTCGGCGTATGCGATGATCGAGCGCGACAAAGAGGCGGCTGACTAGCTCAGGCTGCGCTCCGCGCTTTGCAGCCGTCCGATCATGTTGCGCAGGAAGACTTGATTGAAGCGCAGCTGGCATTCGGCCGATACCTGCTCGAGCAGCGTGGAGCTCACCTTCATGACCACCACGGAACCTGAGGCGACGATGGTGGCGGTACGCTTGGCGCCGCGCACGTAGCTGGTCTCGCCGAAGCAATCGCCGCTCTCCAGATAGCCCAACGCCTTGCCGAGGCGCGCGACCCCCACACGTCCCTGCACGATGATGTAGAAGCGGTCGTCCATCTCGCCTTCCTTGACGATCTCCTCGGCGTCCGCGTAGTCCTGCCAGCTGCTGGCGCGCAATACTTCCCAGATCTCGCTGTGGGAGAACTCGTGAAAGAACTTCAGCTTGCGCAGCAGGCTGAACTGTTCCTGTTGGTCGATGCGATTGTATTGCGCCCGCAACTTCTGGTGAACGCGGGTCAATTCGGCGGCGAAGTCGAGCCCCGTCTTATAGCGCTTTGCCGGATCCTTTTGCAGGGCGATCGCCGTGACGTTCTCGAGCTCCTCGGGTATTTCGGGGCGCAACGTATGAATGGGCGGCGGAGTCGCAAAAACGATTTGATGCAGGAGCTTCTGCAGATTCCCCGCACGGAACGGGCGCGTGCCCGTGAGGAGCTCGTACATCACGGCGCCCAGCGAGTACAAGTCCGAGCGATTGGTGAGCTCTATGGACTGCACCTGCTCCGGGGACATGTACGAGGGGCTGCCGGCTATTCCCTCGATCCGCGAGATCTCTGAGTCGGCCACCAGCGCGATGCCGAAATCGATGATTCGCACGTCGCTGTCGAGCGTCAACATGATGTTGCTCGGTTTGATGTCCCGGTGGATGACCCCGCGGCTGTGCGCGTAATGCAGGGCGCGGGCCGCTTTGTAGACGAGTTCGACCACATCGTCGATGCGCAGCAGATTATCCGGACGGCAATAGGCGGCGAGAGTGCGCGCCCCGTGCACGTGCTCGGTCACGATGTAACAGTGTCCATTCTCCTCGCCGGCATCGTAGATCGGGAGTATGTTCGGGTGCTGCAGCATGCCCACCATGTGCGCCTCGGAGAGGAACATCTTGCGGGCGATGCGTTTGCGATTTTCATCGCCGCTGGCGTCGACGTTGTAGACCTTGATGGCGACGTCGCGGCCGTAGTACGGATCGTGCGAGAGGTAGACGACCCCCGTGCTGCCGCGCCCCACCTCGTTGATGATGACGTACTTGCCGATTTTTTCAGGCAACGCAGCGCGACCGGTCGGAGACTTCGCGTGATCCTTTAGCCGAATATTAGTCAAGGGTAACCGTTCGCCGGGCGGCGACCTTCAATTCTGTGACATAAAGGATACGTCGGCAGGCCGGCGCTAAACTGTGATTTGGGTCGAGGCTCGGCGAAAGTGATCGAAGCCCCGCCCGGGCGGCGCTGATTCCTTGCCATTGAGGGCCCACGTGACGCCCTCTCCCGTGCGCAGCTCGCCGATGGCGCTCAATCTTAAGTTCAATCGGGCCGCGACCGAGACCGCCTTCTCGTAGTGCCGCGGCGGCACGGCGAGGAGCAGTTCGTAATCATCGCCGGCGCCGAGCGCCCAGTCCCGCGCTTGCTTCAGATCTGTGACGGCCGACAGCGCCTGCGACAAGGGCAAGCGCTCGATATCGACGTGCGCCGCGAGGCCGCTTGCGCTCGCCAATTTGGGCAAGTCGCCGGCCAATCCATCGGACAGATCCATGGCGGCCGTCGCGATGCCGCGCATGGCCATCCCGAACTCGACTCGCGGGATCGGGTATTCGAAGCGTCGTATGAGTGTCGCCGCGGCCGCGGCATCTTCGGTCGTATGCGCCGCGCTCACGAGCGCAAGCCCTGCGCCCGCGTCGCCCAGGGTCCCGGTCACGAGCAGCAGATCGCCGGCACGTCCTCCGCTGCGGCGTAGAGCAGTGCCGCGTTCGACGTGCCCCAGGATCTGCACGCTGACGGTCAGGTGGCCCGCGGTGGTATCGCCGCCGACGAGTGCAACGCCGTGCGCCTTCGCGAGATCGGAGAGTCCGCGCGAAAACTGCTCGAGCCAACCGGCATCCACACACGGCAGCGTGAGGGCCAGCGTCGCCCACGCCGGCGTCGCGCCCATGGCCGCCAAGTCGCTCAAATTCACCGCGAGCGCGCGATGGCCTATGGAGCGGGGATCGCTGCCATCGGGGAAGTGGCGCCCGGCGACGACGGTATCCACCGCGGCCACCAACTCGGCACCGCGCGGCATGCGAAGCAGCGCCGCATCATCGCCCACTCCCAGCTCGACGTCGGAGCGCGCGGCGCCGATGTCCGTGAAGAAGCGGCGGATCAGGTCGAATTCCCCGAGTTGCGCGTCCTCTTGGGCCACGATGCCTAATCCGCGGGCTGCCCGTACTCGTGCGGGCGCAGTTCCTTCGCGGCGCGGTCCAACACCGCGTTCACGAACTTGTGGCCGTCGGTCGCACCGAATTGCTTGGTGAGCTGCACCGCCTCGGCGAGCGCAACGCGATACGGCAACTCGGGATACGAACTCAGTTCATGCAGGCCCAGCCAGAGTACCGCGTGCTCGATGGGATCGAGATCGCCAGGAGGGATCTCGGACAATTTGGCCAGCTGCGAATCCAATGCCTCGCGGTTCGGCGCGATCGCCGAGATGAGTCCCTTGAAATATTCGCGGTCGACGCGATCGGCCTCCGGATCCTCTGCGAATTGCCGGTGCGTGTCCTGCCAGGGCCGCGGATTGATCTGCAGCTGGTACAGCGCCTGCAGCGCAAGCCTGCGCGCGAGGCTTCGAGCTCGATGTGTGCCGATCACCGCTACGGATCCAAGCGTCGCAATACATTGGCCATCTCGATCGCGGTCAGCGCGGCATCCGCCCCTTTGTTGCCCGCCTTGCCGCCCGCCCGATCGATCGCCTGCTCCACCGTGTCGGTGGTCAGCACGCCGAAAGCGATGGGAACGCCCGACTCGAGCGCAATGCGCGCGAGCCCCGAGGCGCATTCGCCGGCCACGTAATTGAAATGCGGCGTTTGCCCGCGCACCACTGCACCGAGCGCGATCAGCGCCTCGTAGCGGCGCGACAGCGCCAGCTTGCGCGCGACCAGGGGTATGTCGAAAGCGCCCGGAACGCGCACGATCTCGATCTGCTTGTCCGTTGCGCCGTGGCGGCGCAGCGCATCCAAGGCGCCGCGCACCAGCGGTTCGACGATGAAGTCGTTGAACCGCGCGGCCACCAGCGCGAAACGCAGATCGCGCGCGAGCATTTCGCCCTCGATTAACTTCGGCTGGTCAATGGGCACGGTCTCTTTCCTCAGCTCAATTGGGAGCGTCGATGGCGGTTGATCGCGCGAGTATAAGCCAGGCGGCGTTCACTCGACGCCATCGACGTACTCGGTCACTTCGAGATCGAACGCCGCGAGTCCCTGCAGTTGCTTGGGCGCACTCAAGACCCGCATGCGCTTGAGCCCAAGATCCTTGAGTATCTGCGCGCCGATACCGTAAGTGCGCAGCACGGTCGCCCCGACGCCGCGCACGACCGCGGGCTTGGCGTCGAGCTGCCGCACGCTATCCATGAATTCACGTGGCGTCTCCTCGGGCCGCAAGATGACCACCACGCCGGAGGCCTCGCTTGCCACGCGGCGCACGGCTGCGCGCAGCGGCCAGCCCAATTTCTCGCTGCGTACGCCAACCACATCGCGCAGCGTGTCCTTGATGTGCACGCGCACCAGCGGCGGCACCGGCGAATTCAGGTCCCCTTTGACGAGCGCGACGTGCACGTTCTTATGGACGTGATCCTCGTAGCAGCACAACCGAAAGCCGCCATATTCGGTGTCCACCGGTTCGTCGTAAATCCGCTCGACCGAGCGTTCGTTCTTGAGCCGATAGCGGATGAGATCGGCGATCGTGCCGATCTTCAGGGAATGCGCCTTGGCAAAGCGCTCGAGGTCGGGGCGGCGCGCCATGGTCCCATCGTCGTTCAGAATCTCGACGATCATGGCGGCCGGGGAGAAGCCGGCAAGCCGCGCCAGATCACAGCCCGCTTCGGTGTGTCCGGCGCGCGTGAGCACGCCGCCTGGCTGTGCCATCAGCGGGAATATATGCCCGGGCTGTCGCAGGTCCTCGGGGCGGGCATTCGGAGCGACCGCCGTTCTCACCGTATGCGCACGATCATGGGCAGAGATGCCGGTGGTGACCCCCTCGGCGGCTTCGATCGACAGCGTGAAGTTGGTGCGATGCGAGCTGTCGGTGTCGCTCACCATGAGCGGCAGGCGCAACTGGCGGCAGCGCTCGCGCGTCAAGGTCAGGCAGATGAGTCCGCGCCCGTAGCGCGCCATGAAATTCACATCCTCTGCTCGCGCGCATTCGGCCGCCATGATGAGATCGCCCTCGTTTTCGCGATCCTCGTCGTCCATCAACACCGCCATTTTGCCGTGGCGTATGTCCTCGAGAATTTCATCGATGGTGTTCAATGCGCCCATGACTTGCTTCTACTCTTCCGGTCCGATCGTTAAGGGTTCGAGGTCGCACCCATGTGCTCCTAACACATTGATTATTCTATAGTTATCTGCATGATGCACCTCACGGCCTCCGCCGCTCGGAGGCGGCCCGCTTTGCTCCGCAGCGGCCATTGTAACTTGCAGTGCGGCTTGGAGCGCGCTGGGTGCACACGCGGCTCCGCACCCGACTCGAGTCGGCCCGACCGCCTGGCCGGATGGGCATCAGTGCAGTTCACAAATAATCAATTCCGGGTCGGCATTGATTCTCACCGGCAGATTGCTGCAGCCGACTCCGCGGCTGACTATCAGCGGCCCATTCCCGGGAACCTCGAATCGGCCCCTCGAATGCGACCGGGACAGCGGACCTGCGGCTCCGACCAAGGGAGTGCCGTCTCGCATGCAGATTTGGCCGCCATGCGTATGACCGGCAAAGGCGACGGCATATTTCTGATCGCCAAGCACCAATAGGCCATCCGGCGAATGCGTCAGCCAGACCCTGACAGCTTTGGCACCATCGAATGCTTTGGCGGAATCCGCCTCTCCGGTCCAAGGATCGTCAATGCCGCAAATCGAGACGCTCTCGAAAGGCGGCTCCAGTGCGACGTTCCGGTTGATCAGCACCTCCACACCGCACGCCGTCAATTGTCGGGAGATTTCTTTGTCATCGGCCCACAGGTCGTGATTTCCGAGGACGGCGAATCGACCTAACGGCGGCGTGTACTTGGTCAGCGATCGCAACAGCTGCACCACATATTCAGCCCGCAGCGAGACGAAATCTCCCCCGAGCAGAACGACATCGGGTTGGCGGTCGATCAATTCCTGGGCCAGACGTGCGTACACCTCGGGGTGTGTCGTTGGCCCCGCGTGGAAATCAGAGGCAAATGCCAGCGTCAACGGAGCGGGAAGACGCGTTTCCTTCGGAAGGCGAATGCTATGGGTTGTGACTTTGAGGTTGCCATGCCAGCCCCAACGGTAAGCCCACTTTGCAATGGACCCCCTCAGCAGCACGGAGTCCAGAACCGCCATCGCAACCTGGCGAATGCGCGGATTGCGCCGCCCGCGAAATTTACGAGAGCTCGGTCGCGTGCCGGACACTATGCGGGACGCTGCATCAGCCTGTCGAGGTATCGGGCGATGACGTCGATCTCGATATTGACCGGGCCGCCGGTCCGAAGCTCGCCCAAGCTCGTCACCTCGTGTGTGTGGGGAATGATGTTGACGTCGAAGCGCTGTCCGCTCACCTCGTTGACCGTCAAACTGACGCCGTCGATGCAGATCGACCCCTTCGGTGCCACGTAGCGCATCAGCAGCACGGGTAGTTCGAATTGCAGCCGCCAGGATCGTGCATCGGCGTGCATTGCAGTCACGGTGCCGACCGCATCGACGTGTCCGCTCACCAGATGTCCGCCCAGGGGATCTCCGGCCCGCAGGCTCGGTTCCAGGTTCAGCCGTGCCCCCAGCGTCAGCATCCCGAGTGTGGTTTTGGCGAGGGTCTCCCGCGATACATCGGCGAGGAATACCGGGCCATCCAGCCGGGTTACCGTGAGGCACACTCCCTGTACGCTCACGCTGTCGCCGACGCTCATGCGCCCCGCCTCGAGCGCCGCCGCATCCACGCCGAGCTCCAGATCCCCGCCCTTCGGGACGATCGAAACCAGACGTCCCGTCGCAATGATGATTCCGGTGAACAAGGGTCAATGCCTTCTAGGTGTGAGTATGAGCCGCAGATCCTCGCCGACGCGCTGTGTGCTCTGGAAATCGAAGTCCGGCAGAGAGACCTTCGAGGCGGCTCCGGTGAGGGCCGTCAGCGGCGCGGCGTCCGCGCCCAGCAAAAAGGGAGCGACGTAGAGAATCAACTCATCGACCAGACTCGCCTCCAAGAACGCTGCGGCGAGCCGCGGCCCGCATTCCACCCACAGCTCGTTGACTTCGCGCACGGTCAAATGCGCGATGACTGCGCGCAGGTCCAGACCGCGTCCGGCCCTCGCCACCCGCTCTACGGCGAAGGGCAACCCGGGCCGCTGTGGTGTTTCCACGGCGGCGAATACCAGTGCTCCGCCGCCGTGGAAGATATGTGAGCTCGGCGCGCACGACAACGCGGGGTCGAGCAGCACACGCAAGGGTTGGCGGACCCACGGGCCGTAGGCGAGACGCACATTGAGGCGCGGATCATCGACGCGCACGGTACCTGCACCCGTCAACACCGCGGAGCTTCGTGCGCGCCAATGCTGCACGTCCTCCCGCGATGACTCGCCGCTGATCCAGCGCTCGCCGCCCCCCGCCCGCGCCGTGCGCGCATCGAGGCTCATGGCCAGTTTCAGGCGGATCAGCGGACGCGCCCGCTCGAAGCGCGAGAAGAAGCCGGGATTGAGTGCGCGCGCCTGCTCGGCCAACGCGCCCACCGCGACCGCGACGCCGGCGTCCCGCAGCCGCCTGATGCCCTCGCCTGCCACTTTCGGATTGGGATCGGGCGTCGAGCACACAACCCGGCGTATCCCGGCTGCGATCAGCGCGTCGACGCACGGCGGCGTGCGCCCCGTGTGGCTGCAGGGTTCAAGGGTGACATAAGCGGTCGCGCCTTCAACCGGACCGCCGGCCGCTCGCAGCGCCGCGACTTCCGCGTGCGCCTCTCCAGCGCGCTCGTGCCACCCCTCGCCAAGCGTGGTCTCGCCGCGTACCAAGACACAGCCGACCCGCGGGTTCGGATCCGTCGTGTACAAGCCGCGCGCGGCCAGCACGAGTGCCCGCTCCATGTGCGTCCGGTCCGCCGCGCCGATGGCGTCCGTCATTTGCCGACATCGCTCGCGTCGTCGCCCGGCAGCAGCGGCAGCTGATCTTTGCTGGTCTCGCGGCGGCGGCGATGACGGCGCAGCAGGTCGATTTCCGTGCGGAACGCCTCGACGTCCTGAAAGCTGCGGTACACCGAGGCAAATCGCACGTAACCCACTTCGTCGAGGTGCCGCAACTCCTCCATCACCAGTTCACCGATGCCGCGTGAATCGAATTCGCGCTCACCCAAACTGCGTAATTTATGGCAGATCCGTGCTACCGCCGCCTCGATGGCCTCCCGGCTCACCGGGCGCTTCTCCAGCGCCTTTTGCATGCCGGCGAGCAATTTGCCCTCATCGAAGGGCTCGCGGCTGCCATCTCCCTTGACGACGGTCGGCAGGAGCAGCTCCGCGCTCTCGAAGGTCGTAAAACGCTCCGCACACTCCAGACACTCGCGGCGTCGACGGATTTGCCGGCCTTCGCCCGCCAGGCGCGAGTCGATGACCTTAGTCTCCGTATGACCGCAAAATGGACAATGCATGGGAAGCCCCGAGTGCGGTCCCGACGTGGACCCTCTCGTTCCTAGCCATAGACGGGGAATCGTCGGCACAAGGACATCACGTCGGCGCGCACACGCTCGACGGCGGACTCATCGCCCATGGATTCCAGGATATCTGCAATCCAATGTGACAATTGCTCCGCTTCCGGCTCCTTGAAGCCGCGAGTGGTGATCGCGGGGGTCCCGATGCGAAGGCCGCTGGTCACCGCCGGGGGACGCGGATCGTTGGGCACCGCGTTCTTGTTGACCGTGATGTGCGCCCGGCCGAGGGAGGCATCCGCATCCTTCCCGGTGATGTTCTTGTCGACCAGGTCGAGCAGGAACAGGTGGTTATCGGTGCCACCCGAGACGATTTTGAAGCCGCGCTGCTTGAGAACCCGGGTCATCGCGCGCGCATTGGCGATCACCTGCCCGGAATAGACTTTGAATTCGGGTTGCAGCGCCTCGTAGAAAGCCACCGCCTTCGCAGCGATGACATGCATCAAGGGACCACCCTGAGTGCCCGGAAACACCATGGAATTGAACTTCTTGTGCAGCTCGTCGTGCGGCCGGGCGAGGATCAGTCCGCCACGCGGGCCACGCAGCGTCTTGTGCGTCGTCGTCGTCACCACATCGGCGAACGGCACCGGATTGGGATAGAGCCCGCTCGCGATGAGGCCCGCGACATGGGCCATGTCGACCATGAAATATGCACCTACGGAGTCCGCAATGGCTCTGAACTTGGCCCAATCGATGGCACGCGAGTACGCTGAAAATCCGGCGACGATCAGCTTGGGGCGGTGCTCCTGCGCCAGGCGCTCCACCTGGTTGTAGTCGATTTCACCGCTTTCGGCCCTGATGCCATACTGCGCGGCCTTGAACAATTTGCCCGAAAAATTGACCTTCGATCCGTGGGTCAAATGCCCGCCGTGGTCGAGGCTCATGCCGAGAATCGGATCGCCGGGACTGAGCAGCGCCAGATACACGGCAGCGTTCGCCTGCGAGCCTGAGTGCGGCTGCACATTCGCGTACGCGGCGCCAAACAATTTCTTGGCTCGCTCGATCGCCAACGACTCGACGACATCGACGTATTCGCAGCCTCCGTAGTAGCGCTTGCCGGGATAGCCTTCGGCGTACTTGTTGGTCAGTACCGAGCCCTGTGCCTCCAGCACGCGGGGACTGGCGTAGTTTTCCGAGGCGATCAGCTCGATATGGTCCTCTTGGCGCGTGCGCTCATCTGCAATGGCCTTCGCGAGTTCGGGATCGAAATCCGCTATCGTCATCCTGGCACTGAACATAAGAAATCTCCCACAAGATAGCCGGCAATTGTAGCCGATGAGCCTTGGGTTCCCTAGAAGCCTGTCGAGCCTTGCCCGTGGGCGCGACCGGGCGACCGCCGCCCGATAGCCGCCGCAATCGCCGTGACAAGTATGCACGGCTCGCGGATAATTCAGCCGTTCTCCCCCGCTTTCAACGGAATTTCAACACACAGACATGGCTCAGTTCATTTACACCATGAACCGGGTCGGCAAGGTCGTGCCGCCCAAGCGCATCATTCTGCGCGATATCTCCTTGAGCTTCTTTCCGGGCGCTAAAATCGGCGTGCTCGGCCTGAACGGATCGGGTAAATCGACCTTGCTCAAGATCATGGCGGGCGCGGACAAGGAAATCGAGGGCGAGGCCCGTCCGCAGGCTGGCATCAAGGTGGGCTATTTGCCCCAGGAGCCGCTGCTCGACGAGGCCAGGACGGTGCGTCAAGTGGTCGGCGAGGGGGTCGGCGATGTGCAGAGTTTGATCGATCGCTTCAATGCCATCAGCGACCGCTTCGCCGAACCGATGTCCGACGATGAGATGACGAAGCTCATGGAAGAACAGGCGAAGATGCAGGACAAGATCGATGCGGTCGGCGGTTGGGAGCTGGAACGCAAGCTCGAAATTGCCGCCGACGCCCTGCGCCTGCCGCCGTGGGAAGCGGTGATTGGCAAGCTGTCGGGCGGGGAAAAGCGGCGGGTCGCCTTGTGCCGATTGCTGCTCTCGAAGCCCGACATGTTGCTGCTCGATGAGCCGACCAATCACCTGGATGCGGAGTCGGTTGCCTGGCTGGAACATTTTCTCGAGGAATATCCCAGCACGGTGGTCGCGGTCACCCATGACCGGTACTTTCTCGACAACGTCGCCGAATGGATCCTCGAGCTCGATCGCGGTCACGGCATTCCGTGGCAAGGCAATTACTCGTCCTGGCTCGAGCAAAAGACGCAGCGACTTGCCCAAGAGGAGCGCCAGCAGGATGCGCTTGCCAAGACGCTCAAACGCGAACTCGAATGGGTTCGAACCAATCCGAAGGCGCGTCAGGCCAAATCCAAGGCGCGTCTGCAGCGGTACGAGGAACTGGCTTCGCAGGAATTTCAGAAGCGCAACGAAACCAACGAGATCTACATTCCTCCGGGCGAGCGCCTCGGCGATCTGGTCATCGAATGCAACGGCGTGCGCAAGGGCTACGGCGATCGGCTGCTCATCGAGTCTTTGAGCTTCGGCCTGCCCGCGGGCGGAATCGTGGGCATCATCGGGCCGAATGGCGCGGGCAAGACGACGCTGTTTCGCATGCTGGCAGGAATGGAACGTCCCGATGCCGGCGAGATCCGCGTCGGACCGAGCGTCAAGCTCGCTTACGTCGACCAGTCGCGACAAGCGCTCAACGACAAGAATACGGTATGGCAGGAGATCTCGGGTGGTCTTGACCTCATCAAGGTCGGCAACTACGAGACCTCCTCGCGCAGCTACGTCGGCCGGTTCAATTTCAAGGGCGTGCAGCAGCAGCAGTTCATCGGCGATCTGTCGGGCGGCGAGCGCAACAGAGTGCATCTAGCCAAGGTGCTCAAGTCCGGCGGCAACGTGCTGCTGCTCGATGAGCCCACCAACGATCTCGATATCGAGACGCTACGCGCGCTCGAGGAGGCGCTGGTGGCCTTTCCGGGCTGCGCAGTGGTCATCTCGCACGACCGTTGGTTCCTCGACCGCATCGCCACCCATATCCTCGCCTTCGAAGGTGATTCGCAAGTCGTATGGTTCGAAGGCAACTATCAGGAATACGTCGAGGATCACAAGCGCCGCAAGGGTGACGACGCCGCCCAGCCGCACCGAATTCGCTACAAACCACTAACGAGCTGACAATTATGAGCATCTACATCACGCCGCAAGACGAATTGCACGTCGAGTATCAGGGGATTGCCTTGACGTGTCCGCATTGCCAGGCCCTCTCGCACCTGACCGCCGTTGCGGTTCCGAAATTCGATGATCTCAACCAGCGCAGGCCGAAGCAGATTGGGATCGTGTTTCGTTGCGACGCCTGCGGCGAACCGGTGTTCCTCAAATTCTTCGTCAAGAGCTACTCCGCGCTGCGGATCGAGCTCGCGCCGAACTACGTGGAGGTCGAGCGAGCGCGCGAGAGTTTTCCGCTTACCTATCTACCGGAGGAAGCCGAGGTGCTCTTCAAGGAAGCGCTCGACTGCTATGCAGCGAACTGTTTCAACGCGTTTGGCTCCATGTGCCGGCGCACCGCCCAATCCCTGTTCCGCGAGCTCGGCGAGCGCGGCAAGCTGGAGTTGTTCGATACGCTGCAGGAAATCCGCACTCTGGCGGAGCTCGATGATGAGACCTTTGCCGCCCTGCGCGGCGTGCTGTTCGGCAGCGACAGCGACCCGTGGCCGAGTCACCCGCATCTCGATGCCGAGCGCGCCGGCATCCTTCTGGAAGTGATGCGCGACCTGCTCTACCAGACCTTCGTGCGCAAGGCGCGCCTGATGCAAGCGATGAGTTTTCGCAAATTCGTCGCACCGGGGCACAGCGAGACCGGCTCCGAGATGGATCACGCACGCGCGTCAGGGACGAACCGTTAGCCTAGGAAGACCCGCGCGTTGCGGAACAGCCGCATCCAGCCGCTGTCCTCGGACCACCCGGCGGGCGCCCAGGAATTTTGCACCGTGCGAAACACCCGCTCGGGATGCGGCATGATCGCGGTGACGCGCCCATCCGCGCTGCATACCCCGGCGAGGCCCAGCGGCGATCCGTTGGGATTGAAGGGATAGCGTTCCGTCGGCTCATCGCGATTATCGACGAACTGCAGGCCCACCATGCCGGCCTCGAGCAGCTTGTCCGCGGACGGGCGGCCCGCGAACTCCGCCAATCCCTCCCCATGCGCCACCGCAACGGGCAGCACCGAGCCGTGCATGCCGGAGAGCAGGACCGACGTTGATCGCGGCACCAGCACCAAACTCACGCGTGCTTCGTACTGCTCGGAGCGGTTACGTACGAAGCGCGGCCAGTTGGAGGTCCCGGGAATCAACTCCTGAAGCGCCGAGAGCATTTGGCAGCCGTTGCACACGCCGAGTGTGAACGTGGCATCGCGGGCGAAAAAGGCGCCGAATTCGTCCCGCGCCCACGGATTGAACAGAATCGATTTGGCCCAGCCCTCGCCCGCACCGAGCACGTCCCCGAAGGAGAATCCGCCACAGGCGACCAGGCCGTGGAATCTCGACAGCCGGACGCGGTGCGTCAGGATGTCGGTCATGTGCACATCGTAGGCGTCGAAGCCGGCGCGCGTGAACGCCGCCCCCATTTCGATCTGTCCGTTCACGCCCTGTTCGCGCAGCACCGCAACCGCCGGTCGTGCGCCGCGCGCGATGTAGGGAGCGGCGACGTCGGCGGCGGGATCAAAACTCAACGAGGCGTGCAAGCCGGGATCGTGCACGTCGAGCAGACGCGAGTATTCCTCCCGAGCACACTCCGGATTGTCGCGCAGCGCCTGCATGCGAAACGATACCTCGCTCCAGCGCCGGTGCAGTTGGTCGCGCGAACCGGAAAAAGCCACTTCCCCGTTGGCCGCGATCGTCAGCGAAGTGCCGGACACCGGTTCGCCCAGTACCTTGCAGTGTGTAGCGAGCCCATGGCGACCGAGGATTTCGCGCGCCTCGAGAACCCGTGCGGCGGGAATTTGTACGACGGCGCCGAGTTCCTCGGCAAAACAGGCGGCGACGGGGTCCGGGACGCCGCCGAGATCGATGTCGAGACCGCAATGGCCGGCGAAGGCCATTTCCAACAGCGTCACCAACAAGCCACCGTCGGAGCGGTCGTGGTAGGCAAGCAATAAGCGCCGGTCCTTCAGTTCGCGCACGGCAGCAAAGAAGTCGCGCAGCAACCCGGGTTCATCGAGATCCGCCGGCTCGCCACCGGACAACCCGAACACCTGTGCCCAACAGGAGCCGCCCAGGCGATTCTTTCCTCCCCCCAAATCAATCAGCAGCAGCCGCGAGGACTGCGAGGAATCGAGTTCCGGGGTGAGCGTGCGGCGCGCGTCCGAGACGGGCGCGAACGCCGAGACGATGAGCGACACCGGCGCAATCACCGAGTGGGCGCCTTGCTCGTCGGTCCACGCCGTACGCATGGATAAAGAGTCCTTGCCCACGGGAATCGTGATGCCGAGCTTTGCGCACAACTCCACCCCGACCGCACGCACCGTGGCGTACAGGTCGGCATCCTCGCCCGGCTCGCCGCATGCCGCCATCCAATTGGCGGACAGCCGGATGTCGGTGAGGCGATCGATGTCCGCTGCGATGATGTTGCTCACCGCCTCGCCGACGGCGAGCCTTCCCGATGCCGGGGCATCGAGCAGCGCAACGGGCGAGCGCTCCCCGATGGCCATCGCTTCGCCGCTGAAACCATCGTAGCCGCTCAAACTGACCGCCACGTCGGAGACCGGCACCTGCCAAGGGCCCACCATCTGGTCGCGGCTGATCAATCCGCCCACGGTGCGATCGCCGATCGTAATCAGAAAGGACTTATCGGCAATCGTCGGCAAACACAGCAGGCGATCGAGTGATTGGGCGATGCCGGTCCCGGCGGTCGATAGCGCGGCGCGCCTTTTCGGCACGCTGCGAACCGCACGCTTCGTGCGCGGCAACCTGCCGAGCAATACCTCGATCGGCATGTCGACCGGTGTATTCGCCATTGGCTCGTCGATGACGCGCAGGCAGCCATCGCCCGTGATCTCCCCGACCACCGCAAACGGGCAGCGCTCGCGCTCGCACAAGCGCCGCGAATCGCTCCACGCTTCCCGGTACGAGCGCGAGCACGTAGCGCTCCTGCGCCTCGTTGCACCAGATCTCCATCGGAGAAAGTTCGGATTCGGCGCTCGGAATCTTGCGCAAATCGATCCGGCCGCCGCGATGACTGTGAGCAATGGCCTCGGGCAGCGCATTTGATAGGCCGCCTGCCCCCACATCGTGGATCAAAAGAATTGGATTCGATCGGCCCTGCGCCCAACAGCGATCGATGACCTCCTGCGCGCGCCGCTGGATTTCCGGGATTGCCGCGCTGCACCGAGGCAAAATCCAAATCCGAAGAGCTTTGTCCGCTTCCGACCGAGGAGGCGGCGCCGCCGCCGAGGCCGATCAGCATCGCGGGCCCGCCGAGCACGACGAGCGGGGCGCCGACCAGGACGTCGCGCTTCTCCACGTGCTCGCGGCGCATGTTGCCGAGGCCGCCCGCCAGCATGATGGGCTTGTGATAGCCGCGCACTACGATCGACGAGCTCGCTGTTCCTCGATGCCGCGCTGTTCGAAGGTGCGGAAATAACCGCAGGTCGCGGGGCGGCCGAACTCGTTGTTGAATGCCGCCGCCCCCAAGCGGGGCGGCGATCATGATGTCGAGCGCCGAGGCGATCCGCTCGGGTTTGCCGAAATCCGCGCCTCCCAGGGCTGCAGCATGCCCGGAATGCGCAAGTTCGACACCGAGAAGCCGGTCAAACCCGCCTTCGGTTTTGCGCCGATTCCGGTGGCCCCCTCGTCGCGAATCTCACCGCCCGAGCCGGTGGCGGCTCCCGGAAACGGCGAGATGGCTGTCGGATGATTGTGGGTCTCGACTTTCATCAGTATATCCACCGGCTCGATGATCGACCCATAGCGGTGAGTGGAAGCGTCGGCAAAGAATCGCGCGGCGCGCGGGCCTTCGATCACCGCCGCGTTGTCGCGATAGGCCGATAGCACGCCCGCCGAATTCGCCGCATAGGTCGCGCGGATCATGGCGAACAGCGACGCCGGCATCGTCGTCGCCGTCGATCGATGAACTCCGCATTGAATATCTTGTGCCGGCAGTGCTCGGAGTTTGCCTGCGCAAACATCATCAGTTCGACATCGGTCGGATCGCGCCCGAGTTTGCCGAACGCCGCCACCAGATAATCGATCTCATCGTCCGACAGGGCAAGCCCCCACTCGGCATTGGCGCGCGCCAAGCGCGGCATGCCCGTCATGGCCGAGCGCCACCACCCGCAGCGGCCGCGGCGCGCCGTCGTGAAACAGCCCCTCCGGGTCGATCGTGTCGACCCACAGCGATTCGGTCATTCGATCATGCAGCAATCGCCCCGAGAGCGCGCAGCTCCGCCTCGCCGAGCGCGGCTGCGGCATCGATGAAATACAGCGTGCCTCGCTCGAGGCGCCGCACGGTGCTCGAGCCCGCAGACGTGAGCGATGTCGGTGGCCTTGCTCGACCAGGGCGATACCGTGCCCAACCGCGGGGTCACGAGCAGCGTCTGCCCGCGCTCGGCCTGCAAATGCGGCCGCGGACCATAGGTCAGCAATTTGCCGAGCAACTCGAGTTCCGACTCGTTCAGCGGCTGCGACGCATCGATGAAATGAATCAGGCGCGAGGCAACGCCGCCGATGCGCGAATCCCGCGCGTGCAGCTGCTGCAGCAGTTTATCGAGGCGAAATTGCGACAGCGCGGGCGCGCCGAGCAAACTAAACATGCGCAAATTCTAACAGATGAGCGCGGCCGGTCCGGGCTACTTGCGGGCGTTCGAATCCCCTCCGGGCGTATAAATCGGCACCGGGAACTGCGACACGTTCGAGCCCTCCAGCGCCACGATCTTGCTGACACCTTGCTTCTTCACCTCATCGATGCGCAACACCGAGTGCATGGGCAGGTAGGTGCGCTTTACTTCGGTGAATTCGGCCTTTATCTTCTCTTCGGCCGGGTCGACCACCACGCGTCGAGCGTTCGCCGAACACGAGTTCTTCGACCTCGATGAAGCCGAAAAGGCTGCCGTGACTCACTTTGCGGGCGTAGATCTCATAGACCTTGCCTTGATTCACGAACAGAACTTTAAAAATGTGACTCGCGGCCATTTAGAAAGCTCCAAGCATTGCTAGCATTTCACCATATTATACGGGCACTTAGCGCAATCACTAGAAACCCCGGGCGGGAGCAACACATGACCTTGCGCCTAAGCGTTGTCAGCGAGCATGCAATCCGGTTAGGACAGCACTCCACCAAAGTGTTCGGCGTGCACGGCGGCACTATTGGGCGCGGGACTGACAACGCCTGGATTCTACCCGACCCCGAACGTTACCTCTCGGGAAAACACGTGCGGATCGATTTTCGGGCAGGAACCTACGTCCTGGTCGATACCAGCTCCAACGGCACCTACGTCAACGGTGCCCAGGTACCGCTCGGCAAATACCACGACTACGTGCTGAAGGACGGGGACTACGTTCGCCTCGGCGAGTACGAATTGCTGGTGAGCATCGACAAGAGCACCGATTTCCCGCACCGACGACAGCGCCATCGTCGCGTACGACGGAGAGGCGAATCCTCGGCGGTCAAGAAATCCACCGCCGACGACCTCGGTGCGGACCTCGATCTCAGCCAGCTCCTGGAGCCGAGCGACAGTCTCGCGGTCGATACGGACGATCGGCCGCGCGATGCCTACGGTCAAAGCGTGATGCCGGAAAATGGGGCGGTGCACGCAGAGGCGGAGAATCCCGGTACGCCCTGGCACATGATGACGCGCCCCCTCAAGGTGGAATCGGCGGCGGCCATGGCGGCGGCGCCGCCGCGTCGCGTCGGGCCCGGCGCTCTTCGAAGGCGACTTCGACATCGGGCTTGCCGCATTTTGCCGGGGCGCGGGAGTGGACCCGCGCGGCATTTCATCGGAAGCGCGCAACGCCGCGCTGCAGCTAGCGGGGCAGCTGCTGCGCGAATCGGTGCTCGGCCTCATGGACCTGAACCAGGGCCGCAACGAGTTCCGTAACCGCTTTCGAATGGCGCCCCCGCCGCCGAACGAGGGTCCCGAGTCGCCCCTGAATCTATCGAAGGGCGTGGATGAAGCCCTGGTACGCTTGTTGAACACGGTCTCGACGCGCTTGGGCTCCGTCGATGCCATTCGTGATAACTTCAGGGAGCTCAAAGCCCATCACGCCGCGGTGCTGGCGGCCTCGCGCGCGGCATTCGAGGAGTTTCTCGGGCGTGTGGACCCGAAGGAGCTCGAGGAGCGCTTCGATCGGGCCACCAAACGCAGCGTCTTCGGGACGCAGAACAAGGGGAAATATTGGGACCTTTATGCCGAGATGTTCCCGGGACTCGCGCACCGCCCGGCGGACGGGTTCCCGCACGTTTTCACGGAAGCCTTTGCCAAAGCCTACGAAGCCAAATTGCGCGCCCTGGCTCCCCCGCGGCGCGCCCCATTCGCCGCCGCGCGAGACCCTGCGAGCGACTTCGACGGCAGCGCGGTCGGCGAACTGTAGTGGCGCGCGCCGCGCGCGGTTGATCGGTCGTGCGGCTCCTGGTCGTTGAAGACGACGATATCGTCGCCGATGCCATCACGCGTGGTCTGTCGGCGGCGAATTTTTCCGTGCATCGAGTCATCAGCGCCGAGACCGCTCAGTCGGCGATCGCGGCCGAGGAATTCGCGCTCGCCGTCATCGACGTCGGGCTGCCGGGCACGGACGGTTTGACGCTCGTGCGCCGCCTGCGCAGCGCCGGCAGGACTCTGCCGACGCTGATTCTCACGGCGCGCTGCACGCTCTCCGACAAGGTCAAGGCGCTCGATATTGGCGCCGACGATTTTTTGAGCAAGCCGTTCGAGCCTGCCGAACTCGTCGCCCGCTGTCGCGCGCTCATGCGGCGCGCGAGCGGCGCGCTCGACGGTGTGATCAAGCTCAATCGCATGAGCGTCGACCTCACCGGGCGCAGGCTCCTCATCGATGAGGCCGAAGTCGAATTGACCGCGCGCGAATGGCTGGTATTCGAATGTCTGGTGCGCCGGACGGGCCAGATCGTCTCCAAGGAAAAGGTCCAGCAGGCCGTGGCCAGTCGGGAGCAGGAGATCACACCGAACGCAGTCGAAGTCCACGTCTCGAGATTGAGGTCGAAGCTCGGCGATGCGGCGGTGATCCGAAGTCTTCGCGGCCTGGGCTATCGATTGGAAGAAGCGAAGCCGGTGTGAGCTCCTCCATCAGCCGCCAACTGGTATTTTGGCTCGCGGTACCCCTCATGCTGCTGGCCTTATGCGGCGCGCTGGTTCACTACTTCAACAGCGTCGCACCGGGAGTCATCAGCAGCGATCGGCGGCTGCGCGACGCCGCCGCGGCGCTGATGGCACGACTCACCGTCGAGGATGGACGGGTGAGGCTCGATGAGGCCGCGCGCGGCAAACCGCCTTTGCCGGCGCCTGATTCCATCGCGTTCGCGGTACGCGATGCCCAGGGACGTCTCCTGCTCGGTGATGCGCGCCTGCCCGTCGTCGCGATGACCGATGCCGCAGCGCAAGTGTTCGCGCTGGCGGAGTTCGAGCGGCGCAACGTCCGAACACTCGCCACCCGATTCGATACCCCCGCCGGGAGGCTCATAGTCACTGCGGCCGACATTCACCCGGTGGCCGAGCCCGCGGCTCGCTTGGGGTTGATGAGCACCTTGTTGTGGGACTTCGTACAGCTCGACGTCACGCTGGTGCTGGTGTGGGTCGGCATTCAGCTCGGGCTTCGGCCGATGAAGAAGCTGCAGGACGAAATTGGCCGCCGCTCGGCCCTTGATTTGCGCCCGATCGATGAAGCCTCCGTGCCCCGCGAGATCGCCCCGGTCGTCGTGACGCTCAACCGTTTGTTCGTCATGCTTCGCACCTCGGTGCAATCACAGCAGCAATTCATCGCCAATACCGCTCACCAATTACGGACACCCATCACCGGCATGCAGGCGCAGCTGGAACTGCTCGCCGCAGAACCCGCGGCGGCGCCCGTCAAGGCACGCCTGGCCACCCTGCAGGAGGGGATCCGCCAACTGGCACATTCGGCGAACCAGTTGCTCACGCTCGCACGTGCCGATCCGGCGGTGAACATCGCCGCCAAGAACCAAATCGTGGCGCTCGACGGCATCGTCGGGGAGGTTATCGCCAAGTTCTTCGATCGCGCCCTGCAATCGAACATCGATCTGGGAGCGGACGTGCAACCGGTGGCCATCCGTGCCGACCCCTCGCTGCTCGACGATCTGCTGAGCAATCTCGTCGACAACGCGCTCAAGTACACACCTGCGGGAGGTACGGTCACCGCGAGCACGGGCGAGCGCGGCGGCAAGCCGTATATTGCCGTGGAAGATACGGGCCCGGGCATTCCAGAGAATGAACGCGAGCGGGTGCGCCAGCGCTTTTATCGGCTGCCCAATTCATCCGGACATGGAAGCGGCCTCGGGTTGGCGATTGTCGAGGAGATCGCCCAGCTCTACGAGGCCGCCATGTCGATCGGGCCGGGGCGCAACGGCCTCGGCACCAAAGTATCGGTGGAATTCCCGGCGAGCAGCTGCGTGCGGGCCAGGGACTGACCGGCACGGGATGCCGACCGCGCTGCGGAACCCGCGCTGCGCAAATAGTTTTGCGAACCGCGTCTCCTTTTTGACGCCCCGGGGTTGCGCGTCAGGTCCGAGCAAGCTTGGTTTCCTATCATGGGTCCATGAACTCGATAGGACCCATCCACTCGAGGCCGGACGCCCCCCAGGTCCAAATCGCAGGCCGGCCCCCGGCAGGCGGTTTCACCTTGATGGAATTGATCATCACCATCCTGGTGGCGGCAATTCTGACGGCGATTGCGGTTCCCGCGTTCGATTCCTTCGTGAAGAACGACCGCGACAGCGCCCAGGTCAATTCTCTCGCGTACAGCATGAATTACGCCCGCAGCGAGGCCGTCAAGCGCGATCTCGCCGTCTCTGTCTGCCCTTCTCTGGACGGCCTGAACTGCAATGGCGCGGCGTGGGCGAGCGGGTGGATGGTCTACTACATCGATCCCACGACGAATGCCAATGTATCCCTGCAAACGGTTCCGGCGCTGGCGGGCGGGAACCAAGTGACGCCGCATGGCGCCGCGACCACGGCCACTGGCATCACCTTTCTCTCGAGCGGCATGGCGACGGGCCTCACGGGGCCGATGGCTGGCTCGCTGCAGATCAACGTGTGCGATACGCGCGGCGCCACTTACGCGCGCGACATCGAAGTCAATGTGGCGGGCCGGGTGGCCACCTCGCAAAACCACGGCTTCGCCGTGGATGGCGTCACACCGCTCGCGTGCCCCTAGCGCAATAGGTCTCGGACATCATGCGTACAGCCAATCATCGATCGAGCAGCCGGGGATTCACCCTCGTCGAAGTCATGGTTTCCTTGGTCGTGCTCGGCCTCGGACTGCTGGGCATTGCCAAGCTCGTGCTGTTTTCTGCGCATTCCAACGACAGCGCCTACCTGCGCAGCCAGGCCACGGAGCTCGCGTACGCCATTCTGGACAACATGCGCGGCAATCGTGCGGTTGCAATGACGCAGGGCTACGACACTCCGCTCAATACGGCACCGGGAGTGCCCGGCCCGTGCCTCGGCCCCGGTGGCTGCCTGCCGCCCGCGCTTGCTCAATATGACGTTTCCATGTGGCTGACCCGTCTTGCGGCCGCCCTGCCCTCGGGGACCGGCTCGATCGTGACCGTGACCAACGCGGCCCCGGCGCCGGTGGGGACCACGGCGACCATCACCGTCCAATGGGACGATGCGGCGGCCCAAACAGTCTTTGGCGGTACGGCACAGGGTGCTGCGGCACCGATGACCGTCACTTTGGAGACGGTGCTATGAAAAAGGCACACGGATTTTCGATGGTCGAGCTGATGGTGGCGATCACCCTGGCGCTCATCGTGACCACCGGTGTGATCTCGGTGTTCGTCGGTTCGCGAACCGCGTATCAATCGACTGCGGGCGTCGGAGCGGTGGCAGACGGCGGGCGCTTCGCACTCGACTTTCTGCAACAAGGGATACGCAACGCGGGTTACCTGGCCTGCGGTACGGCACAGCGGGCCATCAGCATCATGAACCCGGGCGCGACGCCCCTGCCGTTCACCTTCACTCAGGCACTCGGCGGCTTTGAAGCGAACAACACCGGCGGCGCGGGCGCGTACGCCATCGCCGCTCCGCCGGTTGCACCCGACGCCGCGCTCGGCGATTGGGCGGCCGGACTCGATGCGGCGCTCGCGGGACTCGTGGTCAAGAATGCCGATGTCCTCGTCGTGCGCGAGACGTTGCGCAACAGTCAAGCGTCCTACGTCACGGCGATCGTCGACGGCGACAACAAATTCTCGGTCAATGTGCAGGGAAATCTCGCAGCCAACCAGATTGCGGTGATCTCCGACTGCGCCAAAGCGGCGATCATGCAGATCGACAGTCCGCCCGCGGGCGCCCCGGGCAATGTGGTCATCACGCACAATGCCGCCGGCATTCCCGGCAACAACGTCTCGGCATTTCCGGTGAGCTTCGGTATCGGCTCCCAGGTCACCCCGATCGACACCATCGTCTACTACATTGGCACGGGCGCAGACGGCGACGGCGCCTTGTTCGCCTACGATCTGAATGCCGGCACCGCGTTCACCGCCACGGAGCTCGTGCCGGACATCGAGTCCATGCAGGTGCTCTACGGCGTCGATACCAACGGCACTCAGACGGTGGCGGAGTATCTGACCGCTGACCAGGTCGTCGACTTCAACACCGTCATCAGCGTCAAGATTGCCGTGCTGGCCGCGAGCCAGCCGGGTTCGATGAGCATCCCCGTCGTGGCGCCCACCTACACCTTGTTGGGCAACACCGTCACGGCGCCGCGCGACTCGCGCGCACGTCAAGTGTTTGAGATCACGGTCGGCGTGCGGAATTCGGCGAGTTGAGCCGGGAGCGGATATGAAGCATCGAAGCCATTCACTGAATTCACGCTCCCGCCAATCGGGCGTGGTGCTGTTCGTCGCCCTGATTTTGCTGGTGATCCTGAGTCTGATCGGCGTCACCGCCGCGCGCATGCAGACCGTGGAGGAGCGCATGGCGCGCAACGAGGACAACCATCAACTGGCGGCGCAAGCCGCGGAAGCCGCGTTGCGCAGCGCCGAGGGCGGCCTGCTCAGCGGCATCTACACGAACTTTGCCGCCAACACCAACGGTCTGTACGAGCTCACCGCCTCGAACGGCAGCGTGGTGTCGACCATGAACTGGGGTTCTGCGGCCGCCGTGCTCCCCTATTCGGGGCCGCCGCTCGCCTCCATCCCGACCGGTGCCCAGGCGCCGAAGTTCGTGATCGAAAACTTACCCCCGGTCGCCGTGCCCGGTGAAAGCATCAACCAGGTGCAGTACGCAACGCCCACCACACCGGTGGCCGTCTATCGGGTCACCGCCACCGGCACCGGCGCCGACAATAGTTCAACCACGACGATCCAAAGCATCGTGCGCTAAGCACGCCCCGCAGGAAATCATCATGCAAACCTCACCCTCAACAGCACGGACGCTACCCTTACGACGCGCGCTCGCCTGGACCACCTTCGCCCTCGTGTGGAGTTGGGCCTGGGCCCCGCCGGTACTCGCCGCGGCCGCACCGCCGCCCACGCTGCCGATCAGCCAGACGCCGATGACGGTCACCATCCCCGCACACCCGCAGATCATGCTGGCGGTCGCCAATTCTCAATCGGTGGACGGCGATCTCTCCGGCGCCATTCTCACCGGATCGGGCTCTCTCGGCGGCGCGTATTCGATTTTGAACGCCTCGAGCTCGCCGTTGAATTACACCATCCCGGTGGGATTCACCCCGCCGGTCAATCCGGGCAACGGCGTCACCGCACCCTACACCGTGCAGGTCGGCCCGGTGTTGGAGGACAATTCCGCCAGCCGTTTGAACGTCGCCAAAGGCGGCATCACCCAAATATTGAACACCTATATCTCCAGCGCCGACTTCGCGCTGATGGACTATCAGACTTCCTGGCCGAACGCCTACACCACCTGGGTGTATCAGATGAGCCAGCCCGGCGGCTTCACCTTCACGAATGTCGCCGGCGTCAACGTTCCGGGCACTGTGGAATACATTCCAAACCCTTGTTACGGGGTCCTTAGCACCGGCGTGGATCCGGTCTCCCAGGATTGCCAGCAGCTCCATGCCTTCTATCTGGCGTCGATAGGCCAGGATATCTATAGCCAGCAGTACCTGGTGATCGGCGCGAGCAGCGATGATGCGGCGATCAACGACGTGCTCTATGCCGGCGGCGTTCCGGCGGTTTGCGTGGTTTACGGCGGTCCGAATCCGCCGACGCCCTTCCCGCCGTATTTCTCGCTCGGCAATTACGAGAACGGCGGTGTCGGAGAAGGCTACTCCAACGGGTTGCCCGGTGGATGCGCAACTTGGACGGGGCCCACCAACGCGGGCTATGTGCCTTATTCCACGCAGGTCATGTACGAGCTGCGCGGCTTCGGCTATTACACGTGGTGGGAATCATCGAACAGCGGCAATGTCCTGGTGCCCATGACCTCCTCGGGCGCAACCCCGACACCTGCCTCGGTGGCGGCGGCGCTGGCGCAATTTACGCCGTATCTCGCGCCCGAGACGAATGCGAGCGGCACCCCGGAAATCAAAGCCGCGGCGACTCAGTCGCCCATCGCGGGCCTGATCGCGAAAGCACAAGCCTATTTTGCAACCAACCCGCCGAGCTCGAACGGCTGCGCCGCCCAGCAATATGTGGTGCTGGTGACCGACGGCTTGCCGACCGAGGATTTGGCCGGCCATTCCTGGCCGCCGGCGGGCAGCGCCTCGGCGACCGGTTATGGCGTGACCGCAAACTTCCTGGGGGACGGCTCGCTCGATACGGTCACCACCAATGACCAGGCGCTGCTCGATGTGGTTGCCAATCTGAAAGCCCTTGCGGCGGCGGGCGTGAAGACTTACATCATCGGCGTGGGCGCCGGCGTCGATCCCACCGTCAATCCCGTCGCGGCTAATACGATGACGGCCATGGCGATTGCCGGCGGCACGGGAACCGCGAGCCCCACCGGCTACTTCGCGGCCAACAGCCCGCAGCAGGTGACCAACGATCTGCAGATCATCATCACCAAGATCCTGGCCGCCACCCAGTCGGTGGCCTCGGCTGCCGTCAACTCGACCGGCCTCAATACGACTTCCGTGGTGTACCAGTCGCAGTTCCTCACCTCAGACACCTACCAGGACTGGGACGGAAATCTCTACGCTTTCCCCATCGCGGCCGACGGTACCGTGAACACCGCGCCGGCTACCGCGCTGTGGAGTGCGGCCACGCAGCTCGACCTGCAGGGGTGGGATCTCGGCCGCCAGATCGCGACCTGGGACCCGACACTCAATGCCGCAATTCCGTTCCGCTGGAATGCGATCGCCGGCGCGCATGGCATCAAGCCCAGCACCACGTTGGGCCAGGACCTGGACACCTTCACGGCCGATACCAATGGTCAGGACGTGCTGCAATTCCTGCGCGGATCGAACGCCCAGGAGCTGCGCAACGGCGGTCAATTCCGCAACCGCACGCACCGCTTGGGCGACATCGTCAACAGCGACCCTCTCTATGTCGGCGCCCCGAACGCCTCCAACCAGACGCCCTCGTACGTCGCCTTCGCCACCGCCAATGCCGCGCGGCGTCCCGTCATCTATGTCGGCGCCAACGACGGCATGCTGCACGCGTTCGATGCGACATCAATCCAGAGCGCCGCGCCGTTCACTGGTTCCACCACTGGCGGTAATGAGCTCTTTGCTTACATACCGCGCGGTGTGTACGCGAATCTCGTCGCTCTGGTGAACCCCTACTACAATGCCGTGCACCAATACTTCGTCAACGGATCGCCGCAGGCCTCCGATGTCCAGTTCGCGGATGCAAGCTGGCACACCGTGCTCGTCGGTACGGAAGGCGCGGGCGGCAACAGTGTGTATGCACTGGATGTGACCAGTCCCGACAGCATCGGCTCGGAGGCCGCGCTTGCCTCGGCCGTGCTCTGGGATTTCATCGATCCCGACATGGGCATGGGCTTCAGCACCCCTGCCATCGCCAGCACACCCGTCGGCTGGACGGTGTTCGTCGGCAATGGCTACAACAGCCCCACCCAAAAGCCCTTCCTGTTCGCCTTGAATGCGCAGACCGGCGCTACGACGAGCAAGATCGACCTTTGCGCAGCCGTTCCCACCGCCTGCAACCCGGCCGCCTCGAACGGTCTGTCCACCGTGATCGCCGTGAACAGCGGCGGTCAACTCGCCGGCTATGCGAATATCGTCTACGCGGGTGACTTGCAGGGCAACTTGTGGCGCGTCGATGTTTCCAACGCGAACCCCGCGATGTGGACAGTGACGGTGCTGTTCCAGGCGCGCGATGCGCTCGGCAATCCACAACCGATCACGACATCGCCCGTGGCCAGCCTCAATCCGCGCTACCCGCAGGTGCTCGGGACGATGGTGTTCTTCGCCACCGGGCAGTTATTGGGTGTTCCGGATCTCGGAGACCTCAATGTGCAGACGATCTACGGGATTTACGATCCGCCCGCAACCTACGCAACGCCCGTCACCCGGGCGAGCGGCAGCCTCGTTCAGCAATTCCTCTCCGTCCCGGCATCCAACGGACAGGTGGTGGTCGACACCGGCAATGCGGTGACGATACCGACGAACAAGGGCTGGTACGTGGATCTCACGCTCAACAGCGGTGAACGCGTGGTGACCGATCCGCGGCTGGAGGCCGGTGGCACGCTCGTGTTGACGAGCTATGTGCCCTCGACCAATGTATGCAGCGCCGGCGGCAGCTCGTATCTCTACATGCTCAACTATGCGACGGGCGGCTCGTTCAGCAGCCCACAATTCGACCTGAACGGCGATCACGTGATCAACGGCAGCGATTCGGTGGTGCTGAACAGCGGGCAGATCGGCAACCCCGTCGGCATGGCGCTCGGCAACGTCTTTGCCGCGGCACCCACCATTCGCACGGCCAACCTCGGCACTGTGGGTGCCATCAAGTTGATCACCGAGTCGAACAACACGATCCCGACGGTCGGTGAGAAAGGATCCTCCAAGAGTCGAACTGCATGGTGGGAGATACGTCAATGAAATTAGCAAAGATCGGTTTTGCCATCGCGGCGCTCGCGCTGGTGTTGTGTTCCCGGCCCGAGCTCTCGTGGGCGAGCCGCATCCTCACACCCGTCGTCACCGGTGAGGTTACCGCGGTCCCCTACGGGCACAAGATCGAAGTCGATCATCACAGCTATGCCATCAAAGCGGGAAGTGCCGCGGACCAGGCCTCCCACAACGTCACTGTCGGAGACGTCGTCGACTTGATTCTGGACGCTCCGGCGGCGACGGCTACCGCCATGGTCGTCGCGATCAACAAACATACGGGATCGAAATGAGCATGCGCGGATGCGGGCACTCGCCGGTCAAAAATGGTTTCTCGCTGATTGAGCTCATGATTGCGGTGGCGATCGTCGGCATCCTGGCTGCCATCGCCATCCCTTCCTACATGGCGTATACGCACCGGGCCAACCGCACGGACGCCACCCGCACCATGACACTCGACGCACAAGGCTTGGAGCGCTGCTACTCGCAGACCTTCACATACATCGGCTGTGCAAACCCCGCAGCCGGGACGACGGCATCCCCGCAGGGCTACTACAACGTGACGGTTGCGACACCGAACGCGAGCAGCTTCACCATCACGGCGACGCCCATCGCCGCGCCGCAGACCTCGGATTCAGCCTGCCAGTCCTTCACGCTCAATAGTGCCGGGACACAGGGCGCGACCGACAGCGGCGCGAACCCGAACACGCAGACCTGCTGGGGTTCTACCTAGCCAGGTTTGATCGGGTTGATCGCCTCGGAGTTCGACATAATCACTTGCCGTTTGCAAACGGCGTCGTGTTTTTTCCGGGCCGTCAAGAGCCTCCTTGCGGTTTGCCGCAACTCTGAAGCTTCGATTCTGTGAACGCTCTCGCAAATTGATCATTTGCGGGGATCTCGTCAGTTTCGAGCAAGTTTGCTTCTCTAGGATGCCACCCATGAACGGGATGGCCGACCAGCGCAGATCCTCCGGCTTCACGATGAGCGAACTAATCATCGTCATGTCGCTTGTGGCGATCCTCGCCGCGATCGCCGTGCCCTCATTCAAGTATGTCACCACGTCCAACCGCATCGCGAGCGAGCTCAATGGCTATCTCGGCGATTTGCAGTATGCGCGCAGCGAGGCGGTCAAACAGGGCCTTCCCGTCACCGTGTGTTCCTCGACCGACGGCGCGACGTGCAACGGCGGTGCGGTCTGGCAAAGCGGCTGGATCGTGTTCTTGGATTCCAATAGCAATCAAACCGTGGACGCCGGCGAGTCCGTGCTCCGTGTGCAAAACGCGTTCAGCTCCGCCGATACGTTCCTGCCCGACAATGGCGCGTTCAGCGCGATCACCTTCAATCGTGAAGGCTATGCCTCGACCAACGCCGCCGTGGTCGTCACGCTGCTGTTGCACGACTCGACGAATGGCGCGCAGTGGACGCGCTGCCTTGCCATTTCACCGGTCGGCATGCTCACGACGCAAAAGGCCACCGTGGGCAACTGCATATGAACGAGCTCACCATACGGCCGGTGCGGCGCTGCCGGGGCTTCAGTCTCGTCGAGGTGATGGTGGCGCTGGTGGTTTGCGCGATTGGGCTGCTGGGTCTCGCGAAGATGGGAGCACTCGCGGTGTCGAGCACCAGCGTCGCCAGCGCACGCTCGCTCGCCGCGATCCAAGCCTCAAGCCTCGCCGCTTCCATGCATGCCAATCACGGCTATTGGGCCGCCGGCCTGGCCCCCGCCTCGACCACCGTCACGGTGATCGGCGGAACGACCACCATATCGGATCCCGGCCTCGCCTCGGCGGCCAGCTGCCTGGTACCGGGTGCCGGCAGTTGCACTCCATCCCTCATGGCCGCCTACGACGTGCAGCAGTGGGCTGCGGCGCTGCAGGCGCTGCTGCCAGGTTCCCTGGGAACGATTACCTGTACCACCGTCACCGCCACGCCCGTGACGTGCACCATTCAGATCCAGTGGGTCGAGAGCGCCGTCGCTGCGAACGCACAACAGACGAACATCAATGCGCTGCAAGCGCCGACCTACGTGTTGTACGTGCAGCCATGATGTGCTCTACCTCATATCCGGCGGCGGCGGGGGCGCGCGCAAACCGCGGCTTCGTGCTGGTCGAGATGATGATCGCGATTCTCATCGCACTCTTCCTGTGTGGCGGCCTGGTCACGCTGGTGCAGGCGATGAAACGCACATCGTCGGTCCAGAGCGGACTCTCGCAGCTCCAGGACAACGAGCGGGTGGCGATGACTTTGATCGCGGACGTGATCCAATCCGCCGGATATTATCCCAGTCCCACTGTCAACACAGCCGCCAGCTCATTCCCGATCGTGGCCCCATTCACGATTGCCGGCCAGTCTCTGGTAGGCACGGGCAGCTGGACGGACCCCGCGCCCGGAAACAGCATTACGGTGCGCTACTCCACCGCCGGAACCGCGGCCGGCGACAATACGATCAATTGCACCGGAAATGCCAGCGCCGCCCCGACCAGCTTCACCAACACCTTCAGTGTGGATCCCGTCACCGGCAGCTTGATCTGCGTCTTGAATGGCGGTGCACCGGTCCCCTTGGCGGGCGGTGTGGCCGACTTGCAGATCTATTACGGTGTTCAAACGAACCCCGGGGTCAGCAATAACTCGGCGGACACCTATTTGGATGCCACTGCGGTGACAGCCGGAAACTATTGGAGCCAGGTGGTCTCGGTGAAGATCACCCTGACATTCGCGAATCCGCTGTACGGAACCCTCGCCGGCCAATCGTTGAACGTACCGCAGACGATCCCTTTCACCCGCGTCGTCGACGTCATGAATAAAACGGGCGTGTCGACGTGATTCTCTCGAGTACTCATCGCACGGCGCGGCAGGGCGGCATGGTGCTGATCACCGCTCTGTTGCTGCTGATCGTAGTCACCATCCTGGCCGCCGGCATGTTCCGCAGTTTCGGAGTGGACGAGAAGATCGCAGGCAACATGCGCGAAAAGCACCGCGCGCTCAACGCTGCGGAAACTGCGGAGCAGTACGCGGAGTGGTGGTTGTCGAACGGCAACGGCAATAACGGGATCAACTGCACAACCATGCTCGCCGCCAATGTGGGTCAAGTGTGCTCGAACGTGATGACCAACGCCGCGACCCTGCCGCTGCCGTGGACCGTGGGCGTGAGCTACGCGCCGGGCGCGCCCACCGCCATGAACGTCACGACCGCGGGCGGATCAGGCAGCTACTACTACACGCCCACGTTCTACATTTCCTATCTCGGTCTCTCGCCCAGCGGCCTCGGCTCCGTGTATCAGATCGACGCGGCGGGATATGCCGGAAGCCCGGATACCGCGGCGGTTGTCGAAAGCACCTATCTCGTTCAGACAAGTGTCAAGGATTTGGGAGGCTTGTGATGAATACCAGGTCAATCGCGACGGCGCTGCTGCTGACGGCGGGATTCGTTCCCGGGGCGGCACAGGCGCAAACGTACACGGAGAACTTCACCGGCACCGCCACCACCAATTCGTGGACCTTCGTCACCGGCGCCTGTCTCACAGCCGGCACCCCATCGACGACGTCGGCCGCGAATCCCGCGTGTGTGGGATTGCCCTACTATGGCGGCACTCCGTTGTTTCCCTCGCAGTTCGGCGGCGACACCGGCACGCTTCCCGACACCGTCGCGGGCGGCGGGGGTGCCCTGCGATTCACGGATTGGTATGCGCAAACCGGTGCGATTCTCTCCAACTTCTCCTTTGCCCTGACCGGAGCGGGCGCGCAAGGTCTGCAGGTCTCCTTCACCACCGTCACCTATGAGGGCGACTCCGGGGGCGGCGGCAGCGACGGCGCCGACGGCATGAGCTTCTTTTTGCAGGACGCCACCTATCCCGCGGATGTTGGCGCGTTCGGCGGCAGCTTGGCCTACACCTGCTCGAACGTGAACTTCAACGGCACGCTGCGCGGCAGCGGAATTCCGCGCGGCTACGACGGCCTGCAGGGCGGCTTCGTCGGGCTCGGCATCGACGAGTTCGGCAATTTCTTGAATCAGGGCGACAACACCGCGACCGGTTATGGCTATGTGCCCATGCGCATCGGCATGCGCGGCCCCGGCAACACCACCTGGAGTTGGTTGAGCACGAACTATCCGGCCTATTACCCCTCGTCGCTCACCAATTGGCAGGGAGCGCAGGCCGTTCAGAAGACCTGCCGCACGGGCCACGTGTGGGACTACAGCAATCCGGCGAGTCCCGTGGATACGGGCATCGCGCTGAACGATTATGCCGTCATCCCGGGCGCCTATTCGATCTTGCCCGCCACCCACCAACTCGCCAACGAGGCGGCGACGACCCGCGCTCAAGCGGTGCCGATTACCTACAATCTGAAAGTCACTACCAGCGGACTCTTGAGCCTCTCGTACAGCTACAACGGCGGTGCCCTGCAGAACGTGATCACCTCCCAGGACATCACGGCGGGGGGCGCGCTGCCCATACCGAGCAACGTCCGCTTCGGATTCGCCGGGTCGACCGGCGGCAGCCGGAACATTCATGAGATCATGTGCTTTCAGGCGACGCCGGCGAACGTCTCGCAGAGCTCCGCCGGCCTCAACCAGAAACAGACGGCGAAAGTGCAGGTCGGTACGCAGGTCTATTTCGCGTACTACAACCCAACCACGCTGGCCGGCTCGTTGACCTCGCAGTACCTGGGTCAACCCGTTGGCGATCCCAATCCAAACGACCTCGCCATCAGCTCCACCATCAACTGGGATGGCTCGTGCGTCCTCACCGGTCTCGCAGCGGGCCAAACGTGCGACACGACGGGCCCGACGGGACCGATAGCCGCGGAGGGGCCCGCCAGCCGCGTCATGCTCAGCTGGAACGGCGCGAGCGGCATTCCCTTCGAATGGGCGAGTCTCACGGGAGCCCAACAAGCGTCGCTCGACAACGGCGATGCCGCCAACCCGACACCGCCGCCCTTCAATTACTCGCGGCTCAATTACTTGCGCGGCGATCGCAGCAATGAGCAGACGCCGACCTCCAGCACCACGTTCGTCGGGACCTTCCGCGACCGTGCCAGTGTACTCGGCGACATCATCGATTCGAGCCCGACGTGGGTCGGACCGCCGAACGCTCCCTACGCCGATGTCTGGGTTGACAAGTACGACTCCGTCGGCGACCCGCTCGCGGAGAACGCGGGTCAGACGTATTCGAACTTTGCATCGAGCGCCGGCATGCAGAATCGTACCAACGTCGTCTATGCGGGCGCCAACGATGGCTTCCTGCACGGCTTTCGATCGGGCTATTTCAGCGCGCCCAACGCCTATCAGCCGGCGATGAACGACGGCTACGAGGTCTTGGCCTATATGCCCGGGTACATCGTCAACAGCATTCAAAATGCGACCATGCCCGACCTCAACTATTCCGATCCCCAATACGGCCATAAATACGACGTCGACGCACCGCCGGGCACCGGCGATCTGTTCTACGGGGGCCAGTGGCACACCTGGCTCATCGGCGGTCTCGGCGCGGGCGGCAACGCGATCTACGCCCTCGATATCACCAATCCGGGCATGGCGGGCGCAAACAATTATTCCGAGTCCAATGCGGCGAGCACGGTGATCGGCGAGTGGAGCATCCAAGGCGGGACCACCAATTTGAGCTGCGTGAATGATTCCGGTCCCACCAATCCCTGCGGCAACAATTTGGGTAACACCTATGGTGTGCCGCAGATCCGGCGCTTCCACAACGGAAGCTGGGGTGCGGTGTTCGGCAATGGTTCCGCCAGCATGAACGGCGATGCAGGCATCTACGTGATGCTCGTCGATCCGACCAGCGGCGGCATCACGTTTTACTACCTGAGCACGTCCACCGGCTCGACCACCACCCCCAACGGAATTTTCTACGCCACGCCCGCGGACCTCGATGGTGATCACATCACCGACTATGTGTATGCCGGGGACCTGCTCGGTAATGTCTGGCGCTTCGATTTGACCAGCACCAATCCCGCCAGATGGGGAGTCACGAACGCCGCCGGAACATCGACGACCGCGAGCGGGGGCTCCGCGACACCGTTGTTCACCACGCCGGCGGGGCAGCCGATCACGACAAAGGTGGTTGTCGCCTCCGTCGCCGGCACGATGAACCCGCGGGTGCTGATTGAGTTCGGCACCGGCTGGCAAACCCCCATGACCAACTTTTCGGCGGGTACTTACTCGACCTCGCAGCAAAGTCTCTTTGGCATCTGGGACTGGAACCTCGCAGGCTGGAACGCGAACTCAACCGTGCAGTACACCAGCCTGCCCGGCGGCGGCATCGGTGCGCCGGCGACCCTCTCCGGCACGGGCACCCTCGTCCAGCAGGTCATTTCCGGCCCCTACGCCGCAACCGTGGCCGGCACGGGCAGCGACTACCGCACCTTGACCAGTTATCCCGTCTGTTACGCGGACGCGGCGGGGTGCAGCCAGTTCGGCTGGTTCATCAACCTCGTCTCGGGCAACGCGTACTCACCCGATCCCGCCAACCCACAAACCGGGAACCCGCAATACGCGAACACTCCGGTCGTGTGGGAGCAAGTGATTTTCAACCCCACGCTCGCGGCCGGAGCATTCATCATCAACACGACGATCCCCCCGGCCAACGCCGCGACCATGTGCTATTCCGCCGGCGCTTCGGGCTGGACGATGGCGGTAAACCCCGCGACTGGCGGCGCCTTCACGAATTCATTCTTCGGCACCCCGGCGCACAACTTCCTCAACGTCACGCAGACCACTGCGAACGGCACCACGTCGACGCCGGTCAGCGGTATCGCCTTGGGCGGCACGGGCAGTGCATCCATCGTCGTGGGGGGAACGCAAAGCTATCTCGTCACTCAGACGGTGTCCGGCGTCGGCGCCCTCGTGTCGGTCAATCCGCCCGGCGGCACCAAGGGCAACCGACTTACCTGGATCGAGCGGCGTTAGCCGAGGAGTACGAGCGTGAATCCGCAACACTTGAATCCGCGACACCCGACTCTTGGCGCGCCGGCACCCGCTTGTAAAGTGCGCGGGTTCTCGCTCATCGAGCTGGTCATCGCCATGGTCATCGGCGCAATCTTGGTGAGCATCGCCACCCCCTCGTATACCCGCTACGTGCTCAAAGCGCACCGCACGGAGGCCAAGACCGCGCTGCTGGACCTTGCGAGCATGGAGGAACGCTACTTCAGCACGCAAAATCTCTACAGCACGACGACGACCGATTTGGGCTACGCTGGCGTGTGGCCGATTACCGTGGGCAACGGCTACTACCAGGTGCAGGTCCCCGTAATCGTTCCCGCCGTGGCACCGACGGCCCTATCCCCGGGCGGCACGCCCAGTACGTACAGCATCACGGCCGTGCCGATCGGTACTCAACTGAACGACGCCGCATGCGCAAGCTTCACCATCACCTCGGCCGGGACCAAGACCGCCACCGGGACCGACCCGACACCGAACGTCACGTGCTGGAATTGATCCCCGCGCGCTGGAATTGATCCCCGAACTAGTTCGCGCTGTATCCGCGCCCCTCGACGCACGCCAGCAGCGCCCGCTGGTAGTCTGAACCGTTCGCCGCACCCTGCCCGGCCTGCTGAGTAGCCCACTGCTGACATTCGCGCCTGTCGATCGACTGCTGCTCCTGGCTTTGCCCATTCTTCGGGTACATGAACATGCGTTGCTGTTGTCCCGCTGCCGGTTCGCCGGCCGCGACGGCCATCGGATAGCTCTGCGGGGCGGCCGCCGCCGCCGGGTCCCCGGTGGGGGGATAGCCGGCAGACGGCGCCTGGCCGCCGTCCGCAGGATAACCCTGGGTCGCCGAATAGCCCTGCTGCGGTGGCGCACCTGCGGCCGCACCTGATGGGTCGGGCGCGGCGGCCGCGCCGCTCGGATCCGCTACGGGCGGGGGGTCAGTGGCGACATAGCCGTCATACGTAGGATTCCACGTGTAGTAGACATCGTTGGCGTAGTAATACGGCGTGCCGCCGTACCAGTAGGTCGCATACGCCAGCGGCAGCACCGGCAGGAACCAGGCGTACCCCCAGCCGTAATAGGCGCGCGGCCAAAACCCACCGTGCCAGTACCCGCCATGCCAATAGGCGCCGGTCGAATACCCATGATAGCCGCCGCGATACCCCCCGTAGCCGCGATATCCCCCGTAGCCGTGATATCCCGCAACGCCTCCGTGATAAGCCCCGTACCCGCCATGGTAGGCGCCGTAGGCGGGATGGCCGCCGCTGTAGCCCCCATAGCCGCGGGCCCCGCCGCCGCCATAGGCATGCACGCTGCCGCCCGAATAGTGGCCCGCCGAGGCGAAATGGGCACCGCCGCCGCCCGCGTGTCCCACCGAAGCGTGACCACCACCGGCATGGCCGCCTCCGCCGTGACCGCCCCCGCCCCCGCCATGGCCCTGAGCCAGCACGGGTCCTGCTGCCGCCAGCAGAAGGGACCCTATCGCCGCCAGAAGAACTTGTTTGCTCATGACCGATGCTCCGCATGCCGCCGCTTGGCAGGGTGTTTACTAATAGACCTGTAGTGAGTAACGCGGTTCAAGGCGTTTGGTGCACAGGTGCGTCGCAGCATTGGGAGCTCGGACGTTCGACTTGGGCGGGTACCAGGCGGTCAATTGGCCCGCCAGCCGGCGTTGAACATAATGTACGCCGCCCGGCCGGGCGCAGCCTCAAAATAGCGCTGATTGCTCTCGTTGACGATGACGGAACCGACGTAGGCCCGGTTGAAGATATTGTCGAGGCGGATGAATTCGCTGAACCGCCAGCGTCGCGTTGCCTGGTCGAGTCCGGCTCGCAGATTCGCGACCCAATAGCCCGCGGCGGCGGCCGTGTTGCGGTCATCGGCATAGATTTGCGCCCGACCCTGGGTCTCGAACGTCGCCGACAACCCCGCCGGGCTATAGCTCCACGTCAGGCCGGCGTAGAGCGCGTTCATGGGAACCGCCGGCAGGTAGCTGCCGCTCTCGACGATGGCGGTCTTGCAGGGAGTGCCGACGCAGGTGGCATAGGCTTGTGCCACGATCGCCCGGATGTAGGTGTAGGCGACGCGGGCACTGAATCCGCCGTCCCAACCCGCATCGAACGCGAGTTCCGCTCCGTGCCGCGTCGTCTCGCCGATGTTTTGCTCGACGGCCCGACCGTTGAAATTCTGACGCACCGCGAGTTCGTCTTCGGTCTTGATGTAGAAGGCGGCGAGTTCGGCTCGCATCCGTCCCGTGCCCGCCTTGACTCCCACCTCGTAATTATCGCTGCGCGCCGGCTGGAGGCCGATATTCAGCCCCGGCAGGCTGCCGTCGGCTGAACGGTATGCGAGGTCGTTGAGTGTCGGGGTTTCGAAGCCCTTGCCATAAGCGGCGTAGAGATTGATCGCCGAGCTCGCGTGAAAGACGGCGCCCGCGACGGGACTCACCGACGTGTAACGCACTGAGCTGTCCGGATCGACGGCGCCCGGCAACTCGTCGTGCGAGCTCACCTCCACCAGATTGTTGCGCACGCCCGCGGTGAGGCGCCATCGCGCATCGGGATCCCACTGCGCCTGCAGGTATTGATCGAAATCATAAACATGATTCTGATCGTCTCTGCGCAGCGCACCCTCCACACCGAGGTCGTTGCCCACGTAGTTCAAGAATCCCAACCGCGTCTCTTCCAAATCGTCGTAGGCGACGCCGCCCACGATCTGTAGAGCGGTACCCCCCACCTCGCGCCGATCGGTCAGATGCACGTCGATGCCCCAAAAATCGCGGTTCAGATCGATCACGCCGCCCGGGTACAGGGGTTTGGATGCCTCTGTCGCCTGCGGTATCGCTTGAAACTGCGTGGTGGCACGCTGACCGGCATACAGCGTGCCGGAGAGCTCATCCGCCGCGCTCAGCTTGTTCTCGTACACCGCGCCGATCTGTTCTTGATGGAGCACCTTGCGTGTGTTGTAGAGAACGGCGCCGGTGCCCGCCTGGCTGGGATTCGCGCCGAGCTGCGCCTCGGTCAGACCGAGGGGATCCTGCACGTAGGGTGTTTCGACGGCATTCGCCACGAATGTCAAAGTGGCCGCATCGCTCAGCGTGAGGCGCAATTTCGCGTTGAAGTTGTTGCGCTCGGCGTTGCTGTGAAAGCGGTAGCCGTCCCATTGAAAGTGCGCGAGATCCACCACGTAGTTGAGCGTACCGTCGTCTCCCGTGGTTTTTAGCGCATAACGCTGCGTGTTGAAGGTACCGTACTGCGCGCTGCCGGCGAGGGAATATCCTGGCTTCGCATCCTCGGTGAAGATCGAGATCACGCCGCCCGAAGAGTTGCCGTAGAGCGCGGAGAAGGGGCCGCGCAGCACTTCCATGTGGCCCGCGGAGCCCAAATCGAATTGTGAGAACTGGCCTTGGCCGTCCGGCATGGTTCCCGGAATACCATCCGAATACAGCCGCACTCCGCGCACGCCGAAACTCGAGCGCGCGCCGAAACCGCGCACCGACAGCTGTTCATCCTGCGCGTAGTTTTGTCGACTCTCCGCGGACACCCCCGGCACCGTGATCAGGGACTCCGAGATATTGACCTGCAACTGGCCCACCTCGATGGCAGCCTGGTCGATTCGATTGACCGAGGCGGGAACATCGAAGCTCGATTGCGAAACGCGGGTCGCCGTCACCACGATGGGATAGAGCTCGGTCGCCTCCTGCGCCGACGCGCCCGTGTAACGGCCCGAGGCCAGCAGCAGCGAAACGCCGCAAAGGATCGCCGTCGATCGTCGCATGTAAGTGACTATCCCCATCGATTTTTGGATTTGCGCTGATACCCGCGGCGCATGCGGCATGTTATGTCATCGTCCTGAGCTCCGCCATCGAGGAGCTCTCTCCAATCGCTCAAGTCCGGTGACCGGCTGCCGCTACTGAAGAACTTGAAGACAGTAAATCAACATTCGCGTTTTCACCGCACGTTCGGCGGCTTGGTGAGTTCGGCCGCCCTGTTGCTGCCGATATCGACCGGCGCGGAATCGCATCTGCAGATGGGGGCCCCGGGCACCGCGTTGAAGGCCACCGCGCACTTGGATTTCAAGATCATCATCCCGCCGGTTCTCTACCTGGACGTGAGTGACCACGGCGCCCGCGTTCCGGGGGCGCAGCCGGTGACCGTCATGAGCAACAGCCGCAACGTCACGTTGGCCGCGACTGCCTCGAGCGCCGATACCGCACGCGGCAACAACATCCTGAGTGCGGCGGCAAGGAAAGTGATTGCGCAGGATGCTTTTTGCACGCTCGGCCCGACGCACGTCACGCAAGCAGCGCCGCACGCCGCCGCGCAAGCGTCCGCAGGGACTCGCACCCGCGCCGCTGCCACACAACCGGTAATCTGCACGGCCTCGATGCCGTAGTCCCCATCGGCGTCAGTCCCCGTCGGCGTCGTCCCCGCTGTAAAGGGGACGCGCGTCACGCTTGCGTAAGATCCGCTCGGAGCGTTCACGCCCGATGTGCTCGCAGGGCTCGTTCGGCGCGAGGGATTCGGCGCCAGGGTGCCGTGCCTGTGCGCGGCGCGCGGTGCGAACTGGCACACAAAAACCACACTGTATCGGCCGTGCCGGACGGATCTTGAGCCCCCACAAGTTGAACTGCGACCTGGTTCAACGTGCAATTGAGCATATTCCCTAGTATCTGCATCGCGCACGAAGCTGCAGTAGGTAGCTACGCGCGTAGGCAGCCGAACCGTCCCAACACGGTGCGAGCCGGCCTAACCCTACACAGCACAGGAAGCAGATCATGAAGACAGCAATTGCCTTGAAGACCGTGTTGGGCGCAGCGTCACTGGCGCTACCGCTCATGGCGTTCGCGGAATCGAACGTTCAGACGGGTGCCGCAACCGCCGCGCCTGGCGCGACGGCCCACGTGGACTTCTCCATCGTCATTCCGAAGATTCTTTATTTGCGCGTCGGTACCGGCTCCTCGTACACGACCGGCGCGCTGAGCTCGAACCCGGCCGTCGATCTGATCACCTTTTCACCAACCGCGGCGCAAGTGGGCAATGGTACCGCCGTTGCCGGTACCGGCGGCGATCTCACCGGCGGCGTCGAGACCGCGGCTGTCGTGAGCAACAGCGGCAACGTTACGCTCAACGCCTCTGCCACCGGTGCGCTCAGCGATGGCGCGGGCGATACGATTCCCTACTCCCAGATCACCACCACCGCGACGACGCTGACCTCCGCCACGGCGCTGCCCGCGCCGGTGCTGACCAACGCGACGAGCGCGAATGTCGTGCTCACCGCGCCGGCCACCAAGGTCATCGTGGAAGATGCGAAGTGGACGTTCGCGTATGCCAACACCGCGACGGTGCCGACCGGTACCTACGGCGGTGTCAACACGAACAACAGCCGCGTGGTCTACACCGCCACGATGCCGTAACACGGCGGGCGACTCTCGATGCGCGACTTCTCGCCATTGCCGCCGGCGTCGCTGCCCGTAGCGGCGCCGGCCGCTCGCGCCGGGCGAGCCGGCGGCCGTCGGCTGCACGTCCTCACCGCGGCAGTGCTGCTCGCGATGCTGACGAGTCGCGCGGCGGCGTACACGGTGACGTTGAGTCCCGCCTCGCCGCTCACCGTCTACCTGCAGGTCGGCGTCGGCAGCTTCAGCGACGATTACATCTACGGTGGACAGCCGCAGAACAACACCACCATCAACACGGTATCGACGACGCTCGCGGCGAACGTCGTGGGCAACGGCACCGCGCAGGCGATGACGACGAACAGCACCGCCACGCAGAGCTACTGGGACGGCTACACGTATTGCAGCGTGCCCGGCCAGCTCTACATCGGCGGCTTCTACCGCACCACCGGCGCGGCGACCGCGGCGGCACAGGTGACCGCCACCGTGCCGGCGGCTTTGATCGACACGGGCGGCGACACCATTCCCTTTTCCAAAATCCATTGGACATCGAGCGGCAACGGCGATACGGGTGCCGAGCCTTTTCCCGCGGGCACCTTCGTCAACGGCGGCGTGCAGAACGTCGGCTCCATGGGCAGCAACACGTGGAACGAGAGTTGCTGGACGTTCAGCTATCTGAACAACACGGTCCCCGCAGCCGGCACGTTCACCGGGCGCGTTCTGTACACACTGAGTGCGCCATGATGGCCGCTGCGCACGCCATGATCGCCGCTGCGCTCAGCAGGCCCTCCGCTGCGCTCGGCAAGTTCTCCGCTGCGCACAGCAAGGTGCGACTGCCTTTTTTTTTGGCGCTGGCATTGAGCATAATCTGGTGCTCCCCGGTGCAGGCCAAGACGATCACGATCGATGACTCGGGCACACAAGCGCTGGAGCCGACGGTCATCATGCGCTGGAAGACTGCGGCGCCATCACGTTCGGGCGACGACAATCTGCTGATCGGTACCACGACGATTCGAGTGCGAATCAACGTGACTCCATGGCTGCGCCGTTCCGGACGGATCTACCTATCGCTGCCCGCGCAGCAGCCGGGACCGCTGCGTGCGTCGTGGGTTGCCCAGAATCGATTCCTTCCCGGAACGGTTCAATCCGGCAATCGCATGCTGATCTACGCCGGCCCCATCACGACGCCGTTCATGGAGGACGTCCTGAAGTTTCAGTTCAGCGTGAACGGCTCCGTGGTGCGCCGGGCTTTTCCCGTGACCTTCCACTTCGAAATGGATGAAAGTTGACCATGCGACACGGCGTGCTGATTTTGTTCTGGCTTCTCGGTGTTGCCTTCTCGGGGTTCGTCGACGCTCAGGGCTTCGCTGCGCTGGTATCCCCACCGCGCTTCGAACTGGCGGCAAAACCGGGCAAGACCTTGCGCAGCGTGATCGAGGTGAGCAATCGATCGACGGCGCCCGCCAAATACCTCATCCACACCGCCGACTGGAGCCTGTCGCCGGACTTCAGCGTGAATTTTCACGACGACTTGCAGGAAGGCAGCTGCCGGCCCTGGGTTGCAATCGAGCGACCCGAGGTGGTGGTGCCCGGCGCCGGAACTTTGCGGTATCGCTTCGAGGTGACGGTGCCGCCGGATGCGCCTGCGGGTGAATGCCGATTTGCCGTCATGATCGAAGGCGCTGAACCCTCGATCGCCCGCAGTAAAGGCCTGGACGTGCCGGTCACCGGCCGCATCGGCGTCATCGTCTACGTGACCATCGGCGAGGGCGCGGCCGACCTCGAGATTTTGGGCCCGGGCGTCGCCAACCTGAATGGGCAGCAGGTGCCGACGCTGCGCGTTCACAACGCGGGCAGCGCACACGGACGCATGAGCGGATTCCTCACCGGCACTGACGCGAAGGGAGTGTCGTACGACTTCACGCCCTCGGAATTTCCGATCCTGCCTCACGAAGAGCGCGAGGTTTTCCTGACTCCGTCGACGGCGACGGACGATCACCCGAAGCTTGCCTACCCGGTCACGGTGAAGGGCACGCTCGAGTGGGGCGATCACAGAACCGAGCTCAATCAGCGGTTTGAATGAGACTGCGTGCCAACCTCGCATCCCGGCTCGCGTTCGGCCTGTCCGGGCTGTGGGGACTTGCCTGCTCGAGCACCGCGTACGCGCAGGCGTTGCCGACGACGCCCACCTCATCCTGGAGTGCCGTCAACCTGCCGGCGACACCGGTCTATCAGGATCACTACATCGGCGGCGGCTCGCTCACGCCGGACATTTCCGCAGGTGAGAACGGCACCGAGGACACGCAAGGGCTGGCGCGCTCGTTGCAAATCGACGCCGTGACGAGCCGGCTGAGCTCTCACGAAGGCGGCTCCTCGAGCACGTTCACGGAGAACGGCATCGTCGCCAAGTCCCAGTGGGAAACGGCCTCCTACGGCGCTTGGTCGCTCGATGGCTCCGGGCGCATCGGCGGTTCCGACCAGGGTCAGTCCGAGCAGGGTCAGGGCGGCGTCGTGACGCTTCGGCAACGCGGCATGCCCTTCGATGGCGGCTGGCAGGCCGATAACGCCATCGGCGACCTCAATGCGCCCGACATCGATCTGGCGCGATTTCAGTCGCGTTTTTACCTGCCCACCGGTCCGATGCAGGGGCTCACCACGGAATGGCGTGGGCCCTCTGGGATGCAGCTCGTCGCAGGCGGTGGCGAGCCCGGGCTGTACGACGGCATCGAGGTACCGAATTTTCGCACCCTGAGCGGTTCGACCGCGACCGCAGGCGCGCAGTGGTCGCCGGCATCGCATTGGACGATCGGCGGCCAACTCATCGAGGCTCACGATGTGAACCTCGCCATCGGACCGGTGATTGACGGGTCCACGCTCATGTCCTCCACCACCGGACTTCTCACCGCAGCATGGCAGGACGGCGCCGAGCGCCTGCAGATGAATCTGCTCGATGGCGAAGTCAGCGGCAACTCGAATGCCGTGGGCGGTTGGGTGGACGGGTCGATCGCACAGGGGAGGATCCTGCAGAATGCCGGCCTCTTCCGCATCGATCCGAACATGACGTGGGGCAATCAACTGATCGCCAATGATGCGCAAGGCGGCTATTACCGGCTCAATTACCAGAGCCGTCAATGGCTGGCGGATGTCGGTGTCGATGAAGTGCGTTCCGTATCCGGTCTCGGCACCAACACGACGTTCCTCACCGGCGACACCCGATATCAGCTGCTCCGCGACTGGGGCGTGGGAGGAGTCGCCAATGTGAGCCACAGCGACGGCGGCAACGCCTGGTCGCTGCAAGGTTACGTCGATCACTTGAACACCTGGGGCACCGGCCGCGCACAGGCGGACTACGCCGATACCCCGACCGGCCGCGATGCCACTCTGACGCTGGATCAGACCTGGTCGGCGCCCACCGGCATTCGTCTCAGCACCTCCGTTTCCGTCGAGCGCATCAACGGCGCCATCCTCAACGGGCTCGAGCAAGACAGCACCGTGCTCGGCATTGCCGCCTACGGAGGCGGTCAATTGACGACGCGGCTGAGCATCGACGGCAACGTGCGCTGGGCGGCGGCGGTGCAGGGAAGCGCCGCACCCGGCGTCTCGGCCAATGTCTCGCTCACCTATCAGCTATCGCAAAACTGGGCGATCCTCGCGACTTACTACGATAGCCAGGTCGGCTCCTGGACGCCGCTCATGGTGGTCTCGCCGCTCACTCCGCCGGTGGCGACGCCGATAGCCGCCGTCGAGGAGCGCGGCATATTCTTGAGGATTCGCTATCAGCGAGCCTCGGGATCCCACTTCGCACCGCTCGGCGGCGCGCCTGGCGCGGGCTCCGGCGAAATTGCGGGGATTCTCTATCTCGATGCGAACTACAACGGCCGCCCCGACGCGGGTGAAACCGGCGCGCCCAACGTCACGGTGGTGCTCGACGGGCGCTTCTCGGTGCAGACGGATGCGAACGGCCGATTCAGCTTCCCGGTGGTGGCGACGGGCCACCACGTCGTCACGGTGATCTCGGACAACCTGCCGCTGCCATGGGCCCTGCTCAATGGCGGCAGGACCGAGGTCGAGGTCACGACGCGGGGCCGCACGGATATCAGCATCGGGGCGCAGCGTCCCCGCTAACGGGCGCCGAATTCCCTAACGGGGTCGAATTCCCTCACGGGCGCCGAATTCCTTCGACTCGTAGACCACACGGCCTCCGACGACGGTTTGCAGCACTTGCACCGCGGCGATTTCTTCGGCTGGAATCTTGAGCACGTTACGGTCGAGTACGATGAGGTCGGCAAGTTTCCCCACCTCGAGCGAGCCGGTTGAGAGCTCCTGATGCAGCTCGTAGGAGGAGTTCATGGTGATCGCACGCAATACTTGCGCGCGCGTCAAACCCCGATCCTCGCTCAAGCGACCGGTGTACTTGCGATCGCTGTGCGGCGAATTGGTCCGCGTCACGCCGACTTTGAGCGCAAACCATTCATCGAGCGGATCGACGGGCCAGTCGCTGCCATATGCGATTCGCGCTCCGGCCGCCGCGAGAAAACCAGCCGGCTCCATGTACTTGAAACGCGCGGGGCCCAGATAGTCGCGCGCGCCGTCGATCGTGTCCGGAGCGGGCTTTTCCCATTGAAACGACAACACGGGGATCACATCGAGCTGCCGGTAGCGCGGGAAATCCCGCGGCTCGACGATTTCATCGTGCGCGATCGCCGCGCGAATGTCCTGCCCCGGAAACCGCTCGCGCAGGGCTTGGATGCCGTCCAGACCTTCGCGCACCGCTCGATCCCCATCGGCGTGCATGTGCGGTTCGAAGCCGGCCTGCGCGACTGCGATGAGGACCTCGCGCAGTACGGGAGCCGGAAAATACACCTCCGGTCCGCGGTTTGTGCCCGCCACCCATTGCCGGCGCGGCTCGACCCCATTGGACACGAAATAGGGTTCGAGCATCGCGCCGGTGAGCGCCGGCGCCGAGATGACGCCGTCGAGAAAGAGCTTCACGTTCCGCACCGTGATCCCCGGCCGCGGCTCGATCATGCCCTGATCGTAACGCCGTGCGAGCTCCTTCGCCTTGGCGGCGGCTTTTGCCGGATCGCGCCCCTCGGGAGGAGTGATCAAAAGTGCGAAATGCGCGCGCGCCGTGAGTTTCCCCTCTCGCTCGGCGTGTGCGAATGCGGCCAATGCGGGCGTCTCGGCCATCGCATCCAAGAATGTGGTGATGCCTTGCTTGCTCATCAGGGCAAGCGCCGCTTGTGCGAACTTGACGTCATCGCTCGGCGTCGGCGCCGGCAACCGCTTCGTCACCAAGTCCTGTGCTGCATCCTCCAGAATGCCGGACGGATTGCCGGATGCATCGCGGCCTATCTTGCCGCCGAGCGGATCCGTGTTTCCCGCAGTCACGCCCGCAAGCTCCAGCGCCCGGGAGTTCGCCAGCCCGGTATGACCGAACGAAGACTGGACGAAAATCGGGCGCTTGGTTTTCAGCATGTCCAAGGTGGCGCGCGTGGTGGTGGCGCCAGCAGGCAGCATTCCTTCTTGAAACCAGTTCACGACTTCCAGCCACGCGTCCGGTTCCCTCGCCCGCGTTTGGTCCAGACATCCCTGGATCTTGGCCTGCATCTCTTCGATGCGCAGCTGTTCGTAGTTCAAATTGCACTTCAGCAGCGCAGCGCCGCCTTGCAGCGGATGCATGTGCCCATCGACCAGACCCGGCATGAGCATGCGGCCGCGCAGATCGATCGCCGCCGTGTGTTCGCCGATGAACGGCGCGAGGCCGGCATCGCCGCCAACATAGACGATGCGCCCGCCACGAATTGCAAGCGCCTGCTGGACGCTGTCCCTGGCGTCGACCGTATAGATGAAGCCGTTGCGGTACACGGTGTCGGCCGGACCCGGCGAAGCGGGAGCTTCGCCCGCGATACAACGTGCGCCCGGCGCCGCGAATAAATTCACCGCCGCCAGGCAAAGGCCGGCGAGCGAGGTCTTAGACTGCATGCAGCGCCAGCTCGAGATCGGCAATGAGATCGCCCGGATCTTCGATGCCGACCGAAATTCGAATGAGCGCATCGTTGATACCGATGCGATCGCGGGTTTCCTTGGATAATCCGGAATGGGTGGTGCTCGCGGGATGCGATATCAAAGTCTCGGTGCCGCCGAGACTGACTGCAAGCTTGATGACCTGAAGACCGTCGAGCAGGCGAAATGCCTCCGCCTCTCCGCCCTTGACCGTGAATCCGAAAGTCGAGCCCGCACTCTCGCACTGCCGTTTGAAGACGGCGGAGCGCGGATCGTCGGCCGCGAGAAAGCCGAGATAATTGACGCCGGCAATCTTCGCGTGGGTGCGCAGGAAATCCGCGACCAACGCGGCGTTCTGCGCCGACTTGTGCATGCGCAAGGACAGGGTTTCCATCGATCGCATGATCATCCATGCCGTATTCGGATCCAATTGAGTGCCCAATGCCCCGCGCAGCCGCTTGATCGGACCGACGACCTCCCGCGTACCGACGACGCCGCCCGCCACCAGATCCGAATGGCCGCCGACGTACTTCGTAAGCGAATACATCACCAGATCGGCGCCGTGCGCGAGCGGACGCTGAAAGACGGGCCCGAGAAAGGTGTTGTCCACCAGCACGGGCGGGCGGCCGCCCGATTGACGCTTGCCGATTTCCTCCGACACCTCGCGCACCAGCGCGAGATCGACCAGGCTGTTGGTGGGATTGGCGGGCGTCTCGGTCATCACCAGACAGACGCGACCGCGGCTCTCGGCGGCGCGGGCCGAGGCGAGCGCGGCGGCTTCGCGGACGGCGGCCCGCTCGTGCCCGCGCGTGAAGCTCACCGCCTTGACGCCGAAGGCGGGCAGCGTCTTCTCGATCAGCGTCTCCGTGCCGCCATAGAGCGGTTGGCTCATCAGGATCACGTCGCCTGGGCGCACATAGGCCCACAACGCCGTCGAAATGGCCGACATGCCGCTCGAGAAGACCGCGGCAGTCTCGCTCTGCTCCCAGAGCGCAAGCCGATCCTCGAGCACCTCCAGGTTGGGGTTGTTGAAGCGTGAATAGACGAGGCCGGTGCTCTGGCCTGCGACGGGGTCGCGGCGTCCCGAGCTGAAATCGAAAAAATCCTTGCCGTCCTGGGCTGTCTTGAAAACAAAAGTCGAAGTCAGGAAGATCGGCGGTTTGAGCGACCCTTCGGACAACGAAGGGTCATAGCCGTAACCCATCATTTGGGTTTCGGGCTTGAGCACGTGATCGCCGATTTTCCGTTTATGATATGCGTCGTAGCTCACGTTGCAGCCCCCCCAAGTTCCTTACGGTCCCGCAATATAACCCACATGTTACTGATAGGCATCGCTCTCGCGGCGTTCGTGAGCACCATGGCCGGCGGGTTGCTGGCGCTGCGCCTGCGCGACAAGCTGCACCTCATCTTGGGGTTCAGCGCCGGCGCAGTCATCGGCGTCGCCTTCTTCGATCTGCTTCCCGAGGCGGTGAATTTCGGCTTCAAATTTCACAGTCCGGGCAAGATCATGGCGTTCACCGCGATCGGCTTCCTGTTCTATCTCGTGCTGGATCGAATCTCGTTGTTTCACGGCGACGCGGCGCCGCGAGGCAGCGTCGGCGCCGCGGTGTTGTGCTGCCATAGCCTTCTCGACGGAGTCGCGATCGGACTCGCCTTCCAAGCCTCCCGTGCGGTCGGCATCATCGTCACGATCGCCGTGCTGACCCACGACTTCTCGGACGGCATCAATACGATGAGCATGGTTCTGAAAAATCAGGGTAATCGCAACGTCGCATTTCGCTGGCTCGTCCTCGATGCGGCGGCGCCCGTGCTCGGCATCGCGTCAACGCGGCTCTTTACCCTGCCGGACGGCGGCTTCGGCATCGTGCTCGCGTTATTCGCGGGTTTCTTCCTCTACATCGGCGCGAGCGATCTGATACCCGAGAGCTATCACGCGCATCCGAAATTTCTCACCACGGCCATGACCGTGGCGGGCGCAGCCGTACTGTATCTCGCGATCAGGTGCATCGGCTGACTTCGATTCGGTCTCAATCCGGCAGCGGGGCCTGCCAGGTCGGCCGGCTGGTCGCCGCGGTTCCACCGGACGCGAGCATGATGCAGCCGACCGCCGCCCATTGCAGCGAGGTCAATTTCTCGCCCAGAAATACGAGCCCGGATAGCGCGCCGAGCGCCGGCGACAGGCTCATGAGTATGCCGAACGTGCGCGTCGGCAGGCGAGTCAGTGCAAACATCTCCAACGAGTACGGCAGGGCACTCGACAGCAGCGCGAGCGCGCAGGCCGTCGGCAGGACCGCGGGCGAGAGCAGCGCTGCGCCGGCGTCGGCGACTCCGATCGGTACGATGACGAGCGCGCCGATCAAGGTGCCGAGGGCCACGGTTGCGCCGCCGTGAACCGACCCGGCCTTGCGGCCGAACAGGATGTAGAGGGCCCAACAACCTCCGGCGGCAAGCGCAAACGCGACGCCCGCCGGCGCGAGTGCTGCCGATGTGAGGCCGAACGGCAGCAGAGCTGCGATCCCGGCCGCAGCCAGCGACACCCAGAGGAAATCCACCGCCCGGTGTGACGCGGCCAGCGCCACCGCCAGCGGCCCGGTAAACTCGAGTGACACGGCTATACCGAGCGGTATCCGACTGAGCGCCAGGTAGAAGAACAGATTCATCCATCCCAAGGCGAGGCCGTATATCACCAGGCTGCGCGCCTCCTGCGCCGTGGGGCGCAGCCGCCACGGGCGCCACACGGCGAGCAACATGATGCTCGACAGGGCCAGCCGCTGTGCCGTGGTGCCGCTCACTCCGACGAGAGGGAAGAGTCCCTTGGCAAGCACGGCGCCGATCTGGAAGCTGGCCATGGCCACGATCAGAACGAGCACCGACAGGGCAATCGAATAGGGCTTGAACGAAGAGCGTCGCGTCACAATAATCCGGGATCAGGCGTGTGCGCGCGATTATCCACGTGCCGGGGCGCCGAGGCGAACTTGAGGAGAAGTGCAATTGGCTTTACGTGTCCATCCGCTCGAGCGTACGGCGGTTCCGCGCGACACGGTGGCATTGGCACGCTTTCTCCTCGGTAAGGTTGTCGTGCGCCGATTGCCGGATGGCGCGGCCATGATGGGCCGCATCGTGGAGACCGAGGCGTATTTGGAGGCCGATCCCGCGTGTCATGCGTTTCGCGGCATGACACCGCGCAATCGTTCGCTGTTTCTCGAGGTTGGGCACGCCTATGTGTACTTGTGCTACGGCACTTCGTATATGCTGAATGTGTCGAGCGAACGATCGGGTACGGGCGCGGGCGTGCTGTTGCGCGCGCTGCAACCGTTGTCGGGGATCGAGCACATGCGGCAATCGCGCAAGAGCGGCCGCGCGCGCGATGTGGCGCGCGGGCCGGGCCGCTTGGCTGCCGCGCTGCAGGTCGACCGCCGGCACGATGGTATCGACCTGTTTCGCCGCGGACCTTTGTGGATCGGCAGCGACGGCGCGCCGGTCGCCGCCATCGGCCAGAGCACGCGCATCGGACTCACCAAGGGCGCCGACGCGGTTTTACGCTACTTCGTCGCCGGCAACGAGTACCTCAGCGGCACCCGGCGGCTCAATGCCTAGAGCCTCCCCCGGCCCGATCGCCGAGGCGCTGGCGGCGCAGCGCGTGCTCATCTTGGACGGAGCGCTCGCGACGGAACTCGAACGCCGCGGAGCCGATCTCGACGATCCGCTGTGGTCGGCAAAATGCCTGCTCGAGCGCCCGGACATCATTCGCGAGGTGCATCTCGAGTATCTGCAGGCGGGCGCCGACATCGTGACCACGGCGACCTATCAAGCGAGTTTCGAGGGCTTTGGTGCACGCGGCATCGGGCAGGAAGGCGCGGCTCGATCGATGCGCGACGCCGTCGCCCTCGCGATTGCCGCACGGAATGAGTTTTGGTCCGAGCCGCTGAGGCGGGTCGAGCGGCTGTGGCCGCTGGTTGCGGCCTCCATCGGACCATACGGTGCAACGCTGGCGGACGGCTCGGAATATCGCGGCCGCTACGCGATCAGCGATCGCAGCCTCGCGGCATTCCATCGGCCTCGGCTCGAGGTGCTGGCCGGCTCTGGTGCGGATCTTTTTGCCTTCGAGACCATACCCTGTGTGCGCGAGGCGCTCGTATTGTCGCAGTTGCTCGAGGAGCATCCGGCGATGACGGCCTGGATCGCCTTCTCATGCCGGGACGGTGCGCATGACTGCGAAGGGGAGCCGATTTCCGACTGTGCCGCGGCGCTGCGAAATCATCCGCAAATCGCGGCGGTGGGTGTGAATTGCACCCGCCCCGAGCACGTCCAAGAACTGTTGCGCCGGATGCGAGTTCATACCGATAAACCTCTGATCGCATACCCGAACTCGGGCGAGGCCTACGATGCGGCGACGAAGAGCTGGAGCGGAGAGTGCGCGACGAAGCCCGCCGATCAAGCGCTCGCCTGGTACCAGGCGGGGGCGCGTCTGATCGGCGGCTGCTGCCGCACCACGCCCCAGGACATCGGCGCACTGCGCGCGTTGTGCGCTCAGTGGTCCGAAAAATGAGGTTCGCGCTTCTCGAAGAACGCGCGCACACCCTCGACGCAATCGTGCGTTTCCAGCGTCATCTCCTGGGCGCTGCGCTCGGCGCGCAGCTGCTCCTGCAGCGAATTATCGAAGGTCGATGCGTGCAGGGAACGAATTTGGCCGAGCACCGCGCACGGTCCGTGCGCGAGCCGGCGCGCCACCTCTTGCGCACGCACGACCACCTCGGCATCCGGCACCACCGCATAGGCGAGACCCCAATCGAGGGCGGTTTTGGCGGGGATCTTTTCCGCCAGCATCAACGATGCCAATGAACGGCCGCCGCCGATTCGCCGCGCCAGGTGAAAGGTGATGCCCGCATCGGGCACCAGACCGAGCCGGGCGAAGGACGGGCAGAAAAAGGCATTCTCGGCGACGATGATGATGTCGCTCGCCAGCGCGAGGCTCATGCCCGCGCCGACCGCGGCGCCGTTGACCGCCGCGACGATCGGAAAGCGAAAGCCGCTCAGTCGCAGGATCAACGGGTCCATGAAACGGCGCATCTCGAAATGCGCGCGTTGTCTTGCCTGCAGCGTCTTCAGATCCACCGAGTGCAAATCGAGGCCGCTGCAGAACACCTCATTGCTGCCGGTGATCACGACGGCGCGAGCACCGCTGTCTCCTTTTTGGATTTGATCGAGCGCGAGGTGCATCGCACGGATGATGCTGATATCGATGGCGTTGCTGACGGCCGGCCGCTGAATACTCAACGTTGCGACGCCGTCGGAAACGGTGAAGGATAACGAATTCATGTGCACGCCCTCCTCCTGATTGGCGCCAGCCGGCACCCTCAGCTCATTCTGTCAACTGCTCCCGGTCCCCTGCACGATGATCATGCCCCGTGGCAGCCGATGCCGCAAGCCGCGAGGCCCCGACCGGGCACCGCAGTCCTCCTCCCGGGTGCCGCAGGCCTCCTTCCAGGCGCCGCGGTCCTGCTGCGAGGCGCGGCAGTCCTCCCGTCGGGACCCGCGCGGAGCTCCCGTCGGTCACGGCAAGTCCTCCGAGCGGCGCCGTTGCACCGCAGCTTGTGATACCGCAAACTTCGCGCCCTCCATACGCGCCGGAGCATTTGCATGGCAATGAAATCGTGGTGCCGAAGCTGCCTGCTGCTGAGCCTCTGCGGTGCGCTGCTGGCCGGGATGGATGCCGCGACAGGCGATACGCTCCCGAACGAGATCCCCGCCGCCTTCACCCCGCACTCCGCGAGCTTCGATTACGTCAAACGCGAGGTGATGATTCCCATGCGCGACGGCATCAAGCTGAAAACGCTCATTCTCATTCCTCGCGGTGCACACCGTGCACCGATCCTGCTCACCCGCACACCGTACGGCGCCACGGATCGGATTGCGAAGAGCGACAGCGCACACCTGTCGGCGCTCATCGACAGCACCGATGTTGCCGATGATGCGGTGGTCAACGGCGGCTATATCCGCGTCGTGCAGGATGTGCGCGGCAAGTACGGCTCCGAGGGAGATTATTTGATGAACCGGCCTCTGCGGGGTCCGCTGAATCCGACCGCCGTCGATCACGCCACGGACACCTACGACACCATCGACTGGCTGGTGAAGAACCTCCCCGAATCCAACGGCAAGGTCGGGATACTCGGCATCTCGTACGACGGATTCACCTCATTGATGGCGCTGATCAATCCGCATCCGGCGTTGCGCGCGGCGGTTCCGATCAACGCCATGGTCGACGGGTGGATGGGCGACGATTGGTTTCACCAAGGAGCGTTCCGGCAGGACAGCCTCACTTATTTTCACGACCAGGAGGCGAGCCGCCGCAGCGACATCAAATGGTGGTCGGATCATTACGATGACTATGACACCTGGCTCGCCGCAGGATCCGCCGGCGATATGGCGCGGCTGCATGGTCTCGATCAAGTCGGCTTCACCGACAAGGTCATGAAGCATCCGGCGTACGATGCGTTTTGGCAGGACCAGGCGCTCGACAAGATCCTGGCTCGGCAGGGAGTCGCGGTCCCGGTGATGTTGGTTCATAGTCTGTGGGACCAAGAGGACATTTACGGCAACATTGCGCTCTACAAGGCGCTCCAAGCGCAGGGCGGCGATCATTCGAATCTGTTTCTGGTGCTGGGACCCTGGTTCCACCACCAGCAACGGCTCGACGGCAGCCGTATTGGCGCCATCCAGTTCGGCAGCGACACCGCGCAATATTTTCGCCTGCATTTGCTGCGGCCGTTTCTGGACCATTTTCTCAAGGATGACGCGCCGCCGCTCCAGATTGCGGCCGTCACTGCGTTCGAGACCGGCACCAACCGCTGGTTGGCGCTGCCGAACTGGCCGGCCGGCTGCATCTCCGCCTGCACCATCGAACACGACAAGATGTATTTGCAGGCCGGCGGCGGCTTGAGCTTTGCGCGTGGCCGACGCGGCGGCCTTCGACTCCTATGTGTCGGACCCATCGAGGCCCGTTCCCTACCTGCCGCGTCCCATCCACATCGGCGGCGAGGAGGGCGAGGTGACCTGGCAAACGTGGCTGGTCAGCGACCAGCGCGATGCCGCCTCGCGCACCGATGTGCTGAGCTTCGCGACTCCGATCGCTGCAGCAAGCCGCTGAAGATCAGCGGCGAACCGGTCGCCAATCTGGTCGCCTCCACCAGCGGCACGGACGGCGATTTCGTGGTCAAGCTCATCGATGTGTATCCCGACGAGGTCGGGCGGGAGCCAAGCTCGGCGGCTATCAACTGATGATCGCGGCGGACATCCTGCGCGGCCGCTACCGCGACTTCATTCAGCGACCCGAAGCCGATACCCGCCGGAAAGAGTCAAGTGTTCCGCTTTCGCTCTGCCCACCGCGAACCACGTGTTTCTGCCCGGTCACCGCATCATGGTGCAGGTGCAATCGAGCTGGTTTCCGCTCTATGACCGCAATCCGCAAACCTACGTCGAGAATATCTTCTTCGCGAAACCCGCCGACTACCGCAAGGCAACGATCAAGATTTTCTCCGGCGGCCGCAATCCGAGCTTCGTCGAGCTGCCGGTGGTAAAAGCCGCCCGTTAGCCGCCCTCGGGACCGGGACAAAAGCGTCGCGCCCCGGGGCGGTTGCAAAGCCCTGGCGCGCGACGCGGTTTCGCCTAACTCGCCTGGCTTATGACCTGTTTCCCTCGTTCTCGTGCTTGTGCTCGACCGGAGGCTTGGCGGGCTTTGGCGGCTGCGCGTGTGCCTGCGGCGGCGGGGGTGCGTGCCCGGCTTGCGGTGCAGTCGTCGTCGTCTGCGGATGGGCTGGGTTCCCGGTGGCCGCGGAATTCCCGGTGGGTGGATGCGGCTGGTAGGCGTTCGCGGTGGCCCTCGGCGGTGTGCCGCCGACAGTCGCGTTGCCATGGGCAGCGTACGCAGGGTTCGCGGCCCCCGGCGCATGTAGCGGCGCGGCGCCGCGCGCGCCGACGACGCCCGGCGCGTTGAAGGCGGCGGGACGAGGCGTCGCAGCAATCGCCGGATGGCCACCGTTCGCCGCGGCCGAGAGTGCGGGATTCCTGACGGCCTCTTGCACGTGCTGATGCTGCATCGGTGTCGGCGGCACGTGCGGTTCTTGAGCAGCCATGCGTTCCTGCGATGTCGGCGCCGCCGCCACTCCGCCTGCGCCGCCGTTGTAGCTCACCTTGTTGACGGTGTATGTTATTGTACGACGACATTGTTCATATAAGTGTTGTGAACCACCGTGGTGTTGACGTTGACGACTGCGGTGTTGTACGCAGAACGATTCCCTTCCCAGTGTCCGCCGACGATAGCCGGCGCCGCCATAGCCGAAGCCGTAATTCACGCCGCCGTAGAAGCCGATGTGCGGACCCCAATAGCCGGCGTGGAAACGTAGATCCCGCCGCGCCGAAGCCCCAGTAGCCGGGCGTCCACAGGAGCCCAACGCGTGGCGGCTGAACCCAGGTGCCCGGGACCCAGTAATAGCCTCCGTTGGCATACGCCCAGTATCCCGGGCGTCCACAGATAGCCCTCCTCCGGACACGGCGGCTGCTCGTACTCCGGCAGCGGCGGCGGCGGCTGGTTGGCCTGCACCTCCACTTCGACGGCGGGTTCGGCGTATGCAGGCGGCGGCGCGGGCGGCGGCGGTGCATAGACGCGAGGAGGAGGCGGAGGGGGTGGGGGCGCGACGACGCAGCCCCCGAGCAGACCCGCCGCCGCCAGCGGCAGCACCGCGACATTTCGAACCGTCAGAAGGATGGAAGTCTGTTCCGGTAGTTTCGACATGGTGACCGCCCGTAATGTTATGTCGTGGCAGCGTAAGAAAAAACTACGCCCCTGACCGGTATAACGTCACACTTTGCGGACTGGCTATAACCGTGAAGCGAATGTAACAGTAGCCGGGGGCCGGGCCCTCCATGGAGCCCTCACCGGCTAGCGGCGCACACCCAACCAGCGTTGAGCTTTCTCGATGCGAATGAGCTCACCCGTGGTATTGAGCCCCAGCCGCGATGCCCGCTCGAGAACGATGAGAAGCAAGGCGGCGTGAGCGTAGGCGTCGATGAGAGCTCGGTGCCGGACGCTGATGCCCAAGCCGAAGTGGCCGAGCCAATCCTCCAGCGTGTCGTTTTGGGTGCCCGGAAAGAGCGCTGGCAACAGGACGGCGAGATCGACGAAGCGATTCGACATGCGGGCTCCCAACACCAGCGCCAGTTCCCGCCCGAGGATCGTCGCGTCAAATTCCGCACGGTACGCGACGACCACTGCCGGGCCGAGAAACTCCAGGCAGTCAAGCAGTGCCGCCGCCGGGTCCTCGCCGCCGAGCTGCTGCTGGCCCCCGATTTGGTGAATCAGAATGTTGTCGACGCAACTCGACTGCTCCTGGCGGATGAAGCGCTCCAGACTCTCGTCGTGACGGACGGTGCGGCCACGTACCGCGATTGCACCGATGCAGAGCAGCCGGTCCCGGTCCATGCGGGCACCCGTGGTTTCGAGGTCGAGGGCCACCAGACGCGCGAGGGCCAGAGGCTCGCGCAGCGCCGCACGCCGCGCGCCTGCGTTCTGCGCCTGCCATCGCGCCAGCCGCTCGCGGATCGAAACCGGGAGCGCGCGGCGAATGCGGCGACGCTCGATCGGAGAGATGAGATGTAGCACTGACAAGCGGGACTCAACGACCGCCTCAATGCGGAGCGAATTGCTGCAGCAGCATTTGCACGGAGCGCCCTTGGCGGAAACATTCCTTGAGCAGGCGCTGATCCGGGTCACTCAAGGCGTATGGATCGATGCAATTGGGATCCGGCGGTTTCCGTATCCCGTCCGCACCGGCGCTGTCGCGCTCGCGATTCAGCGCGCCCGTGTGGGCGCGGAACCGGAGCAGCTGGAGAAATTCGAACGCCTGTACCAGGCCCGCGAGCTCCCGCTCCGGCAGGTTGAGCCGTCGCGCTCCCTGCCGCAATCGCTGTACCGTGTGCGTCTCGGGGATTCCAAATGCAAGCGCCAGCAACCGCGCCGCGTCGACGAACAGCCGGGTACCTTGAGTCTTGAGATCGATGGCGCCCGGATGCCTTCCATCGTCGGTGCGAAAGGCGCGTATCAGCCCGAGCGGCGGTTCCGCTCGCAAGGCGTTTGCCGCCAGAAGGCCCAGGAACAGCCGATTGTCGGCGGTGCGCGCCAACACCCAGGTACGCAGCTCCTCGGCGAGTTCCGCGCTGCCCGCCAGGGCGCGAAAATCGAAGAAGATGTTGGCATTGAGAAGCGCCTCGGGCGTCGGTTCGCGCAGCCACGCACCGAATCGCGCGCGCCATTCGCCGAGGCTCAGGCAGCACTCGGGATTGCGTGCCATGATATTGCCTCTGCACAGGGGAAAGCCGAGCGTGGCGAGTGCCTCGTTGACCGCATCTGCAAAAGGCAGCAAGCGCGCACGCACGGCCGCCGCCTCCCCCTCCTCGGCTGCAAACAGCAGTGCATTATCCTGATCCGAAACCACGTTTTGTTCGAGCCGCCCCTCGCTGCCGAGCGCGAGCCAGCAGTAGCGAATCCCGTCGAGCGGAAATCGAGGAGCCAGCAACTCGAGCAGCCGCGTGGTCATGCCGTCGTGCAGCGCCGTGATGATGCGCGTCAGCACCTCGGCCGCGATTCCCTGCGCCAGGAGGTTGTCGGTGAGACCGGCGATCTCGCTCGCCGCGGCTTGAAGTTCGACGGGATCTCGTGCGATCCGGATCGTCTGCAGTACATTGCGAATGGAGGTGCGCTGGAACGCGAAAAGGTCGCGCTCGGAAATGACTCCGGTGAGCACCGACTCGCGAGTGACAAGCACTTGATGCAATCCGCGGGCCGCCATCAAAGCCATCGCATCCTGCGCACTCGCGTGCTGCTCCAAGCACACCGGCTCCCCGGTCATCACCGTGCCGATGGCCGCGCTCAGGATCCGACCCGGCAGTACGATTCGATCCATGAGGTCCGTCAACGTGAAGATGCCCAACGGACGGGAGTCGGTATCGACCACGACGATGGTCCGCACGCCTTCGCGGCTCATCTGCAAGAGCGCTTCGCGCACCGGCGTATCGGTGCTGCAATGCACCGGCGCGCGGCGCACCAGCTCCGATAACGGGCGCAGCAGCGTCTCCTGCGCGACTGCGCGGCCGATGAAACCGCCGTGCACGCTGTTGAGAGATTCCTTGAGGACGGCCTTGAGGTCCGCCATGAAAAATCCGTCGAACACGGAGGAGCGCTGCCGCAGCGCCTCGACGAATTCGCGCGGCAGCTGATAGCAGAATACGTCTTCAGTGGCGATGAAGGATTCGGCCGCGAATCCGCCATCCGACGCACTCAGCAGCGGGAAACATTCGCCGGGACCGAGGCAGATACCGCCGGCGCCGGTCGCCGCGCGTTGGGCGCGAACGTGCCCGCGTTGAATGATATGCAGCTGCCCTTCGTAACCCGCAGCCGAATCGAGGATCACGGCGCCGACGGGAAAATAGGCAAGGCGCAAATGCTCGGCGAGGAACTTGAGATCCGCACGCGCCATGCGCGAGAACGGCGCATAGCCGATGAGAAACTGCATCGCCATCGCACTGATCGCTTCGGTCGCGGCCATGTCAGCTGCCCCGTTCGTGAGCACTTCGAGCATCGGCGCAGTTCGGCGCCCACCGAAGAGCCGGGCTGCGTAAGTCAGTGTCCGGTGGCCTTGGACACGAGCAGGCCCGTGTTCTGGCGGGCGTAGACCTCATTCCACATGGCTTCGGCGCGCTTGTCGCGAAAGAGCAGCGAGCCAAAAATGACCGCGAGAAATCCGAGCGGTATCGAAATGATTCCGGGGTTCTTCAGTTCGATCAGCGGCTTCTCGAGTCCCATGAACGAGGTCCTGTCCTCGCCCCATTTGTCCAGGTCCGCCTTGGCCTTCGCCACGGCCTTGTCGAGCGCGGCGAGGTCTTTTTTGCCTTTCGCTTCCATGGCTGCATCGCCCGACGCCAGCTCCTCGTTCGCGGCGGCCCGTTTGGCAGGTTCCGCATCGAGCACCTTGTGAGCTGCGGCCTTGACCGCGAGCGGATAGGTGAGGTTCGGGGAGACGAGGGTGAGCCCGACAGCCGCAATCGTGCCGACCAGCATGCCCGCGACGATGCCCCCGGTATTGCAGCGCTTCCAGTACAGCGTCAGCAGCACGCAGGGAAAATTGGCGCTGGCCGCCACGGCGAAAGCGAGCGCTACGAGCACCGCGACGTTCTGCCCCTTCGCCGCGATGCCGATGCCGATGGATATCGCCCCGACGATGAGAGTGGCGACCCGCGCCGCCTTCACCTGCCCCTGCGGCGTGACCTCTTTTCCGGCGCGTACCACACCGACGTACAGGTCATGCGCCATCGCCGAGGCTGAGGCCAGCACCAGGCCGGCGACCACGGCGACGATGGTCGCGAAGGCGACCGCCGAGACGAAGGCCAGCATGAAGTTGCCGAAGAAGGAGTTGGCTCCGCCGCCGATGTATTGGGCGAGCAGCGGTCCGGCCATGTTGCCGCCGGCATCCACCGCCGCAATGTTGGCGGAGCCGACGTACTTGGCGGCGCCGAAGCCGAGAAACAGTGTCAGCACGTAGAAGCCGCCGATGATGACCATGGCCATGACGACGGACTTGCGGGCCGCCTGGGCGGTGGGCACGGTGAAGAAGCGCATCAGGATGTGCGGCATGCCGGCGGTGCCGAACACCAGGGCCATGCCGAGGGAGATCTGGTCGAGCGGCGCCTTCAAGAACAGGCCCGGCTCCAGGAATCGCTGGCCGAGTTCGGCCGCCGTCATCGCTTTCGCCGGTCGCCCAACAGCTTGGACACGCGGGCCTGGACTTTGGGATCTGACGACATCGGCCAGGAAGGCCGGCAAGGAGAAGCCATACGGCGCCCAGACGAGAATCACGATGACGATGGACGCGGCCACCAGCAGCACCGCCTTGATGATCTGAACCCAGGTGGTCGCCACCATGCCGCCGAAGACCACGTAGCCGAGCATCAGGATGCCGACGCAGATGATGGAGGTCTCGTAGTGGATGCCGATGAGGGTCTTGACCAGCACCCCGCCGCCGACCATCTGCGCGGTGAGGTAGAAGGTGGACACCGTAATGACCGACAGGGCGCCGACGATCCGGGTCGCCTTCGGATCGTTGCGGTAGGCGAGGATGTCCGAGAGCGTATAGCGGCCGATGTTGCGGCACGGCTCGGCGATCATCAGCAGCACGGTGATGTAGGCCACCAGCCAGCCGACCGAGTACATGAAGCCGTCATAGCCGTAGAGCGAGATCAGGCCCGCGATACCGAGGAAGGACGCGGCCGACAGGTAGTCGCCGGCGATGGCCCAGCCGTTCTGCATGCCGGAAACCCCACCGCCCGCGGTGTAGAAGTCCGACGCCGAGCGGACCCGCTTGGCCGCGAGGTAGGTGACGTACATGGTGATCGCGATGATCATCGCAAACACCGAAAAGGTGAGCCATCGGTAGTCCTTGGCGGGTTCGGATTGCGCAAGCGCAGGGGCGCTCGCGAGCAATGACACGGGCAAACACGCCGGAATCCAGGTCGTTCTGTCGGTCGATCTCATTGGCTCAACCTCCGCCTTGCTTGGCAAATTGCGCCGCAATTTGCGCCGCGAGCTGATCGAATTCCCTGCCGGCGCGCCGCGAGTAGATCAACGCGATGGCCCACGCCACCACGAATTCGCTCAACGCGAACACCAAACCGACATTGATGACGCCCCAGACGCGGACCTTGAACAGATCCTGGTAGTAGGCCGCGCCGATGGGGAGCAGAAAGTAATAGGCGACGGACAGAGCCATCAAACCCCACAGGAACAGGGTCTTGCGCCGATGCAAATCCTGAAAGCGCGGGTCGCGGATCAACGCTTCCCAGTCGACGGCTTCGTTCATCGCCATGTTTGTTCTCCCTTTTAGGAGCGATTCTCCACCACGCCGCCGCTTCACGTCCATGTTCATCGGACGGTCATGTCATCGTGGTGAAATGTTCGGTTGCCGCTTCGGTCCTTGGAATCAGTGCTTGGGCGGCGCCGCCGTAACAATTGCGCGCAGTTCCGAGAGCTTCGCCTTGATCGCCGACGCATTGTCGGGGCCCATGCGCAGCAGCAGCTTCTGGCCTGCGGGGCGCGCCTCGAGAGACGGATCGGCGAATGTGTACATGACATTCGGGCGGGTGAGCTCGATCGGAGCCGCAGGTTGCGGGGTCGCGAGCAGCGAATCGATCGCCTGCACCAGCCTGTCGTTGAAGTAGCCGTTGGGATATCCGAGGTCCTGATAGACGCGTTGGAACAAAGGATAGAAATGCACGTACACCGCAGCGAGTTGCTGCATGTCGAGTTTGCGAACCACGGCCACCATGGGTTCATAGCGCGCGAAATTCTTCGGATCGATCGTTGCATGCAGCTCATCGCCCTCCACCTGAAAGGTTCCTCCGACCGGGACGGTGGGGCGCTTGTCCACCGGCACCTTTTGGCGCGGCAGATTGTCGATCGTCACCACGAGGTGACGGATGATGTTATCGGGTACGAGGTAATGGCCGACCGCGGCACCGCCGGCGACCGCGCCGAGGGCCTCGATCATTGGCGGGTCGCTGTCTCCCAGCGCCGGAACCGGTCCCTTGAGTGCCGAATCACCGCCGACTTGCGGGACGGGGTGTTCGATTGCCGGCTCCGATGGCGGCGGCGGTGCGGGCTGCGTCGCAGCGGGCACGGACGGCATATGGGCGTTGCGACTATGAAGGTAGAACGCAATGGCCGCCCCGGCGACGAGCACGACCGCAGCAACCACAATCACCGGCTTGTTCACCATCGGCTCCCCCGCGCCTGGCGTGCGCCCGACCATTCTCGCGCAAATGGACAAAAAAAGCAGCGGACCCGGGAGTCTGTCTGCGAATCGGCCAGTTCTGCGAATCGATCGGTCGGGTGGCGCTATGCCCGCGGGTTACCCGTCGACATGCGCATCTGCAGCTCGTGACGCCGGTAGTCGATGATGAGTGTGTCGAGCATCCCGAGCGCATCCATGCCGATCATGATCGCGGGCTCGCTGGTGAGCTTCCATTGTTTGAAGATATACACGTCGGCAAAGGTGACCCCGGAGTCGCGTATTTGAACGGAACCAAATTCGATTGCGGGCGTCGCGATGAGTTCGCCGTTCTCGACGGCCATGGTCGCGCCGACGATTTGGTCGGGTTTGCCGTGAAAGCCGGAATTGCGGCGCGCCAACGCATCACGCAGCGCCAGATTTCCGATGGTCGTTTGACCACCCGTGTCGATGATGGCCTTGGTGCGGACCTCGCCCACGATCGCATCGACGACGATCAACTGGCCGCGAATGGATCGGAACGGCACGCTGATGAAACCGCGCTCCGAGCGCTCGCCGCGCGAAAAGCTGATGGAGATCTGATCGTGGCGAAAATCGATGAATATGCGTTTGTTCGTCAGGCCCTCGGAGCCGAGAATTCCCTGCGCCCCACCCATGGCGTCCGGAACGATCGGCAACAGTGGCGAATCCACGGATAGATCGCCCACGCTCAGCGACTCGACGCGGATGGTCGGAACTGTGGCTGCGCCCGTCACCCCGCGCAGCATGACGGGCGGCGACTGGTCGGTCGGAATGCCCAACGCCAAGGCCACCATCGCCGTCACCCCGGAGCTGCTCGCGCCGGTGTCGAGGACCAGCCGGAACGGCCCGCGGCCATTGATGAAGACGGGAGCCCAGATGCGACCGATTTGATCGCGCCGAGTGGGTGCGACGAATCGTGGCTCGCGAGCTTCGACCATGATTTCGGCGAGTTGCTCCACGGCATCGGACGTCGAGATCGTGGGCGCGCTCGGTGGAGAGACGGTTTGCGCCGTGCCGTCCGCCCACTGCGGCACGGTTGCCAGCATCGCCGCCAAACCGGCCAGCCTGCCTCTCCGGACGGCCGATATGAGCGATTGAACCCGTGTCATGGAAGTCACCGTCTCATCGTTGCAAGGCGACCGCGACGTCGTCATCGACCACTTGCCCCAACACCGTCAAGGGCACGGTGCCCGTCCGCAACAGCAGATTGTGAAACCGCTGCATCGAAAATCTGCCGCCCAATGCCTCTTGCTCCTTGGCGCGCTGTCTCAGAATCTCCAGCTCGCCTATTTTATACGCACACGCCTGTCCCGGCATGACGACGTAGCGCTCAACTTCAGCAACTGGAATCCCATAGTCGATCGCCTGCTGACGCGTCCAATGCTGGGCATGCAGACCGGTATCGGCCACGAGGCGCCGCGCGCGGAAAAGCTCGTCCGATAATTGCCCGAGCCGCCCCTTCGGGTCGTCGCTGTACCAGCCCGCTTCGACGGCCAATTGCTCGGCGTACAGAGCCCATCCTTCCGCAAAGGCGGAAAGACCACCGAACACACGCTTGCGCCGGAACAGCGGTATTTCCGGCAATTCTTGCTGCAGTGCAATTTGGAAGTGATGGCCGGGAACCCCCTCGTGGTAGGTGAGCGTGCGCATCTCCAAGATCCGATACTCCGGCCCCGGCAATGGGATCCATACCGTGCCGGGGCGGGAACCGTCGGGCGCTGGCGCCGAGTAATGTGCCGCGGCATTTTTCTCGGTGAATGGCGGCTCCCGCAGGACCTGAACGGGAGCGCTCGGCCGCAAGTCGAACAGAGTCGCGGCGCGAACCTCGGCGTCGCGCAAAATGCGCCGGTGTTCCTCGAGCAGGGCAGGCCGCGGATCGGGGTCCGCGGACGGCTGAACGCTGCGCTCCAGCGTGGCATAGCGCTCCGCCACCGAGCCCTCGGTGTATCCGAGATCGCGCAATTCGCGATCCATCTGCGCTTCGATGCGCTCCACCTCGCGCACACCCAGCGCGTGAATCTGCTCGGCCGTCATCGCCGTCGTGGTGTTCGCGTGTAGCGCCGCGGCGTAAGCCTGCGCGCCGTTCGGCAAGCGCCAGAGCCCGGCATCCTCGCTCGCGAGGGGCAGCTCATTCGAGAGGAATGTGCGCACCCGCACGAACGCCGGTCCGATCGACTCGCGCACGGTACGCTCGGCAGCGGCGACGGCCGCGCCGCGCCGCTCCGGGCCGAGTCCTTCGATCGACGTCGTGCGCGCGGCGAGCGAACTCACCAACACGTTGTCCGCGGGAGCGGGGGCGAGAAAGCGGTCTATGCCATCGATGGTAGCGCGCAAAATGAAGGCAGGCGGGATGGTCCCTTTGGCGGCGCGCGAACGCGCGATTTCGATGCCTTCATCGAGTACGGGCGCCACTTTTCCCAAGCGCGCGAGGTAGTTATCGACATCCCGCGCACTGCGCAGCGGATGTATTTGACTCAGGAAACTCACCAGGGAGACCTGAAGCCCGCGAAACTGCTCGAACACGAAGCGTTGATCGGATGTCGCCGCGATGCGCAGCGCATCCTCGAGTTGCCACGCGAGCGAGGCCTGGGAAACGCGCTGTCCGGGGGATAGCCGCTCGCGGCGAAAACGATTGATGCCCTGCAATCCCGCGCGCGCGCGCGCGGCGAAGGCGGCAAGCTCCGTGGCGCCGAGCGGCATTCCGTACTGAGCGTCCTCCGCCGTCAGTTCGCGATCCAACACGTCCTGCTCGTCGCCCGAAAAGTACTGTTGCGCGGTTGCGGCGGCCGGATTGTGCCGCATCCAATCCGCGGCCAGCCGATCGACGAAGTGATCGAAGTCCGGTGAGCCGGCCTTCGTCGAGGCCGCGGCGATCGAGGGCGCCGCATGAATGTCGGCTGCGGCCGCGCCAATCAGCAGTGCCGCTCCGAGAACAACAATTCGTCCGATCGACATCGTGTTCGCACATCCCCCCGTGAGGACAGGATAGCATCGGGCGCGACGCCGCTCCTCTAATGCCGCGCCAGGGCTAATGCCGCGCCAGGGCTCCGACGTGGGCGACGGCGCTGCGGCCGAGTGCCGCGAGGTTATAGCCGCCTTCGAGCATCGACACGATGCGCTTGTCCGCGTGACGGGCCGCCACTGCCATCAACTCCTCGGTCAACCATGTGTAGTCGCTCTCGACGAGCGCCAAGCCGCCGAGGAGGTCCTCCCGATGGGCGTCGAAACCCGCGGAAATCAAGATCATCTGCGGCTTGAATTTCTCGAGCGCGGGAAGCCATTGCTGCTCGAATACTTTTCTCGCCGCCGCCCCGTCGCTGCCCGCCGCGAGCGGGACGTTGATCATATTGGGCGCCGGATTGCTCGTGCCGCTGCCGGGATAAAAGGGGTGTTGGAAAAAACTCGTCATCAGCACGCGATCCCGCCATTGCGGAGGGCTGAACATGTCCTCCGTGCCATTGCCGTGATGAACGTCGAAGTCGACGATGGCCACACGGTCGAGTCCCTTGACCTCCAGGGCATGCGCGGCGGCGACGCCGACGTTGTTGAAGATGCAAAACCCCATGGAGCGGCTCTGCGTCGCATGATGTCCGCAGGGGCGCACCGCGCAGAAGGCGTTTTGTGCGCGGCCCTCCATCACCTCATCGACGGCGAGCAGACCCGCGCCCGCAGCGCGCCGCGCCGCCGCGAGGCTGTATGGGTTCATCGCCGTATCCGGATCGAGCTGCACATAGCCCTGCGACGGCGCATTCTCGAAAATCAGATCGACATAGGAGGCGCGATGCACCCGCTTGAGATCGTCGGGCTCGGCAAGCGGCGCTTGCAAGCTGCGGAGCTCTTCGATCAGGCCGGAGTCGCGCATGTGTTCGTCGACGGAAGCCAACCGGTCCGGGCTCTCGGGGTGGCCTGCTCCCATTTCATGGCGCAGACAGTCGGGGTGTGTGATGTAGGCGGTTGTCATGAGCAACTCCTGACTATGCGTTCGAAGAAGACCCGCGAGCCATGGCCGCGAGGGGAGTGTACAGCCCGGCGCTGCGGCCGCGCTCTTGGATCAGTGCCAGGACCGCGTCGATCATGGGGGTCGGCACGCCGGTAAGCCGGCCGAGTTCCTGGACCGCTGTCACGAGGGCATCGATTTCGAGCGAACGCCGGCGCTCGAGGTCCTGCAGCATCGACATCTTGTGGCCGCCGATCGACGCCGCGGCCGCGAGTCGGCGCTCCATCATATCCGCCGGAATCTCGACGCCGAGCGCCTCATTCACCGCCTTGGCCTCGAGCATCATCGTCCGGCAGAGCGCGCGCAGCGCCGGCTCGCCGGTCAGCCGCTCGAGGGTCGCACCGGTGAGGGCGCTGATGGGATTGAAGCAGACATTTCCCCACAGCTTGAGCCAGATGTTCCAGCGGATGTTGTCGCGTACCGGCGCATCGAACCCCGCCGCCGACAGCGCCGCGCTGAGCGCCAATACCCGGGCCGACCGCGCTCCATCAGGCTCCCCGATGGTAAATCGCTTGAACGCGTAGTGCACGATGACACCGGGCGCGACGACCTCGCAGGCGGGCTCGATGACGCAGCCGATGACACGTCGAGGCTCGATGCGCTCCCATTGCCGGCCGTCGAAATCCACGGACGCGAGTCGGTGACCCTCGAATCTCCCACCGCTCTTGTAGAAATACCACCAGGGGATTCCGTTCGTGGCGGTCAAGACGGCGGTCTCCGACCCGAACAGAGGCGCCAAGTGTGCCGCGCTTTGATACGCCTGGTGGGCCTTGAGCGTGCAGAGCACGAAATCCTGGGGACCAAAATCACCCGGATCGGCGCTCGCCAGGACCCTGGCCACTTTTTCGCGGCCGTCGATCCGCAATGTCAACCCGCGCGCCTGAATGGCCTGCAAATGCGCGCCGCGGGCGACCACGCAGACTTCGTGACCGGCGGTCGCCAGTTCGACCGCCAGCAGACCGCCGATCGCCCCCGCCCCGTAGACGCAGAATTTCATCTCCTAGGTCCATTCGAGCAATTCCCAGCGGTAGCCGGCTTCGTCGTATGGCGTATCGACGGAGGAGTCATCGATGGTGTAGGAGCCGGTGCTCTCGCGGGCAACCCAGCGGCCCACTTCGGGTGAGAACCAAACGGTTTCCTGGCGCTGCGCGTCGGCATGCGAGAAATCCGTCGACCTGAAGTTGATCATGTTGGTGAACCGAAGCGCCTTGAATTGTCCGGCGGGTACGCTGATCGTTTCCCATCCGTGCGCCGCCATCGTCTGCTCCCACGGCAGGCCATCTTCATTGCCCGGGGTTTTGTATTTCGTATTGAAGTACTCCTTCCACCCTGCAACCAGATGTCTCGGCCAGAGCGCAATCGGCTGCTCGTACACCTGAACCTGGCCCCAATGCGGATCCACCAATACGCTCCCCCAGGGCTCCTGCACCTCGCTCGGCAAGGAGCCGGTAGGCGCTTCGCGATGCGGGATGTATTTGCTGAGCCACGCGGTGCCCCAAGCCGCGGCCGCCGTGTCCTTGGGCTTGTTGGCGTCGGCGCTCGAATCGATTTCAATCGTGCTGCCGACCGCGGCCACGCGATCGATCTGGTCGTCGATCAGATTGCGCGTGTAGTACTCGTGCTTGGCATAGCGCCACGATTGTCCCACCGCCGGTGGCCGCACCGGCGGCGCAGCGGTCTGCGGTTGCGCAGAACGACGCGACGCGCATCCGACCGACAACGCAACCGTGGAAAGCAGCAAATATCGTCGAGTCACCATCGTCTACTCCGGATGAGGTATTGCCGGGCGGCCGGCCGGGGAATGATTCGCTATAATATTCGAGTCCGTGAGCAGCGCCAATTTGAACCAGGAGATGCGAATGTCCGTGCCCGTGCCCGATCAAATGACGGTCGTGGAGATCGCAGCACCCGGCGGCCCGGAACAGCTGAAGACTGCGATCCGGCCCGTACCGCGGCCCGGCGCCGGAGAAGTTCTGGTGCGGGTGACCGCCGCCGGAGTCAACCGGCCCGATGTCATGCAGAGGCAGGGGAACTATCCGCCACCCCCCGGCGCCTCCGATATTCCAGGTCTCGAGATCGCCGGCGAGATCGTCGCGCTCGGCCCGAATGTGTCCGGCTCGGCCGTCGGCGACAAGGTCACGGCGTTGCTGTCGGGAGGCGGCTACGCGGAGTATGCCGTCGCCGCGGCGCCGCTGTGTCTGCCGATTCCGGACGGATTGAACATGATCGAGGCGGCGGCCCTACCGGAAACCTATTTCACGGTGTGGACCAACCTGTTCGAGCGCGGCGGCTGCAAATCGGGCGACACCGTGCTCATTCATGGCGGCACCAGCGGCATCGGAACCACGGCCATTCAGCTCGCCCGTGCCTGGGGTGCCCGCGTCTTCGCCACGGCCGGCAGCCCCGAGAAGGCGCGCGCCTGCGAAACTTTCGGTGCGGTACGCGGAATCGACTACCGCAGCGAGGACTTCGTCGAAGTCATTCGCCGGGAGACCGAAGGCAAAGGGGTCGATGTGATCCTCGACATGGTGGCCGGGAGTTACGTGGCGCGCAATTTTCAAGCGGCCGCCATGGAGGGGCGCATCGTCGTGATCTCGCTGCTCGGAGGATCGCGTGCTGAAATCAACATGGGTGTGATGCTCACCAAGCGGCTGACGCTCACCGGTTCGACGTTGCGGGCGCGAACCGTCGCGCAGAAGGCGGCTGTCGCCGAGGGCGTGCGCCGCAATCTGTGGCCCCTGTTGGCCGCAGGACGGGTACGACCGGTCATCCACGCAACCTTTCCGCTCGCCAAGGCGAGCGAGGCCCATCGGCTCATGGAGACTTCCCAGCACATCGGCAAGATCGTTCTCACCGTCCGGGAGCCTGGCTGAGCCAGACAGGCGCGTCGTCGGCCACTCTTCACCACCATGCTTGGCCGCCCGGCCGTGCTATATTGCGCGCCGCAATCAACCAGGCTGCAGGCCCAGCCGGTCCCGCCGCGCGGCAGCGCACGGCGCCAAGCACCGCGGCCTCGTCCAAACGACTATCACATTGGGAGTAACCGTGCGTTCCGATATTGAACTCGCGCAAAGCGCAACTTTGAAGCCGATCGCCGAAATCGCAGCCCGCCTCGGCATTCCGGCTGCCAGCGTCGAAAATTACGGCCATTTCAAGGCCAAGATCGCGCTCGACTACATCGACAGTTTGAAGGACAAGCCCGACGGCAAGCTCATTCTCGTGACCGCCTTGAGCCCCACGCCCGCCGGCGAGGGAAAGACCACGACCACCGTCGGACTGGGCGATGCGCTCAACAAGATCGGCAAGAAGGCCGTCATCTGTCTGCGCGAGCCGAGCTTGGGGCCGGTCTTCGGCATGAAGGGCGGCGCCGCCGGCGGCGGCTATGCGCAGGTCGTCCCGATGGAGGACATCAACCTGCACTTCACCGGGGACTTCGGTGCCATCGGCCTCGCGCACAATCTCTTGTCGGCGCTGATCGACAACCACATCTATCACGGCAATGAACTGGGATTCGACGTGCGGCGCATCGCCTGGAAACGCGTCGTCGACATGAACGACCGCGCGCTGCGCGACATCGTCGTTGGTCTCGGCGGGTCCGCCAACGGCTTCCCCCGCGAGGACGGGTTCGATATCGTCGTGGCTTCCGAAGTGATGGCGATCTTTTGCCTCGCCCGGAGCCTCGTCGATCTCAAACAGCGTCTCGGTAATATCGTGGTCGGCTACCGCCGCGATCTGTCCGCCATTCGCGCACGCGACCTGAACGCTCAGGGCGCGATGACGGTGCTGCTCAAGGAAGCTCTCAAACCGAATCTCGTGCAAACTCTCGAAAACAACCCCGCCTTCATTCACGGCGGCCCCTTTGCCAACATCGCGCACGGCTGCAACTCGGTGTTGGCGACCGCCACCGCATTGAAACTCGCCGACTACGTCGTCACCGAAGCGGGATTCGGCGCGGATCTCGGGGCGGAAAAATTCATTGACATCAAGTGCCGGAAATCGGGACTTCGTCCGGCGGCTGTGGTGATTGTCGCGACCATTCGCGCCTTGAAGTATCACGGCGGCTGCGATCTCAAACAGATCAATACCGAAAACTTGCCGGCGCTCGAGAAAGGCATCGCCAACCTGGAACGGCACGTCAACAACGTCCGCAACCACTACGGTCTGCCGTGCGTCGTCTCGGTGAACCACTTCACCGCGGACACCACTGCGGAGCATGAATTGCTCGCCAAAACGATGGCGAAACTCGAGGTGCCGCTGGTCCTCGCGCGTCATTGGGCCGAGGGTGGGGCGGGTGCCGTCGATGTCGCGCGCAAGGTCGTCGAGATCGTCGAGCGCGGCGAGTCGAACTTCCGTTTCGTCTACGACGAAAAGCAGCCGCTGTGGGACAAGGTGAAGGCGGTGGCCACGAAGATATACGGCGCCGCCGATATCTCGGCGGACGCCAAGATCCGGGCGCAGATTCACAAACTGCAGGAGGATGGCTATGGGCATTACCCCATTTGCATCGCCAAGACGCAGTATTCGTTCTCGACCGATGCGGCGTTGCGCGGCGCGCCGAGCGGGCACATGGTCAATATCCGCGAGGTGCGGCTGGCCGCCGGAGCGGAGTTCATCGTGGTGATCTGCGGCGACGTGATGACCATGCCTGGGTTGCCGAAAGTGCCGTCGGCCGATCGAATCGACATCGACGCGCAGGGCCGCGTAGTCGGTCTCTTCTAGCCGAGACCGCTCGCGGGGGGGCCGCGCCGCGGGTCTTGCGCTAGCCGAGGACGCTCCCGACGCCGAGGCCCGCGGCAGCGCAGAACTCGGGAGACTTGAGCTTCTTGCCGTCCTCGTATCGCAGGGCGAAGACTTCGATCTGCCCGCCTTGAGCCGAGACGAGAAGGCTCTGGTCGGAAATCGCCGTGACCGTGCCGATGGCTCCCTTCACTTGGGAGAATGTTCGAGCCGGGTGTTTGCGGGCGTCGAACAGACGCAGCTTCTTGCCGTTGAACTGCGTCCACGCAGCCGGCGCCGGATTGCAGCCACGGATCAGGTTGTAGGTCAGATCCACGTGGTTGTGCCAGTTGATGCGAGCCTCGGCATCACGGCACCAACCTTCGTAGCTCGCCTGCGACTCATCCTGCACCACGCTCACCGCGCGTCCGCTCGCCACCAAATCGGCCGCCTCCAACAGTGCCGCGATTCCCATCGGAAACAGCCGCTCGAAATACACGCTTCCGAGCGTGTCATCGGGCCCGATGGGCGTTTCTTTTTGCAGCAGGATCGGTCCCTCATCGAGACCGTCGGTCGGCCGGAAGATGGTGAGTCCGGTACGGGTGTCGCCCCGGATAATGGGCCAATTGATGGAGCTCGGGCCGCGGTAGCGCGGCAGGAGCGAGGGATGAAACTGGATCGTCCCGTGGCGCGGGATGGCGGTGAAGTCCTGTGGAGCGAATTGCAGCACGTACGCCATGATGCCGAGATCGACCTCGAGGCCGCGCAAGGCATGCAGGGCATCGGGTTTTTTGAGGGAGGGGAGCTGGAACAGGGGAATTCCTCGCTGCTCTGCCGCAATCCGCAGCGGATCGGGTGCGACATCCGGCTTTTCGGGCGCGCAGAACACGCCCGCCACGGTATCTCCACGCTCGAGGAAGGCCTCGAGCACCGACTTGCCGAATTTTTGTTGCCCAATGATGGCAATTCGCATAATTCTACCCCCTGGACTCGCTGACCGGCTCGCGGCAAGATATATCGTATATCATAGGCCCAGACGTCCGGGTACAATTGACGGAAACTGCGCGCGCAGCCGCGGTTCAAGCACCAAACGCCACAGCGCCAATTTAAAGGAGTTCCTCATGGCTGGTCGAAATTTCCTGTTCGTCCCCGGTCCCACCAATGTTCCCGACCGTGTCACGCGCGCCATGATGGTTGCAATGGAAGATCACCGCTCACCGATCTTCCCGGAGCTGACTCGAGCCTGCTTGAGCGCCTTGAAGCCGATCTTCAAAACCACCACCGCCGCCCCTATTCTCTTCCCTTCCTCGGGAACCGGCTGCTGGGAGGCTGCGCTCACCAACTGCTTGAATACGGGCGACAAAGTCCTCGCGTCGCGGTTCGGCCAATTCAGCCACCTGTGGGTCGACATGTGCCAGCGGCTGGGTTTTGAGGTCGAGGTGCTGGAAACCCCGTGGGGGGAAGGCGCGCCCGTCGAGCGCTATCTGGCCTCGCTCAGTGCCGATAAGCAGCACAGGATCAAGGCCGTGCTGGTGTGCCAGAACGAAACCGCCACCGGCGTCACGAGCGATGTCGCCGCCATTCGTCAAGCGATGGACAGCATCAAGCATCCCGCGCTCCTCTTCGTGGATTCCGTGAGCGCACTCGCCAGCATCGATTTCCGCATGGACGAGTGGGGCGTGGATGTTTGCGTCAGCGGCTCGCAAAAGGGACTCATGCTCCCCGCCGGACTCGGCGTGACGTGCGTCAGTCAGAAGGCGCTCGATGCCGCGAAAACCGCAACGGCGAAGCGCTGCTATTTCGATTATGCCGACATGGTTCAGGCGAACGCGTCGGGGTATTTCCCGTACACGCCCTCGCTGCCGATGCTCTACGGGCTGCGCGAGTCCCTGGCGATGCTCGCGGAAGAAGGCCTGGAGAACGTCTTCAAGCGCCACACGTATCTCGCCTCAGGCATGCGCGCAGCGATTTTCGAGGGCTGGAACCTCAAGTTGTGCGCGACCGCTCCGAAATGGTACTCCGACACCGTATCCGCCATCATGGTGCCCGAGGGCGTCAACGGCGCCGAGGTCATCGCGCGCGCGTTCAATCGCTACAATCTCGCCCTCGGGGCCGGCCTGTCGAAGGTCGCCGGCAAGCTCTTCCGCATCGGCCATTTGGGCGATCTCAATGAACTCATGCTGCTGAGCGCGATCGCGGGCGCGGAGATGGCCATGCTCGATGTCGGCATCAAGATCGAACCCGGCAGCGGCGTCGCCGCGGCGCAAACCTACTGGCGCAACAACTCCTCGGCCGCGGAGCCCGCGCACGTTGCGAAGAGCAAAACGGGCATCGCCGCATGACCCAACGGGTTGTGTTCCTCGATCGTGCTTCGCTCAAGGCGAACGTGCGCAAGCCCGCCTGCGCCCTCGAATACGTCGAATACCAAACGAGCTCCGTCGATGAAATCGTGCCGCGGCTGGCGGGCGCGAGCGTCGCCATCGTCAATAAGGTACCCATGCGCGCGCGCACCCTTGCCCAGCTGCCGCAGTTGAAGATGATCGCCGTCGCGGCAACCGGCTATGACGTGATCGACGTCGCCTATTGCAAGGAGCACGGCATCGCGGTGGCGAACATCCGCAACTACGCGATTCATACCGTGCCGGAGCACGCATTCTCGATGATCCTGGCGCTGCGCCGCAACCTCCTCGCCTACCGCGAGGACGTTCAAAACGGCGTATGGCAGAAGTCCGAGCAGTTCTGCTTCTTCACGCATGACATCGGCGACCTTTACGGCGCGACGCTCGGCATCATCGGCGAGGGTGCGATCGGTCAAGGCACGGCGGCCATCGGCCGTGCGTTCGGCATGCGTGTGTTGTTCGCCGATCATCCGCCGCCTAAGATGGAAGGCGTGACCTTTACGCCCCATGAGCAGGTGCTCGCCGAATCCGACGTGATTTCCCTGCACTGTCCGCTCATGCCCGCCACGCGCAATCTCATCGATATGGCGGCTTTTCGCAAGATGAAGCGCAATGCGCTCCTCATCAATACCGCCCGGGGCGGACTGGTCGACGAGGCGGCGCTGATCCAGGCGCTCGACGAGGGGTTGATCGCCGGCGCCGGCTTCGACGTGTTGACCGTCGAGCCGCCGAAGAACGGTCATCCACTGCTCGAGGTGCGCCGCCCGAATTTCATTTTAACGCCCCATGTCGCGTGGGCCTCGGACGGTGCCATGCAATTTCTGGCGGACCAGCTGATCGACAATATCGATCGATGGGCGGCCGGCAAGCCGCAGCACCTCGTCACCTGACCGGTCGGCGCGTAG
>CAWJJP010000015.1:0-199751 GCA_963843295.1 uncultured Gammaproteobacteria bacterium | reverse complement strand
TGAGCTCAACCGAAGCTTCGTGCTGATCGCGGAAAGCGATCTCAACGATCCGCGGCTGGTGCATTCCCCGGCGCGCGGCGGCTTCGGGCTCTCGGCGCATTGGGAGGATGATTTTCACCACGCCCTGCATCGCTTCTTCACCGGCGAGACGGCCCGATATTACGGGGACTTTCACGGACTCGAGGACATCGCCGCCGCACTGCGCGAGGGCTACGTGTATCAGGGTCAGTATTCCGAGTACCGGCAGCGGCGCCACGGCAGACCGCCGCGCGGCATAGCTCCCGGGCAACTCGTGGTGTGCGCGCAAAATCACGATCAGATCGGCAACCGCGCGCAGGGTGAGCGCCTGAGCATGCTCATCGGCGTCGAGCAGCTCAAAGCGGTTGCGGCGCTGACGCTGTTGTCGCCGTTCGTACCGCTCCTGTTCCAGGGTGAGGAATGGGGCGCAACGACGCCCTTCCTCTATTTCACCGATCACCAGGATCCCACGCTGGGCCGCTTGGTCGCCGAGGGTCGGGCCAAAGAGTTCAGCAGCTTTCGCTGGGCCGGCGAGGTGCCCAATCCGCAGGAGCTTCGAACCTTCGAGCGCTCCAAGCTCGATTGGTCGGAAATGGCGCAACCGTCGCACGCGGAACTTTTCGACTGGCATCGGCGCTTGATCACGCTGCGCGGTCGCAAATCCCGACGGCAACCGCAGTCGCAGGGCGCGAGTGAAGTTCAGTGCCGCTGCCCGGTGGCTGCAGTTTCAGCATGCCGGCATATTGGCGCTGTTAAATCTCGCGGATGAGCCGCAGCACGTGCCGCTTCCCGCCGGCGCCTGGGAGTTGGCATTGAGCTCGGAACCAGACGATGATGGGGATCTCCCGCATGTTCCCGCCCATGGGACCCGGATCTATGTCGTGCGTGTGGCGGGCGCGCCGGCCTGATTTTCGTCTACGCTGCGGGTGCGCTCAGCGAGGCTCGGGTCCTGTGAACGACATCCGCCTCGGTCGGCTGCGCCGATTGGGCGCGCCACCATGCAGCCGTCAGAAGCGCCGTGTGGTGGCGGATGAACACCTCGCGCAGCGCTGGCGGAATCGCGAGGAACTGCAGCCACTGCTCCGGGAAGACATCGTGCGGCCCGCAGTGGAACCAGGGCTCGGCGCTCGTCTCCTCCTCCTCGCAGCGCGGCTGGGGCAGATCGCGGAACACGCAATCCGACACCAGGCACAGCTCGTCGTAGTCGTAGAAGATCACGCGGCCGTGGCTGGTCACGCCGAAATTCTTGAGCAGCAGATCGCCGGGAAACACGTTGCTCGCGGCCAGGTCCCGCAGCGCCTGGCCGTAATCGATGATCGCCGCCTCGGCGGCGGCAGGCTCCGCCTCGCGCAGGAACAGGTTCAGCGGGCCGCAGCCGCCGCTCGATGTAGCAGTGCTCGACGATGAGGTCCTCGCCCTCGATCCGGCAGCTCCCGCCGGCATCCCGCAGCAGCTCGTCGGCGAGCCCCGGCATGAAGCGCTCGCGCGGCAGACGCAGGCGCTTGAATTCCTGGGCGTCGACCAGCCGGCCCGCGCGGTCGTGACGGAAGACGAGCTGGTAGCGCTCGATGACGTCGGCGCGGGTGCTGGTCTTCGGCGCGCCGAAGGTGTCGCGGATGACCTTGAAGACCAGGTCGTGCGAAGGCAGCGTGAAGACGATCATCACCAGGCCGCGCTCGCCGGGCGCGTGGACGAAGCTGTCGATGGAGGCGGCGAGATGGCGCTGCAGAGCGAAGAAGCGCTCGGTCTTGCCCTGCTTGGCGCGGCCGAGCACCGTGTAAGAGCTCGTCGATGGGCTTACGCGGCATGAAGGAACGCAGCAGTGTGATCGCGGCGCTGACCACCGGCAGATCGACGTGGAAGTAGGAGCGCGCATAGCCGAACAGCGAACCCACCTCGGCGCGCGACAGCATCACGGCGTCGACCTCGCACGCCGCGCGGAGAGTTGCTGAACGCGACGACCAGCGGCGTGATCGAGCCGTCGCCGATGAGCCGGCCGACGACGAAGGCCTTCAGGCCGCGGTAGAACACCGGCTCGATCAGTTCGATCGATTCGGGCGCGCCGCTGTGCCGTCCGGTGTCGAAGTAGCGGCCGATTTCGGCGCTGATGCGGTGCACGGCGCCGTCCTGATCGGGCGATCGCCGCGCCGAACGGCAGATCGGCCAGCACTTCGCGCATCGCCGCCGGCAGCGATTTGCCGATGCGGTAAACGCGGATCGGTACCGCCCCCGAGGCGCGGCCGACGCTGGTCGCGCAAAACTCCACCTCCGGATTGACGCCGACGGTGCCGAACAGATCGCGCGTGACCGAGTTGAAGAATGTCCGGTAGAAGTCGCTGTCGGGACGGCGCGCGACGATGATCTCGTAAGCGCGCTTGATGTCGGCCCAAACGCGGCACCTCGGCGGGCAGCGATTTCAATTCCTCGCTGATCGCCCGTACGCATCCCGAGACGCGCTGCTCGTACAGCTCGATGCGGGCGACCGCATCGAGCTGCGCAGCGTCCCAATCCTCGGCGAGGAAATTCAGCGCCGCCCGGCGTGTGATGCGGCCGAATTCCTCGTTATAGGCGCGAAAGTGCTCGGCGATCGCCGCCGCATGATCCTTAGGCGACCACACGACGCGGCTCGCTGGGCGGCGCCGTGACGAACTGCTCGGCCTCGGTGCTGCCGGCCATGGCGCCGGTGGAGTGTTCACCCGCGGTGATGGCCGTTTGCACCGCGTCGAAATAGCCGGTACCGACGAAGGCCTGGTGTTTGGTCGCACGATAGCCGGCGCGCTCCTGTCCGAACTCGCGCTGCTGCATCTGCGAATATCCGAGCATGCCGTCGTCCCGGTAGGCGCAAGCCAGCTCGAACATGGACAAGGTTCAGCGCGTGCCAGCCGGCGAGGGTGATGAATTGGAAGCGATAGCCCATCGCGGCCAGCTCCTCGCGCCAGTTCTTCATGCTCGCCTGGTCGAGATTGCCCTGCCAATTGAAAGAGGGCGAGCAATTGTAGGCCAGCAGCTTGCCCGGGAATTGCTCGTGAATCGCCTGCGGCGAAACGGCGCGCCTCGGCAAGATCGGGTTTCGATGTCTCGCACCAGATCAGATCCGCATACGGGGCATAGGCCAAGCCGCGGGCGATGGCCTGATCGATTCCGCACCGCACGTGAAAGAAGCCTTCGCTCGAACGCTCGCCCGTCAGGAAGGGCGCATCGCGTGTGTCGTTGTCGCTCAGCACCAGATTCGCCGCGTCTGCATCGGTGCGCGCAATGATGACTGTGGGCACATCGAGAACGTCCGCGGCAAGGCGGGCGGCGACCAGCTTGTTGATGGCCTCGGCCGTGGACACCAAAACCTTACCGCCCAGGTGGCCGCACTTCTTGGCAGAGGAGAGTTGATCTTCGAAGTGCACGGCCGCCGCACCGGCGCGGATCAGGGCCTTGGTGAGTTCGAACGCGTTGAGGTTGCCGCCGAAGCCCGCCTCGGCGTCGGCGATGATGGGCGCCAGCCAATCGACATTGGACTTGCCTTCCAAGTGCTGGATCTGATCGGTGCGCAGCAGCGCATTGTTGATGCGCTCGACCATGCGCGGCACCGAGTCGACCGGATAAAGGCTCTGGTCGGGATACATCTCGCCGGCGGTATTGGCATCACCCGCGACCTGCCACCCGGAGCAATAGATGGCTTTGAGGCCTGCCTGCACCGCCTGCACGGCCTGGTTGCCGGTCATGCAGCCGAGCGCGCCGACCACCGGCTCGCGAGTGCAGGAGCTGCCAGAACTTCTCCGCACCCAGGCGCGCCAGCGAATGTTCGATGCGTACCGTGCCGCGAAGTCTCGCCGCATCGGCGGGGGTGTAGGGGCGCTCGATGCCGCGCCAGCGGGAATCGGCGCCTGATTTTTCGCTCATATCAATCTCCAGTCGGTGAAAACAGGGGTGGCCGCAAATTTGGGCGGGCTTGCATCCGGGTAGTGGACGAGCTTAAAGTGCTATTTGGATGATTTACACAATAGAAATTTCACAATGTGAATTTCACATTTTGCGGCGTGAATCTGTCAAAAGGGAGCGCCAATGGCGGGGTTGATTCGACAGGGCCACTTTCTCGGCGCGAAACTGCGCTCGCTACGCAAGCGCAATGGACTGACGTTGGACGAGCTGTCGGCGCGGTGCGTGCAGATCGACGCGGCGGGCGCTCCATCGGTGTCGTACCTCAGCATGGTGGAGACCGGCAAGCGCATGCCCTCGGCCGAGATGCTCGGGATGCTGGCGGGCATCTTCAGCAAGGATGCGCGCTGGTTTCTCGACGAGAACACCGAAGTCGAAGTGGCTCCGCCGCAGCGCGAACGCGGCGGCCTCGACGCCATGCCGCTCGAGCCCGCATTTTCTGTTTTCGCACGAGCTGCTGCAAAACGCGCTGCCCGAACTCTTGTCGCAAACCGGTACGACTGGGCGCCAATTCGCGCAGCTGCTGATCCGGGTCTGGCAGGAGACGCGCCACAACAATTTTCCGGACATCGAGCGCGCCGCCGAAGAGGGCGGCAAGCGGCAGATGCCGCTGACCCTCGACGCCGTGATGAATCTGTGCAAGAGCCATGGTCTGGAGATTCGCTGGTTCGACGGCGACGGCCGCAAACCAAGCGGTGCCCTGGTGCGCTCGCGGTTCGAGGCGCCCGGCACGGTGTTCATCAACAAGCGCCTGCGCAATCAGGAAGAGCGGCTCAAATACGAGCTCGCGTTCTTCGTCGGTCACAAGATCCTGCACAACGGCGACGGTGTGATCTCGCCGCATAGCGCCGTGCACGCCGGCGGATCCCGAGGCGGCAGGCGTCGGCAGCGGGCATGGGCGCGCAGGACGTGCTTTACGCGTGGCGGGATTTCGAGTGCAGCTTCTTTGCCGGCGCTTTGCTTTGCCCGCGCATCCCCTTCCGCCGTTTCCTGATTCGCGAAGCGCACAGCGTCGCGGCCTGCGCAAAGCTCGGTGTGACGCCCGCGCTGGTGATGCGCCGCATGACGGCCGTCTCGCCCTACCGACACTGGCATTTCTTCGACGCGTATGCGCCGGGCTATCTGCGCGCGGTCTATCGGGCGAACGGTATTCCATTGCCCTGGGGCAACATGAGCCTGGTGTCCGACCCGTGTCCGCGCTGGGCGGTCTTTCGACTGTTGCAGCAGACACCGGGTGCGACCTCGGTGTTGCAGAAGCCGAAATCGCAAATCTCGATCATGCAGGACGGCAAGCGCGCGCGCTTGTATTGCTGTCATTCTCTATTGACGCGGGATGCGCTCGATGAGGTGCATGTGCTGTCCGTGGGCGTCGATTTGCTTCCGGCGCTCGACGCGCAGGGTTTCGACGGCGAAGGCATCGTGGCGGCGGTTGCCGACGTCGTGCCGGCAGCGGCGGTGACGCGCCCATTCCGCAGGCCGCTGCCGAGAGGATCCGCGCCGCATCGCAAGTGCTCAACATCGCCTGGATCGCCGACGCACTCGACTCGCCGGCGAGCGTGATTTGCCCGAGAAGCGGCGCCTGCCCGCGCGAGCCGCACTGCGGCGTTTCAGCGCCGGCGCAGGCCGGTACCAGCGGTGAAACCTGCTAGCATTGGCTACGGGAGTTGGATCACATGACGGCCCACGGAAAATGGAACATCACCATCCGAACTCCGTTCGGCGACAAGTCGGGCGTGCTCGATCTCGTGATCGACGGCGAGCGTCTCACCGGTTCCCTGTCCGACACCGAGTACTTTGCGTCGATCAGCGACGGCCGGGTCGAGGGCAACCTGCTCCGGTGGTCGGCGAAGATTACCCAACCCATGCGGCTCACCTTCCGCTTCACTGCCACGGTGAGCGCAGATCGCATCAGCGGTAGCGCCAAGCACCTGTTCGGCAGCGCTGAGTTCAGCGGGCGACGCGCCTAGGTGGCGCCTCGCTGGCCGCGCCTGGCCGGCCGCCGCGGCCCAACACAGGGTTGGCGCGGACGGGGCGGGCGAGTCGCCTGTGATCGACTTCGCAGAAATCGAGGCGCAAAGCTGAGTGCTGTTCGGTGGTTTGGCGGACCGCTGAGCGGTACCCTTCAGCATGCGTCGCTCGGGCCGATGCCGGAGAAGGTAGGGCCGGCCTCCATTGCGTATCTCGAAACCACACCATCGACCGAAGCCGCACTCCCGGCGCGCTAACCGGCCGCTTCTGCACGGAATCCTGGCCGGCGCGGCCGTCCTGGTCATCTCGTCGCTGGGTCTTTTTTACTTATGGCGCGCCGCCCACGAGGCCCAACTCGACGCCGTGCGCATGGAGTTATTGCAGCTGGCCCGCACCGCGGCGACGCTGGTCGACGGCGACGCCCACCGCGACATCGTTTCCCAAAAGCAGGCAGGCAGCCCCGCGCATCTGGCACTGCTGGCTCCGCTCGTCAAATTCCACAAGGCGACGTCGGACATCATCTACGTATATACCGCCGTGCTCGAGCGCGGCCGGGTCTATTACGTCCTGGGCACCGATTATCTGTACCGCGTGCCCGGCGATACCGAACCGCCGGAGTTGATCATGGCTCCGCACGATACCGTAGACCCTACGCTGCGGCGCGCGCTCGAGCGCCACATCACCGCCGTCAACGAGGAGCCCGTCAAGGAAGCCGTGCGCAGCTACATGAGCGCGTATGCGCCGTTCTTCGACCGCAACGGGCGCTTCGTCGGCGTGATCGGCGTCGATATGTGGGTGCGGAATTTCGACGCGCGCATCGATGCGATTCGCCGTGCGGGCATCGGCGCGCTCGCGGCGGTGGCGTTGCTGTCGCTGCTGACGGGCTACGTGGTGCTGCGGCTGAGCCGCACCGCGCAGAGGGCGCGCAGACGCGACCGCGTTGTGCAATTGCGTCTCGCCGAGGCCAAGAAACATGCCGAAGCGCGTGCCCTGCGGGCGCAGGAAGCCGCAAGCGCCAAGAGCGATCTTCTCGCGGTGATGAGCCACGAAATCCGCACGCCCATCAACGGAGTGCTGGGGTTCGCCAATCTGCTTCTCGACACACCGCTGAACAGCGAACAGCGCGAGTTTGCACAGACCGTGCAGCGCTCCAGCGACGCGCTGCTCACGGTCATCAACGACGTGCTCGACTATTCGAAGATCGAAGCGGGGCGCATGAGCGTCGAGCAGATCGACATGGATCTGCAGTCGGTCTGTGACGGCGTCCGGGCGATTCTGCAATCGGCCGCGCTCGAGCGCGGCGTGTCTATGCGCATCGACTACGATGCGCGCCTGCCCAAGTACATCAAGGGGGATCCGGCTCGCATCCGCCAGGTGCTGCTAAATCTTGCCGGCAACGCGGTTAAATTCACCGAGGCCGGCTCGGTACACCTCGCGGTGACGCAGCTCGATGCGGCGCGCCTCAAGGTCAGCGTGACCGATACCGGCATCGGGATATCGGGCGAACAGCTGGCGACGCTGTTCCAGCGTTACACGCAAGCGGACGCATCGACCGCACGCCGTTATGGCGGCACCGGGCTTGGCCTGGCCATCAGCAAAACGCTGGTCGAGTTGATGGGCGGGGAAATCGGCGCGCTCAGTACTCCGGGCGCAGGATCGACATTTTGGTTCGTGCTGCCGCTGCGCGCCGGAGACGCGACCGAGGTGGTGGTGCCCGCCCCGCCGCAGGTCCCAAGCTCCCCGGAACGACCGCGGCTGCTCCTGGTCGAGGATAATTTCGTCAACCAACGGGTCGCCCTTTACCTGCTGGCGAAGCTCGGGTACGAGGTCGACGTCGCCCAACATGGGCGCGAAGCGATCGACCGGCTGAGCAGGGGGCGCTACCGGCTCGTGCTGATGGACTGTCAAATGCCCGAGATGGATGGCTTTGAAACGACGCGGCTCGTGCGCGACCCGGCCTCGCGCGTGCTGGACCACGACGTGCCGATCATCGCCATGACGGCGAATGCATTTCCAGAGGATCGCGCCCGCAGCATCAGCTGCGGCATGAACGATTTTCTGAGCAAGCCCGTGGATCCCCCGATGCTGGCAGCCATGCTCACCAAGTGGCTCGGCGCGGGGCAGCCGGGCGCGGGGCAGCCGGGCGCGGGGCAGCCACAGGAACCGGCGGCTCTGAAGACCGGCTCATGAGGCAAAGTCGGCCGCGGGCTTGCCGGTGGTGCCGTCACGCACGCTCGCGACGGCTTCGTGCAGAGTCGAGAATATATGCGATTCGCCGACCACGGCCGTGATGCGGTGCCGATCCATATCGGCGCGCAAGTACGGGCTGACACGCCCGAAAATCATGCAGACCTTTCGGCGCGACAACTCCTCGAGCAGGTCGCGGGTGGACTGCGCCGCCGAATAGTCGATGTCCGTGATCGCTCCGGCATCGACGATGAACCAGCGAACAGGCGTCGGCGCATGCTCGACCAGCGAGCGAACTTCGCAGGTGAAAAGATCCACGTTGGCGTAGAAAAGGTCGGCACCAAAGCGGTAGATGATCAGACCCGGTTCGGTCACCTTGCCCGGTACGGCCGGCACGAGTAACCACCGGTTATTGGCATCCGGCGCCAGCATCATCGTATGCGGTCGATAGCTGTGCCGAACGTGCCTGAAGAGCGACAGGGCGATCGCGAGCAGGATTCCCTGCTCGACGCCAAGCGCGACGACCGTCGCTGCCGTCACGACGGCGAGATAGAACTCCCCCGGGCTTTCCGCTCGAATGCCCCGCAGCCGCGCCACGTCGACCATCCCGACGGCAATCGTGAATACGATGGCCGCCAGTACGCACCGCGGTAAATATTGCAACGGACCGGTCAGGGACAGCAGCACGATCAGCACGACACCCGCCAATATCAGTTGCGCAACCTGGCTGCGGGCACCGGCGCGGTCGGCCGTCGCCGTCTGCGTGGGACTGCCGTTGACGACGAAAGTGCCGCTGACGGCGGCGGCGAAGTTCGCGGCCGACAGGCCGAGAATGTCCGCATCTTCGTCGACCGTCTCGTGATAGCGCGCGGCGAATCCGCGCCCCGTGGCGGCGCTTTGCGCAATGATCATCACGAAGCACGAGGCGGCTATTGGCAGGAGCGCCAGTATCTCGCTCAGCGTCACATCGGGCAGCGCAAACGAAGGCAATCCGCCGGGAATGGGACCGATGACCGCGATACCACGCTCGGCGAAGTGGAATGCTCGGCTCGCCACGATGGTCAGGACGACGGCGAATAGCGACAGCGGCAGGCGCGGCGCGAATCGGTTTCCGAGGAGGATGCAGCCAACCACGAGCGCGGACAGCTCCAGCGTCGCAGCCTGTGCATGCGGCAAGCCCCGGAGGATCTCCCACACCTTCACCAGCGAGTAGTGCGAACTCACCGGGATGCCGAACATGTCGCTCAGCATGGAAATGCCGACTTGGAAGCCGACCCCGGTCAAAAAGCCGACCAGCACCGTGCGCGACAGGAAATCGGCCAGGAATCCCAGTTTGAAGATCCGCGCCAACAGCAGAAGTCCCGCCGTGAGCAGTGCGATGGTACTGACCAGCGCCATATAGCGTGCGCCGCCTGGCACGGCCATGTGCGATATCGAGCTCGAGACGATGGCTGCCGTCGCGGAGTCCGCCGCCACGACCAAATGGCGGGAAGAGCCGAATACCGCAAACGCGACCAGCGGCAGCAGCACCGTGAACAGCCCGGTCACGACCGGCATGCCGGCTATGCGTGCGTAGCCGAGTACTTGCGGGATGTTGATCGAGGCAAGACTCACACCCGCAAACACATCACGCTTGACGCCTCTGCGGTCGATCGGCCTGATGCCTTCAAAGAGGCTCAATGGCATCGAAACATCTTCTTCTTCGTCAGACTCGTTGACTGCCGATCAGGGGCCGCGGAACCGTTGCTCCGGCGGTTTGCTTCGAGGATCATATTCCATAATTTCACCGTTGGTGATCGAGTTTCCGGTCAACGCCAAAATGAATGCCCAGTGACTGACCAGCAGGGTCGTTGAGTCGTCGTCGCGCGCCGCCATCACGGCGCGGAAAGCATCGGCGCGCGCGATCGTATGCTGCAGCGGCTCGACTCCGTCGTGCCACCATTGCCGCGGCAGGTGCGCGAAGTCGTGTTGCGGAAAGCGGGCGGCGAGCAGGTCGGGCGCACTGCCAACGTCGCACACGAATGCCGTCCGTTCACGAACCTCATGCATAATGTCGACCGGCACCTTATGGATCGCCAGGATCGGCTCGGCGGTTTGTAAAGCGCGCGTGTAGGGCGAAATGATGATCCGCGTCAGTGCGGCTCGGGCGAGCTGCTGCGCGGCTGCTACGGCCTGCTCGACGCCAAGCGGCGTCAATTCCGGATCTTCGATGCCGGGATCGACGCGCGTCTCGCTGAAGTGCAGATTGAAGTAGCTTTGCCCATGGCGAAGCAAATACATGCCGGGTGTCCCTGAATGGTAATGGTCGAGGTCAATCATCATGAACGAGCAGCTGACTCCCTTCCACATCGCCGTGCAGGTTCGGGATATTGCCGAGGCGCGGCACTTCTACAAGGAACTGCTGGGCTGCTCCGAGGGCCGCAGCGATGCGCAGTGGGTTGATTTCAATCTCTACGGCCACCAGTTGGTTTGTCACCTGAATCCGACGCTGGGCGCGGGTGGAAAGCTCACCTCCCACTTCAACCCGGTCGATGGAGAAGGAGTTCCGGTGCCGCATTACGGTGTGGTGCTTCAGGCCGCAAAGTGGGCTGAACTGGCGGAACGGCTGCAGCGCCGGGGCGTCGACTTCCTGGTAAAGCCGTGTATCCGATTCAAGGGGCAGGCGGGCGAGCAATCCACGATGTTCCTCCTTGACCCCAGCGGGAATGCGCTCGAGTTCAAATCGTTTCGGGACATTGCGGCGCAGCTGTTTGCGACGCGATGACGATCCCGCTCGACAGCATTCCACGCTTTACGGCTGCTGAGGCGCTTGCCGTCGCAAAAAGCGAGTACGGCATCGGCGGCCCCATCTCGAGCCTGCCGAGCGAACGCGATCAGAATTTTCTCATCGATGATCCGCAGCGCGGAAAGGTGGTGGTGAAGATCGCCAATCTGCACGATGCCCCCGGACTCCTGGAGTGTCAGAACCTCGCCATGCACCGGGTGGCGAATTCGCGCTGCGATTGTCGCGTGCAGGAAATCGTGCCCTCGCGGACTGGAGAGGAGATCACATGGATTCACCATGACGCGGCCGCACGGCACGGCGTGCGCGTGCTCAAGTGGATCGACGGCCAGGTACTGGCGAAATCCCCGAATAGAAGCGCGGCGCTGTTCGAATCAATCGGAACCAGTATGGCGAAGATCGACGCGGCGCTGGAGCATTTCACGCACCCGGCAGCGCATCGTACCCTGCAGTGGGACCTCAGGCACGCAGGTTTGGCTCGTGCTCATGTGCGCCTCCTGCCGCGAGCGCGGCGTGCGCGGGTCGAGCGCGCCCTTGGTGCGTGGGAGGAAATCGATTGGGGCTCGTTGCGGCACAGCGTGATTCACGGCGACGCCAACGATTACAACGTGCTCATCGACGGTGGCCGCATGGCGGGATTGCTCGACTTCGGGGACATGGTGCACTCGGCCACGGTTTGCGAGCTTGCCATCGCGCTCGCCTACGCGATGCTTCATCATGAACAGCCGTTCATCGCCGCCGCAGCCGTGATTCGGGGCTATCACCGGCACTCGCCCCTCACCGACTTCGAACAGCAGGTCCTGTTTCGGCTGATCGTCGCGCGCTTATCGGCAAGTGTCTGCTATGCCGCCCACAATCGGGAGCGTAATCCCGACGATCCATACCAGGTCGTGACCGAGGTGTCCGCTTGGACGCTGCTCGATGGACTGGAATCAACTTCGAACCATGCGGCGCTCGCGATGGTCAAGGAGGCCTGTCAAGCGTGAAAATCTATTCGTGGAACGTCAACGGGATTCGGGCCGTGCACAAGAAGGGCTTGTTTCACTCCTTTCTGGAGGCTCATCAACCCGACATCCTGTGCCTGCAGGAAACCAAGGCCGAGCGCGGGCAGATCGAAATCGATCTGAAGGACTACCGGGAATATTGGAACTCCGCCGTGAAGAAGGGCTATTCCGGAACGGCGATATTCTCCAAGCAGGAGCCACTCAGTGTGCTCAACGGATTTCCGCAGGACTTCGCGCGGCGCTATACGTTTGCCGACGAACTGCAGCGCGACAGCGCCGTGGAAGGGCGCGTGATCACGGCCGAGTTCGAGAGGTTCCATGTGGTGACCGTCTACACGCCGAATGCCAAGGACGATCTCAGCCGGCTATCGCTGCGGTACAATCATTGGGACCCCGCATTCCTCGCCTACTGCCGGCAGCTCGAGCAGAGCAAGCCGGTCATATTGTGCGGGGATCTGAACGTCGCGCACACGGAACTCGACCTCGCCAATCCGAAACCGAACCGCGGCAAGAAGGGATTCACGGACGAGGAGCGCAGGGGATTCCAGAATTTCGTCGATGCCGGCTTCGTCGATACATTCCGGCTGTTCAAGCAGGGTAACGGGTATTACTCCTGGTGGAGTAATTTTGCCAATGCTCGGGCGCGCAACATCGGGTGGAGAATCGATTACTTCCTGGTCTCCTCGGGGCTGCGCGACAGAGTGGCCGGCGCGGATATTCATCCCGAGGTGCTCGGCAGCGATCATTGTCCCGTCAGCGTCACCATCGCCTGAGCGGCCGCCGCGTGTCCGCGTTTGGCCAGAATCGCGAGCGTCCGGGGTCATGGGGGGGTCAATGAGTCGATCGATTGCGCTGATTCTGCTGTTTGTGTCGATCCCGGTGTTTGCGGACGGGCCGCCGAGCCGTTATGGCGTGGATGCACCCGAACTCGCGCGGCTGGGCCCTTATGCGGTGGGCATCAGGACACTGCAATTGATCGAACACGCACAGGCAGACGTCCTGGCCTTCGATTCCGCGCGGGGCTCGGCGCCTGTACGCGACCGGGTGCTCGGCATCGAGTTATGGTACCCCGCGCACCCGAATCCCGGGGCGCTGCCCGTGACCTACACGGGGAGCCTGCCCTCGGAACCGCCGGCACCGCCCGCGCAGTTCAGCGTTCCCGGCATCGCGGTTCGCGACGCGCCGTTCGCGGGGGAAGGATTCCCGCTCGTCATCGTATCGCATGGATACAGCAATGATCCGATAGCCATGACGTGGCTGACGGAGAATCTCGCCTCGAAGGGCTATGTGGTTGCCGCCATCCGGCACGAAGATCCGCCCATCACCGATCGCACCAAATACGGACAGCTGCTGCTGCGTCGGCCCCTCGACATCACCTACGCGGTGCAGACGCTGCGGCGCACGCTGGGCGCGCAGCGACTCATCGATGCGGAGCGAATCGCGCTGATCGGCTATTCGATGGGCGGCTACGGCGTATTGACCGCAGCCGGTGCCGTCCTGGATCCCGCCGGCCGGCCGGTCGGGTTGGTTCCCGGTGGCCTGCTTCGGCCGTACACGCGCGGCGGTGCCCTGCAGAATCAGATTTCGGTCAAGGGACTGCGCGCCGTGGTGGCGATTTCCCCCACCGGCGGCGGTCAGCTGGCCGCGTGGGGACCCGACGGGCTTCACGCACTCACGGTGCCGCTGCTGCTGATTGCAGGCGATCACGATCGAACGGTCGATTATTCCACGGGCGCACGCGCCATGTTCGACACCGCGCTGAACGCACCCCGCTACCTCTTGACCTTCAAGGAAGGCGGCCACGCGATCGGTCTGAATCCGGTGCCCGATGCCATGCGCAAGCGGCTGTGGGACCAGGATTGGTTCGAGGATCCGGTGTGGAGGAAGGAACGCCTCAATGCCATCAATGCGCATTTCATCACCGCGTTCCTCGACTGCTACTTGAAGGGCGATGAGGCGCGCAGAACCTATCTCGATGTGTCCGTCGCGGAATCTTCCGACGGAGTCTGGACCGCGCCGCCCGCGCCGGCAGCGCCTCCCGCCTACGATGCCTACAGCCCCGGGCCGCCCGAAGCCACACTATGGAAGGGTTTTCAGCAGCGACATGCCGAGGGTCTCGAACTATTACACGCTCCCGCCGCGCCCGGCAGCGGACACTGACCCTGATTTGACGGGCAGTTGCCGCGCACAGATCGATCGCGGTGCCACTGTTGACCGCGGCTTTGTACCAAGGTACTCTGGTACCAACATCCCTCGAGGCGCGCATGCCGAGACCCTCCCAACGGATCGAGATCGAACGTGTACAAACCGGCGTGCGAATCGAGCGTCGACTGCTCAAGGTGCTGAAAGCACTGGCAGAGTACAAGAATATGACGCTGGGCGACCTGCTCGAGGGAATCGTGCTGCACTCCTTCGAGGGGAAGCCGACGTTCAGCGCGGAAACATTGCGAAAGATCGGTGACCTCAGAGAAATCTACGACTTGGATCTCGATGCGAGCTCGAGTCATCGTCTCAAGGAAAAGCGGTGACCGACCGGGAGTTTCTGCAAGCGCTGGAGAGCTGCCAGCTGGCGGAAAGCCAATTTGGGCACGCGGCTCATGTGCGTGCGGCTTACCTGTATCTCCAACAGAGCGACTTCGCCGTCGCGCTGGACCGCATCCGTCGCGCGATCCGCAACCACGCCTCCCATTTAGGCAAGCCCGACCGATATCACGAGACAATCACCGTGGCATATGTCGCGCTCATTCAGGAACGTATCGTTGCACGCGGAAGCGGCGGCGGGTGGGAGGCGTTCGCACGCGAAAATTCGGAGCTCTTCGAGCCTGACTTGCTCGAGCAGTTCTATCCCCGGACACTGCTCGAGTCCGGGTTGGCACGAAGAATATTCTTGCTGCCGCGCGGCTAGTGCAACGAGGTTACGTCGGCCCGGGTGCGGGCGGCAGATCCGAATTCCAAGTGTCCGCACTGCACCGCCAGGTGCCGTCGGATTGCCTCTCCCAGACTTCGAGGAGCTTGCCGTGATCGGTCAGCGGCTGACCGCCGGCGTCATGGAAGCTGAGCGAATAAGCGCCTATCAGATAGGCGATGTCGCCCGACCTGGCGACGCTGACTTTCGTCGGTTTCCAGCTGATCGAGAGCCCCGGTAAGGCAAGCAACCCGGCAACCGATTTGCGTGCGCTCTCCCGGCCCTTGGCCACTTCCTCATTGGGCGGCAGCACGACGGCATCATCGGTGTAGAACGCCAGCCACGCGTCGACCTTCTTCGATTTTGCCGCCTCGACCCATTCGGCATCGGCCTGGCGGATCGCCGCTTCCTCCGCCTTCAAGTCCGTCGCACGTCCAAAGCGTTCGGCCAACGCCACCCAGTTGCCGTTACGTTTGACGTAGGTGGCGGTGAGCCGGGTGGCCTCGATGTACGGCTGACCACGCTCGGTCCCACGAATGGTGTCGGTCTCCACTACCACCGCCGTGTCGCCTCGCATCCGCACCGTCACGTCGCTCATGTCCTGCGAACGCATCCTGTCGGTGCCGTCGCCGATCACGTCCTTGATGAAGGTTTCCTTGTCGACGACCTTCCCCGAACCATAGACTGCCAGGAAATTTCCATCCAGGATCCGTCCCAAGGCGCCGGCATCGCGCTGGATCTCGGCGTCCGCCCACTCCCGATCAACACGCAGCACCTGCTCCTTGACCTCCTCAGCCAATGGTGCGGCGACGCCCGCGTACGGCCATGCCATGGTGCATGCAGCGCTCATCACCGGCAGCCATCGATTCATTGGCATCACTCCTGCTGAACCAGCACCTGGTGCTTGATCAGCATGCGGACTCCGCTCGCCCAGCCATCGTCGCCGCCGGCGAAATTCGCCTCCTGCTGGTCGAGAATTTTGCCGCTGCGCGCGTCGCGAATTATGATCATGACGTAGTAGTCCGTCTGAGTGACCCTCGTCACCACTCCGAGCAGGGATTGTTCGGCGCCGAGCTTCAGTGCGATGCCGGCCTCGCACCCGTCGCAGTTTCGCAGCGACTTCTCCGTCAACGGCTTCGCATCGGATCGACTCACATCGATGAGGTTGTAGCGCCCCGACTGCGCGAACATCCGTCGCGCCTCGCTGCTGACTTTCTCCATGGACGCGGCACTGCTGGTGGTCTTTCCCATCAACGCTGCTGCGGGACTGGCATCCTCCAGCTCAAAGGCGAATACGGCGATCGGGACGGGTTGCGGTCTCCCGGCGCCTGCGGCACGCATGGGTGAGAGGGCAACACCACTCAGCAGCAGGCCAAAGCATCCGACCACCGACAGGCCGTGGATTAGCCGCAACTTTTTCACATTCGCCACGAGGTGCATGACTGCTCTCCGGATCGAGGGGGATCGTTACCCCGGCAACATCAGTACGAAACCGTCGCTTTCGTAAGCATAGAAACGCCATTCCCGAACCGTTCTCGGCGTTCCGAAAATCACGAGCTGCTGTCTCTCGCTCGCAATATCCTCGAATATGTCGGAATCGCGGATGACAGACTCATACTTTTGCAGGACGGAATCCCCCTCAGCTCCTTCGGCTGCATAGGTGATCAATACCTTGAGCGGCGCGTTGAACATCTGCAGCTTGTTGATCTCTTCGTGTGTCCGGGTCGGTCTGTTCGCGTGCTCCACGGCAACCGAGATCCATTTGGGGTACGTCGTGTATTTGCCGGAATCGTCCCTACCGCGCTCCTCATAGAACATTCCGTCGAGCCCGTAGTAGTCCTTGTTCCAAGCCAGCAAGCCGAGCTGCTTGGCAATCTTGGGAAAGATACTCGAGCGCAGATAGAACGTATAGGACTTGGCTTCGAAGCCCACGGCCGTGCGAAAGCCCTGGTGCTCGGCTTTCATGACCTCGACGAAGGCATTTCGGAAATCCCTTGGCGTAATCCGTTTCATGGTGCTTGCGAACGTCAACAGTTGATTCTAGCGCTTCCGGGCCCCGGGATACCGCCGGACGTTGCGTGGTGGTGCAGGCGTATGATAAATGAGCTGACACCGCCATGCACAATGAAGCGCGACAATGAGGCGCAGGGAGTCCATGGATGATTTTCGAGACGGTCTCCACCGGCGGGTGCCGGTCGTACTTCATTGGCTGCGAGGACACCTGCGCCGCGGCGTTGATTGATCCGGAGCTCAGCCAGATCGACCGCTATATCGCGCTTGCCGCGCGCGACGGCCTGCGCATCCGGTATCTCATCGATACGCACACCCACGCGGATCATTTCTCCGCAACCCAGCAGCTCGCTCGCCAGCTTGGGGTGCCGGTGGTGATGCATGGCACGAGTCCGGCGCCCTTCGTCGATTTGCGCTTGCAGAGCGGGGAGCTGCTGGTCGTCGGCCGGTTGCGCTTGCAGGCGCTGCACACGCCCGGCCACACGCGCGATTCCATGTGCATTTCCGTCGAGGATCGCGTGTTCACCGGCGATACGCTGCTCATCGGCGGCACGGGGCGGACCGATCTGCCGAGCGGCGACGCGGGCGCGCTCTATGAGAGTCTCTTCGATGGTCTGCTGAGGCTCGATCCGTCGCTCAAGGTCTTCCCGGCACACGACTACAAGGGCCGTTCGCACTCCACCATCGGCCAGGAGCTCGCGGAGAATCCGCGTTTGCAGAAAAGAGACCGCTCGCAGTTCATCGAGATGATGCAAAATCTCAATCTCACCATGCCGACGCACATCACCGAAGCGTTGCGCACGAACATGACCGGCGGCAAGACGGTTGCACAGATGCTGTCCGAAGCCGCGGCGATCGTGCCGTTCATGTCGCTCGGCGAGCTCAAAGCAAGCCTCGAGTCGGGCAGGAATGATTTGATCGTGCTCGACGTACGCGAACGCGACGCCTTTGAAGAGGGCCACATTCCCGGAGCGCGTCTTTTGCCGCGCGGGCAGCTGGAGTTGCGCGTCAATCAGGAACTGACCGACCCCACCCGCAGGATGCTCGTCTATTGCGAGTTTGGACGGGTCTCCACGCTCGCAACGGCGACATTGCGCCAGATGGGGTTTCGCGGTGCCGTGGCGCTCGACGGCGGCATGAAGGCGTGGCGGGAAGCGGGCTATCCGCTGCGGGCCGGCAAAGAATCATAGACGAGGTGCGATCCCCCGGCGGCGAGAGAGTCCCCGCTAATCCTGTTCCGCGTAGATCTTGACCAGGCGGTACAAGAACTCCCGGCCTTCCAGCAGGGATGTGACGCCGACATACTCGTTGAGGCCGTGGATGTGGCCGAGGTCAGGACCCAAGAATACGGGCTCAACGCCGTAGGTCGGGATGCCGGCGGCATTCGTGAACTCGCCGTCCGTCGCTCCTGCCTGCAGAATGGGGAGCACCGGTACGCCGGGCCAAAATTGAGCAGTGAGCTTCTCGATCGGCCCGAGTACCGCCGGCGTCAACGGCGGCGGGGTGGCGGTCGGGCCACGCGTTTCGAGCGCCGTCACCTTCACCGCCGGGTCCGCGGCGAGCTCCTCGAGCTTTGCGCGCACGCTCTCCACGTCAACACCGGGGAATATGCGGCAATTGATGTTCGCGCGCGCCCGTTGCGGCAGGGCATTGGTCGCGTGTCCGGCCTCGAGCATGGTCGCAACGCAGGTCGTGCGCAGCGTCGCATTCCAGCCCGGGTCCTTGCTCGATACGAGGGCGACAGCCTGTCCGTCGCGGGGATCGCGCAGGAACGCATTCATGGCATTTGCGACGTCGGCCTCTCCCCTGGCCGACTGAATCTTCGCCATGCCGGTGAAATAGGCCCGATTGGCCTCGTTGTACTGCACTGGAAAATCGTAGCCACTGATCCGCGTCAGGGCTGCGGCGAGGTGATAGATCGCATTGTCCTTGACCGGCCGCGAGCTGTGTCCGCCGGGATTCGTCACCTCAAGCCGAAAGTTCTGCGGGAATTTTTCGCCCGCCTCGATATCGTGGGAGACGCGGCGCCCGTTCGCGTCGAGCTCTCCCCAGGCGCCTTCGTTGAGTGCGAATGCGGCGTCGATGAGTTCACGGCGGTTCTGAGTGAGCCACTCGGCTCCGTTGAAGGCACCGGCGGTCTCCTCGCCGCAGGTGAGCGCCATCTTCAGCGTACGCCGCGGCCGATAGTTCTCGCTTCGATAACGAATCAGCAGGTCGGTCCAGATCGCCGCCTCTGCCTTGTCGTCCATCGCACCGCGCGCATAGAACGAGCCGTTCTCCTCGATCAGGGTGAAGGGGTCGCGCGTCCAATCCTCGCGCTTCGCCTCCACGACGTCGATGTGGGCGAGCAGAAGGATGCCCTTCAGCTGCGGATCCCGGCCCGGATAGACGGCGACGAGCCCGCCCTCCTTGGGATGGTCCGGCGCCGCGAACGGGTGCAGGTCGCCCTCCGGAAAACCCGCCGCCTTCAGGCGCGCAGCAATGCGCTCGGCGGCGAGCGTGCAGCTGCCTGCCGACAGCGTCGTGTTCGTCTCGACGAGTTCCTTGTACAACGCGCGAAAGCGCTGCTCGCCGGCGGCGCCGTCCCGCGGCGGCGCGGCAGCGGCACAGAATGTGGCGAGGGCGGCCGCGAGGACGGGGAGGGTTTTCATGACGAACTCCGCAGGGTTACGATGGCTTGGTATTCGTTGCGTTGCCGCGCGCGGCGCCACCCCGCATGAAGGTGAGCGCAAGCACCGCCGATGCCAGCATCAGGAACAGGCTCACCGCGTTCAGCACCGGACTCGCGCCCTCGCGCATCCGGCCGTACATCATCACGGTCAAGGGCGAATCTGCGCCGACCAACATCAAGGTGGTATTGAAGTCCGCGAACGACATGAGAAACGATATCGCGGCGGATCCGAGCAGCGCAGGGCGCAAGTAGGGGAAGATGATGGTGCGCAGCACGGCGGGCTTGGAAGCTCCAAGGTTCAGCGCCGCCTCCTCCAGCGTGCGATCGAAGCGCCGCAGGCGCGCGCTGATGGTGAGAGTGGCGATGGTGGCGATGTAGGAGAATTGGCCGAGCACGACCAGCGGCAATCCGGGGCGCAGGAAGTCCACATCCATTCCAAGCACGGCGTCGGCAAATTCCGCGACGCGGCTCGCAAACGCGAGAATCGATATGCCGAGAATGACGCCCGGTATGACCAGAGGCGCCAACATCAAGATGGAGAGCGCCTGTTTGCCGACGAAGCGCTGCCGCTCGATGAGAAACGCATTGCAAGTGCCGAGCAGCACGGACAACAGCGTGACCCACGTGGCGACGATGCAACTGGTCCAGATGCTGCCCAACAAGTCGCGGTCGGCGAACAGTCCGACGCGTCCGGTGCTCGAGTTCCCCAAAAACCAGTCGAGCGTGAAGCCGCGCCACGGCGGCGCAGGGTAGGGCGCATCGTTGAACGCGAATACGCCGACGACGATCAGCGGCAGGAACAAGAAGGCGAAAAAGCACACCAGATACAGCGCAGTGGTCGCGCGCAACCACGCCGGTCTGGGCAGCGATGGGATCATGTCCGCCGCATCACGTCGCCGAAGCGCTGGCCGGTGATCTTGAGGCCGAGCATGACCAGGGCGGTCGACAGGGCGAGCAGCAGGAAGCCGAGCGCCGCGCCCTGTTCCCAATTGAAGCGTGTGATGAACTGCGTGTAGATCTGCTCGGTGAACCACTGCGAATTCTTGCCGCCGAGCAGGGTCGGCGTGAGGTAGTTGCCGAGCGTGAGCATGAAGACCACGATGCAGCCGGCCGTGATTCCGGGCGCGGCGTGCGGTATCACGATGCTGCGCAGGATGGCAAAGCCGTTCGCGCCCAAGTCGTACGCCGCTTCGATCAGCGCATTATCGAGGCTTTCCAGGCTCGAAATCAGCGGTATCACCATGAACAGCAGCGACGTGTACACCAAGCCCACCATGATCGTCGCATCGTGATACAGCAATTCGACCGGCATCGCGGTGATGCCGAGCCTCACCAGCAAGGCGGGCAGCACACCCGATTCGCGCAGCAGGATCATCCAGCCGAGCGTGCGAACCGTTTCGCTCACCCAGAATGGAATCAAACACAAAATGAAGAGCACCGAGCTCGCTCTCCCCTGTGCCAGCTTCGCAATGATCCATGCAATCGGGAATGCCAGCAGCAGCGTCAACAACGTAGCGGCCACCGACATCACCGCGGTGCGCACGAATACATGCCAGTAGAGCGGTTCCGTGAAGAATGTCTTGTACTGCGCAAGACTTGCGACGTAATGGCGCGGCCCCACCCGCTCCCGAAGCGACAGCAGCGCGAGATCGATGTGGGGCAGTATGATCAGCGCGGCGAGCCAGAGCAGCGCCGGCGCCAGCAGCAGACCAAGTCCGAGCCGTCCCTGCCACCGGGGATGCATGGCCGCGCTAGCCATCCTGCCCCGCCGTCCCCGGCCGCGCGGGAAAGCACACGGCGCGCTCCGGATCGAAGCTGAAGAAGACTTTCTCCTGCGGTTTGAGATCGGAGAACTGACCGGTCTGCGGCAGGGCGATGCGAAATTCGCGTCGCGTGCGCTGCTCCTGCAGAAGCACGGCGGAATTGGCGCCGTCGAACAGCACGCTCTGCACCTCGCCAGTATGCCAGGGCTGAGCGGCGGGCAGGTCCGACTGCGCGCGTCCGAGGCTCGCGACTTCAGGGCGGACGAACCCTTCCACCGCATCGCCGACCGCCATGGCACCCTTCTTCAGCGCCCGAATGGCCCAGCCATCGGCGGTGCTCATTTCCACCGACGCATGGTCAAGGCCCGTGACGCGGCCGACGATGCGGTTGTTCGCGCCAACGAAGCTCGCCACGAACGGCGTCTGCGGTCGATAGTATAAATCCTGCGGTGTGCCGAGCTGTTCGAAGCGGCCCTGGCTCATGACTCCCACGTGATCGGAGAGCACCAGTGCCTCGGACTGATCGTGAGTGATGTAGACGAAGGTCGTGCCGAAAGCGGCCTGCAGCTGCTTCAGCTCGATCTTCATGTGCTCCCGCAGCTTGAGGTCGAGTGCTCCCAGCGGCTCATCGAGCAACAGCAGCGTGGGCTCCAGCACGAGACTGCGCGCAATGGCGACCCGCTGGCGCTGTCCACCCGAGAGCTCATCGACGCGTTTGGCCGCCGCGCCGCCCAACCCCACGCGTTCGAGCATCGCCTGACTGCGCTTGAGGCGCTCGGCGCGGGGTACGCCGCGCCGAGCCAATCCGAAGGCGACGTTCTCCCCCACCGACATCATCGGAAACAGCGCGAGTTGCTGAAACACCATGTTCACGGGACGTCGGTTGGGGGCCACCCCTTGCATGCTTCTGCCGCCGATGGAAATGTCGCCGCTGTCCGGGGCGATGAAGCCGGCAATCATGCGCAGCAGCGTCGTCTTACCGCACCCCGAGGGGCCGAGTATCGAGAAGAAACTTCCCCGTTCGACGCTGAAAGACAGTGAGTCGACCGCCGTATGCTCCGCGAAGCGCTTGACGACGGAGTGCGCCACCAAGTCCGCCGCGCTGCTCAATTGGCGGCCTTGATGCGATCGAGCACGCGCCCCTCGATTTCCTCCAGACCCGGCGGGATCGCCGGATACCAGTGGATATTCTTCAGCGCGCTATCGGGGAAGGCGGCGCTAAATTGTGCCTTCAGGCGCGGATCGACGAAGGGCGCCGTGTTCCTGGCCGCGGAAAAATTGCCGACCGACTTGATGACCTTGGCGGCATTCTCAGGGCGCATCGTGAAATTGATCCAGGCATACACCGCCGCATCGTTGTGCCCGCGCGCCGGCAGCGCAAAGGTGTCGAGCCAGCCGAGGGCACCGGAGCGCGGTACGATGTATTGGATGTCGGGATTGTCGCGATTGAGCGTCCAGCCGCCGGTGTCCCACATTGCCGCCGCCCACACTTCACCGGAGCGGATGCCGTTCAGCAGCTGATCCTTGTTGTCGTAGAAGAATTTGAAGTTCGGTTTGCACGCGATGAGCTTGGCGCCGACCTCGTCCATGAGCGCGCTGTACGCCTGGGTATTTCCGTAAAGCGCAAACGGATCCTTGCCCGAGGCGAAGGCAAATGCCATCAAAATCGGGCGCCTCAGGCGGATCGCGGTCTTGCCCTTGAGGTCCGGCCTGCAAAGATCGAGAAAATCGGTCACCGTAGCACGCTTGGTGTTGACCACGAGACCGTCGGTGCCCCACAGATAGGGCAGCGCATAGGTCTTGCCTTCGATCGTGGTATTGCGCTTCACGATATCGAGCAGCGCCGGCTGGAATTGATCGATCTTCACCTTGCTCAGATCGATCGGTTTGTAGATGCCAAAATCCCGCTGTACCGAGGTGATGCGGTCCTGGGAGGGCTGCGCGAGATCGTATCCGGCGCCGCCGGTCGCGCGCAGTTTGGAGATCATTTCCTCGTTGTTCGATAGCGTCACCTCGACCTCGATGCCCGTCTCCTTCTCGAACGCCGCGATGAGGTCGGCAGGCACGTAATCGGCCCAGCTGAGGATGCGCAGTTTTTGCGCGGCGTGTGCCGGAACGGCTCCTCCCCACAGGGCGAGCACCGCAATCAACAGCAAGAATTGTCGCATCGGTTCACCCCGCTCCCGGTAGGATGGCGAATCCTAGCATTCTTTGGGCAAATTCCGATCGGAAGAGGAGGGGCGATGATGAGGGGCGCATGTCTCACCGTGGGGTTGCTTCTCGCTGCGCGGTTGCCGGCTGCACCGGCCGCACCCGATGCGGTGCGCAGCGAAGCGCGGGAAATCTTCGCGCACATCGTGGGCATCGAAAGCTCGGTGGGCAAAGGGCAGGTTCCGGCCGTCGCCGAATATCTGGCGCAGCGTTTCAGGGCGGGCGGTTTTGCGCCGGCCGATGTGCAGGTGCTGCCGCTCGGGGAGACCGCCTCGCTCGTGGTCCGCTATCGAGGTCACGGCGACGTCAAAGGCAGAGGCGACGGCCACGGCGGTCGGCCGATCGCATTCATCGCACATATGGACGTCGTCACCGCGAACCGCGCCGACTGGCAGCGGGACCCCTACCGGCTGATCGAGGAAAACGGCTATTTTTTCGGGCGCGGCACTTCGGACGTGAAGCAGGAAGTGGCGTTGTTGACGGCGACCTTCATCAACCTCAAGGCACAGGGCTTCGTACCGACCCGCGATCTCATCATCGCATTCAGCGGCGATGAGGAGACGGCCCAGGCAACGGCCAGGGATCTGGTCACCAAGCACCGCGACCTCGTCGATGCGGAATATGCCCTCAATGCGGACGGCGGCGGCGGCGTGCTGAGCGAGGACACCGGCAAGCCGCTGCTGTTCTACGTGCAGGGCGCCGAGAAGAGCTCCGCCGAATTCCTGCTGACGACTCATAATCCGGGCGGCCACAGCTCGATGCCGCGGGCGGATAATGCAATCTACGAACTCGCCGACGCCTTGAAGGCGGTTCAGCGCACCGAATTTCCGGTGCAATGGAATGACTGGACGCTCGGGGACTTCAAGGCCGCGGGCGCGGTGACCTCCGGGGCGCTCGGGGCAGCCATGCTGCGTTTCGCGGCGAATCCGCACGATGCGGCCGCTGCGGCGGAAATCGCGAGAAATCCGGCCTTTGTCGGCCGGATCCGCACGACCTGCGTGGCCACGATGCTGAGCGGCGGCCACGCCGAAAACGCGCTGCCCCAGTCGGCGACCGCGACGGTCAATTGCCGGATTTTCCCCGGCACTTCGGCCGCCGATGTGGAAAAAACCCTGCAGGAGAAGGTCGGCCCGAACGTCGAGGTGTCGCAGGGCTACGAGGCACTCGTCTCCGATGCCTCGCCCATGCGCGCGGACATCATGGCTGCGGTCGCCCGTGCGATCGCCGCGGCGGATCCCGGCGCGCGGGTCGTGCCGACGCAGGCCGCCTATGCGACCGACGGCGCCGTGTACAGAAATGCAGGCATTCCGACCTACGGAGTGGGCGGCGTATTCATCAAGGACAGCGAGGAATTCGCCCACGGACTCAACGAACGGATCCGCGTCGATGCGTTTTATGACGCGCTCACGTATTGGGCCGTGCTGATCAAGACGCTGGCGGGAGGGTCCTCATGAGCGATGCACCGGGTCGATCCAGTAGACTTCCTCGACCCGCTCGGCCGCCTCGATCTGAAGATTCACCACCACCGACTCATTGTCGCTGCGCACGAGGACGCACTCGAGCGGTGCGTCGCGCAGCGCATTGATTTCCTGGTGGGGCACATAGGGCGGCACGAAAATGAAATCTCCCGCGCCCGCCTCGGCGACGAACTCGAGGCGCGCACCCCAGCGCATGCGCGCCGCGCCGCGCACCACATAGATGACGCTTTCCAGGGCGCCGTGATGGTGCGCACCGGTCTTGGCATTCGGGTGAATGAGCACGGTGCCCGCCCAGAGTTTCTTCGACCCCACGCGGCGGAAATCGATCGCCGCGGCGCGCCGCATGCCGGGGGTCTGCGCCGTATTGGTGTCGAGCTGATCGCTCTTGATCACACGCACGCCTTCCGTGCGCCAATCGGGTCCCTCGGAGGCTGCCACGGGCAGTCCCGCCCTAGAAGGAGAAGCCGGCGGCGAAGACCACCACGCGCGGAGAGAAATTGATGCGCGTGGTGCGGATGACGCCGGCGGTATCGGCCGTGAGGTCGGTCTTCACGTTTGACCAGGAATACGACGCATACACATGCCAACGTGTGGAGACGTGATAGTCGAGTCCGCCCGTGACGGCAGGCTGCACGGAGGCGGTCAAGGAAATCTTCGTCGGGCCGCCGAAGGCCGCGTTACCGGCCGCGGTCGCGTCCCGATCATAGAAGTTGGTGTAATTGACACCGACGCCGAGGTAGGGACGGAACAGCGACTCCGGACTGAAGAAGTTGTACTCGAGGAACAAGGTGGGGGCGAGCCATCGGGCGCTCGAGACCACCTGGCCGTTGTAGGGCACCGAGCCAACACTCGGCAGTCCCCGGCCGTTGACTTTTGCAAGCGGTGGGTAGCCGAGCGCCAACTCGACCGCGAAGTGCGAGGTGAGAGTTCGGACGTAGCCCGCATACAGCGTTTCGAGATTCTGGGCGTCGATATTGACACCCGGTGGCACGTAGGGGCCGGAGACATTGTCCGCGTTCGTATGATAGAAAACGCTTTCGGAGCCCAGTCGGACGCTGTTGGGGTAATCGTCGGCCGATGCCGGGGCGCCCCCGAGTACGATCAGTAGCCCGACGGCGGCAAGCTCGAGCGCGCTGAATTTGACTTTTGTCATGGGCCGATCCCCTTAGAATTGACTGAAGAATGCGCGGGCGGCCGCGGCACAAAATGGGTCGACATTGGTGTGATATCCCTGCACGAGCGCCTGCTCCGCCGCGGCCGGGGACAGACCTCCACCCGCCGGCGTCTGCAAGTACGCGAGCAGTTCGGCCTGACTCATTTGAAAGCCGGCTTGCACGGGGGCGAAGGGACCTGCCGGTGCGGCGTTCACGTCGAGCACGGTCACGAGACCCGCCGGTAGCGCGCTCCAGTATGCCGCCATCACTTCGGTGTTCAATTGAAAATAGACGGTGGGATCTTGATCGCCGCCGCAAAGCAGGGTGGGCGACATCGGCGCCCATGCGCCATTGCGCAGGTCATTCACCCACAAATCCTGACGCAGGCCTTGCATCGGCTTGGTCTTCGCCACCGGGACACCCGGCGTGAGCGTCGGCACCGCGCCGTCCGGATTGGCCGCCGCGTCGAGCGCGTAACTGACGCGATAGTTGTTCTCAATGAGGAACGGGTTGCCGAAGCCCAATTGGAACAAGGGTGTTTGAGGGCTCAGGGGTAGCGCCGGAGTCGGGGGTACCCCCAGCAGCGCGGTCAATTCGGCGGAAAGCGGTGCATCGCCGGGAATGCTGACCACAGGCGTCGTGCTGTCGAACACCTGGGTTTCCGGCAACAGACCCTCCGCGAAAATTGTATCGATGGGTGTGTCGCTCGGCAGCAGCGTCTCAGCGCCCGCATAAGTCGGGGAGAAGAGGGGATTCGCCGTGCTGTCGATATTCTTATAGGCATGTTGATAGCTGTTCGCAAACAACGGTATGAAAGCGGTCGCACCCAAGGCGACACCGCCATAAATAATCAGATCGCTCTCAGCCTCCAGCGCGTACAGACCGGACCCGGGCGCGGAGGCGGTGACTTTTTGTCCGGCCGCTTGCATCGCCCGCAAGGTTGCCATCGCGACGAAACCGCCCTCGGAGTAACCACTCAGGAACAGCTGCCCGTTGTCGCTCGTTGCCGAGGACATGGTGTTGGGGAGCGCGCTGCGGGCTGCGGCAAGGATATCCATCATTTCGCCCGACTGCTGAACCGCGTTGAAGAACGGGTGATACCCCAGCGTGGAAATGTCATAGCCCGCGTAGTTCGGCGCCACGACGATGTACCCCTGCGCCGCGAACATCGCGGCAATCAACACGCCTTCGGTGTTCGTTGGATTCGTGATATCGGCAAGATTGAGCGCTTTGTTGGTCTCGGTTGCGTGCGCATATTCGAGGATCGGCCGCGGGCCCGAACACGTCGGCGCCGCGCCCGTGGGCACCATCAACGCACCAGAGGATTCGGTCTGCTCGCCCGCTCCTCCGATGGTCCAGAACTTCACATAGTAGAAGTCCACCCCGCAGGTCGGGTTGCCCGTGAGTTGCAGCAATTGTGCGCCCTGAGCGGTGGCACCGATTTGCGCCTGAAGAGTTGCTGCATTGGCCGAGGCGATGCGAAAGGGAGGGTTGTAAACCAGAGTGCCGTGAGCCATCGAGGGGCTCGCAGTGACGGTCGGCGAACTGTTTCCGCCGCAGGCGGCCAATACCGCAGCGGCCATCGCAACGACGGATGGCTTGAAGAATTTGAACATGCCGATCTCCCTCCTGCCGCAAAAGCGCAACAACGGCTTGCGTTCGCGTTCAGTGCTTTGTTGTGGGGCGGGTGCCAGCCCGTCGGATCTGCATTCTACCCCTGTGGAACCACTTGTTGCACTACGTAGAATCCGTTGTGATTTCACCACGGGGGCGTCCCGACAGCCAGGCATGCACCTCGCTGACGATGGCGAGCGCAATCGCCTCGGGCGTGATCGCGCCGATGTCGATGCCGACGGGACCGCGCAGGCGCGGCTTGAGACCCGCGGCAGCGGGACCCAACTCCTGCGCGATCCGGCGGCGCCGCGCCGCAGGGCCGAGCAGACCCACATAAGCCGGCAGGCCCGCGGCGCTCAGTTCGCGCAAGTACGCCACGTCGGAATCCAGGTGATGACTCATCACGACGACGGCATGACAGGCGGCAAGATCGATCACCGTGCCGAGCGCACGTGCATCGGCGCGCACGACGGTGGCACCCGGAAAGCGTCGCGCATCGGCGTAAGCAGGCCGATGATCGACCACGGACACCCGCCACCCGAGGGTGCTCGCCGCGGCCGCCACCGGCTCCGCGTCCGGTCCGGCGCCACACACCAGCAGATGCGGAGAAGGAGCCAGATACTGCACGAAAGCGCGCAGACGGTCGCCGCCCCGATCGAGAAGAATCTCGCGCGAGGCTGCCTCATCGAGCGACTGTTTGGCCGCCGCCGCGAGGCGCGGCGGCACGGATTCCAAGCCGTAGGTGCCGAGCGGCGTCGCGGTGGATTCGTGAACCGCAACAAGACAGGTGCCGCGACCTTGCGCCGTGCAGCGTCCCGCGGCGGCCAGCGCCGCGGCCGCCGCGCTGGCCGGATGCGCGGGTTCGAGCAGCACCCGCATCGCCCCCTCGCAGCCTGCGCCGATCCCGAACAGGATATCGTCGGGACCTCGCATGTCGTATTCGATCGCGCGCGCGACGCCGTTCTCGATCACCTGCTGCGCATGCAGCTTGAGGTCCGCCTCGAGGCAGCCGCCGCTGAGCAAACCGAGATAGCTGCCGTCGGCCATGATCAGCATGCGCGCTCCGGGCTTGCGATACGTGGAGCCCGCGGTTGCCACCACCGTGCCGAGCGCGCGCGCCACGGGCTCTCGCGGTGCACGCTCGAGGAGTAACTCGAGACTCGTATCGAGGCGCACATCCAGGCGGCCGGCGGCGCGTGAGGATTTGAAATACTTCACTATTTGAGCTCTAAGGCGCTGCCTGTCCTACAGCGGATTGTGCGCCGCATATCAGTGGCATCACGGGGTATGAAACATACTGCGACAGGCCCTTCATGTGTTGAATCATTATGTCGCATTGCTTGGGGACGGCCCAGTTCAGCCTCCATTCAAAAGGATTGCATTGAAGTGAGCCTGCGCGGCCGCATCGGCGGACTGCTGCGGCGACCTGCCATGATGTTGGCCGCGTGCGCATTGCCGTTCGGCCTGTTGGTACTCGTGTACTTTCTCAGCCAGCACGCCTGGCAGGCCCGGACCACCGCGCTCGAGCGTGAGACTCTGACGCTGCAATTGCGCCAACTCGCGCGCAACATCACCCGCGAGTCGGATGAATTGGATGGCGTTGCGCGGGCATTGGCGGACTCGGATGGCATCGCCGAACTCGTTCAAGACAATGCGACTTCGGCGCGACTCGACGCTGCACTCATCGCCCAGCTGGATATGAACGCGCTGCTGGTTGCGGCCGAGAACGGAACGGTGCGCTTCAGCGGCGCTCTCATCGATCGTCAACTCATCGAGCAGCCTCCGGATCCGCCGATACTCCAGTATCTCGAGTCTCTCATCAAGTCCCGCGGGTCCCTCCCCACGCCGTCCACGGGGTTCGCGGACGACGAGTTCTTCGCCGCGCGCCCCATCGTCGCGCGCTCGTCGGGAACATTGCTCGGATGGGTGATTGCAACACGGCGCGTTTCACCGGCCCTGCTGATGAGGCTCGCGGCCTCGGTCGGCGGTTCGCTGCGCGCACAGCCGATCCGGCAATTCAATCTCGCGGACGTGCCAGCCGACATCAGCAGCTGGATCGGCTCGCGATCCTCAACGGCCGCGCCGGTCACCACCCGGGCGTCGGGCACCGACTCCGGATATGCCGTACTGCGCGATCAACTGGGCCGCGCGGTGTGGGTCTTTCGCCTGGCGCCCCGGATCCCCGCCCATGGGTCGTCGGCGGGAACCGCGGCGGATGCGGTGACAGGGCAGGACACCGAGAAGGACGCCGGCGAGGGCGCATCGCAGTCCGCCGGCATCCGCGCCCCGGGGGTCGGCTTGGCGGCGCTGCTCGCCGGCCTGGCCGCCCTGCTCGCCCTCGCCCTCGCATTGAAACAATATTTTCGCCATCGGCGCAGCGTCGATTCGCGCTACAAGGCGATCATCGATCAAACTCACGACGGCATCGTCATCGCCGACTCCGCGACCCATCAGATCCAATATTGCAATCCGGCGTTCCTGGCGCGCATCGGCTATACGGGCGCCGAGGCCGAGGCGCTCACACTGTCGCAGATATTTTCCGACGGTAACGCGGCGCCCGAGAGCGTATTGGCGCGGCTCAAGAGCGCGGATTCGCAGATGGCGCTCGATTTGCAGCTGCGCTGCAAGAGCGGCGCTCTCATCGACATCGAGGTGCGGTGCAATCGCCTGGACGTGGACGGCCGCGACGGTCTTGCCTACGTGACTCACGACGTCTCGGTGCGCCGCAAGGCGGAGCAGCAGCTCATCGACAACCAGCAACGGCTCGATCGGATGGCACACCACGATCAGTTGACGAGTTTGCCCAACCGGCATTACCTGACGACGTTCCTGCCGGCGGCGATCGAGGAGGCGCGGGCGGGGAACACCATGCTCGGCGTGGTATTTCTGGATCTCGATCGCTTCAAGCACATCAACGACACCCGGGGCCACGAGACCGGAGACAAGCTGCTGCAGGAAGTGGCGCGCCGGCTGCGCACCTGCGTACGCGACAGCGACGTCGTGATACGGATGGGCGGAGATGAATTCGTCGTGATACTGCGCAACGTGAAGTCGTACGACGAAGTCACGCTCGGGGCCAACCGCATCATCGAATCGCTCAACAAACCCATCGTCATCGATCAGCATCCGTTGCAGACGACCGGGAGCGTCGGAGTCAGCTTGTTTCCGAGAGACGGCGACAACATGGGCGAGCTGCTCAAGCACTCCGACACCGCCATGTACCAGGCGAAGGATCGCGGCCGGAACAACGTTCAAATGTTCAGCGAGATCATGAACCGCAAACTCAAGCATCGGGTTGCGATGGAAGCCTCGTTGCGCGAAGCGCTGCGGTTGAAGCAGCTCGACGTGCATTATCAGCCGTTCGTCAACCTGCACACGCGCAAGGTGGTCGGTCTCGAGGCACTCATCCGCTGGCATCATCCGGTGCACGGTATGATTCCCGCCGATCAGTTCATTCCGGTCGCTGAAGAGACCGGGCTGATCGTGCCGATGGGCAATTTCGTCCTGCACCGGACCCTGCAGACCATGAGCGCCTGGCAGAAAGCCGGCGTGACACTGGTTCCCATGTCGCTCAATGTGGCCCCCGCGCAGCTGCAGCGCGGCGAGTTGCTGTCGACGATTTCGACGCTGCTCAAGACTCACGGGTTGCCGCCGGAATTGCTGCAGCTCGAGATGACGGAACGAGCCGTCTTCGACAGCAGTCAGTCGAAGTCCGGCGAAAACCGTCAGGACACGATGGCGCGCCTGCGCGATCTCGGAATCAAGATCGCGATCGATGACTTTGGCACCGGCTATTCGAGTCTGAGCTACCTCAAGAACTGGCGAGTGGATACCTTGAAGATCGACCGGAGCTTCGTCCGAGACCTCGTGACCGATTCAAGCGATCTTGCGATCGTGAGCGCCATCATCGCCATTGCGCGCCACCTGCACATCCAGGTGATCGCCGAGGGCATCGAAGCCTACCAGCAGGCGGAGATCCTCCTCAAACTCGGCTGCTCGGTGGGCCAGGGGTTCCTGTTCGCACGGCCGCTGCCGGCGGATCAGTGCCTGGCGATGCTGAGCAGCGAGGTGCTCGGGGTGCGCGAAGAGGAGGACATGCTGGCCGTGTTCGCCTCCGGGCGCGCTTGAGGCCGGAGCACCCAGGCCTGGACGGCGGGCGGGATTCGATCACGAGCCGGCCGGACGAAGCTCATTTTCCCATTTGGCGACCAGGGTCGACGCGACGGCGTTGCCGACCACATTGGTGGCGCTGCGTCCCATATCGAGCAAATGGTCCACTGCAACGATCATCACCAGGCCTTGTTCCGGCAGTCCGAAATACGTGAGCGTCGATGCGATCACCATCAGCGAAGCGCGTGGGACGCCGGCCATTCCCTTGCTGGTCACCATCAAAATGAGCAGCATGGCGATCTGCTGATGGACGCTGAAATCGATGTGGAATATCTGCGCGATGAATAGCACGGCGAACGCGCAGTACATCGTCGAACCGTCCAGGTTGAACGAATAGCCGAGCGGCAGGACGAAGGCCGCGATCCGCGGGCTGATGCCGAACTCCTCCAGACGCTCCAGTGTCCGCGGATATGCCGCTTCGGAGCTCGCGGTGGAAAAGGCGATGAGCACCGGAGATCGGATGGCGGCGAACAGATGCGCCGCGCGCGCGCCGATGCTGAAGAACACGGCGCCCGACAGCAGCGTCCACAGTATCAGCAGAGAGAGGTAGAAGCTGCCGATGAATTTCGCATAGACCAGGAGCATGCCGATGCCCTGCGTCAGCACCGTGGCGGCGAGCGCAGCGAACACCGCAATCGGCGCCAGCGCCATCACGTAGCCGGTGAGCTTCAAGATGACATCGCCGATTTGCTCGATCGAATCGATCAATCCCGAGACGCGCCGTCCGAGGCTCGAGGCCGCCAGACCGAACAAGATCGAGAACACGACGATTTGCAGAATCTCGTTGTTCGCCATCGCCTGCACGATCGAGACCGGGATGATGTGATCGAGGATGTCCGTGAGCCGGGGTGCCGCTGCGATCGGCGCGGCTCCGCCCACGCTGAGGGGCGCCGGAAGGCCGGCGCCCGGTTTGAACAGCGTGACCATGAAAATGCCGATGAGCATGGAAATCAAGGACGCGAACACGAACCAAGCCAGGGTCTTGGCACCGACCCGGGCGATGGTGGCGGTGCCTTCCATGCGCGCGACACCGACGGTGAGCGTCGCGAACACCAGCGGCGCGATGATCATCTTGATCAAATGCAGAAAGGCGGTCGTGACCAAGGACAGGTCGGCAGCCGCGCCGTCCGCCGCCGGACCGCTGCCCAACCATTCGTGCAGCAGCAAACCGAACACGGGGCCGGTGATCATCGCGATCAGCACGTACCAGGTCATCCGGGATTTCATGCGACCTTTTACCACAGCTGTCAGCGAAGACTGACATCGACTGGCACCTTTCTCCGGCCGGGCACCCCCGGCACTTGACTAAGAATAGCGGCGACCCGATCACAGGTACGCCAACCCCATGCCCCTGCCACGCTACGCGTCCAAAGGTGCGATCCGCTTTCTAGGACGCTATGTGCGGCGGCGATTCCTGAGCCATCTCGTCGTACTGGTGGCGGTCCTCGCCGCGGTGTGTTGCAGCGTCGCTTCGCAGTACGCGGTGAAACATCTGGTGGACGTCCTGTCGATCCACCAGCCGCCATCGAGGCTTCTGTGGGGCGCAGTCGGGACCCTGCTGGGGCTCGTTGCCGGCGACAATCTGCTATGGCGCATCGGCGGCTGGGCTTCGACGCACGCGTTCGTCGCCGTGGGCGGCGACATGCGGCTGGACCTGTTCGACCATCTGTCCGGGCAGGGTACGCGCTACTTCGTCGAACAGTTTCCCGGCGCGCTCGCCGGGCGCATCACCGCGGCGGCGAATGCGGCGTGGACGATCGAAAACGCGCTCGTGTGGACGACGATTCCTCCGGGCACGGCGGTGATTGCGAGCATTGTCGTGCTCGGCACCATCAACTGGTATTTGACCGCGGTACTGCTCGTGGTGGTCACCGTATTGGGCGCCGTCATCGCGTGGCTGGCATCGCACGGTCGTGAGCTTCACCAGAGTTTCGCCGGTCATGCCGCGCACGTGAGCGGCGATCTCACCGACATCGTGAGCAACATCGGCCTGGTCCGGGCCTTCGGCGCCGCGCAGCGCGAGCAGCAGCGGCTCAGCATGAAAATTCAGGATGAGATGCAGGCACAGCGCCTCAGCCTGCGCTCGCTCGAGCGGCTGCGTCTGTTCCACGCGATAACGGTGTTCGTGCGTCACTGCCGGAGTTTTGGTGTGGTCGGTGGAACTGTGGCGCCGCGGACAGATTTCGACCGGCGACGTCGTACTCACGACGACGCTGGGATTCACGGTATTGCATGCCTCGCGCGACTTTGCGATGGCGCTGGTCGACATGGTGCAGCAGTTCGCCAAGCTCGGCGAAGCGGTGCAGGTTCTCGGTTTGCCCCACGAAATGCAGGATGCGACGGACGCCCGTCCGCTCGAAGTGAGGGGCGGTGCCATTTCCTTCCGCAATGTGAGCTTCAGCTACCCCAGCGGCCAGGCCGTGCTCAGCAATTTCATGCTCGATGTGCCCGCGGGACAAAAAGTCGGTCTGGTGGGCCGTTCGGGGGCCGGCAAGTCCACCATCATTGCGTTGCTGCAGCGGCTCTATGATCCGGACCTCGGCGAGGTTCTGATCGACGGGCAGAATATTGCACACGTCACCCAGAAGAGCCTGCGCAGTTGCATTGCGGTGGTTCAGCAGGACATTTCTCTCTTTCACCGTTCGCTGCTCGAAAATCTGCGCTATGGCCGCCCCGAGGCGAGCGACGAAGAAGTGTACCGGGCGGTCGAGGCGGCGCGCTGCACGGAGTTCATCAATCGCCTGCCGGATGGTTTCAATACGCTGGTCGGGGAGCGGGGAATGAAACTCTCCGGCGGCCAGCGCCAGCGCCTGGCCATAGCGCGCGCCTTCCTCATGGATGCGCAGCTCGTGCTGCTCGATGAGGCGACATCCTCCCTCGATACCGAATCCGAACAGTCGATTCAGGAGGCATTGTCGCGGCTGTTCAAGGGACGCACCGTGATCGCCATCGCCCACCGCCTATCGACACTGGATTCGTTCGATCGCATCGTGGTGCTCGAACGCGGCCACATCGTCGAGGATGGGCCGCCACCGCGGCTGCTGCAAACCAAGGGAGGGGTGTACAGCCGGATGTACGGGCGCCAACGGCGGGTGGGCGCGGAGCCGGTAGCATGAGGACCTGCCCGAGCCGTGCTCGTGAAGTGCGCAAAGGCGGGATTCGAATCGCCTCGATGTGCGCCGCCGGGATTCTCGCGGCGTGCAGCGGCGTGCCGGTCGCCGATCGCGCCGGCCCATCGACGGATCATCCGGCAAGCGCCGGAAACCCGCCGGCGCCGGTACAAACGCCGCCACCCCCGCCGGCACCGCAAGTCGCTCCTGCCGAACCGCCGATTACACCGCCCGGACCGCAGTCTCCCGCTGCCGCACAGCCCGCACCCGCGCGGCAAATCCCGGCGCCGCCGCAGCCGGGCGAGCAGCAGCCGCACGATTCCGGGATCGCGGTGGCAACTTGCGTGCCCGCCGAACCGCCCAAATGGGAGGTGAGGCACAAGCGAAAGGCGACTGCGAGCAAGGAATCCAAGCCAGCCCCGCCCGCCACGAGCGCCGCCGTGGAGCCCCCGCCGGGCACTCCCGTCGACGCCCAAGTGGGCGAGCTGGGCAGCGAAGTAACCTCGATCCTCGGCAAGAGGGTGCAGGGACCCAAAGGCGAAGATTTGGGACGGGTCGTGGACGTGCTTGCGGACGGGAGCGGGCACGTGCGCGCCGCCATCATCGACTTCGGAGGGTTTCTCGGCGTCGGAACGCGCCACATCGCAGTCGATTGGCCGTTGCTGCGGTTCGATCCGAACGCACGCGACAAGAACCTCATTCTCAGTCTGAGCCGCGAAAAACTGCAGTCGGCGCCGGAGTATAAGGATGCAAAGCGCCCGCAAGTGCTCATGCCGCCGGCTCCCGCACCAGCCGCCGCTGCGGAAGCTACCGACGCGAAGAAGTGAGCGCATGCGAGCCGCGGGAGACAACGAGCGACCGGTCAACTCACCACCGGCGGCCGACGCCGCGGCCCGCGGCCTCGATTGGTTCAATCTGTTCGTAGCCAACATTCAGACGGGGTTCGGACCATTCATCGCCGTCTATCTCAGCAGCCAGAGCTGGACTCAGACGGCGATCGGTTTGGCGCTCAGCATCGGCACGGTGAGTTCGATGGCAAGCCAGGTGCCGGCGGGCGCCCTCGTCGATGCCATCGAGAACAAGACGCGCGTCGCCGCGTTCAGTGTGCTGGTGTTCACCGCCAGCGCATTGATGTTTGCCGTGCATCCGATACCGCTGTTCGTGTATCTGGCCGAGATCCTGCACGGCATTTCGAGCTGCACGCTCGGGCCCGCAATCGCGGCGATGAGTCTGGCGCTCGCCGGGCGTTTCGCCATGGGCTTGCGCCTCGGGCGCAACGCCCGCTATGCGGCGGTCGGAAACGGTCTGGGCGCGGCACTGATGGGCGCATGCGGGCAGTATGTCTCGGAGCGTGCGGTGTTCTATCTGACCGCGGCGCTCACATTGCCGGCGCTGCTTGCATTGCTGCCCTTGCGGCGTTTCGCGCCTGACCGCCGCGACGCCGTCGCGACTCGCGACCCGGACGAGGGGGCACCGATCGAGCGCACCGGGTTCTTTCGCGTGCTCGCGGATCGGCGTCTGCTGACATTCTGCGGATGCGCGATGCTCTTCACGTTCGCAAACGCCCCGATGCTGATGCTGATCAGCGGAACGCTGACCGCGAAAGGCAGCAACCCCAGCCTGTTGATCGCAGCCTGCATCGTGTTGCCGCAAATCATCGTGGCGCTGGCATCGCCCACGGTCGGCCGTGTCGCCGAACGCCGCGGGCGGCGGCTCGTCATGATGATCGGCTTCTCGATGTTGCCGTTGCGGGGCCTATGCCTCGCCATGACCGCCAACCCGGTCTTGTTGGTGGCGCTGCAGGTGTTCGATGGCGTCGGCGCCGCCAGTTTCGGGATCATGGTGCCGCTCACCGTGAGCGACGTGGCCGCGCGCTCCGGCCACTTCAATTTGTCGCTCGGTGCGGTCGGCTTCGCCATCGGCATCGGCAGCACGTTGAGCACCCCGGTCGCGGGCTGGCTCGCCGATCACTTCGGCATGCGGGTCGCGTTTTATGCTCTGACAGCCATCGGTATCGCGGCGGTGCTGCTGGTGGCGTTCGGCATGCCGGAGACGCGGCCCGCTCCCGTCGGGGCAGAGCCCGAAGGGGTTGCCCGTCCCGGTTCATGCCGCGGCAAACCGCGATGACTCCTCGCCGGCTTTCAGTAGCGAACCACGACCACGGCGTCGCCTTCGCGGCGCGTCACCGTCGCGGCAACGTTCGTGCCGTGTCGATGCAATAGGACATCGACCGAACCGCGGCTGAGGCGCAGATTGCGCAAATGCACGTGGTCGAGAAAATCCGGCAGCAGTGGGCGATAGAACGCAATCTCGTCGCTGCTATCGAGCAGTTCGAGCCCGAGGGTCGCCCGCAGCAGGCAAATCGGGGCCGCGGCGGCCCACGCCTGTGGAGAGCACGCGACCGGATACTGCGTCGGTGCATTGCGCTGGCGGCGCGCGAAGCCGCAGAACAGCTCCGGCAATCGCCGCAGATCCATGTAGCTCGCAGCATCGAACAGGGCGCCGAAAACCCGCGACGCCGCCTGTTTGTCGCCATAGCGGGAGAATCCCGTGGCAATCAAGGCGTTGTCGTGCGGCCACACCGAGCCATTGTGGTACGACATCGGATTGTAGCGCGGTTCCGATACGGCGACGGTGCGTATGCCCCAACCGCTGAACGATGCCGGCAACATCAAGGCCTGCGCGACCCGCTGCGCGCGATCGGGCGCGGCAATCCCGGTGAGCAACACCTGCCCTGTGTTCGAAGAGACGACACGGCACGGCTCCTTCGCACCATCGAGGGCGAGTGCGTACACCGACAGCTCATCGCACCAAAACCTCGCTTCGAAATTCTGGCGCAGGGCTTCGGCCTGCGACGTCAGGGCTTCGGCCTGGCGCTGATGCCCCAGCGCCGCCGCCAGCCGAGCGGCGTGCCGCTTCGCGCCGTACACGTAGGCTTGCACCTCGCACAGCGCGATCGGCCCCTCGGCGGGGCGTCCGTCGCCGTGAAAGATCGCATCGTATGAATCCTTCCAGCCCTGATTCGCGAGGCCGCTGTTGGTTTGCCGGAAATATTCGACGAATCCGTCGCCGTCGCGATCCCCGAAGCGATCGATCCATTCAAGCGCGGCCAGCGCGTTCGGCCACAGCGAGCGCACCGTCTCGAGATCGTTCGTACGGACGAAGTACTCGCCCAGCAGCAGCACGAACAGCGGTGTTGCGTCCACGCTGCCGTAGTAGCGTCCGAACGGCACTTCGCGCAAATTCGCCATCTCGCCGTGACGCATCTCGTGCAGGATCTTGCCGGGCTCCGCGTCGCGCTCCGGCTCGAACGCGGTGGCCTGCGTGGCGCCGAGAAAACGCAGGACTCCCTTGGCGATGGTCGGATCGAGCCACAACGTCATGAGCGCGGTGATGATGCCGTCGCGCCCGAACGGCGTGCTGAACCACGGTGTTCCGGCATACGGGTAGAGTCCCTGCGGAGTCTCGGTCACCAGCATGTACAGATCCGAGACCGAGCGGCGCACGATTTCATTGAACACGGAGTTCGAGCTGTCGATGCTGGCGGCGCGTTCGCTCGACACCCGCAGGGCGTGGCGCGAGGCGCGCATCCGGCGATAGAACAAACGGCCGCTCCAATCGCCATCGGCCGCCCTTGGTACACCGCAGCGGACAAAAATGCGGCGCGTCTCGTGCGGCTTGAGCAGCAATTCGAATCCGGCGCGCGCGGTAGTCAGTGTTTTGGGAGCCGGTTGGAAAGCCACCTCGGTGAGGCGCTCGACGTCGTCGAGGCCCACGTAGCGCAGGATGACGCTGTGATCGCTCTGCAGCGCGGCCGAGAACTCGCCGCGTGCTGCGCGGCGCTCGCCGCGCACTTCGAACAGATCGGCGAAATCGGATGCGAAGCGGAAGGTCAGGTGCAGCAGCAGTGCCCGATCATGGAAGTTGCGGATCAACAGCCGCTCATAACATCCGCCGGACCAGATGAACTTGATGCGATTGAGGTGAACGTTCTCGCGGCGCAACGCAACCTGCCCGTCGGCCAGCAGATCGGGGTTGCTCAGATCGGCGCTGAAGACCGCATTGTCATCCTGGGTCATGGAGCTGAGCAGCAGCGGCCGCGCCTCTTCCAGGAACAACTGGAATTGCGACAGCAAACGCGTATCGAGGTGATACAGTCCTTCAGGATTGCCCGGCTCGCCGCCGATGTCGCCGCGATGGTCGAACACGGCGAAGGTATCGCCATGCTTGAGCGTGCGCGTGCGCCGCTCCTGCACATTGGAGCTGACCGCGATGGCGAATTGCGGTGCCGGCAACTCGTCCACGGAATGCGCCGTCGAGGAGGAATCAGGTAATGTCTTCACGAGCACCTGCCTTTGTGCATCTCGATGCCGTGTGGGCGCGCCGATCCCGGCTTGTAAAAATTTCACTTCGCGCCGGAATCGTCAGCGACGGTTGCATCATATGGTCGCAATGATTCGATAAGAGTCGATGCGCATCGTTCGGTTCCACACTCACCCCGCGAAGACGGAACTCTTGTGCCGCGGACGCGTCATAAAATAACGACCAACCTAGCCGAAGGGACCGGAAAATTCTATGAAGATTGCGCAAGTTGCACCGCTCGTCGAGGCCGTGCCACCGAAACTTTATGGCGGAACGGAACGCGTCGTCGCTTATCTGACGGACGCATTGGTGGAACTCGGGCACGAGGTTACCTTGTTCGCCTCCGGCGACAGTTTGACGAAGGCGACGCTGGTTCCCATCTGGCCCCGGGCGCTGCGTTTGGATCCGAGCGTGATGGACCCATTTGCACCGGTCTTCATGCAGTTGGAAATGGTGGCGCGCCGCGCGAACGAGTTCGACGTGATCCATGCGCATCTCGATTACTTCGGGTATCCGTTGTTGCGCCGGTTGGGCGTGCCCTCGGTGACGACACTACATGGTCGCCTGGACCTTCCCGAACTGCCGCCTCTCTACGAACTGTACGGCGACATCCCGGTCGTTTCCATATCCGACTCCCAGCGCGCCCCATTGCCGCAGGCCAATTATGTGGCCACCATATCGCATGGTCTGCCGAAGGATCTGCTGGCCAAGGGATCGGGAGCCGGCGGCTATCTCGCCTTCCTGGGACGCATCTCTCCCGAGAAGGCGCCTGATGCGGCGATCCGCATCGCCGCTGAGGCCGGGATCCCGCTCAAGATCGCGGCCAAGGTGGACCGGGTCGACGAGGAATATTTCAAGAGCACCATCGAGCCGCTCCTGTCCTTGGGTCAGGTCGAGTTCATCGGCGAGATCAGCGAGGACCAAAAAGGTGAGTTTCTCGGCAACGCTGCCGGCCTGCTGTTCCCGATCGCCTGGCGAGAACCCTTCGGCCTGGTAATGATCGAGGCGATGGCCTGCGGCACACCGGTCATCGCGTTTGCAAACGGTTCGGTGCCGGAAGTGATCGAGCACGGGCTCACCGGCTTCATAGTGCATAACGAACGGGAGGCCGTCGAAGCGGTCAGCCGGATCGGGACGCTCGACCGCAGCCGCATACGTGACGAATTCGACCGCCGCTTCACGGCGCATCACATGGCACAGAACTACCTGAAGCTGTATGCACGCCTGGCCAGGATTCAGCGTCTGGCGGCGAATGCGTCGCCGATCGCTGTTAACATGGGGCATGTTTCAGACGGAAGTCAGCGGGAACTCCTCCACGTCGCCGCGGGTGCCGCTGCCGGGGCCGCCGCTCGAGAATAGCTACGCCGCATTGCCTGACCGATTCTTTGCCCGGCTGTCCCCGCATCCGGTCGCCGATCCGCAGCTGATCAAGCTCAACGAGGGGTTGGCGGCAGAACTCGGTCTCGATGCCTCGGCGCTGCCGCAGCAAACCTGGGCGGCGATCTTTGCCGGTAACCTGTTGCCGAGCGGGGCGGATCCGATCGCCATGGCCTACGCCGGCCATCAATTTGGGCACTTCGTGCCGCAGCTCGGCGACGGTCGTGCGATCCTTCTCGGCGAGCTGGTCGATCGCGCCGGGATGCGCCGCGATCTTCAACTGAAGGGCTCCGGCCGCACTCCGTTCTCACGCGGCGGCGACGGGCGCGCTGCGCTCGGTCCGGTACTGCGCGAGTTCCTGGTCAGCGAGGCCATGCATGCGCTCGGAATTGCGACGACGCGCACGCTGGCGGCGGTGACGACGGGCGAGGCGGTGTTCCGTGAAACGGAGCTGCCGGGCGCGATCCTGACGAGAGTGGCCGCGAGCCATGTGCGGGTGGGGACCTTTCAGTTCTTCGCCGCGCGCGGAGATCTCGAGGGCGTCAGACGTCTGGCCGATTACGTGATCGACCGACACTACCCGGAACTTCGGTCCGCGGAGAGGCCCTATCTCGAGTTGTTGCGCTCGGTCATCGTCCGTCAGAGCAAGCTCGTCGCCGCCTGGATGCACGTCGGCTTCATCCACGGGGTGATGAACACGGACAACATGACGGTGTCCGGAGAGACCATCGATTTCGGGCCGTGCGCCTTCATGGACGCATACGATCCCGCGACAGTGTTCAGTTCCATCGATGCGCACGGCCGCTATGCGTACGCGAATCAGCCACCCGCGGCGCAATGGAACCTGGCGCGTCTCGCGGAGACTCTGCTGCCCCTGATCGATCCCGATGGCGGCCGTGCAGTTGAACTTGCCAACGAGGCGCTGGGCGTCTTCCCGGGGTCGAGCGACGAACATTGGATATCGGGCATGCGGGGAAAATTGGGGCTGATGACGAGCGAGCAGGGGGATTTGGATCTGGCGCGCGCGTGGCTCGACCTGCTGCAGCGGAATCATTGCGACTACACCCTGGCATTCAGACGGCTCTGCTCCGCTGCGGAAAACGCGGCCGCCGATGCCGCCAATGGTGGCGCGGATGCGGCAATCCGTGCGTTGTGCGACCGGCCGGAACTGTTCGATGAGTGGGCGGTCGCGTGGCGGCGGCGGCTCGCCCGCGAACCGCAAACCGGAGCTCAGCGCGCCGAGTCCATGCGACGGTTCAATCCCGCGTACATTCCCCGCAACCATCGCATCGCGCAAGCCATCGACGCGGCAGTCGACCGGCAGGACTTTGGTCCTTTCGAGGAGTTGATGCTGGTCCTGAGCCGGCCTTACGAGGATCAAAAGAATTTCGAAGCCTATGAAAGACCGCCGCAGCCCGCCGAACGGGTGCTGCAAACATTTTGTGGAACTTGAACCCCAGCCGCAGTGCGCCGTCCTGAAATGACCGGGAAGGGGATCGTCGCAACGCCACTGTGGCAGGAAACCACGGCCGTGCCGATATTGCCCGAGCGGGCTCTACCCTCGTCGGTGGATGTGCTGATCGTGGGTGCCGGATATACGGGCCTCTCCGCTGCGCGCGAGACTGCCGCCGCAGGTCGCAGCACACTGGTCCTCGATACCGGCGCCCTGGGAGCTGGATGCTCCGGCCGCAACGGCGGGCAGGTCGCTTACAGTTTCAAACCGTCGCTCGGGACTTTGAGCGCGCGTTACGGTGAAAAACGCGCTTACGAAATCTGCCGCGAGGGCCGTACGGCCCTCGACTATCTTCGAACCCTTGCGACGAGCGGCAGCATCGATTGCGATTGGCGTCAGCGGGGGTGCTTCTACGGAGCGCACACACCGCGCCACTTTAGAATCATGGCGCAGGACGCAGACCATCAGACACGAGGCCTCGAGCAGCGGATCAGCGTCGTGCCGAAAGCGCAACAGCGGCAAGAGATTGCGAGCGATTTTTATCATGGCGGCTGCGTGTATCACGACGATGCCTCCGTGGATCCGATGCGGTTGCTGCTCGCGCTATGGCGTCGAGCCGAGGACAGTGGTGCTGCGATCGCGGACCATTGCGCTGCGCACGCCATCCGACGCTCGCGCACAGGGTTCGAGATATCGACGTCGCGGGGAATCGTCAATGCGCGGCGGGTGCTGATCGCGACCAATGGTTACTCGGGCAGCCTTTCACCGTGGCATCGCCGCCGCGTCATCCCGATCGGAAGCTATCAAATCGCCACTGAACCCCTGGGCAGGGATCGCGTGTCATCGCTCATTCCCGCAGGGCGCAATATCGTCGATTCGAGGCGCATCGTCGTGTATTTTCGTCCCTCGGCCGATGGAGAGCGCATCATCTTCGGCGGCCGAGCGGCACTCGCCGAGAAAGATCCGATCGCGTGCGTGCCCCGGCTGCAGGCGATGATGACCAGGATTTTCCCGCAATTGCGCGGGGCGCGGATCACCCATGCGTGGGTCGGGTGGGTGGCTTATACATTCGATACCATGCCCCATCTCGGCGGGCACGACGGTCTGTTCTACTGCATGGGTTATTGCGGACAGGGCGTCCCGCTCGCTCCCTACTTCGGCGCGAAGATCGGACAGCAAATGGCGGATCTCCCCGGCGGGCGTACGGCGCTTGACGATTTGCCGTTTCCGTCGCGACTCTATTATCGTGGTATTCCGTGGTTCCTGGCTCCTTCGGTGTGGGCGTATCGCACTCTCGACGGATTCGGCCTGTAGGCGCCCCCGGAGAGCGGTTCGTTGCAGCGACTATGACCGGGCAGAGACACTGGAATAAGTATGGCTCCTATGCCGAGCTTGCATGTTTCGAGGTGCACGGCAGGGATTACCGGGTGCGCGCGATCGAAAGGCCGGAGTCTCGCATACTCATCATTGCCCCGCATGGCGGCATGATCGAGGTGGGCACCTCCGAGATCGCGAGCGGGGTCGCGGCCGGCGAACACAATCTTTTCAGCTTCGAGGGGCTCAAGGCGGACGGCGCCAACCGCGATCTGCACATCACCAGTCACCGCTTCGATCACCCGCGCTGTGTGGCCATGGCGAGCCGCTGCGACATCGTCGTCACCGTCCACGGATGTCAAGGCGCGGCGCGGATCCATGTGGGAGGGCTCGACACCGGATTGGGTGCGCGGCTTGCAGAACGGCTCACCGGCGCCGGGTTTGCGGTCGAGACGGAGGGGCACCGTTACCCCGGGCGCCACCCGTTCAACATCTGCAATCGTGGACTGCGAAACAAGGGTGCACAACTCGAGATCACCCATGATCTGAGAACTGACGGGTCACGGACGGCGATCGCCGCCGCGGTGCGCACGGCCATCGCGGATCATGCCGCCGCCATACGCTTCGATACCGCCGGCTGAGGCGGCCGAGCGTCGCCCCGGCCTGCCTGCCCGAGTGTCGGTGCCGTCTTACGCGTGCAATAAGCTCTCGAGGTCGGAGAGAGTGACCGGCTTCGCGACATGGAAATCGAAGCCGGCATCGAGCGCGCGGTCGCGCGCCTCGGGTGTGTCGTAGCCGCTCACCGCAATGATGCGGGCGCTCGCCACGTTGGTCATCTGGCGCAATTGCCGCGTCACTTCGTAGCCGTTCAGATCGGGCAGCCCGATATCCAGCAAAATCGCATCGGGTTCGAATTGCGCCGCCGCTTCCAACGCCTCATGCCCCGACGCGGCGGATTTGACCTCGTGGCCGATCATCGTCAGCATCATGCTGGTGGTTTCACGAATGTCCGGATTGTCATCCACCACGAGCACGCGTCGCGGGCGCCGCTTTGCGCCGATCGGTGGCGCTCTGTCATCGAGATCGGCCTCCTCGCGGTGAACGGCATGCAGCGGTATCCGCACTACGAACTCGCTGCCGCGGTTGCGGCCGCCGCTGTAGGCGCCCACCCGGCCTCCGTGCAGTTCGACGAGAGTCCGGACCAGGGACAGGCCGATGCCGAGCCCCCCCTGCGAATGGGCAAGCGATCGGTCCGCCTGGGTGAACAGCTGAAACAGGTTCGGCAGCAACTCCGGGTCGATCCCCTCGCCATTGTCGCTGACGCGTATGACGGCTTGAGGACTCCCGGCATCCGATGCGTCGGACGTTCCGACGGTCACGTCGATGATGCCGCCCTCGCCGGTGTATTTCTGCGCGTTGCTGAGAAGATTGCCAACCACCTGTTCGAGTCGGGTCGGATCACCATCGATCATCACAGGCTCGACGGCGAGCTGAACGCGCAAAATCTGCCTTCGCGCATCGAATTGCGGACGCATCATGTCGACCGCGCGCTCGACGACGGTCCGTAAATCCAGCCGTTCGCGCTGCAACTGGATTTGCCCATGCTGCGCACGCGCGGCATCCAGCAGATCGCCCACCAGGCGCGACATGTGTTTGACCTGCCGTTCAATCAGCTCTTGCGCCTTGGCGCTCACCCGGACATCGGCGGGCGACAACTTGAGTATCTGTACGGCATTGCGCAGTGGCGCCAGTGGATTGCGCAGCTCATGAGCCAGTACCGCGAGGAATTCATTCTTTTGCCGGTCGGCGATCGCCAACTCGGCTATCCTGTTGCGCAAGCTCTCCTGCGTCTGAGCGAGGGCGTCGATGTCGACCAGAAGGATGGTCGCGCCGTCGATCCGATTCTCCTGAGTCCGGTACGGGCGGATTCTCAGCAGATACCAGCGACCATCCTGGCTGCGGACTTCGGACTCGCGAGGGACGCCCTGGTTGACGGCGGCCGCGAGCGATTGCGCGAAGTCGTCGATGGTGAGCTTCAAATGCATGTCGCAAATCGGGCGACCGACATCGCCGGGGAGAATGTTGAACGCCTTTTGCGCCAGCGGCGTAAAGCGGCGAATCCGCAGGTCGGGCCACAGCATTACGACGGCCATCTCTATGCTGCTGAAGAGATTGTTGAGATCGTTGTTGGCGCGATCCAGTTCGTCGTTGCGCACGCGCAGCTCTTCATTGACCGTGGTGAGCTCCTCGTTGGTTGACTGAATCTCCTCTTTGGATGTCTCCAATTCCTCATTGGTGCTCTGCAGCTCCTCGTTCGCCGACTGCACTTCCTCGTTGGCAGATTGCAGCGCCTCGTTGGATGCCTCCTGCGCCTCGATCGTGGATTCCAGGTATTCGCGCGTCGCCGCGAGCTCCTGCGTCAGCACATGGATCTGCCTTTCGGCGTCGACCACGGCCTTACGTTTGCTGCGCAATCGCCTCGGACCTTCGGCAGCCGGGCCCGCCGCGGGCCCCGGCGGCTCGAACAGAATCCAATAGCAGCGCGGCAACGCGGGCGTAGAGGGGACCGGAATCACGGTGAGAGAAATTGCGCTGAGATCATCCTGAGTCCTGACGAACACGTCCTCGGTGTGCACGACGGCCTCCTCGCGATGCGCCTGCTGAAGAGCGGCACGAATCGGGGCGAGCAGCCCCTCGCGCGCCATCTTGAGCAGATTGAGACTCGCCTTCCCGTCGGTCTGCGTGAGGTACGGCCCCGTATCCCCCCTGAACTGCAGGATCTCCCCCTCCGCATTGACGAGCACACCCGCCGGCACATAGCGCTTGAGAAGCGTCCGTTCCGCTTCGCGCTGGCCGTCGCTGGACGCATCGCGAGGAGTCGCACCGAATTTGCGGAACGAATGTGCCGCGGACATCCGTCCGGCCGTGTTCGCCGGGAAGCTCGCCTCGACTCTTCTACGTGTCGGCCGCCTGGCATAGAGTTTGTGCCGGCCATCGAGGGCATCGAAGAGATCCCGGTAGTGGCTGATGGTCTCGGAAGGTCCCAAAAAAAGCACGCCGGTCGGCTTCAGCGCATAATGCAGCAGCGGCAATAGCTTGCGTTGCAGACCTGCCTGGAGGTAGATGAGCATATTGCGGCAGCTCACCAAATCCATGTTTGAAAAAGGCGGATCGGTGAGCGCGTTATGCCTCGCAAATATGCAATGCTCGCGCGTCGCCTTGTTGATGCAGTAGCCCCCGTCAATCTCCGTGAAGAACCGCCTGAGGCGCGCCTCCGACACGTCTTGCGCAATGCCTTTCGGATACCACGCGCGGCGTGCCCGCTCGATCGCAAGATTGTTGATGTCGGTGCCGAAGACGATCAAGGGCACGGGATTCTTGATTTCGTCCATGTATTCTTGAAGCGCGATGCCCAGCGAATAAGCCTCCTCGCCCGTTGAGCATCCGAGGGCCCAGACGCGAATGGGCTCATCGGTTCGGTCCCGGGAGAAAAGAGCGGGAAATGCCGTGCTCTTCAACGCCTCGAAGCTCTCTGGATTGCGGAAGAAATTCGTGACGCTGATGAGGATGTCTTGATATAAGACATCTGCTTCGCGAGGCTCCGCGAGCAGAATGGCCTTGTATTCGTCAATATCGGCCGCCTTGCGCAGCGACATGCGGCGTCGGATTCGCCGATGCAGGGTGTTGGCCTTGTACTTCGAGAAATCGACGTCGAGCTTCTGACGCAGGAGATCCAGGATCTCCGCGATTCTGCCGGCGGAGACATGACCGTGCGCCGAGTCCAACGTCAAGTCGGGAGCGTCCGCGAGGCGAGCGATCTCGCTTGCGATTTGCCGAGGCTCGAGCACGAAGTCGACGCAACCGGCGTTGATGGCGCTGTTCGGCATACCGGAGTGCGTGGCGGTGCTGTCCTGCGCAAACGTGATTCCACCGGCCGCCTTGACCGCCTGCATTCCCATCATTCCATCATTGCCCGTTCCCGACAGCACGACGCCGATCGCCCGATGGCCGTAGCTCTCCGCGAGCGCCGCGAGGAAGATATCGACAGCCCGGTGAATGCCCGGAGCGCGATCCAACAGTCGGAGCTTGCCGTCCGATATCACCATGCTGCGGTTCGGCGGAATGACGTAAATGCAATTGGCGGTAATGCCGGGTTCGTCGTGGACCTCAACGACGGGCATCGCGGTGGCTCGCGCCAGCAGCGTCGCCAACAAGCTCTCGTGCTCGGCCGCCAAATGCTGGACGATGACGAAGGCCATGCCGGTATTGGCGGGCAGCGCTTCGAGAAACTCCGTGTACGCTTGCAGGCCGCCGGCCGAGGCACCGATGCCGACCACCGCGACCGGCAATGGCTGACCCATCATGCAACTCTCTCCTGCAAGAAGCCGTGTCCCGCCGCCGGGAGCACCCTGAAAGCCTCATGGACGGCGAATTCAATGACATCTCGGCGGCATCTGATGGAGGCTACTCCCTCGTGCCCCCACGATATGTAAGACATCGGATACTCGTAACGTACGTGTACTGCGCTGCGACAATGCGGCACGTCGACGACTCCCCGCTCGCCGCACCTCAGCCTGCTGGGCCGTGTAAATCTTTTCACGACGTTGGATTATTTATAGAGAGTCCGACGGACGGAACGTCGGCAGGCGAGGGGAAAACGCCCGCTGCGCATCGCGGGCGCGCGCAGCCTCACGCTCGGACGCATGGCACATAACTTGCTCCTGGATACCTCATGATTCGTAAGCTTCCAAACGGCCAGTACCGTCTGTACTCGCGCAAAGTCGATCCGCGCACGAACCGGCGAAGGAATCTAGGCACCTTCGAAACGCGCGAAGCGGCGGAGAAGCACGAGCGCGCGGTTCAGTTTTTCAAGCGACGCGGATAGCGGCGTGGCGACCCGGACGAAGCGAGCGAGCAGTCGGCGTTCGACGCGGCCGAACGCGAAGCGCAGACCAGCGGGGGGCGGCCGGCGCAGCCGATGGTCGGCGAGAGTAACCCGCGATAGTGATGCGCTCGACCTCGAGGGCTCGATATTCACCTCGGCCAGCGCCGCCAGAATCGCCCGCTCCCTCAAGCGCTCCGCAGAGCAGAGCAAGCGCCGCAAGGGCACGCCCTATCAGTCCGCGATGTCGATGCTCAATTTCTACATCAATCGGGCCGGCGTCAATTTGCCGAAGCGGCGCCAACAGGTGTTGGAACGGGCCAAAGCGGAGCTGCGCAAGGCGTTCAATCGCGACGCCCCGGGACCCGCGTGAGGCTGGGAAGGTGCGGATCCATGCCGCACCTTCCCGCATCGGCGCTCAACCTGAAATCTGGATCCGCCGCGGCATCGCCTTCGCATGCTTCGCGATCGTGACCGTGAGCACGCCGTTCTTGCCGGTGGCATTGACGCCCTGGCTATCGGCGGTGTCGGGAAGCACGAAGCGTCGATAAAAATGCCCATGGCTGCGCTCGGTGCGCCGGTATTGAATATCGTTGCTCGCGGAATCGCTGATCTCGTCGCGCCTTCCCGAGAGAGTCAAGATTCCGCCCTCCAGCGTCAACTCGACCCTGCTCGGATCAACGCCCGGCAGGTCGACATACAGCTCAAAACGATCGGCGTATTCGTGAATATCCACAGGCGGCACCCACGCCGCGGTCGCGGAACTGCTGTCATTCTCGCCCATGTTGCCGAACAGCCGGTTGATCTCGTCCTGCAAACGCGGCATCAGGCTCCATGGATTCTGTCCAACCACATTGTTCATGGCACACACTCCTCCGATGTTTGATTGACCAAACCGCGCCGGACCACCGCCGACGCGTCCGGCGGGAAATCTGTGGTCGAGCGAAAATAATTCAAGGGACCGTATAGAATGAAATATCGACAGATTTGGGGGTGTTCGTACATGAAAGGCGCAGCGGCGGTGATGTTCGTGCTCTGGACGCTGCTCGGGGATCGAAGCTGGTCGGTTGAAGCGGATACACCGGCAATCACCGTTTTCGCCGCCGCCTCGCTCACGAACGTGCTGCAGGATCTGGGCGATGCATTCACGAAGGAAACCTCGATTCCGGTGAAGTTTTCTTTCGCCGCGAGCTCGACTCTCGCGCGGCAAATCGAGAATGGCGCTCCCGCGGACGTATTCGTATCCGCCGACGTGATGTGGATGGATTACCTGCAGGAGAGGCACTTGATTCAGGAGCAATCCCGCCGCGACGTGGCCGGCAACCGACTGGTGCTCATCGCGCCCGCCGACAGCTTGATCAAGCTCAAGATCGAGCCTCACTTCCCGCTGGCCCAGACCTTGGGAAAGAACCGCCTGGCAACGGGGGATCCCGATTCGGTCCCGGTCGGCCGCTATGCGCAGGCGGCATTGACGAAGCTCGGCGTCTGGAACGAGGTTTCCGAGCGGCTGGTGCGGGCCGATAGCGTGCGCGCCGCGCTCGCCTTCGTCGATCGGCGCGAAGCGGCGCTCGGCATCGTGTATGAGACCGATGCGTTGATCGATAAGCATGTGCGGATCGTCGATGTGTTTCCAGCCGATTCGCACGCGCCGATCGTCTATCCCATGGCGCTCACGACGGCTGCGAGGCCGGCCGCCGCGAAGCTCGCGGCCTTCATTCGCGGCCCCGCGGGAGCCATTGCCTTCAAAGCGTACGGATTTTCGCGGCTGCCGGAATGACCGCGCGATCTGTCCGCGTCTAGGCGATTTCTGGCCGACGGCGGAACCAGTCCTTGCCACGCGCACTTCAGTCCGGCCCCGCCCTCGAAGTCCTGCGGGTGTTCCTCAAGCTCGGCGTGAGTTCCTTTGGCGGGCCGATCGCCCACCTCGGCTATTTTCGGCAGGAGTTCGTCGTACGGCGCCGCTGGCTGGGCGAAGCGGCTTATTCGGATCTGGTCGCGCTTTGCCAATTCCTGCCAGGACCTGCGAGTAGCCAGGTGGGATTTTCCATCGGGCTGCTCCGAGCGGGGTATGCCGGCGGCCTGGCGGCGTGGATCGGTTTCACCTTGCCGTCCGCAGTGGCGCTCGTACTGTTCGCGAAGGGCGTCGGCGGATTGACCGGACCGGTGGCCGCCGGCCTGCTGCACGGGCTCAAGCTGGTGGCCGTGGCAATCGTCGCGCAGGCCGTGTGGGGCATGGCGCGCACGCTCTCCCCGGATTGGCAGCGGGCGGTGATTGCGGTGGTTGGCGCATTGATCGTCTCGGCAACCAACGCCTCGATCGGCCAGATCGCGGCGATTCTCTGGGGCGGCATCACGGGACTCTGGCTGTGCCGCGGTTCCATGCGCCCGCCGACCGGAGCCATCGCCATCGCGGTCTCACGAACGGCCGGTTTCGTGTGTCTGGCTGTCTTCGCCTTGTTGGCGCTGCTACCACTGTTCTTTCGCGCCGGCGAGTTTCCGCCGGGCGTCGCGCTGTTCGACGCATTCTATCGCTCTGGCGCCTTGGTATTCGGCGGCGGCCACGTGGTGCTGCCGCTGCTGCGGGGTGCCTTCGTGACTCCGGGGTGGGTGAGCGACGATACTTTTCTCGCCGGCTACGGCGCGGCGCAAGCCGTACCGGGTCCGCTGTTCACCTTTGCCGCGTATCTGGGCGCCGTCGTCCATCTGTCGCCCAACGGGATCGTTGGCGCCGCGATCGGCCTCGTCGGAATTTTTCTGCCCGGCATGCTGATCCTGATCGCGACCCTGCCTCATTGGGAAAGACTTCGAACGCGAGCGAACGCGCAAGCCGCGATGCGCGGCATCAATGCCGCGGTGGTGGGGATACTGGGTGCGGCCCTGTACGATCCCGTGTGGAGCAGTACCGTCAAGACACCGGCGGATGTTGCCGTAGCACTCGCCGGGTTTCTGCTCTTGATCATCTGGCGCGTGCCACCGCTGGTGGTGGTCATCGGCGGTGCACTTGCGGGCATCGGACTGGCGCAATTTGCGAGCCACTAATCATTCCGGCGCAACATAGATCGCCAGACCTTTCCCGGTCTTTTTGAAGACGCCCAGAGACGCTCCGGCGCCCAGGCTGATCGATGAACGGCGCGAATAGGTATCCGTGCCGATGCCGCCGCCAAGTGACGAGTCCTCATCGTCCGAGAAGCCTTCGAGGATCAGGCCGTTCGCTCCCAGCCGCGCCGCTCGTGCCCTCAGGCGCGCGATCACCTTGTCCATGGCTTTTTGTCCGCCGGGCGTGAACATGCTCTTGCTCGATGCGTCGATCACCGCAATTTCCAGATAGGCTGGCGGCGATTGCGAATAGATCTTGACCTCCGCCGGAGAGATCGGCGGGCGCGCGGTTCCCGTGAGCATGTACCGGGACGAAGCACATGCCGCGAGCATGGTGATCGCCAGTGCAATGGCAAATCGGGTGATCATGCAGCTACCTCAGGACCGCTCGACGCGAAGGATGTCGGGAGCGCGCAAACAATTGTATCCTTGGGCCCATGCCAGGACCCAGGCTCATCGGCAGACCCGGCGGAGCTCCGCTGCACGATGCGCGTGTCGACCCGCAGGCGATGCTCGGTCCGCTCGGCGATTTTCTGGCGTATTGCGCGTTGATTGCAGTGGGCTCATCGCCCGCGCGCAGCCAGAGCGTTAGCTTCCTCATCGCAACCGTACTGTACTATCTGCCGTACCGGCGGGCGGTGACCGGCAAGAGCGGGTGGTCATCGACGCTCTGGCTGCAATTGGCGGTCGTGATCCTGACGGCATTTGCCCTGCGAAGTGGGGTATTCGCGCTGCTGACGAGCCGATGGGGTTGGCCGGGCCATGCGGCGATGCTATTGGCGGTCGCCACCACCGGCGCAGTACTTCGTCCCGGCTATGCGTACTGCATTTCCTCCATGGCCCGCACTGTCGGCAGCGACGCGACTTGGCGGCTCCGAGCCCTGGGGCTGGTCGTCTTTGCCTTGGCACTGCGTCTGATTTACAGCGGCCAAGTGGAATTACTTCCGGAGGAAACGTATTACTGGAATTATTCGCGCCATCTCGCGATCGGGTACCTCGATCATCCGCCGATGGTCGGCTGGCTGATCAGCGCGGGTACCGCCGTGTTCGGCGATACCGAGTTCGGTGTGCGGATCGGTGCGCTGTTCTGCGGCGCCGTCGCCTCGTTCTTCTTGTACCGCCTGACGCACAATCTTTTCGGCGAGGCGAGCGCACTGGTGGCGCTGCTTCTGGCGCAGACGCTGCCGTTCTTCTTTCTCGCCGGGATGCTCATGACCCCGGACGCGCCGCTGACCGCCGCTTGGGCGGCGGCGTTGTATTTCCTCGAGCGCGCCTTGATCGGCGGACGCAGCGAGGCGTGGTGGCGGGCCGGCCTGTGTATGGGGCTGGGACTGTTATCGAAATACACGATCAGCCTTCTGGGGCTGTCGATGTTCGTCTTCATGCTGCTCGATTCGAGATCGCACCGCTGGTTTCGGCGTTGGGAACCGTATGGCGCGGCGTTGTTGGCGCTGGCGGTTTTCTCCCCGGTCATCATTTGGAACTATCAGAACGATTGGGCCTCCTTCGCGTTTCAAACCTCCCGCCGGCTGGCAGATCGACCGCAGTTCGCGCTGCATAAGCTCATTGCCGGTGCGCTCGTGCTGCTGACGCCGACGGGACTGGTGTCGGCGACACTGCTGCTCGTGCGTCGGACGCACGTCGTGGAGGGGGGCGACGCATCGGTGAACAAGCGCGGCGCATCGGTGAACAAGCGCGACGCATCGGTGAATAAGCGCGACGCATCGGTGAACAAGCGCGACGCATCGGTGGATGAGCGCGACGCATCGGTGGATGAGGCGCGCAAATGGCGGCTCATGCAGGCGGCCGTCGGCGTGCCGCTGGCGGTATTCGCCATCTTCAGCCTGCGTCACGAAGTCAAGTTGGACTGGACCGGCGCGCCCTGGGTCGCCGCCATACCCGCGCTCGCCTACGGAATCGTGCATTCCGCACAGGCGATTCAAACGGGGCTGCGTGCCTGGATCCGCGCCGCCTGGACGCCGACTCTCGCCGGTCTCGTGCTGTTCTACGCCGGCGGCCTTTACTATCTGGTTCTCGGTATTCCCGGCGTGGGCTACAGCAAGCACTCGGAGTTGATTCCCGTGGGCTGGCGGGAATTCGGCGCGCGCATCCATCAACTCGCCGATGACACTGAGAAGGCAAGCGGCAACGCCCCGTTGATCGTCGGCATGGATCGCTATGCGATCGCAAGTGAACTGGCGTTTTACGCTCCCGATCGCGCCAAATCGGTGAGCGAGACCACGAGCGCGCATCTTTTCGGGCAGGTGGGCCTGATGTACGAGCGGTGGTTTCCGGTCGACCGGCAGGGAGGGCGCACATTGCTGCTGGTTGCCTGGGATCGCGGCGATCTCGCCCCGGAGCGATTGGCGCCGAACGTCGAGCGACTGGGTCCCATCGAAGAGGGCCTCATCACGCGCGACAACCGGGTCATCCGGCATTACTACTACCGGCTCGCTGTTGGCTATCGGGCGATTCGCAGGCCGCCCTGAATCCTGGGGCAATGACCGGGAGGCAAAGAGATGCTTGCGCGCCGCGATTTCCTCAAGCTGTCGGGCCTCGCCGCCGACGCCGAGTATGCGTGAGAGGTCTAGGCGCCGCCGCGCCGGCGCATGGCTCGCAATTTTCGCGCTGCTGACCGGGTTCGCCTGTGTGTCCGCCGATGCCCAGACCGATGAGATCCAGGTCTACAACGCGACAATCGCCGCGCCGGGGGTGTTCAATCTGACCTTGCACAACAATTACACGCCGAGTGGACGTACGAGCGCCGATTTCCCGGGCGGCATCGTCCCGAATCACACGCTCAACGGGGTTGCGGAATGGGCGTACGGCGTCACCGATTGGTTCGAGGCGGGTCTTTATTTTCCCTTGTACAGCATCAGCGGGTCGGGGGCATTGACCTACAACGGCCTGAAGGTGCGCACGCTGTTCGTCAAACCCGATGCGGCCAATCAGCGTTTCTTTTACGGCATCAATTTCGAGTTCAGTTCCAACACGGCTCACTGGGATCAGCACCGCAACACGCAGGAAATCCGCCCCATCATCGGCTGGCATCTTGGTGCGCTCGAGGTGATCCTCAATCCGATCCTCGATAATTCCTACCAGGGATTCAGTCGGCTCGATTTCGCACCGGCCTCCCGGGTTGCCTACAATTTCAGCAAGACCTGGGCGGTCGCCGCCGAGGAATACGACGACTTTGGTCCGCTGCGCGGCTTTTATTCCGCCTCCCAGCAGCAGCACCAACTATTCGCAGTTTTCGATTACGCCGGCAAGGCGTGGACGATCGAAGGGGGCCTCGGATTCGGCCTTACCGGCGCTTCCGACCACCGGGTGTTGAAACTGATCCTGTCGCGCGATTTCAATTAGCGGGACACGCGGCCGGCGCTCACCCAGTCCGCGGCTGCTGCCTGTAACAATCGCGTGTTTCGCAGCAAGGCGCCGTCGAGCGCCTGCGCTTGCTCCGCCGCCCGTCGCCAATCCGAAGCTTCGACCGCTTCCGTGAGTCCCGGAAATTCGAGGTGGGCGTACGTATAGCGGGCTGCGTACAACAGGTGCTGAAACCATGGCCGCCCCGGAATGCCGTTGGGGTCGAGCCAGTTCGACTCCACCTGGAAAAGCTGTGCGTTGAGGTGTTTGAGTTGCCCGGGGCTGGCGTTGCCCGCCGCGAGATCCGCCAGTGTCACCGCGCGAAGGTGTTCGCCGGCGGCCTCAAAATCGGCGATCCGCACCTTCAACCGATCGAGAGGCAGTCTCGGATAGTCGATCTTGTTGGCGGCTTGCAGTTCTGCGAGAAAGCCCTGCAGCGCCGCGCCATTGGCTGCAAAGTCGAACGGCAGGAGGTCCGAATTCGCGAGTCGCAGCGCCACGAGGCCCCAGATGTGTGTGAGCGCGATGTGATACTCAAAAGTCGGATCGCCGATGCTCGTCATCCAGAAATGATCGTCGTACGCGGAGTGATAAACCCCATAGTCCCCGGTGAAGCCCAGGTTGATCACGGGTCGCCCCAGATGATTGAGGAACACCGTGTGATCGGAGCCGCTCCCAATGCGGGTTTCGACCAGCTGAGAATCGGCGGGGGGTGCCGATAGTTTCTTATCCCGCATGGCGGTCGCGCGCCACGCCTGATACAGCGTCTGACCGGACGGAGCGCGCACATCCTTCGACGCCTCGAGCAACATGGGTGCCAGCGAGGCGACGGCCGATGGCTCGAAGCTCAGTCCATCCGCACCTGCCGTGGTTGCCGCGCCCGCAACCGCCTCGTCGACGTTGAGGTAGGCGACGAGGCTCCTTTTCAGCTGCCGGGCAAATTGCTCGCCCCACTCCGTCGATCCGGTGAGAGCGTACTCCTCTCCATCCCAACTGCAGGCGACGAGAGTGCGTCGTGGTCTGAGGCCGCGCCGCTTCATCTCGCCCAGCGAACGTGTCAACTCCATCATGGCCGCGGTGCCGCTGACCGGGTCCACGCCACCGAACACCCATGCGTCCCGATGATTGCCGATCAACACCCACTCGTCGGGTAAGTCACGGCCGCGAATGCGCGCCTCGACGACGGTGTAGGGCTGGATGCTCGTGTCCATATCCACGTGGACATGCACCCGCACGCCGCCGCTGAACCGGTAGGTGATGGGCAGCGCGCCCCGCCACTCGCGCGGGACTTCTGCACCTTCCATGTGCTCGAGGAGCGGTTTTGCATCCTGCCAGGAAAGCGGCAGTGCCATGATCTTGGGAAGCGATCGCGCCTCGGCCGCTGCAATGTGTTTTGCACCGGGTACGGATGCCCAGCCGGGAGTCGTCGGGTCGCCGGGCACGAGGTAGTCGTAGGTGATCGCGCCATGCTGAATGTGGCTCTCCGGTCCCCATGGACCGTCGGGGAATACCTTGCCGCGCGCGTAGCCATCGTCGGCGGGATCGGAATAGATCAGCAGCGCAGCGGCTCCCTCGCGCTCGGCGATCAACGCCTTGAAGCCCCGGTAGCTGTAGGGATTTGAATAGCGAACGATGACCACTTTGTCCTTGACGCTGATCCCGTTCTGGCGCAGCAGGTCATAGTCCGCGGGATTGCCGCTGTGGGCATATACCAAGTCGGCCGTGACGTCGCCCGAGGCCGAGTAGCCGAAGTAGGCCGGATCGATGCGCGGATTTTTCGTGTCCGGATCAACATCGTCGGGATTCTCCCGCAGCGAGGCTCGATAGCGCACGGGCGCCGTCATCTCGAGGGCGACTGTTCGCGGACGCGAATGCAGGACATCGTAGCGCCGCAGCGTCACCTGCTCCCAGCCCTGCTGGCGCCAAGAGCGTGCGATCAGGGCGGCGAGCTCGTTGTTCCGGGCCGACGCAGCGGGATGCGGTTTGGCACTGAAGATGCGATGCCATTCACGCGCTCGATCGGCAGAGGGTATCGCTTCGAATTGCGACTCCAGCCCGCGCTCGGCGAGCGCATGCGTCGGGGAGAAGCCGAGGATGGGAAGTTCAGGCGCTGCACCCGCGGTCGTTGCCACCGCCGTTTGGGCAGCGGCCGCGCCGCACAAGCCGACACCACTCAACCCCAGTATCGTGCAACCCATGAAGGCCCGAGCCAACATTGCGATCTCCGCGAGTCATCCGTCGACTCGAGGATAGTGCAAATTCCGCCGACCGTCAGATCGATTCGAGGTACGCGACCACCGCCTGCATTTGATCCTTGGTCAGATCCTTGACCACACCGTGCATGACGGGCGCCGTGCGCAACACGCTTTGAATCACCAGCAGCTGCTTGAGCAAGTAGGGCGCATGCTGGCCGGCGAGACGCGGAAATATGGTCATCCCCTGGGCGTGAGCTCCGTGGCAGCTCGCGCACGGAGGAATCTGGCGCGCCGGCACGCCTTCCTCGAACAGCTGTTTTCCCTGCGCAATGAGGGCCGGATTGCCTGGCTTGCCCGGCGCGGCCGGCTGGGCCGCGAAATAGCTGCCGAGAGCGCTGATCGTCGCGTCGCTGAGCTGCGATGCCATGCCCCACATGTAGGCCTGTGCATCGGGGTCGGCGCGCGATTGGTCCTTGAAGGCATGCAGTTGCGCCTCGATGTAAGGAGCGGTCTGCGCCGCCAAATTCGGGAAGGTGGGCGAGACGCTGCGGCCGTTGACCCCGTGGCATGTGCCGCAGGTTTCCACCGTCTTTTGCAACGCGGCCTTCTGCGCATCCGTCATGGGTGCGGCCGGCGCAGCGGCGGTCTCTTCGCCGTGGGTAAACCCGCCGTAGAATATCGCCGCGCTCATCGCAAGGCCGACAACGTAATTTGGCTTCATAATCTTCCTCGCTTCAGTCCGAATCAGAAGTTCAGCCACACCAACAGATACATGGTGTTGTTGTTGGAGGCGTCGCGGCCGCTGCCGTCATAGTTGGTCTTTTGGCCGTTGAACTTGCTGTAGCCGGTGTACTGTGCCTGCAGTTTCGTGTTGAGCCATGGCAGATAGTTCACTTCCAAAATATAGCCATTGGTGTCGGGGCTGCTGTTCGCGCTGCCGGTGACCGGCGCGGCCGTGTAGAGCAAGGTGTCGGAGCTGCCGGAGGTGGTGAAGTATCCGACGCTGCCGCCGATCTTCCGGTGATAATAATACTGGCCCGTCAGCTTGAAGGTCTTCAGATTGTTGTCGGTGTTCGCGGCGAGTTGATCGATGACGCTGGCGTTGAGTGTCTGGCTCTCATGGATGTAGGTGGCGAGCGCCGTGAACAAGTGGTCCTCGCCGATGAACTGGTACTGGACGTCCGCGGCGGCGTCGGTGTACTTGTCGACCGGACCCTGCAGCGCCGTGCCGTTTGCCGGGTGCGTGTGCACACTCATGCCATAGGCGCCGACCTCGAGGGAGTTGCGATCCCAGCGCTGCTCGTAGGCTACGCGCCAGTAGGGCGACACCCCTTGAGTCACCGGCTGCGGCGTGGTGCTGTCGAGCGGATGGTTTCCGCCGGCGATTGCCGAGGTATAACCCGAGAGTTCCACGTAGTAGTGATCGTCCAGCCAGACGTACACACCGAGACCGCCCACGCCCCCGGCGAGGCCGCCGTCGATCAACGTCGAAGCGATCTGGCCGGGCGCGACGCTGCTGTTCGAGTAGGGAAATCCCCACGCGGGTGTCGTGTTCCATACGTCCTGCACGGTCGGATTGTTGTTGAGCGTCACACCCAAGATCAGATCGTGATTGTTGCCGTTCGCGCCGCCGAAGGCCAGATGGTGCGCGTAGCGAACATCGGTATTGTCGAGTCCGAAGGCATTTCCCACGCCGTCGTAGGTGAGCTGGATGAATGCCCCGAGTTCATCGGCGATCTTGCCGGCGTAGAAGAAGCTCACCTGTTGCGGAAAGAGCAGGTCGCCGTCCTTCGCGAGCGCCCCGTTAATCGCGGGGTCGGGCAGCGCCGTGCTGGTGTGCGTATAGGAAACCTGCAGCATGAGACTGATCGGCGGTATGGAGTTCAATGCGAGAGTCTCATGGGCCGTGGTGTCGATGCCCGTGACCTGCTTGATGTTGTCGAGCACGTAGCCGTTCAACTTGAATTCGCGTCCAAAGGGCGTGAGTTCGGGAAAGACCGTGTGGCAAGCCGCGCACGTCATGCCCGTCTGACGCGCGAAGCTCGGCACGGCGCGGCTCGGCGTCGCGGCCGCGCACAGCAGCGCGACGGCGAGAAGCCACGAACACCCCTTGGGTAAATCGATCGTACGCACGAGGGTCATGGCTTCATTCTCCGTTGGGCTGGGGTTTGGGCCGTCGGTGCAACGTCGTATGTAGAAGGGCCGGTGTTGGGCGGACCATCCACGGCAACTCGTATGACATCCCACTCGGCCTCTTCACGTTTGTGTTATGCGCAAGGTACAGCTTCGTCGGCTTGATTTCTGTACGTATAACCCCGTAGCGGATTGTGTTCCCTAGCGTACAGACGGTTCGCCGCCGGGGATGCGACTGTGCGACGGTGCCCGGTGATTGGCGTGGCGCGCGAATGCGCGCGGTGCTTTCGTTTCAGTGACCGTCGTGCGCAGCCGCGGCTCTCATCAATCGTGCGCGTACACTGCGCACCTGCGAGAGCGGATGACTGCGCGAACGCTGCACTTCGGCCGCTGAATAAGCGACAAACCCTGGCGGCAGAGGCAGGTCGCTCAAATTTTGTGCCATCCAGTTGAGGAGTGCCGCCGTTTCCTCATCCGACAGCGGCGATTGCGCGACACCCGGCACCCGGATGATGTAGTCGCGGCCCGCGGTGCTCGCCGAGAACATCACCATCGAGCGGCGCAGGGACGGCACTCGCCCGGATTCACCGGATCCGTCGGCGAGATGGCACCCCATGCAGTTCAGTTGGAAATTGACTTGAGGCTGGTACGCCGATGCGTCATTGGCGCCCACCCACGACAGCGCCATGACTGCGACTGCCGCGCAGAGGCGCATGAGCCGACTACTTGGCCGCGCCCACGATGCGCGCGGTCGAGCAGTGATAGGGGATGTTCGCTTTGGAATTTCCCGAGCACCAGTTGTAATCATTCGAGCGGCCCGGCTGGAACAAGGCGCTGTCCCTCTCGTTGCGGTTGCAGAAGCAGCGTCCACACGCGCTCTTGCCGCAGCAATCGTTGTAGGAAATGACGTAGTCTTTGCCGTCACCGGGATTGTGGCAGGTGCCTATCCACGTGACCGGGGACATGTCCGTGCCGGGCGGGCAGACCGACTGCGAGCCGCCGCAGCAGCCGCACAGGAAGCCGTCGACTGCGCAGTGCCGCCAGTACTCGCACGAGGCCGGGTCTCCCGGATCGGCGTTCGCTGCGCCAGCGCCGGGCGCTGCGCCCGCGGGCTTCGTGTCGGCGCCGCGCGCCACCGGAAGCAGCGGAACGGTGCCGGCACCGAGCAAAAGGGAGCCGAGGCCCGCGATGACGCTGCGTCGAGACGTTCGCCGTGCAATCGTGCGCGCAGTATTCTCGGCCAACACATCCAACCATTTCATGGATCGATACCTCGTTTAACCGGCGACGAGCTGCTCATGCGGCCCGATGCTCCTCAAAATAGTCCTGGATCGATGCGACGTTCAAACGCTTCGCCTCGAACAGGCTTTCCAGATGTTCACGCGAATTGACGATTCCCCGCGCTCGCAGCACACCCTGGGCATCGATCAGTGCCGCGAACGGCAGCCGGCTCACCTGGTAGGAAATGCCGAGCGGGGCCGACACGACGTACGGAAAGCTGCCCAGGCGCTGCGCCTGGACGAACTCGCGCTGTCCCGCGCCGTCGCCGTCGCTCGCCAGGACGATGTCGAGCCAGTCCCGTTCGGACGCGAGACTCGATTTCAGTACCGGCAGCAACGCCTTGCATACCGGGCATGTCGGCGACACGAAAATCAGCAGCGTGGCGCGCTCATCCGGCCGCGCCGCGCCGAGGGTGAGAGAGCGGCCCTCGAGATCCTGGACCGTGATCTGCGGCGCCGGCTCGCCGACCTTGAGTCCCTTCGCGAGCATGAGTGCGCCGGCGGGTGCGATGCGCTCGTGCAGAACACCGAGCTGCCGCACGACCGCCAGCAGCGCGACGCAAAGTGCGATGACCACGAGCCACAACGTGGCGTTGGAAATGGCGAGCGCCGTCACAGGGCCTTCCCGCTCATTCGCAGCGCTTTGGGCGAGATTTCGCCGAGCAATTGATCGATGGCGACGTACAGTGCGGCGATCGCCGCCAGTCCGCCGAAAACGGTCAGCATGTCAAAGCCGGTCAGAGGGCGCGAAGCCCACGGCAACGCGGCAATGGCGGCGATCAGTGCGACGGCGAGATTGCGCCAAACCATCCAGCCGGCGATCGGGCGGCGACTGCCGATGGTGCCGCAGCCGCAGTCGAGTTCGCGTCTGCCGCGCGCGAGGTTCAAGCCCATTCCGGCTGCGTAGGCGATCAGCAGTCCCATGGCAGCCGTGAGCGCCGAGCGGCGGCTCATCTGCCACGGCAGCGCGGCCGCGATCGCGAGCTCGAGACCCGGAATGAGCCACGCGACCCGGCGATCCCATCCCTCGGGCAGCACGCGATAGGCGGCGAATACTTCGGTGAAGGTCTCGAGATCACGAAGTTTGTGCCAGCCCGCCGCGGCAAAAAGCAGCGCGATGCCGATGCAAATCAGGTATCCGAATGTCGGATCGAGCACGGGCGATTCGATGAGTTGCAAAGGGCAGGCCTCTACGGAGCGACCATGACCGTCGGCGTCGTGCCGATGTGTTCGACCGTGCGCAGCAGCTTGCCGCTCGCCGCGTCGTAGACGTCGAGGTCCGTGCTCTCGATGAAGATGCTGTACATCAGCGGATGCTCATCGTTCGAGAGCAGGATCGATCCCGCCGGATTCTTGAGCGCGATTTGCTGCACGCGCTTCCGAGTCGCCACATCGAAGACCCAGACGTCCTTGCCCGGGTCCTTGTGGGTCTCGATGCCGCCGCGATGCATGATTGCGTACAGGCGCGAATTGTCGGGACTCACCGCGAGCTGCTGCAGGCCGCCCGGCCGCCAGCCGGCCTTGCGCTCGGCCTCGGTCGTCAACCACCAGGTCGGACCCACGGCAGCACCCTTCGTGTCCACCTCGAGCGGATAGATGCGCCCGTCGAACGTGACGAAGTACCAGGTGCGCCCAATCCGGACGGCCTTTTCGGTGACCGGGTCCTCGCCCATGCTCAGCAGCGGCTGCGTTCGCTGCTGATGCGCGGCGCCATTCTCGTCGAGGTCGACGAGCAACAACGAGCCGTCGCCGCACACGGTGAAAAATGAGCGCGGTCCGGTCGGATATACGAGCGCGCATCCCGGGCTCTCCACTTCGCGTACGAACTTGCGCGTCTTGGTATCGACCACCGTGATCGTCTGCGACGGATTGAAGTTGTAGATCAGAAGAAACCGGTCGTCGTCCGTCAGAACATTGTTGGCGATCATCGGCAGGTTGGAAGAGCGCCGGGGCGGTATCGCGATTTCGCCGATCGCCGACAGCGTGGCCGGATCGTAGAGCGTGACCACGTCCGTGCGTTTGCCGCGGGTGCCACGCGAAAAATAGGTCTCCGGAGAGTAGATGAGCCTGCCGTCACGGGACAGCAGCAGGTGCGCGAAGCCAAATCCGGTGCTGAGCGTTCCCAGATAGCGCCCGCTGTCGCCATCGATCAAGTAGGCCATCCCGTCGGACATGTGCTGAAACACGAAATCGTTCACCCACACCCAGTGCTTCGATGCCGGCACGGGGAGGGTTGCCGACTGCAGCCCGTGTCCGGTCTCCGACGGCAGTTCCGCGCTCGCCGATCCGACCAGAAGCGCCGACATCAGCAGAGTGGCGATCGAAGCTCGAAGTCGCATGGTCATGTTCCGATAGGCTGTGAGGTGTTGTCTCTAGAACCGCACTCGCGCGGCAACGAAGCCGCGTGCTGGCGAGTTCATCCCTGGTTTGCAAACAAGTTTGACATAGGAAAAACGACTCCGCTATCCAAAACGCAACACGGGCATCCCGATCGCGGCGGCCGTACCGCCTTCGCTCAAGAGTTGCAGGACGCTCTTGCGCACCATTTGCTGCATGCGTCGGCGCGTCGTAAATCGCCTGCCCAATGGCGCGGTGAAGAGCATCAGCCCCTCGATCAAGGCCGCTATTTGCATCGCCAATTCCTCGCAGCGCCGCTCCGATAGAGCGGGCCGCGCCGCGCCGAGAAAGGCGCCGAGCCGCCTGATGTGAAAGGCGTACATTTCCCTCAACAGCCTGCCGGCCGCGGTGTCGTGGCAGGCCAATGCCCAGAAGCCGAAGAAGAATTTGCGTGTATCGCGCTGCCATATGTCGGCGACCAATATGTCGAGGACGCCGAGCAGGCGCGTTTCCCCATTCAGGGGCAGACGGTCGCAGAGCCGCTGATAGGCGTTTTCGTACTCGTTCACGACGTACTCGAGCGTGGCGGTGAGCAGATCGCGCTTGGCGGGGAAGAAGTGCTGAACGGCGCCGAGGCTCAGCCGCGCCTCCTTTGCGACGCCTCGGGCGCTGAATTTCGCCCCGCCCTCGCGAATGAACACCTGCTTCGCGGCCTGCAGAATCCTGCGTGAATTGGGCGTCTCGCGATAGTCGACGCGCGGTACTGTCGAGAAGTTGAAATTCATGACGTTCCGATCGGCGGCGCCGCAGACCGATCCCAACCCTCCTCGGCGAAAGCTTGACGGGGCGCACGAATGACAAATATAGTATATCCAAGTCAGGTGACTTGTAAAAAAAGTCGTGCGACCAGGTTGCCGACGACTGGCCGCGCTTGGGGGTCTCGTGAACGAAGAACGAACGAAAGGACCGGTCGCCGATACGAGCGCGGCGGGCGACCGCGTCACGCGGCGCGATTTCATCGGCGGATCGTTGATCGGCAGCGGCGCGGCATTGCTCGGCATGGCATCGCCGGCGGCGCTGCGGCAGGCGGGCGCGCAGACGGTCCCCGCTCCGATGACGGGTCTCGGTCCGGAGTGGACCGGCCCCGGCGGCATCGGTGACTACGCGCGGTCGAACGGCAACACCCACGAGGTCGTCAACGCCGCCCATGGCGGGATACGCAACGACCAGTGGGAAAGCCGCTTGCGCTCCGCCACGGATACCGGCGAGGGCCCGGACGTGATCATCGTCGGCTGCGGAATGGCCGGACTTTCAGCGTGCTGGGCCTATCGCAAGGGACATCCCGATGCCAGCGTGCTGATGTTCGATCAGCACCCCATCTTCGGCGGCGAGGCGAAGCAGAACGAATTCGAGGTCGACGGCTACCACTTGACGGCGCCGCAGGGAGCGACCGGAATCGTCGTGCCCTTCCAAAAGGCGAAGGACGCGGGCATGTGGACGCACTTCGCAACCGATCTCGGGTTTCCGGATGAGTTCGTGTTCCAAAAGCCGAGCGGACTCAGCCGCGATATTCTGGTCCCCGAAGACGCGTGGAGCCCGATGCACGTCGCCTGGGAGCGCTCCGATACCGGCTTCTACTACGAAGGACACGGATGGGTGAAGAACCCTTGGCGCGACGGGTTCAAGCACGCCCCGATTTCGGACGCCGCCAAAAAGGCGCTGGTCGACATGGAATTGTTCCGTACGCCGCCGCGCCGTGCTGATTGGGAGTCATGGCTCGACACCATGACGTATGCGGACTTTTTGACGAACATCGTCGGCATCGACAAGGAAGCACTGCCCGAGGTCCTGAAATACCTCAATCCGATGACCTCCGCCATGGGCTGCGGTCTCGGCGCAGATGTGATTTCGGCCTACTCCGCCTACAATTTCCTTCAACCGGGTGTGATCGGCTACTACCGCTATCAGACGGGCGGTCTCGACCCGACCGACGAAATCTACCTGGCGAGCTTTCCGGGTGGCCACGCGGGCACGGCCCGCCATTTCCTCAAGAAAATAATTCCCGCCGCACTGCAAGGCGAATACCGCATGGCGGATATTCTCAACAGCCCGGTCCAGTGGGAGCAGCTCGACCGGGTCAATGAGCCGGTGCGGATGCGACTCTCCTCGACCGTGGTCAGCGTCGCGCACGAGGGGTCCCCGGAATCGGCCAAGCACGTCATCGTGATTTACGCGCGCGGCGGCAAACTCTACAAGGTCCGCGCAAAAGCCGCGATTCTGTGCGGCCAGCAGCATGCGAACCGGCACATTTGCCGCGACGTGTCGCCCGAATACCGTGAGGCGATGAACGCCTTTCATCATGCTCCCATGCTCACCGTCAACGTCGCGTTGAGGAACTGGAAGTTTCTCGACAAACTGGGCATCGCCTCGGCCCGCTGGTTCGAGGGTTTCGGCTGGTTCACCAGTCTGCGCCGCAATCTCGACATCCCCGGTCAGGTGACTCAGCCGCTCGACCCGGCGAAGCCGGTGGTCCTCACGATGTACAACCCCTTCCCGCTTCCCGGCGTCCCCTTCCCGCAGCAGTGCACGGCGGCACGTCTGCAGCTGTTCGCGATGCCATATGCGCAGATCGAGTCGGCGGTGCGGGCGCAGTTCACGAAAATGTTCGGTGACCACGGCTTCGACGCGAACCGCGACATCGCGGGCATCGTCACCAACCGCTGGGGCCACGCCTATGTGGTCGATCCGCCGGGGTTCTTCTTCGGCAAAGACGGCAGGCCGGCTCCGAAGGAGGTGCTTCGCAAGCGCTTCCATCGCCTGACGTTCGGCCACTCGGAATTGTCCGGCGCCCAGATGTGGGAAACCGCCGCCGAGGAAGGCGAGCGGGCCGGCCTGCAGGCTCTGGAGATCAGCTGATGCGTTCCACGACTGCCGCCGGCGCGCGCCTGCCTCTGCTCATCGTACTCACCATGGCCGCGGGTATCGCAGGCGGTGCGGTGCCTGCAACGCCGGCGACAGCGGACGCGGCGCGGGCCGCCGCGTCTCCCGACAGCGCCGAGCTCGAGGCGTTCAAGCGGGCCATACGCGCGCGCTATGACCTCAAGGAGAAGGCCTTTGCCGCGCACGACGCGGAAACGATCGTGACCCGATTCTATGCGCCCGATGTGATTTCAGTGGGGGAAGGCGAGGGCATTTACATCGGCCGCGATCAGATCCGCCCGCTCTACCAGGAGGTGGTCAAGGATAATCGGGTCAAGGTCGACTCGGTCCACACCTACGTCAACGGCAACGCCGGATGGGACTGGGCGGACTTTCACGTCTTCCCCGCGGATCCGAACAACAAACCTTTCACGTTCGCCATCCTCTTCCTGTGGGCCAAGGTCGACGGCGTCTGGATGTGCAAGGGTGATTTCTTCGTCAATGGCAGTTTCCGCAGCGGCAAGTTGACGCCCGCCGTGACCCCGAAATAGCGCAGTGCGGCACTTTCGCGCGGAATACTCCAGACAGTCTCCTAGCGGCCGCCCGTTTTGCCCCGCGCGCGGCGCGGAAGGGTTGCGGGAAAGTGCGAGCGCAGATAGGCGACGACGGCGCGGACGGCTTCTTCGGTCATCGTCCCCTTGATCGTGCCGTGCTCGAGCATCGACAGGCCGAACATGAGATCGGCGATTTCCACCGCGCGAAAGAAGATCGTCGTGCGGTCGGGGCGCTTCGGCAGCACGAAGTAGCGCTCGATCTGCTCCTCGAAGAGCCTGCCGATTCGCCGATCGGTTTGCCGATCGCGCAGCTTGAGCTCGGGCGGCGTCTTGGGACTGATGAGGAGGGTCCGTGCGTCCCGATGAGCGTCGAAAAATCGCGCACCGCGGCGCACCAGCGCCGCGATGACGGCGCTCCACGTCGCGGGTGCGCTGCCGCGCAGCGGCCGGCGGACGTCGGCGAGCATCTCCTCTCCGAGCACCGCGATGAGATGCACGTACAGGTCCATGATATCGGCGTAGTAGTGGTAGGCGGAGCCCTTCGGAATGCCGGCCGCGCGCGCCACGTCGGCGAGATTGATCTCATCGAGATCGCGGCGCGCCAGCAGGCCGCGTGCCGCCGCCAGCAGACGTTTGCGGCGCGCAATCCCGGGTGCGCGGAATATGACCGGATCGCCGGCAGTGGTGTTGTTTTGGTGCATCGCGTTTCAAGGTACGTTGACACTGGTTGTGATGTTCAGGATACTCGACTGGAGTCGACTATGACAGCGGATCAAACTACGTTTCGGGAGAGCTGCGGGATGTGCAACTTCAAGAATGCTCGATCGGTTGCCGCCGGCGTGTCGTCGCCGGCGCTGTTGGTCGCGATGGCGGTCTGCGGCCCGTGGGCTGCCTCATCGGCGGCCGATACCGGCGAGACCGCCAAGCTCGAGGAGATCATCGTCACCGCGCAGCGGCGCGAGCAGAACCTGCAGGATGTCGGCACCTCGGTGACGGCTTTCGACGCCAACTCGCTCGAGAGGCTCGGCTTGAAGGACGTCACGGACATCGTCGGCCAGACGCCGGGAATGCAATTCAACCAGTACGGTGCGACCGTCACGGTCTACAACCTGCGCGGCGTCTCGCAAAACGACTTCAGCGATCATCAGGAGGCGCCGATCGCGGTTTACTCCGACGACGCCTATATCGCCAACACCGGTGCGCTCGCCGGGTCGTTGTTCGATCTGCAGCGGGTCGAGGTGCTGCGCGGGCCGCAGGGCACGCTGTTCGGACGCAATGCCACCGGCGGCCTGATCCAATACGTGAGCAAGCAGCCCACCGATACATCGGAGGGCTATGTACAGGTGACCGCGGGTAACTACGGTCTTCTACAGACCGAAGGTGCCTTCAGCGGGCCTCTTTCCGAACGGGTCGACGCGCGGGCGTCCTTTCAGACTTCCTACCACGACGGCTACGTCACCAACCGCATCGGCGACTCGATCAACAATCAGAAGCAGTATGCCGGGCGCCTGCAGTTCAAGATCAAGCCGTCGGACGACGGCGAAATTCTGATCAAGCTCGATGCGGTCAACAACGACCACGAGACTTCGGGCAACTATTCCTGGGCGGCCGCCATTCCCGATGCCACCGGTCGCGGTGTGTTTGCCCCGCCGGGCACGCCGGATTTCGGCGGCTACGTGAACACGAGCACCAGCCCGTTCAACCAGGCCGAGGATCGCCGCGGGATATTCCAACGCACGGTGTGGGACGCCAACGTGCGCGTCAACTGGCAGTTCTCAGGGTTCTCGTTCGCCTCCGTCACGGACTTCATGCAACTGCAGAAGCGCTACGGCGAGGATTCGGACATGTCGCCGAATCCGATCTTCGACTACGACACCGGCGTGCATTACCAGCAGTTCTCCCAGGAGTTTCGCTTGAACGGCACGGTAGGGGCATTGCGCTGGATCGGTGGCGCCTACTACATCAATTACAAGACCGACAATGTCGAGCAGACGACCCTGCCCGATTACATCAACTATCCGGGCGTCGGCCTCCTTCCGTACGGGGATGGCCTCGCGCGGCTCGACCTCACGACGAGCTCGCCGGCCGTGTTCGGTCAATTGGAATACGACCTGAACGAGCACTGGACCGCGATTGCCGGTGCCCGTTATACGAGCGATGAGAAGTCGTATATCTTCAACTACGCCTGCAATGTGTGCGGACCGCCGAATCCCGCCTCGCCTCCGGGGGGCTTCCCGTACGCCGTCACCTACTCGACCGCGGCGGGTTACCCGAATGCGGAGCACACCTACCACATTCCCACCGGCAAGGTGGAGATCGACTACAAGATCGATCACGACAACCTGCTGTACGCGAGCGTCAACCGCGGCGCCAAGGGCGGCGGCTGGTCGGCGCCCAGCTCCGGCTACGTGAATTTGAATCCCGCGTATACGTTTCTGCCGGTGCTCAACTTGAACTACAACGAGGAGAGATTGACGAGCTACGAAATGGGCTTCAAGTCGACGTTCTGGGACGGCAAGGCGCGGCTCAACGGGGACATTTTCTATTACGATTACAAGGATTATCAGGGATTCTTCCTGGACGTCGCCACGACGATCGTCGAGAACGTCAACGCCAAGGTAAAAGGCGGCGAGCTCGAACTCGCGGTCGCTCCGCTGCACGGGCTCAACCTGCAGCTCGGCGTGTCCTATCTCGACACACGTGCCGAGGACGTGCCCACACCCGCCGGCCTTTTGATCACCGCGCAGCTGCCACAGGCGCCGCTCTGGAGCCTCAATGCGGAGGCTCGCTACGAGTGGTCGGCGCTCGGCGGCCAGCTGTCCGTCGAGTCCGATGCAAAGTGGAATAAGCAGCAGTATATGGAGCTCATCAACGCCGAGGACGATCTTCAGCCTTCCTACATCGTCACCAACGCGCGGGTCGCGTACACCACCGGCAATGGCCGCTGGGAGTACGCGGCTTTCTGCAAAAACCTCGCCGACCGGTGGTATCGGGTATATAACCTGGATCTCTCGGGGTTCTTGGGTATCGACCAATCGGTCTACGGGCCGCCGCGTACCTTCGGAGCGAGTGTGCTCTACCGGTGGGGCAAGTAATCCGGTCGAGCAGCCCGGCCGTTCATGCGGCGCGGCGCGGCAGGAGCACATCATGGCTGACAGTCAAACCGGCGTAGCCGAGACCCCGGCGAAACTCAAGGCCGGTGCCCTGCATTGGCTGCAGGTGGCCGCCCTCGGGATCGCCATCGCGATTTCCGGCAACGTATCGGGCTGGAACTACGGCCTCGGTGTCGGCGGATGGGGCGGGATGTTCCTCGCCGCGCTCGCGATGGCGGTGCTTTTCTTGTGCCTGACGCAGAGCCTGGCGGAGCTTGCTGCCGCGCTGCCCGACGCCGGAGGATTCGACGGTTACGTGCGCCGGGCGCTCGGACCCACGGCTGCTTATCTCACCGGCATGTCGGTTGCCATCGCGCTCGCCGTGGGAGCGGGGCTCGCGATGTCGTTCGGCGAAGCGTACGTCGCGGCATGGCTCGGCTTCGGCGGCTGGCCGGTCAAGCTCGCGTTCCTGATCTTCGTCATGGGGCTGCAACTGCGCGGTGCAAGCGAGGCCGTCGGTCTCACGGTCGCGGTCGGCGTGGTGGCGCTGGTCATATTGGTGGCATTCTGTCTGTTCATGGCGCCCGAGTATGCGTCGGCCCGGCTGTTCAGCGTCGGCCCCGACGGTGCAAGGACGCTGTTGCCGCATGGCATCGGCGGGGCGGCGCGCTGCATCCCGTTCGCCCTGTTTCTGTTTCTCGGCGTCGAACAGGCCGGGCACGCGGCGGCCGAAATGCGCGACATGGCCCGCAATATGCCCAAGGCGCTTGCCACGGCGATCGGCGTCGCCTTCGTGATCGGCATGTGCGTGCTGCTGATCGCGACCGGCGCGACGGGGGCGGATCGCCTCGCTGCCGTCGATGACCCGCTGTTTGCGGCGATCACGGCAAATCATGGACGAAGCGGCGAGCTCCTGATGTCACGCGTGGTCGGCGCCGGGGCGCTGGTCGCGCTCCTCGGAACCTTCTTTTCACTCGCGTACGCGGGCTCGCGGCAGTTCTATCATCTGGCGCAAGCGGGATTCCTCCCGCGCGTGTTCGGCGGCGTGAATGCGCGTCACGCCCCGGCGGCCGCCGTCTACCTCGTGGGCGTGATCGCGCTTGCCACGGCGGCGTTCCCGCCGAACAGCGCGATGGTCGTGTTCATTTTCCTGATCAGCGTTTCGCACGTGCTGCTGCTCGCCGCCTTCCTGCGCCTTCGGCAGCAGGAACCGCAACTGGCGCGAAGTTACCGGGCGCTCGGCGGCTCACCGGTCGCCGTCGTCGCCCTTTTCCTGTCGCTTGCGGTCATGGTGTCCTGCTATCAACTCGAAGTGCGCGCGTTGCAGATCGCGATCGCTGCGATCGGTGTGTTGGTTGCGCAGTTCGTGTGGCTCAGGCCGGCACGGTTGCGGGCCTCGTGAATCAAACGTCGTGAATCATGCGTCGGAGGTTTCGTCATGAAGGTCGATCTGTCGGGTAAAGTCGCGATCGTGACCGGGGCCGGCCAGGGCATCGGCGAAGGGATCGCGCGCGTTTTCGCCAAAGCCGGCGCCAAGGTGGTCCTTGCCACGCGCAGCCGTGCGAACGGTCAGTCGGTCGCCGATTCCATCGTCAAGGACGGTGGCGTCGCCTGGCTCAACCAGACCGACGTGGGGCGCCACAGCGAAGTGACGCGCGTCGTCGCGCAGACGGTGGAGCATTTCGGTCGGCTCGACATCGTGGTGCACAATGCGGCCGTGTACCCCGTCCTGTCGATCGAGGAGCTCTCCGATGAGAACCTCGATCTCACGCTCGCGGTGAATCTCAAGGCGGGTTTTTGGCTGATTCAGGAGTCGCTCCCGCACCTGCGCAAGCAAGGCGGCGGCCGTTTCCTGTTCACCTCCTCGGTCACGGGTCCGAACGTGGCGATGCCGGGCACGGCGCATTACGCGGCTTCGAAATGCGGCATCAACGGCCTCATTCGCACCGCGGCGCTCGAATACGCGCGCCAGAACATCACGGTGAACGGCGTCGAGCCCGGCTACATTCTCACGCCGGCGATGGATGCGCTGGGCGGACCCGAAGCGCTCGCACAAATGGCGACCCAGATCCCGCTCGGCAAACTCGGGATGCCGGTCGACATCGCCAACACCATGCTGTTCCTCGCCTCGGATTCCGCAGCCTACATCACGGGCCAGACGATCGTGGTCGACGGCGGCTCGACGCTGCCGGAGAGCCCGGTGGTACTCGACGCCTATTACCAAGGTCAGTGAGGCAAGGAGCCGTCATGCCGCCCGATTCATTGCTCGAGCGGCGCTATCGCGTACTCGGCCGCAACTCGCCGCTGTTCTACGACAAGCCGCTGCACCTGGTGCGCGGCGAGGGCGTGTGGCTGTACGATGCGGACGGGAAGCGCTACCTCGACGCGTACAACAACGTGCCGCACGTCGGGCACTGCCATCCCCGGGTGGTCGCGGCGCTCTCGCGGCAGGCGGCCACGCTGAACACGCATACGCGCTATCTCGACGAGAACGTGGTGGCCTACGCGGAGCGGCTGACGGCCCTGTTCGATCCGACGCTCTCCATGGCGATGTTTTGCTGCACCGGCAGCGAAGCGAACGAGCTCGCGCTGCGCATCGCGCGCGATTGCAGCGGCGGCATGGGGATCATCGCCACGGAGTGGGCGTATCACGGGAATACCGCCGCGGTGATGCAGGTGAGCTCGCTGTTCACACCGCAGGACAAGCGCGGCCCGTACGTGCGCACGGTGCCCGTCATGGACCCCTATCGGGATCGCGGCGGACGCAGCGATGAGCAGCTCGCGACCGGCTATGCGAGCGAGATCAAGCGCGCGATCGATGCCTTTGCCGCGGACGGAATCCGCTTCGCGGGGCTTCTCTTCTGTACCGCTTTCTCGAGCGAAGGACTGCCCACGGTGCCGGCCGGGTTCATGGCGAAGGCGCTCGCCCACGTTCACGCCGCGGGCGGTCTTTTCATTGCCGACGAAGTGCAGGCGGGTTTCGGCCGCTTCGGCAGCCACATGTGGGGACATCAAAGACTCGGCGTGATTCCGGATATCGTCACGCTCGGCAAGCCGATGGGAAATGGTCACCCGCTTGCCGGTGTCATCGCCCGCCCCGATCTCGTCAACGCATTCGCGGGGCGGAATATGTACTTCAACACCTTCGGCGGCAACCCGGTTTCGGCGGCCGTCGGCACCGCGGTCCTCGATGTGCTGCAGGACGAGCGCCTGCTGCAAAATGCGGTCGCCGTGGGCAGCTACACGCTGCAGCGGCTGTCGAAACTCGCCGACCGCCACGCGCTCATCGGCGACGTGCGCGGCGCGGGCCTGTTCTTCGCCGTCGAGCTGGTGAGCGATCGGCAGACCAAGACACCGGCAACGGCGCAGACCAGACAGCTCGTCAATCTCATGCGCGAGCGCGGCGTGCTGATCAGCCGCATCGGCATGCACGACAATATTCTCAAGATCCGTCCGCCGATGCCGTTTCAGAGGCAGCATGCGGATCTCCTGGTCGACACGCTCGATGAGGTCCTGGCGGCCGTATGACTTCGAGCACCGCCCCGGCGGGCGAGTCCGCCGTCTTCCTCGAACAGATGCGCGCGCTCGCGCTCACGGCGCTCGGCTACTGGAACCTGCCGGTGACCGGCATCGAGCCCATCAAGGTACGGGAAAATGCGGTGTTTCGCCTCGACCTGGCGGATGGCGGCCGGGCGGTGCTGCGGGTGCACCGACGTGGTTATCATTCGGACGAAGAGCTCGATTCGGAATTTCACTGGCTGCGAGCGCTCGAGGCTGCCGGCATTGCGGTGCCGCGGGTCATTCCCTCGCGGCACGGCCGTGACTTCGAGGTCGTGGCGGCTTCCGGCGGTTCGCGTCAGATCGACATCTTCGAATGGATCGACGGCAACCAATTGGGATCGGTCGAGACCGGTCTCACCGGAACGGACGAAGCCGTTGCCGGGCAGTACCATCGGATCGGATCCATCGCCGCGCGCATGCACAACCAGAGTTCGGGCTGGCAGCGCCCACCGGGTTTCCAACGCCATGCGTGGGATTTGCCGGGCCTCGTCGGCGAGCAACCGCTGTGGGGCCGGTTCTGGGAGCTCGCCGCGCTCACGCATTCTCAGAAAAGCGTGCTGGATCGCGCCCGAGCCCTGATCGCGAGCGGCCTCGCGGCCTTTGGCATGCGCGCCGATCGCTATGGGCTCATCCATGCCGATCTCGTCCCTGAAAACCTGCTCATGGACGGCGATCAGGTTCGCGTCATCGATTTCGACGACGCCGGGTTCGGCTGGCATCTCTTTGAGCTTGCCACCTCGCTCTACTTCATCAGCGGCGATCCGATCTACCCGACGGCACGCGATGCGCTCATTCGCGGCTACCGCAGCGCACGCCCGCTCAGCGATGAGACGCTCGAATGGATGCCGCTGTTCCTGGCCGCGCGCGGCACCACGTATCTCGGCTGGGTGCACACGCGCCCCGACAGCGACACCGCGCGCGAATTCACGCCCTTTCTCATCGAGCGCGCATGCGCCGTCGCCGAGGAGTTCCTGGCGGCGTGCTGATGCGCCCGATCGGCAGCGCGCCGCTTAGAACGACTGCCTGAACTCGACCCCGACGGTACGCGGTTGATTGATGAACAGGCGCGGGCGCCCATTGATCTCGGCTGCAAGCGACCGGTTGTCGCCGAGGACGGCGACTTCGTTGGCCAGGTTCTTGCCAACCAGCGCCACCTGGAACCTGTCCCGAATGAACGCGAAGCTCGCGTTGAGGAGCCGGTACGAACCACGTAATCGCGGATCGGAAGGATCGTTAGTGCCGCTGTAGCTGCGGCCGATATAAGAGTAATCGGCGCCGCTCAGTAGTTTCCAGTCGCTGGTCACCTGCGTCGTGTACGACACGGCCGTGTTGCCGGTCCAGTCGGGTACTTGATAAACGGGGGAGCCCACCTGCTGCGGTGAGGCCGCGCTCGACTCGGTGATCTTCGCATTTTGATAGCCCACACCGAGTGAGAATTCCAGTGGTTCGGTTGGCCGGGCGCGCAGCTCCATCTCGCCCCCTTTGCTCACCGCCGCGCCGGCGTTCGCGACGTACTGGAAGCCGCAGGAGAGGAAAATTTCCTGCTGAATGTTCTTCCACTTGATGTAGAAGCCCGCCGCATCGAAGGTCACGCGGTGATCGAACCAGGAGGTCTTGGTGCCGAGCTCGTAGCTCCACAGCGAGTCGGATTGAAAGCTGCGCGTATCGGCGATCGTGATGTTGGGATTGGTCTGCTTCAGCGCCGCCACGCAGTCGGTTCCGGTGTTCGGTACGCCCGGCGGCACGATGGGCACGAGCCCGCCCGGCCGGAATCCCTTGGCCGCACTCGCGTAAATCATATCGTCCGGGGTGAGGTGGTAATCCGCCTCGAATTTCGGATTGGTGCCGTTTTCGGTGGCGGTGGCCGGCGGACTGACAATCGCAGGGCCGCCACCGGTAGCCGCCCCAAGTTCGTAGCCGGATGCCGAGGTCTTCACCTGGTACCACCGCAGACCGGCCGTCAGTTTGAGCGGTTCAATGGGCTGATAGGATACTTCGCCGAACGCCGCAGGCTCCTTGATTTCCGTGTGAAAGTCCTGCGCGAATATCAAGTTCGGGTAGCCGGGAGTGACTTCACCGGTACCGCCTGTCAGGGTCGCATCGAGCCCCGGCGCGGTTGCCCCAGGGTAGTAAGCGGCCGTCGGCAGGCGGCCGTGGAAATCCGAGTAATAGCCGCCGGCGACGAATTGAACGGGCCCCTTGAGATCGGACGCAAAGCGCACTTCCTCGACGAAACGCTGATAGTCCTTGATTTCCTCGATACTGCTCGGCTGCGGCGTGCCGCCGGGAGCATTCGAAGTAATACCCGCGTAGACGAAGTCGCTCTCATCCTCAGTCTCATCCACTTTGCGGGTGAAATAGGCAGTCGAGGAGACGAGCTCGCCGTAGCCGGTCTTCCAGTTGAGGCCGATCGAATACAAGGCCCAGGAATCGTAGCCGCCTTCCGGCACATTGAACGTCCGGGCTTGCGTGAAGCTGCTCGGATAGAGCGGCGTCGGCAGCGGGACGGGTGAACCTGGCGACGGGACGGGGTAGCCGTAGCCATTCCCCGGCACCGAGCGATAGTCCGCCAGCGGGAAGCCGTTGTAGTCGGCGCGTTGCTGCATCATGCGCGGCGTGATGGTGAGCGTGTCGGTGACCTTGAAGGTGAGGGCCGCCGCGCCGCCGTACGTGTCGAGCGCCCCCACATTCTTGACGGTGCTGATGCCGGTGGTCGAGAGCGGGGTGCAGGTGAGCGCCATGGCCGCCGCCGGATCGGTGCAGTAGCTGCGCTTGTAGAAGCCTGCCTCATCATCGGAGAAAAAGCTCAATCGCAGCGCGACGCGATCTTCGACGATCGGCATATTGAAGACGCCATCGGCGGTCCAGTTCGGCTGGTTGGTGCGTGCGGTGTAGGAGAGTCCCGCGTGTACCGATCCGTCGGATGTGGTGAGATTCGGCTCCTTGGTGACGATGCGCACCAGACCGCCCATCGAGCGCGCGCCGTACAACGTACCCTGCGGCCCGCGCAGCACTTCGATGTGATCGACATCGAGGACGCGCGGATCGATCGAATCGGGCAGCGGTGTGTCGTCGATGTAGAAGCTCGTCACGTTGTCGCCGGAGATGCCGCGGATCGAGATGGTGCGCGCGGTGCCGACACCATCGCCGGTGGGCGCGAAGGCGAGGTTCGGTACCTTGGTCGCGTAATCGAAGAAGGTGTTGATCTGCTTTTCCTGCAGCGCGACGTCGCTGAAGGTGGTCATGGACAGCGGCACGTTCTGCTGGGTCTCCGAGCGCTTTTCGGCGGTGACCGTGATCTCGGCCAATTCGCCCGATGAGGCCGGCGCCGAGGTGTCGGCGGCGAGCACGCGTGCCGATCCCAGCACCGCAGCCGCGCCCAAGGCAGCCGCGCCCACGCACGCGAAGGAAAATCTAGATATCCCCATGATCATTCTCCCTGCAAAAAACCATCGCTGCCATCCCGGCCGGTACGGCAAACCGTCCGACCTGTTAGGTCGTTACCTTGTAGGTCCTATGTTAACAGTGCTCCGGTGTTCACCGCACCTAATGCCGGTTGAGGGGCAGCGGCTCGTTCATCGGCAATCGCCCGCTCGATGAGCGTCCGAAAGCTCGCGAGGGCGGTGTCCATGCGCATGGCGAGCATCGGCGCGCCGGGATCGAGATCGAGTATGTGCTGCTGCGCCAGGATGATGTCCTTGTCCTCGAGAAATCCCGCGCGCACGCTGGCGGTGAGATTCTCCGTCACCGCCGGATCATCGAGAGCGAACGCGTGGCATTGCTGAAAGAAGTAGTGCGAAGTCGTCTCGGTTTCGGGCGTCACGGCCTGGCAGCCGAAAAATTGCGCCGCATCGATGCGCCGTCCCTCGGGCGCACCGGTGCCGGTCGGCGCACTGCCCGAATCCATCAGCAGGACGCCTGGCAGCACCACATCGTAGATATTCCAGCGGTCGACGTTTCCCGGCCAGGTCTTCAGCTTGCGCAGGAAGGGCGCCGGCTCCTCGTCGATCAGCCAACGCTCGACCCGCACGCTGCGCGCCGCGCGGGTGACCTTGGGGCGTATGCCGGCATACTTGGCGGAGCCGCCGAGCGTGGTTTCGTGAACGTACGACAGGTGCGAAAAATCGAGCAGGTTATCGGTGATCAGCAGGTAATTGGCGTCGTAGTGAAGATAGTCGGGCACTCCGCGCCAGCCGGGATCATCGAGATAATGGGTATCGGGAATCAACGATTCGTCGGCTTTCGCCGGATCGCCCATCCACACCCATACCCATTTGAAGCGCTCGACGATGGGAAAGGCGCGTACTCTTGCGGCGGGCGGGATGAATTCCTGCGAAGGAATTTCGACGCACCGGCCGGTGCTGTCGAACAACAGACCATGATACATGCAGCGGATGTTGTTTCCCTCGCGGCGCCCCTTCGACAACGGTGCAGCGCGATGGCAACAGCGGTCTTCGAACGCGATCAAGCGGCCCGTCTCGTCGCGCCACAGGAGCAGGGGTGTGCGGATGATCGTGCGCGCGAGCAGCGCATCCGCCCCGACCTCATTGGACCACGCCGCGACATACCAGGTGTTCTTGAGAAAGGCGCTTTCGATACTCACTGCGGAATCCCCCCCCCGCTGGCTTCAGGCCGCGCGTGCTCATCATAGCCAGATTTATGGTTTCGTGCAGACGGCGCGGGTACTCATTCAATCGAGTAACATTCGACAATGAACGCGAGCCCGACCGACCCCGATGAGTGGATCGAAACCGCCGCGCGCAATCACCCGCAGCGAGCGTTTCTCAAGACCGCGGCGGGTCGGGAAATCAGCTATGGATCGCTTCGCGAGCAGTCCGCGCGCCTCGCCTCGGGTCTACGGCAACGGGGTGTGCGCGCCGGCGACCGCGTCGCTGCCCAGGTGGAAAAATCCCCGGAAGCCGTGCTCCTGTACGTGGCGTGCCTGAGACTCGGAGCGGTGTACGTGCCGATCAACACGGCCAATACTCCGCATGAGCTCGACTATTTTTTGCGCGACTCGCAGCCGCACATCGTCATCGTTCGCCCGTCCGATCTGACCACGCTCGCCCCGCTGGCGCACCGCGCGGGCGTTGTGCACGTCGAGACGCTGGGCATCGAGGGCGATGGTTCGCTGCCGGGCCTCGGCGGCGGATCTCACGGCGTGCCCGGCACCGCAGTGCATGGCGGCGCGAGTTCGCCGGCTGCCATCGTCTACACCTCCGGGACCACGGGCCGCTCGAAAGGGGCCGTGCTCACGCGCGCGAATCTCGCATCGAACGCGGCCGCGCTGGTCGAGGCGTGGTGCTTTACCGGTAGCGATGTCTTGCTGCATACGCTGCCGCTGTTCCACGTGCATGGCCTGTTTGCCGCGATCAACACCGTTCTCGCGTCCGCCTCGAGCCTGTTGCTGCTGCCGAAGTTCGACGCCGCATCGATATTGCGCCACTTGCGGGAGGCGAGCGTCTACATGGGTGTGCCGACTCATTACACCCGCCTCCTGCAGCAGGAGGCGTTGAATCCCGAGAACACAGCGCGCGTCCGATTGTTCATTTCGGGATCGGCACCGCTGCTCGTCGAGACGCATCGGGAATTCCTGCGGCGCACCGGCCACACGATTCTCGAGCGCTATGGCATGACCGAGACCTTGATGAACACCTCGAATCCGTATGCAGGTCCGCGAGTGGCGGGCTCGGTGGGGCCGCCGCTGCCGGGAATCGCGATCCGCGTGGTGCATCCCGATTCCGGCACGCCCGCCGGGGAGGCGATCGGCCTGCTCGAAGTCAAGGGCCCAAACGTGTTCGCCGGTTACTGGAGGGACGCCGAAAAGACGCGCGGTGAATTCACGGCTGACGGCTGGTTCAAGACGGGCGATCTCGGCCGCATCGATGAGGCGGGCTACGTGCACATCGTTGGCCGCGCGAAGGATCTCGTGATCAGCGGCGGCTACAACGTTTACCCGCGGGAGGTGGAGGCGGAGCTCGATACGCTGCCGGGGGTGCTGGAAAGCGCCGTGTTCGGCGTGCCGCACCCGGATCTTGGTGAGGGCGTCACCGCGGCCATCGTGCCGAAATCGGGCGCCGCGGTGTCGGAAGGCGAGATCATTGGCGCCGCGCGGATGCGGCTCGCCTCCTACAAGGTCCCTAAACGGGTGATTCTCCTCGATGAGTTGCCGCGAAATGCGCTCGGCAAAGTGCAGAAGAATCTGCTGCGCGCCGCCTATGCGAGGCTTTATCGGGCGAGCCCGGTCGAGCGCGGGCCGGCTGGCTAACGAAACGGTACCGTACCGTTGCGTTTCGGTCAGGTCAGGAATATGCTCGGGGCAGCTCTTGTGGGATCAATCGGGGGAATAGCACATGCCGGCACTCAAGCAGGTCGTTTTGGCAGCCGCCGCAGCGGCCGCTCTTGCATGTACTCCACTGGCGTCTGCCTGGGCCGGCCCGCACGGTTTTGGCCATGGTCACGGCTACGGCCATGGCTACGGACACGGTTGGGGGGTGGGATACGGACTGTTCGGCGCGGCGGTGGCGCTCGTCACGTTGCCCATCGCCATCGCCTCGGCCGCAGTGAATGCGGGAGCGCAGGCAATCGCCGGCGGCGGCGATTATCCGTCGCAGCCGGGGTATGCGCCGCCCGCCACGGCAGGTTACGCGCCGCCGCCGTCCGGCTATTACGCGGCGCCACCGGCCTATTACTCTCCGCCTCCGACGTACTACGCGCCGGCTCCCGCGTATTACCCGAGAGCTCCGGCGTACTACGCGCCGCCGCGCGCGTACTACGCGCCGCACCCGGCTTACGGCTATGCCGGCTATGGCTATGCCGGACGTGGCGGCGGCTACCCTTCCGGACATTACGTCTATCAGCGATAAGTAATCGTTGCGCGCAAGGAGGCGGCTGAAGGTGGCGCGCAAGGCGGCCAAGGCGGTCGCACGCGGCGGCCGGCCTTCGCGTGCCGAGGCGCCGCGCGTCCGTGAGCGGATTTTGGCGGCTGCGACCGCCCTGTTCCTGGCGGAAGGCTACGGCTCGACCAGCATCGAGGCGGTGGCGGCGAGCGCCGGCGTCTCGAAGCGCACGCTTTACGCCCGCTTCGAGCACAAGTCGGCGCTGTTTGCCGCGGTGTTGCATCGGATCATCGATCAGATCCGGCCGCCTCCCGAGGTGCCCCTCATCGTGGGTGGGACGCTGGTGGAGATCCTGCGCCGTCTCGCAGGCATGATCTTGCGCGCGGCGCTCTTGCCTCAGGCGATTGCGCTGCATCGATTGCTGTATGCCGAATCCGCACGCTTTCCCGAACTGGTGCGCGCGATCGAGAGCGGGGGCGGTACCCGTGAAGCAGCCGAGTTGATCGGCAACTTGTTGGCGAGCGAGCTGCCCGCGACGCAGCTCAGCGCCCAGGATCGCGAGTTTGCCGCGCAGCAGTTCATCTTCATGGTCGTCACGTTGCCGCGGCGCCGTGCCATGGGTCTCGGCACCCCGATGACGCCCGCCGAACTCGATGCCTGGGCCGGGAACGTGGCGCAGCTCTTTGTGCGCGGCTGCCAGGGCTTGAACGGGTGAGTTTGCTTCACTCGATCGCGGGTGTACCGATTCTCTTCATCCTTTGCGCTCCCGCCCACGCGTGGGGCGATGAAGGCCACGAGGTGATCGGCTTGATCGCCGAGCACTATCTGGAGCCCGGCGCTCGCAGCCGCGTGCAAGCCATGCTGGCGGGCGACGACACCGGGCTTACTGCGACGGACATCGCACACGAAGCGACCTGGGCGGACAAGTATCGCGACTCCGACCGCCATTCGACGGGCGCGCGCTACCGCCGGACCCGCAATTGGCATTTCGTGGATCTCGAGATGGACGGTCCGGACTTGAATCGCGCGTGCTTCGGCCGACCCCGTTTGCCGCCCGGCACCCACGCATCGCTCGGTCCCGCACAGGACTGCGTCGTCGACAAAATCGAGGAATTCTCCGCGGAACTCGCGAGCACGGCGAGCAGCGAGGAGGAACGGCGTCGCGCGCTGCAGTTCCTGCTGCACCTGGTCGGCGATTTGCATCAGCCGCTGCACGCCGGCGACGATCATGACCAAGGCGGCAATCGCAAGATCGCGAGCGCACCCGGAATCGCGCCGAATACGCTGCACCACCATTGGGACACGGAATTCGTGGCGCGACTGGGAGCGAACGAAGCCGAGATCGCGCGGCGGCTGCTCGCGCAGATGACGGACGCGAAGCGCGCGCAGTGGTCGAGAGGTGCGCCCGACGCTTGGGCCATGGAAAGCTGGTTGGTGGCGAAGCGGTATGCGTACGGCCAACTGCCGAGAACGGACACGCCCGATTACTACGTCTTGCCCGAGGCGTACGTCTCCCAAGCGACCGCGGTGACCGCGGAGCAGCTGAGCAAGGCGGGCGTGCGCCTCGCCTGGTTGTTGAATCGAGTGCTGAACTAGGAGCTTGCTCCCGGAGGCCGCGCCTGCCATACCGCGACTCCCATGTAGAATGGCTGGATGGATGCAGCGCACGATCTCTGGCTCGGCCTCGACACCGGCGGCACCTTCACGGATGCGGTTCTGCTCGCCGGGGGCCGCCGGGTCGTGGCGAGCACCAAGGCACTCACGACGCCGTGGGATCTCGCGATCGGCATCGGCAAGGCGATCCGGGCCGTGCTCGACTTGCTGCCGGCCGGTGCGCGTCGTGAAGACATCAGTCTCGTGTCCGTCTCGACCACGCTCGCGACGAATGCCGTCGTTGAACACCGCTTCAGCCCCGTCTGCGCGCTCCTCGTCGGCTTCGACGATGCGATGGCGGAGAGGTCGGGGCTGAAGCGCCACGGCGCGGGCGCGCTGGTGCGGATTCAGGGCGGACACACGGCGACGGGCGAGGAGTCGAGCCCCCTCGACGAAGAGGCGGTGAGGCGCGCGGTGCGCGAACACGAGGACCGCATCGAAGCGTTCGCCGTGGCCGGGAATTTCTCCGTGCGCAATCCCGCTCATGAGCTGCGTGCGCGGCAGATCATCCGTTCACTGTCGCCGAAGCCCGTCACGTGCGCACACGAATTGAGCTCGCGGCTCGACGCTCCGCGCCGCGCGCTGACGGCGACCTTGAACGCGCGCCTCACGCCGCAGATCCGCCATCTCATCGAAGCACTCGCGCGTGTGCTGAAGGACGTGTGCATCGACGCTCCGTTGATGATCGTCAAAGGCGACGGGTCATTGATGAAGGCGCAGGTTGCGCTCGAGTACCCGGTCGAGACCATCTTGTCGGGTCCGGCGGCGAGCGTTGTCGGAGCAGGATTCCTCACCGGCGCTGCGGATTTCGTCGTTTCCGATATGGGCGGCACCACCACGGACATCGCGGTGGTGTCCGGGGGACGCCCCGTCGTGCGCGCCGAGGGCGCGCTCGTCGGCGTCTGGCGCACGATGGTCGAAGCGGTGGATGTGCGCACCTGCGGCCTCGGCGGCGACAGCGAAGTCTACTTCGACAGGCAGCTGCGGCTGCGCGTCGGTCCGCGCAAGGCCGTGCCCCTGAGCCTGCTGGCGCAGAGTTTTCCGGCCGTCCTCACACAGCTGCGCTCGCTCGCGGAACTCGAGCGGCTTCCCGACCACCCGGCGCAATTTGCATTGCGTAATCCCGATCGCGCACCGCCCGCACATTTGTCCCCGCTCGAACGGCGAGTCTGGGATGCACTGGCGCTCGAGCCGCGCCACGTGTCCGAAGTGGTGCGCAATGCCTCCGGGCTCGAGGCGCTGCGCCGCCTCGCCGATTCGGGACTCGCGAGCCTCGCGGCGTTCACACCGAGCGATGCCATGCATGTGCTCGGTCGCCAGGAGGGGTGGTGCCGGGAGGCTGCAGAGTGCGGTGCGCGCATTCTCGCGACCGAAGAGCGCAACGCCCGTGGAGCTGCGGCGGCGGCAACACCGCTCGCAATGTGCGAGCGCACCTATGAGCACGTGGTGCGAGAGACCGGCCGCGTGCTCCTCGAGGCGGCCCTGGCGCATGATCCGGGACTCGAGGTGGGCGGGCGCGGGTGGGGCCTGCTCGGCGATCGGCTGATCGAAGAGGTGGTCGCGGGCCGCCGCTTCTCGAGTCTCGTGCACGCGCAGCTCGAGCTGGCAAGACCGCTGATCGCGATCGGCGCTCCGGTCGGCGCGTATTACCCCGAGGTGGCGCGACGACTCGGCGCACTGCTGTCGATTCCCGAACATGCGGCGGTCTGCAATGCGGTGGGCGCGGTCGCCGGCGTCGTCTCCCAGACCGTGGAGATCCTCGTCAATCAGCCGACCTTCAAGGTGTTCCGTGTTCACGATCCGGCGGGAAGCGAGGACTACGCGGACCCCGAGCCCGCACTTGCGCATGCGCGCCGCGTGTCGCGCGATCTGGCACTGGCCGCCGCACGGCGCGCCGGCGCGGCCGATCCGCACGTCGAAACGAGCGTGGCCGAGAAGCTGGCACATGTGGGCGGAGGCACCGAATACCTCGCGGAAGCCGTCGCGCGCTCGACGGCAACCGGCCGGCCGCTCGCAGGGCACCTCGGCACGGCGCTCTGAGGTTGCCGAGCAGCGGCTTCGCTGATATCGCATAGGGATATCGAAAAAATCTATCGCCGCGGGCGCGAAATCGCGACGTACACCGGCACGGGCTGCATGTAGTTTCCCTATAATGCCCGCTCGCCCACGAATCCGAGCGCAGCACCTGCATGAAACAACCCGATGAGACTCTCGGCCGTCGCAACCGGCGCCGCCCTGGAACCTCCGAAGTCTCACACGCCGTGTTCGACCGTACGCGCTCCTACCGCCATCTGCGCAATCCCTTCCAGCCGCTGAAGGTTTTTTCGGAAGATCAAGTCGCCGCCATTCATGACGCAGCGCTCGTGATACTCGAAACGCAAGGCATGAAGGTGCTCTCGGCCGATGCCCGGGCCCGGTATCGCAGCGCGGGCGCCGAGGTCGACGACGCCACGCAGATCGTGCGGCTCGATCGCGGTCTCGTCACCGCTTCACTCGCGACCGCACCGCGCGATATCACCTTCCACACCGTCGATCCGGAACGAAACGTACCGCTGTCGGACGGCCGCGTCGCATTCGCAGTGACTTCGGGACCGCCCAACATCATGGATACGGCGGGTGGGCGGCGCTCGGGAACGTTCGAAGATTTCTGCAACCTGGTCAAGCTGTGTCAGAGCTTCGAGGTGATTCACGTGCTCGGTGGCGCGACCGAGCCTCAGGATGTTCCGGTCAACGTCCGTCATCTGGAGGTGACGCGCGCGCAGCTGACGCTGTGCGACAAGGTTCCCTTCATTTTTTCGCGCGGTCACGGCCAGGTTGCCGACAATTTCGAGCTCATTCGCCTGGCGCACGGTATCTCGCCCGAGGAATTTCGCTCGCGGCCGTTCACGTACACCATCATCAATACGAATTCTCCGCTGCAGCTCGACATTCCCATGGCGGACGGCATCATCGATTTCGCGGCCGCCGGCCAGGTACTGATCATCACGCCGTTCACGCTTGCCGGAGCGATGGCGCCGGTGACGATTGCCGGTGCGTTGACGCTCGCGCATGCGGAGGCGCTCGCGGGATTGACGCTCGCGCAGATCGTAAGGCCCGGTGCGCCGATCGTCTATGGAAGCTTCACCTCGAACGTCGACATGAAATCCGGATCGCCGGCCTTCGGTACTCCGGAATACGTCAAGGCGGCCTTCGGCGCCGGTCAGATGGCTCGCTTTTTGGGACTTCCGTGGCGATCTTCCAACGCGACCGCCTCGAACACTCCCGATGCGCAGTCGGCGTACGAATCTCAAATGAGCCTGTGGGGCGCGCTGCTCGGCGGCTGCAACTTCGTTTTGCATGCGGCCGGCTGGCTGGAGAGCGGGCTCACCACCTCTTACGAGAAATTCATTCTCGATATCGAAATGCTGCAGATGTTCGCGGAAGTCTTTCAACCGGTCGGGGCCGCGCCCTCCGATCTCGCTCTCGAGGCGGTAGCCGAGGTAGGCGCCGGTGGGCATTTCTTCGGCTGCGCCCACACGATGGAACGCTACCGCAGCGCGTTTTATGCACCGCTGGTATCGGATTGGCGAAATTCCGGCCAATGGGAAGCGGACGGCGCGAAGACGGCGACCGAGCGCGCGACCGCCATCTGGCAAAGCACGCTGCAGCGTTATGTCGCGCCGAAGCGCGACCCCGCGGTGCTGGAGGCTCTCGACGCGTATGTGGAGCGCCGCAAGGCCGAAGGCGGCGCTCCGCCGGTGACTTGATCGTGTCGCTTCTGGGCAAGGTGCCGTCGCGATATCACAAGTCTCGGGAGCGGCGGAGACTTAAGATGATGTGCTGCGAGCAGTGCGTAAGACACTGGTTGCGGCTCGTAAAAATAACCCCCTGGGAGGAGTAGATGGCAGAGCCGACGGATGAATTCGACCTGGCCGCGCTCAACGACGAGGAACTCACGGAGCAGGTTCACGACGACCTTTACAACGGCCTGAAGGTCGAAGTCGAGGAGGCGACGCATATCTTCCTGAAGCGGGGGTGGGCTGCCGAACGCGTCCTCAACGACGCCTTGGTCGAAGGCATGCGCATAGTCGGCATCGATTTCCGCGACGGCATCCTGTTCGTGCCCGAAGTGCTGCTGGCGGCCAATGCCATGAAGGGCGGCATGGAGATCCTCCGGCCGCTGTTGGCGGAGACCGGCGTGGAGCCGATCGGCAAGATCGTCATCGGCACCGTCAAGGGCGACATTCACGACATCGGCAAGAATCTGGTCGGGATGATGCTCGAGGGCGCGGGGTTCGAGGTGATCGATCTCGGCATCAACAACCCGGTCGAGAAATACCTCGCGGCGCTCGAGCAGCACAAGCCCGATTTTCTCGGTATGTCGGCATTGCTGACCACCACCATGCCGTACATGAAGGTCGTCATCGATACGTTGAAAGAGCGCGGCATCCGCAACGACTACATCGTGCTGGTCGGCGGCGCACCGCTCAACGAGGAGTTCAGTAAAGCGGTCGGTGCGGACGCGTATTGCCGCGACGCCGCGGTCGCCGTTGAAACGGCCAAGAGTCTGTTGGCTGCGCGCCGGACCGCCGCAGCCGCACACTAGCAGCCGGAGTGAGCGCGTCGGTGCAGAACTCTCCAGAAGCCCCGGCGGATGAATCGGCCGGGACAGGGCATGCTGGTCATCGCGTGCGGCGCCTTGGCGCACGAGATCACGGCGCTGCGGCGCGCGAATGGCTGGGACAAGCTGGACGTGCGCTGTCTGCCCGCCGAACTCCACAACCGGCCGGAACGCATACCGGCCGCGGTGCGCGCGCTGATTCAAGCCTCGCGCTGCCACTACCGGTCGATCTTCGTCGCCTACGGCGACTGCGGAACGGGCGGAATGCTCGATGCGGTGCTGCGCGAGGAGGGAATCGAACGCATCCCGGGCGCGCATTGCTACGAGTTCTTCGCCACGAGTCCGGTATTTGCGGAACTGTCCGCGGCCGAGGTGGGCACGTTCTATCTCACCGACTTCCTGCTGCGGCACTTCGATCGGTTGGTGATCGCCGGTCTCGGCCTCGATCGACACCCGGAACTGTTCCCGAGCTACTTCGGCAATTACCGCAAGCTCGTCTACCTCGCGCAGGTCAAGAACCCCCAGTCGGTCGAGCAGGCACGGGCGATCGCTGCGCGCATGGGATTGGAATTCGAATTTCGCGAAACCGGCTACGGAACGCTGGCGACGGCGCTCGGCGGTGCGGTCGGGAGTAATGTCAGGAAGAGCGAGGCCGTTTCGTGGCATCGTTGATCATCATTTCGTGGCGGGACATTCCGGCGCAGGTCATCGTCAAACGCGGCCGCGAGACCGCCAAAGTGCAGCTGTCGCAGCGCTTTCAAGAAGCGGTCGATCGAGCCGCGATGCGCGCCGGCAAGGGCAGCTCGGATGCCTATCTCGCCGATTGGCAGCGCAGCGCACCGCGTCCCTGCGGCGAGGATCTGCACGCCGAGGCCGCGCTCGAGGCGGCGCGCTTGGAGGCCCAATTCTCCGACGAGGCCCTCGAGCGGCTGATTCGTGCCAAAGGCATCGATGAGCCGCGCCGTGCCGCCGATTCCGGAGCCGCACCGGCTTCCGAGACCACCTGATGTATGCGGTCAGGCTATGGTCGGTGCGCCACGCGCGCGGCTTGAACGCGTTCTATCGCGGCTTCGAGTCGCTGCTGGTGCGCCTGCACGGTGTGTTCGAGGCGTTGGGCTATGAGCGGATCGAACGGCCCGTCGCCGCGGTGGAGCAGGCGGTCAAGGGACTGTTGTTCGATTGCCGCATGTGCGGACAATGCGTGCTCAGTTCGACCGGCATGTCCTGCCCTATGAATTGTCCCAAGAGCCTGCGCAACGGTCCGTGCGGCGGCGTGCGCGACAACGGCAATTGCGAGGTCAAGCCCGACATGAAATGCGTGTGGGCGGAATCCTATCGAGGCAGCCTGCGCATTCCGGGGGCGTCGAGGCGATGAAAACCCTTCAGCTCCCGGTCGATCAGCGACAGCAGGGCCGCTCTTCCTGGCTGCGGGTCGTGCGGGAGAAGAGCGCTCCGGTCAAAGGCGCGCCGTGAAATTCGAGGACGAACCGGTTCCGGGCTATCCGCTGCCCATCCTGCCCGGTCACACCTCTCCGGGCCGCTTCGAGCGCGTGCTGCGCGCCGGCGGCTTCGCGGTGACCACCGAGCTTGCGCCGCCGGACTCCGCCGATCCGGAAGAGGTGTACCAGCGGGCGCGAGTGTTCGACGGCTACGTCGATGCGATCAATGCGACCGACGGCAGCGGTGCGAACTGCCACATGTCGAGTCTCGCCGGTTTGCTCGCTGCTGACGCGCGTCGGCTATGCACCCATCATGCAAATCTCCTGCCGGGACAAGAATCGCATCGCGATTCAAGGCGACATCCTCGGCGGCGCGGCGATGGGCGTATGCAACATGCTATGTCTGACCGGCGACGGCGTGCAGGCGGGCGATCATCCGCAGGCGAAGCCGGTGTTCGACTTGGACAGCGTGTCGCTGCTCGATATCGCCCGGGATCTGCGCGACGAGCATCGGTTCCAGAGCGGCCGCAAGATCAGCTTCGCGCCGCGCGTGTTTTTCGGCGCAGCCGAAAATCCATCGGCGCTGCCCCATGCCTGGCGGGCACAGCGCCTCGCCAAGAAGGTCGCCGCAGGCGCACAGTTCATTCAAACGCAGTATTGCTATGACCTGCCGCTGCTGCGCTCCTTCATAGAGGAGGTCGAAGCGCTGGGTCTCTCCGGCAAGGTGTTCATTCTCGCCGGCGTCGGCCCGCTGCGCTCCGCGAAGACGGCGGAGTGGATGCGCAAGAACGTTCCAGGCATGCACGTGCCGGACGCGATCGTCGCGCGTTTGGCGGGCGCCGCGGACCAGGCCCGCGAGGGCCGCAACCTCTGCATCGAGCTGATTCAGGCGATGCGTGAAATCCGCGGCATCAGCGGAGTGCACGTCATGGCCTACCGGCAGGAAGAATCCGTGCCCGAGATCGTCGAGCGATCGGGCATTTTGCGCGGCCGCGCTCCCTGGTATCCCGAACGCGACGCCTCACCCGTTTCCCACAGGACAGCATCATGACCGACACCGTAGTCAGTTCCGCCACCAGGGAGGTCGTTATCGGCTTCAACCGCCCGTTCGTCATCATCGGCGAGCGCATCAACCCAACGGGACGCAAGATCCTTGCGGCCGAAATGGCGGCCGGAGATTTCACCCGCGTCGAGGCGGACGCGCGCGCGCAGGTCGCGGCGGGCGCCCACATGCTCGACGTCAATGCCGGTATCCCGCTCGCCGATGAGCCGGCCATCCTCGCGCGCGCGGTGCAGCTCGTGCAGTCGATCACCGATCTGCCGCTGTCGATCGACTCCTCGATCGTCGCCGCGCTCGAAGCCGGCCTCGCGGTCTACAAGGGCAAGGCACTGGTCAATTCGGTGACCGGCGAAGACGAGCGTCTGGAAAGCGTGCTCCCGCTCGTGAAGAAATACGGCGCCGCGGTGATCGCGATTTCGAACGACGAGACCGGCATATCCGAAGATCCGGACGTGCGCTATGCGGTCGCCAAGAAAATCGTCGAGCGGGCGATGGACCACGGCATTCCCGCCTGCGACGTCGTGGTCGACCCGCTGGTGATGCCGATCGGCGCGATCAATCTGGCGGGCGTGCAGGTCATGCGTCTCGTGCATCGGCTGCGCAACGAACTGAAGGTCAATACCTCGTGCGGCGCCTCGAACGTGAGTTTCGGATTGCCGAACCGCAATGGCATCAACAGCGCGTTCCTCACCATGGCGATCGGCGCCGGACTCACCTCGGCGATCACCAATCCGCTGCACGTCGAGGTGGTACAAGCATGCATGGGCGCCGATGTCATGCTCGGGCATGATCCGGATTGCGCCCGCTGGATTCGCCGCTTCCGCGACGCACAGCCGCCGCCGGCGCCCGGTGCCGTCGCGGCGGGCGAGGCGCCGCGCGGCCGGCGCGAAGGCGGTCATCGCCGCCGGCCGGCCTGACCCGCAGCGACGCACATGGCAGCGCGGGATCCACTCGTCGTGTTCATGCCGTCCGGCAAACGCGGTCATTTTCCCGCGGGTACGCCGTTGCTGCAGGCGGGGCGCAGCCTCGGCGTGGACATCGACTCGGTCTGCGGCGGCCGGGCCCTGTGCGGGCGCTGCCAGGTGCTGGTCGCGGAGGGTGAGTTCGCCAAGCACGGCGTCTCCTCCTCGAGCGCCAGCCTCTCGCCGCTCAGCGAGTCGGAAATGCGCTTCTCGCGGCGCGCTCCGCTCGCGGAGGGCAGGCGCCTGTCGTGCCAGGCGCGCGTCGAGGCCGACGTGGTCATCGATGTGCCCGCCACCAGCCAGGTGCATCGCCAGGTGGTGCGCAAGGAGGCCGATGCGCATGTGATCGAGCTGAACCCGGTGGTGCGTTTGCACTACGTGCAAGTGGCACAGCCGGACATGCACGATCCATCCGGGGACCTGCGCCGTCTGTTCGAAGCGCTGGAAGCCGAATGGGACCTCAAGGATCTCACTTGCGATCTGTCGGTGCTGCAAATGTTGCAGCCGACGCTGCGTGCCGGGGCGTGGCAGGTGACCGTGGCGGTGCATGGCGCCAAGCAGATCATCGGAGTCTGGCCCGGGTTGCATGAGACCGCCTTGGGACTCGCGGTCGACATCGGTTCCACCACCATCGCCGCGCATCTGTGCGACCTTACGAGCGGGGAGGTCGTAGCCTCGGCGGGTGTGATGAATCCGCAGATCCGCTTCGGCGAGGATTTGATGAGCCGCGTGTCCTATTCCATGATGAATCCCGGCGGCGCCGCGCAGATGACCGCAGCGGTGCGCGAAGCGCTTTGCGGCCTCGCGGCGGACGTCGCCCGCAGCGCCGGCGTTTCTCACGAAGACATCCTCGAAGCGACGCTGGTCGGCAACCCCATCATGCATCATCTGCTGCTCGGCATCGATCCGGTGGAACTCGGCGGCGCCCCGTTCGCGCTTGCCGTAGATCACTCGCTCACCCTGCGGGCGAACGTCATCGACCTCAAGCTGCATCGCAATGCGCGAATTTACGTGTTGCCATGCATCGCGGGACACGTCGGCGCGGATGCCGCCGGCGTGGTGCTCGCGGAGCGCCCGGATCTCAGCGAGGAGACGACGCTGCTCGTCGATGTGGGCACGAATGCGGAAATCGTCCTCGGCAACAAGCACCGTCTGCTCGCCTGTTCGAGCCCCACCGGGCCCGCCTTCGAAGGCGCCCAGATCAGCTGCGGACAGCGCGCGGCACCGGGGGCCATCGAGCGGGTGCGCATCGACCGCGAGACGCTCGAACCGCGCTTCAAAGTGATCGGTTCGGACCTCTGGTCCGACGAGCCCGGTTTCAACGGGGCGACCGCGGCGAGCGGCATCACGGGAGTGTGCGGATCGGGCATCATCGAGGTGATTGCGGAGATGTACCTCGCCGGCATCCTCAATCAAGACGGGGTGCTCGACGGCCGCTTGGCCGCCCGCTCGCCGCGCATCGTCGCCAACGGCCGGACCTTCGCGTACCTGCTGCATCGTGGCGCGGCCGCGGCGAACGCGGTGGAGATGAAGATCACGCAGAACGACGTGCGCGCGATTCAGCTCGCGAAGGCGGCGCTGTACGCAGGGGTCGCGCTGCTGATGGAGCGGCTCGGCATCGATCAGGTCGACCGCATCCGGCTCGCCGGCGCCTTCGGCAGCCACATCGACGTGAAGTACGCCATGATTCTCGGGATGATTCCCGACTGCGACCTCAAGCAGGTGCGCTCGGCCGGCAATGCAGCCGGTACCGGTGCGCGCATCGCGCTGCTCGATGCCACTTCGCGCGGCCTCATCGAGACCCTGGTGCGGCGCATCGAAAAAGTGGAAACCGCGATCGAGCCGCGATTTCAACATCATTTCGTCGAGGCCATGGCAATCCCGCACAAGAGCGCCGCGTACCGAAATCTGCGTTCGGCGGTTGAATTGCCGGCGCCCAAAGAATCCACGAGCCAAAGCGAAACGCGCGGACGGCGGCCGCGCCGCGCCGATCCGCTGAAGACCGGGTGAGCGCGGCTCGCCCGGTTCGAGGCGCCGGCGGCGACGCGGCGCTCCTCGAGGAATGCCGCCGGCGCTCCATCGAGCTGTTGAAATGCAACATGACGCCCGACGGCATCCTCGCGGCGACGCCCGGCGCCCAGGCGATCAGGCGCGGCTATGACGCCATTTTCGGGCGTGATGCCGCGGTCTGCGCGATCGGTATGGCCCTGTCCGGCGACGAGGCCCTCGAGCGTGAGGCTGCACGAGGCCTCCATACGCTCGCGATGCATCAAGCCGCCAATGGACAGATCGCCAAGTTCGTCGACCTCGAGAGGCAGGAGCCAGACTTCTGGTATTTGGGCTGCATCGACTCGACGCTGTGGTGGCTGATTGCGCTCGCCATGCTGGACCGCCTCGCGAGCAGCCGGAAGCTGCAGCGGCGATATGCCAAGCGCATCGAGCTCGCGATCCAATGGCTGCTCGCGCAGGAGCATCAGCGCTTCTTCCTGCTGCAGCAAAACGAGGCGAGCGATTGGGCCGACATCATGCCGCGCTCGGGATTCGTCCTGTATACGAACGCCTTGTGGTATTTCGTCAAGCGACTCTACGGCATCGAGCATGCGCAGGAGACGCACGAGAACTTCAATGGGCTGTTCCACCCTTTCTCGGCGGTGCTCGGCGAGTATCGACGCGCGCAGCTGCTCAGGGACTATGTGCTGCGACAGGGTCGCGATCGGGACTTGTATTTGAGCTTCGTCAACTTCTCGTTCTTCGGCGAGGAGGGCGATGTGTTCGGCAACGTGCTGGCCGTTCTCATGGGGCTCGCGAACAAATCGGCGACTGACCGCACGCTCGATGCGCTCGGCAAGGCCGATGTGGACACTCCGTATCCGGTACGGGCGGTCACTCGTCCGATCAAGCGCTCAAGCCCGCTGTGGCGGCGCTACATGGCCCGGCACCGCCAGAACCTGGTATGGCAGTACCACAACGGCGGTATCTGGCCGATGGTGGGCGGCTTCTGGGTCACCGCGCTCGCCTCGGCCGGGCGCAAACGGCGCGCGCGGGCGGATCTGGTGAAAATGGCCCGCGCCTGCGCGCTGCAGGACTGGCGCTTCACCGAATGGCTGCACGGGAAAACGCTCGCGCCCCGAGGAATGGCAGGTCAATCCTGGAATGCCGCAGCGTTTCTGATCGCCGAGTCGGCGGTTCGCACCGGCGCAAATCCATTCGCGGCCATCCATCGCCGCTGACCGGTCGTCCGAAGAACGCCGGTGCGGCGCTAGCCCGGCAATTCGAGGACTGCGCGATGCGCCTGGTCGATCGCCACGTGCGTGTACGCATCCCAGCCTGAATCCGAGTTCGCGATGGCGATCCGACCGATGCGTTGGCGCGCGAGCTTGGCGATGTGCTGCTGCCGCGCCGGATCGTCGTAGAGTGGCGTCGGCGTATAGGCGTAGCCGTGAGGCCAGCGATTGACGGTGATCGCCGTCACGTCGCGATCGAAATCGAAGCCGGCGTTGCCCAGCATCCGGCCGAGCTCGTCGCGGATCTCGCGCTCGAAGTCATCGAACGCCATGGTGTAGAGGCGGGCTCGGCCGGCGCGGTACTGCTCGCGCATGTTCAGCCCGACGTTCGGTGCGGTGGGGCAATGCATCAGGTGAATGCAGATCGGCTCGGAGGGGTCGGCGGAGAATCGATAGCCGTCAAGACTCACCGGAAAATCCAGGTAGGCCGCGTAGGTTCCACCAGGATTTTGTATATAGGCGACGCCGAGCTTGTGCCACGGCTGCCAGTTGCGGACGACCACATTCACGTAAACCAGCGGCGCCCTGACGTTCTCGTGCAGCGCGGCGCGCTGTTCGGGGCCGACTTCCGGGGCGATATACGGGATCATGGCTTGATAGCAGGCGAGCACGCAGTCGCGAGCGCCGACCCGGGCGATCTTGCCGCCGCTGACGTACGCGACTTCGACGCCGTGAGCGACGTTGCGAACCTCGACGGCGGTCGAGTTCAAGCGAATACGCACGGAATGCCCGGGCTGATCGAGTTGCCCGTAATCGAAGCGCGCCAGGACGATGTCATCCATGGTATTGCCGGGCGCGATGCCGGGAATCAGCCGGCGAACCAGCATGCGCGCGATCGAGGCATTGCCGTCGGGAAAATGATAGATATAGGGTTCTTCGCTCTCCGGGCCGAACGCCGCACGCTGTGCTTTGAGTCCCGGCAGGCTGAGGGTCTCGCTCGCCGGCACGGCATCGATGCCCACCGCCCAGAGCTCGTGGGTGCGAGTCTGAAGAAATGTCAGCACTTCCTCATCGGCGTGCCAGTATTGCTTCAGAAAATCGCGATAGCTCACATGCTCGAGAATGGCCATTCGCTGCCGCGCCGACTTGCCGGGCAGCACGTCGCGATCCGACCAGTACATCTCGAACAGCTGCGCGCGCGCCGACTCGCTCAAGGGAAACTGATCGAGATAGGCATGCAGCGTGGCGGGGTCCGGCGGATTCTCGTCATACTCGCCCCACCTACCGAAGGGCCGGCGCACCAGGCGGTCGACGCCGAAGACCTCCTTCTTGAAGAATATGCCGTGATTCAAGTTCCAGCGCGTGTAGAACTCCTGATCGAACGCGGTGTTGAAGCGTTCGACGTCGATGCCGAGATCCTTGAGCAATCCCCTGGCGACACCATCCCAATTGTGCCGCGGACCATCGATCGATTGTGTGCCGCCGTAGCCGATGAGCAGCTGACCAGCGACGGTGAACTCGTTGCGCTTGGCGTGACCGCCGAAATCGTCATTGGTGTCCAGGATGAGAACGCGGGCCTGCGGGTGCTTTTGCCGGTAGAAATGCGCTGCCGCCAGGCCGCTGATACCGGCGCCCACCACGACCAGGTCGTAGCGTTCCTCGACAGTGGCGCGAGACAGGTCGAATGCACCTCCGTCGCGCAGCCGATGTGCCGCTTCGAACGAACCGACGTGGCTGCCGCGCAAACCGCCGCGAGCCGGCGGATAGGGCGCCGCTGGGCTATCGGGCGGCGATGACTGGCCATCGACCGGCGATGGACTGTCCGCCCGCGATAAATCGATCCTGGTCGAGCTCAGGACAGCGATCGCGACGCCGTTCATGAAATCGCGGCGGGTGATTCCGTTGCTCATTTGAACTGTGTGCGCTGCCGTCAGACGTTCGAATCGGGAAATGCCGCCTTGCGACGCGCCATGTACTCGAGCAGCGCCTCATCGATGGCCGGGTCCATGGGCGGAGGAACGTACTCCGCCAACTGCTTCTTCCACATCGCGTTCGCACGCTTCGCCATATCAGAGGCACCCTCCGCTTCCCATTGCTCGTAGCTGTTGTTGTCGGCGAGCGGCGAGCGATAGAAGGCATTCTCGAAATTCGCCTGCGTGTGGGCGCAGCCCAGGAAGTGCTTGCCTGGGCCGACCTCGTGCATGGCATCGAGCGCCTGTCCGTTCGCCGACAGATCCACGCCGGCGAGCAGCGTATGCATCATGCCGGCCTGGTCCGCATCCATGACGAATTTCTCGTAGCCCATGGCGAGTCCGCCCTCGAGCCAACCCGCCGTGTGGAGCACGAAATTGACGCCGGCCAGACAGGTCGGCACGAGCGTGTTCGCCGACTCGAACGCAGCCTGCGCGTCGGGGATCTTCGAGGCGCAGAGACTGCCGCCGGAACGAAACGGGATCCCGAGGCGGCGGGCGAGGGCGGCCATCGAGTACAGCACCAGGGCGGGTTCCGGTGTGCCGAAAGTCGGCGCGCCAGATTGCATCGAGATCGACGAGGCGAAGCTGCCGAGCACCACCGGCGAACCCGGATTGACGAGCTGCACGAACGCCAATCCGGCCAACGCTTCAGCCAGCGTCTGCGCGACCGTGCCGGCGACCGTGACCGGCGACATGGCGCCCGCCAGAATGAACGGCGTGATGATCAGCGCCTGATTCGCGCGCGCATAGACTTTGGCGGCCCCCAACATGGTCGCGTCGTAAGTCATCGGCGAGTTGACGTTGATCAGGTTGATGATCGTCGTTTTCGGCCGCCCCGTCGCGGGGTCCGTCAATTCGGCACCGAAGACGATGTTCGCCATCGCGACCGAGTCCGCGGCGCGCTCCGGCGCCGTCACGGAGCCCATGAACGCCTTGTCGCTGTACTTCAAATGGCTGTACACCATGTCGAGGTGCCGCTTGTTCACCGGCAGATCGACCGGCTCGCAGATCGTGCCGCCCGAATGGTGCAGAGAGTTCGCCATGTAGGCGAGTTTGACGAAATTGCGGAAGTCCTCGATGCGCGCGTAGCGGCGGCCCTCGTCGAGATTGCGCACGAACGGGGAGCCGTAGGCGGGCGCGAACACCGTGTTCTTGCCGCCGATCAGAACGTTGCGGGCGGGGTTGCGGGCGTGCTGAACGAATTCGCGCGGCGCGCTGCGCTGGATGAGCGAGCGGCACATCCCGCGGGCGAAGTGCACGCGCTCCCCCTGCACGTCGGCTCCGGCGGCCTTCCAGATTTCGAGCGCCTCGGCGTCGTCGCGAAAATCGATGCCGATCTCCTCGAGGATGGTGTCGGCATTCTGCTCCATGAGCGCGAGGCCTTCCTCGCTCAGCACCTCGTAATAGGGGATCTTGCGGGTGATGTACGGGATGGACGCGGCGGCCCGTGCGGCTCGCGAAGCCCGTTTCGCGTCGCGGCCGCTCGGCCGGCGCGCGTGGCTGGTTGGCACCTGGCCGGCTGGCGTCTGTTGCTCGTCCATTGTCGCTCTCCCGAGTGTAGGTGGCCGTCATTTCTGGCGCCGAGGCGCAACGGTTCGTGCGAGTCTGACCCTGAAGTATGGTCACTGTCGGTAGGGGCGGCTGATCAGTTTGCGTCATGGACTTGTCTCGAAGCGCCATCCTGGCGCCCCGGTCTCATGCCAATAGCGACATCAGCCCATCCGACGCGAAGTGCGCATCGATGAAATCGGCAAGCCCATTCAACGTGTCGTCGAGCGCTCGCGTCTTGGCCCCGAACAAGGCGCGCATCACGGCGGAGCTCTCGAACAAGCCGTGAGGGTAGAGCGCCAGCGTCTGCCCCTGCTGCCAGCCACAGTTGTCGGGGAGCGCGGCGCGCAGGCGGCAGTCCGATCCCACAGGCGCGGCCGCAAGCGTTTCTCCATGGCGGATCTCGTAGCCATCGAACGTGACGCCGCCCAGCGGTGCCCAAAACCCCGCCAGTGCACCGAAGGTGTGCCTCCGGTGGCGATAGAGCTTGCGCGGCTGAAACTCGGTCGAGTAGGGCAGCAAACCAAGCCCGCACGCCTGCCCTTCGACGCCGTGCGGGTCATCGAGTGCGCCGCCGAGCATTTGCAGGCCGCCGCAAATCGCGAGTGCCGGTTTGTCCGCCGACACATGCGCGGCAATGGCGGCATCGAGCCCGCGCCGACGCAGCCACGCCAGATCGGCGGCGACCTGCTTCGAGCCGGGCAGCACCAGAAGATCCGCCGACGCGACGGTCCGCGGCTCTCTCGCCCAGCTGAGCGCGACGCCGGGCACCTGGCGCAACGAGGCGAACTCATCGAGATTACTCACCGACGGGTAGGCGACGACGGCGATGGACATCCCCGAACCCGGGGGCGGGGAGTCGAAGATGCCGTCCTCTTCGGGCAGGCCGTGCTCGCGCCACATCGGCAACACCGCGAGGGTCGGAATTCCAGTGAGGGCCTGCAGCATCGCGGGTCCCGGCGCCAGCAGCGCGGCGTCGCCGCGGAACTTGTTGAGCACGAATCCGCGCACCAGCGCCTGGTGTTCCGCGGGCAGCAGCTGGAACGTGCCGAAGAGATGCGCGAAGGCACCGCCGCGGTCGATGTCGCATATGATCAGCGTCGCCGCTGCCGCGGCTTGCGCCACGCGCATGTTGACGATGTCGGTCGATTGCAGATTGATTTCCGCGGGGGAACCCGCGCCTTCGATCACCACGACGTCGTGGGAGGCGAGAAGCTCATCGAGACAGCCCCGAATCGTCGGCCACAAGTGCTCCGCGCGCATCCGCCATTCCATGCGTGAGAGATCGTCGCGGCGTTGACCGAGCACGATCACCTGGGATTGCATGTCGCTTTCGGGCTTCAGCAATACCGGATTCATGCGCACGTCTGGGATGCAGCCTGCGGCGAGCGCCTGGAAGTACTGGGCACTGCCCATTTCGCCGCCGGCGGCGACACGCGCATTGTTGCTCATGTTCTGCGCCTTGAATGGCGCCACCCTGAGCCCACGTCTCGAATACCAGCGCGCCAACGCAGCAGCGAGCAAGCTCTTGCCCGCGCCGCTGCTCGTACCGCATACCATGACGGCGCGGGCGGTCATCAGACGGGTCGAAGTGCCGAGGAGGGCATGTCAGCGCCGGTAGACGACCTTGCCGCCGACCAGGGTGAGGAGTACCTCGGCGCTCGGGATGTCAGCGGCGGGAATCTCCATCAGGTTCTTGGACAAGAGCACGAGATCCGCCAGCTTACCGACCTCGACGCTACCCTCCTGGCCCTCGGCGCGGCTCGCATAGGCAGCATTCCACGTGTACGCGCGTAGCGCCTCGGCGACGCTGATCCGCTGTTCGGGCACGTAGCCACCGGCCGGCTCGCCGTCGAGACTCTGCCGCAACACGGCGTTGCGGATACCGAGCAAGGGGTTCAGCTGCACCACCGGCCAATCCGTGCCGAATGCGACCACGGCATGCGCATCGAGCAAGCTGCGGATGGCAAAGGCCGTGGGTAGAAATTTCTCCCCGGCGTAACGTTGCCACACACCCTCCATGCCCTTCCATTCATCGCGTGGATAGATCATGAGCGGCTGCATGCTGGCGATGACGCCGAGTTTGCCGAATCTCGGGATGTCCTCGGGGTCCGGCGCCTCCATGTGTTCGATGCGATTCCTTGCCCTGTGCGCCGCGCCGTGGTCGCCCGCTTGGGCGGCCTCATATGCATCAAGTGCGAGCTTGATGGCGCCGTCGCCGATGGCGTGCGTGTAGATCTGGATGTGATGCCGTTCGAGCGTGAGCAGCGCCGCCCGGTACGCATCGGGGGCGAAGAAGCGCATGCCGGTCTCGGACGGCTTGTCCGCATAGCCGCCCGGCAGATACGCGGTGTGCGACTCGATGACGCCATCCATCAGGAACTTCGCGACGCAGCAGGAGAGCATTGCACCGTGATAGCGATGCCGCGCCGCCTCGATTGCCGCGAGATGCGCCTGCGTCAAGCCGGGGGGATTGATCCAGTCCGCCACGGACAGCCGCAGCGTCAGGTTTCCCTCTCTTTCCAACTGCGCGAGCAGCGGCAGGAGATCGAAGTCGCCACCGGCGCTGTCGACGCGCGTGAGGCCGAGCCGGTTCGCTTCGCGAATCGCGGCCAGGAGCGCCGCTCTGGTCTCGGCGCGCGAAGGAGCCGGGATTTTCGATTGCACCAGCTGAATCGCGGCATCCTCTTTCAACCAGCCGGTCGGCTCGCCGTCCGCCCCCCGCACGATTTCCCCACCGGCTGGATTCGGCGTGTCGCGCGTGATGCCGGCCCGGCGCAGCGCCTCACTGTTCACCCACGCGGCATGCGCCATGCTCGAATCGAGAAATACCGGCCGGCGGGCGCTCGCGCGGTCGAGGGTCTCGCGGTGAAATTCGCCGTTCGGCATGTCCGGATAGCCGTAACTCCAGCCCTCGCCCTCGATCCAGTCGCCCTGCGGATGCTCGTCGGCATATGCGCTCACGCGCCGCAGGAGTTCGGCGAGGGTGGTCACGTCGCGCAGCGCCACATTGCGCAAGTACCGTCCGCCGTCGAGGAAATGCACGTGGCTGTCGATCAGGCCCGGCATCAAGAAGCCGCCGTGAAGGTCCACGGTGCGGGTCGCCGGTCCCGCGAGCGCGGCCATGTCGCCGTCCGCTCCCACCGCAACGATCCGCCGGCCGCGAATCGCGATCGCCTGCGCCCACGGGCGCGCAGGATCCATGGTGTAGATCCGCCCATGCAGCAAAAGGAGATTTGCCGGAGCTTTCGCCGCAGCCCCGGCAAATTGCGCGCCGCTCACGAGCAGGGCAACCGCGAAACAGCGCAACAGAAGCGTGGAGCCGGCGACGAGCGCGGCGCCAACCGTGCTCGAGCATCGAGGCAGCACAACAGGGGGAGTGTTCAAGGTATCGTTCCGCAGCCGATTTTAATTGATGCGCTGGCGGGTTTGGTTCCGTTCTTCGGAAGCAAGGAATCTTAAAAGATCGCTTTACCGAGGAGCGGCGCGCGTGGTGCCATCGTACGATGGCGTATAGTCGAGAGAGCATGGGCATCAACACTGCGGCACGCGATCCGCGCCACGACGTGCTGTTCGAGCGGGTCGCCATCGGCCCCTGCACCGCACGCAATCGTTTCTATCAGGTACCGCATTGCAACGGCCTCGGCTACCGCGATCCAAGCGCGCTCGCGGCGATGCGCGGCGTCAAGGCCGAGGGTGGCTGGGCGGTGGTGTGCACCGAGCAGGCGGAAATTCACCATAGTTCCGACATAACGCCGTTCATCGAATTGAGGCTTTGGGACGACCGCGACATTCCAGCCCTCGCGCGCATCGCCGATGCGGTGCACGCGCACCACAGCCTCGCCGGCATCGAACTCGCCTACAACGGCATGAATGGTCCGAACCACTACAGCCGCGAGGTCCCCATGGGACCCGCGGCCCTGCCCGTGGCGACGTTCTCTCACGAACCCGTGCAAGCGCGGCGCATGAACAAGGCCGATATCCAAAACCTGCGGCGCTGGCATCTCGCCGCGGTACGGCGCGCGAAAACCGCGGGGTTCGACCTGATTTACGTGTATGCGGCGCATTCGCTCAGCTTCCTCTACCACTTTCTCTCGCGCCGCTACAACGATCGCAGCGATGAATACGGCGGCCCGATCGAGAACCGCATCCGTCTGCTGCGGGAAGTGACGGAAGACGCCAAGAACGCCGTTGGTGCGAGCTGTGCCGTGCCGATTCGGATTTCGGTGGACGATCTGCAGGGGACGGCGGGGCTGAACCACGCCGAGGTCGAGGATATGATCGGGTGCATGGCCGAGCTGCCGGATCTGTGGGACGTCACGCTTGCCGGCTGGGACAACGATTCACGCACCTCGCGCTTCGCCGAAGAAGGGCACGAGGAGCAGTTCATCCGCGGTATCAAGCGCTTGACGAGCAAGCCCGTGGTCGGCGTCGGCCGATACACCTCCGTCGATCGGATGGTGAGCTTGATTCGCGGCGGCGTCCTCGATTTCATCGGCGCAGCGCGTCCTTCGATCGCCGACCCGTTCTTGCCGAAGAAGATCGAGGAGGGGCGTCTCGAGGACATTCGCGAATGCATCGGCTGCAACATCTGCGTTTCCGGTGATTTCACGCAGTCTCCGATTCGCTGCACGCAGAATCCGACCATGGCCGAGGAATGGCGCAGGGGCTGGCACCCGGAACGGGTCCGGCCGCGCGGTTCCGATCGCAACGTCCTGATCGTAGGCGCGGGACCGGCGGGTCTCGAGGCCGCGCAGGTGCTCGGCAAACGCGGCTACGAGGTGACCTTGGCGGAAGCGACGCGCGAGTTGGGCGGCCGCATCGTCGGCGAAGCGCGGCTCCCTGGTCTCGCGGCTTGGATCCGCGTACGCGACTACCGCCGGGGACAGCTCGATCGGCTCGCCAACGTGCAGATATTCCTCGACAATCGCTTGGGCGTCGAGGATGTGCTGGGGCTGGGGATGTCCCGGGTGGTGATCGCCACCGGCTCGCACTGGCGCGCGGATGGGGCGGGCCGTTATCACACACGGCCGATTCCGATCGCATCGGACGCTGAGGTTCTGACGCCGGACGATCTGATGGCGGGCCGGATGCCGCGCGGCAAGCGCGTCACGGTGTGGGACGATGATCACTATTATATGGGCGGCGTGCTCGCCGAAATGCTCGCCGATCGGGGCTACGACACCCTGTACCTGACTCCCGCCTCGGAGGCCTCGACCTGGACCCGGGCGACGCTCGAGCAGCACTTCATTCAGACCCGCCTGCTGCGGAAAGGCGTGCGCATCCAAGCTTTTCGCGGCGTGCAGGAGATCCGGGCAGGCGAAGTCGTCACCGCCTGCGTCTTCACCGGAGCGGCCGAAATTGTGCCCGCCGATGCATGCGTGCTGGTCACGGCACGCCTGCCCGAGGACGGCTTGGCGCTTGCGCTCGAGGCACGGCGCCCGCGCTGGGCGGAGGCGGGCCTCGAGGAGGTCACGGTCATCGGCGACGCCCTGGCGCCCGCGACGATTGCGCATGCGACTTATGCCGGCCGCCGCTATGCCGAGGAATGTGACGCGCCGCCGCCGCAAAGCGGCGTACCGCCGTTCCGGCGCGAAATTACCGAGCTCCTGCCGCTCTAAGGCTTGCCGAAACCGTCCGAAACGGAGCATCCTGCCGCTTTATCATCCGAGGTGGCCATGAGCGAAGTTGAAGCAAAGGTTGTTCGCGGCGGCGCGCGAGCGGCGCGGCGGGCCGCCCGCACGGCTCCATTACCCGACAACTTGCGCCCCGTGCGCCCGGGCATGCCGGGCGGCCGCTACAAGCCGCTATCCGACGCCGACGTGCTGCGCATCCACCACGCGGCGCTCGATGTCCTCGAGAACATCGGTCTCGCGGACGCGACCCCGAGCGGCATCGAGTACATGACCAAGGCGGGCGCGACGCTCTCCTCCACGGGGCGGCTTATTTTCCCGCGCGCGCTGATCGAAGACACCGTGGCGCGGGCGGCGCGGCACTTCGTGCTGCACGCGCAAGACCCGAAACACGACATGGAACCGTGGGGTTCGCGCGTGTACTTCGGCACCGCCGGAGCGGCGGTGCACATCGTCGATGCCAAGACCGGTGTCGTACCGGGACTCGACCACGAAGGATCTGTACGACATCGCGCGAGTGGTCGACACGCTCGAACATCTGCACTTCTATCAGCGTTCGGTCGTCTGCCGCGAGGTCGCGACCGCATTGGAAATGGACATCAACACGGCATACGCGATCCGTCGTCGGGAACCACCAAGCACGTCGGTACGAGCTGGGTGCAGCCGCAGCATGTCGAGGCGAGCCTCGAGATGTTTCATTTGATTGCCGGCGGCGAGGACAAGTGGCGGGCGCGGCCGTTCGTCAGCCAATCGAACTGCTTCGTCGTGCCGCCGTTGAAGTTTGCCTACGATGCGTGCCTGTGTCTCGAGACCGCAGTGCGCGGCGGCATGCCGGTGCTGCTGTTGTCGGCAGGGCAAGCGGGCGCGACGGCGCCCGCGGCGCTCGCCTCCGCGCTGGTGCAGGAAGTGGCCGAGTGCCTGGCGGGACTGGTCTACGTCAACGCCATCAAACCGGGCGCACCGGCGATTTTCGGCACCTGGTGCTTCGTGTCGGATCTGCGTACCGGTGCGATGTCGGGCGGAAGTCCCGAACAGGCGCTGCTGTCCGCGGCGAGCGCCCAGATGTCGCGATACTATGACTTGACCGGCGGCACGGCCTCCGGCATGAGCGATGCCAAGCTGCCGGACATGCAGGCGGGCTACGAAAAGGCGTACAACCATGCGCTCGTTGGCAATGCCGGCGCCAATTTGATCTACGAGTCGGCCGGCATGCTCGCGAGCCTGCTGGGTTTCTCCATGGAGGGTCTGATCATCGACAACGATGTGATCGGCGCCGTTCAGCGCACGATCAAAGGCATCGAAGTGAGCGACGAGTCGCTGTCGCTCGAGACCATTCGCAAGGTGTGCCTTGAGGGGCCGGGCCATTATCTCGGCTCCGATCAGACGCTGCAGCTGATGCAACGCGAATACATCTATCCGAGCAGTCGGCGATCGCACCAGCCCGAATCAGTGGGTGGAGCTGGGCCGGCCCACGATCGTCGAGCACGCCGCGCGCAAGCTCAACGTCGATTCTCGCGAACCACTATCCCAACGCATATCGCAGATTCCGTCGACGCGGCAATCCGCGAGCGCCTGCCGATCCGGCTGCCGCGGACGGCCATGCGCCCGCCCGCCGCTGCGACGTAGCCGCTCGCTCAGGCGGACCAGACGACCGGAAACAGCGGATGGGCCATCTCGGCGCCCGCCGGTAACGTCTCGGCCAAGCCCGGGAAATGCGGCGAGGTCTTCCAGCGGCGCGGCGCGTGGCGGATGTCGTCGCCGATGAAGCGCACCGACAGCACACGGCGGCGGTTCACCCCGCTCACACCCGCCGAGCCGTGCAGCGCCAGCATGTGAAAAAAGACTGCATCGCCGGGCTCGATCTCCCAGCTGATGATGGGATAGGCAGCGCGGTTCGCCTCGATGTCCGGGCAGCTCCGTCAGACTGCCCTCGGGAAACCATCGCGCCTGATTGTCGAGAAAGGCGCGCGGCATGAGCCACGGTCCGCGGTGCGAACCGGCGACGAATTCGAGCGAGGACTCGCGCGGTACGGGATCGATGGGCAACCACATGCTCGCGCTCATCTGCCCATCGATGTTGTAGTAGGGCTGGTCCTGGTGCCAGGGCGTGCGCTGACGGGTACCGGGCTCCTTGACGAGCAGATGATCGTGATACAGCCGCACCACCGAAGCGTCCATCAATTGCGCCGCCGCGGCGGCCGCGGCGGACCCGAAGATCAGATCGCGATATTCGGAAATGCGCTGCCAGTTGCAAAAATCCTGAAAGAAAAAACCCGGATCGTCGACCGCGCTCGCAACCTTGGCGTTGGCGCTCGGCGCGGCGAGGTTGCGCTCGATGCCGCGCGCGGCGAGCTCAAGTTCCTGCGCCGAGAAAAGTCCGCGAATGCACACGGCGCCGTCGCGCGCGAACGCCGCCTTATCCTGCGCCGATACCGCATGGTGGGAGTTTGTCACGAGAGGTCTCCGAGTGGCGAGCTGGCGAGTTAGCCTAGGGTAACTATACATTGCACTAGGGTAATGAACCTGTCAAGATGCAGCCATTCGAACGACGGCGGAGCGGCGATGGTGGGATCGGCGAAGCGCGCCTCGAAGCGCGAATATCAACTGCCGAGCGGCGAGGATGCGCTTCGGCCTCTCGGCGGGCGCATCAAGGATTTCGTCGTCGAGAAGATCGAATCCGGCGCGTGGTCCGAAGGCCACCGCGTACCCTCCGAGACCGAACTCGCCCGGAGTTTCGGAGCGGCACGCATGACGGTGCACGGCGCGCTGCGGGCGCTCGCGGCCGAAGGCATGCTCGTCCGCCGTCCCGGCGCCGGCACGCACGTCGCCTCGCGCAAACCGCGGGCGCCGATGATGGAAGTGCGCAACATCGTCGATGAGATCCGCGAGCGCGGTCACCGCCATCGGGCGAGAGTCGAACGGCTCGCGGCCGAACGCTGCGATGTCGCGATCGCGACCGAACTCGAGCTGCCGGCGGGCGCCGTCGTGCATCATTCGCTCATCGTGCATTTCGAGGACGACCAGCCGCTGCAACTCGAGAATCGCTACGTGCTCCCGAGCTTCGCCAAGGATTATCTCAAGCAGGATTTCACACGCCGCACACCCTACGAGTATTTGATGAGCCTGGGCCCGCTCGATGAGGTGGAGCACCTGGTCCAAGCGCTGATGCCCGACCGGCCGACGCGAGCACTGCTCGAGATTCCCGCCGCCGAGCCGGTGCTGCACGTCCGCCGCCGAACGTGGTCGGCGGGAGCGGTCGTCTCGACCGCGCGCCTGGTGCATCCCGGGTCGCGCTACAGTCTGTTCGGACGATTTCAAGTTGCCGGGAAGACGCCATGAGTAATGATTTGCAGAGGCGCGTGGCCGAAGCCCCGTTGAGCAGATTCCAGCTCGTCGCGATCGGCGTGTGCGTGTGCCTCAACATGCTCGACGGGTTCGACATTCTCGCGATGTCCTTTGCCGCATCGGGGGTCAAGGCGGACTGGCACCTCGCCAACAGTCAGCTCGGCTATTTGTTGAGCGCCGGCCTCATCGGCATGGGCGCCGGGTCGCTCACCGTGGCGCCGTGGGCGGACCGTTTCGGCCGGCGGCCGATCGTGCTGCTGTCGGTCTCGATCGCGGCGCTCGGCATGATGGCATCGGCAGGCGCCTCCGGGCTCGTGCAATTGCTGGTATTGCGCGTCTTCACCGGGATCGGCATCGGCGGCACGATCGCAAGTGTCGCCGTGATCGTCTCGGAGTACGCGCCGCAGCGCTGGCGCAGCGTTGCTCTCGGCCTCTATGCCACCGGCTACTCGATCGGAGCGACCATCGGCGGCATACTCACCACGCTTGCCGTCGACCGGTTCGGCTGGCGATCGGCGTTTGCAATCGGCGGCGCCTTGACGCTCGCACTGCTTCCGGTGGCGTGGTACCGGCTGCCCGAATCGCTCGAATTTCTGCTCACGCGCCGTCCACCGTTCGCGCTCGAGCGGGTCAATGCGCTGCTGGTGGCGATCCGCCAGTCACCGGTGCTGGCGCTACCCGAGATCGCGCTGCAGCGGGCCGGCATGCAGCGCGTGCGCTCATCGCTCGCGCTCCTGATCACACGTACGACCGTGCTCGCTTGGGGCGTCTTCTTTTGCACCATGGCGGGCTTCTATTTCATCGTCAGCTGGACGCCGCGTCTGCTCACCGCCGCGGGATTGTCGGCCAAGCAGGGCTTGACGGGCGGTATCCTGCTGAACCTCGGCGGGATTGCCGGCTGCGGCCTGTACGCATTGGCGGCATCGCGGGTGAACGCGCGCCTGCTGTTGACGATTTCACTCGTCGCCACGGCGCTCTTGATAGGTGCCTTCGGCCAGTCGATGCATCATTTTGCCGCTGCGCTGTCGACCGGGTTGCTGCTCGGGACGATCGCCAATGCCGCGATGGCGGGGCTGTATGCGGTCGGCCCCACGTTGTACCCGACCGCCGTGCGTGCGACGGGCATGGGATCGGCGATCGGCATCGGGCGCTTCGGAGCGATTCTCGCGCCCATCGTTTCGGGCGCGCTGCTCGACGCCGGCTGGACACCCGCCCGGCTGTACGTTCTGTTCGTGATTCCCTACCTCGTCGCCGCGCTCGCGATGCTGGGCATACGCTGGAGCGAGCGCCGGACAGCGGCGGCGCCGCTTGAACTATACTCGACGCCGGGCCCGCCGTAACGAGGAGTCGCCCCATGCGCTACGAGCTCTATTATTGGCCGACGATCCAAGGTCGCGGTGAATTCGTGCGCTTGGCACTCGAGGAAGCCGGCGCCGACTATAGGGACGTGGCGCGCTTTTCGGGCAAAGGTGCCGGTGTGCCCGCGATGATGCGTTTTCTCGAAGGCCGCAACCTCGAGCGGCAGCCGTTTGCACCGCCGTTCCTAAAGGCCGGGCGGCTCATCATCGGCCAGACCGCCAATATTCTGCAGTTTCTCGGCTCGCGCCACGCTCTCGCGCCGAAGGATGAAGGCGGGCGGCTCTGGACGCATCAGCTGCAACTCACCATCGCGGACCTCCTCGTGGAGATTCACGACACCCACCATCCAGTGTCGGCCAATCTTTATTTCGAGCAGCAAAGCAAGGAGGCGCGGCGCCGAAGCGCGGACTTTCTGAGGAATCGTCTCCCCAAGTACGTGGGATACTTCGAGCGGGTGCTGTCGCGCAGCGCGCGCAAAGGCCGCTATCTGCTCGGTGCGCGCCTGTGCTATGCGGATCTCTCGCTGTTTCAAATCGTGTCGGGCTTGAGCTATGCATTCCCGCGAGCGATGCGGCGTTCGGCACGCAAGTATCCGCGGCTGCTCGCCCTGCACGAGAGCGTGCGGGCGCGGCCGCGAATTGCCGCTTACCTCGCTTCCCCCCGGCGGGTACCGTTCAACGACGAGGGAATTTTCCGGCACTACGCCGAACTCGATGCCGTACCCTGATGCCGCGGCCCGATCAACCGGCCTCATTGACGGCCGCGCTTACCGCCATCGTTGGCAAGAGTGGACTACGGTTGGGCGAGGAGCTCGGCGCCGTCGATCCGGGCATGCATCCGCAGAATCTCGCGGCCGGCCTGATGGTGCGACCGGCGAGCACCGCCGAAGTCGCTCGTGTGTTGAGCTTCTGTTCAGAGGCGCGCGTGAGTATCGTCCCGCAGGGGGGACGGACCGGACTTTCCGGGGCGGCATCGACGCGGCCCGGCGAGCTCATCCTCTCGCTCGACCGCATGAATCACATCGAAGACATCGACGCCGCCGCTCGCACGGCAACGGTCGAGGCGGGGGTCACGCTCGGGCGCCTCGAGGAGGCGCTGGCACCGCACGGGCTCGCGGCCGGTATCGACCTCGGCGCGCGTGGCACGGCGACCATCGGCGGCATGGTGGCGACCAACGCCGGCGGCATCGATGCATTCCGCTACGGCACGATGCGTCATCGCGTCCTCGGGCTCGAAGCGGTACTCGCCGGCGGCGACGTGCTGACCGAACTCAGCCGCATCTGCAAGGACAATGCGGGTCTGCCGCTGCGGCAATTGTTCATCGGTTCCGAGGGAACGCTCGGCGTCATCACGCGCGTCGTGCTGAGTCTGGTGCCGGCGGGAGGCCCACGCCATACCGTGCTCGCGCTACTGCCCGACTTGGACGCCGCGATTGCGTTGATGAGGGAGGTGGAGGCGGATCCGCAGCTCTCCCTCGCCGCGGCGGAACTCATGTCCGGGAACCACCTCGCGCTCACCGCCCGCTCGCTCGGCATTGCGCAGCTCGCCGCCATGCCCGCGGCCGCGTTCGGTCTGCTGATCGCGGTGAGCGGAGCGACGAGCGAAGCGATGGCCGCGGCCGTCGAAAACATGCTCGCGAGAGCCGCCGAGGCGGGGCGGCTCGTCGACTGCGTCCTGCCGAAGAACGCGGCGGAGGAGCGCGATCTGTGGCGTGTGCGCGAGGACTGGGCAGTTGACCGAGTGTATCCGGGCGGCGTGTGGTACGACGTGTCCGTGCCGATCAACCGGTTGGCGCACTATCTCGCCGACCTGCACCTGCGCCTGGCGCATCACGATGCGCAGCTGCGTATGTACCTCGTCGGACATCTCGCCGACGGCAACATTCATCTCACCATCAATGCCCCGGTGCCCATCACAGAGCGCTATGCCGAGATCGCGCCGCTCGTCTACGCGGGGCTCAAGGAACTTGGCGGCAGCTTCTCCGCCGAGCATGGAATCGGTCTTGAAAAGCGCGATTCGCTCGAGCACTGGGCGGGCGAGACGAGCCTGCGGCTGATGCGCTCGGTCAAGGCTGTCTTCGATCCGAACGGCATCATGAACCCCGGCAAGGTGTTCAGCCGTTAGGAGCCTCGGAAGGACAGGACCTGGGGCTGCGTGTGCACCTCGATGGTGATATGCGACAGGCCGCTCAGCCGCCGCAGCGCATCGTGATAAAACGCCGGCCCACGTTCGGATGCCCGGCTCACGACCGAAGCGACGGCGGCGAAGTGGCCGGGGCCGATGCGCCAGACGTGCAAGTCGACCAGCTTGTCTCCGGCCGACTCGACGGCGCTGCGTATGCGCCCCTCGATGGAGCTGCTCGAGCTGATATCGAGCAGGATCGCGCCGGTATCGCGCATCAAGCCGTACGACCAGTTGGCGATCACCAGCGCCCCGACGATGCCCGCGAGCGGGTCCATCCATAACCACCCAAAGGCCCTTGCCAGCGACAGGCCGATGATGGCGAGCACGGATACCGCCGCGTCGGCGATCACATGGATGTAGGCGGAGCGAATATTGTGATCCCGAGTGTCAACTCCATGGTCGTGAGTCCTGTGTGCATGTTCTTCGAATTCGACGTCGCGGTGATGCTCGTCGTGCGCGTGATCATGGGGGTGCGTGTGATCATGGGCGTGCCCACGCGCGTGTCCGTGTAGGTGATCGTGGTCATGGCTGCCTCCGCTCAGCAGCCAGGCGCTCGTGACATTGACGAGCAGCCCCACCACCGCAATCGGTATGGCTTCTCCGAAGTGGATGGGTACGGGGCTGAGAAAGCGCTCGACGGCCTCATAGCCGATCAGCAAAGCGATCATCGCCAGGATCACCGCACTGGTGAAACCGGCGAGATCTCCGAGTTTGCCGGTGCCGAAAACGAATCGCCGGTCTCTGGCGTGCTTTCGCGCAAAGCTGTAGGCGAGCGCTGCGATCAGCAGGGCGCTTGCATGGGTGGACATATGCAGGCCGTCCGCGACCAGGGCGAGGGAGCCGAAGATGCTGCCGCCGGCGATTTCCACCACCATCATGACCGTGCACAGCGCAATCACCGTCCAGGTCTTGCGCTCGTTCTCTTCGTGCCCGACACCGAGGAAGACGTGCTCGTGCTCGGCTGCGTAGCGGGAGTCGGAGGTTTCGCTCATTTGGAGATTGCCGTCAGGATGCCGCTCATTATCAGCAGGGGACTCGGCGGACATCCAGGGACCGCCACGTCGACCGGGATCACGTTCGACACCCGTCCGCAGCTGGCATAGCTTTCACCGAAGATCCCGCCGGTGCAACCACAGTCGCCGACGGCGACGACGAGTTTGGGATCCGGTGTCGCTTCGTAAGTGCGTCGCAGCGCCACCTCCATGCTCCTTGCAACCGGTCCCGTGACCAGCAAGAGATCCGCATGGCGCGGACTGGCGACGAACCTGATACCCAGCTGCTCTATATTATATAGCGGATTGTTGAGCGCGTGGATTTCCAGCTCGCAGCCGTTGCAGGACCCGGCGTCGACGGCCCTGATGCAGAGTGCGCGGCCGAGGATGTTCCGGATTTGCGAGCGCAATGCCTCGGCCAGACGCAGCGTGTCGTCCGGCGGGGGTGGTGGTTCGGAGATGATCCCGATGCGGGCGATTTGGCGCAGTGTCTTGTACATGGCTACAGATCGTGCCCACTGTAGGACAGATTGAAGGATTTGTTGATCAGCGGAAAATCGGGGACGATGTTGTCGATGATGGCATGTTCGAGCAGCGGCCAGTTCTGCCACGACGGATCGTGCGGGTGACAGCGACGGACCGCACCGCCGGCACCCGCTTCAAGTGCGACGAGGACCGGGCCGCGCCACCCCTCGATCAGTCCGACACCGAACGCTCCCTCGTCGGGAACCGGGATCGTCGCTCCATGCGCCCCTGTCGGCAGAAGTCGGAGCATGCGCCGCATCAGGTGCGCCGACTCGATCGCCTCGTCGAAGCGCACTGCCACGCGCGCGGCGACATCGCCTTCCGCGCGCAGCGCCTTTTTGGGCTGGAGTTCGTCGTACGGATGGCAGGGCAGATCGCAGCGCAGATCGAACTCCTGGCCGCTTGCGCGTCCCGCCAAGCCCGTGAGGCCAAGCTTCTCCGCCAGTGCGGGCGCGACACAGCCTGCGCCGAGCAACCGATCGCGCAATCCGGCGTGCTCGTCGTAGATGGTACGCAGCGTCCCGACCTCGGTCATGATGGCGTCGATCCATTCGGCGAGCAAAGCGCACCCCGCGGGCTCGAGGTCGACGCGCGTCCCGCCCGGTACCACGAAGTCCATGAGGTACCGCTGGCCGAGCGCCCGTTCGGTTGCGCGCAGTAGTTGCTCCTTGAGGCGGGAGAATTGCGCAAGGCCGAACGCAAGTCCGGCATCGTTGCCGATCGCGCCGATATCGCCCAGGTGATTGGCCAGCCGCTCCAATTCCAGTGCAATCGCCCGCAGCCAGAGTGCTCGGGCCGGCACGTACGCCGCAGCCATCCCTTCGAGCGCCTGGCAGTAGGCCCACGAAAAGGCGACCGCGGAGTCGCCGGAGACGCGGGCCGCCAGCCGTTGACCGCCGAGGAGCGGCAGCTCGGTAAAGCGCCGCTCGATGCCCTTGTGCACGTATCCCAGACGCTCTTCGAGCCTGAGCACTTTTTCGCCCACCACGGAAAAGCGGAAATGGCCGGGCTCGATGATCCCGGCGTGAACCGGGCCCACCGCGATTTCATGCACGCCGTCGCCCTGCACGGCGACGAAGCGGTAGTCGTCGGCGGTGGGATCACCTGCGGCCGGTGATTGCCGGTCGACCAGGGGATGAAAATCCCTGGGCCATGCCGCGTGGCGCAGCCACGGTCGGGAGTCCGCATCGACGGCGTGCAATCCGCTAAGATCCGCGACCGCACGCTGCATGCGGCCCGCGCACGGAAACAGATGATCGATGCCGGGGTAGTGTGGGTCGGCCGCCGTCAGCGGCATACCCACGACGAGCACGCGCGCCCGAGCGATGAAGGCGGCTCGCAGGAGTTCCTCTCCCCGTCCATCGCGCCCGGCCCACAACGATAGCAGTCGACCGCGGTCCCGCGCGACGTCCTCGCTGGCCTCACTCCACTGCCCGCGCGAGACGCGCAAGCCGAGCACTCCCGGCGCCCCGGCGATCGAACCGCCGCCCCGCGAGGGGGATTGCCCGGCCGCCTCATCGAACCATTCTTGCAGCGACATCTCACTCGCCTCCGATCAATCGCGCCGCGGCGCGATACCAGTCGGCGAGGTAGGGCGGAATGAAGAAGCCCAGCATCAACACCAATCCGAGATGCACGAACACCGGCACCAGGGCCGGCGGATGCGGCAGGCGCTTCGCCGAGGTGTCTCCGAAGACCATCGGCTGCACGCGGCCGAAGATGGCGGCGAATGCCACGCCGAGCGCGAGCAGCATGATGGGCGTCGCCCACGGCTGCTGTTTCATGGCGCTGGTCAGAATCAGAAATTCGCTGGCGAATACGCCGAACGGCGGCGTCCCGAGTATCGCGAGCGTACCCAGCATCAATCCCCAGCCGACCGCCGGGCTCAAGGTGATGAGGCCGCGAATATCATCCATGGCCTGCGAGCCCGCTTTCTGGGCCGCGTGCCCGACGGTGAAGAAAATAGCCGACTTCGTCAGCGAGTGGACCGTCATGTGCAAGAGCGCCGCGAAATTCGCCACGGGACCCCCCATGCCGAACGCAAAGGCGATGATGCCCATGTGCTCGATCGACGAATAGGCGAACAAACGCTTGACGTCGCGCTGGCGCCAGAGGAAGAACGCCGCCAGGACCACCGAGAGCAGGCCGAACCCGATGAGCATGCGGCCCGGCAAGCTCGAATGGAGCGAGCCCTCGACGAGCACTTTGCAGCGCACGACGGCGTACATCGCCACGTTCAGCAGCAATCCCGACAGCACCGCGGAAATCGGCGTGGGGCCCTCGGCGTGCGCATCGGGCAGCCAATTGTGCAGCGGTGCGAGCCCGACCTTGGTGCCGTAGCCCACGAGCAAGAAGGCGAACGCGAGGCCGAGCACGGCGGGCTCGAGCTGTCCCTTCACGATGTTCAGATGCGTCCACAGCAGCGCGCTTACGCCCTCCGAGCCGAGGACCTTTTCGGCGGCAAAGTACAGCAGAATCGTGCCGAACAGAGCCTGCGAGATGCCGACGCCGCAGAGAATGAAGTACTTCCAACCGGCCTCGAGGCTCGCGCGCGTCCGATATAGCGTGACGAGCAGTACCGTGGAGAGGGTGGCGGCCTCCATGGCCACCCACAGGAGGCCCATGTTGTTGGTGGTCAGCGCAATCAGCATCGTCGCCATGAACAGCTGATACATGCTGTGATACAGGCGTAGTTGTCCCGGGGAGACCCGCGCATGATGTGCCTCGATGCGCATGTAGGGGCGCGAAAACAACGAGGTGGTCAGGCCGACGAATGCGGTCAAGGTGACCAGGAACACATTGAACGCATCGATGAAGAATTGCTCGCGCGCGACCACCAAATTGCCGTGGGTCACGATTCGCGAGGTGAGCGCGCAGGCCGCGAGGAAGGTAACGAGCGAAAAGGCGACATTGAGCTCGGGCGCCGCGCGCCGCCCGCCCCACAGGCCGAGGGTAAAAGCGCCGAGGAGAGGAGTTCCGAGAAGAACGAGAATCTCCATCACTGCTCCTCCTTGAGAGACTCGAAGTGCTTCAAGTCCAGGCTGTCGAACTGTTCGCGGATCTGGAAGAAGAACACGCCGAGAACCAGCATCGCCACCAGTACGTCGAGAGCGACTCCCAATTCGACGACCATGGGCATGCCATAGGTCGCACTCATGGCGCCGAAAAAGAGGCCGTTTTCCATGGACAAGAAGCCCACGACCTGCGACATCGCCTTGCGGCGCGTGATCATCGTGAGGAACGCGATCAGGATCACGGCCACCGCGATGCCGATGGAATTGCGGGTTGCCGTGCTCGCGAGCGCCGAAATCGGCTGCGCAAGCCCGAATGCGAAAATGACGATGAGCAGTCCGGCCAGCATCGTGCCGACCAGATTGAGCAGGGATTCCGTGTCCCAGTACACGCCGAGCCGGCGAATGAGACGATGCAGCAACCAGGGCAGGAAGATCACTTTGAGTCCCAGCGTGAGCGCGGCGGACAAATACAGGTGGTTCGCGCCGGTGCGCCAGGCGAGCAGCAGAGTCGCGACGCAGAGCAGCGCGCCCTGCAGCGCAAGCAGGTTGACGAGCGTGACGATGCGCCGCTGCGCGAGCATGGCAAAAGACAGCAGCAGAAGAAGCGCGGCGAGGGTGTTCAACAGTTGCAGGTCGAGCGGCAAAGTACTCATGGTCAGGCTCCGAGCAGCAACCGCACGAGCAGTCCGAGCACGGCGAACAGAAAGGCGGTCGCCAGGAATTCCGGCGCGCGGAACACGCGCAGTTTGGCCGACAGCGTTTCGATCAGCGCGAGCCCGGCCCCCGCGACGACGAGCTTCGCGCCGAGCAACGCGATCGACACGGCGAGACTCGACGGCGCATGGCCGGTCGCGATTCCCCAGGGAATGAAAACAGCAAATCCGATGCAGGCATAGTTGAAGAGCTTCAGCGCCGCCGCCCATTCCATCAGCGCCAAATGACGCGCGGAATACTCGAGCAGCAGCGCTTCGTGAATCATCGTGAGCTCGAGATGCGTGGCCGGATTATCGACGGGGATTCTCGCGTTTTCCGCCAGCAGCACCATCGTGAATGCAACCGCCGTGAAAGCAAGACTGGGGTTGAGTGCGAAGGCTTGCGAGGACAGGCGTTCGGCGATGATCGGCAGCGCGGTGGTCGCGCAGGTCAGCGAAACGACGAAGATCACCACCAGCAGCGCGGGCTCGGCGAGAAAGCCGATCATCATTTCGCGCCTCGCTCCGAGCGTACCGAAGGCAGTTCCGACATCCATTGCGGCGAGGGACAGGAAGACGCGGGCGGTGGCGAGCAGGCCGACCAGGGCGATCGCATCCGCCGCCACGGTGAACGGCAAACGCGTCGCGATCGACGGGATGATGGCGGCCGCGGTCACCATCGCGCCGAACACGATGTAGGGTGCGAGCAGGAACAGGCGCGAGGCGTTCTCGGCGATCACGGCATCCTTGTGGAAGAGCTTGCGGATGCCGCGGTACGGCTGCAGGATGGGAGGGGCGGATTTGTTCTGCAGCCACGCCCGGCATTGATTCACCCAGCCGAGAAACAGCGGCGCTGCGGCCAGCGCAATCAAGATTCCCAGCGCCTGTACGATCCAGTCGAACACGCTCATAGCGCGAGCGCCAGCAGGACGACGAGCGTCACGAAGCTGTAGAGCAGGTACGTCGCAATGCGGCCCTGCTGCAGCCAAGCCACGCGATCCGCGACGTATCGGACGAGTACGCCCATGGGTAGATAGAGGCCGAGCCAGAAGCGATCGCCGATCTCCAGACGATACTTCGGCGCGCGGTCGAAAGGGGTGGGCAGCTCCCGATGGATGGCAAAGAACGGCTGGAACAGATGTCGGATCGGCTGGCCGAATCCCTCCGCCGTGTCCTGCATGCGGCTGGTGAGGCCGCCGAAGCCGCAATCCCAGGCGGTGCCGCGGCGAATGCGCTGGTGATAGAAGAGCCGCACGCCGTAGATGCTCAGCACGACGACGGTCAGGATCACCGCCAGGAACACCAGCGGCGCGTAGCTGGTCTGGCGTTCGGGAATCGGCACGAGCAGCCACCACGGTGCATCACTCACCGGCAACGCGCCCAACCCGAGCTGCCGGGTCACCACGCTCAAGAGGGAAATGACATAGCTCGGAAACAGGCCGAGCAGAATGCAGCCGAGCGCGAGCCAGGAGAGTCCGAGCCGCTCGGCGATGCCCGCGTCGTGGGCATGACGGAGCGAGGCCTCCCTCGGCTGTCCGAGAAAAATGACGCCGAAGAATTTCACCATGACGTAGCCCGCGAGCGCGGCGGCGAGCGCCACCAGGGCGGCGCCGAGCGGCAGCAGCATGTTGATGAATGGGTGCGGGACGGTGTGGGCGAACAGAAACGACTGCAGCAGCAGCCATTCCGAGACGAATCCGTTCAGGGGCGGAAGCCCTGCAATGGCCAGTGCGCCGACGAGAGTCAGCCATGCCACCCAGGGCATGCGATGGATGAGGCCGCCGAGGTGTCCGAGATTGCGTTCACCGGTTGCGTGCAACACGGCGCCGGTTCCCAGAAACAGCAGACTCTTCATGAATGCGTGGTTCATCGCGTGATACATGACCGCGATCATGGTGAGGGCCGCCGCGGCGCGCATGTCCGCGCCGGCGAAGACGATCGCGAGCCCAAGTCCCGTGAACAGGATCCCGACATTCTCGATGGACGAGTAGGCGAGCAGGCGCTTCATGTCCGTCTGGGCGGCCGCGAATACGACACCGTACAACGCACTGAAGAGACCGAGTGCGAGGGGGGCGAGACCCCACCACCACACCGGTTCACCCAGCAGGTCGAAACTCACGCGGATCATTCCATACAACGCAGTCTTCAGCATGACGCCGCTCATCAGCGCAGAGACCGGAGACGGCGCGGCCGGGTGGGCTTCCGGCAGCCAGATGTGCAGCGGCACCAACCCGGCTTTGGCGCCGAAACCGGTGAGTGCGAGACCAAACGCGATCGCGGCCCACAGCGGATCGAGACGCGCGGCGCGCATGGCGTCGAACGTGAATTGCCAGCTGCCGCCTTGCAGAACGCCGAAGCTCAGCAGGATGGCGATCGCGCCGAGGTGCGCGATCAGCAAATAGAGAAAGCCGGCGCTGCGAATCTCGGGGATGCGATGCTGCGTGGTCACCAAAAAATAAGACGAGAGCGCCATGGTCTCCCACGCCAACATGAACGCATAGGCATCATCGGCGAGAAGTACGAAGCCCATGCTGGCGAGAAACAGGTGATATTGGACGCATAGCAGCCCCGGCGCCGTACCCTCGCCACGCCGAAAGTAGCCCGCGGCAAAAATCGAAATGCCGGTGGAGGCGCCGCCGAGGAGGACGAGAAATAGGCGCGAAAGCGCGTCCAGGCGCAGGTGCACCGGCAAGTCCGGCAGCCCGATCGGCAGCACGAGCCGTTGGGCGGGATCCGCAAGGCTCGCCAGAGCAATGAGTGCCAATGCGGCGCTGCAGAGCGCGCCGAGCGGAAACAAGGTTCGCCCGACGAAACCGATGCTCATGGGTCGCACCAATCCCGCCACGCCGATGACGCTCCAGGCCGTCAGCAACAACACACACAGCGCCAGGGGCGATTGCAAAACTTGGCTCACGCGATATCGGCCCTCGAGTCAGACACGCTCGGACTGCGCTGACCCCGGCGCAGCGATTTGCGATCATGAGTGTTGTATTATAATATGATGCACATTCAGATGTCACTCAATGTGAGTTCAATTTGACGACGGAAGACCGAACCGCACGGCTGACCATCCTCATCGATCCGCGCAAGAAGGAGCTGTTCGAGCGGTTGTGCGCGGCCGAGGATGCGACGCCCTCGCAAGTCGTGCGGCGTCTCATTCGGCGCTACATCGAGGAGCGCACGGGTAAGCCGTGGACAGCAGCCGAAGACTACGCGGGCATTTCGCGCCGCCGCAGCCCGGCGCGGCGCAGCTAGGAGCCTGTCCGAGGCTCCTGGAGCAGATCCGCAAGTTTCTCGGCGATCATGATCGTGGGCGCGTTGGTGTTGCCGCCGATGAGCCGGGGCATGACCGATGCATCCGCGATCCGCAGTCCCTCGACCCCGCGCACCAGCAGCCGGCAATCGACGACCGAGGATGGATCGGAGCCCATGCGGCATGTCCCAACCGGGTGATAGATCGTCTCGGCCTTGCGGCGCAGAATCTCCTCGAGACCCGCGCGGCTCGTGACCGCATCGCCCGGATAGATCTCGACACCGCGAAAGGGCGCGAACGGCGCAGCATGCAAAATTTCGCGGGACCAGCGCATTCCCTCCAACATCACGTCGAGATCGCCCGGCTCCTTCAGGTACGAGGCAAAGATGCGCGGTCGGTCATCGGGCCGGCCCGAGCGCAGCGTGAGGTGGCCACGGCTCTTCGGCCGCAGCGCGCAGGCATGCAGCGTATAGCCGTGGCCGCTCAGCCGATTGCGTCCATGATCGTCGAGCTGCGCGGGCACGAAGTGGAGTTGAATGTCGGGGCGCTGATCGGGCGCGAGGCGGCTGCGCACGAAGCCGCCCGCTTCGGCGATGTTGCTCACGCCCGGACCGGACCGTGTCAGCAGATATCTCACCGCGACGCCGAGTTCCTGCAGCGAATCGAAATCGTAGGTGATGTCCCGAGTGCATTTGCTGAGCGTGCAGAAATCGAGATGATCCTGTAGATTGCGGCCCACCTCGGGGCTTTCGGCCACCGGTTCGATGCCGAGGCCGCGCAGTTCATCCGGGCGGCCGATGCCTGAGAGCATGAGCAGCTGGGGTGAGCCGATCGCACCCGCCGCCAGGATCACTTCGCATCGGGCCCGGGCGCGATTGACTGCGCCACGCTGCAGGTATTCGACGCCCGTGGCGCGCCGCGCCTCGAACAAGACCCGGGTCGACGCGGCATGGGTGAAGATCTTGAGGTTGCGCCGGGCAGCGGCGGGGCGCAGATACGCCACCGCCGCGCTGCATCGGCGGCCGCGTCGCTGCGTGACCTGATAGAAGCCCACGCCGTCCTGAACCGCTCCATTGAAGTCGAGGCTGCGGGGCACCCCGCATCGCACTCCCGCGTCGACGAACGTGGCGCTCAGCGGATTGCGAAACCGTAGATCCTCCACCGATAGCGGTCCGCGGACGCCATGGTGCTCGCTCGGGCCCCGTGCCTGGTCCTCGGACCTGCGAAAGTAAGGCAGGACGCTCGCGTAGTCCCAACCATCGGCGCCGAGCGCCGCCCATTCGTCGTAGTCGAGCCGATGCCCGCGCGTGTAGCACATTGCATTGATGGAACTGCTGCCGCCGAGCACGCGGCCGCGCGGCCAGTAGAGCCTCCGGTCGTTGAGTTGAGGCTCGGGCTCGGTGTAGTAGTGCCAGTTGACGTGCGCATTGCCGACCAGCCGGGCAAGGCCCGCCGGCATGTGAATGAAGGGATTCGAATCCTTGCCCCCGGCCTCGAGCAAAAGTACGCGTGTCTCGGCGCGCGCCGACAGGCGATTCGCGAGGACGCAACCGGCGGAACCGGCGCCGACGATGATGTAGTCATACACCTGATCATCCACGGGCGCTGTCCCCAGATGGGCGGGCTCTTTCATGAAGGGTCCCCCGACAGCGCTGCGATGATCGAATCGAGGGCGCGACGCGAACGCACCATACCGAGGTGACCAATGCCCCGCAGCTCGGTCGACTCCGCCCCCTGCAGTCGCGCGCTCTCGAACGGCACCACCATGTTGTCCTCGGCAGTGTAAATGCTCGTGACGGAAACCGTGAACCGGCCCTCTTGCGCGGCATTCAGCGCGCGCAGCCACGGCGAAACGGGAGACATCTGCCGGGCGTTCGGCCAGCGCAGACCGCGAACCACCGCGGTCCCATGATGAGGAGAGGCGATCGTCACGATGCGGCGAATCGCCTCCGGTCCGAGCTCGCGCAGCAGCGCCCGGGCAACCAGGCCGCCCATGCTGTGGGCGACGATCACCACGCGCTCACCGTTGCAGCGTCGCCGCAGCGCAAGCAATCGCGGAGCGGCGCGAGCGGCGAGGATCTCGATGTCCGCGAGCAGCGGTTCGAGATCGAGCGCCTCGACGGGCCCGAAGCCCGCCGCGGCGAGGCGCGCACGCAAGGGCTGCCATACCCGGGCATTGCACAAGATACCGTGCATGAGCAGCACCGGGCGCGGCGCGTTCTCGGGGAGGGGCACGGCGCCCCGCGCCGGTGCCGCCGCGCTCATCGCGACGATCGATGAGGTGAATTCCACTACTTCGCTCGCCAGCGCGCGGAGCAACCGGGAGGCGCGCGGCGGAGCCGGGACCGTGCCGGCGGCGGCTCGCGCGAGCAGAAAAGACAAGGAAACGACCATCACCGGCAGCGCGAGCAGCACGCCGAGGGCGACCGCGCCGGCGCTCGCCAAGGGCAGGAAAAAATCCCGGCGCGCGAGCGCGCCCGACGCCAGCGCGACGGCGAAGGCGAGGGCCAGGACGCTCCGCCAGAGGCGCGCAGCCACGGGGCCCTATCCGGCGATTCGCCGCGATTGCAGCATGCGCTCGATCCGCCCCAACGCGACGTCCAGGCGACGTGCGGTCTGCCTCACGCGCTGCACCGTCAGCTTGGCAGCCGGCAAGGAGCGATTGCGGTCCCGCAGCACACCCACGTTCAGCCGCAAGCCGCGGCGCTCGAGCAGCGGTGCAAGAATGTCGGCCTGTGCGAGCAGATCGCGCCGCGTACGCCGGTAGGCATGATCGGCGAGACTCAATCGCTCGGCGTAGCGGAACACATTGGCAAAGAACAGCCGTTCATCGTGCCGGTCGGGCTCGAGGAGCAGCGTATCAGCCGCCGGAAAGCGTTCGTTATAGCTCGCCATGCCGACCTTCATACGCGAGTAGATGAGTGCTCGGAACGTCTGGCCGAGGATGGCGGGCAAGCCCTCGTCCACCAAATTGATGTGCGGTTTGCCGCGCGTGCGCGAGGCGTCAAACGGCACGATGGGGTTGACGCAAATCACGAAATTGCACTTCTCCTCGAGCGCGAGCGATGCGTGCATGGTCCGGATCAACGCACCGTCAACGAACTGCTCACCGTCTATTTCGACCGCCGGATACAATCCCGGCAGTGCGCTGCTCGCGAGCAGCGCTCGAGAGATCGGGACGTGCCGGTGAGCACCGCCGCCAAACGCCACCGACGCTCCGCTGTTGAGATTCGTGGCGACGACATACAGGCGCGCGCGCAATCGCCGGAAGTCATCCGTGCGGCCTTCCGAATGGAACAGCAGCTGCAGGTAGTCTTGTAGCGGTGCGTTGTCGAACAGCGCGGTCGGCAGGAGGCGCGCCAAGTGCCCGATGCCCGTCTCCCACGCTCCGTTGCCGGGGTCGCGCGCGCACCGCTGCACGATCTGCCCAAGCACCCCCGGGAGCTGCAGCAAGCGGCGGGCGTACTCGCCGAACGCCGGCCGCAAAAGGATCGCCGGCGAGAATGGAAACAGCACCGACTCGTCGTACAGGAACATCGTACACATGGCGGCGGTGTCGAAGCCGCTGGCGAGCGCGGCGGCGATCAGCGAGCCGGAACTGACGCCAACGTAAACATCGAAATCGGTGAGCGCACGGCCTTCGATCGCCTCGCTGAGTGCGTGCAGGGCGCCGAGTTCATAATAGAAACCCAGCGGCCCACCGCCGGCCAGCGCAATGGCCAGTTTGCCGCGGCCCGCCCGGCGCCGCAGGGCAGGCTCGATGGTCAGCATCGCCCGTCAGTTTGCCGTCGAGTGCGCAGAACCGTTCTTTCGGCCGGCGCGTCCACGCACCGCGACCTTGCGCGCACGTGCGAGCTTGTCGATGTTGGCATTCAGTGCATCGACGCGTTTACTGAGCGATTCCACCTCGCCGGCGCTCGGCACGCCGATCTGAGTGAGCGCGCTGTGCACGCGGCTGCGAAAGATCTTTTCCAGATTTTCGTATGCATCGGCCGCATCGCCGCGCACCTTGCTCATGCGCGCATTGAGAGTTTCCTGCACGCCGCTCAACGCACCGCGCAGCGCTTTCTCGGCCGCTTCCTTGCTGGACGCATGCATTTCGGCGCCCTCAGAGATCAGCTCCGCGAGCAGCTTCGGTGCCCCGTGCTGCGCCTTCGATACCGCACCGAGGCCGGCGAGCCAAACCTGATGCATCATGTTGAGCATCTGTGCCTGCGCATCGCTCGAGCCCTTGCGCGTACGCCTCGGTGATTTCTTCTTCGTGGCCATCGTTCATACCCCTATCAGTAGTTACCCTTACTAGGAATCCGCTTCGACGCCGGTAATATAAAGGCCGACGATCTTCCTGGCGATTCGTAGTTTCCACATTAGGAGCGTACATATGCGTGCCACCGCCCTCGCCAGCGTGCCCAAGAACCGGTTCGGGAAATCCTTCGCCGGCGCCGGCCTCGAGAGCCGCTGGGCCAAATTGCACAAGGGAGATCAGGAACCCTTCCCCAACGCCGCGCGGATCGCGCGGAGTGCGAAGCAGCATGCGAAGTTCGGCGCGTGGCTGAAGGGTCAGGGCGGCGCACAAGAGGTGGCCGAGGGGGTCCAGGAGGCGTGGCGGCGTTTCCACGCCGGCAATTTCGCCGGCGCGATCTCCTCGGGCGGCAAGTTTGGCGCATTAGGGGCCACACCCGCGAACAAGGCGGCCGGCATCCATTCACTGCAAGTCGAAGCCGAAGAGGCATCGCGGCTGCTGCAACAAGCCATCACCCGCGGTGAACAGGCCGTCGAACTGCTGCCGGACGATGCCAATGCCCATTACATGTTGGCGCTCGCACTCGGCCGATACAGCCAGCGAATCTCGATCGTCAAGGCGCTCGCGAACGGCATCGCGACTCGCGTTCGTTCTCACCTCGACGTCACACTGAAACTCGCTCCGGAGCATGCCGAGGCCCACATCGCCCTCGGCCTATATCACGCCGAAATCGTCGCCAAGATCGGCGCGCTGCTCGCGGGGCTGACCTATCAAGCCTCGGGCGAAGCGGCGCTCGAGGAGTTCCGCCGCGCCCTCAAGCTCACCCCCCGCTCGCCGATCGCCAATATCGAGTACGCCAACGGACTGCTGCTGCTCGACGCTCGCAAACACCGCGAGCAGGCGCAGGAGCTTTATGCCCGCGCGGCTGCGGCAGAGCCGGCCGACGCGATGGAACTGCTCGACGTCGAGCGCGCGCAGCGCGGGCCCTAGCCGGCGAGCGAGGCGCCGACCAAGAGGACCAGATAGACCAGGCGGGCGAACTCGGCTTCGATGATCGATACGAGTTCGCTCGGCTCCGGGATCAAATTCCGGTCCGAGACCACGCCGATCTGCACTTCTTCGTTATAGGTGAACATACTGACGCCGGTGCCCATGCTGCCGGTTTGCGGCACCCAGAAAAGCAGCTGCTTGATCTCCGCGCCCGCGAGGTGCACCGGGCGGCTCGGTCCGCGCACGTTCGAGGCAACGAGGCTTGCTTTGGCGCTGAAGAACGCGATCGCCGGATCCTCGACCGCCGCCGGCAATGCACCGATGAGCGAGAGAAGTCCGAAGGTGACCAACGCCTCCGGCGAACCCTTCAATGTCTGCATGGTGTCGTGAACCGCATAGAGACGTTCGAGCGGGTGCCGGATGCCGATGGGCAGGTCGAGGAAGGCGAGTCCGAATTGATTACCGAGTTCGAGCGGCGTTCCGGGCGCCGCCGGGCGTAAATTGACGGGTACGGCGGCTCGAATGGTCATGCCCGCGGTGCTCTCCCCCTTGGCCTCGAGGTAGCGACCGAGGGCACCGGCGAGCGTCGCGACCAAAACGTCATTGACGGTGCAGCCGAGCACCCGGCCGACCGTGTGAACTTCCTCGAGCGCCAGCGGTTCGCCCCAGGCAAGGCGCTTGACGCCGCTGAGCGGCTGTTTCAGACGCGTCACCGGATCGTCGGAGAGTTGCACTCCCAGGCGCGCGAGTTCGCCGGCGATGCCCATCACTTCGCGCGCCGCCGTCGCCGCTTCGAGCGGGTGCAGCCCGAGGTGGACGCTTTTTTCGAGAAGACCTGCGTATTTGCGAAACGACTGCGTGAGCAATCCCGGAGGGCGCACGAAGGGGAGCGCCCGGGTGACGGATTCGGACGCGGAGGACGTACCACCGCTCTCATCCGGCACGTCGTCGGCGAGGGCTGCGAGCACGTGCATCAGCGCGATGCCATCGGCATAGGAATGGTGGATGCGAATGATCAATGCGCTGCCGCCTTGATAGCGCTCGATGAGATGGAAGGTCCACAGCGGACGACCGGTATTGAGCGGTGTGCTCGCAAGTTCTCCCGCGAAAGTCTCGAGCTCGCGTTTGCCGGCGGGCGCCGACAAGGCGACACGCAGTACGTGATCGTCGAGGCTGAACTGCTCAGCGCGCACCCAGCGCCCGCCGAGAGTGTCCACCACCGGCACGCAGCGGAAGCGCTCGAACGTCAGAAATCGCTGCAGCACCAACTGACGCAATGCCGCGATTCTCAATGGCCGGCTCACGACCAACAGCCCCATCACCACCATGGGGTTCGTGGGCCGCTCCATTCGCAGCCAGGTACGGTCAACCGCCGACATCGTTTCGGCTGTGCTCATACGCTACTGTCGCGCATTTCGACGAGTTTGGGACCCCTCGGGTTACCACTATATGGGCGCCGGTATTTTCGGTGTAGGGTGCAGCGCATCGCCCGATGGAGTTGCGCATGGGGTATTTCATCACCGGGGCCACCGGCTTCATCGGCCGGCATGTGGCCGTCGAACTCGCCGCGCGCGGCGAGCCCATCTGGGTATTGGTCCGGTCCGAATCCAGGGACAAATTCGACCGTCTGGCGAAGGACTGTGGCGCTGCCGCCCAGTTGCTGGTGCCGGTCAGCGGCGACCTCGCACAGCCGCTGCTCGGGATAGACGCGCCCGAACGTCATGCGATGCGAGGCCGCATCAGGCATTTCTTCCACGTGGGAGCGTTGTACGATTTGAACGCACCGGACGCGGACCTGGTGCGCGCCAACGTGCTTGGAACGCGAAATGCGCTCGACTTCGCGCACGACGTCGGGGCCGGCTGTTTCCATTTCGTCAGCTCGATTGCGGCCGCGGGACGCTTCCGGGGCACGTTCACGGAGCGGATGTTCGGCGAAGCCGAAGGACTGGATCTGCCCTATTTTCGCACCAAACACGAGTCCGAGGGGCTGGTCCGTACGACCTGCAAGGTTCCGTGGCGCATCTATCGTCCTGGAATGGTCATCGGCGATTCGCGTTCCGGTGTCATCGACAAGGTCGACGGTCCCTATTACCTGTTCAAGTTGATTCAGAAGGTGCGCGACTGCCTGCCGCGCTGGGTGCCGCTCGCGGGAATCGAGGGCGGGCACATCAATTTGGTTCCGGTGGACTTCGTCGCTGCGGCGATGGTGCACCTCGCGCACGCACCGGAGCAGGATGGCGAGTGCTTCCACCTCACGGATCCGAAGGACCGCCGGGTGGGGGACGTGCTGAACGTGTTCGCGCGGGCGGCTCATGCGCCGACCATGATGCTCCGATTCGACACCGGCGCCGGCAGTTCCCCGTCGGGCGTCACGCGGCCGGTGTCCGCGCTGCTGCCGTCCGTGAGGCGCATCGCGGGTCAGTTGTTCGAGGACCTCGGCATTCCGAAATCGCTCATCGGACTCCTCACTCATCCGACCACGTTCGATTCGGCGAAGGCGCAGGCGCTGCTCGCACCGGCGGGGATTCGCGTGCCCGCCTTGGATTCGTACGCCTGGCGGTTGTGGGACTATTGGGAGCGCTGCCTCGATCCCGGTTTGCACACGGCTCACCGGTTGCAGCACATGGTCAAAGGCAAGACGGTAGTGGTGACGGGCGGCTCATCGGGGATTGGACGCGCCACGGCGCTGCGACTCGCGGAGGCGGGCGCGCGGGTAATCATCGTGGCGCGGGATGAGCAGAAGTTGGCGCACGCGTGCGCGGAAATCGCGGCCCGTGGCGGCGAGGTCGCCAGCTACAGCTGCGACCTCGGCGACAATCAGGCGTGCGACGATCTGGTCAAACGGCTGCTGGCGGAGCATGGGCGGGTTGACATTCTGATCAACAACGCCGGGCGATCGATCCGGCGTGCGATCGACAAGACCTACGAACGGATCCACGATTATGAAAGGCTGATGCACCTCAATTATTTTGCGGCCGTTCGGGTGACGCTGGGGCTGTTACCCGCGATGGTGCGACACGGAGCCGGACACGTCATCAACATCTCCTCGATCAGTGTGTTGACGAATGAACCTCACTTTGCGGCTTACAACGCCTCGAAGGCGGCGCTCGAGGCGTTCTCACGCTGTGCCGCCGCCGAATACGCCGCGCGCGGCATTCGCTTCACGGTGGTCAACATGCCCTTGGTTCGCACGCCGATGGCGGCGCCGACGAAAATGTACGAGCATTTCGAGCTCATGCAACCGGAGCAGGCGGCTGAGGGGGTGTGTGCGGCGATCATCGAACAACCCGAGCGTCTGGCCACTCCCCTCGGCACTGTCGCGCAGCTGGTGGAGCTGTTCGCGCCGGAGATCGGCCGGGCCGTCAGGAGCGAGAGCTACCGACTATTTCCGGATTCCGAGGCGGCCGGGGGACCCGGCGCCCCATCCTCGCGCGACGCGGGCGCGTTCGTATCGCTGATGCGCGGCATTCATTGGTAGCGTAGCGACTCAGGCGGCGCGGGTGGATTCTTCCCGCATCAACTCGCGTCTCAACACCTTGCCGATGTTGGTCTTGGGCAGCGACTCCCGGAATTCCAAATATTTCGGCCGCTTGTAGGCCGTCAGCCGGGCGCTGAAATGCGCACGCAACTCCTCGACGGTGACGGAGGTGCGCTCGCGCACCACGACGAACACCTTGACGACCTGCCCCGAATGCGGATCCGGCACCCCGATGCATCCGCATTCGGCCACGGCCGGGTGCTCGATGCCGATGCTTTCGATCTCATTCGGAAAGACTTTGAATCCGGACACGATGATCATGTCCTTTTTGCGGTCGACGATGCGCAGGAAGCCCTCGGCGTCCGCGGCCGCGATGTCGCCGGTACGCAGCCAGCCCTCCGGGGATAGCACCTGGGCCGTCTCGGCCTCGTGGTTCCAGTAGCCGCGCATGACCTGCGGTCCGCGGACGCAGAGCTCGCCCGCATCGCCGAGCGGCACTTCATTCTCGCCGTCCCGGATGCTGATTTCCGTCGACGGCAGCGGCAGTCCGACGGAGCCGACTCGAGGCGCGTCATAGAGATTGCCGGCGATGACCGGAGAGGCTTCCGTTAGACCGTAGCCTTCGACGAGCGGCCGCCCCGTCACGGCGCGCCACGCGTCCGCCGTGCGCTGTTGCAGCGGCATGCCGCCGGCAACACCGACTTTCAGGCGTGAAAAATCAAGGCGCGCGAATTGCGGGTGATTCAAGAGCGCGTTGTACAGGGTGTCGACGCCGGTGAACATCGTCATGCGCCACTTGCGCAACTCGTGCACGAACGCAGGAATGTCGCGCGGATTGGTGATGAGCACGTTGAGACCACCCTGCTGCATGAACAACAGACAGTCGACGGTGAGACAGAACACGTGATAGAGGGGCAGCGGCGTGATCATCACCTCACGACCGGGCTCGAGTATGCCTTTCCAGAACGCGCCCATTTGCAGCAGATTGGCCACCATGTTCCGGTGCGTCAGCACAGCTCCTTTGGCGACGCCGGTCGTTCCGCCGGTGTACTGAAGGAACGCGATGTCTTCCGGGCCCACCGAGCGGGGCTGCATTCCGCTCTGCGCGCCGCGCGCCATGGCTGCGCGAAAGCTCACCGCATCGGGTAGGTGATATGGTGGCACCAAGTGCCGGATGCGGCGCACGACAAAATTCACGGCGGTCCGCTTGGGGAACCGCGCGAGATCGCCGATGCCGGTGATCACGATGTGTTCGATGGCGGTGTCTGCGCGCACCTCGGCGAGCACGTGGGCGAAGTTTTCGACGATGACGATACATCGCGCCCCGGAGTCCTTGAGCTGATGGCGCAATTCGCGCGGAGTGTAGAGCGGATTCGTGTTCACCACCGCTAGCCCGGCGCGCAACGCGCCGAACAATGCGACGGGATACTGCAGCAGGTTCGGCATCATGAGTGCGACGCGATCACCACGCACCAAGCCAAGGCCGGCCAGATAGGCGGCAAAATCGGCGGAGAGGCGATCCAGGTCGGAAAACTTGAGCGTCACGCCGAGGTTGTGATACGCAGGACGATCGGCAAAGCGCCGGCAGCTGTCTTCGAGCAGCGCCACGAGCGAGGGATAGGCGTCGGGATCGATCTCGGCCGGCGTTTGCTTCGGGTAGGAAGTGAGCCAGAGCTTTTGCATACATGACCCCAAGGTGGTGTTTTCCTGGAGTGACAGCATCTCCCTTCCGCGCCGGTTGTGAATTCGTACTTACCCGTAGCTGCTCGGCGCCGTCGCGTCTCGTACCGCTGCCGGCGCCGCTGCGCGCCGACGGCCAGGAGCTGCCCTCAATGCGCGAGCGGCGAGGGGCGAACCTGAAAGTGCACCACCAGCGGCTTGGTGCCCTTGCCGCCCTCCTTGTGCCAGGGGGTCCGATCCCCGCTCGTGATCCAGATGCCCACGCCCCTTCCATCCCGCCGCGGCATCGTCGATGCGGCCTTCGAGACCCTTGGCGTAAAAGCCGAGCGGATAGGGGATGCGCAGCGTCACGAATTTTCCGTCGACGAGCGCGTGCACGCCGTCGAACAGGTTGCCCGTGGCAATCGGCACGTTGGTGCCCAATCCCAACGTGTCGTGCTGATCCACCCAGGTGTAATAGCTCGACTCGACGCTCATTTGCGGCACGTTCACGAATCCCGGCCCCGGCAAGCGATGGAAGCTCCAGCCTTCGGGACAATGATCGCCGGTCGCGGTCGGCCCGTTGAGCGGACCCTTGCATTTGCGCCGGTCGAATTCCCCCAGATGTCCGCTGGCCAGGGAGACCCAGACGACGCCGTTGCGATCGATGTCCGCGCCGCGCACGCCGAAGCCCGGCGCGGGCACATTGTAGATCTCGCTGAGCCTGGTTCGCGGATCGAAGCGAATCACGGCACCCGGATAGCGAAATGCCACGGAGCCCCAGACGCTGCCGTCGGCGGGATTGGGCATGACGGCATAGAAACCGACCGCCAGACGCTGATCGAGCTTCGGATCCGCGGTTTGCCGGGCTCGGTCCACGAGATCGAGCTTGCCGTTGCCGTTGGTGTCGAGCACCAACGGCGCCCAGCCCTGCGAAGCCGCCGCATCGCCGGTCGGATCGAATTTCTTGGTGTCGAGCCAGCCCACGACCTCATGACCGCCGCTGGTCCAGAGCGTATCGTTGCGCGTCTTCGGCGAACTGCAGATGGTGCGTGCTGAAGCAGGTGTCGACGAATGTGTATTTGCCGCTCTTCGGCTCATATACCGCGAGTTGGCGCTCCGACGTGTCGATCGGGAAACCGCTTGGCGGACGGATGCTTCGATCCGCTCCTGCAAAAGGGAGGATTGGCCGCCGCGCGAATCCGCGCCGTGTACCAGACGCGGCCGGACTCGATCGAGCATCGGATTGTGGGCGATCGCCCGGCTGTCCCAGATTCGCTCCTCGCCCCAGTACGGAGAGGCGCGAGCACCGGATCGTCGTGAGTCGTCGGCGTATCCGCGTCGCGCACGGGCGCCTTGAAGGTGGTCGCGAGGTTGTGCACCGGATCGAGCACCGGAAAATTGTCGGTGCTCAATTCCGGGGCGCCGTACAGCAGACCATTGCCGTTGACGGTGGGATGGCGCCGATCGGTTCCCGACAGATCGTGCAAATACGCCTTGCCATCCGACCAGTCGCGCACGGTTGCGACGACATTGCGCTCGATGCCACTCGGGCGGGCGGGCGGCTGCGCCGGAAGCTTCGCCCGCGGCGATGCGGTCGGTCCAATCCGCGAGATAGCGAATCGGAATGCCCGCGAGAGTCGCCTTGTACGATGTTGATCATCTGGCGGCCGGCCTGGCCGGACTGCAGGCGCCGCAGCCACGCTTCCTGCGAGGATTCAAACGTTCCCGAGGACTTCGGGATGGTGCGCGTCGCCAGATTCCCGAGCTGATGGCAGCCGACGCAACCCATGTTCTTCATCCACATGAGATAGCCGTTGCGGCCGCCCGGCAGCGCTGCCGTCTCCGCCTCCTCGGGAATCTTCATCATCGCGTACCAATAGGCGGCCGGGATAAATCTTGGCCGCCGTCGCCGCGTCCGGGGCGACCACCGCCGCCAGGTCGAGACGCTGGCCGGGAGCGTGCGTCGACCTTGGACGAGTCGGCGAGGCCGTAACCGCGCACCCAGACGACTATATTTTGCCGGCGGCAGTTCCGGAATCAGATAGCGGCCGGCCTCGTCGGTGACGACGATTTTGGCGAACCGCGTCTTGAAATCCTGCGTTTCGGCGATGACCCAGACGCCGGCTTCCGCACCGCGAGCGCTGGCGACGGTGCCGCCGATGTCGTCGGCGCCGATGGTTGCTTCGCTGTCGGCCGCTCGCGAGCCGGCCGCATGGCATAGCAACAGCAGGAGCATCGCCGCGGCACACACGGTGCTGAAGATCCGCGTGAGGTCCGGTGAACCTGCGGGGGCGGAAGAAGGTAGGTCAGTCATGGGGCTCTGCGGTTACCGAAAGGTACATTTCGCGATGCAGTACGGCCGGCCAGCTCGTCGCGGAGAGTATAGACGATGGCCGAAACCCGCACGATTTAACTTAGTACGCCCGTATCTGTGATGGGGTGGGCTTACATGATTTTCTGCTTCCGATTAAATGCGAGGAAGCCGACTTCGAGGTCGGCGCTGCCGGGAGATGTGGATGCGACGCAATAAAGCGGACGGCTCGTGGCGGGGACGGAGGTTGGCTTCCATCCAATTCCAGGCGCCGCCGCGCATCGAGTGGCGCTTGCACATGTCGAAGCTGGCGACGGAGATCCAGATTCAACAGCCGCCACTTGGGATCAAGGCACGAAAGAGTTAGGCGATTTTCCAGCCTCAGACGCTGCATCGGTACGCATGACCCACTGGCAACTGTTCGCGCTTTTCATCTTGTTTTACGCCGTCTGCTGGTGGATATCGAAGGCCGTTCAAGCGCGCGTGAACAGATACATCGAGCCGGCGGAGCGCACGGCCGAGGACGCCGAGGAAACCGGGGTGACGCCGCCGAGACCGAAATCGAAACGGGCGGACATACTGCGTTTCTACCGGCAGCACTTGACGCGCCGGGAAATACAATAGCCCCGGCGAATCGACCTCAATGCCTGACGATAACGCTCAAGGGTATCGTCTGCGGGCTACCCACCGCATCGTTCCGAACGTTGAGGGTTGCGGACTGCGGTCCCACATTGTGAGCGAAGAGCAGCACCTTGATCGCGCAGCTTCTTCCCGGGGCCAACGAAGATCCGCAAAAGCTGATCGCCTTGAAGTCGGCGCGGTCGGTGCCGACCGCCGGAGTGACCGAGGTTTTCGAGATCGACACGGGACGCGTGCCGGTATTCATCAATGTCACCGTGTCATAGCTCAGCCGAAATCGACCGACCGTCCCGAAGGAGACAATGGATGGAAACGCTTTCAGTTGTAGCGAGGCGGGACTGACGTCGATCGCGCAACGGCTCTTGACGCCGCGGGATGCAATCTCCGAAGCATCGACGACCTGAGCGGTGAAGGTGAAATTGCCCGCCGCGCTCGGAGCACCCGCGAGAATTCCATTGCTGGCATCGAGGTTGAGGCCGCTCGGCAGATTCCCCGTGCTGGAGAACCGATAGGGCGGGATGCCGCCCGCGACCGTCAGCGCCGAACTGTACGCAGTGCCCGCTTCGGCGGCAGGCGTCGGACAGGCCACGGTCAGGGGTGCTACGGGCGTCAACAAGTAGGCAGTGATCCTCTTGCCGTCCCACGCATTGGCGACGATCCAACCGTTGTCATTGATCCCGATCGCTTGAATCAGGGACACGTTGGCCGGTAATGGGCGGGTGAGAGCCGTATTCAAATTGATTTTGTTCACGCCTTTCCACAATGTTGCAATGGTTTGATTCGCACCGGCGTTTGCGCTTCTGCGCGAGAGGCCAACGACCTCCCCGGCGATGTTGATCGCGTAGCCGATGCTTCCTGACCCGTTGAGCGAGCCCAAATCCCGCATCTTGCCGTTTGCGTATAAGAATGCGTCGACAGGGCCGCCGTCTGCGGTCTCCGCGGTTCCCGTGACCTGACCATTATCGTTGATCGCGTTGCCGAAGCTTTGCGCGCCTCCCAACGTTCCCAAATCGGTGACCGCGCCGTTGCGATAGAGAAAAGCGTGAAACATCCCCGGAGCTGCAAAAAAAGCGCCTGTGATCGCGCCGGTGCCGTTGATCGCGACCGCGGTAGCCGCGCTGCCCAGCCGCAGTGCGCTCATTTTTCCGTCGCTGTAGAGAAAGGGAGTCTCCCCACCGGCGGGATTGGTGCTGCGCCCGATCACTTGACCGCTCGAGTTGATGGCGTTGGCAAAACTATAGTTGATCGCGGAGTTGTGTGGCGGCGCTGCATAGCTGCCGAGCGTTCCGAGATCCTTGAGAGTTCCATTGGCGTAGAGGAACGCCCTGCTGAAGTCCGCGTTTTCTCTGTTCCCGCAATCTGTCCCGCGTTGTTGATGGAGATCGGGGTCACGAGGGCCCAGATCGCTCGGCTTCCCCTTGCTGAATACGAACCCCTCGACGGTGCCTCCGGTGTTCGTGGCGAATCCGACGACCTGGCCCGCGTTGTTGATCGGCGTCCCCCCCATGAGTTCGGCGCCTTTGCCAAATCCGACCGAGAAGGGCAGCTCCGTGGCCGAGTAGGTCTGGGCGATGACCCATCCCGGGCAGGCCAGCGTAATCAATGGCAGACAGGCAACAAGTCGACGCGATAGCGGGATCATTGAGCGTCATTGGGCGACCCGTGCCTGCATCAGATCAATGCCTCGACTCCGGCATCGGATGCAGGGGCAATGCGAAATTCACCTCCGTCCGAGGCCTACACGAGTCGTGGGGCTCCCAACCGCGAATCTCGGAGCGGCGCCAGCTTCACCGCAACTCTTCGAGGTAGGCGATGACATCGGCGCGATCTTGCGGACTGTCGAGTTTGAAAAACATCTTGGTGCCCGGAACCAGCGCGCTTGGGTTGGTGAGCCAGCGGTCGAGCGTGGCCTCGTCCCACGTCAATCCCGAACTCTTCAAGGCCGCGGAGTAGTTGTAATCCGCAACACTCCCCGCGCGACGACCGACGACTCCGCGATGACGCGGACCCAAATCGTTGTCCTCGACTGCATGGCACGCCTGGCACCCCTGATAGAGCGTCTTTCCGTGAGCCGGATCGCCGTTCGGGGGGGTCTCAGCTTCCGCTGTGACTGCCGTGACGAGGAAAATGGCGGCTGTCAGGGCGTTCAACGTGTTTTTCATGGATATCGCTCGCTCCGATGAACCATTGGTTGGTCCGATTGGGACACTAGACTTCCATCGGCCTGGATTTATTCCCGCCGGCACTTCAATAAATAACGCCCGATCGGGGAATAAATCGGTTCGCCCCAAAGTCCTCTTCCCCGAACGAACCATTCAAGGAGATGACGATGCCGAATGAAAAGCTGCTGCAATCGCGCCGCGAGGCCCTCAAGTGCATGGCGTATGGCGGAGCGGGTACTCTATTCGTTCTGGCGGGCGGTGTGTTTACGCCGATGGATCTCGCCTCGGCGCGCACCTACGACGAAGGGAAGGGGGGCAGGGCGTCGGGCAAGCCGCTGTTCGTGCAGATCAGCGATACGCACATCGGATTCAACAAGGAAGCGAACCCCGATGTGAACGCAACCCTCATGCAGACCATCGACCTCGTGAACGCGATGCCCGAGCAACCGGCATTGATCATCCATACCGGCGATATCACGCATCTGTCGAAGCCCGCCGAGTTCGATCTGGCGCAGCAGCTATTCATGCATCTTCGCACGACCGAGTTGCACACGGTTCCCGGTGAGCACGACACCTCGGATCCGGGCGTCACCGAATATTTCAGCCGCTTCGGCAAGGTTTCCGACAACAGGGGCTACTACAGTTTCGATCATGCCGGCGTGCACTTCATCGCGCTCATCAACGTATTGCAGTTCAAGGCGGGTGGGCTCGGCACCCTGGGGGCGGAGCAACTGGCGTGGGTCGCAGCCGACTTGAAGGCACGTCCGGCGAGCACGCCCATTGTGGTATTCACTCACATGCCACTCTGGACCATCTATGAGCCCTGGGGCTGGGGTACCGGTGATGCGGATCAGCTCATGAGTCAACTGCGCCGCTTCGGCTCGGTCACCGTGCTGAACGGACATATTCATCAGATCGTCCAGAAGGTCGAAGGGAACATCACCTTCCACACGGCTCGCTCCACGTCGTATCCGCAGCCTGTCGCCGGCGAGGGCGCCGGACCGGGTCCTCTGAAGGTGCCTGCGGATCAACTATCGAAGATGCTCGGCGTTACCAGTGTGTCGGTGATCAAGCATCCGCGCTCGCTGACCCTCACCGATTCAACGATCGCCTAGCGTGTCCATCACTGGCGCGCACGCCCCCGTCATTTCATCTCATCTTCGGGCAGGGGCGAGAGGGCATTGACGATCTTCTCGCCGCGGAACAGGAACGTGTAGGTTTTGAATCCGACGTACTTATCATGGGAATTCGTGGCGTTGATCGTCGCTTTGACCTTCCAGCCATATACACGCTCCTCGTGCATCAAGAAGCTGCCGGCGATCGAGGTAACCGATCCCTGCTCCGGCTTGGTGATCTCTCGATATTGGATGGATTCCGGATTCTTCAGGTGATCTTGAAAATACTGTGTGATCGCTTCCTTGTAATCGCTCGGCATGCTGCCGTACTTGGTCGCAACCGTTGGAGCCGGCGTCAACGGCTCGGACTCCGAAGCTCGTGCCGGTGGCGGCGGCGCCGTTGGCGCGGGCGGGACTGCAATCGCCGAAGTGCCTTCGGCACTTGACGGCGGCGCTGCCAGTGGCACTGCCGAGGCCGCCGCAACGGGGTCGTCCGAGCTCCAGGTGTCGAGGATACATTTCCACGGGCCGTCGGATTGCTTTCTCCAGATCTCGATGCGCCGGCCCCGATCCGATGCCGCCTTCCCCCGCGGATCGTTGAAGCGCAGTTCGTAAGCGCCACTCATGTAAGCCAGATCGCCCGACCGCGCCATCTCCACTTTGATCGGGTGCCAGGCAACCGCAAGGTGGGGGCGCGCCAGGAGGCGGGCGACGGATTGCCGTACGAGTTCCTTGGCATTCGCGAGCTGATCCCTGGGTAGAAGCACGATCGCATCGCCGGCATAAAATGCCATCCATGCCTCGACGCCGGACGTGCCCACCGCGGCCCAGTCTGCATCGGCCTGGCGCACCGCCGCCTCGGCCGCCGACGGGTCAATCGCGGTGGCCGCCGCGCAACTCAGCCGACAATCGAGCAGCAGGGTGACGGCGAGAGATGCGAGGAGTGCGAGCCCATGTTTCATGCCAGGTACCCGGATGCGTAAGCGCTACGTGGAGTGTACGCTGCTCCCCTCCAACAGTGACACGACCGTGCGCCGCGCGCTTGAGGAGTGCAGGGGAAATGCGAGCACGTCACCGGGGCGCGCCCAGTCGAGGGCGTAGCGCGCCGCTTCGACCTCGCTGTTGCTGACGGGCAATGCACCTTCCGGGTATCCCAGGCGCCGTAGTTCGGAGCGGATGATGCGCGGTATTTCCCCGGGCGCGCGGCCCCGCAGATGAGCTTCATCTTCTTTCACCACCACTAGGTCCGGCTGAAACTCGGCGGCCACGCGGGCCAACTCCTCGATATCGGCGTCCTTGCGGTTGCCGGCATGGCCGAGGAGCAAGCCGAGGCGGCCGGTTGCGCCGCGCAAGTGAGCCGCGACCGTGAGAAATCCGCGCAATCCATCAGGATTGTGCGCGTAATCGATGAGTACCGTCACTCCTCTTACTTCGAAACGCATCATCCGGCCGGGATTGTCGTCGAGGCTGGAGCCAAACCTGGCAAGGACCGAGGCGATCGTCGTCGGCGTGATGCCGAGAGCGGCTGCGGCCAACGCCGCGCCGGCCAGATTCGCGACGTTGTAGGCCGCGATCCCTCCCATCGACAACGGCATGGCGGAGATCAGCCCGAGATCGTGTTCCGCACCGTCATGGTCCAGGTGCAGACGCCCTTCGCGTACGCCGCAGGTCGAGGCGCCGTGGTCGCGGTATTCGCGCAGCCTCCGTGCATCCGAACTTACGGAAAACCAGCCCAGCGGCGGATTACGCCCGAAGCGCGATGCGATGCGCCCGGCTTGTGTGCGCAACTGTTCATCGTCGGCATTCAGCACCAACAGGCCGGTGGGATCGACGACGGCCGCAACCGCGAGCTTCACTTGTGCGAGCCCGGCCAGATCATCGATTCCGTACTCGCCGAAATGGTCGGAACTCACATTGGTGACGATGGCCGCATGGGCTCGAGATACCGCAATTCCACGGCGCAGAATGCCGCCGCGCGCCGTCTCGAGGATGGCCGCCTGCGTGCGGGGCTCACGCATCACCATGCGTGCGCCGGCGGGTCCGGAATAATCCCCCGACGCCAGTGTCTCGTCGTCGAGAAACACGCCGTCCGTGCAGTTGTACCCCGCGTGCCAACCGTGGCTGCGTGCACAAGCCGCGAGCAGCCGTACCGTGGTGGTTTTTCCGTTGGACCCGGTGACGAGCGCCGTCGGAATGTCGTGTAACGTCCCCCATGGGACTGCGGCGACGTCCGGTAAGGCGGTGAGCGAAAAATTGTGTGCTCCGACGCCGCTCCCCAACGTCAACACCGAGTCGTCCATGACATGAGGCAGCCTGCGTGAGTCGGCCGCATGGAGCAACGCCTGCAACCTCGGACGCGATTCGAGGGAGGCGAGGTGCTCAAAGCGCATCAGCGCGGCGGATTCCTCGATCACCGGCGGCAGATCATCTACCGGATCACCCCCGGGGCTCTCGGTACCCTCGGCAGCCTCGAGCGCTTCGGCAATCAACCATTTTTCAAGATCCCGCCAGCGGATCGGATCACGCTCGACCAGGCTCGCGCTCAACGCCCACTCATTGACTTCAGTCGCCAAGAACAACTGATCGTCGGGTGCCGCAATTGCCAGCGACACACCGCCTGCATGCCTGCGTGCGACGGTCCGGTGGTTGACCCAACCCAAACGCGCGCTCGTGCGCCCGATGCGGGCGCGCCACGCGGCAATGAGATCCTCATCGACGGGCACGCCCACCACGTCGAGCACCGCCCCCGTGGAGCCAAAGAAAAGGTTGGCTCCCGTGAGGCGCCGTGAATCCTCGAACGGCAGCGGACGCGGAACGTTCAGTCGTCGATCTCCGGCGCCATGCGAATACCGCGTTCATCCCGAATGAGTCCATCGAGACTGAACGTCGCAGCCGCTTCGGCGGCCATCGGAGCGCTGGAACTCGCGTGGTTGCCCGCGCACGCCCCGTTGCCGGCCGCCGCGAGGGTCGGTGCAGGCGCGGATGCGAACGTTCCTGCGGAACGCAGCTCGGATTTCGGGGCCGCCGTCGCGCTCCCTTTGAACTTGGTGATCTGTTTCCAGGAACGCACCAGCGCATCGGCAAAGATCAACAGCAAGTCGCCCGCTTCGCCCATGCGTAATGCGGCCTCGACGGCCTCTTGTTCGTCGGGAATGATGGAAATCGCGCCGGCGGAGACTCCCGCCGCACGCAGAGCCTGTGCCTGGATGCGCGGTACCTCATCCGGTGCGCGATCACGCAGACTGTCGTCGCGGCGACAAATATAGTGATCGAAGCGGCCTGCGACGGCGTTGGCGATCGCCACCAGGTCCTCGTCGCGCCGGTCTCCCGGCCCTGCCAGCACGACGATGCGCCGGCCGGCGACGTCGAGGCGGCTCGCGAGATCGGCCATCGTCCCGACCGCGTGGGCATTATGCCCATAGTCGAACAGCACCTTGAACGGGTGCTCATTGAACACGTTCATGCGTCCCGGTGCCTGGAAGAAGGTGGAGTCGAAAGTGCGCAGCCCCTGTCGAATTGCATCGAGCTTGATGCCGAGGGAAAACGCCATGGCCGCGGCGAACATGGCGTTCTGCACGTTGTGGGTTGCGCGGCCCTCGAGCGTTGCCGGAATGAGGTGCGTCCAAAGCAGAGGAATGTGGCCGCCGCGCTCATACAACGTGATCATTTGACCATTGACGCCGGCCTCCAAGGCGCAAGCCCGTCCGCCGGCGCGAATGTGCTCGCGCACGAGCGCGTGCTGCGGGTTCATCGTCACGTAGCAGATGTTCTTCGCTTCGGTATAGCCCGACATCTTGAGCACGATGGGGTCGTCCGCGTTCAGCACGGCGCAGTCGGTCGCCACCTCCACGACGACGCGCTTCAATTCGCCGAGCTGCTCGAGGGTGTCGATGCCCTTGAGGCCGAGATGGTCGGACTGCACGTTCAATACGCCGCCCACATTGACTTCTCGAACGCCCATGCCGGCGCGCAGCAAGCCGCCCCGTGCGGTCTCCAGTATGGCAACGTCGATCTGCGGGTCCGCGAGCACCATGCGTGCCGACATCGGACCGGTCATATCGCCCTGCACGGTGCGCTGACCGTCGATGTAAACACCGTCCGTGGTGGTCAACCCCGGCGTATGGCCGCCCATCTTGGTGAGGTGGGCCAGCATGCGCGCGGTGGTGGTCTTGCCGTTGGTTCCCGTGATCGCCGCAATTGGAACTCGTGCCGAGGCGCCCGGCGGAAACAGCATGCTGACCACCGGAGCTGCGACGTCTCGCCCCTTGCCTTCGCTCGGTGCCACATGCATGCGAAAGCCGGGTGCGGCGTTGACCTCGCAGATGCCGCCGCCGATCGTGCGGTAGCTTTCCGTAATATCCTTCGACAGAAAATCGACGCCGCCCACGTCCAAGCCGATGGCGCGCACGGCGCGCTCCGCCATCTCGCGGTTATCGGGATGGATGACATCGGTGACGTCGGTTGCGGTGCCGCCGGTGGAAAGGTTTGCCGTGGAACGCAGATAAACGGCCTGGCCCGAAGTCGGAATCGAATCGGCGTGCAGACCCACGCGCTCGAGCATCTTGAGCGCCTGCGCATCGAGCTCCAGGCGCGTCAGCACCTTTTCATGTCCCACACCGCGGCGCGGATCCTGATTCACGATGTCGATCAATTGTGTGATCGTATGCCGGCCATCGCCGAGGACGTGGCCCGGCGTGCGTCGTGTGGCGGCGACCAGTTCCCCGTTGACCACCAGCAACCGGTGATCGTCGCCTTCCAAGAAGGTCTCGACGATCACCGATCGCGAATGCTCGCGCGCCACGGCAAAGCCTTGCGAGACTTCTTCGTCCGTGGTGAGACGAATGGAAATGCCGCGGCCATGGTTGCCGTTGTACGGTTTGGTCACGACCGGGAATCCGATGCGCTGCGCCGCGCGGACGGCCTGCCTTTCGTTGTGCACCATTTCCTGCTTCGGCACCGGCAATCCGAGCGTCGCCAGGATCTTGTTGGTTTCTTCCTTGTCGCTTGCCAGCTCGACCGCGATGTGCGACGTGCGGCTGGTAACCGTCGCCTGGATGCGCTGTTGATATTTCCCGTGACCCAGCTGCACCAGCGATTGGTCATTGAGGCGCAGCCAGGGAATTCCCTGGCGTTCAGCCGCACGCACCAGGGCGGAAGTCGAGGGTCCCAGCGCGCGGCGCTGCGCAAAGCGGATGAACTCGTCACGCGCCTCCTGCCAGCTCCAATCCTCGGGAACTGAATCGGGCGGCCGGATCGCCGGCGGAAGGAGCGATGAGAGCAAGCGCAGCCCGAGCTCTCCGGCGGCGATGCCCTCGTCCCGCTGCGCATATTCATAGACGACGGTGTAGACCCCCGGCGGACCGGCGGCACGGGTCTTGCCGAAGGTCACTTCCTCGCCCGCCATATTTTGAAGCTCGATGGCGACGTGCTCCAGGACGTGGCCGAGCCAGGTGCCCTCATCCTCGCGCATGCGCCGAAAAAAACCTCCGGGCTCCCGGTAGGAGCAGCCGTGTTCCGCCAGACCCGGCAGCGCTGCCGCCAGTGCGTCGACGAACGGCGGGCCGAGGCGGCCGGTGGGCCACGCTTCGAGCTCACGCAGGTCCAGTTCGAGTCGAATGACGGGAAAATGCGCGTACAGGGACGGACCGACATAGACTGAACGATCGATGATGCGCATGGCGCGTTGCTCCGCCGCTCCGTGGCGGCCGTCAGTTATTCTTTTGCCTGAACCAGGCCGCCGGCGGCCGCCAGCCGTGTATGCAAGTTGAATGTCGCACCGGCGACCAGAATGTGCAACCGCAGCCCCAACATGCACACCGGCTGCCCCTCACCCACCTCGCTGATGGACGAATAGCTGACATCGGATGCATCGACGACCGTCACGCCACCGCTGCCTTCGACCTCGATGGTCTCGTCGGGGCCGATGAAGGCGGCCGTGTCCTCGTCGAGCCCGATGCCGATGGAAAACGGGTTGTACGCGAGCGCCGTAATCAGACGGCCCAAGCGGTCGCGCTGACGGAAGTGCTGGTCAATGATGAAACGGTTGGTGAGCCCGAGTCCCGGTGCGAGTCGCACGCTCCCTGAGATCACAGCCGAACCTTCATCGCCGAAGGCGATCATGTGCTCGCTCAATATGCTGGCGCCCGCGCTGGTCCCGCCGACGGTGACGCCGCGGGCGTTGCGGACGCGAATGAGTTTCGCCACGGGTGTTCCGCCGAGCAGGGTCGTCAGCCGCAATTGGTTGCCGCCCGTAAAGAAGATACCGGTCGCCTGTTCGATGCGATGCAGCCGTCCGGCCTCGTGGCAGTCCCGGCGCGTATCGAAATCCATCACCGTCACGTGCGCTGCGCCCACGTCTTTGAAGAGCCTTTCATAGAGCGGCCCGGTCTCGTGCATGCGACTCGCCGTGGGAATCACAACGATATCGGCGCTCGCGCCGCCCGAGACCCGAACGAAGCGCTCCAGGATATGGCGGTCATTCTCCTTATTCTCGGCGCCACCGATGGGTACGATCCAACCGCGGGTCTCGCCGTGGGGAATTTTGCTGGGCATCCGGTTGAGCGCCTCCTACTGCGCGAGGGGTCAAAGGCGAATCATGACGGTTTGCGACCGATCTGTCGCCTCCAACGCCGCAGGCCGGCGCCAGCGCCCGTCGCGATCGCAAGAGATCGCGCATCTCTATGACGTCATCCGGAAGCCTGGCCTCGAGCGCCCGTCCTAGGTGCCGGATTTTCGCGAGCTGCTCAGCCCTGCGCTCTGTCTGACGGGCAGCTTCCAGTGCGGACGCACGAAATGGCAGGTATAGCCGTTCGGAATGCGTTCGAGATAGTCCTGGTGCTCCGGCTCGGCCTCCCAAAAGTCGCTTACCGGGGCGAGCTCGGTCACTGCTTTGCCCGGCCATATACCGGAAGCATCGACGTCGGCAATCGTCTCCTCGGCAATCCGGTGCTGTTCATCGCTCGTGTAGAAGATCGCCGATCGATAACTCGGCCCTGTGTCGTTGCCCTGGCGATTGCGGGTCGATGGGTCGTGGATCTGAAAGAAGAACTCCAGAATCTGCCGATAGCTCACCTTGCCGGGGTCGAAGACGATCTCGATGGCTTCGGCATGAGTGCCGTGATTGCGGTAGGTCGCATTGCGCACATCACCGCCCGTATACCCGACCCGCGTCGATATCACGCCGTCATAGCGGCGAATGAGATCTTGCATGCCCCAGAAGCAGCCGCCGGCAAGAACCGCTCGTTCCGTTTTCATCGGATCTCCTCCACTTGGTTCAGATAGTCTCCATAACCCTCGGTCTCCATGTCATCGCGGTGGATGAAACGCAGCGAGGCGGAGTTGATGCAGTACCGCAGCCCGCCGCGATCGGCGGGACCATCGGGAAAGACGTGGCCTAGATGACTGTCGCCGTGCGCCGAGCGTACTTCGGTACGAACCATGCCATGGCTCGCATCACGCAGCTCGCTCACGTTGGCCGGTTCGATGGGTTTGGTAAAGCTCGGCCAGCCGCAGCCCGATTCGTATTTATCGGACGAGGCGAACAGCGGCTCTCCGGAGACGACGTCGACGTAGATACCCGGTGCCTTGTTGTCCAGATATTCGCCGGTTCCGGGACGTTCGGTGGCGCCTTGCTGCGTCACCCGATACTGCTCAGGCGTCAGCTTGGAGACTGCCAGTGAAGTCTTCTCGTACTTGCGCATTTCTTTCCCCTTGGTCCTCGCTCGTATCTTAACCGCACCCAGGCCGACGGGCAGCACCGTCCGCGGGCGCAGCTTCCGAGCGCAGTGCCGCAAATACCTTGTTCCGGCGCGGCGTTGGAGAGGCCATCAGGCCCGCTCTGTAGGACTCCTCTGACGCCCATCCCCCGGAAATCTTTATGGTATTTTTAGACCAAAACGGCGAAAAATCATCCCTAAGAACAACGCCAACCCACGAGGCGCTATCCCCATGGATGAAATGGTGGAATTGGGCCGCACTGAAAGGCTCCGCATCGGCTCTGTCGTCGTCCTGCACATCGAAGATGACCGGAGTGTCGCCCGGGCCGTGGCGAGGCTCCTGCGCCTCCGGGGGTACGAAGTCGTCGACGCGGTATCGAGCGACGAAGCGCTCCAATTGATCGAAGCGGGGCTGCTCCCGGACTTGATTCTGACCGACTATCATCTGCCTCAGGATATAACAGGCGACCAAATTGTCGCGGGAATCTCGGTGCGACTCGGGTTCAAACCACCGACGATCATGCTGGCGAGTCTGCCCGCTCCGGAAGTGGCGAAGGTGAAGCCGGTGGCGGATCGGATCTTTTCCAAGCCCGCCGATATGTGCGAGGTGCTCAACGAGATCGGACGTTTGCTCGGGACCCCGGCTTGAGCCGTTCAACTTGCACGTTGGCGGGAATGCTTCTCGGTTTGACCAGCGGCATGCTTGGATGGGCGGGTGCCTCGCAGCCGGCCGACCTACAGAACCCGACTGCGGCCGGTATGTCGGATGCCGCGATGAGCCATATGTCGGGTCACATGCATATGACGGCACTCCGATCACCCAATCCCGGGGACCAAAAGAGGGCCGATGCGGTGGTCGAGGCCGCGAAGGCCGCCATGGCACCCTATCAGGACTACCGCAACGCGATCGCCGACGGATATCAAATCTTTCTCCCCGGGTGCCGCAACCCCAGTACCACTTCACGAAATATGAATACGGGCTGCAGGCTCGATCGCACTTCGATCCTCGCAAGCCGACATCGCTGCTCTACGCCAAGACCGCGGATGGATACAAACTCATCGGAGCGATGTATACGGATCGGGTCGATGCTACGGAGGAGGAAATCAACGAGCGCATCCCGCTCAGCATTGCGCGGTGGCATCAGCACGTCAATTTCTGCAAGGCCCCGGTCGGCCAGAAGGCCGCTTATTTTGGTCCCGACGCAAAGTTCGGCTTACGAGGCTCGATAATCACCAGGGACGCGTGTGAGGCGGCGGGTGGGGAGTTCTATCCTCACCTTTTTGGATGGATGGTTCACGTGTACCCCTATGAGACGGATCCGAAGAGGGTCTGGTCGACGAATGACGACGACGAGGGGCACGACAACATGGATCGCTCCGCCATGCCAGGAATGAAGATGAACTAGCGCGCGATCTGCGGCTTCGTCACACGGTCGGACGCGACCAGAGTGCGCGAAGCCGTGTCGCCGCTCTGTTGGCTCAATTGAGCTTTGCACACTTTCATTGCCGCGTTGTACGAGATCGAATTGCTGGATGACATTTGCTTCTTCATGCATCCGACTATCTGAACGAGTTGCTGATGCTTGCTCATGGCCGATTGATTTGCGGAGTCGACCGCAAGCGCGCGCGCGCCAATGAGCATCACGCCGGCGATGGCTATGACGGTGGATATACGATTCATTGGACCTCCTGCAGCATGGGGGCGCAATCGTCGCGCAGATTGACCTCGAACGCTAACAGTCGCCTGGCGACGACATGGATGAGGGTGACCTGTCGCTGACCGACTACAAACAATGCGCGATCGGTGCGCGTCGCCAACGGCATCTGCGCAGCTGTGGTGGACACTGCGTTAAAAATGTCGTGCGCCCATGCACGACTGGCGCCAAGATGGCGTATGTGGGGTACGCAGATTCATCAGCGGTGACGCGTTGAACACGGCGCAATTGACGTCGAATGATCTTTCGAGCCGCTCATCCGCGCAAGCCTGGACCGTGGTTGTTCTCGTATTCCTTTTCATGTTGATCAACTTCGCCGACAAGGCAGTCGTCGGGCTCGCCAGCGTGCCGATCATGCGGGAACTGCACCTGAATCACACCCAGTTTGGCCTGCTGGGAAGCGCATTTTTCCTGTTCTTTTCGGCCTCCGGCGTGGCGGTGGGATTTCTCGCCAATCGGTTCAGTACCAAGACCATCATGTGCGTGATGGGTGCCGCCTGGGCTGCGGCATTGCTGCCGATGAGCATTGTGTCGAGCTTCGCCGTGCTGGTGACCAGTCGCGTCGCTCTCGGCGCGGCCGAGGGACCGGCTTTCCCGGTTGCGGTGCACGCCGTGTACAAGTGGTTTGGCAATGAGCGCCGCGCACTCCCCACGAGCGTGGTCGCCAGTGGTGCGGCCTTCGGTGCCGGTATCGTCGCGCCGATGGTCATTTGGATCATCGATCATTTTGGTTGGCATGCGGCCTTCGGTACTTTGGGTGCGGTCGGTCTCGCCTGGGCGGCTCTTTGGCTGGCAATCGCCGAAGAGGGGCCCGCGGACCGCACCGGCGGACTCGAGTCCGGTTTGCGCCAGCGGGTGTCGTACCGACGTCTGATGACGAGCCGCACCGCCATAGGATTCTATCTGGCCGGCTTTGCGGCGTATTGGATCATCGCACTCAATCTCGCATGGCTCGGCAACTATCTGATAAAGGCGCTCGGAATGGCTCCTGCGCGCGCGGCATGGGTCATCGCCCTGCCGTCCGCCATGCAAATGGTGCTTGCGCCGGTTTTGGCGTATCTCTCGCAACGACTGTTGCTGCTGGGGTATTCGAGCCGGGTCTCTCGCGGCGTGGTGGGCACGCTGTGCGTCATCATCGCCGGTATCTCGACGGCCTGCTTCCCGTTCGTCGGGATGGGGGCCCTCAAGATCCTGCTCGTGGGGCTGGCATGCTCGATCGGCAGTGTCATCTTCACCTTGGGCCCGGCACTCATCGGCGAGATTTCGCCCGCATCGCAGCGCGGTGCCATGCTCGGACTCTCGAACTCGATCCATACGCTCGCGGGTTTGTGTGCGCCCTTCGTGATGGGCCGGATCGTGGACATCAATGCCGATCCGATCGGGGGATTTCGGACGGGCTATCTGTACGTAGGAGCCCTCGTCGCCACGCTGGGAGGGGTGGCGGCACTATTGATCAATCCGGAATATGACCTACGGCGCTTTCGGCTCTTCAGGGAGACTGACTAGATTGCAACAAATCCATCTGGCGTATCTCAACGGGCCGGACGTCGAGCGAACTGGCGCTCACCGACGCCGAAATTCTCGAGGCCGTCGAAGCGGCGCTCGATGCACAGGGCAGACGCGCAGTGGTCATCGAACCGCGCATGCATTTGGTACCGCATGATTCGGCGAAGGGCACTTCAATGTCCTGCGCGGCGTCGTCCACCCTCTCGAGCTCGCGGGAGTCAAGGTGGTCGGGCGACTTCGTCGATAACTACAAGATCGGCCTGCCTTCCGAGATTGGGTTTATGACGCTGTTCAATCCCTCGACGGGCGTGCCCCTGGCCATCATCAATGCAACCTCCATGACCGCGATGCGTACGGGGGCCATGACGGCGCTCGGCGCGAAGTACCTGGCACGCAAGGGCAGCAAGGTGCTTGGGCATATCGGCGCACGCGGCACATCCTATTGGAACATCCGCTTGCTCGACCACTTCTTTGAATTCGATGAAATTCGCGTGCATTCCAAGCGCGCGGAGAGCCGGGAGGCATTGGCTGCCCGCTTGTCCGAGGAGTTGGGACGGCGTGTCATCGCAGTAGTACGATTGGGAAAAATGCGTTCGTGGTGCCGATATCGTGGTCGAGGCATCCCGCCTCGCCAAACCACAGCCGCTGCTCGAGACCGGGTGGATCAAGCGTGGCGCGCTCGTCATCCCCTACGGCACGATGAGTGCCGTGGAGTTATCGCTCACCGACATCATGGACAAGGTGGTGGTCGACGACTGGGGCCAATGCCGCAAAGGGTTGCCCTTTGGCGCACTTCGCCAACACGTCGATTGCGACAAGCTCACGGAGCACACGCTGCATGCAGAGTTGGGCGAGATCGTCGCGCATTCAAAGCCGGGCCGGGAGAGCGACGGTGAAACCATCTTGTTCTGGCACCGTGGGTTGTCGTTGAGCGACATCGCTCTCGGCAGCGCCATACTTCAAAAGGCGAGCGCCAATTCGATCGGTCAAACGCTGCGCTTCGAATGAAGTGCCTCTTTCAGATAATTCCTCAGCGGCTCCATCGAGGTCTGAGCATGGGGTTGCGACTGCTCGAGGCGCAAGAATTCGACCAGCGCCCGTTCGTGCGCAACCAAGAGCCGCATGGCACCCCTGTCCATGGGAGGCGAACTCCCGGCCAGCGCCTCGAATTCAGCGATATAGGGGGGCCAATTCACCAGCGCCTGCTCGATGAACTGTTTCCACGAGAGTGCCCCGAGTTCGGTCACCCGGCGGTGCACGATCCCCTCGATCTCGCCCGTACCGCAGGTGATGCCGAGCCGCATCGCAACCGGCTCCAACACGCGCGCGGTCCGAGACTCGACATCGGCGATGGCGGACAGCTTCAGTCGCTGTTCGAGAAATTTTTCCTGCTCGGAGAGAAGCCGGTACACGCGTGAAGCCGACAATTCACCGCAGTACGCCCTGCGAATGCCTCCCAGGTAATCGCGCGCGCCAGTTGCAGACATTGCCTCTCCAGTTCCACGCGGCCATCGAAATGTTTCGTCTATTCTAGACGAGATGATCAGCTTGCGGGCGCGGAGACGGCCTCTGGATCGTGCGTTCCCAATGCCTTTCTGGCGCCGGCCCTGATATAGGCGTGAATCTGTCTTACTTGTTCTTCGCTGAGTGTGTCAAAGCGGGGCATGCCGTGCGACAACAGCGTTCCCTCGTGAAGCACGGTCCAGAAACTCTCGCGACGAAGCGCGAGTGCGGATTCGCGAAGGTCCGGGCCGGGTGCGCCGGTGGAAATCAGGTTCAACCCATGACAGGCGGCGCACATCATGTAGAGTGCATGGCCTGCGCGAACATCGGCCTCGGCGAGCTGGAGGGATGGGTCATCGAGCGCCTTCACCGACAAGTCGGGCCCCGGCGTGGCCGGCAATGAGGCGTTGCCGTCCAAGGCGAAGGTGAGAAGTCTTCGCGGCTGTGCGTTGTACTTCCATCCGACGTTCATGCCCCATATGGCCGCGGAGCCGCCATAGCCGACGAGAACTGACACATACTGCTTGCCGCCCACCGAGTAACTCACCGGCGGCGCGTTGATGCCCAGTCTGGCGTTGAAGCGCCAAAGCGGCGCGCCGAGAGCTGCGTCGTAGGCCGACAGAAAGCCGTCCCCGGTGCCCTGAAAGACGAGACCGCCGCCGGTGGCAAGCGTGCCGCCGTTCCAAATCGCACCGAGCGGGACGCGCCAGCGTGACTTCTGCCCGATGGGATCCCAGGCCAGCAGGGTGCCCTTCGCGTGAGCGGGATCCCCGTCCACGGACGAGATGGTGAGGTCGCCCAGGGTCACGCCGCTGGTTTCAGCCGCATCCCTGGCATACCGCACGCCGAGCTGCATGGTCGGAATATAGACGAGCCCGGTCTTGGGACTGTAGGACATGGTTTGGATGCTGTGAGAGCCCAACGGGCCCGGCCATATCACAGCCTCACCGGATCCATAATGTGCATCGTCGGCTTCAACGGGCCGGCCCGTCGCCAGATCGATGTTCTTCGCCCACGTGACTTTACCCGTCTTCTCGGCAGAGATGAGCTGGCCGCCGTTTCGGTCGATCACATAGAAAAAGCCGTTCTTGGGTGCCTGCATCAACACCTTGCGCCGTTCCCCGCGGATAAGAAGATCAGCCAGTATCATTTGCTGGGTGGCGTCGAAATCCCAGGCATCACGCGGGGTGGTCTGATAGTGCCAAAGGTACTTGCCGGTGTCGGCATCGAGCGCGATGATGGATGCGACGTACAGATGGTCGCTGCGTCCTGCGCTGCGCTCATTGGAATCGTAAGGTCCGTTACCGGTGCCGATGTAGATGCGGTTCAGTTCCTCATCGAACGTGATGTTGTCCCAGACGGTACCGCCCGTTCCCGTCTTCCAGTATTCGCCGCTCCAGGTCGCAGCTGCCCGCTCCATCGCCGGATCGCCGGCGTTCTCCTGCGGGGTGCCCGGCGCGGTATAGAAACGCCAGAGTTGCCGGCCGCTCGCTGCATCGAAAGCCGTGACATATCCGCGCGCGCCAAAGTCCGAGCCGCCGTTACCGATGATCACTTTTCCATTGAATGCGCGCGGCGCACCGGTGATGGTTTGCATCGAATCGGCCGACACCGTCGGCACGCTCCATAACAGCTTGCCGCTCTTCGCGTCGAGCGCCAGCAGTCGTCCATCCATCGTGCCCGAGAAGATGCGTCCGTCGCTGTATGCGACACCGCGATTGACCGGAAGAGTGAAGTGCATCTTTGCCGGATCGTGCTTCCAGATCTCTGGATCGTGTTTCCACAGGAGTTTTCCGCTGCCTGCATCGACCGCGTAGACCGCCGAGTAGCTTCCCGTGAAATAGAGAACGTGATCGATGGCGAGAGGGGTGGCTTGCAGCGACCGCTCCCCCGGCAGATCGAGGAACCACACCAGTCCCAGGCGCTTCACGTTCTTGGTATCGATGAGGTCCATCGGGCTGTACGCGGTCTCATCTGCCGCACCGTCGTGAGCTGACCAGTTGAACGGCTCGGCCACCGCGCCCCTCGAGTCGTGCGTGGCAGCGGCCGGCGCGGCGGCGGCCCGCGCGGCGAACGCCAGCACGATCAACGCGCGGATCGTAAACGATGCCATTGCGACTCCCGGTTCACCCTACGGGGTTCGGGTGAACTCGATGTGCAGCGCCGAGAGCCCCCGCAGAAGATATGTCGGCTCATATTCGTAGCGCCGTGCGTTTGGCGGACCGTGCCGCGCTTCGGAGATTCGGATGTCCGCCATCCGATCGAGGAACCGCTCCAAGGTGATGCGTGTTTCCGAGCGCGCGAGCGGCGCGCCGGGACACGCGTGGCTGCCGCGACTGAATGCAATATGGTCGCGCACGTTGGGGCGATCGAGCTTGAACTCGTTGGGCGCCTCGAAATGGCGGGGATCACGATTTGCCGCACCGAGGCCCAGCGTCACGATCGTGCCGGCAGGTACGGGAACTCCCCCGATCGATGTCGTCAACCGGGCAAGCCGGTTGATCACCTTTGCGGGGCTTTCCATGCGCAAGGTCTCCTCGATAAAATCGGGAATCCGATGCCGCTCGGCCCGGAGGAGCCGTTGGAGGTCGGAGCATTCGCCAAGCACTCGGAACGTCGAGGCCATGAGCCGCGCGGAGGTATCCTGACCGGCACCGAACAGGAATTTCGCGAGGCGAATGGGAACCGCCAACTCGGGTTCGGTACCGTCCTTGAAGCGCGCGTTGGCAAGCTCTGACATCATGTCGCCGCGCGGATTGCCGCGCCGCTCCTGCATGTACCTGGAGAAGCGGTCCTCGAGAAGGGCGAGTGGATCGGGCGCGATCTTGTGCTGCGCATCGCCCCCAATCTGGGTCGGCGGTTTGCCGAGCAGTTCGAGCAGCTCCTTCCGATCCTCTTCCGGCACACCCAGGAGGTCTGCGATCACGAGCGTGGACAGGGCGTGCGCATAGTTCGATACGAACTCGACGTGACCCCGGTCGATGAATTTGTCGATCAGGCGGTCGACGAGCGTCGCGATGTATTCCTCGTTTTTTCTAAGGCGCGTGGGAGTGAGCACACCCATGAGGACTGCGCGCAGGGCGGCGTGGGCTTGTCCGTCCTGGCTGACGAGATGCGCCGACCAGGGCATGTCAGGCTGATGGTGGCTGATTTGCCGGCCGATATCATCACCCTGCGGCGTGAAGGGCAACGGCGGGATCGGGCCGGTGACTGCGACGCACGAAGAGAAGGTCTCACGGTGCCTGAATACTTCAAGCGCCTCCTCATAGCCGGTGATCATCATCGCCCCATGATGCGGCTCGCGCACCACCGGGCACTTGGAACGGAGGCGATTGAAATATGGGGCCGGATCGTTGACGACCGAGAGGTCGGTGAAAAAATCAATCGCGTCCAATTCACTCATCATCGCCCCCAAAAAAGTTTCGCCGATTCCTCGGTCGAACCGCTGGCCCGTGCGGCTCACCCAACCCCCTGCCAGCAATTCAGAGTATATGCCAATCATATTGTTTGCAATGATGCCCGCCATGGTCGCCCCATCATGCGCGCAGCCCAGTCTCGTACCGCCCATTGCTTATCCAGACGCTATGAATTTCGGGCCAGCACATCGAGATGAAGGCGGGTGGAGAGGTCGTTGAGCGGTTGACCTCACCGATCCATTGCCAATAAGATGACAAGCACGGTGGGGGCGGGAATTCCGATGTCGCCACCTCGCTGGCGGCAAGGTGCAATGGCCGTCGTCGTGCCTAAACGCGCGAGGTCTCGATGGACTTAGGGCTGAAAGGGGCCGCCGTCTGCGTGAGTGGCGGGACAAAAGGACTCGGGCGCGAGGCGGCGATCGCTTTCGCCCGCGAAGGCGCGCGGGTCGTTGTCGCTGCGCGAGGTGCGGAAGCCTTGCAGCAAACCGTCGCCATGTTGCGCGAGGCGGGCTCGTCGGACACGTTCGGGGTGCAGACCGACGTCGGGAACCTCGATAGCATCAGCGCCCTGTTCGAGCGGATCGAAGCGAGATGGGGCGAACTCAACACGCTCATCAACATGCCCGGCGCAAGCGAGCCCAGCACCGGGCGCAACTTCGCCGAAGTTCCCGACGAGCAATGGCAGTTCTATTTCGACATCGGGATCATGAGCGTCGTACGTTGCACGCGAGCCGCGGTTCCGCTGATGCGTCGCGCCGGCTGGGGCCGGGTCATCAACATCTCCTCGATTGCCTCGAGCATTACCATGCCGATGCAAGCTCCCTACACGATGGCGAAGTCGGGACTTCAGGGGCTGTCCAAGAACATGGCCTGGGCGCTTGCGCCGGACGGGATCCTGGTCAATACGGTCACACCGGGGGTGTTCCGCACCGAGGGTGCGCGGGACTACATGAAGGCCACGGGCGTCACGGACAGGTACGATCCCGATAGCCTGTCGGACATCTGGAAGTGGATGTGCGAGGTGAACGGCGGGCGCCACGCCGGCGTGATAGGTCGCGTTGCGCTTCCAGAGGAACTCGCGCCGCTTCTTTTGCTCCTCGGCTCCCGCGCAAACAGTTACATCGTCGGTGCGAACATTCCCGTCGACGGTGGAACCGACTTCTCATGATCTCCGGAGGCGCCGGAGCTGCGCTGGAGCACGGTGTGAGGAGCTGACGCATGTCATCGAACCGGCGGATGGGGCTGCAGACCGCCGCGACCGGCGAAGCTCTGATGGACGCGACCGAGGCGGTCATGCGCGAGGAGGGCTATGCGGCCGTGACTTCTCGCCGAGTGGCCGAACGCGCCGGTGTAAATCAGCAAACCATCTATTACTATTTCCGAACCATGGACGCTCTGCGGCTTGCGGCCTACCGCCGTCGTACGCAGAGAGTGCTCGTGAAGCTCGAACAGGCGTTGGCCTCCGAGCGACCGCTGCACGCCCTCTGGCAGACATCGAGCGACCCCTTCGATGCAGCCCTGACGATGGAATACCTGGCTCTCGCGAATCACAACGAGATGATCCGTCTGGAAACCATCGAATTCGGCGAACGCGTCCGTCGCATGGAAGTCGACAAGCTCGCGGCATGCATCAGTCAGACCTCGCCCGACCCCCAGGCCGTTTCGCCCTTCGCCGTCATCATGGCGATCGCCTATATCGCCCACCTCCTCGGCTTCGAGGCCACGCTTGGCCTTCGCGGCGGCCACAAGGAGACCCGGGTGCTGGTGGAGTGGTGCCTGCGCCAGCTCGAGCCGGCCGGCGCGCGTGCGAAGGCGATACCCGAGTTCTCATGAATAAGCGCGGCGCCATAGGGGAGAACGAGATGCACTTTGAAAAGCTCACCTCAGGTTATTACCTCGAGGCCTTGTTCGTCACCGAGGATGCGATTTGGTTCAGCGACGTCACGCAGGAAGGCGTCCGGCGACTTTCGCGCGACGGCGGGCTACAACAGTGGCCGGGCAAGCGCCTGATCGGCGGGATCATCGTCAACGATGACGGAGTCGTGTTGAGCTCCGGACCCGGCGGGATCGGCTGGCTCGATCCCGTTCGCGGCGCCTCCGGGATGCTGATCGAAACCGTCGACGGCAGACCGATCGAAGGCGTGAACGAATTTGCCGTCGATTCGAGCGGCGCCATGTACTTTGGCACGATCGATCATCCGGCGATCGAGCGGGGCGATACCCCGGGTCCCTCGTCGCTGTACCGGCTGACGACGGACGGCCGCTGCGTGAAGGTCGCGGATGGAATGAAGTTCTCGAACGCCTTTGCGCTCAGTCCGGATGGGCGGAGGCTCTATCACAACGAGACCTTCGTCGGAACGTTTGTCTACGATGTGTTCGCCGACGGAAGTCTCGGCGCGCCCGCCATGTTCATCGAGAAGCCAGACTGCGACGGCATGGCTCTCGATCGCGAAGGCGGAATCTGGATCACCGGCTTCGAATCGAATGAACTCATTCGCGTGCTTCCGGACGGCAGGATCGAGCGGCGGATCAGCTTGCCGGCTCAGGCGTCGGCGACCAACATCTTCTTTGCCGGAGAAGATGGTCGCGACTTCTATGTGACGGCCGTCAGACCCGAAGCGGCCGACGAGTTGAAGCACGGGAGGTTGCCGAGCGCACCGACGTCCTTCCTGTATCGCGGACGATCCGACATCCCCGGCTTGGCCGTTCTACGCCCGCGTTTCCGCATTCGTTAGCATCCAATCGCGCCGGTATCGAAAATGCGACGTCGCCCACTCCGTGTGAGCCCTCCAGTTACTCCGCGCTCAAGCGTTTCGCGACAAGTTCTCGCAGCGCTCCGGCTCTGATCTTGGCGCTGCCCGTGAGCGTCAACTCCTCCTCTCGCACGAACAGGATCCGCCGCGGCACCTTGTAGCTCGCCAGCCGTTGTCTGAGGAAATCGCGCACCCCATCCTGGTCGAGGCCGACACCATCGTGCGGCACGATGCAGCTCACCACAATCTCTCCCAGGGTTTCATGTGCTACGCCGACCGTTGCGGCAGCCTTCACACCCGCACATGTGACCAACACACCGTCGACTTCGACGGGCGACACGTTTGCCCCGCCCGTCTTGATGATGTCGGTCAGGCGCCCCTCGAAGTGCAAGCGACCCTGTTCGTCGATGTAACCGCCATCGCCGCTGTGAAAGAAACCCTCGTCATCGAGCGTCTCGCTCAACGGGATACCAATATAGCCAAGCATGAGAGTGGGACCCTTGACTGCAATCTCGCCGGGATGGCCGCGCGGTACGACAGCTCCCGTTGCAGGATCGACGATCTTGATTGCGTTGCCCGGGAGTGCCTCGCCATTACTTCCACCCGCCAGGTCAGGGGACGCATCGCTCGCAAAAGCGGTGGAGAGCGTAAACGTCTCGGTGCTGCCATAGGACCAAATCGGATCCATCCAACGAGAAGCGCGAAAGGTCGGATGCCGCGCCGCCGGTCTGGTCGGGTTGACGTAGCGCAAGCTGCTGAGATCGACTGTGCCCCAGTTGGGAGCAGCTTCCAATTGCGCCCATTGATGCGGCCAGACATAAGGCCAGGTGACGCGCTCGGTCTGCATCAGCTCAAGCGCCTCGACCGGATCGAAGATGCGCTGCAGGATCTGGGCGCCGCCGGCGGCAAGGGTGCCTCCAAGCGCCGGCGCGAAATTTCCGGACCATATGAAGCCGTTTGCGGTCCATGTGCGCACATCCTCCTCGAGGGCGAAAATGCGCCGCATGCGCCAGCATTGGATGGCAACGCCGCGGTGCGAACTCAAAATGCCCTTCGGTCGGCTGGTCGAGCCAGAGGAGAGGAACAGCGCCCCGGCGTCCGAGGGCTTGACCGTGGCTATTGTCGCTTCGATCAAAGCACTCGGAATCGCCTTGCCGTGCGCGAGGAAGCCCGACCAATCTTCGATTCCGTCGGCCCCGGCATCATCCACCGCAGCGAGACGTCGTAGGAACGGGAACCTGGTCGAGAGCAGCCGGCCCGGTGCAGCAGTGCGGATGTCAGGTTCCAGTTCATGCAGCATGGCGGCAAAGTCTTTTTTGGCGACCTTGCGCTCGAACAGCAGCATCGAGACGCAGGAGGTCTGCAGCAGGTACTCGAGTTCCGGCGCCGTCGAGAAGGTGCTCAGTGCGACCGGCACGGCACCGGCGAGCCCGGCGCCGAAGAAGCTCGCGATCCATTCCGGTCTGTTGGTCATCAGAATACCGACCCGGCTGTCCTTACCAACCCCGCAAGCAATCAAGGAACGTGCGATATCGGTCGCGCGCTCCCGTAACATGGCGAAGCTCCAGCGGACGACCCCACCCGACGTGTGCAGGACGAGCGCTTCACGATCTGCAAAGCGGCCGGTCACTTCGCTGAAGAAGCCGGGCAGAGTGAGCGCGCCGAGGCCGGGCTCTTCGCTCAACGGAGTGCCCTTGACTATCGAGAGCCGCTCGGGGACCGCGTTCATCGCTGCCGCAAGTTGACGAGCGAGGACGTATACAGGCTGTTCGGTGAGCTCCAGTCGAGCCGCACCTTGCGATGCGCGATGAGCCAGCGCTCACCGGTCTTCCGGAACGTGTCGAGGTAGTATCCACCGTGATCCGGACCGATATCCGTGTACGCCGTCCAGTAGGTGCGCGACTTTGCCGTGTCAGGTGCGGTGATCTCGATGAGGCAGGTGGAAAGATGATGCCGGATGAACTTCGCCTGATGTACCGGATTGGCATCCTTGCCGCCCCGGCCCCAACGCAGGAACCAATTCCGAATCACTTCCCGGCCCACGTTGCGAACGGCATCATACCCCGCCGTGTCGATCTCAAAGATGCCGTCCTCCGTGAAGACCGCGACGAAATCGTCCACCCGGAGCCGGTCGCCCGCCATGTTGTAACTCGCGAGCGTGTGGCGGATGCTTTCGCGCGCCAAGAGTTCATCGAGGGTCATGAGTGCCTCCTATCGAGGAATGAGTTTTCACGCTCCAAGCGAGCGCAACGTTTCAGCGACGTAGTTTACCGCCCGCTGCGTCGCCTGAAAGTGTCCTTCCTTATCGATCCGGGGGCCCACCACCTCGATCTCGAAGGTCCCGCGGTAGCCGGCCTGCAAAATCCAATCGAGAATTCGCTTCAGCGGAATGTTCCCATCGCCGGGGACCGCGCGTCCGGGCGAGGCTGTGTCGCCAAAAATGTAGTCGCCGATCTGCACCAGCGAGGTCCGTGGGATCGCACGCTCGATCGTCTGCTTGAGTCCCGCCTCGGCCCAGCACGAAAATACGTCGATGCACACACCGATGCCGGCGAGTTCCGCCAAGGTCACGGTGTCGCGCAGATTGTGGGCAAGATGCATGTGCGCATAGACGGGCGGGGTGTTTTCGAGGACCAGCGCGACATCGACCGCCTTTGCCCGCGCGACGCACGGCGCGACCGCTGCGCCGAAACGCTCCGCCGCTTCCTCCCAAGTCAGGGCGCCATGCCCCCCGGTGAACAGTTCGATCGATCGAGCGTCCAGAGTTTTCGCGTCCGCAATGAGGCGGTTCAGTTTTTCCCGGCACGTCTCCCAAGAGACGTCTATCGCGTCAAGCTGCTGACCGAACGGCAGGAAGGTATGGGTGATCGTTTCGACCTGATATCGGCCGGACTCGAGCGCTGCCTGGGCGGCCGCCAGGCCTTCTTTCTCGATCAGGCCGCTGTATAGGCTGACACGGCGAATATCGAGACCGCGCCAATGACTTCCGAGCTCGCGAAGCCCGGCGTCGCGAAAGCAAATGGCATGAACCGAAAGTCTGTCGTGCATGTCTCGCGACTCCCAATCACTCAACCTCGTTGCCGGCCGATCTACCGGCGATGCTCGATCTCCAGCCCGAAGCGCTCACGATAGGGCGCGAACTCCCGGTGCAGAGCCCCTACGTCCTCGCCGATCACATCGGTCGAGTACTTGAATTTGCCGTATCGGTCGCCCTTGTTGTTCTTCAAGTAGGCGCGCATTGCAGCCTCGGTGTCGGCGCCGAACGGCACGCCATATTTCTCGTAGAAGCCGCGGATCGTACCGACGGGATCACCGATGAAATCCGGATAGCGTACGTGGTGGATGCGCTGATCCATCACCCTGGGATTTTCGAGGGTGTTTTTGAAACCGGCGCGACACATCGCCAGTTGAGCGCGGGCCTGCTCCGCCCAGTCCACCTTGCCCGTCAGTCCTTCGACCAGCTCGCCCGTCAGCACGATACGCGAGGCGACCGCCTGTACCGGGTCGCGATGCACCCAGATCATCTTCGCATCAGGATAGGTCGCAAAAAATTCCGGCAGGCGCTGGCCGTGAAAACCCTTCAGAACCCAAAACTTCTTCGGCCGGTTGTACTGGAACTGCTGCAGCATCATTTTGTGGATGCGGTACTGCGCGCGCGGGTCGGCCGGCAAACCGCCGACGTTCATGCCAAAGGGCACGCGCCACCACGCCGTCGGCGTCATCACGCGGAAATCAAACGCCCAGGTGCGCTCATCCTCAGGCAACCCGTTGCCGAGCATGTCGTTGTACGGGTGGCTTTTCAGCCAGAACGCCATTTTGGTGTTGATCTCGCGCCAATCGGCATCGGCCCGGGCAGGCCGGGAATCCTCCGGCCCGCTCACACCCGGGGGCGGCGAGGGATACATCACCTCCCAAAAGCGAAGCGCGCGAGCATTCGGATCAACCGACAACAGCGCATGCAGCAAGGTGGTGCCCGAGCGCGGCTCCCCGGTGGCAAACAGCGGCTGCACGATCTTCTCCTCGCCGATGGGGTGGCGTTTGAAGTCCTCGAAGAACTGCAGCCGCGAGGTCAAGAGCCACAAGCAGGTATCGGCTCCCGCGCGCTGGCCGGCCTCGTCCATGCTGCGGCTTTTCAGGAAGTCGACCGCGAGTCGGAATCGCTCGGGCAGCGTCGGATCACCCCAATCGATCAGTCCGGTGCGCGCCTGCGCCTGCGCCAGCAGCGAATGCGCATCGAGAATTGGGGCGCTGGAATTCACCATGTCATCCCACCAGCCGCATCAACTCGTCTTCCGCTTCACGCACCTTCTGAGCCGAGCGTGCGGCAAACTTCAAGCCGGCGATGCCGCCATAGTCCATGATTTTCACCACCCGCATGCCGGCGTCGACGAAGCCTTTGAGCCGGCGGGCAACCTCGTTCGGGGTGCCGCACGGAATGATTTTCCGGATTGCCTCGACATTGGTCTTCTTCAGCATCTCGAGAATCCGTTCCCGCGGCAGCACCGCCGGGTTGATGTCCTGATAGCCGCGCCAGTTCTCACCGAGCGGATGCTCGAAGCCGAAGCGGCGGAGAGCCTCGGCCGACGGCTGCATCACCCAGGCTTTGACCAGCGGCGCAGCGAGGATTTCCGCGAGCTCCGCCTCATCATAGGCGATGAGACATGTCTGAATGCTCGCAGGCACGATGGCCATCGGATCGCGTCCAACGCGCTCGGCGGAGTCGCGGATGGTCTGCAGCTTGCTCGCATACTCCTCCGGCGTCCATGCGCCGGCCGGCCACCAGCCGTCGGCATAACGGCCGGTGATCTCCAGCATGCGTGGGCCATTGCAACCGACCCAGATCCTCGGGAAGCGGCCCTCGAACGGCTCGGTATCCATGCGCGCGTGATGAAGGTGGTAGAACTGGCCCTCGAAGTTAATCGGTCCATCGCTCTCCCACAGCAGCCTGATGACCTTGAGCGCTTCCTCGAACCGCCCGACAGGTTTCGTGAAGTCGAACCCGTAGGGCACGGTGTTCTCGGTCTCGCCGCTGCCGACGCCGAGGATGAACCGCCCCCGGGCAAGGTGGTCCAGGGTGAGCGCCGTCTGCGCCAGCATGGCCGGATGCCGCCGCACGGTATCCACGACGCTGGTTGCGATCGGCACGTTCTTCGTCAGAGCGGCGACGGCGCCCGCCACCGCCAGTGCGTCGAGATGGCGGTGCGGTGATGGCGACGCGGTCGCCAGATCGGTGAATTCCGGCGTCCAGATCGATTCCGGCCAGAAGCTGACCATGTGATCCGGAAGCCAGATGGAATGATAACGGCCGCCGTCCAGCGCGGCCAGATTCGATAGGTCCAGCGGAAGCGTCGTTCGCAGAAAGGCGGCAGGTTGAACCTTCATTTGCTATTCCTCCGGTTGGACCGATTCGGTCCGCTGAACCGATGCGGCTCCGGTCCGGCGGGCGCCCGGCTCGAAAGCGATCGGCAGGGTACGAATGCCCCATACTCCCGGAAACGGTCGCCAGGTCACCTCCCCTACGAGGCGTGGATTGGTGATCCGCTGGGCGATCAGGTGAATGCCTTCCTGGATCTGCGCGCGCGCCAAATGTTGACCGAGGCACATATGCATGCCGCGGCCAAAGGCCATGTGCTTCTTCGCATCGGCCCGTTCGGGCTGGAATTCCATCGGATCCGGAAAAGCCGTCGGATCGCGGCCGGAGATGTTCAGCGGCATGAACAGAAGCGTGTTGATGGGAAATAGCACGTCACGATAGATCACGTCCTGCGTGCTCATCCGGTAGAGGCTCGATACGCTCGTGTGGCGGAACATTTCCGCGACGACCAGATCGCAAAATGGCCGATCCACCGCGCACCGGCTCCAGTGTTCCGGGTGCTGCAGCATCATGTGCATGATGAGGGTGAGCATGTTCTTCGAGGTGTCGTAGCCCGCGGCAAACAGGAAGATCAGCAGGTTGTGCAGCTCGGCATCGTTGAGCCGACTCGCGGCATTGGCGGTGATCAACGTATTGATCACATCGTCGGCATCGCCACCGCCATCCCGCCGCCGCTCGACGACGAGGTTGTGCACGAACTTCCAGAGCACTTGGTAGGCCGCCTCCAGATCCGGCAACATCGAGCGAATCAGGTTGGCGCTGAGGCCCTGCGTCTCGAGCGATTTGCGAATGCTGGGAATGGCCTCCGCAGGGGCGCCCATCAGACCAAACATCACCGTAATGGGGAAATACGCGGCGAACTCGGCGAAATCGAAAGCTCCCTTCGGCGCCCATTCATCCAGCAACCGCGACACCCGGTCCTGCATCAGCGGCCGATACCGGCTGATGTTTCTCGGTGTAAACGACGCTTCGACGCTGCTGCGGATCCGCCTATGCTCCGCTCCGGTCTTCGCGAGCATCAGGTTGTCCATGAACTCGCCCCAGGGCGTCCCCTTGGCGCCCATGATCTCCGTGATCGTATCCATGGATGGGCGAAATTTGTCGTCCATGTACGAGAGATCTCTTATGGCTTGGTACTCATGGACGACGTAGCCAAAATCGCATCTGGCCAGCCACGGATGCTGGCGGCGGGCCGCCTCGATGTACGGCATGGGATCGACGGCGAAGGCGGGGCTCTCGAGGGGCAAGTGAGGCAGTGCCAATTCGCTGACTATTTGCATAGGTGATCTCCTCGACTTCTCGATCTCTGCGACCGCGCCGCGCATCTCATGAGATGCGCGGTTTGACCAATGGCGAGATGACCAAGCGATCCAGAATCCGCGCCATCTTCTCGGTCGTCACGCCACGGCCTCGTTGCAACCACCAGGCAAGGATTTCCACCGTTGCCGATACGCCAACGATATTTGCGAGTTCCAGGGGGAGCCACGCACGGCGCGTGGACATGGTCTTGACCTCGGTACCCTGACGGATGAATTCCTCGCGCACAATTCCGGCGGCGCCGCCCGTCAACAGCGCGGTCCACAGTCTCCGGTGCACATCGACGAAGGTGCACAGCGCGAGCGCGGCGGCGCGGCCGTTGCTTCCCTCGATGGCCGGCATGGCGAGGGCGATCAGCTGGCGAATCTGCTCGGCGGCCAGATCATGGAGCACCGCACCCTTGCTTTCATAGTTTCTGAAGAAGGTCGCATAGCCGATGTCCGCGCGCACGGCGATGTCCCGAATGGTGATCTGATCAAAAGCCTTCTCCTCGAGCAGCGATAGCAATGCGGAACACAAAGCAGCCCGTGTCCTCTTTATCCGAGGATCGGAGGATGTCGGCGTCTCGAGGATCTCCATACTATGATTCATGCTATATCATAAGTTCTGACGCTGGCAAGGATTGGGACCGCCGCCTGCAACGACTAGCGTACATTCTGCGGCAGCATCTTCGTCGCCAACACCTGACGCATGTGTTCCGGCATCGGCGCCGGGCCCTGTTCCGTGGCATAGACGAGGACAGCATCGGAAACGCCCACGCACTTGTCGTTCTGAAACATCGCCAGCCCAATCGAGTACGACGCATTGCCGGTACGAGAGACACCGACACCGATTGATACCGTGCCGGGCCACTGGACTTCACCCACATAATCGATCGATTGCCTCGCCACCAATAGGCGGCTGCTGCGTGCATCGAGGGTCGATCTTCCCCACAGGGCGAGATTGAAGGAAATGCGCGCCTCCTGGTAGAGCTCCACGATACGTACGTTGTTCAGATGCCATAGCGGGTCAACATCCGCGAAGCGCGCCTGAATTTCGACCGTGTGAGGATAGATGGAGAGATGCAGCCGACCCGGATGGGGCTTCATTGCGGGCTCCTAGAGTCACTAGAGTCAATTCGCCCTTTCAGGGTTTGAACTTACGGCGAACCGGCTCGGTTCCAGGGCTGACGTATTGCCTGATGTCGTATTTTCCGTTCTCGATGAGGCGAGTGCTCTGCGGGATCGAGGACCTGACCCAGTCGGTATCCATGTGCGCCGAGTGGGCCGCCTCATCGCGATAGACCTCGATCACCACATAAGTGTCCGGATCTTTGACGCTTTTGGCGAAGTTGTAATAGAGCACGCCCGGCTCGTTGTCGCGCACCTTGATACACATGTCGGTCAGGAGCGCCTCGAACGCGCCGGCGTTCGCGGGGCTTACGCATAGGTGGGTGATGAAGGTGATCATCCGTTCTGCCCCTATCGATTCCAGAGATAGCGAACGGCCGCGACTTACTTGGCCGGCTCGCCGATGACGTGAAACTTGGTCACGCGTGCCTTCTGCCCGGCTTCGATCACCCGGCGCACGCCCTCGCGCATCGAGACCCGGTTGGGACCGAGCAGCTTGACCATCTTGGTCGTATCGGCCCAGATGGGCCACGCGCTGCTGTTCTCAACGAAGACGGGCTTTTTACCAAGAATTTCCCCGGCCATCTCGCAGTATTCCTGGGTGGTCACGGCCTCGGTTCCACCGACGTTGATGATCTCGGCCGGAGTCCTGGCGATTCCCACGGCGGCGATGGTCTTCTCGACGTAGTCGTCCTCGAACAAGGGTGTGTGCACGTTGCGCACGCCGGGATAGACGCTGACCGGTTGCCCTTGGGCGACCTGGTCGATCCGTTGGGTGACCCCGCCGCCGCGCGGACCATAGAATGAGAAGATCCGTATGATCGTCGTCGGCATACGGTAGTCCTCGCTGAGGTGCTTCAGGAGAAATTCCATTGCGATCTTGCTCGCCGCATAGGGCTCGGCCGAGCTGTGCAGGCCGTAGGGGTCGTCCTCGCGCAACGGGCGCTCACCCTGATAGGCATAAAGCGAACCCGTACTGCCCTGGATGAAGGCCTCGCAGTCGCGGTAGCGCCTCGCCAAACGCCCCACGGCACCCGCGTTGACGTTGTAGTGCTCCTTGTTGGTGAACGGCAGCACCCCATAGTTGATCACGACGTCGACCGACCGCGGTAACGGCGACAGATCGTTCTCGGCCAGGTCGAAGGCAATGGTGCGCGCGCCGGCAGCTTCGAGAATGCGTTTCTGCTCCGGGTCTGTGAAACGCGCCAACGCATACACCTCGTTGGTTTTGGCAAGCGCCACAGCGACGGGTAACGCCACAAGTCCGCTCGCGCCGGTGACCAGCACTCGACGCCCTGAAAGCTGAGCCATTTTCTATCTCCTCTCGTTGTCCGATGATCGTCGCGCGCTGGGTGCGCGGGTTCGGTATTGAACCGACGCCCTCGATGCATTGAGCAGATGTGAGTCACTAAGTATCATAGTTCACAGTCCTTGCTTGGTCAAACATGAGTCGGCAACAATGACCGATGACCTTGAGAGCAGTCCATGAGCTAGAGTGGCAGATGCAAAACGCCGGCGGTGGTACAGGAGAGCAACATGCCCGTGCTTGGTCTCGATCATTTAAACGTCCGTACACCCGACTTCAAACTCACCGTGAATTTCTTGCGAGACGCGTTGGGTATGAAGGTGTCACCGGTTCCCGAACACGCTTCAATCGAGAAGGCCGCGTGGGTCTACGACGATAGCGGCGTACCGGTGCTTCATCTCGCAAGCGCCGATGTCGCTTATTCGCCATCCGAGGTATTGCCCGCCGAACCTCCGCGCGGCAGTGGTGCAATCCACCACGTTGCGCTTTCATGCGCCGGCTTTGAGGCCATGCGGGCCCGGCTCACCGCGCTCGATCTCAGCTTCCGCGAGAATCACATTCCGACGACGGGAGTTCGGCAAATTTTCGTGCGGGATCCGACGGACATTCTGATCGAGCTCAATTTCAGGGAGGGATAAACACGCTGATTATGTGCTGACATCGCGTGGGCGACGCGTCACGAGGCTGCAGCCCCAGCTCGCGCGATGCTCGGCGTGATGACCAGGCGATCCAGGATCTCCGCCATCCGCTTCACCGGAGGCGGATCACTCTGTTTCAGCCACCACGCCAGGATCTCGATCGTCGCCGCGACGGAGAAGACCACGCTGAGATCGCCTGGAAGCCAGGATTGTTTGTTGGGTCGAGCCGCGGCATTTTGCTGAGCCTTGCGAACGAACTCATCTTTCACTATGGCGGCCGCGCCGCCCGTGAGCAGCGCCTCCCAGCGCTTCCGATGTTCCCACAGGTAGGCGCAGAGTGCCTGGGCGGAAGCACGGCTGTCGACCGTATAGAGGATGGGCTCGGCCATCGCCAGCAGTTCGCCGATCTCGAGCGCCGCCAGATCGTGCAGCAAAGCCTCCTTGTCCGGGTAACGCCGGAAGAAAGTGGCGTAGCCGACCCCAGCCCGCGCAGCGATCTCCCGAATGGTGATTTGATCGAAGGCCTTCTCCTCAAGCAGGGAGAGTAAGGCGGAATACAATGCCTCTTGTGTCCTCTTCATGCGGGGATCCGAGGGCATCGAGTTCTTGAGTGCTCTAATATTATGAGCCATAATAGATCATAAGTCCGTGCCGATCGGTGTGCGCGACATTTTCGCCATACTAGTCGATCGGAGCGCTTCAGATCGGCAAAGTTGACGATATGGACATCGTCACGAGAGCTCACGCTTCCGAACATCGCACCTGCCAGAGTAATGACCATGCAACCAGACGAGCGTGACTACTTCACAGACCACTCCGTGCTGAAGGACCCTTACGAATATTTCGAGGATCTCTATTCGAAGTGCCCCGTTCATCAGCTCGCGAACCGGGATGTCCTGTTCGTGACGGGGTACCAGGAGGCAGTGGAGGTTTTGAGGAACACCCAGGACTTCTCCTCGGTAATGACGCCCGTTGGAGTCGCGATCCCGCTGCCCTTCGAGCCAAGGGGGGACGACATATCCGAGCAAATCGAGAAGCACCGGGCCGAGATACCGGCCTCCGATTTGGTGGTGGCGTATGACGGCGCCCAGCATGCGGCCTCCCGGTCCCTGCTTACGCGGTTATTCCTCCCGTCCCGCTTAAAGGCAATCGAGGAGTTCATGCAGGGACTCGCCGACAAGATGGTGAGAGAGGCGGTGGTGAGGGGAAAGTGCGAGCTCATCAACGAGATTGCGACCCCCTACGCGACACTCGTCATCGCCGATCTGCTCGGCGTACCTGAGGCGGACCGTAAGGTATTCATGCAAGTGCTCAGCGCAGCACCGCCGCCCGGTAACATCGAGAACGAGGAGAAACCGCACGACGCCGGTCCGCTCGAATTCATGGGTGGATACTTCGTCAGGTACATTCAAGAGCGCCGCGCAAATCCACGAGCCGACATCCTGTCCGAACTGGCGACCGCAACCTTTCCGGATGGCACGACGCCGGACGTCATGGAGATCGTCCGGCTTGCGACGTTCCTGTTTGGCGCCGGGCAGGATACGAGCGCGAAGCTGCTCGGAAATTGCCTGCGGTTCATCGTCGAGGACTCCGAGTTGCAGACGCGATTGCGCGCAAATCGTGATCTCATTGCGCCGTTCATTGAGGAAGCTCTTCGCCTGGAGGGTTCTACCAAGGTGACTTTCCGGCTGGCGCGCAAGAGGACCAAAATCGGCAACATGGAGATTCCGGCGGGCAAGAGGGTGGTCATTGCTCTCTCGGCCGCCAATCGTGATCCGCGTCGTTGGGAGGATCCCAAGGAATTCAAGCTCAATCGCGACAGGATCAAGGAGCACCTGGCGTTCAGCCGGGGAGCGCATACCTGTATTGGCGCTCCGCTCGCACGGGCTGAAGTGCGTGTCATGCTCGACCGCCTGCTTGAACATACCTCCGAAATCCGTCTATCGGAGGAAATGCACGGTGCGCCCGGCAACCGGGAGCTCGACTATGAGGCGAGCTTCATCATCCGCGGACTTGCAAAGATGTTCCTCGAACTGAAGCCCCGCTGAGGGTAACATCCTAACGAGGGAATCTTCATGAGCGCGTTAACTCACAAAGCGAGTCCCAGCATCCAATCCACGGGCGGAGGAGAGTGGCCGCCCAGCTGGCGCACCATGCCGCATGGCATCAGTACCGGGCGCTACATCGATCCGGCATTCCAGAGGCTCGAATACGAAAAACTCTGGAGCAAGGTGTGGCAGATCGCAGCGCGTGTCGATGAGATTCCGGAAATCAACGACTACGCGGTTTACGACATCGGCGATCAATCGGTCCTGTTGGTGAGATCCGACCGGAATTCGATCAAGGTTTACCATAACGTGTGCCCGCATCGCGGCACGGCACTAGCCCAGGGTTCCGGCACGTTCGACGGCGGGCGGATCATTTGTCCCTTCCATGGCTGGCGCTGGGATGCCGCTGGCAGGAATCAATTCGTGCTCGAGCGCCGGGAATTTCGCGATGGCCAGCTGCGTGACAGCGACGTGGCATTGAAAGAGATCAAATCAGTCGTGTTCGCCGGCTTTGTCTTCATCAACTTCGATTCCACTCCCGAAAGGTTCGATGATTTCATCGCGCCGGTGCGCCAGTTCCTCGAGGATCTGGCGATCGGAGAAATGCGCCACTACTGGTGGAAGTCGATTCCCATACAGTCGAATTGGAAGGTTGCGCAGGAGGCATTCTTCGAGGGCTATCACGTACCCGCCACGCATCCACAGCTGGAACCACGAGCGGCCGACTTCATCTACGGCGAGCAGGCAGGGCGGGAAGTCCAGTTCAATCACTGGAACGTCCTCTACGATGCATATCCACGAGGCCACGGGCGGTTCTACGGCGGAAAGAAGACGCCGATGGCCGGCAACGTTCAAGCAGAGAAGGTCGATCCGGTGGAGGTCATGGCCGCCCGTTTGAAGCTGCTCGCCGACGGAATGGACGCGCAGGTGTTACAGGAAGATATCGATGTCGTTTTGTCTCTGCGGGGCAAGGACTTGCAGGCCGGCTCGAGCCTCGGTGCCGAATACGTCAAAGCGCTGTACGCAAAGGCTGCCGGTGAACAACGACCCATGCCCAAGCCTACACCCGAAGCATTGGGTATGTGGGGCGGTGAGATCTTCATTTTTCCGAATTTCATGATCTTGCCGCACGCCGGCAACGCCATGATGTACCGCGCGCGACCGGCCGGACTGGACCCCGATCGCTGCATTTTCGAAATCTACTCGACCAAGTCATATCCCGCGGCGATCACACCCTCGAGGGCCACGGTTGAACAGGTGACTGACAACGACGATCCGCAGCAGGTGCTGCAGATTCCGCGTCAGGATCTGGGCAACATTCCGCGCATGCAAAAGGGCCTGCACTCGAAGTCCATGCGCCAGACATGGCTTGCCCAGGAACAGGAAAAGATCATCCTGAACATGCATCAGGAGATGGATCGATATTTGCTTTCCTAAAGAGCGGACGATGATGCCGAGACCGGCCCGGGCATGGCAGTGCGCGCGGAGTCGGTCGCGTCGAGCATTTATCTTGAAGGGTACCTGTGCGCTGGTACTCGCCTCCGCGCAGGTGCGTCGATTGGCACTCTCTGACACCCCATCGCAAATTGGTGACATGGAGGCTCAGCTGGGCGGCCGAATCGGCATCGCCGCCATCGATACGAACAGCGGCGCCCGATTGGCGCACCGCGGCGATGAGCGATTCGCCATGTGCTCCACTTTTAAATGGATGCTGGTGGCCGCTGTTTTGGCGCGCCACGATCAGCACGGCGGAATTCTTGAGCGGCGATTATCCTTCGGACCGCAGGACTTGCTGGCCCATTCTCCGGTAACCGAACGGCATGTCGCCGAAGGGTCGCTCCCCATCGTCGAGCTATGCAATGCCGCCGTCGAGACGAGCGACAACACCGCTGCAAATGCATTGTTGAAATTCATCGGCGGTCCCGCCGCGCTGACGCGATACCTACGCACGATCGGCGATCACATGACGCGATTGGATCGGGTCGAACTCAGCCTCAACACCAATATACCGGGTGATCCACGCGACACGACCACACCGAACGCGATGATCGCCACGATGCAAACTATGCTCATCGGAAATGCATTGTCCGTTGCTTCGCGCGAGATGCTGCTGGGCTGGCTCAAGAATTGTCAAACAGGTCTTCAACGCCTTCGCGCCGGTCTGCCTCCGACATGGATCGCAGGCGACAAGACGGGAACCGGAGAGCACGGCGCTGCCAATGACAACGCCATTACCTGGCCTCCGGGGCGTGCGCCCATACTGATTGCGGCCTACTTGAGCGATTCGCATGCTTCTCCGGAGACGCTCGATGCCACCCATGCTCGAATGGGCACCCTTGTTGTCAGGGCATTTTCTTGAGCCTCCGAGCGATGGCCGCGGCGATTCGCATGAACGCGGCCGCCGTGACCACCCGCTGGCCGCGGCGCCATGTGGTCGTCGCGCTCATCTTCCTCGGCGTCATCATCGCCTATACCGATCGGGTGAATATCTCCGTCGCGGCGGTTGTGATGAGGGAGCGCTTCGGCTGGTCTCAGACGGAGAAGGGACTGGTTCTCGCCGCGTTTTTCGGCGGTTACCTGTCGTTCATGTTCGTGGCTGCCCTCCTCGCGAACCGCTTTGGCGGCAAGCGTGTGATTGGGTATTCCGTCCTCGCATGGTCGATCTTCACGCTGCTCACTCCGGCCGCCGCGACGTTCTCGATTGCGGTGCTGATCGCCGCGCGCGTCGGAATGGGTGTGGGCGAGGCGGGGATGTACCCCGGGATCTACGATCTCTTCGGCCGGTGGGTGCCTCCAACAGAGCGCGGGCGCGCCGTCGCGCTCATGATGAGCGGCACACCGGCCGGCACGGTGATCGGGCTCATGGGCAGCGGCTGGCTCGTGCAGCGTTTCGGATGGACCACGCCATTCTACGTCTTCGGAGCCTTTGGGCTTGTGTGGTTGATACTTTGGATGCGGCAGCTCGAGAACAACCCGACCAACGACCCGCGCGTCGGCGCTGCTGAGCGTGAGCTACTCAAAGCTACGGCACCGACGTTGCACGAGGTCGTGCATGTGCCTTTGCGCCGGCTGCTGCTACGAGCGCCGGTGGCGGGAATCGTCGCGGGACACGTGGCGTTCACGTGGACTCTGTACGTGCTGCTGTCGTGGATGCCCAGCTACTTCCGCGACGTGCAAGGCCTGAGTATCGCGAACTCCGGTCTGTTTTCGGCAGCGCCGTGGCTGACGATGTTCGCGACCGGCAATCTCGCAGGTTCGGTGGCGGATAACATGATCCGGCGCGGCGTAAGCGTGACCACCACCCGCAAGCTCATGCAATGCGGTGCACTCATTGTGTCTGCCGGACTTCTGCTTGCGCTGCACGAAGCGCATTCTCCAGCCACCGCTCTGGTGCTGCTATGCGGAGCTGCCGGCGCACTGGCGTGCGCATCGGCTGGACACATGCCGATCTATCTTGATGTTGCTCCGCGCGGCTGCGCCGTCCTTTGGGCATTCGGCAATAGCTTCGCGACAATTCCCGGGATTGTTGGCGTCGCCGTAACCGGCTGGCTCGTGGATATCTCAGGCACCTACTCAGCAGCCTTTGTGCTTACGGCACTGGTGAGCGCCACCGGTGCGCTGGCGTTCGGAGTGCTCGCCGATGCCCGGCCAATTGTCGAGCCAGCATGGAATTGACCAGCTCCGTGATCTCTTGGTGGGCATCCGCGAGCCGCGAACGGAAGGATAATCGGACGAGGGGGAACAATTAAACCCGAGACGTTCGCAGCCCACGGCGCCCTGTGTTCACCCTATAGGAACTGGCGCGGGTTACCAACACCATTTCATTCTATCGGTATGTCTATCCATGATGAGCTACGGCAGTTGGTGAGAGTCCAACAACCGAGTGGGCGGGCCTAAACCCAGGTTCTCGCGAAGCGTAGCTCCCTCATAACTTTCGCGGAAAAGACCACGGCGACGCAGTTCCGGGATGACCAGCGTAACGAAATCCTCGAGTCCCCCCGGAAACAAGGGCGCCATGATGTTGAAGCCGTCGGCGCCCGAACCCCGAAAGCGGGCCTCCAACTCATCCGCGATATGCGAAGGCGTACCGATCAACTGCCAGTGCCCGCGCGCCCCGGCAAAGTGACGTGCTAATTGTCGGATGGACAGGTTTTCGCGTCGGCCTAGATCGATGATTAACTGTTGTCGGCTCTGAATGCCCGCCGTTGGCGACATTTCGGGCAATGGCCCGTCGAGCGGATACGCCGAGAGGTCCTTGATGCTCAGATAGCTGGCGAGCAGAGCCACGCCCACCTCATCCGGGATGAGATCCTGCAGGGCATCGTATTTGGCGCGCGCCTCGCGTGCGGTCGCCCCGACTATCGGCGATACGCCGGGCATGATCTTGAGATCGTCCGGACCTCGGCCAAATTTCGGAAGGCGCGCCTTGAGGTCCGCATAGAATGCCTGGGCTTCTGCGAGTGTCTGGGCCGCCGAAAACACCACATCGGCGGTTCGCGCCGCAAGATCCTTGCCGACGTCCGAAGCGCCCGCTTGTACCATCAAAGGTCTTCCCTGGGGTGATCGCTGACTATCGAGCAAACCCCGCACCGTGAAATGTCTTCCACGATGGTTCACCGGGTGAATCTTTGCCGGATCGCCGTAGACACCCCTCTTCCCATCGACGAGGTAGGCGGCGGTATCCACGCTGTCCCAGAGGGCGACCGCGACATTCGCGAACTCCTCGGCGCGCGCATAGCGCTCCGTATGGGGGCGCAAACCGCTGAATACAAAATTCTCAGCCTCCAGCTCACTGGCTGACGTCACCAGATTCCAGCCCGCCCGTCCGCCGCTCAACTGATCCAGAGAGGCGAATGTTCGCGCCAGCCCATAAGGCTCGTTGTAGGTCGTGGACGCCGTGGCGACGAGGCCGATCCGCGAGGTGTTGACGGCAAGCGCCGCCAACAGGCTGAGCGGCTCGAAGCTGGTCGATCGGGCAGCCTGGGAGGCGAGGCGAGGATCGCGCTCTCGGATGGCGGCCGCATCTTCGAAGAACACCATGTCCATCAGCGCGCGTTCGGCCATCTGTGCCAGCGCGATGAAGTGCTCGACGTCCACACCGGCACGTGCATATGCATCGGGGTGACGCCAGGCCGCAATATGATGGCCGCCAGCCATCAAGAAAACACCTAGCTTCATCTTTGGTGCGTCACTATTCATGTCGTTGTTGACCGCCGCGGCCGATCGAGGCGCAGATGATCGCGTAATGTGGTTCCCTCGTAATGGGCACGGAACAGGTCGCGCCGGCGCAATTCCGGCACGACCAAATCGACGAAGGCGTCAAGCCCGCCGGGCGCAACCGGTGGCAGGATCGTAAAGCCGTCGAACTCACCGCGCTCGAAGGAATCCTGCAGGGCATCGGCAATATCGGCCGCCGTTCCGATCAGATCGCGTCCTTGCGGCGTTTCCGCTGATCCTGGTAACGACAGGGCGTTGAGTTCTTCGAAGCCACCCAGTGCCTCCCCTCTCGTCGCGCCAATCCAGGGAATGATATTCGCCAACACCCGGACATTTGAGCGCTCTCTGCCCTGAATATCCAGAAGTCGCCGCACCTCAGCGACCAGTGCGCTGCCTTCCTCGTGAGAGGCACCAGTCACGAACATCAGGTCCGCCGACTGCGCCGCCATGGCGATGGTCTCTGCAGTCAAAGCCTGCGCGATGATCGGCCTGCCCTGCGGGGAAGGATTGACATTCAGCGGTCCTCGGACCGTGAAATGCTCGCCTCGGTGATCGAGAACATGCATTTTTTGCGGCATGAAAAAGCGACCCGCGGTCTTGTCATAGACAAACGCGTCGTCATCCCAGCTATCCCAGAGAGCCCTGACGACTGCCACATATTCCGCATTCCAAGCAGCCGTGGGTCCCGACGCGACCAGATTCCAGCCCACCCGGCCTTGGCTGATGAGGTCGAGCGAGGCGAAACGGCGCGCGAGATTGTAAAGTTCGTGCTGACCGCTTGCGGCAGTCGCCACGAAACCAATCCGCCTGGCAAGCGTGGCCAGTGCCGCGACCAGAATCGTCGGTTCGAAGGGTACCGTCTGCGGTGGCAGCTCAGTCTGCGGTCGGCGCGCTTGCGCGTCGGCGAGAAACACGAAATCAAGCGCGCCGTCTTGAGCCTTTTGTGCCTGCGCCGCGAAATGGCCGACGTCAAGCGCGTATAGCGCGCCGTCTTTCTCACGCCAAGCCGCCGGATGGTGCCCGAACGGGCTGAGTGATGCGCCGATGTGCATCATATCGAAAAGATCGACTCCCGCGTCAGGCGGCCTTTCAAAGCGCCGAACTCATCGACGACGCCAAGAACGTCGCTGTTGGCCGCAACCATCAAAGCCAGCGCGTCGCGCAGATTGCTGCTCATACCGACGACACTCGTATTTGCCGGGGGAAGATCGGAGGTCATCGCATCACTGGCCGTGAACAGACTAAGGCGCACCAGAGCACGATCAACCCCGACGAAGTTCTCGACGAAAGGATCCGCCGGATGCGACAGAACCACGTTCGGCGTATCGTATTGAACGATCCGGCCACTTTTCATGATGGCGATACGATCGCCCAGCAGGGCGGCCTCATCGAGATCGTGCGTGACCAGAACCACGGTCTTGCGCACTCGTTTGAGGATTTGACGAAACTCAGTCTGAAGGAGGCTTCGCGCGATCGGGTCGAGCGCTCCGAACGGTTCGTCCATCAACAGCACCGGCGGATCGGCGGCGAGCGCTCGCGCCACTCCCACACGCTGGCGTTGACCCCCGGAAAGCTCAGCTGGATGGCGCTCCAGCATCTGCTCGGGATCGAGGCCGACGAGATGCAAGAGTTCTTCCGTCCGCCGAGTGATCCGCGTCTGATCCCATCCGAGCAGCTTCGGCACCGCGGCAATGTTTTGCGCGATGGTCATGTGTGGAAACAGCCCGACTTGCTGAATCACATATCCAATGTGCCGACGCAGGAGTACGGGATCCACCTTGGTCACGTCTTCTCCATTGACGAGGATTTTGCCCGTCGTCGGGTCGACCAACCGGTTAATCATACGCATCGCAGTCGTCTTGCCGCACCCGGACGGACCAATCAGCGCGACCGTCACACCCTCGGGTATATGCAGACTGAGATCGTCGACCGCAACGACCCCGGTTCCCAGGTACTGTTTGGTGACATGTTCGAGAGTAATCACGCCCCGGCTCGTTCGGTAAACAACAGTCTTTGGGCGAGACTGAGAATCAATTCGAGCCCCAGGGCGAGCAGCGCAATGGGCACCGCTCCGACCAGCATTCGCGACGTATCCATGATGCTGATACCCGTCACTATGAAGTCCCCGAGCCCGCCGCCCCCAATGAAGGGAGCGAGCGTGGCGCCAGCCAGAACCTGCACCAAGGCGGTGCGGGCGCCGGCAAACATGGCAGGTGCCGCAAGCCAAATACGGATCCTCCGCAACACCTGCCCACGGCTCATACCCATCCCAATTGCCGCCTCCAGCACATCCGGATCGACGTCGCGCAGGCCGACGTATGCGTTCAGCAGTATGGGCGGCAGGGCAAGCACGGTGAGCGCAACGATCGAGGGCCACAAACCGATACCGAGAAGCGGCATCATAATGGCAAGAATTGCCAGGCTAGGGAGGGCGCGCATCGCGCTGACGATATTGACGACGCTGAATGCGAGCCCGCGTCGATTGACGATGAGAATGGCAAGCGACAAGCCCAAGGCCAGTGCGAAAAACATCGCAACCCCGCACATCAACAGATGCTGGCCGAGCGCGCGATAGAACTCAGGTTGATGGTTCACGATCCATGCAAGTGCCTTGGTCAACGATCCGACCCCTGCCGGCGCAACAACGCCTTCTCGGCATTGCTCAGCACGACGTCGAAAAGCGTGGCCAACAAGGCGGTGAGCAGACCGCCGACAAGAATTTTTTCCGTATAGTTTTGATCGATTCCCATGAGAATGATGGTGCCAAGACCACCGGCATCGATGAACGCGGCCACCGTTGCGATGCCGATGACCGTCACCACCGCAATGCGGAGACCCGCGACGATCAACGGTAGCGCCAGCGGGAGTTCGATACGGACGAGTCGTTGCCATGAGTCGTAACCCATTCCGTCGGCGGCGTCGAGAACATCGCCTGGAACACCACGCAGACCCGTGACGACATTACGCAACAGTATGAGCAAGGTATAGGATGAGAGACCGACGATCGCCGGCCTCGCGCCAAGCCCCAACAGAGGAATGAGCATCGCGAACAACGCAAGACTGGGGATGACGAAAATGATGTCCGTGACCGTCAGAACGAATGCGTAAAGCTTTGGACGCCGCGCGCACACGATTCCGAGGATCAAGGCAATGGTGAAGCCGATGAAAACCGATGATAGGCAGAGCGCCAAGTGTTGCCACAACGCAGTCAGTATTTCGGGAATGTGTTTTGGAGTCCAGGTCAAAGGCGGTCAGCTCCCGACGTCATCTCAGGATGCCTTTTTGCCTCAAGAATTGAGTTGCGACGTCCTTCGGCTCCTCTTTGTCACGCTCCACGGCGGCATTCATGGCACGCATGTTCTCATTGTCCAAAAGTGAGCTGATTTTATTCAGGACGATGGCAATCTTCGGGTTTCTCGCCAACGTATCCTGGCGTATCACGGGGACGAGGAAGTACGGCGGAAACAGGTGCTTGTCGTCGTCGAGCACGACGAGTCTGTCCGCCGCGATCTGCCAGTCTGTGGTAAAGCCAAAAGAGACATCGATGTTTTTCGACGTGAGCGCGCTATAGCGAATACCGAGTTTGGCTAGATTACGGAAATCCTTGAAGTGAATCCCGTAAATCCTGCTCATACCAGGCAAGCCATCACTTCGATCCGCGAAACTCCCTTCGGCCCCAAAACTCAAGTCTTTCGACGCAGGCCCGAGATCGCTCAACGTCTTGAGCTTATATCTCATCGCGGTCTCGGGCAGCACGACAATGGCGTAGCCGTTGTTAATACGCGTGGGATCGAGAAGGGTCAGATGCAAGTTCTTTTCGTAGTATTTCTTCACCGTCCCGTACGTTTGCTCCGCGGATCCGGACAGATCACCTTTGACGACGTGGGCCATCGCCGTACCGGTGTATTCCGGGTAAAGGTCGATATCGCCGTCCAGGAGGGCTGCGTGGGCGATCAGCGTGGCACCCAGATTGGGGCGCGTCTGCGCCTTGATACCGGCGTTTTCCAATGCTTGGGCGTAAATCTCAGCGACGATAAATTGCTCGGTGAAATTCTTGCTGCCCACTCGGACCACCTGCGCGTACGCCGACGCTGTTGCGCAGAGTGCGATAATCCCGATAAGGAAGCGCGATTTGTGTGCAAACATCAGGCCTCATTCCATGGAAATAATGTGCCGCAGAGTCAAGCCGCCCGATTGTAGTACCGATTGAATGTCGGCTGTATCATCCACCATGCGCGATTGATATAAGAAAATACAGCCGGGTTGCGGTGGGTGGATACGGCCCTCCGATGCATTTTTCCCTGCTTGCCATGCTTGAAATCATTGATTATATATGCAATGCATATCAACGCCGGCGTGATTGAAGGTTTGGCAGGCCTTGGGACTGGTCGGCGCGGCTCGGTGGTATCGATTTCCTGCGCGACTACGGATATCAGTTCTATATCTATGCTCCGAAGGCCGATGCGTTCCTGCGCCGGCGGTGGCGCGACCGCATGCCTGCGGAGACGCTGCAACACTTATCAGCTATCAGCTCGCGGTGTCGCGCCCGCGGCATTTCGATCGGGGTGGGGTTGACGCCTTTTGAGATTTATCTGAAGTACGACTCGCAAGCTCAAAGGGCGCTACGCTCAAAGGTATTGCAAATCAACGAAGTCGGTGTCGACATACTTTGCGTCCTTTTCGAGGATATGCGTGGCGACTTCGATGGGCTCCCCACATCTCCAATGATTCTGAAATCCGCACGAACCACTTGTTCCTTGATCCGACAACCCGCGCATGGGAATTTCCCGCCGATCTCGTGTCGGGGCTGGCCATCAATCCGATGAATCAGCCGCACTTATCGCGAATCGCGCTATGCCGTTATCGACAGCTCTTGCAGAAGAGGCCTGTGCGTGCACAAGGACAAATCTTGCCTGGTGATTGCAGGATTGTTTGCGCGGACCCTTGCGCCAAAGAAATTGCGGCGTGGTTGCGCGGTGACTACGTGTTCGATCCGCAATGTTTGACGCGTTGACCTTTGCATTCTGCTAGATCGCGTCATTGTGATGCCAGCTTTCTACGGAGCTGACCCAGCCGACCACAACGGTGCCTGCATTGAACAGCGATAGCCAGTCAAGCAATAAGCTCCGGAAGGCCTTAATGTATATACGCCATTCATCAGCAGTGCGGGATCCACATTTTCTTCCGAATTCAAGGCGTGCATGCCGTAATTGGGCTGCGCAAGCTGCGACACGTAATCTGTGGCGCACGCCGATAGCGCCAGGCAGATAATCAAGGTCGAAATGAGCTTCATGCTATTCCCCAATGTGAATTCCGCGTCCCCGCTTCGGAGGATCATTAGCACATTCATGAAATCGAAGCAACGGCTCCCCCGACGATGCGACGCATGAGCAATAGCGCCTAGCGCCACCAGGTGAAAACTCCATGGGAACGTCCAATCGTCATCGAGTAGCGGGCATCGACCCCAAGAATGTGGTGGACGGGTACAAGGATCGCGCTCTCGGAGAGCTAAGTGACGCCGAGATCTTCGATCAGGTCTGCCGGATCGTCGCCCGCCCACCAGTGCGGGGCCTGACGAGCTTTACGCTGCATGCGCCGCTCGAGGTGATGGCACGTTACGGGCTGATGCGGCTGGTGGACCCGTCGGACCGCGAGTTGGCCCGGCTGCAGATGGTCGCGAGCGCGTCGGTCTATGACCATCATGTTGATCCGATGCCCGCCCCAACTCGCGTGTACTCATTCCCCGATCCGGCCAGGGCGGGGGAGGAGTTGGCCAGTACATTCACGAGCCGGGACGCCGACGGCACGGAGGCTCTGGTCCTGTCCGTCGCGTCGCAGTTTGGCATCAAGAGTCTGGTGAACCTGCTGACGCCCTTTGCGTTACCGACACTCACGGGTGCGTCGCATTCGCACATTGGGCTGTGGCTCTTGCTGCGTCACTCCGAAGCGGCTGGTGGCGAGGATGCATCGCTCCTGCGGGCCGCCGTCCGCGCCTTGGCGGCCGACCCGACAGCGCAAATGACGAGCTTTCAAGGCATGTCGATCGAGGGAACGCAGCGTCTCGAGACTCCGCCGGAGCAGTTGTGCAAGGAGATTCTCGATAAGCTCGCCAACCCGGCGAAGGGAACCTTGCGCGGGGAGAGCATTCGCGAGCTGGTGGAGGCGGGCGAGAAGACGGGCAATGTCGATGCGCTGTTCGGGGACTTTATCCGACACGATCTCAGACTACCGCAGATCGATGCTGCCTTCGGGGCGGTGTTGCGAGTCAGTGCCCACAGCATGTTGCAGCACGACCTGGAACAGACCAAGTTCGGCTGGTCGCACTGCCTGACTTTGCCGCAATCGGCATTTGGCCTGTCCAGCGTGACAACAGATCGCAAGCTGGCGCTGGCGGCGGCTCTGGTGTGGATCACGGCGTATCGGAGCGTTCTGAGCGATCGAGCCCTGGACCTGGATTGGCACCCTCAGCCCATCAAAGATGCGAGCCTCTTGGAAGCCCTTCAGACATCTCCCTCGGCGGCTGCCTCCCGCGTGTGGCACGCGTCCGACGGCGAAATATCCGCGATTCGGCGCATCCTGGCGACGGAAGCCTCCATACGCAACGACACTCACTTGGTGAAGTACACCCGCGCCTGTCTCGACATGGGGACCTTCGATCCGGAGCACGTTCGACTGTATCTGGCGGCCGCCGCGCACCTCTGCGCGGTCTGGATCGCCGAGGCGCCGCGCGGGACGATCACCGGGGCGCTCCTCGTCGGCCGCTAAGGGGTCCTCCATCAGGGGCATGAGCGAATCAATAGGGCTCAACCCAAGACGGCCCGCGAACCATCAGTCCGCAAGCATGCCCCTCTCCTTGTCGCCTACAATTGCTCGAGCTCGCTTGCGAGCTTGAGTTCGTCGGTGCGCGTGGTAATGAATACCAGTGCTACGGCGGCGATTGTCATGACCGCCACGTACGGCAAGTAGGTTGTCCCGGCGTCGACGGGACTGCGAAACATTTCGACCGCAACATAAAGTATCGCCACCATCGAAACGGCAGCAGCACTGGCCGTCACAATATCGCGGACTCCCTCTCGGCGAAGAATTAGAAGGATCCCAACACACACCAGAAAGTACGGCGAGAGCCAGTAATACGTCGTCAAATTCGCCAGGTAGACGGATGTCAGCAACGGCGGCTTATTCAGGAGCACCTGAAGAAGCACTGTCAATCCGGTTGCGACAATCGCGAGTGCGCAGACGGCTACAAATGGCGTGTGGAAGCGCGAATGAATTCGGCCAAGTCCCGCCGGGAGAAGCCCGTCCACAGCAGTCGTTGCCACAATTCGCGCGCCGATGTTGTAGACCGTTACCGTCGCTGCGAACATTGCCGGCACGATCAAGACATCGACGACAATTGCCAACCAATCCCAGCCGATGGCATGCGCAAAAATAGCCACAGGCGAGGCACCGGCTGCCAGTTCATCGGCATGGTCCAGGAGGATGGGGTATTGCATGAAGCAGCTGGCAGTGATCGCCACCCCGATAATCAACACGGTACCGACCAATACCTTGGGCACGGTGCGCTTTGGATCCTTCGTCTCGACAGCCAGCGCTGCGATCCCGTCAAAACCGACGTAATATCCCGTGGCGGCGACCGCGCCCTGCACGATCCCGTGCAGCGATACGTTCTGAAAGCTGAACTGCATAGCCACTGCCGGGTGAAGCTTAACGATCCCGGCGGCCATCGCAAGAATCACGAACGGGACGCAAAGAAAGCCAAGGATCACGACAACCCGTACGGAGACATCGATCCCACGGCGTGCGCAGCCCGCCGCCGCGAGGCTAACGATGACCGCCGATGCACATTGCACCGGCGTGCTCGCGGCACTTTGCACGCCAAGGTCGAGAAGTGCGCTGCTGGTAAATACAACGACGCAGAGAATCAACGTAGCCGTCAATGCGACATACCCAAGCATCATGCAGGCGGCGACAAATAATCTCGCGCGTGCACCGAGTGCCTCGTAGGCGTACGAGACGAGCGATCCCGTCACCACGTAGCGGCGGGCGTACGCACTGATGACCAACGCTAACAGCGTGAGCACAATGACCGACAGCAGGTTCGACAACCAGGCCGCTTGTGCCGAGAACTGAATGAGAGCACCCGCCGACATCGCCATACTCGGCCCAATCATCATATAGGCGAGCCCGAGTGCGCCGACCTTCCACAAGGGAAGGTGATTTCGCTCGAGATGCGCCTGCGCATCGGACCGGCCGGCCAACGGGGTGGCCGGCGCAGCCACAATGGTGCGGGCGGTCATTTGCGCAACCCTCGTTGACCACCGGCGTATTGCGGCTGGGTAATGCAGCCAATGCTGCCCCCGATGAGCAGGATATCGCGGCAGCCCGGGACGCCAACCACGCGATGGTTCGAAAAGCAGGCTTGAATTGCCGCGAGGCCCGCTGCGTCGTTCCGATCCTCATAGGTTGGCACGAAGACCGCCTTGTTGCCGATGTAGTAATTCACGTAAGTCGCCGCAATACGTTCACCCGCGACACGTTGGGCGATGCCATCGACGGCATCTACTTCGGCGGCCTCCTCGGAGGACCATGTGATGGCGTCGGGCTGAATCACCTTGTGGATCGTGAACGGGCGACCTCGCGCGTCGGTCTCACGGGAGAGAATGTCGAAGGCCTCCTGCGAGACCTCATATTGCGGGTCGGCCTTGTCTTCAGTCCAGGTCAAGAGCACGACGCCGGGCCGGGCGAACACCGCCAGATCATCGACATGACCGTCAGTAGTGTCGAACGGGCATCCTCGCGGCAGCCAGATCACCTTCTCAACACCCAAATAATCGATCAAAGCCTGCTCGATCTCGGCGTCCGTGTTGCCCACTTTGCGGTTGGCATTGAGAAGACACTGCCGGGTCGTGATTAAAGTGCCTTCGCCATCGCACTGTAGGGCACCGCCCTCACATACGATCGGCGCACGGTAGCGATCCAGCCCTTCGATATCCAATACTTTCCGGGCTACTTGGTCGTCCCAGTCGTACGGAAAGTAGATACCGCCCCAGGACTGGAACTTCCAATCGACACCGCGCACTTCGCCGGTTTCATCATTGACGATAAAATTGGGGCCGATATCGCGCATCCAGGCATCGTCATTCGACATCTCGATCACGCGAATGTGCGGCGGCAACATGGCACGTGCATTCTTATACTGCCGCGCAGATACACACATCGTTACCGGATCGCTCGTCGCTATAGCCGTAGCGACCCGCGCGTATGCGCGTTGCGCCGGCCGGGCGCCAAACGGATATTCGTCGGTGCGCTCCGGCCAGATCATCCAGCAGCGCGTTTTGGACTCGACGGCACCCGGCATTCGGAAGCCGTCGGTTCGTGGTGTCGTCAGGTGTAACCGGGACATTCGATGTGACTCCTGCGACTGTTCGTCATTGTACAAAGCGTTCGCGGCGCAACTCCCGCGTCACCTCGACGATCGCATCGTGCAGGGTGTCAACGAGCACGTCGCACTGTGCCCTCGTCAGGATCAGCGGCGGCGACATGATGTCGAGATGGCCGAGCGGCCGAACAAGCAGCCCCTTCGCTTCGCACATTTGCGCGATGCGTCGCGACATGTTGGCGGCCTCCGGAACGTGCGCCCGGGTGGCCTTGTCCGCCACGTACTCGACGCACATCATGAAGCGCCGGCCGCGGACATCGCCCACCAGCGGCAGCGAAGAAAGTTCCTTCAGGCGTGTCTCGAAGTAGTCCCCGACCGTGCGGGCATTGCCGAGCAGATTCTCTTTAGCAATGATCTCGATGTTCTTGAGCGCGGCCGCGCAACAAACAGGATGTCCCGAATAGGTAAATCCATGCGTGAACCAGGCTTGAGGATCAGCAGCCGAGATCGCCTCGTGGATCCGATCGGAGTAGATCGTAGCGCCTAGCGGCAGATAACCGGACGTCAAGCCTTTGGCCGCAACCAGGATGTCGGGCTCGACGCCATATTCATCGTAAGAAGCAAACCAGTGACCGATCCTGCCAAATCCTGTCACGACCTCATCCGCGATGAAGAGAATTCCATGCTTCGCCAGTATCTCCCGCATCCGCGGCAAGTACCCGGGCGGCGGCGGTACCACGCCTCCCGCGCCCTGGATCGGTTCGGCGATAAACGCGGCAATGTTCTCGCCGCCGATCTCGCGGATCGCGGCATGCAACTCTTCCACGAGGTGATCCGCGAACTGTGCTTCGGTCATGCCCTCGGGCCGTCGGTAGGTATACGGAGCGGAGAGATGGTGAACTAGACCGTCGATATAGCGGAAATGCGGAGAGCGGTCGCCCTCGCGGTTCCCCAACGTCATGCCGAGATAGGTCGATCCATGGTAGGAGTTGTACCGCGACAGAATCACGCGGCGATTCGGTTCGCCGCGGCGCGAGTGATAAAAATGAGCAAGGCGAATCGCCGTGTCGTTCGCGCACGAGCCGGACACCGAATAGGCGACGTGATTGAGGGATCCCGGGGCGAGCTCGGCGAGCTTGGCCGCGAGCTCCGTGGCCGGTTCGTTGGTGCAATCCGTGAAGGTGTTCGAATAGCTGAGCTTCAACACCTGCTGGGCGATGACCTGTGCCATCTCCTCCCGTCCGTAGCCGATGTTCACGCACCATAACCCGCCGATGCCGTCGAGATAGCGCTTGCCGGCAGCGTCGGTTACATAAGCGCCTTTGGCGCTTTCGATCACGAGCGAGCCGTCACGCTTGAACGTGTCGAAATGTGTCCAGGGGTGCAGGAAGTGCGCGCGGTCCTTCTGCCACAATGAATTCGCGTGCATCTCAATGTCATTCTCAATTGCCATGAGTTTCCTCCTCTGGATGCCCTGATGCCGAAATGTGGTGCTGATTAGCCGACAGCGCGGATGCCGCGCTGGAGACCGCCGTCGTGGGTGAGGATGGCGCCGTAGAGATCAGGCCGGCGATCACGGAACAACGACCAGTATTCACGGGTACGGCGACACGCTTCGAGGTCGAAGGTGTGCAACAGCACCGTCTCGTTCATGGTATCGGCCTCTGCCACCTTGGCCCCACCCTGATCGGCAATGAAGGAGGCACCGAAGAACGTAAGTTCGAGGTCGGACAGCGTCGCCTTTTCCGTGCCAATGCGGTTGCAGGCGATCACTGGCATGCTGTTCGCGACCGCGTGTCCTTGCATCACGCGCTGCCAAGGACGCGCCATGTCGAGTCCGTACGCCGGATCGGTGCCAATCGCACTCGGGTAGAAAAGCAGCTCAGCGCCAAGCAGTGCCATCGCACGAGCCGCTTCAGGAAACCATTGGTCCCAGCAGATCGCGACGCCGATTGGGGCATATTTCGTACGCCAGACGCGAAAACCGGTATCCCCCGGCGAAAAATACTGCTTCTCCTGGTATCCCACGTCGTTCGGAATGTGGCTCTTCCTGTATACCCCCATCACAGATCCATCCGCGTCGATGATGGCCACGGAGTTGAAGAACGATCGCCCCGCACGCTCGAACCAGCTCACGGGCAGCACGACCTCGAGGGACTTGGCGAGCGCTTGGAATCGCCGGATCGTAGTGCTCTCCTCAAGCGTGGTCGCAAGATCGAAGTGCTTGGCATGCTGCTCGATACAAAAATACGGTGCCTCGAAAAGCTCCTGGATTTGAATGATCTGCGCACCCCGCGCAGCTGCTTCCCGGATGAGTTTCTCTGCCCGATCGACGTTGGCGGGCAGATCCCAGGTACAAGCCATCTGCGCGCAGGCGACAGTGACGTTCCGAGTCCGGGGTGATGAGTTCGCGGTCATCGTTGACTCCTGTGTGATAACGCGGCGGCGGCGGGCTCCTGCTGCGTGATGCAGTGAATGTTGCCGCCGGCAAAGGCGATCTCGAGCGAGGGTACCGGAACGACTTCCCGGTCGGAAAACACTTCGCGGAATGTCCCGAGGACCCGGTGATCGTGATCCGGAAAGCCGAAGGCCGGCAGCACGATACCGCCGTTGGCCGCGTAGTAATTGATGTGCGAGAGGCTCACGCGGGTACCGGTGTGCTCGTTGTACAACGCCGGCGGCTGCGGTATCTCGATGACCTGAAGCGCACGGCCCTTCGCGTCCCGGGCGGAGCGCAGAATCTCGAGATTCTCGCGAAGCACGCGGTAATTCACGTCGGCCTCATCCTCGCTGGTCAACGCGAGGACTACGCCGGGGCTCACGAATGCGGCGAGCTGATCGACATGGCCGTCCGTCACGTCATCCTTGACGCCGCCTTTGAGCCAAATTACCGTTTCAACGCCGAGGAAATCCCTCAGGTGCGCTTCGATCGCTGCGCGGCTGAGCTGCGGATTGCGATTCCGATTGAGCAGGCACTCTTCGGTTGTGATCAGCGTACCTTCCCCGTCGACGTGGATCGAGCCGCCTTCCAGCACCAGCGGTGCCGGAACACGTTCGATTGACTCCTGCTCGAGGATGACGGAGGCAGCCAGTCCATCCTTCGCGTGCGGCGAGCGCTCTCCCCAGCCGTTGAACTGCCAATTGACGCCGAGCGCGGCGCCGCGGCCGTCGATCACGAAGGTGGGCCCGTTATCCCGGAACCACCCGTCATCGACTGGCACCGGCCGCACCTCGATCGTGGGACCGCACAGCGTCCGCGCCCCAACCAGATCAGCTTCGTTCGCCAGCATGATCACCGGCTCGAAGCGAGCGATGGCGCGCGCGACATTCGCCCACGACACCTTGCAGGCTTCGATGCGGCCGTAGTACGCCGGCGCGTACGTCGGCCAGGACATCCAGCATCGCCGGTGGGGATGCCACTCGGCCGGCATCTGAAAACCGCGGTGTTTCGGTGTGTTCATCGAACTCTCAACGCACCGCCAGACGGCGGCCCGATCGAACTCTGCGCCACCCGGCGATATGATGGAACTGAAACTTCGGAATACGTATCATGAGCACCGTTCATGAGTAACGAGGGTACCCACGATGCCGGATCCGCTGCGCTCCTTTGACATCAACCTGCTGGTGGCTTTCGATGCGCTGATGCTCACCCGAAGTGTCACGCAGACGGCAGAGCAGCTTCATGTCAGTCAGTCTGCCGTCAGCCACATGCTGAGCCGGCTGCGCCAGGCGCTTTCAGATCCATTGCTGGTCAAGCATGGCAATCGGATGCTGGCGACAGCACGCGCGGAAGCACTGCACGCCGGTGTTCGTGATGGTCTTGCGTTGGTTCGGACATCTCTCAAGCGCACCGAGGCCTTTCATCCACGAACGAGCAATCGGGAATTCGTGCTCCACGCTCCTGAGTATTTCGAGACGATTTTGCTGCCGCGGCTGCTTGATCGGTTGAAATCGCTGGCTCCAAATGTCCGATTCAAAATCGAACTGTCGCTCGATGAGCTGCCCATCGATGAAATGGCGCGCGGAACCGTCGATGCGGCCATCACGGTTCGCATGGAGCAATCCGAGCCGAAGGGCCTCGAGTCGGTCCTGCTGTGCACCGACAGCTACGTCGGCCTCATCCGGCGCAAGCACCCTTTTTCGAGCGATTCGGTCACACTGAAGCAGTATGCTGCCTTCAGTCACGTACTTCCCTACGCGGTCGTTGCACACCGATCGCGGATCGATGATTGGCTGTTGCGGCAGGAGGTGGTGCCGCGGGTGGTGCAACGCTGCCAAAGCTACATCTCAGCCCTCGGCGTCCTGCAGTCGACGGACCATATGATGGTGGTGCCGTTGCAAATCGGTGAGTTTGTCGCGCAAGGCTTCGGCCTGCGGATCGTCTCGCTACCCAGTGACTTCGCACCGTTTGAGCTTTGCTATCTCACCCACCCGAATGCCACAGCCGATCCAGCCAAGCAGTGGGTCAAGAGCGCCATCATGGAGATTGCAGGAGACTTGACATACGCGGCGCGGCGACCGAGGGGCAGGCGATAATATATTGCGCCTTACCTAAGTCCCGGAATGCCCCTGATTAAATGGTCGGGGTGGCAGGATTTCAACCTGCGATAATTCCCTGGTTCGGCTCACGTAGGTCATGGCGCGGCGATACCGCACAAACCATCGATCGAATATTTTCCCGCACCAGTAATGTACAACAGCAAGAAGCCTCCAATAATGCTGAGATTCTTGTAAAAGCCATCCATGCTGTCGACTCGATCCGGACCTGTTACTGTCCAATAGTGATGCCCAATGAGCGCAGTTCCCAGGGTGTAGAAAACCAAAAGTAAAGCCGATGGACGCGTGAATGCGCCAACAGCGACCGCAAAAGCAACTGGAAGCTCCATGAAGGTCGCTACGGCAGCAGCCAGCACTGGCATCGGAACACCAAGCTGCACCATTTGACTTACCGTTCCAGAATAGTCCCTCAGCTTTCTCCAGCCGAAAATCAGAAATAGTGCCGTGAGAAGAAGACGCGCCGCAAGAACGAACTCATCGTTGACGCCGTTGATCATAACGCTGTCCTCGCTCCATAAGCCCCGCCATGGCCGCGCAGATACTGAGGGCGTACCGACGGTGAGAGGTGACATTCCTATTCTATACGACGAGGGGAAGCAGTTCCCGTTCGGGCGACGGTGGTCTCGGCCGGCGATGAGGCGCCGCAGGTGCAGGGGCTCTGCGTGCACAACAGGCCAGCAGGAGTAGCAGCCCCAATGCATCCATCGATCCACCTCCACCGCTACTGGATCGCCGCCCGGTATCGAGACGACTGATCCCTGAGCGATCGCGTTCACATCGAGAATGCTGGGTGAGGCGGCTTGGAGGACTCGCTTCGGGCCTGGGAATTCCGAGTTAACTCGGTCGTCGCATCCGGGGTGCATTCGACTCTATCTGGCGGCCGCTGCGCTCCTCTGCGCCATGTGGATGGCCGAGGTGCCGCGCGCGACAATCGCCGAGGCGCTCCTGGTCGCCGTATCACTCCCTGAAACGCCGTGCTCGGCAGCGAGCGGGAGACTCAATACCGGTCGAACGCCGCTGAATAGGTCGTGGGCATGTTGGGGCACGAATTGCCGCTCGTCATCCCCAAGAGGTTGTCAATGTTCAAGGCCTGCTCCATGGCGGCTCGGCTCTGGGTCTCTACGCACGCCTTGATGAAACCATAGGCGCACTGCCCGTTGCGATAGCCCTGGGCCTGGGCCTGTTCGATGCAGCGAGCAGCCCGCGCACTGACCCTATCGGTACGGGTCGTCGAATTCGTAGCATAGGCAGGGACAGGCGTGCTCTCTTCCGCGTGGGCACCCAATACCTTATCGATCCCACCGGCATTGCCAATCAGGATACAGGGCACGCAAAAGGCGAGGACGCCGACGACGCCCAAGATGGTAAGTAGTCGAGCGCGCCGTGTGCTTAACTCCTCCTCAGCGCCATCAATTGCAGCCGGCGCCTCATAGTTAGCCGCTTCCGCGGCAACTGTCTTGGCTGTTCGGCATTCCAGACAAGCGACTTGTTCGGGATGCACCCAGGCACCGCAATGTCCACATCCCATCGCATACTCCCTGGGCCCCAAGGCCCCCAAGTGCTCAGAGAAGCGTACCTGTGCGAGCGCGCGCTACACACGGACTTTAATCACACATCGCCGATGGCTTGTGTGAGCGGGGGCATATAGCGAGACACAGTTATGGAGCCGCCCTTTGCATTCAGCGCAATTGCCGCAGACCGTTTGAAAACGGTTCATTTGCGAACGGCGCCGACGGGTGTGCACAAGAGTTAGAACGCCTTCCCGCGGACTGGCAATGGTGCAAAGCGCCCTAGCCGAATCCTCTCATGTCGCCGAGATCTGATCGAACATAACGTCCCCAACGTAGGCCCCCTCCCACCGACTCAATAGCTTCACTCCGCTACGGGTTTGCCGAACACGCTGGTACTGTCGTTACTGAGTGTTGGGCATCGACGAACTCTAAAAAGGAGCTGCAATGCTTCACTACGTCGGCATCTTCCTTGTACTCGCGCTAATTGCTGCCGTATTGTGCGTCCCGGGCATCATCCATTTCTGCGGGCAACAGGGGCTTCGCCCGCCGCAGAATCGGTATCCCCTCAAGCCGAAAAACCAGAATGCTTCAGCGGGGGAAGGGTAGGGTACGGCCTGCTTCCGAGTTGCGGCCTGCCTTGCTTTGTGTTGGGTAATCATCAAGGCAGCAGATCCCTATAGGCCGTCGTCTGCTCTTGGGGCGCCCTCTTCATTTATGGCCGCGGCGGTACGCTGCACGCGGCTTTGAACGACTGCGATCCCGAGCAGAGTCACAACCAAAATGATCGGCCAAGCAAAAAAGCTGACGGCCCCGTACCACGGCCAATTCCACGCGCTGATCGCGCCGTAGCTACCCGTCGCCGTTCCAATGACTGGCAGCCACCCTACAATGACCGCGATAAGCCAAGAAGTGAAGCTCCAGCCGGTAAGGTGGGTCACACCGGCGGCGGTCGCGATTACTTGGAATATCGACCCAAGCGCGATGCCGACGCAGCCAATGTAGCCAAGTCCATGAACAAATCGCATTTGAAATAATCCCTTCCGGCGCTCCCAGTACTAACGCACGCGCTTAAAGTGGGTTGACGCCAGAAAGTCGGGCCGGATCAGACCTGCGGCTCTATAAGATCATCGGGCGGCACCGCGATCCATCATCACATCGCCTGTAAGATGCATGCCATGCTTTATCCGTATCGCTCTCTGAAGAACGTTCCCGAATGCCCCTCCCGACTCAACCTGCCAGTCGGCTTGAAGAGCTGCTCCCGCACCGATGGCAGTCAGGCGCTGGTCCCGGGGCGATCACGATTTGATGATGAACGAAAGTAAAACGGGCACGCTCGGTCCCGTGCACAAAACCCCGACGGACTTACGCGTGGCGCTCCGTTCAGAAGCGACCACGCAGGCGGCTTGGAAGGATCTGACGCCGCTGGCGCGGAACGAATGGATTTGTTGGGTCATCTCAGCGAAGCAAGAAACAACGCGCAACCGCCGAATCCAACGCGCGGTCGAGGACCTTCGGGCGGGTAAACGCCGCCCCTGTTGTTGGCCTGGGTGTCCGCATCGCCGCCCCAGCGCGAAGAAGTGGTTCGAGAAACGAGCGCGCTAACGCATGACGGAACCCAGGCTGCTCAGTGAAGCGTGTTCGGACTGTTACCCATGTCTCCGGAAGGAAATAGGACCATGTCCCCGGAATAGACCCTGGTCTAATTGGTCGGGGTGACAGGATTTGAACCTGCGACTCCTACGTCCCGAATCAGGCTTTCTGTTTGCCATCCTTGAAATCATTGACTAATATGCAATCAATGATTAATGAGGCATGGCATGGCCAGTATAACGATCCGAGATATCGACGAGCGGCTCAAGACCCGATTGCGCGTGCGGGCGGCCCACCATGGCCGCTCAATGGAGGAAGAAGCACGCGACATTTTACGGTCGGCGCTGTCAACGGCGCGGACTCGAGACGGGTCGCTGGTGGTTTCCATTCGCGCGCGTATTGAACCGTTAGGAGGTGTGGAATTGGAAATCGCGCCTCGCGAGGCGATCCGTGAGCCGAACTTGGATACATGATCGTTCTTGACACCAACGTCCTTTCTGAGGCTTTGCGACCTTCACCTGATACCTCGGTTTTGGAATGGATTGCAAAACAGCCGCGTGCGTCCTTGTTTACCACGACCGTGACTCGGGGCGAAATTCTCTACGGTATTCGTTTGCTCTCCGACGGGAAGCGGCGGCGGGCATTATGGGATGCCGCGGTTGAGATTTTTTCTGATGATTTTGCCGGTCAAGTGTTGAGTTTCGACAACGATGCTGCAGACATGTACGCAGAGATCGCCGCCTCGCGACGAAACGCAGGTAAACCGATCAGTCAGTTCGATGCAATGATTGTCGCGATGGCTCGTTCGAGAGGGGCTAGCCTAGCTACCCGCAACGTGAAAGACTTCGACGATTGCGGCGTTGATGTCGTTAATCCTTGGACGGCATAGGCAACCGGGCCGTATTTGATGTCATTCCGATACATGTGTTCAGGGGAGTGGCGTTAGCGCTACGAGTGTTGCGGATGAACGATTGCACTGTGCCGGTGGAAAGCACGTCGGATTACTGCGAGTCAGTTGTCTTCAATGAAGGCTAAAAGCAAAGACAGCGGCAAATTGCGCATTGGCGATGATTGGAACGCGATCCGAATCATTGCGCTCTCACAGAGCAATCCGTTGAAGGCAATCGCAGAATTCGTCGAGAACAGCATCGACGCCCACGCGAAGACGATCACGATCACCCGTGGCAAGGAGCACAACGCCCATTACCTCGCTGTCAAGGATGATGGCGACGGGATACCGCGCGATGCCGACGGACTTCCTGATTTCAAATACGTTGCCACGCACATTTGCGATTCGATCAAACGACGACTGAAGGCCGAGGGGAACGGGGCGGGTCTGCAGGGGGAGTTCGGCATCGGACTGTTGAGCTTTTGGACGGTGGGCGACACTCTGACGATTACCTCCACAGGGACCGATCAGCGGGCCTATCAGATGACGATGAGTAAGGGGGATTCCCGTTATGAAGTGAGCCCGCGGCGGGTGCTCTTCGCGGAGAAAGGCACTGAACTAAAGATTAGCCCCATACTCGAAGGCATTCGCACCTTGAGCGGCGAGAAAATCCAGTGGTACCTCGCCTCAGAACTCAGGGACCGGATCCGCGACTCGAAGGCGCGCGTAACCGTAATCGACAAACTAGCTCGCAAGCAATACGAGGTCGAACCGCGGCAGTTTGAAGGGCGACTGCTGCACCAGTTGCCGCCGATCCGCACCTCATTCGGAGAAGCCTATGCGGAATTATATCTCGCCGAACCTAACGAGACCGCTCGGGTGGCGCTGACTCGAGTTGGAACTCGCGTGATCGAGGATCTATCGACGCTCCCTAGCTTGGACCATACGCCGTGGCTTTCGGGTTACGTCCAAGGGCTTGTCGACGTTCCGTTCCTCAATCTCACCCCCGGCACGCGCACTGGAATCATCCAGGATGAGCGCTACGCAGCGTTCATTGATGCGCTCAACCCCCTCGAAGCGCATGTGCAAGGCCTGATCGAGGAACAACGGCGAGCCGAAGAGGAACAAGCGAGCCAGCAATCCTTGAGAGCAATCCAGAAGGCGTTTCATGAGGCCATGCTTGCACTGCCGCGCGAGGAATACGATTGGTTCGATGTACAGGCGCGTGCCCGTCACGAGGGATCTACCGCCAACGCCAATGTGAGTGGACTTCCGGTCGGAACCAACTTGGATGAAATTGTACCGGGAGTCGCGCAAGCCAATCCGAACGAGTCGCCACAGCGACAATTTTTCGATTACGCAGGTCCTCTATTCAGTGTCGTCGTCTCGCCGGCTGCGAGCACCACACCCCTCAATGAGAAGCGAATATTTCGGGCGCTACCCCGCGATCGCTCCCGACGCCGCGTGGTCGAGGATTTACACTTCACTTGGGCGATTGTCGAGGGCACAGGTTCCCTTCGAGGCGTCACGGATCAGGAGGTCGAGTTCCGAGCGCCAGGGGTTCCAGGACTCTCTCGGTTGAAGGTGACGGTGTCCCAACGCGACATCACCACAACGGCTGAGGCGCTGGTCACGATCACGGACCGCCTGGAGAGTGCCACAAGTCCCGCGGTTGTCAATTCACGTGGATTGCCCGGATATACGTTCGAGCGAGCAGCCGGCGAACTATGGCGCTGCCGTTTCGACGCCGAGCGCAACATCATCGTAGTTAACAGCGGGCATCGGGACTTCGTGTTTGCGACCCGCAACCGCGCGTTGCAGTTGCGCTATCTCGTCCGCCTGTACGTCAAAGAGCTCGTGCTCAAGAACTTCGGCGGTCTACCGGTCGAACAATTGCTCGAGCGCATGATCGAGCTGTCGCTTTATGCGGAGGAAAAATTGAAATCGGTATGACGAGTTGAGTACTTCTGACGCCGCTGCGATGCGGCGGAACCGTGCTCCAGTACGCCAGTTTCGGGTGCTCAAGTAAGAAATTATTTGTGTCCGCAGCAATTTCTAGAGGGCCACTTGGATGCCCAATCGTCCCGAACGTCGGGGGGAAGCGAGCCAATTTCATGGCAACCACAGCTTGGTGGTGCGAGAACGCCGAATCGCTCGATCGCGTGTTGCCAGCGGGATACCGTGTGTACGGGCTGTAGCCACTATGAGTCGATCGGCGGGATCGCCGTGAAATCGCCTCGGCAAACCATCTACCGCGATTACGACGTCTCGATCGAGGGGCAGAACCGTCAGAACTCGCGATTCAGTCGCACGTGTCAACCAGTCAGAGAACGGAATTGGTAATTGCAAACGCTGTTTGGAATGCAGAAGCTGCGCCTCCCATAAACTGATCGCAGCGAGGCATACGCCTCCAGCCTCCGCCGCGGCATCGAGCGCATTTCTTTCTGCGGACTTGAGAGGTGATCTTGGTGTAAGCCACCAAATCCAGAAATGCGTGTCGAGGAGCAGGATCAACGCAGGGCCTCGAAGTCCTCCTCGCGCACAACCGATTCACCTGGCTCAGCAAGCAATTCGCCTCCCAGGGCGCGTAGCTGCTGCCAAGGCTTGGCGTTCACACTCTGCGTGGCTTGATATGACGGCGCAAGGCGGGCCACAACCTTGCCACGCCGTGTGATTGACACGGATTGTCCTGTGGCCTCTACGCGGCGGATCACGTCGAGGCAGGAGTCCTTGAACTTTGAAACCGAAATAGCCATTTCGAGATTATAAATGGCCATATTGGTCGACGCAACTCAATGGTCAGCCTCGGCACGAACGGCAGTAGCAGCTGCGGCTTTCGGCGATCGATTGCGTGCCCGCATCGGGCTCGCGGGCGGTCTGTCTCTCTTTACGCTCTCCTGCTTCTTTTTTCTACGTTCCTACACCTATCCTGTTCTGCACCCCCGGTTCTTGGCCTGATTTATGACCGCACTGGAGCGTACGACGATGGTTTCATCCTTTATATCTTCCTTGCCTTCTTTGCATTTCTATTGGTGTCTCAGCTCCGCATAGATAAGCAGCCTCAAATCACAAGCGCCGTTCCCCTCATTGGCCCAAATATCCCGCGCGGGTCGTTGAGACACCGTGGATGACACGGTTGATTGCGAACGGCGAAGCGGTTCAAGGCGTGACGCGGTTCGTCCGGAAGGGCGAGGAGGCCATCGGCCTGATGAGCGCTGGACTCTTCGTAAAGGGATCGGGTGCTTGTAAGGCGGGGTCCTTGCAAATTGTCCTTGTCGCACCGTGCCCGCAAGCAATGAGAATCAATTGACGGTGTTGAGCAGTACTGCTACAAGACTGACGAACAACTTTAGAAATCGATAGGGGAAGAGCAGCAATGAGCACATCCAGACGGCTCGAAGGCAAGGTTGCAATCCTCACGGGCGCAGGACAGGGCATCGGTGAGGCGATTGCTCGCGGCTATGCTCGCGAGGGCGCGAAGGTAGTCATCACGGGCCGCACCATGAGCAAGCTCGATGAAGTCGCTGGAAAGATCTCGGCAGAGGGTGGCGAGGCGCTGCCGCTCGAAGCGCTCGCCGGAAACAAAGTGCATGCTCAGAAAACGGTCGGCGAAGCCATATCCAGATGGGGCAGAGTCGATGTGCTGGTAAACAATGCCCACACCTTCACCAACTACCTGCCGATCGAGAATCCGAAGATGGAGGACAACATCCTGATTGACATGCAGTCGGCCTTCCTCGGTTCGCTGCAACTGATGCAGCAATGCTTTCCCCACATGTGCAAGCAAGGCGGTGGTTCGATCATCAATATGGGATCGAGCTACGGAATCCGCTGCGAACCCGGCTTCCTCGCCTATGCGTCGAGCAAGGAATCAATCCGCGCGCTGACCAAAACGGCGTCCAAGGAATGGGGCAAGCACAAGATTCGGGTGAACACAATCCTCCCCTCGGCGCTCTCGCCGAAGGCCAAGTGGTACCTTGAGGAGAGCAAGACCTACGATCTGGAACTTTCGAAGGTCGCACTGGGCTTTTTCGGCACACCGGACGAAATCGCACCCACTGCGATCTTTCTCGCCAGTGACGAGTCTAGCTACATCACTGGTCAAACAATTGGAGTCGACGGTGGCGCTACGATGTTTTGAACGAACCCGGCAGCGGTCTGGGGAGAGGATGCCAACGAATCGAGGCATGACATTACTGGTCACTTGGGGGATGCGCAGGTATTGGTGAAGCCATATGCCCGCGGCTCGATTTCGACGGTAAGGCCGTGGGAGTGCTCGGCTCTCGACGCGGGCAATACGACGGCAGCAATCAAGGCGATCACGGACGCTGGTTTATCGGAAGAGATTTGAGAGAGGACTTCGAGCTATGGCAGTTGCTGACGTATCCGACATCCCTGTGAGCCAGCTTCTTTCACTGTCCGGCCGTCGAGCCGTCGTCACGGGGGGGGCTCAGGGTCTGGGTAAGGCGATTGTGCGCCGGCTCGCCGAGGCGGGGGCGTCTGTTCTGATCGGCGACCTGAAGCAGGACCTGGTCCGATCGGTTGCGAGGGAGTTAGGACAGTTTGAGGGCCGAGTGATCTCAACTCACCTGGATGTCACCGACAGCTCCTCCGTGACCGCCGCCGCGAAGCTTGCTGTCAGCGAACTCGGCGGCCTCGACATCTGGGTGAACAATGCTGGTGTTTATCCAAACGTCGAACTTCTCGAGATGACGGACGAGATCTGGAACCACGTGATGGAGGTGAACCTGCGTGGGGTCTTTGCCGGTGCCCGTGAGGCCGCCCGCCGTATGATCGCAAGCGACCGTGGTGGTGTAATCGTCAACGTGGTCTCAACTGCCGGCTTCAAGGGGGTGGCGCCGGGAGTCGCCGCGTACGTCGCTTCCAAGCACGGCGTGCGTGGGTTAACGCGACAACTAGCGATAGAACTCGCGCCTCATGATATTCGCGTGCTCGGTGTCGCTCCGACCTTTTGCACGACCGAAGGGAACATGGCTGCACTGGCGGAGCTTTCCAGCCGCGTTGGTGCTGAAATACCCGCGACCTTCAGTTCCCGCCTCGGTCGTGTCGGCGTCCCGGATGATATCGGACGGGTGGTCTTGTTTTGCGCATCGGACATGTCAATGTTCATGACCGGCAGCACTCTGCTGGTGGACGCTGGAGAAACGAGTTGATCTGCTAGGCCGGCGTGAATTCAATATGCAGGTCGGCAAGGCTGCGGAAACTGTACGTCGGCTCGTAGCGATATCGGCGAGCGTGCGAGGGGCCGTGATGTTCTTCCGAAATGCGAATATCCGCCGTCCTCGCCAGCAGTCGCTCGATCGCAATTCTTGACTCCAGCCGTGCGAGCGGCGCCCCAATACATGCATGCGCTCCGCGGCTGAAGGCCATGTGATCGCGCACATTGGGCCGAGCGATGTTAAATTCCCCTGGCTTCTCAAAATGCCTCGGATCGTTGCTTGCAGCGGTCAGGCAAACGGCGACGACCGTGCCTGCCGGCACGTCTACCTCGCCGATGGTGGTGCGCTTGCGCGCCAGCCGGTAGGCCGTTTTAACCGGCGCATCATAGCGCAGCACCTCTTCAAGAAAGTCGCGGATCCCCTCGGGATCGCTCCGCAGGCGTTGCTGCAGCTCCACACCCTCACCCAGCACCTTGATCGCCATGGCGATAAGACGCGATGTCGTATCCTGCCCGGCACCGAACAGGAAGCGGGCCAGCGCCGACAGCGTGTCGAAATCGGGTGTCGAACCATCCTTGAGGCGGGAGTTGACCAGTTCCGACATCAGGTCGGAACCGCCGGCTTTCCCCAGGCGCTCGCGCAGATACTGATCGAACCGTGGCTTGAGGAAGATCAGGGGATCCGGCCCAATCTTGTGCGCGGCATCGCCCTCGACCTGGCTGGGTGGAGCGCCAATGAGCTCGAGCAACTCAGCCCGGTCCGCTTCGGGAATACCCATGAGGTCGGAGATCGCATAGGTCGTCACCGCATGAGCGAATTCGGGAACGACGTTGCAATATCCTCCGCCAATGAAGCCGTCGATTATCCGGTCCACCAGCTCATTAAGGTAATCCTCATTTTGCTTGATCCGCTTATACGTCAGCAGGCTCGTTAACACCGCGCGATGATTGGCATGTTTCTGGCCGTCGAAGCAGGCAAGGTGTACCGACCAAGGAAGTTCGCGACGATGCGCGTCAAGCTGGTCGCTGATGTCGTCTCCGTGCGCCTCGAAAGGCAGCGGCGGGATGGGGCCTATCACTGAAACCGCGGAGGAGAAAGTGTCGTCCTTGCGGCTGAAGACCTCAATTGCCTCGTCATAACCCGTCACCATGATCGAACCGTGATAAGTCTCCCGTGCCACCGGACATTTCGAGCGGATCCGATCGAAATAGCTCCTCGGGTTCGCGATGACTTCCGGATCGCTGAAGAAATCCGGTAGTTTTTCTGTCATGATCGCCTCGCTAGATTCGATAAACCTGCGCGACTCTTTGCTTCGGCAGAATGGTCGATGCTAACCAGCGAAACCTCAGTAACTACATGTCGCAGCCGCAAACTTTTGTTTGCTTGATGTGCCGTAACGGGAACACAAATTGGTTTTCAATGCCACTTGCGCAGATGTTCGTCATGATGTTAGCAAACGGCCCGGCTGTCAAGCATGCCCGGGCTGTAGCCTTCGAGAAGCGATCAGCAGCAGGGGCCAGAGGGAGTGGCGCAGCATGAAATTCTTGGTCGAAGCATGAAAGCAACCCGACGAATGGGGTCGCCGGGTTCCGCCAATTGGAACGCGATACTGGACAGCGCCGAAGATATTCTGAGGGAGGAAGGCTACGGCGCTTTGACCTCAAGGCGTATCGCTGAACGGGTCGGGATCAAGCAACGTCTGGTTTATTACTACTTCCAGACCATGGATGACCTGATCGTCCAAACGTTCCACCGCCTTTCCGAGCGCGAACTGAAGCGGTTGGCCGGGACGCTCAGTTCCGCCCGACCACTTCATGAAATATGGCATTTTTGCATCCACACGACTGATGTGCGATTGATTTCAGAGTTCATGGCACTTGCAAATCGCATTGATAAGCTGCGCTCGGAAGTGATCGTATTCATTGAAGAGTCCCGGCGCATTCAGGTATCTGCACTGCAGCAGGCGATGGAGAACAAGATATCGCCTAGATTTCTGTCTCCTGAGGCCGCCGCCTTACTCGCGACAAGCCTCGGCTTGGCGCTTATCAGAGAGGCTGAACTTGGCGTTACTACAGGTCATATCGAAATTGCCGCTGTTGTGGGGCGGTTCCTAGCGGAGATTGAACCGATACCGCAAAGAAAACTGCTGGGCGGCACTAAAAGATTGGGCACTAAGAGATCAGGCACTAAGAGATCGCGGTAAGGGCGACGACAATTTGCCCAGTTACCCATCGTAGACGCGATCCCCGAAGCGTTCAGTCAGGCGCAGAGAGATGATTGCACTAGCCCCAAGAAAAGCATCCATCAGTTCCCTACGGCTTTCGGTCGGACTTACGTATGTCGCGCGGAAGGGATGCGTAGTGCTTCTTGAAGGCTGCGGTAAAGTTAGTGGGTTCAGGATATCCAGTGCGTTCAGCTATCACCGCGATGGGAAGCTCGGTTGTTCGCGGCAAGTGCAGAGCCGCCCGCATGCGCAACTCGGTCTGATAGTCATGAATCGAAGCGCCGAATGACTATCCAGTGCTGCTGACAAGTCCCCCGGTGCGGCTGAACGCGTACCCGGTGGAGGCGGCGATCGCGGAGAAATTTGAGGCCATGGTTCATCTCAACATGCAGAACAGTCGAATGAAGGACTTCTATGACATCCGGATCTTGTCGCGGACTCTGGCCTTTTCTGGCCCCGCACTAAGCCAGGCGATCCGTTCGACTTTCGATCGTCGCCAGACCAGCGTGCCTGTAATACCGCCGGCGGCATTGACGGCGAAGTTCCACTCTGAGCTCGTTCGTGTCCGCCAGTGGGCCGCATTTGTGCGCAGGATTGGCGATCCGGCTTTAGCGAACGAGTTCTCGCGAGTCCTTGCCGATCTGGCTGAGTTTCTGATGCCGGCGGCCAAGGCGGCGGCGAGGTCGGCTGAAGATCCTGTTCGCTGGGAGCCGCGTGATCCGTGGCAGTACGGACGACCGTCCAAGATCTAGAAATGATGACTTCGAATCGAACTCCCGTGCTCACACCTCAGGGGCACCTCATACTCGCTCCGACGGATGAGCCGCGTTTCTTGCCGGGCAATTTGCGAGACCGTCTGGAGTCTGCGTTTGAGCACGGCATTGGACACGGACTGCTTGAGCTTGGGATTCGCGAGGTCGGCACGGCCCTGCCCGCAGATTTCGCTTTTTGGCGAGATTTTGCCGGCCGCTACGTCACCACGCTGTGCACGTCCGCGCAACCCACCGGGGTCGCGGGCCTCGCTGCGGCGGGCACCATCGAAGCACCGCCGGCGGAAACGCTGACGGAACTCGCGAGCGCCGCACCGCCGATGCCGGGCGGGGAATATCTGAACGCCGATGTGCTCGCCGCGCTGTGGGAAAAAATTGATGTGGCTTGCCGCGCCGACATCGCAGATGCGAAGCAATCGGTGCAGGAGTACCTGAAAGGGCGAAATCCCGCCTGGCACCTCGTCGGCCGAGTGCATTTCAATCTGGCCGAGAACCGGTCCGATCAAGAGGCGCCCTTCGCGTTCATTGCGACCTACACAACGCGTCTCTCGGCTCAATCTCGCGCGCAGCACCTGCCGCTTGCCGAGGCGTTGCGCGAGTACGCCGGCGCGAAGAACAAAGCGCGTTTGCTCTCGCTTCTAAAACCGGTGCAGGAAGGGGCGAGAGCGTGCGCATGGCTTAAGGCTATGGTGGAATCCGGCGAGCTTTACCATCCCCTCAGATGGTCCGCAGCCGAAGCATTTCAATTCCTGACCGATGTACCCAATCTCGAGGCAGCTGGGATTGTGGTACGCGCGCCAAGTGCGTGGGCCTCGGGCCGACCGCCTCGCCCCAAGGTCCGGGCGACCATCGGCGGACGGTTACCGTCGGTTCTTGGCAAGGATGCACTGCTCGATTTTCAGGTGGAGCTGACGCTCGGAGAGGAGCGACTCACGGCGGACGAAATCCGCGCCCTGCTCAAGGGGTCCGACGGACTGCAATTCTTGCGCGGACGCTGGGTCGAGGTGAATCGGGACAAGCTCAAGCAACTCCTCGACAGATTCCGCAAGATCGAAACGGCAGCGGCTGATGGCGGACTGCCATTCGCCGATGCAATGCGGCTGGTCGCCGGCGTCACGGTAGAGGAGGGGTCGGGCGACCCCTCGGATCCCGACTGGTCGACGGTGAGCGCCGGGCCATGGCTCGCAGAGACTCTCAAGGGCCTGCGCAGCCCCGACGGACTCGCCCGCATCGAGCCGGGACCGGCGCTGCAGGCGACATTGCGCCCCTATCAACAGGCCGGTGTCCGTTGGCTCTACCTGCTGCACCGCCTCGGGCTTGGCGCCTGTCTCGCGGACGATATGGGATTGGGCAAGACCATCCAGGTATTGTCGCTGCTCTTGATTCTGAAGCACGAATCGACGGTGCAGCGGACGGGCACGCCGACACGAGCCCCGAGCCTGCTGGTGGCACCCGCCTCCTTGCTCGCGAATTGGGCCGCCGAGATCGAACAGTTCGCACCGACGCTCAGATTCCTCATCGCCCATCCCTCGGTATCCAGCACGACCGATCTCAAGGCGATGATCGCGGAGACGCTCACGGAGGTTGATCTCGTGATCACGAGCTACGGCGCCCTGCTGCGCTACGACTGGCTTTCGAGCACCGAGTGGCGGGTTGTGGTCATCGACGAGGCACAGGCAATCAAGAATCCGGGCGCCAAGCAGACACGCGCCGTCAAGAGACTCATCGCTCACACTCGGATCGCGCTCACCGGCACACCGGTTGAGAATCGCCTTGGCGATCTTTGGTCGGTTTTCGACTTCACTCATCCCGGTCTATTGGGCTCTGGTCAGGCGTTCGGGCGCTACGTGCGGCGCCTCGCTGAAGCGAAAACCTATCGACCGCTGCGCGAGCTCGTGCGCCCTTATATCTTGCGGCGCCTCAAGACCGACAAGTCGGTGATCGCCGATCTGCCCGACAAGACGGAAATGAAGGCGTTCTGTTACTTGAGCGCCACGCAGGCGGCGCTGTACCAAAGGGCGGTCGCGGAACTCGCGGAGGCGCTCGATCAATCGGCGGGCATGGGGCGCAAAGGCGTCGTACTGTCGTTTCTGATGCGTTTCAAGCAGATCTGCAATCATCCGTCGCAGTGGCTCGGTGACGGTGCGTGGGTCGAAACCGAGAGCGGGAAATTCGCGCGCCTGCGCGAGCTCGCGGAAGTGATCGCTGCCAAGCAGGAAAAGATGCTTGTGTTCACGCAGTTCCGCGAGGCGACTCAGCCGATTGCCGCGCTTCTCGGGCACATATTCGGGCGGGAGGGGTTGATTCTGCACGGCGGCACGTCGGTATCGAGGCGCAAGGAGCTGGTTCGGCGCTTCCAGGATGACGAGCTGGTTCCGTTCTTCGTTCTATCCCTGAAAGCGGGGGGCGCCGGCCTCAACCTCACGGCGGCCTCGCATGTAGTGCATTTCGATCGTTGGTGGAATCCTGCCGTCGAGAATCAGGCAACCGATCGGGCGTTCCGGATCGGGCAGTCGCGGAATGTTCTGGTGCACAAGTTCGTCTGTCGGGGCACTGTCGAGGATAAGATCGATCAGCTGATCGAGTCGAAGCAGACGCTCGTCAAGGATGTGCTTGAAGGTGGTACGGAGCTTCAGTTGACCGAGCTCAGCGACAAGGAGTTGCTGAATTTGGTGGCGCTTGATATTCATTCGGCGCAGGCGAATGTCTGACGCGTATCGATCATCGGAGCAACGCTGATGTATTTTCCCTGGAAACGGTATGTTCCCGCGGCGGCGCGTCGACGGACGGCGGACCGGGCGGTCGCGAAAATGCAGCGAAAAGGGCAGATGCTCGCGCCGATTGCCGCAAGCCGCGGCGCGATCGCGAAATCGTTCTGGGGTAAGGCCTGGTGTCAGAACCTGGAGCGCTATAGCGACTACTCGAACCGTCTGCCGCGCGGCCGCACCTATCTACGCAATGGCTCGGTGATCGACCTTAAAATCGGTCGGGGAGAAGTGACTGCACAGGTGATGGGATCCAGTCTGTATCGCATCACCGTTGGTATCAGGGAAGTGGCCGTCGCACACTGGCAGGCGATTGCCCGCGACTGCGCCCACTCCATCGACACGATGGTCGAGTTGCTCCAAGGAGAACTGTCGAGTTCGGTCATGGACCGCATCACACGGCCGGGAACCGGCCTCCTCCCGTCACCGAGGGAGATTGGTTTCAGCTGCAGCTGTCCGGATTCGGCCGCGATGTGCAAGCATGTGGCTGCAACACTCTACGGAATCGGCGCTCGGCTCGATGTGGAACCGGAACTTCTGTTCGTTTTGCGAAAGGTCGACGCCAAAGAATTGATCGCACGCGCAGGGGAGGGCGGGACACCGGTTCAAAAACTGCCGGACACTGGTCGGATTCTGGACTCGTCGAAACTGGCCGACGTGTTCGGGATCGACTTCGGCGGTGTGGACGCGAAGCCATCTCATGGACCTACCGCCAAGAAGGCGAAGTTGGTGGCTCCTCGTAAGGGCAAGTCCGTAAACCGTGTCGGCAAGCGTTCGGCGTGTGGGAAATCTGGGAAGGCTCGATGATGTGTACGTGTGATCGCTACATTCGGCGAAGCGCGACATAAAACAAGTACCAAAGTAATTCGAGACTAGCCTTGGGGCCTCCATCGGAAAAAGCGACTAATCTGTGGCGCCAATCAACGTCCGGGTCTACTTAGTGAGCCAACTCCCTGGCGAGAATACATAGCCGAAGCGGGAGGCGATCTTGTTTGCACGCTCTATGCTTTGCAGTTTCCACTCCTTCTTTTTTCCCGGCCGCTTCTTCAGCACCAGCTCCAAGTCGAAGGCTCCCTTTCTATTCGCGAATCCACGGACAGCCAGCAGATGCCATCTTCGACCTCTTGTCCACTGAGTGCTTTCCGGGGAATTGTGGTCCCGAATGCGCTGCCGAAGGTGAGTTGTCGCGCCTAGATAGACTTCGCCCCGTTCGCTGAGCAGCAAATACGTCCACGCACGGATTGAATCTATGTCCCCGGCCGTCGCAATTATTGAGTCAGGACTTTCAGGACTGCCTTCTGGTTCGAGTAGTCCGAGCCGAATAAGGCGCTTTCGGATGGCTTGCCTGCTCCTCAGATAACGTCGGGCAAGGTCAGAAATTGGCACTACAGCAATGTAAGTTTCGCGGAGCGTTTGATCTTCTTCTGGAAGCCATGCTCGCCCCTGACGCTTGTCCACGATCGCAGGCCTGTCCTAGGTGA
>CAWJJP010000014.1:0-681530 GCA_963843295.1 uncultured Gammaproteobacteria bacterium | reverse complement strand
GGCGCTCACCGGCTTGGCTTTCATGATCTCACCGCGATGCGCCGGCTAATTAAAGCAATTGCAATCGTGAGCCTGTGCGGCTGCGGACAGGACGGGGGGCACGGCTGGGCCGCTAGACATGCTCGCGTGGCGCAAGCCAAGGCTCTCATTGCAGAGCACTGCGCTGCGTGTCATCGCGTTCCCGGCGTCAGCGTTGCCATCGGGCACGTCGGGCCCTCCCTCGCCGGCATCGGCCAACAACAGATCATTGCCGGGCACTTTTTGAACACCCCGGACACATTGACGCGCTGGATCCAACAACCGCAGCAATTGCTGCCCGGCGATGTCATGCCGGATATGGGCCTGTCGCGTGAGCAGGCTCGTCTCATTGCCGATTACCTCTATGCGTTGGGACAGCAACAATGAAACTCCTCGGCAGCTTGATTTCCCTGAGTTTGACGCCACTGGTGGCCCTGAGCCAGACAATTCCGGCACCCGTTCCGGAAAGCGAGGTCTTCACACGCGAGCAGATCGGCCATGCGCTCGCCGCACCCACTCCGGAGGCGGGACACACCGCACCGAGTGCGGCCAATGCTCCGCCGGATGACGGGCAGTGGACGATGCCGTCGAAGAATTACGCATCAACCCGGTATTCCGAGCTCACGGAGATCGCACCGAGCAACGTGAAGACCCTGCAGCCCGTATTTACGTTCTCGCTGGGCGTCAACAAAGGCCAAGAGGCCGCCCCGATCGTTGCCGACAATACGATGTATGTGGTTACTGCATATCCGAATTACGTCTATGCGCTCGATCTAACCCAACCAGGCGCGCCCATGAAATGGAAGTTCTCGCCCAATCCGGTGCCGGCGAGCCAGGGCATCGCCTGCTGCGATGTGGTCAATCGAGGTGGTACGGTCAGCGACGGCAAGTATATTTTCAATACGCTCGACGGGCAGACGATCGCAGTCGACGTCAAGACCGGTCGCCCGCTTTGGCGCACGCAACTCGGTAACATCAATATCGGAGAGACGATCACTCAAGCGCCCGTGGTTGCGGACGGCAAAGTCTATGTCGGTAATTCGGGCGGGGAGATGGGAGTTCGCGGCTGGTTTGCGGCACTCAATGAAAATAGCGGAAAATTGCAGTGGCGGGCTTGGAACACGGGACCAGACGCGGACGTTCTGATCGGGACGCAGTTCAAACCGCATTACCCTTCGGATCAGGGCACGGACCTCGGCGTCAAATCGTGGCCGCCCGAAGCCTGGAAGATTGGCGGCGGCAACATGTGGGGCTGGGCCACGTTTGACCGCGAACTGAACACCATCTATCACGGCACGGGAAATCCGGGGCCCTGGAATCAGGAGCAGCGTCCGGGTGACAACAAATGGACCACCGGCATCTTTGCGCGCGATCCGGCAACCGGCGCCGCACGCTGGTACTACCAATACTCGCCGCACGATGAACATGACTATGACGGCATCAACGAGCAAATTCTGCTCGACATGCCGTTTGCCGGAAAAATGCAAAAGGTTCTCATTCACATCGATCGCGACGGGTATATCTATGTCATCGAGCGAACCACCGGCACTGTTCTGTCGGCAGATCCGTACGGACCCGTTAATTCGACCAAAGGCGTCGATCTGCAAACCGGCCGGCCCATCCTGAATCCGGCGAAAGAGACCAAGGTCGGCGAGACGGTCCGAAACATTTGTCCCACCGCATCGGGAGCGAAGGACTGGAATCCTTCGAGCTTCAGTCCCAAAACGGGATTGCTCTACATCCCTCATGAAAACATGTGCATGGACAAGATGGACATGGAGGTCAGCTATATCGCGGGTACTCCGTTCGTCGGCTCGGAAGTGCACATGAAGCCGGGTCCCGGCGGTAATCGCGGTGAGCTCACGGCGTGGGACCCGGTGCAGCGCCGGCCGGTATGGGCAGTGAAGGAAAACTTTCCTCTCTGGTCGGGAACCGTCGTGACCGCGGCCGACTTGGTGTTCTACGGGACCATGGATGGCTGGTTCAAAGCCGTCGATGCGCGCAGCGGCGAGCTGCTGTGGCGATTCAAGGTCGACAGCGGAATCATCAGTCAGCCAGTGAGCTACCGGGGACCGGATGGACATCAGTACATCGCGGTTTTATCGGGAGTGGGCGGATGGTCAGGCGCGGTGGTGTCGGGCCCCGTGGATCCCCGCGATGGAACGGCAGCCCTCGGAATGATCGCGGTGATGTCGGATCTTCCGAAATATACAACCGCCGGAGGTACGCTCTATGTGTTCTCGCTTCCCCATTGAGATTGCGGGAGCCTCACTGCTGCTTCTGCTGTCGGCCTGTCATCGAGGTGCACATTTGGCGGGGCCGGCGGAACAGCCCGACCGCGAAGGCGTGATCGGCAGCGCGCTGACACCGGGGCTGGCGCAAAGCCTTGTTACCGACGATCCGCGAGCCGCGGCGTATTACGACAGCGCTGAAGCCGTGGCCACCGGCAAGAGGTTATTTCAGCAATACAATTGCAGCGGCTGTCACTCGAACGGCGGCGGCGGTATGGGACCTCCTCTCATGGACGGCCAGTGGATTTACGGCAGTCGGCTGGCGCAAATCCATCAGACTTTGGTCGAGGGCCGCCCGAACGGCATGCCGGCTTGGGGCGGCAAGATACCGGATCAGCAACTGTGGCAGTTGGCGGCCTACGTCCGCTCCATGTCCCTGCCGCAGACGCTGGCCGCGGACACCGGCGATACCCCATCGCAAACACCGGTCGCGGTCCCCCGCGCGGCGGATGACGATTCGGGCTGGTCGCCGCCCGCGGCGACGACCAACACCTATGGGACAACCGTGGAAGGATCCGCGTACGGGAACAAAACCGACGCGTCCAAATGAGTCGTTGGCGGCAATGGGCTGTTCTCACAGCCGTGTTGGGGATCGCATTTCCTAATTCGGCCATGACGTCCGCGGCTACCGGTATGCGTGGTGGTCGGCTGGTCGCCTGCGCCGACCCCAACAATCTGCCCTTTTCGAACCGTGCGCAGCAGGGTTTTGAAAACAAGATCGCAGAATTGGTGGCCAAGAAGTTCCACATGCAGTTGAGCTACACATGGTGGGCGCAGCGCCGCGGGTTCATCCGCAATACGCTGAACGACACCAAGTGCGATGTGTGGCTCGGCGTCGCCCACGACGTCGAGCGCGTAGCAACGACCCGTCCCTATTATCGCTCGAGTTATATGTTCGTGACGCGGGCCGACGCGCCGCTCGCGGGGCTCACCCTCGATGATCGTCGTCTAACCTCGCTGTTGATCGGCGTGCAAATGATCGGCAACGATGCGATGAACACCCCGCCGGCGCACGCCGTCGCCGTACGCGGAATGACCGATAACGTGCGCGGCTATATGGTGTATGGCAATTACGTTCAGCCCAATCCCGCCGCCGCCATTATCGATGCGGTTGCGAATAAGCATGTCGACGTGGCTATTGTGTGGGGGCCCCTCGCCGGCTATTTCGCCAAACGCTCCGCGGTTGCGCTGCGCCTCGAGCCTGTCACACCGGCGCACGAGCCCACCTCGCCCATGATCTACGATATCTCGATGGGTGTGCGTCGCGATAACGAGATGCTGCGAGAACGGCTCGATGCCTTCTTGAGCAAAGAAGCACCGGCGATTCACGAGATACTGCGCCAGTACGGCATACCACAGCTGCCGCTGTCGCCCTGACTCGTGCGTTCTCCGGCGTGAGAAACATCCGTGGGGCGAGGTCGTGAAATTGATCGGTGTGTGGACAACCGGAAGAAAGCCCTTGTTCAGATGATTGCCGCTCACGCGGATGGCGGGCGGGGCGCCTCAGAAGACAGGCGGCACTCGACCCAGCAACGCAGCACTTCGGCAACGCTCCACGCTTGCGCGATGCAGCCGCGCGGGGTGAAAGGCGGTTCCGCATCGAAGATCTCGCTGATGGAACCCACACAGCCCTCTCGAAGGTGTGCAACGAATCCGTCAAGAAATTGGCCTGCGTTGTGAAAGTCGCCCGGATGAACTTTCAGCCAAGCATCGATGAAGGGCCCAATCAGCCATCCCCAAACGGTGCCCTGATGATAGGCCGCATCACGGGCCCGCAGATCACCGTCGTACCTCGGTTTGTAATCCTTGTGATCCGGCGAGAGCGAGCGCAAGCCGACGGGCGTCAAGAGTTTTATACGAGCGACCTCGAGCACCGGTCCCCACCAGTGTCGCTCGAGTACCGGATGCTTGAGGGAAAAGCTGAGCAGTTGATTGGGACGGCAAGCGGGATCATTCCCTTCCGGACCATCCAGTACATCGTACAAATACTGGCCTTGCGCGTACCAAAAGCGCGCGTTGAACGATTTGCGCGCCTGCGCGGCCGCCGCGCCAACGCGTTTGGCGCTCTCCCCTTCCTGGGATTCGAGCAGCCAGCCTTCCAGGAGCTTCAGGGCGTTGTACCAAAGAGCATTGATTTCAACCGCTTTTCCCCGCCGCGGGGTGACCACCCAGTCCCCGACCTTGGCATCCATCCACGTGAGTGCATATCCATCGGCCCCTTGAGAGAGCAAACCATCCGCGGGATCGACGCGAATACCAAACAGTGTCCCCCGCATATGCCACTCGAAGATATCGAGGAGTTTCGGCAATACCATCTGCAAGACCGAGCGATCGCCGCTCGCCTGCGTGTAGCGATGCACCGCGTGGAAGAACCACAGCGTCGCATCAGCGGTATGGTAGAGACCCTCGCGCCGCCCTTCAGGAAAAAGGTTCGGGATCAAGCCGTCGCGAATGTACTGCGCGAAGGTGCGCAGGATCCACGCGCCCTCCGAATAGCGGCCGGTGGTGAGGGTCAGACCTTCGAGCGAAATCATGGTGTCCCGGCCCCAGTCGGTGAACCAGTGGTAACCTGCGATCACCGTGCGGATTTCATCGCCGACGGCGCGAGCGCGTACCGCATCGGATGTTCTGCCCGCAGGAGTGATGAGAAATTGATCGGCCGCATAGATCAACTCAACGAGCGTCGGATCACATTGAGCTAACTCGCTGGGGTTCTTGCCAAATCTCTTGGCAGCGACCGCAAGGATCCGCCGCTTGCGCTCCGCTTCGCAATCCAATGCAGCGGCGGGCGAGAACGCGCCCAGGTCATCCCAGGACTGCGTCGACAAAACCAGTGCAGCGCTGCCGTCCCTGCGAAGATCGACGTGAAAAAATCCGGGACTCCACAGATCGCCCTGCGATGGATAACCGCGCCGTTCTTCGAGCTCATAGGTGACCGACTTTCGCACCCGGTCCACCGTGAGCGCCGCATCTTGACCATAAAGCATCAAGCGCAGCGCCGGTAGGTCCGTGCCCGAGGACACTTCATATCGGTTGTCGCCGACGGTCAACGCGTAGGTGCTTGCGGGCTCAGCGCTGACCGGATCTTCATGCGACCGGAAATTAAAGCAGGGACGCAACACCAATCGCACGCTTTCGGGTCCGGAGATGAGCGAGTAATTGATAAAGGCCGTATTCTGACCATGTGGCATCACCACGCGCTTTTCAATCGTGATGGCATCGAGCTTGAACGACCACACGGGAAGACCGAATTCCAGGCGAAATTCAGCGATATGATCATTGAGATCAATTGGGTCGGACCCGCCCGGCCGCCCGCTCGCACTCCTCTTATCGGCATTGTGGTCGGCGAGCGCGACAGCCTCAGTCAGCTCGTTGAGCATCATCGTGCGTCCGAAGGGAGCGGGAAGTGCCGCGACCAGGTAGCCATGGTAGCGCCACGTTATCGTTCCCGAGAGCGTACCCGATGCGTAACCACCCAACCCATTTGTCACCAGCCACTTACGGTTACGGTCCGCTGCGCAGCTACGACTCACCAGTCCACTCACGGCTTTGTTCCGACCATCGAGTTGCTCGGATGGAGTGCACGAACAGGCTGCAAGATCACGGCCGCATGGCCGGGAATCTTCCAGCATTGATTGGTATCAAGAGGCGCGGTGCCGCCGCCGCCATACCTCGGATGTTCGCTCGACCACAAGATTGCCCAGTCCATGTCCGCGGGCGGCGCCAGCAGCGGCTCAGGCGCCGGGGCGAGATCAAGGTCGCGGCCCAAGTTGATCAGCAACAGGCGATCCTCCCCCCCATCATCAAAATAGCGCAGCACCATCGATTCCGCCGACAACACCGCACCGTCGAGACGCCGTGGCCGCTGCGCGCGAAATGCCGCCTGCTCGCGTCGCAGCTGCAATAGGTCGCGATGCAGCTCATAGATTTCGCGATTTTTCTCCCGCTCAGAGTGATCGAGTTTGCAGCGTTCAAAGGTTCCAGGATCGGCCGGATCAGGCATCTGGCCCCGAAAGTCGGCGCCGGCCAGACTCGGGAATTGCCGTAAAAACGCCGCGCGGCCCTCGCGCACTTCTTGATTGAGCTCGGAGTGATGATCGGCAAAGAAGAGGAAAGGACTGGATGCCGCAAACTCCTGACCCTGAAACAGCATCGGCGTACCCGGCCCCAATAACAGCAAGGCGGTCATTGCGCGTAGCTTGCCCGGAGAGGTGAGTTCGTGACAGCGTTTCCCGTGACCCGAATTGGCGACTTGGTCGTGGTTTTGAATGAATGTGACCAGCACTGCCGGATCGGTATCGAGGCCGGCAACACCTCGACGCTTCCCTTGCCATTGGTAATATTGACCCTGATACAGGAAACCGTACTTGGCCAGGGAGATAAACTCCTGCGGCCTTCCTAAGTAGTCGCAGTAGTAAGCTTCATTGCGCCCGGTGAGTGCGACCATGGCGCTATGATGGAAATCATCATTCCATAGAGCATCCAGACCGAAGCCGGCTTGGTCCACTGGCCTCACCAGTTTCAGGTTCTGGGGCTCATTTTCGGCCACGAGAATGACTCGCCGGGATCCGGCTCTCTTACGGACCTCACGGGAAAGAGCGGAGAGGATGTGATCTGCGGATTTATCATGAATATCCTGGGTTGCATCCAGCCGCAGGCCATCCAAATGAAATTCCTCGATCCAATATGCCGCATTGGCGATCACGAACTCGCGCACCGGGCCCGAGAAATCGCAGTCGTAGTTGATGGCGGCGCCCCAATCGGTGGCGATGTCACAAAAATAATAAGGCGAAAAGTGGGTCAGGTAATTGCCATCGGGGCCGAGATGATTGTAGACGACGTCGAGGATGACGCCGAGTCCGAACGAGTGTGCCCGATCGACGAAAAGGCGGAAATCATCGGGTCTGCCGTAGATGTTGGCCGGCGCGAACCATTGCACGCCATCGTAACCCCAGCCGAAGCGACCCGGAAATTCGGCGACGGGCATGAGCTCAAGAACGGTGACGCCGAGAGAGGCCAGGTGCGGCAATTCGGCGAGTGCGCTAGACCACGTGCCCTCCCTTGTGAAGGTGCCGACATGCATCTCATAGATCACTTGATGCGCAAGTGTTACGCCCCGCCAGTCACGATCTGTCCAGCGGAATGCGGTCGGATTCACTACTTCTGAAAACCCATGCGGTCCGTCGGGTTGAAAGCGCGAGGCCGGATCGGGATACGCCTCACCCTGGTCGAGCCTCAGCTTATAGCGCACCCCCGGCCGGGCGTGCGGGGCAATTCCGGAAAAGTATCCCAACGGCTCTGCGCTAAGGGTGACCGCCTCTTCGGCCTCGAAGATCACCTCGACACGTTGACGCGCCGGTGCCCAAACACGGAATTCGACGCCGGCCGCAGAAACTTCGGCTCCGACGGGAAAACGCCTGATAGTGCTTTCCACTTCCATGACTACCGCAGGGGCTTCCGCGTTCCTAGCAAGTCGGCATTCCTGGCAAGCCGTAAGTAAAGGCCTCGGAGCTTAGCGCTTTTCGCCGGCGAAGCTCGCCCGACTCAGGCGACGAGCGAGGGTGGGATAATTCCTAGGCCGAACTGGGCCGTCCTGCATCGCGGTGCGAGGGTGATGCCCCACCGGAGCGTGCCATATAAGAGGTGCGGCGTCTTGAATTGATGTCCGTGCGGTGGGAGCGTATTCGGCATGGATAACATAGATTTTTGTGCCCGCTGCGACTGCGTTGTAAACGAGAGATACGACCCTGGCTGTTACGAGGTTTCCGGAGTGTGTTTGTGCAAGGCCTGTCGGGAGTGGGCGCGTAACAAATCCCAGTTGCCTGATGCCAAGCCTCAGCGCTCCCAGCGACGAGGGTAACCGAAGCAGTGAGGTTCGAGACCAGCCAGTGACCGCCGTCGCTGGCCCGTGTGCATCGTTGCAGCTCCAATGCGAGCCCATGAGGAAAACGGCCGCACTGGCTGTTACGGCCGTCCTGCTTGATCTCGGGCGATGGTCATTGGCATCTATTTGGCACATTCGACCCAACCGACTGCGTTTGGCGCAGCCGCATCCTTCGCCGCCTTGTTACTATGATTCTATTACACAGCGCCGATATTTCTATTTGGTGCAGAGTTTACCGCGTGCCTCGGAGGGTTGCGCACTGGACAAGAGCAAGCTGACGTATGTCCGTGACAGAATCGCGAAACGCGCGCCGGGCGGCGACGCCGCCGACATCGCACCGTGGCTTCGGTGGGCGAGCCATCTTGGTTACGTCGCCGAAGGTGTGGTCTATATCGTCATTGGCTCCTACGCGCTAATCTCCGCGCTCGAGCCCTCGCAACAACCGAACGGATACACGGGTGCACTGGCCAGGCTCCATGCCACGCCGTTTGGCGATGCGGTGCTCGCGTTACTTGTGCTGGGACTAGGAGCGTTCGTGGTATGGCAGGTGGTGCTGGGGATACTCGATCCGGAGCATCCGCGCGAGCGGCGAACGCCCAAGCGGCGCGCGGTGCGTCTGGGCTTCTTGTTGAACGGCGGCTTGCATGGTGTTCTCGTCGGTGAGGCGGCATGGCGTCTACTGGGATTCGGCGGTGCGGCTGACAACGGCCGGTCGCAGGCCGTTTGGACAGGTAGGGCGATGATGCTGCCGCTCGGCCGTTGGCTGGTCGGTGCGGTCGGCGTGGGCATTGCGCTGTTTGGCTTCTATGAGGTGTACCGAGCAATTTCGCACAACAAGGCTAAACGGGTCGACCTGACGCACGCCAGACTACGCAGCCTTATCCGCCTTCTCGGTGTTGTTGGATTTCTGGCTCGCGGCATCTTGTTCGTCCTGGTGGGCGCATTTCTCATCGACGCCGCGCACCGCTACGACACTGCCAAGGCGACCGGTATCGCCGGAGCCCTCGGCGCTCTTAAGCACCATGTATACGGTGAATGGCTGCTGGGGACGGTGGCGGTAGGGTTGATCGCCTATGGTCTTTTCCAAATTCTCAAAGAGCCCTATCGCAATTTTCGGGCCTCCTGATTAGAAATCCTACGCAATCTGTCATTTTTCAGGGGATCGGCCGGTATGAGCCGGACGCTGCTTATGCACGGGGCCTCGCCGATCTCGGCCTCCTCGCCGACCTCGTACCAGCCAACGGATTCGTGCACGGTGCAACCCCGACGAGCGTCGACGCCGGCATCTACGGCTTCGTCGCGAACATCCAGTTTTTTGACATTGACACGCCGCTGAAGCACTTCATTTCCTCGCGGCAAAACCTCGTGCGCTATTGCGTGGCGATCCACGAAAGAGTGATGCGCATCTAGCCGCTCTCAAACCGCTCCATTGACGAGCGGCCCGAAAGCCGCCTGTCGTGGCCGGCGGCAGAGGGTCGCGAAGCGACCGACACCCGCTGAACCCTACTCGAAGCCACGAACGCCTCTCCATTGAGCGAGTGACGCGCTCCAGGCGGCCAAGCCGGGGCGTCGATGGTTCCGAAATCATCGCCAGGAAGCGGACGTTGGCACCTTCGGGATACGCTGACTGTGATGAGATGCTGCGTGGCGAACCAAGCTTTCCCATTCCTAGCGCGCCATTAGGCGTCGGGGCCGCGCCGTTGCGTCCGAACGCAAAATTCGGGACTGAATCACGCTCCCAATGTCACCCACATTTGACAGAGAATTTTGCTTCGCTGTACGCAAATCAGCTCTGGTGTTGTGTAGGTCTAGGCCGACACGAGACGCCGAGCTTTTTACCCACTTGGGGTATCTAAACTGCCGACTTGGGATGGGCGGGATTGCTTATCACGGGGAGAGACTGGGCGTTCACTATGACCGACACACCTGAATCGACCCGCAACGAGCGGCTATATCGGCTGCTCGAGTGCTCGAGCGAGGGCATCTGCGAGGTCGATGCTCAGGGTCGATGCACATACACCAATGCGACCGGGGCGCGCCTGCTCGGCTATGAAGCTCAAGAATTGGTCGGCGTCGTATTGCATGATGCCATCCATCCAGGGGGGCAGATTCCTGGCGCCGGCCGAATGCTCGATCTGCCAGGCTCTGAAAAACGCGCAAGAATTGAAACTCGGCAGACCTGCCCGCCGGACTCACGGCGAGTTGTCGCGTAAGGATGGGCGGGCGATTCCGGTGTCTTACTCCGGGGTACAAATCGTAATCGATGGCATCCTCCAGGGCGCCGTGATGACGTTCTCCGATGACTTGCAGGGCCGGCGCCTCGAGGGCGAGCTGCGCGCGCGCACCGCGGAGCTTGCGGAGTCCGAGCGGCGCAAGACGGAATTCATCGCAACCCTCGCGCATGAGTTGCGGAATCCCTTGGCGCCTATTCGCGCGGCACTGCAGGTGATGCGCAAAGCTGCCGACAACGCCACCTCGATGGCGCAAGTGCGTGACGTGATGGAGCGGCAATTGGGCCAAATGGTGCGTCTCGTCAATGATCTGGTCGATATCTCGCGCCTCACGAGTGGTCAGATGACGCTCATCCGGGAGCGCGTGGCGCTTAAGGAGATTCTGGACGTTGCCCTCGAGGCGAGCACACCACACATGACAAGTGCGAAAAATCCGCTCACGCTCGACATTCCAGAGGAGCCAATCTATCTAGACGCGGATGCGACCCGCCTTGCGCAGGTAGTCACCAATATCCTAAACAACGCCGCGCAATACAGTCCCGCCGGCAGTCCGATTTCGGTGGGCGTCCAACTCGATGGCGAGGTAGTACGGATTGATATCGCCGATGCCGGAGTGGGGATCGCTCGCGAGGCCTTAAGTCGCATTTTCGAGATGTTCACGCGGGTCGGCCGGGAGACCCGAGGCGCATACGCGGGGCTCGGCGTTGGCCTTAATCTCGCGCGCCGCTTGGTTGAGATGCATGGCGGCCAGCTCGTCGCTTCCAGCGAGGGACTCGGCAAAGGCAGTCACTTTCTCATCACCCTGCCGCTGGCCGAACCCAAGGCCGTGGAGCATACGCCCGACGATCTCCGTCCACCGGGGGCCGCGCGGGGGGCCGTTCGAGTCCTGCTCGTCGATGACAATGTGGATGCGGCGGCATCTTTGAGCCTCTTGCTGCAACTGGGCGGTCACACCACGCAGGTCGCACACAGCGGTCCTGAGGCGCTGCGCCTCGCCGACGAATTCAAGCCAGAGATCGTGCTGCTCGACTTAGGGCTACCCGGCATGAACGGCTACGAGGTGGCGCACGCAATTCGTGCTAGACCCGAGCTGGGGCGGCCGTTATTGGTTGCCGTCACCGGCTGGGGCGCTCCGGAAGACCGTCTAAAATCAAAACAGTCCGGATTCGATGAGCATCTGACCAAGCCCGTCGATATCTCCATGATCGAGCTCTTGCTGACCACGCTTCCCGCGCCGCAAAACCCCGACGGCACCCCGCCGGTGCAGAATGGGCATGAAATCGAGAGTTAGGCGTGCCGAGCGGGCACGCCTGAGCGCCCCGCCCACCACAGTAGCAAATCCTATGTATTAGTCCGACAATCCATGTCGGCGACCGTCTCGCGGAGGCCTAGCGAGCGCGCCCCGCCAGCTCGGGAGAAGAAGAGTTGCAAGACAGCCTTAGGGAACTGACTGCACTGGCCGATCATGTGGAGCGCCACCGCGAGGCGATGGTGCTCGCCTGGCAACGCGCGATTCAACGCGATCCGGAGCTTACCGACGGCGAGTCGCTGCCGCGGGCCGAGTTGATTGATCACATCCCGGCGATGCTCGCGGCCTTCGAGCGGAGCCTTCGAGCAGAGGCTTCCGAGGGAGCCGTTGCCGGGCAAGTTCCCGGCCCGCAGCAGCCCGCTGCGGCGCACGGACTGCAACGCTGGAGGCAAGGCTATGATTTACGGGAAGTCGCCCGCGAATTGGGCAAGCTCAATGAATGCGTGGTCCTTGAGCTGAATCTCTATGCCAAGGCCCATTCTAACTTCTCCTTGGACGCTCTCACCCGTGCCCAGCAAATTTGGACGGCTCTCTGCAGTACTTGTATCGAAGAGAGTGTGAGCCAGTATTTTGCGCTGCAACAGCAGGAGGCCGGGGGGCACGTCAAGGATCTCGAGAGCGCGCTCGAGCAGATCCGAGAGCTTGAGCAGGAGCGGGGCGAGGTGTGGCAGCAAGCTGCGCACGATCTGCGCGGAAACTTAAGTGTGGTCGCTAACGTGACCGTTGGCCTTACCCGCCACGGCCGAAGTGCTGCCTCCCGCGATGATTTCGTGCGCATCCTGATGCGCAACGTCACCTCGCTCCATCAATTGCTCAATGACATGACGAGTCTCGCCCGCCTGCAGGCCGGCCGTGAGACTCGCCAAATCGAACCGCTCGATGTGACGCCAATTTTTCAATCGCTGTGCGAAAGTATCCGACCCCTCGCAGTGCAGCGCGGTCTCTATCTAAATTGTGAGGGACCCTCGGGGTTTGCCACCGACGGGGATGCGGTGAAGATCCGGCGAATCGCCCAAAACTTGATCTTGAATGCCATCAAATACACGCACCATGGCGGTATCACAGTGACCTGGGGTGACAGTCGCGCTGATGATCCCAAACGCTGGGTCTTAGATGTCAGGGACACAGGACCGGGCTTCCACACCGACTCAGGGAAGCCCCTCGCCGCGGCGCTCGAAAAGCACCCATCGCTCCCCACGCAAGCGACGGCGCCAGGAGAGCGAGAAGCCCCGAGCATCCTCGGCAATCTCTCCGTCGGCGGCGTGCCCGAGACTCGCTCATTGAGCGGCGAGCCCGGCGAAGGAATCGGCTTATCGATCGTTAAACGCTTGTGTGAAATGCTCGATGCGACTATCGAGATGCACTCAGTCGCAGAGGTGGGAACCAGCTTTCGCATTTCCTTCCCACGCCACTACAGCAATTGAGGCGCGCTCAAACAAGGCGAGATCATTTAGTCTCATCGCCGAAGTTATATGCCGACGAAAAGAATTAAAAGACGGGCTGACCACACCTTTGGCGGCTAACTGTGCCAGGCAGCCGTGCGTGAGTTATCGCGGCGCGCGAAATTGAGCGCAGCGATCGAGCTTGTTTTCAGCGCCTCGGGTAACCGTTACGGCATCCGAGCCAATGTCGTGTCGCCGGGATGGGTCGGAACTGAAATGGGCGATGCCGAAATGGGAATGTTCAGGGCGGGGACATCGAAGAAGGCTACCGCCGGGTAACGGAGCTGCTGCCGCCACGCAGGACCCCCCGCCGCAGCTGAGATTGCCGAAGCAATCGCGTGGTTGCTCTCGCCGGGTACCTCGCACGTGAAGGGCGCTGTGCTCAACCTGGACGGTGGCGCTTCAACTGTTTGCACTTCACTCACTGAGTTCGATACGCTTGAGGCCGGCGCATTTGGGTGAGTTCGACGGCCTCCGAATCCCCTCGGTCGCCAGACGGCCAACATTTTGTGACGTTCGATGTTTCGAATTCCGCACTCGAAAGCCGTCGTTCGATCTAACAGGTCTCTTACCTGGTGCTGTGAGATACTGAATCCATTGATAGAAGCAAAGATTCCACCGTCTCCGCTTCAATCGGTTTTGTCAGATGATGGTCGCAGCCGGCCTCGAGTGCGCGTCGACGGTCTTCCTCCTGGCCCCAGCCCGTTATGGCAATGAGGACAATACCGCGACCCCATGGGGCAGCTCGAATGGTTGTGGCCAATTGGTATCCGTCGAAATCCGGGAGGCCGATATCCAGAAGAATTGCATGAGGACGGAACGTCTCGGCGAGCTTCAGCGCTTGTCGACCCGTATAGGCAGTCTGGACGTGGTGACCTGATAGCTCCAAAAGCGCAGCGCAAGAGTCCGCCGCATCACGGTTATCATCGACAACTAGGATCTTGCGCCCGGCGCCAGACACAAAGCTTTGCTCGGCTGCTTCAATATCAGGAATCTCCGCGAGAGGCGTTCCGATAGGCAGCCGCACAATGAACTCACTTCCAGTACCAGGTCCGTCACTGCGCGCCTCAACGCTTCCACCGTGCAGCGTCACGATACCCCGCACGAGCGACAGCCCTATGCCGAGCCCACCTTCTGCGCGACCGAGCGCTCCTTGTGCTTGTTCAAATATCTTAAACAACCGCGGCATCATGTCGGCAGAGATACCAATGCCATTGTCACGGATCGCAAAAACGATCTCACTTCCCTCGCGAGCCGCGCGCAGCTGGATTTGTCCGCCGGGATCGGTGTACTTGGCCGCATTGATCAGAAGGTTGGAAAATACCTGTGCCAGGCGCACAGCGTCTGCCTCCAGCCGCACGGCGTGCTTCGGCAGGTCTAGTGACAAAGTGTGATTTTTCGCTTCCAGAACAGGCCGCGCAGTATCGATCGCCGACCCAACCACGAAGGTAAGTTCCGTGGGTGTCTTTTTCAGTTCGAGTGTACTTCGCTTAATGCGCGAGACATCGAGCAGGTCATCCAATAGGCGACTCATGTGGGCCACCTGTCGCTCCATGATCTCTTCCGAACGCTTAAATTGCTCAGGAGTCCGGCCCGGCTTTTTGTTCGCAGCCAGCGCGTAACGGATCGGAGCGAGTGGATTACGCAGTTCGTGGGCGAGGAGCGCCAGGAACTCGTCCTTAACGCGATCAGCGGCCCGCAAGGCTTCTTCGCTTGCTTTCAACCGCTGTTCGCTATCGCGCAGCGCCTCTTCCGAGCGCTTGCGCTCAGTGATGTCACGCGCGACTTTGGAGGCGCCAACAATGACACCACGGGAATTACGAACCGGAGACACCGTGAGTGAAATCGCAATACGCCGGCCGTCCTTGGTCATGCGGATCGTGTCGAAATGATCCACGCGCTCGCCGCGCCGTAGCTGGTTCAATATGCGCCGCTCTTCGTCAAGAAGCTCGGGAGGAATGATGATCGTTATTTGTTGACCGATTGCCTCCGCAGCTGTGTATCCGAATATCCGTTCGGCGCCAGCGTTCCAGGACTGGATTCGGCCCTCGAGCGTCTTGCTCACGATCGCATCGTCCGAGGACTCCACGATCGCCGCGAGAAGCGCTAATCGAATGAAGTAATCCGGCTCCTCGACTGTATCGGGGGCTGATGGCAGCTCGCTGGACCCATCACCTGCGCTCACATCGCGTCCCTACCTGCTCTGACCACCGGCCGATCGTTTAGAAATGTGGAGTTTTGCGGCTTTCGGCCCGATCATCCGTTGTTTTTAGCCAGAATAAGCCAATGAATTATAGCTTCTTGAGGTTGTAGCGAACAATCCTGTTGAGGCGCTGTGCTCCGGCGGATCGAACCCGTCGTATAGAATCTCCGTAGCCGCGGTTGCATTGCAGGAAGATCCGACGGTAAAGCAGGACCTCTCTGCGCCCGTCGAGGCTGAACCGGCGTTTGAAGCATGAATGGAACGGCGCAAAGCTGACGTTCGCCACCGTCCGCAGCAGGTCTCGAACCCGGAAGATCCAGAGCTCGCAGTCCTCGCAGGTCTACACTGATATCCTGGCCGGCCCGCAGACCAGGCTCCTCGGGGGGCGAAGCGCCGGATGCCCGTGATGGACACAAAGGGAACTCTCGCCTGCCACTCTATGCTAACGCAACGGACATCGCCGATCGAAAATCCCGGGCATGCTAAAAAAAAATGGTCTCAAACAGTTGGGCCGGGCGCGGGAGAGACGATTGTGGAGGTACCCCGCTTTGAGGTGGCGGCCTCTTTTTCTGAACTTCGGAATACCCGGTCATTGGCTAGGAATTGTGCAAGTATGTGTGGCACCAGTGCTGCGGCTCGACTTTTTGCTCCCAAGTCTGCGAGTGCAATTGAGCGTAGAGATCGAGCTTGCCTTTCAGCGCCTCGGGGAACGAGATTTGTGATCCTGACATTTGTTGTGTTCGGCAATTTCCCCAGCTTTATCGAGCCAGAATTCACGCTCTGATCCTGCGCCACCAGCTGTACATTCACCCCAAGCAAGGTGGAAAGCGCGGCGCCCGCGAAGATGCGTCCCCAGTGGGAATCCACCCGATCCTCGAGACCTGAGTAACCGGCTTTGTCGGTGCCTTGCAAGCGATCCAAGATGATCGATGAGCCATCCGGCATGATGAGGCGTGTCCAGACGAGGAGCACCCGACGCTGCCCATAGGCAACTTGCGCATCGTATTGCCCCAGCATCTGCAGCCAACGTTTGCCCGCGCGTGGTCACTCACGATTCGAACTTCTGATCGACGCACTGCTAAGTGCTTGATTTGGTGCGCCCGGAGAGATTGTTCGCGGGCGAAAGCCCGCTCATCCCTCGCTTCGCTCGGGACCGCCGTCGCTGCGCTCCGGCGTCCTACTTGGCCTGAAGGCCAAGTGGTCGAACTCCACGGCCTCCCTCGGCCGGGGCTAGAACAAACCGATGCGCGTAGGAATAAAAAAGGCCGGCTTGGAGCCGGCCTTTTTTATTCCCATGGTGCGCCCGGAGAGATTCGAACTCCCGGCCTCCTGGTTCGTAGCCAGGCGCTCTATCCAACTGAGCTACGGGCGCGTATTTGAGCAAAACAGGGCAATCAAGTGGCGGAGAGGGAGGGATTGCTCGCGGCCTCGCGGCCGCTCGTCCCTTCGCTTTCGCTCGGGACCGCCGTCGCCGCCGCTCCGGCGTCATCCCTCCTGAACCGACCAGTTCCTTTCCAATTTAAGCACGGAGTCACCTCTGAGCGATTCCAATCCTATTGGCGGAGAGGGAGGGATTCGAACCCTCGATGGGCTTTTGACCCATACGCCCTTAGCAGGGGCGCGCCTTCGACCACTCGGCCACCTCTCCGGATCAGGCATTCGGCCCCAATCAAGGAGCGCGGGATCATACCCGCGCAGAGCAGTCTAGGTAAAGCTATGGGGGGCTAAACGCTGTTTCTAAGCATCGTCGACGACTTTCGCGACAGAACCCGGCGTTCTCCCGTCCAAATCCTCTTCGCGCTTGATGCGCTCATAGATCTCTTCGCGGTGTACCGCGACGTCCTTGGGGGCATTGACCCCTATGCGCACTTGGTTGCCCTTGACGCCCAATACGGTGACCGTCACTTCGTTGCCGATCATCACGGTCTCGCCAACCCGCCTCGTCAATATCAACATATTCGTGCTCCTAATCTTCCTTGGCAATTACAGCGGTGCATTTGACCGCTTGGGACCGCATCACCGGCGCACTCACGCGAATGCTGGTTCGAATCGCCACGAGAATTGATTGCTGATCTTAAGAATACAAGAATCACAAATGCATTTGTTGCAACTTGATAACAGAAATAAACAAAGCGTTCAATTAGAAAGGCGATTCCGCACGAGCGACTCGACACCCTCGAGAGCGGCCGCCAGGTTCTCCGGTTGCGTGCCACCGGCCTGCGCGAAATCCGCTCGTCCGCCGCCGCGCCCGCCCACTTGCGCAGCGACCGCACCGGCAATGTCGCCGGCCTTCAATTTCGCCACCAAATCCGTGGAAACACCGGCTACCAGCACCACTTTCCCATCCTGAACAGTGGCAAGAACGATGACCGAAGAGCCGAGTTTCGACTTCAGCCGATCCACTGCGTCGCGTAACGCCTTAGTATCGGCACCCTCGATCTGTGCAGCCAAAACCTTAATATCGCCTACTGCTTTTGCCTGAGTGGACAGGTCGCCGCCCTGCCCGCTAGCGAGCTTTGACTTAAGCTGCTGCACCTCTTTTTCGAGGCGCCGCGCCCGCTCGACGAGTTCGCGGACCTTTTCATCCACGTCCTCACGGCTGCCGCGGAGCATGCCGGCAATATCGCGCAGCACTTGATCCGTGCGGAGCACCCACTCGTAGGCCGCCTTGCCGGTCAACGCCTCGATACGCCGGACCCCGGCGGCAACGCCGGATTCGCCGATAACCTTGAAGAATCCGATATCTCCGGCTCTTTCGACGTGCGTTCCTCCGCAGAGTTCCATCGAAAAATCACCGATCGAAAGCACGCGCACGTCGCTCTCATATTTTTCGCCGAACAGTGACATCGCGCCGGCGGCGACGGCTTCATCCAAGGCCATCACCCGGGTTTCGGCGGGCGCGTTGTGGCGTATCGCAGCGTTGACCCGCTCCTCTATCCGGCGCAGCTCGTCGGCCGAAAGCGCGTGAGTGTGCGAGAAATCGAAGCGAAGTCGATCAGGCGCGACAAGCGAGCCTTTTTGCTGAACGTGCTTGCCAAGCACCTCCCGCAAAGCAGCATGCAACAGATGCGTCGCGGAATGATTGAGGGCAATGGCGGTGCGGCGCTCGCCATCGACCCGCGCCTCGACTTCATCGCCAACGTGCAATTCGCCCGCCTCGAGGACGCCGATGTGGGCGAACGACGCGCCGATTTTCTGCGTGTCCCTCACCGCGAAGCGCGCGCCCGTTGCGCCGAGGAGCGATCCTGCATCGCCCATCTGACCGCCGCTCTCGGCGTAAAACGGCGTGTGATCGAGAACCACCTGGCCTTCCTGGCCCGGCCGCAATTCGCTCACGACCTCTGCGTCGAAAATCAGCGCCGCGACGCGCCCCTTCGAGACCAAGCGATCGTATCCGGAGAATTCCGTCTTGCCCGATAACTTGATCGAGCTGCCGAGGTCGGCACTGAACTTGCTTGCGGCTCGAGCACGGCCGCGTTGCGCGGCCATCGCGGCATCAAAACCCGCCTGATCGATCGTCAGACCCCGTTCGCGAGCGACGTCGGCGGTCAGATCGAGCGGGAATCCATAGGTATCGTACAAGCGGAATACCGTCTCACCGGGAATCACGGATGTCTGGAGTTTGGCCGCCGCGGCGTCGAGCAGCGCCATGCCGGTCGCAAGCGTCTCCGCGAACCGACTCTCCTCCTGGGCGAGCACTTGAATGGCTCGCGCTTCGCCGCTCACCAACTCCGCGTAATAGGTGCCCATCTCGCGCACCAGCGTCGGTACGAGCTTGTGGAAGAACGGCTGCGTCTGCCCGAGCTTGTAGCCGTGCCGAATCGCCCGTCGAATGATGCGGCGCAATACATAGCCGCGCCCCTCATTGGAAGGTACGACGCCGTCGATGATGAGGAACGTACAGGCTCGGATGTGATCTGCTATGACGCGCAAACTGGACGACTCGAGATCCATCGCGCCGGTGATCTCGGCCGCCGCACGAATCAATGCCTTGAATAGATCAATGTCGTAGTTGCTGTGCACTCCCTGCATCACCGCCGCAACACGCTCGAGCCCCATGCCGGTATCCACCGAGGGCTTGGGCAGGGGAACCAGCACGCCGTCTGCGGAACGATCGTATTGCATGAACACGAGATTCCAAATCTCCACATAGCGGTCGCCATCCTCGTCCGGCGACCCGGGCGGCCCGCCCGGAATGTCCTGCCCGTGATCGTAGAAAATCTCCGTGCACGGACCGCAAGGCCCCGTTTCCCCCATCGACCAGAAGTTTGACTTCTCGCCCATCCGCGTGCAGCGCGTCGGGCCGATGCCGATCTCCTCGGTCCAAATCCGTGCGGCCTCATCGTCCTCGTTGAACACGGTGACCCATAAGCGGTCCTTGGGAATCCCGAGAGTTCCGGTCACGAAATTCCACGCAAAATGAATCGCTTCGCGCTTGAAATAATCTCCGAAACTAAAATTGCCGAGCATTTCGAAGAAAGTATGGTGCCGCGCGGTGTAGCCGACGTTTTCCAGGTCATTGTGCTTGCCGCCCGCGCGAACGCAACGCTGCGCGCTCGCTGCACGCGAATAATCGCGCGTCTCCTTGCCGAGGAACACATCCTTGAATTGCACCATGCCCGCATTGGTGAAGAGCAGCGTCGGATCGTTTCCCGGAACGAGCGAACTCGAGGGGACGATCGCATGTCCGTTCTTGCGAAAAAATTCCAAAAAGCTGGCTCGGATTTCCGAGGTGCTCATCGTCCTTAATTTGGGATCGCGTTTCATAACCCTTCTTTCATGTCCACGTCGAGGTCCATATCGAAGCCTAAAGCCGTTCGGATCTGAGCGCCCGTGAAACCTCGGTAACCTAGGAATCGGGCCTGTCGCTGTCGATCAGCGTAGTTGCTTGGCACGGAACCGCCAAACTTCTTTTCTCGTGCCCTGTGAAGCTGCTCGATCCACCCAGGATACGCCGCGAGACTCGATTCGACCTGCGCGCCCTGTACGCCCGCTTTGCGCAAATCCGCGCGCACCCGCATGGGGCCGTGGCCCCGCGCCGCATGATAGGCCACGAAGTTCTCCACGTAGCGCAGATCATCGAGCAATTTTTCGGCGCAGAGGCGCTCGATCAGGGGAGCGACGACTGCCGCGTCATAGCCCCTGTCGAGGAGCTTACGGCGCAGTTCCTCGGAGGCATGATCGCGCCGCGACAGCGCGTCGAGCGCAGCCACCCGCGCCGCGCGCGAATCGAGAGGCTCTACCTCGCGGCGGGCGATGCTACGCCTCTTTGGCGTCGCCACCGCGGTTCATGGTCGCCTTTTCCGGAATCAACTTCGCGCGAATTTGACCTTCGATGTCCTTCGCGACTTCGGGATGCTGCTGCAGAAACGTGCGGGCGTTGTCCTTTCCCTGCCCGATGCGCTCGCCTTTGTAGCTGTACCAGGAGCCGGATTTCTCCACCAGATTGTGCAGCACACCCAGCTCGATGAGCTCGCCTTCCTTGGAGATTCCCGTGCCGTACATGATCTCGAACTCGGTCTCGCGAAACGGCGGCGCGACCTTGTTCTTGACCACCTTGACCCGGGTCATCGAGCCGACGACTTCCTCGCCATTCTTGATGGCGCCGATGCGACGAATATCCATGCGCACCGAGGAATAGAACTTCAGCGCATTGCCACCCGTGGTGGTTTCGGGATTGCCGAACATGACACCGATCTTCATGCGGATCTGGTTGATGAAAATGACGATGGTGTTGGACCGCTTGATGTTGCCGGTGAGCTTGCGCAGCGCCTGCGACATCAGGCGCGCCTGCAATCCCATGTGCTGATCGCCCATCTCACCCTCAATTTCGGCCTTGGGAGTGAGTGCGGCGACCGAATCGACCACGACCACATCGACCGCGCCCGAGCGCACCAACATGTCGGTAATTTCCAGCGCTTGTTCGCCGGTATCGGGCTGCGACACCAGCAAATCGTTGACTTTAACACCGAGTTTCTCGGCATACACCGGATCGAGTGCATGCTCGGCGTCGACGAATGCCGCGGTGCCGCCGTGACTCTGCGCCGAGGCGATGATGGCGAGCGTCAGCGTCGTCTTGCCCGAGGACTCGGGCCCGAAGATCTCGATCACTCGGCCGCGCGGGATGCCGCCGACGCCCAACGCAATATCGAGCCCGAGTGAGCCTGTGGGAATGGAGTCCACCTCATACGTGGCACCCGCATCGCCCAAGCGCATGACGGAGCCTTTTCCAAATTGCTTTTCGATCTGGCTCAGCGCGGCCGCGAGAGCCTTCTTGCGATTCTCTTCCATGGGTAGTCCTTGACGAAATGTGGCGCCATTATTTCATATTCAGCGCCGGCCGCTCATCTCATATGCATCGAAATCACAGAGTTTATCTAGCGTGGCGCCGCCTCATCCAGTAGTGGCCAGGTGTCGAGTACTGTATAAATTGGTCCGCTAGCGGCCGTGGTCGACTGCATCAAACCGAATTCTCGTACCGGCCAGTCGAAAGCAGACATCGCTTGCGCCGCAGGCGCTTGCGAGACCTTCCTCGCGAGCGTGACATGCGGCCGTAACGGCTGTGGGGCAAGCACCAGTTCGTGCTGCGCAAGCGTCGCGCGAAGCTCGCACCACATTTGTCCCAATGTCGCGGGATACTCGCGCGCGGCCACCACCACCACCCTGGAGTCCGGCCAGTACTGGCAGGCGTCGAAGCGCAAGGTAAAGGCGCGCGTTCGCTGCACCGCGCCGATCTTCAGTAACGTCGGGAGCTTCGACTCCGGCTGTTCCCCGAGGAAAGCAAGCGTCAGGTGAAAGTTCTCATGCGGCACGATGCGGCACGGCGGCGCCAAATCGAGCGCGTGCGCAACCGACGCGATCCGCCGCCGCGTCTCCATATCAGGGAAGGCCGCAAAGAACAAGCGCACGACGTAGGACCTTGAAAAAAACGGATCAGCGGTCGAGCAATCGGGCTAGGGCAAGGCGCACGGTCTTTCGCCGTACGGCATCGCGATCGCCGCGAAATTGCCGGCGCTGCGTGTTGAAGAGCGTTCGTCGTCCGCGCAGCTCCGCCCAGCACAACCATACCGTTCCCACCGGCTTGCCCGGCGTTGCCCCATCCGGGCCAGCGATGCCGGTCACCGCCACCGCAAGCTCCGCGCCGGAGCGTTTCAGGGCGCCGGCTGCCATGGCCCGCGCAACGGCGCGGCTGACGGCCCCCTCGGTTTTGAGCATCGACCGGGGCACCCCGAGGCGGTGCACTTTGGCATCGTTGCTGTACGTCACGAAACCCTCCAGGAACCACTGCGAACTGCCTGCGATGTCCGTCATGACCTTCGCAATCCAGCCGCCGGTGCATGATTCAGCGGTGGCGACCCGCTTTCCTGCACGCAAGAGATGCCGTCCCACGCGGGCCGCGAGGCGTACGAGCTCTTGATCCGCGCTTTTCATCGCACCTCCTCTGCGGAGCCGCAACCGCGATCGGCCCGTGGGGGATGTTCGCACATAGGGGGTGCGATTCGCATTCCAGACGTGGACAATGCACCGCAATGAATGGCGAGGCCACCTCCAAAAGTTCGGTCCAGGGCAACGATCTGCAAGATCACACCCCGATGATGCAGCAGTATTTGCGCATCAAGGCACAGCATCCCGACGTGCTGCTCTTCTATCGCATGGGCGATTTTTACGAGATGTTCTACGAGGACGCTCGCCGGGCGGCGCAGCTGCTCGACATAGCCCTTACGCAGCGCGGGGCCTCGGCGGGCGCGCCGATTCCCATGGCCGGCGTGCCGGCCGTGACTCTCGACACCTACTTGGCGCGCCTGGTGCGCAAGGGTGAATCGGTCGCCATTTGCGAGCAGCGCGGCGATCCCGCCAAAACCAAGGGACCGATGGAGCGCGAGGTGGTGCGCATCGTCACGCCCGGCACGGTGACCGACGCTGCTCTGCTCGAGGAGCGCCGCGACAATGTACTGGCCAGCGTTTACGGCGCACACGGCCGGTACGGTCTCGCGTGGCTCGATCTGTCGGCGGGCCGATTCAGCGTCATGGAGCTCCCCGGCGCTGAGGCGCTCGAGGCGGAGCTCGAACGGCTGCGTCCCGCGGAGTTGCTGGCGCCGGATGGCGGGCAGCCGCCCAGCAAGGGACAGGCATCCGAGCGCTCGTGGCGGCTGCGTTCGCCGTGGCATTTCGACGCCGAATCGGCAACCCGCGCCCTGAGCGAGCAGTTTCGCACACGCGATCTTGCCGGGTTTGGCTGTGCCGACAAACCTCTGGCCATTGCCGCCGCCGGGGCGCTGCTCCTATACGCACGCGAGACGCAAAAGGCGGCCCTGCCGCACCTCCTTTCGCTCACGACCGAGGAACACGATGGCGCCCTGATCATGGATCCGACGACCCGCCGCAATCTCGAGCTCGACGAGAGCCTCGCCGGCAGGCCCGAGTTGACCCTTGCCGGCGTGTTCGATCGCACGGTCACGGCCATGGGCGGACGGATGCTGCGCCGCTGGCTGCACCGCCCGCTGCGCGACCGCGCTACGCTGCGCGCGCGCTACCAAGCGGTGGCAGCCTTGATCGAAGGCTCGCGCCACGTGCCGCTCGCGGAATCCTTGCGCGATGTCGGCGACCTCGAGCGGATCCTGGCTCGGATTGCGCTGCGCTCGGCGCGGCCGCGCGATCTCGCTCAATTGCGCGCAGCGCTCGGAACGCTGCCGGCGCTGCGGGAATCGCTCCGTGGCGTGCAAACAGAGACGCACGCGCCGCTGCTCGAGCATCTGCTCGAGGAATTCAGCGATCACAATGACGAACGCGCGCTGCTGGTTCGCGCGATCGTCGACTCGCCCCCGCACTTCCTGCGCGACGGCGGCGTGATCGCCACCGGCTACGATGCGGAGCTCGATGAGCCGCGCCTCCTCGGCAGCAACACGGAGCAATTCTTGCTCGATCTCGAACGGCGCGAGCGCGAGCGCAGTGGCTTGTCCAGCTTGAAGCTCGGCTTCAATCGCGTACAAGGATTCTTCATCGAGGTGAGCCGCTCGCAAGCCGACGCCGTACCCAAGGACTACCAGCGCCGTCAGACGGTGAAGTCCGCGGAGCGGTTCATCACGCCGGAATTGAAGTCCTTCGAGGACAAGGTGCTCGGGGCACGCGATCGGTCAATCGCGCGCGAAAAGGAACTCTACGACGGACTACTGGATATCCTGACGGCACGGCTGCCGGCGCTGCAGCGGACCACCGCCGCGATCACGCAGCTCGATGTACTCGCATGCTTCGCGGAGCGCGCCGGGACGCTCGATTGTGTCGAACCCCAGCTGGTGACCGAGCCAATGCTGCTGCATCGACGGCGGCCGGCATCCGGTGGTCGAGCGCGCGAGCCGGGAGCCCTTCATTCCGAACGATCTGCGCTTCGATGAGGCGCGCCGCATGTTGATCATCACCGGCCCCAACATGGGCGGCAAAAGCACCTACATGCGTCAAATCGCCCTCATCGCCATTCTCGCGCATGTCGGCAGCTTTGTGCCGGCCAAGCGCGCCGTGCTGGGGCCGATCGATCGCATCTTCACACGCATCGGCGCCTCGGATGATCTTGGCGGGCGGCCGTTCCACCTTCATGTTGGAAATGACCGAGACGGCGAATATCCTGCACAACGCCACGGAGCAAAGCCTGGTCCTGATGGACGAGGTCGGCCGCGGCACCAGCACCTTCGACGGTTTGTCGCTCGCTTGGGCGTGCGCCGCATTCATCGCAAGGAACATCCGCGCCTTCACCCTCTTCGCCACCCACTACTTCGAGCTGACCAGCCTCGCAGGAGAGGCGCCGGGCGTCGTCAATGTGCACGTCGAGGCGGTCGAACACGGCGACAGCCTGGTGTTCTTGCACAGCGTCAAGGAGGGTCCCGCCAATCAGAGCTACGGCTTGCAGGTCGCCGCACTCGCGGGAATTCCGAAATCCGTCATTGCCACCGCGCGGCGCTATCTGACGGAACTCGAGCGCGAGCGCGACGCGCTGCGAAATTCCGCTTCGCCGCAAGCCGAACTGCCCCTCTTCGGTGCCCCGGCCCGTACCACATCGGTGGAGCGATCGGCCGCGCTCGAAGCCTTGCGAGCCGTCGATCCGAACGCCATGAGCCCGCGCGAAGCGCTGGAGTTGCTGTTCCGGCTGCAGCAGTTGGACGACCGCGAGCGACGCGATCGCTGACGATGCCTCGACGACGCCTCTCAGATCCCTTTGTCCGGCTCCTGGGCAAGGCGCGCCGGATCCCCCGCGGGCAACACGTCGCTCGCCCACTCCATGCGCTTCCAGCCGGGGACTGGTGTTTCCACAGCCGGTCGAGGCACGAACTTGGAAGGCTCGACCTTGCGCATTTTGTGAATGTACCGGGGACAGTTCGGAAAGACCTGCCGAACGGAAACCCGAACGACGAATTGCGCCTCCGGATACGGCGGGACGACGGAGGCTGCGGAGTCAATCTCGGCCATGCCGTTGACCCTCAGGCGTTTCTGATTTTCAAAGTCGATGAACAGCATCCCGACGTGTGCATTCTCGGCGGCATTACCCATCGAGAGATACATGCCATTGCCGTCGTAGTTCGGAAATACCAGCGTCGTCTCGTCGAGTACGCGCACGAATCCCGGATCGCCCCCTTTGTAGGAGCAGTTCGGCTGTCCGGAGGCGTCCGCGGTAGCCAGGAAGAACATATCGATGCGTTCGACGAATGCCCGATCCTCGTCGGTCAACTTCTCGCGAAACAGCCGTTGCTCAATCCGGTCCGCCAATCGCTCGGTGTCGAATCGGCGTTGCAGGCGGCGATGGCTCTCCCCAAACAGCTTGGACACGTTGCTCCCCCAAGTGCTCTCGCCGCAAATTAACCTACTAGTAGGTTAATATCAAGGTGAACCGCAGCAGCGGGCTCGCTCTGCGCTGTTCATGGCGCAAACCGCCCCTCCCGCAGGAACGCAGCGGTCTGCCTCGCCACCTCGGCGGAGAGCATCATGCCGCTGTGGCTTACGCGCAGTTGCAGATGTTCTCGGGCGCCCGCCAGTTGTGTTTCCTCCACCAGCACCGTCCCGTCGTTCGGTGCATGGAACTGACCCAACAAGTGACCTGAGCCGAGGGGTCTATTGCCCGCGATGACGCCAAGGTCGCGGGAGCCGCTCCATTGACGCGCACGCGGCTCGAGCAGCACCTCTCCCGCGGTCAGTCCCATGATTCTTCTGCCGAATGGCCACCGTGCCAGGCGCTGGGCGGCGTGGCTGCCGCGCACCGGGGAGGCGAGCAGCACGATGCGGCCCGGCGGCAGCGGCCTGTCCCGAGGTTTCCCCGCCGGGGCCCGCAGAACGTTCTCGAGACACTCGAGGATGACCAGGCCGCCCATACTATGGCCCACCAGGTGCAGCGTATCCACGCTAATGCGTGCCAGAAACGCGGCGAGTGCGCGGGCATTGTGCGCGAGATCGGCAGTCACCGAAGGATACGGAAACACACGGGTGGCGCACCCGAGCTCGCGCGACAGCCGGTGTCGCAGAAAGCCGGCCTCCCAACCGTTGAGCCACAACCCATGCACATAGACCACCATGACGCTCACGGCGCGAATCGGCTAGTGGCGCAGCTGCTGAATGACGGCACGATTGGAGCTCGAGGAGGCCAGCGAAATTGCTTCCGCAGCCGGCAGCCAGCGACACTGCAGGTGCTCGCTCAAGGTCACCGGCACTCGCTCGTGCAGCTTGAGCGCAAAGGCATGTTCCAAATTGCGTGTGATGCCGGGCGCATAGGTCTTGCCGAACGAGGGAAGGACGTCGTAGACCTGCGTCCACTGCAAATTGCGCAAAAAGCCCTGCGTGATGCCGGTTTCCTCGACGAGTTCGCGCCGTGCCGCCTCATCCGCCGTCTCGCCCCACTCGAGGCTGCCGGTCACCGATTGCCAGAATCCGGGCGGCTTGCGTCGTTCCAGCAATAGAAACTCACCGCCCGCAGTGTAAATCACGATCAACACGGATTCAGGCCGTCGAAATGGCTGCAACTACGAACCTACTCCGCCTTCGGAGGGAGGCGCAGGCGAATGTGCAGCTCCCTCAGCTGCGCCTCGCTCACCTCCGTGGGCGCGTCCATCAACGGATCCGCCGCGGTCTGGGTTTTCGGAAATGCAATCACGTCGCGAATGCTGTCCGCACCCGCCATCAGCATCGCGAGCCGGTCGAGTCCGAAGGCGATACCCCCGTGAGGCGGTGCGCCGAACTTGAGTGCGTCCAGCAAGAACCCGAATTTCAGCCTTGCCTCTTCCGGGGAGATGCCGAGCAAATCGAATACCACGGACTGCAGTTCCTGCATGTGGATGCGCACCGATCCGCCGCCGATCTCCGACCCGTTCAGCACCATGTCGTACGCCTTGGCGATCGCCTCGCCAGGACTTGCCGCGAGCGCCGCATAGTCCAGATTCACGGGGCTCGTGAACGGATGATGCATGGCCGCCCAGCGCTTGGCATCGGCATCCCACTCGAACATTGGGAAATCGACCACCCACAGCGGCCGCCATCCCGGCTCTGAAAGTTTCAAATCGTGGCCGATCTTGAGGCGCAGCGCGCCAAGCGCGTCGCTCACCACCTTGGCCGTATCGGCGCCGAAGAAAATCAAATCGCCGTCGCCGGCCGCAGTGCGCTCGAGAATTCCCGCGATCGCCGCATCGCTCAGGAACTTCAGGATCGGCGACTGCAGCCCGTCGCGTCCCTTGGCGACCTCGTTCACCTTGATGTACGCCAATCCCTTCGCGCCGAAGCGCGCGACATAAGCCGCATAGTCGTCGATCTCCTTGCGCGAGAGCTTCCCGCCCTGCGGCACACACAGCGCCGCGACGCGGCCGTTCGGGTCCGCAGCGGGACCCGCAAACACCTTGAAATCGCACTCCTGCACGAGATCAGCCACATCCTTAAGTTCCAGCGGCACCCGCAAGTCGGGCTTGTCCGATCCGTAGCGGCGCACCGCGTCGGCATAGGTCATACGCGGCATCGGGTTCGGTAACTCGACATCGAGTACCTGCTTGAAGAGGAAGCGCACCAACCCCTCCATCAACTCCTGTATCTGCGCTTGATCGAGAAACGAGGTCTCGATGTCGAGCTGCGTGAATTCCGGCTGACGATCAGCACGCAGATCCTCGTCGCGGAAGCAGCGCACGATCTGATAGTAGCGGTCGAAGCCGGAGATCATGAGCAGCTGCTTGTAGATCTGCGGGGACTGCGGCAGGGCAAAGAATTTGCCCGGATGGGTCCGGCTCGGCACCAGGTAATCGCGCGCACCCTCCGGCGTCGCCTTCGAGAGCATTGGGGTCTCGATGTCGATGAAACCTGCCTCATCGAGATGGTGACGCATGGCCCGCGTAATGCGATGCCGCAGCAGCAATCGCTCGCGCATCTCCTCGCGGCGCAGGTCCAGGTAGCGAAAGCGCAGGCGCACCTCCTCGCTCACGTGCTCATCCAACTGAAATGGCAGCGGCTCGGAACGGTTCAGAATCTCGAGGGATCGGCACAACACCTCGACCTGCCCGGATTTGAGGTGGGGGTTCGCCGTCCCGCTCGGGCGCAGGCGCACGAGGCCGGTGACTTCGAGCACGTATTCGTTGCGCACCCGCTCCGCCCGCGAGAATACCTCGGCGGTGTCCGGATCGAAGACGATCTGCAGCAGACCCTCGCGGTCTCTCAGGTCGACGAAAATGACCCCGCCGTGATCACGGCGGCGATGGACCCAACCGGCCACCGTGACCACCTGCCCGATCAACGACTCATCAACCCGACCGCAATAGTGAGTGCGCATAAGCTTCGAACTGCAAAGGGAAAGCGCGCGATGCTAAGGCTTGGAACCCCTGCGAGCAAGCCCAACCGCCCGCCAGCGGGAACCCCGTAGGGAACCCCTTGCCTCGAGACTCAGCGACGGCGCGCCGGCTTCGCCGCACTCCTCTTGAGCCCCGCTCTTGCGGGACGCTTGACCGGTGCCTTTGCCTTGGACTTGGCCGCCGAGGGCGAGCCACGCAGCGAGCTCCCGACGCCGGCGGGCTTCTGCGCTTCTGAGGCCGCCTTCTCGGTCGGCTTCTCGGCCGCCTTCTCGGCGGCTTTCTCCGCCGGCTTCGCCGCGCCGGGTGCAGCGCCGTCCTTGGATGCCGCTTCGGTGGTCTCCTTCTTGTCTTCCTTCGGCGCCTGCGCCTCGGGTCGATCCGCGAGGTTGCGCTTGTTGTCCTGCTCGGACTTGAAATCGGTCTCGTACCACCCGCCGCCCTTCAAGCGAAACACGGGGGCGGACATCAGACGCTGCAGTTGCGGCTTGCCGCAATGCGGGCATTTCTTCAAGGGCGCCTCGCTGATTTTCTGCATGGCCTCCAATGTATGGCCACAGTGATTGCACTGATACTCGTAGAACGGCATGAATTTCCCTTTGTCCTAATTCTTCGTCCGGCTGTTCATGCCGGCTTCGCGCCCGCGTCACCTGCGAAAGTATAGCGAAGCGGCTTGGCCATATCGCAGGCTCAGTGCAGGCGCTCCTTCTCGAACACCAGGCTGCCGCGTTTGAGCTTCGCAACCACCCGATCGCCGGCGACGAAGTCGCCGCGCAAAATCTCCTGGGCCAGCGGATTCTCGATCTGCGACTGGATCGCGCGCTTCAGGGGCCGGGCGCCATACACCGTATCGAATCCCGCCTCGCCGATTTTGTCGCGCGCAGCATCGTCGAGCCGCAGCTCGATGTCGCGCTCCGCGAGGCGCTGGCGAAGCCGTGCCAACTGGATGTCCACGATCGCCCGAATCTGCTCACGGCCGAGCGGATGGAACACCACGATCTCATCGACGCGGTTGATGAATTCCGGCCGGAAGTGCTGCGTGACCACCTGCATGACCGCCGCCTTCATTGCCGCGTAGTTCGCCTCGCCGGTGAGCTCCTGAATGACCTGGCTGCCGAGGTTCGACGTCATGATGATCACGGTGTTGCGAAAATCCACTGTGCGTCCCTGGCCATCGGTGAGACGCCCATCGTCCAGGACTTGCAGCAGCACGTTAAATACATCGGGATGCGCTTTTTCGATCTCATCGAGCAGGATGACACTGTAGGGGCGGCGGCGCACCGCTTCGGTCAAATGTCCGCCTTCTTCGTAGCCCACGTACCCCGGCGGTGCGCCGATCAGGCGCGCCACCGAATGCTTTTCCATGAACTCCGACATGTCGATGCGAATCATGGCCTCTTCGGTATCGAACATGAACTCGGCCAAGGCCTTGCACAGCTCGGTCTTGCCGACGCCGGTCGGTCCGAGAAACATGAAGGACCCGGTGGGCCGATTCGGATCGGACAATCCGGCACGCGAGCGGCGAATCGAGTCCGCCACCGCCTTGACCGCCTCCTGTTGGCCCACGACGCGCTTGCCGAGCACTTCTTCCATGCGCAGCAGCTTCTCGCGCTCGCCTTCGAGCATGCGCGAAACGGGAATGCCGGTCCACTTCGAGACGATCTCCGCTACCTCGACCTCGGTCACGGAATTGCGCAGCAGCTGATTGGGCTTCTGCTCGACCTCGAGCGCTTTCGCGAGCCGCTGCTCGAGTTCGGGAATGCGTCCGTACTGCAATTCGGACATCCGCGCGAGGTCCTGGGCACGGCGCGCCGCGTCCAGATCCAGCCGGGCTCGCTCGAGTTCCTCTTTGATGTGCGCGGCACCCTGCACCGACGCTTTCTCCGCCTTCCACACTTCCTCGAGATCCGAGTATTCCTTCTCCAGGGCCTTGAGGGCGTCCTCGAGCGTGGCGAGACGCTTGCGGGAGGCTTCGTCGGTCTCTTTCTTCAGCGCTTCGCGCTCGATCTTGAGTTGAATGATGCGCCGGTCGAGCTTATCGAGCGCCTCGGGTTTCGAATCGATTTCCATACGAATGAGCGAGCCGGCCTCATCGATCAGATCGATTGCCTTGTCGGGCAGCTGCCGGTCGGAAATATAGCGATGCGACAAGGTTGCAGCCGCGACGATGGCGGGATCCGTGATCTCGACGCCGTGATGAACTTCGTAGCGTTCCTTCAATCCGCGCAAGATCGCGATGGTGTCTTCCACCGACGGCTCGTCCACCAGCACCTTTTGAAAGCGCCGCTCCAGAGCCGCGTCTTTTTCGATGTACTTGCGGTATTCATCGAGGGTGGTCGCGCCGACACAATGCAGTTCGCCGCGCGCGAGCGCCGGCTTCAGCATGTTGCCGGCATCCATCGCGCCCTCGGCCTTGCCGGCGCCGACCATGGTATGCAGCTCATCGATGAAGAGGATGATTTGGCCTTCCTGCTTCGCCAAGTCGGTGAGCACTGCCTTCAGGCGCTCTTCGAATTCGCCGCGAAATTTTGCGCCCGCGATGAGGGCGCCCATATCGAGCGCAAGAATACGCTTGTTGCGCAGCCCCTCAGGCACTTCGCCGTTGACGATGCGCTGTGCGAGCCCCTCGACGATGGCGGTCTTGCCGACGCCGGGCTCGCCGATGAGCACCGGATTGTTCTTGGTCCGGCGCTGCAATACCTGGATCGTGCGGCGAATCTCATCATCGCGGCCGATGACCGGGTCGAGTTTGCCTTGAGAGGCGCGCTCGGTCAGGTCGATGCTGTACTTCTCGAGCGCCTGGCGGTTCTCTTCGGCGCCCGCGTCCTCGACTTTGGCGCCGCCTCGAACCTCCTCGATCGCCTTCTCGAGCGCCTCGCGGGTGGCACCGCAGGACTTCAGGATTCTGCCGAGTTCACCGCGGTCATCGCACGCGGCGAGGACGAACAACTCACTGGAGATGAATTGATCGCCGCGTTGTTGGGCAAGCTTATCGGTGAGATTGAGCAGTCGGTTGAGGTCGTTGCCGAGCAGAACCTCACCGGCCGATCCTTCCACTTTGGGCAAGCGGTCGAGCGCGGCGGCGAGGTCGGAGCGCAGTTTGGCCACATTGACACTGGCTTTCTCCAGCAATGGACGCGCGGTACCGCCTTGCTGGTCGAGCAAGGCCGACATCAGGTGCACCGGCTCGATGTATTGGTTGTCGCGACCAACGGCGAGCGATTGAGCATCGGCCAGAGCCGCCTGAAATTTGGTCGTCAGCTTGTCCATTCGCATGAGCCTACCCTCGAGAAACGCTCAGAAGGCCTAAGGAAGTGGGGATGCGACCGTGCAATTCAACGGCTGGCGCCCTTCTTGATCCAAATCAAGCTCGCCTGCCGGCCGGTCTGACCGTCGCGCCGGTGTGAGAAGTACTTGGCCGACTGAGAGTAGGTGCATTCGCCGCCGCCATAGGTTCGCTCGATCCCAAGGCGCACGAGCCGGCGGCGCGCAAGCGCGCCGAGATCGGCCATGAACCGGCCGCGTGCATTTGCCGTGAATGCCGCCTCGGCCCCGGCATCACCCTTCAGCAACTCGTCCCGAACTTCGGGGCCAATCTCGAAATGTCGAGGACCGATGGCGGGTCCGAGCCACGCAAGGAGGGTCGGTGGGGGGACCCCCAGAGCCTGTACCGTCGCCTCGATCACACCGCCGGCGAGGCCGCGCCAGCCGGCATGGGCGGCGCCCACCGCCTCTCCCGAATCGGCGGCAAATAGGACCGGCAGGCAGTCGGCCGCGAGAATTGCGCAGATGCGGCCGGGGCAGCGCGTAACGGCCGCATCCGCAGGGCCCAACGTTCCGTCGCCCGATGCCCCGGGGGCATCCAGATCGAGCACGCGCGCGCCGTGCACCTGCGAAAGCCACGCCGGTTCGGCCGGCAGTTCGGCCGCGATCCGCAGCCGACGGCGATTGTCGAGGACCGCCGCCGCCTCATCCCCGACGTGAGCACCCAAATTCAACGACGCATAGGGAGGAAGACTCACGCCGCCGCCGCGCAGCGTCGACAGCGCCCTCACGGCCTTCGGCGCCGGCCATTGCGGTGTGAGCCATTCGAGGTTCACGCGGCCGCCTGCGCGTCCTCGCGCAAGGCGTCGAGCAAGCGGGCAAAGTCCTGCGGCACCGGAGTTTGGAGCGTCAACCGCTTGCCGGTGCGCGGCTGATCGAACGCCAAGGTAGCCGCATGGAGCGCTTGACGCTTGAAGGCGCGCAACGTCTCGGCGAGGTGATCCCCTGCGCCTCGCGGGCGCGCAAAGCGGCCTCCATATACGGGATCACCGACGATCGGATACCGCCGGTGTGCCAGATGCAGTCGGATCTGATGCGTCCGCCCGGTCTCGAGTTTGACGCGAAGGTAAGTGTGGGCCCGAAAACGCTCGAGCACGCGGTAATGCGTGACCGCCGGCCGGCCATCCTCTCGAACCGCCATGCGCAGCCGATCGGTGCGATGCCGGCCGATCGGCTCATCGATGGTCCCCCCGCCGGTCATGACGCCCGCGCATACGGCGAGGTACTCGCGGGACACGGTCCTCGCGAGGAGCTGCCGCGACAGGGAGGTCTGTGCTTCCGGGGTACGCGCAATGACCAGCAGACCGCTCGTGTCCTTGTCGAGTCGATGGATGATGCCGGCGCGAGGAAGTGCGGCGAGCGCCGGGTCCCGTCCCAATAGCGCGTTTTGCAGGGTGTGCGCGGGGTTTCCCGCGCCCGGATGCACCACCAGACCCGCCGGCTTATCCACCACCCACACGTCGCGATCCTCGTGGACGAGTTTGAGCGCAATCGTCTCCGGACCGACCGTGCTCGGCGGCGGCACGATTTGCATGCGAACGTGAACGCGCGAGCCCGCGCTCACGACGTCGCGGGGCTTACATGGCAGCCGGCCCACCTGCACTTGGCCCGCGTCGATCCACCCCTTGATGCGGGTGCGTGAATGCTCGGGCAGCAGCCTTGCGAGCGCACTATCCAGCCGCTGCCCGGCCAGTTCCGCCGGGATTTCAAGGTCGATGACTTGGAACTCTGAGTTCATGAGGGCACTCGAAGCTAGCGGCGGACCTTCGGGTATACTGCGCCGCTTCTTGGATACCGCCATTGTAAGGAATCGCTTGTGAGACTGCGTGATCTTGTCCATCCGTGCCGCTATCTGCTGCTCGTCATCGGAATCGCGGTGCTGGCGGCAGGCTGCCGCAGTCACCGCGACGACACCAAGTCCGGCCCGGAGACCATTTACGCTCGCGCCCAGAAGGCGATGAAGAATTCGAGCTACGGCGAAGCGATCAAACAGCTTGAAACCCTGCAGTCGCGCTTTCCCTTCAGCGAGCCGGCCCGCCAGGCGCAGATCGATTTGATCTATGCGTACTACAAGAATCGGGAGGTCGATCCGGCGGTCGACGCCGCCGATACCTTCATCCGCGAAAACCCGACCAATCCACGAGTCGACTATGCCTACTACATGAAGGGCATGATCTACTTCGAGCGACAGCGCAATTTCATGGAACGCTGGTTCAACATCGATTTGTCGCAGCGTCCGCCGGTCAACGCTAAGAAGTCCTTCGACGCCTTCGAAGAGCTGCTGAAGAAATACCCGCACAGTCAGTACGTCGCCGATGCCCGCCAACGCATGATCTTCCTGCGCAATCGCCTCGCCGACTTCGAGCTGTATGTCGCGCGTTACTACATGCGGCGGGGGGCCTACGTCGGTGCTCTCAATCGTGCCAAGTTTTGCATCGAGAATTACGACGGCGCGCCCGCGGTTCAGGGCTCCATGAAAGTCCTGGTCGATGCCTACCGGCAGCTCCACATGCCGGATCTCGCGGCTAATGCCGAACGCGTCTACACCGACAATTATCCCGGCAATGTCAAGGACATACAGGCCAAGAAGTCCTGGTGGCGGCGGATCCTTTAGCCGCGAGCGGCTTGCGGTCCGCGACGCGGCTAACGGCTCGGGGCGAGATGATGGTCCTCATACCTGGCGCCAAGACGCTGAAGGGCAGTCTGTCGTGGCCCACCAAAATCGCGCCCCTATGTTCCGCCGTTGCCACCTGCCGGACGTCGTCATCGCCAGAATGCATGTCATCTGCGCGATATGCGCAGCCGTAGATCGCCGCTTCGCTGCGCTGCGTCGGCCAGAACGTCATCCAGTAACAAACAGCTCTTCGCGGTTCTTCATAAGCGCACTCTGCGACCGCCGCTCGAGCAGACGCTCTTCTTCAGTCGAACGGTCAAGATGGCCACGATGAAATTCTATAATGTATGTCAATTCTCGACCGTGAGCGGCTTTTGAATCCAGAATTGGTACATTCCGGCAAACGTATCCGGATTGTCGGCCTCAAAGCACGCCCAATTGCGCAAATTAGTAGCTGATGGGTCGTCGGTAAAACGTACGCGGTATCGATGTAGCACGCTGCGCTCTAATTCGAAACCGATGAATTGGAGCCCGAAATCTGCAAGAAAGGACTCGATCTGGCCTAGCGTCAAGCGATGCTCCTGCACGTGGAAGAGCAGATCGCGGCATTCGCTCATCGAAAAGAAGTCCGAGAACTGGCTCAGACGTTGCAGCGCACCACCCGGATTCAGGACGGCGAGGTCTTGGCGGAATCGACGAATGTCCTCGGGTGTACTGCCATATCCGCAGGTGGCGATGATCTCACGCGACTCGACTACGGCTTTGCGCGCGAGTTCGCTGTAAAAGCCCAGGTGCATGAATCCTCCGGGTCGCAATCGCGACAGCAGGGTTCGCCATCCCGTGAAGGGCTCGACCAGATGATGCAGCACTCCCACAGACTCGATGAGGTCAAATGAGCGCGGGATTTCACCGAGCTTGAGAATGTCCGCCTGTGCATACTCGATGTTCGTGATGCCCAGTTCCTGAGTCTTTCGCCTGGCATAGCTGATGCTGCTCAGACTCAGGTCTATCGCCAGAACACGAATGCCGTGAAATCGCCGCGCGGTGAAGATCGAATGCCTGCCGGTACCGCACCCGGCGATCAGTGCCTCCGGCGCGCTGTCATCAACCATTGGCATAAACGATGCGAAGGGCAGCGCGCGCTGCAATTCGGCATTGAAGGGCAGTGCCGGTGCGGGTGTCGGTAGGCTCACCCAGCGCGGGTAGGGATTCTGCTCGTATTGACTGCGCACTTCTTCGGAGACGCCCCCGGTGATCGGCGTCAGGCATTCAATGCCTCTGCGCAGCGACTGCTCCTCAAGTGGTTCGCGAATCTGTTGGCGCAGGACAGGTTCAAGTGCACCAAGACGATTTGAATCAAGAAGCCGGCTTGCGTTGCGCAGACTGTAAAGTGGGAAATACGCGGCTACGGCAAGCAAGATCAATGGTGGGACTATTGCGTTCGAGTCCAGAACCGCGAGTAACCTCGTGCGGCAGGCGGCTGCGGCAACCTTCTCGCTGTCATCGCAATCAAAGATGTATTCGTTGACGAAGCATTGCCGGGCGAGTGCGGCATAGAATTGCAGCGCCGCAACGTCCGACGGGTCTGGCACTTGCTCGGTCGACGCGGACTCGACCAGGGCATGGCGTGCGCAAGTCAGGAAACGTTCGAATTCGATCGTGCCCACAGGCGCTGCTACAAGCAATGCATGCAGCAAGGAGTCTGCTGCGAGAGCATTAAGGCCATTTGCACCGAATAACGCCGCCTTCGGTAATCGTGCCGGCCATGATCGGTTGGCGAGGTCTACGCAACCACCAATCCTGCGGTCGAGCATAATGAGACTAAGAGCTGGGCGACAAAAGTCGCTAGGTGATCCCCATGGTTCGGTGATCCGGTCCTCAGCGCGACTTGTATCCACTCGTGATCGGGTAGCGCCAATCGCGGCCGAAGGCGCGGCCACTCACTCGCACCCCGGGCGGCGCCTGGCGGCGCTTGTACTCGTTGCGCTTCACCATATCCAACACGCGCCCGACGGTCTTGCGGTCAAAGCCTTGCGCCGCGATTTGATCGACCGATAGGTCATCCTCGATGAAGGCTTCGAGGATGGGATCGAGTACCTCGTAGGGGGGCAAGCTGTCGGTGTCTTTTTGATCCGGCCGCAACTCCGCGGACGGCGGCCGCTCGATCACTCGGGGCGGAATGACCCGGGACTTCGAATTCCGCCAGGCAGCGAGCCGGTACACGAGCAATTTGCTGCAGTCCTTGATGGGTGCGAAGCCGCCCGCCATGTCGCCGTAGAGGGTCGCATAACCGACTGCCATCTCGCTCTTATTGCCCGTGGTGAGCAGCATCCGGCCCGTCTTGTTGGAGATGCCCATCAGCAGGACGCCACGGCAGCGCGACTGAATGTTCTCTTCGGCCGTATCGGAAGGCGACCCGGCGAACTCGTCCTTGAGCGCCGCCAAGGTCGCCTCGAACATCCCTTCGATGGAGATCTCACTGTGCTTGACGTGCAGCCACGCCGCTTGCTGCGCCGCGTCGTCCTTGCTCATTTGGGAGGTATAGCGCGAGGGCATGGCCACCGAATGAACACGATCCGCACCGAGCGCATCGACGGCGATGCACAGCGTCAAGGCCGAATCGATGCCCCCGGAGAGCCCCAGGACGACCCCCGGAAAGCGATGCTTGTCGACATAGTCGCGGGTACCTTGCACCAAGGCGCCATAAACGCTTTCTTCTTCACCTTGCAGCGGAACGATCTCGCCGGGCTGGGGTTGAACCCCACCCCTGCCGCCGGCGAGGTCCACCAGGTACGTCCCCTCGGTGAATGCCGGCGCGCGCAGGGTGACCTCGCCGGTTGCATCCATGACGAAGGAATTTCCATCAAACACCAGCTCATCCTGTCCGCCGATCAGGTTGACGAATACCAGCGGGATCCCCGTCTCCCCTATCCGCGCTCGCGCGACCTCGCGCTCGCGCTGCCGTTGCTTATTCACCTCGTAGGGGGAGGCATTGATCACGAGCAGCACCTCGGCACCTGCACGCCGTGCCGCGGCCGCGGGTTCGGGCGCCCAAATATCCTCGCAAACCAGAATACCCGCTTTGACGCCGTTGACGGCGATCACCGTGGGATCGGTACCGGGCGTGAAGTAGCGCTTCTCGTCGAATACGCGGTAATTCGGCAGGTTCGCCTTGCGATGATTGGCCAACACCACGCCGTCGCGAATGACGATGGCAGAATTATAGATGCGCGCACCCTCGTATTCCGGATAGCCCGCGATCAGAGTGATACCGCGGACGTCGGCCTTGAGCTTGTCGATCGCGCGGGTCACCTGCAGGCGCATCCCCGAGTGGAACAACAAATCCTCCGGGGGGTACCCGGATACGGCCAGCTCGGGCACCATCACGACATCGGCGCCCGATTCATCGCGCGCCTGGTTCGCCGCGGCGATGATGCGCAAGGTGTTTCCCTCGACGTCGCCGACGACCAGGTTGAGCTGCGCCAGGGCGCAGCGGAATCGCCCCGAATTGCTCAATCAGCCCCCTCGCCTAAAGTAGGCCATTGCATGATTTATCCCGTCAGTGCCGATCTGGTCGCATTGAGGCGCGCTATTCTGAATTAAGCTTACCCCCAGCGCAAAGCCGCCGTGGGATGCCGAATCAGTACCGTGGACATTTTGAACCGCTCATTCGACCGTAACAGCAGCCCCAAGATCGCCTTCAATTGGCGCGTGCTCGGGCTTCTCAATTTGTACCGGGTGCTGGTGCCGCTGGTCCTCCTCAGTCTGTATTCCCTGGGGGGGTCGCGCGGCATCGCCGTCGATTCTCCGCAGCTCTTCTTTGCGGTCGCGATCTTCTACCTGTGTTTCGGCCTGTGCAGCATCGTCCTGGTGCGCAGGCGCATGGCGAGCGCCCGGGTTCAAACCATTCTCCAGGCGACGATCGACATCGCGAGTCTGATGCTGCTGCTGCACGCATGCGGCGGCATCGCGAGCGGCCTTGGGCTTCTGCTCCTGGTCCCGGTGGGGAGCCTCGCGTTCGTGCTGCCGCCGCGCAGCGCGCTCTTTCTTGCCGCGGTGACCATCCTCGCCGTACTCCTACATACGATCTGGCTGCAGCTCAACGGCCGCGCCGATATCACTGCGTATGCAACCGCCGGCTTCTTGGGAGTCGTGCTCTTCACCGTGGCGGCTTCGGCGAGCGTCGTCGCGAGTCGCATGCGGGAGAGCGAAGATCTGGTTCGCCAAAAGGACGTCGATCTCGCGAACCTCGCCGACCTTTCGCAGTACATCGTGCAGCACTTGCGCGAGAGCCTCTTAGTCGTCGACGCGGCGGATAAGATTCGGCTCATCAATGAGTCGGCGGCCGAGATTCTCGGCGACACACACGCGGTCCCGGGGGCCCTGGTGGGCGAAGTCTCGCCACGCCTGCTCTATTCCTTGACGACCTGGCGGCAGGGAGAACGGGAGGACGATGCGCCATCGACGTTCGTGGCCGCGGACGGCGCCCGTATGATTCAACCGCATTTCGCACCGCTCGGCTTGGGGCCTGGCCCGACCTTGATTTTCCTCGAAGACACGAGTCTCCTCGCCGAGCGCGTGCAGCAGAGCAAGCTCGCGGCGCTCGGCCGGCTGTCCGCCAGCATCGCGCATGAGATACGCAACCCCGTCGGTGCAATGAGCCACGCCGGGCAGTTGCTCGCCGAAAATCCGGACATGCGCCCCGAAGAGCGCCGCTTGACGGACATCATTCGCAGCAATTCGGAACGCGTCAGCACCATCATCAACAATGTGCTGCAGCTGTCACGCCGCGAAGCCACCAAACCCACTCGATTGTCGCTCGGCGACTGGCTCGAGGACTTTCTGCCCGAGTTCTGCGAGACGATGCAGCTGCCCGGAGAACGGATCGGCGTTCACGAGGAAGCGGACAATCTCGAGGTGCGCTTCGATCCCGGCCATCTGCATCAAGTAGTGTGGAACCTGTGCGACAACGCGATCAAGTACGGCGAGGCGCGCGACGGCAAGCAACTCGAGATCAAAGTGAGCCGCCTGAACGCGAGCTTCAGACCCTATCTGGAAGTCGCCGACCGGGGGCCTGGTATCGAAGCGGCGGTCTCCGATCGCATCTTCGAACCCTTCTTCACCGCCCGCAAGGGCGGGACGGGGCTCGGGCTTTTCATCGCCCGCGAACTATGCCAGCTCAATCGAGCCATTCTCCTTTATGAGCCGCGCAGCGGCGGCGGCAGCGTGTTTCGCATCGTCTTCAGCGATCCCGCAGCGCTGGGAGGATAGCGCACGCTCGAGGTCGCGCTGACGCTACAATACGAACCATGCCCAAGCCCGCCGTATTGATCGTCGACGATGAGCCAGATCTGTGCGAATTGCTGTCCATCACGCTCGAGCGGATGGACTTGAGTCCGCGCACCGCACAGAACGTCGCCGCCGCGCAGCGGATGCTGAAGACGGAGCGGTTCGATCTGTGCTTGACCGACATGCAGCTTCCCGACGGCGACGGATTGGATCTCGTCAAGTGGATTCAGCAATACTCGCCGAGCGTACCCGTGGCCGTGATCACCGCTCATGGCAACATGGAAACCGCGGTGCGCGCGCTCAAGTTGGGCGCTTTCGATTTCGTCTCCAAGCCGCTCGATCTCGCGGGCCTGCGCAAGCTGGTCGCCACCGCCATCAAGCTCTCGGACAGCAGTGAGGCGGATACCAGCGTATTCGGCCCCCGCTTGCTCGGCGCCTCCGCCGCCATGCAGCACCTGCGCGAAATGATTGCGCGGGTTGCCCGCAGCCAGGCGCCTGTGCATATTTTCGGCGAATCGGGCACGGGCAAGGAATTGGTGGCAAAACTCATCCACGAGTCCGGGCCGCGCCGCGATGGCCCGTTCGTCCCGGTCAATTGCGGCGCGATCCCTACCGAACTCATGGAAAGCGAGCTCTTCGGACACAAGCGCGGGAGCTTCACCGGTGCGGTGAGCGACAAGAAAGGACTGATCCAGTCCGCCGAAGGCGGCACGCTGTTCCTCGATGAGATCGCGGATTTGCCCTTGCACATGCAGGTGAAATTGCTGCGCGTCATTCAGGAAAAAGCCGTGCGCCCAATCGGTGAGCAGGAAGAGACCGGAATCGACGTGCGCGTACTGTCGGCGACCCACAAGAACCTCGCCCAGCTCGTGGCCGAGGGAAAATTTCGCGAGGACTTGTTCTATCGGGTCAACGTCATCGAGTTGCGCGTTCCCTCGCTCCGGGAACGCCCTGAAGACGTCCAGGAACTCGCCGAGGCCGTTCTTCGCAGACTTGGGCGGCGCATGAAAATCACTCCGCCGATGCTCGCCAAGGACGCGGTGGCGGCGCTCGAGACCTACGCATTTCCCGGAAATGTCCGCGAACTCGAGAATATCCTCGAGCGAGCAATCACCTTGACCACGAGCGGTGAAATTCGCGCGGGCGATATCCAGCTGAGGCCTCCGCCTGGCGGGGCGATCGCGACCTCCGGCTCGAATCCAGGCACGACCGATGGCGGCGGCTTGGGTGACCACCTGGAAGACATCGAACGCGAGGCCATCGTCAGGGCGCTCGAGCAAACCCGGTACAACAAAACGGCGGCCGCAAAGGCACTGGGCATGAGCTTTCGGGCGCTCCGGTATCGGATCAAGAAATTGGGAATCGAGTGAAAGTGTGATTGATCTCATGCTGGGGCTCAAATGGCGGGCAAGGCCGGGCGGTTTTGGGATACCCTCCCGCTTATGTTGACTGATACTTCCCGACGGCTTTCCCGCCCATGATGATGCTTAAATGGTTCAACGCACGAGAGGCCGCGGACGTGGGCGCTGCGCTGGCGGACCAGTTCGACGGCGGCCGCACCTCGACTCGCATCCGACGGCCGCTCCGAGGGGAAGCGAAACGAACGCGCCACGGTGCTCGAACAGTTGTACACGCGGGCCGATCGCGAGGTGCGCCCGCTCGAATTGAACTTCTATCAGAAAGCGAAATTTGCCAACTCCTTTAAATGGAGGTTGATCGAGAATGGTATTGAGTCGGGAGTTGCCGATGGTGTGACTCAGTCTCTGTTAGTGCATCTCTCTAAAGCACCGGGGGACGCTCCGACCGACTGCGGCTGGGCGGCCACGCCGAACACTGGGTCCAAAGACCCCGGCAAGACCGGCGCTCTGCTTACGCGTGCCGAGAAGGCCCTCGCGGAGGGCGATTATGCTCACGCCGTGGACCTTTTCGATGAGTATGTGTCCCTGGTCCCTGGCCAAGCCAACGCTCTGAATGCCCTCGGAGTCGCGCTCTACAATCTGGGCCGCTATCAAGAGGCGGAGCAGCGCTACCGAGAGGCGATCGACATCAATCCGGAATACGCCAACGCCCTTGTCAATCTCGCAGCTCTGTTGCAGGCCAATCCGGAAGTAGCCGAACCATTGCTGCGACGGGTGCTCAAGATAAACCCGAAGTATCCGGGAGCGCGCGCCATGCTCGGCGTCATACTGTTATCGTCGGGTCGCGAGCATGAGGCCACGGTCGCTTTACGCAAGGCGGTCAAGGTTTCTCCGCAAGATCCCGTCGCGTTGCTGGGCCTCGCGCAGGTCGCACGCGTGGAGGGTCGCTTCGACGAGGCACAGTCATTGCTCAAGCGTACCTTGGAGATCAGTCCGAAAATGCCGACTGCCTGGGCGGCGTTGAATACCACTCGCAAGATGACCGCCGACGACAGCGACTGGTTCGCAACGGCGGAGGAGATCGCGGGTAGCGGAATTCCCCTTTGGGACGAAAGCCAGCTGCGTTTTGCAATAGGCAAGTATTGCGACGATATTAAGGATTATGAACATGCGTTCGCGAACTATCGCCGTGGCAACGAACTCTTGAAGAGCGTAGCAGACAAATATGATCCAAAAGCGCATGGCAGTCTCGCCGACGACATGATCCGTGTTCTCACGCGCGAGACCTTTGCTTCGATAACCGAGGGGGGCTCTGCCTCGGTGAAACCCGTTTTCGTGCTGGGAATGCCGCGTTCGGGCACTTCGCTGACCGAGCAAATCATTGCCTCTCATCCTGCTGCTAGAGGCGCGGGTGAACCGGATTTTTGGCTCAAGGCCGCCGGCGTTCACCAGGATGCGATACGGGAGGGGGTACTCGGCTTGCCCGTCAGGAGAAAGCTCGCCGAGGATTATTTGCGTCTCATCGAGTGCCGATTTCCGGACGTGCAGCGAATCGTCGACAAGACCCCCGCCAACTCCGATCTGTTGGGCGTCATCCACACCGTTTTTCCGAATGCGCGAATAATCCATATGCGGCGGGATCCCATCGATACCTGCCTGTCCTGCTATTTTCAGAATTTTTCGACGGCCATGACCTACACGATGGATCTCGCCGATCTGGCGGATTACTATCGTAGTCATCAACGCCTGATGAACCACTGGTACTGCTCCCTGCCTCCCGGTACGATTCTCGAAGTCCCTTACGAGGAACTCGTGGCCGACCAAGAGGCCTGGACACGCAAGATTTTGGAATTCATCGGCCTCGAATGGGATAAGCGCTGCCTCGCATTCCATGAGACTCGACGCTCCGTGGTCACGGCCAGCGCCTGGCAGGTGCGGCAGAAGATCTATCGGCAATCCGTGGAACGCTGGCGCAACTATGAGAGATTCATCGGTCCGCTGAAAGGGTTGAGAGAGTAGAAAAATCTGTTCCGCTTTCTCGAAAGGCCTCCACGGGCTGCCCAGCGACGCTCTGCGGCGAGGCGCTACGGTTGTTGCCCTCGTTCTCTCGCTGATGCTTCTTTGGTCCCTGAGGCATCATTATCTGGGATTGGGCGGCGATGCGCGGCTTTACGCGATACAGGCTTTGGCCAGAGTACATCCGAACCTGTTCAGCGATCTGTTTCTGCAAAATGCGTCTCAGGACTCCTATACGATATTCTCCAGCCTTTACGCGCCGTGCGTTGGACTAATCGGCCTCGGAAATGCCGCGCTCACGCTCACCTTCGCCTTCAAGATCCTGTTTTTTGCCGCCTCCTGGGCGTTGGCTCGCCGGCTTCTCGGTGGTCCGTGCGCTTTTTCGGCCATTGCCTTACTCATTCTTATCCCAGGTACCTATGGGGCGTTCGGTGTCTTCCAGTACGCTGAAGACTGGTTGACCGCCCGCTCGGGGGCCGAGGCGCTCGTCGTTACCGCCATCGCCTGTTCTCTGTCGGGTCTCAGGCTTTGGGGACTATTGATCGTGTGCGGGGCGCTGCTGCTGCAGCCATTGATCGCTCTTCCCGGATTACTGTGGCTGGTTTGCTTATGGCTGCCGTTACGCGTGGGCGCCCTGGGAGCGGCCGCCGGAACATCGCTGGTGCTGATTATCGCTTCGAGCGCATCGTGGAGGCCGCTGACCGCGCACGGTATTGTCGTGATGGATGCTGCTTGGCTGGAGATCGTACGGGAACGCTCGCAATTCCTCCTGCTCCAGTTCTGGCGCGCCGCCGACTGGAGCCTAAACGCGCGACCCTTCCTATCATTGTCCTTGAGTGTCCTGGCAATCGACGATGCGCGAGTCCGGAAGGTCGGCGCAACCGCCATCCTCGTCGGTTCTGCGGGATTGGTGGTGGCGCTCATTGCGAGTTTGGTGGGTCCTGTAAGCGTTCTCTTGCAGGGACAAGCGTGGCGGTGGGTGTGGGTAACGAGTTTCGCCGGCGTGCTACTCTTGGTGCCGACGTTGCAGGCTTTGCGGCGCACAAACGGATGCGGTGCGCTCTGCGTCCTGCTGGTGATTTGCGGATGGACGTTCTCCACAATCGGCGGCACGATCTGCTTGGCGTTCGCCTTGATCCTCTGGCCCGTACGGCACTTCATCAACGATCGAGTGGCGAAGTATCTGCGTGGTATGGGGGTACTATTGGAATTTCTCTCGCTCATGACGATCGGAGTGCTCACGTTCCGAATCCCGAGTCGTCGGCGGGCGATGGTGTTGTCGCTCGCGATCGGGGGACTGGTCGCTGGCTGTCTGTACTGCCTGCCCCGTGCGCTTCACGATGGGACGGTCGCCGGCGGCGCCGCCGAGCTTGACGCTTACTCCGATTGGCGGCGCGTCATTCCTCCCGACGCCAATGTCTTGGTCGTTCCGGTGCGCAACTCGGCGGCCTTCGCATGGTTTACACTGGAGCGTCCGAGCTATTTGACAGTTGATCAATCCTCTGGCGTGGTCTTCTCGCGGGCGACCGCCCTCGAGGTCAGGCGCCGATCGCAAGTTCTACTTCCGCTGATGGACCCCGATTGGCGACTCTTATCGAACATGACCAAGGCGCGCAGTGGGGACGGCAAGAGATCTACCTCGGTTCGCCCCCTGACGCGGGAGCGGCTGAGGGACGTCTGTCGCGATCCGCAGCTAAACTTCGTCGTGGCGGTCGAAAACATCGACTTTGAGCGAAAGCGCCATTTCCGACCCGGAGGGCGTGATTGGTACCTCTACGATTGCCTGGTCGTGAACGACGCAAGTCCCCCCGCGTGAACAAAGTCGCCGTCGTGGCCGGGGCCGGGCCCGCAGGCTTGACGGCTGCACGAGAGTTGCTGCGCTGCTCGCCGATCATGCCCATCGTCCTCGAGGCGGACGTCCAAGTAGGTGGAATCTCCAAGACTGTCAATTACCGCGGCAATCGGATGGATCTCGGCGGTCATCGATTCTTCTCGAAATCCGATTGGGTCATGCGCTGGTGGCAGGAAATCCTGCCGATAGCGCGGGACCCAACGGAGATCGATGCGGCGCTACGCATTGGCTACCAGCACCAGTCGCACGAATTCGCGCCTTCTATTCTGGCGCCTGCCGTAACGGACTCGGTGATGCTGATCCGAAGGCGACTGTCGCGAATACTCCACCGGCGCCGCCTATTCGATTATCCCCTGAAGCTCAATACCAACACGCTCAGGAACATGGGGATCGCGGAGGCGCTCCTTGTAGGCTCAAGCTACGCGAAAGCGCGCCTCTCACCCAAGCTTCCGGAAAACTCTCTCGAGGATTTTCTTGTGAATCGCTTCGGCGAACGCCTTTACCGCACGTTTTTCAAGGATTACACCGAGAAGGTATGGGGCGTGCCCTGCACGGAAATCAATGCCGCCTGGGGTGCACAGCGGATCAAAGGATTGTCTGTGACCAAAGCACTCTCACACGCGCTTACCGCACCCTTTCGCTCGTCGACGGATACCTCGCAAACACGCACCGAGACGAGTCTGATCGAGCGCTTCCTCTACCCCAAGCTCGGCCCCGGCCAGATGTGGGAGGCAGCTGCGCGCGAGATCACCGCACGCGGGGGCGAGGTCCATTTGCAGCATCGTGTGGTCGGCATCGAGAGAACCGGGCTCACGGTGACCGCGGTCACGGTCTGCGATGAGCGTACCGGCGCTCATCGCCGCATCGCGTGCGACTACTTTTTATCGACGCTGCCGGTTCGCGATCTCACCGCCATGCTCTTGCCCGAGAACGAGCGTGTCGCGCAGGTCGCACGGCGGCTTCCCTACCGAGATTTCCTGACGGTGGGACTCTTGCTGCGCAGAATGTCCGTGCCGGGCAAGAGACAGCCGGACGCCGCCGCTAACGGCATGCCCCCGGATAACTGGATTTACGTGCAAGAGCCGGACGTGAAAGTCGGTCGACTGCAGATATTCAACAACTGGAGCCCGGCGTTGGTCGCGGACCCGGACACAATTTGGCTCGGCCTGGAGTACTTCTGCCGTGAAGGTGATGAGCTTTGGTCAATGCAAAACGCACGGTTGGTCGAGTTCGCCGCCGACGAGCTCGCCAAGCTCAACCTCATCGAACGCCGAGATGTATTGGATGCGACCGTGTATACGGGTGCCCAAGGCCTATCCCGCTTATTTCGGCGAGTACCGGCACTTCAATATCGTCCGCGATTACCTGGACGAGTTCCACAATCTCTTTTCGATCGGGCGCAACGGAATGCATCGCTACAACAACCAGGATCACTCGATGCTCTCAGCAAAATGGGCCGCGGACTCGATCATCAACGGCGGCCACGGGAGGTCCAAAATCTGGGATATCAACGCCGACGAGAGTTATCACGAGGAAGACCGCGCCGGGCTGAACGATCGCACCCGCTGACAAAATTTGTCGCTCTGTGCCCTTGCGCGTCACAACCGCCTCCTAGCGGCGACGGTTCTATGTCAAGCGAGGTCGGTCCGATGGTAAAATGAGCTTCAATTTCAATTACTTAGTTCTGCTTTGAACAGGCTGGCACAGCACTTGCTTTATCCCGACTACCGGCGCAGGCCGTTGCTTGAACTTGAGAACTTGTCACGTTGTTAAATCAGGAGCTACGAATGTTTAATAAACTGCAAAAAGGCTTCACGCTCATCGAATTGATGATCGTGGTCGCCATCATCGGCATCTTGGCGGCGATCGCCATTCCGGCCTATCAGGACTACACGGTGCGCGCGAAGGTGACGGAAGGCCTGAACATGGCGGATGCGGCGAAGATCGCTGTAGCCGAGGGTTATCAGTCGAACGACCTCGCGGGCGTGGCGACGGCGTCGAGCCAGTTGGCCGCTACCCTGATAGTCACGAAGTACGTAGCGAGTGTCACCGATCGGACGCTGCGTACCGGTATCATCACAGTCACGTATCAACAGAACGTGGCCCAGATCGCCGGCAATACCATTGTGTTGAGCCCGTTCATCGGCGGCAACGCAGTTGGCGAGCTGGCATGACGGGCAGCATCGACTGGGCGTGCACGTCCGCGACGAAGACCACGGCGACCGGCCTGGGCCTGGGCGCCGCCGGTCTGGCACCGTGCCGGCTCGCTACGCGCCGACGCAGTGCAAATAACCGTCTAAGCTTCGCAGAAGCACTTCATGGAAGCCCCTCTCCGGAGGGGCTTCTTTTTTGGTTCTTGCGCAACCCCATCTCCAACTCGGACTCATTTTGCGATTGAAGTCACGCGGATGACGGCGCCGATATGCGACTATTCGCCCTTGATTTGACAATTCGTCCGTATGCTACGGATAGTAGCCGGGTTTTTCTCCTGGAGTCCGACGTAAGTCCATGAATGATAACGCGATAGCTAGCGGTCGGCGGTACCGGTCGGATGGCGCTGGGCGGCCTTGCCCAGCGGCTGGTCCAAGACGGGCTGCTTGACGAGGTCGCCATGCAGGACGCCGTCGCCAAAGCGAAGGAGAAGCGCCTCAATCTGGTGACGCACCTGGTCAACTCGAGCCTGGCCACTGCGCGCGATATCGCCATTTCGGCGTCCAATGAATTTGGTGTTCCGCTCCTCGATCTCGATGCGGTGGCGATCGACATGGAGGCGGTTCGCGCCGTGAGCGACAAGCTCCTGCAAAAGCACCGCGCATTGCCCTTGATGAAGCGCGGCAAGCGTCTGTTCCTTGCCGTCGCAGATCCAACCAATTTGCACGCCCTGGACGAGATCCGGTTCCAGACCTCGATGAGCATCGAGTTCGTTGTCGTCGAGGAGGACAAGCTCCAGACCGCGGTCAACAAGGCCATCGACCAAGCCGAAGCGGTCATGCCGAGCCTGACCGACGATGACTTCGATCTCGAGAATCTCGAAGTCACCGGCGGCGATGAGGACCCGAACGCAGAGGCCCTCGGCCGGGACGACGTCGAAGACGCGCCGATCGTGCGGTTCGTCAATAAGATCCTGCTCGATGCCATCAAAAAAGGCGCCTCGGACATCCACTTCGAGCCCTATGAAAAGATTTTCCGCATTCGCACTCGCATTGACGGCGTCCTCAAAGAAGTTGCTCTTCCGCCGGTACAACTGGCGGTCAAGATCGTCGCGCGCCTCAAGGTCATGTCGCGTCTCGACATCGCCGAGCGCCGCGTTCCGCAGGACGGTCGCATCAAAATGCGACTTTCCAAGAATCGCGCCATCGACTTTCGCGTCAGCACCTGCCCGACATTGTTCGGCGAGAAGGTCGTCACACGTATTCTCGATCCCTCGAGCGCCATGCTGGGCATCGATGCATTGGGCTACGAACCGGTGCAGCGCGAGATCTACCTGCGCTATCTCGCCAAGCCTCAAGGCATGATCCTCGTGACTGGCCCCACGGGCAGCGGCAAGACCGTGTCGCTGTACACGGGCCTCAACATTCTCAATACCGAAGACTGCAACATCTCGACGGCGGAGGACCCCGCCGAAATCAACCTGCCCGGCATCAATCAGGTCAATGTGAACAATAAGGTGGGACTTACCTTCGCGTCGGCGCTGCGCGCCTTCCTGCGCCAGGACCCCGACGTCATCATGGTCGGCGAAATCCGCGACCTCGAAACGGCGGAAATCGCGATCAAGGCGGCGCAGACCGGCCACTTGGTATTGTCCACCTTGCACACCAACGATGCGCCCCAGACGCTGACCCGTTTGGTGGACATGGGCGTCAAACCGTACGCCATCGCGACCTCCGTCAGCCTCATCATCGCCCAGCGCCTGGCCCGCAAGCTCTGCAGCAATTGCAAACAGCCGGTCGACATCCCGGCCGAGGCGCTGCGCAAAGAGGGCTTCGAGGAATCGGACATCGCGAACGGCATCCGGGTCTACAAGGCGGTCGGCTGCGGCCAGTGCACGGACGGCTACAAGGGGCGCATGGGAATCTACCAGGTCATGCCCGTCACCGAGACCATCGGACGAATCATCATGGAAGGTGGTGGCGCCTTGAATATCGGCGACCAGGCCGCCAAAGATGGCGTTTGGAACCTGCGCCGCGCGGGCTTGCAAAAAGTGAGGGACGGTTTGACCAGCTTGGAAGAAGTGAACAACGTCACGATCGAGTAGAAGGCTTAACGCAAGGATCGATGTATGGCGATATCCGCAACTGCAGTCAAGAAAGAAACCCAATTTCTCTGGGAAGGCAAGGACAAGCGCGGCAACAAGGTTCGCGGCAAGTCGCTTGCCGTGAACGAAGCGTCGCTGCGCGCCGACTTGAGACGCCAGGGCGTAGCCGCCACACGCGTCAAGACGCAAAGCAGGGCGTTCCGCTCGGGCGGCAAGATCACGATGGAGGATATCGCGGTATTCGCCCGGCAGCTCGCGACCATGATGTCGGCCGGCATCCCCATGGTCCAGGCATTCGAGATCATCGGCAACGGGCACGAAAAGCCGAACATGCAGAAGCTCGTTCTCGACGTCAAGGCAAACATCGAGGGAGGCAGCACGCTGCACGAATCGCTGGCGAAGTTCCCGCTGTACTTCGATACCCTGTTCGTCAATCTGGTCGAGGCAGGCGAGCATGCGGGCGCTCTCGAGTCCCTGCTCGACAAGATCGCAACCTACAAGGAAAAGACCGAGGCCCTGAAGAAGAAGATCAAGAAGGCGCTGTTCTATCCGATCGCGGTCCTCTGCGTAGCCGTCATCGTATCGATCATCTTGCTGATCTTCGTGATTCCTCAGTTCGAATCGCTGTTCAAAGGCTTCGGCGCCGACTTGCCCGCATTCACGCAAATGGTCGTCAATCTATCGCGCTTCGTCCAGCATCAAGGTTGGTGGCTCATCCTGGTGATCGGCGCCGGCTTCTATACGTTTTTCTACTTTCTGAGACGGTCGCGGAAAATGCAGCTTGCGATGGACCGGATCATGCTCAAAATGCCGATCTTGGGACCCATCCTCGTCAAGGCGGCGATCGCGCGGTACGCACGCACGTTGTCGACGATGTTCGCGGCGGGCGTGCCTTTAGTCGAAGCCATGCAGTCCGTGGCAGGCGCCACCGGCAATATCGTCTACGAAGAAGCGGTGCTGCGCATGAAGGACGAAGTGGCATCGGGCGGGCGGCTGCAGCGTGCCATGGAGAATACCGGCCTGTTCCCCAACATGGTCGTACAGATGATCGCCGTGGGCGAAGAATCCGGGTCCCTGGATACCATGTCATCGAAAGTCGCCGAGTTCTACGAGGCCGAGGTGGACAACGCGGTCGACAGCATGTCGAGCCTCTTGGAACCCATGATCATGGCCATCCTCGGCGTGCTGGTGGGCGGCATGGTCATCGCCATGTACCTGCCGATCTTCAAGCTCGGCCAAGCGGTCGGCTGACGCCGGTTGGGCCCGCCGCACGGCTCAGACGGATTTAGCTCGTGCTGAGCGACGTCACCGTGCTGTACGCGGAGAACCCGCTGCTGTTCGCCGGTTCGGTGTTCGTCCTGGGACTCATGATCGGCAGCTTTCTCAACGTCGTCATTTATCGGCTGCCCATCATGTTGGATCGCGAGTGGCGCGCCCAGGCCGCTGAGTTCACGGGTCCAAGCACCGCCGCGGCGACCGCACCCACCGCATCGTCCCCGCACCCTTCCTCCGAGCGCTTCACCCTGGCCACCCCACGCTCCGCCTGCCCGGCCTGCAAGGCGCCCATCACCGCGTGGCAGAACATCCCGCTGATCAGTTGGCTGGTGCTTCGAGGACGCTGCGCGGCATGCAAGGCGCCGATCTCGAAGCGCTATCCGCTCGTCGAGCTCACCACCGGTTTGCTGTCCGCATGGGTGGCGTGGCACTTCGGCTACGGCGCCCCGGCGGCTTGCGCCTTGGTGGTCACCTGGACGCTCGTTGCGTTGACCGGCATCGACATCGATCATCAGTTGCTGCCCGACAGCATCACCTTGCCGCTCCTGTGGGCCGGGTTGCTCGCTGCGGTGCTGATCGGCCCTCAGCCCGCCGCCCCGCTGCCGGTGCCACCGCGCGATGCCATCATCGGAGCGGCGGCCGGCTATTTGAGCCTCTGGCTGGTGTTTCACGCCTTTCGCCTCGTCACCGGCAAAGAAGGGATGGGGTATGGGGATTTCAAGCTGTTCGCGGCCTTGGGCGCGTGGCTGGGATGGAAAGTATTGCCGCTCGTCATTCTGTTGTCCGCCGCCACCGGAGCGGTGCTCGGCATCCTCCTGATCATGCTGCGCGGGCGCGACCGGGCGGCTCCGATGCCCTTCGGCCCCTATCTGGCCGCTGCCGGCTGGCTCGCCATGCTCTATGGCGATACGCTGGTGGACAGTTACTTGAGAATCTCCGGCCTCAAGCATTAAGGAGCCTGTCTGGGCACTTCCCGCGGCCACAACCGCCTGCGCATCGGGCTCACCGGCGGCATCGCGAGTGGCAAGAGCACCGTCGCGCAGCGGTTCGTCGAGCTCGGCGTCCCGGTGATCGACGCGGACGAATCGTCCCGGCTCGTGGTCGCGCCGGGACAGCCGGGACTCGCCGCTGTGATCGAGAGGTTCGGCACGGGAATCCTCACCGCTGACGGCGAGCTCGACCGGCGCGCGCTGCGCGACCTCATTTTTGCGGATCCGCACGCGCGCCGCGCTCTCGAAGCCATTCTTCATCCGCTCATTCGGGCGGACATGGAGCGGCGAGCCGACGAGTCGGCGGGTTCCTACATCGTCCTGGCAATTCCATTGCTCGTCGAGGGTGGCTCCCGCAATCATCTCGATCGCATTCTCGTCGTCGATGTGGACGAGACAATCCAATTGGAGCGGCTCATCGCGCGGGATTGCATCAGCCTCGCGCAGGCGCGGGCGATTCTCACAGCGCAGGCGGCTCGCGAGAATCGTCTGACAGCTGCAGACGATGTGATCGAAAACACGGGTACTGTCATGCAATTGCGACACGCGGTCGATCGTCTGCACCAGCGCTACTTGCAGCTTGCGCAAAAAATTTCAACGCTCGGCGGCGATTTAACGTAAACCAAGGTTTACCCTGCCCCCGGAGTTGGCTCACAATAGGGCGCATGAACTCCTACCCCGATCCTCGGGCCGACGCCGAAGCCGAATCGCCGCCCGTCGTCTACGAGCAGCCGCTGAATGAGCGCATGCGCACCTTCCTGCGCCTGGAATTTCTCTACACGCAGGCCACGTATCACAGCGAGATGGACAATTCCTGGAGCGCGCGCGCCGCGGTCTCGAGTCTGCTCGAGATCCTCGCCATCACGGCCCGGGGCGATTCGCGCATGGATGTGCTCAAGGAACTCGAGCGCCACGTCAATGTGCTCAAGGAGTACCAGAGCAAGACCGGCGTCGACCCCAGCCGCCTGAAGTCGTTGATGTCGAATCTCCTCAAGCTGCGCGAAGACCTGTCGACCGTCGGCGGCAATTTCATGGGGCCGTTGCGGGATTCGGAGTTCCTGAGCGCCATCAAGCATCGCAGCGCCATCCCCGGAGGCACCTGCGATTTCGATCTGCCGGACTATTCGTATTGGCTGAACCGGCCGGCGGAGGTGCGGGCGGCCGAGTTCGGCAGCTGGCTCGCCCTCATCCGGCCTCTGTGCGACAGTATCCAGGAACTGCTCTGGCTCACCCGGCAAAATGCCAAACGCAAGTCCGAAATCGCGATGGGCGGGATCTTCCAGCTGCAGTTCGATCAAAAAAGCCCGTGTCAGTTGGTGCGAATCACCCTGCCGCCGCACAGTTTTCTATTTCCCGAGATCAGCGGCAACCAGCATCGCTGCACCATCCGCTTCCTGAATTGGACCGATGCCACGACCCGTCCGGTACATGTCGAGATGGATGTGCCGTTTCTTCTGACCTGCTGCTCCTGATCAGGACCGCTGCCGTCGATGGCCACCATGGTGAAATGTCCGACTTGTCGGCGCACCGTGGCGTGGTCGGAGGCGTCCATCTACCGCCCGTTCTGCAGCGATCGCTGCCGGCTCATCGACCTCGGCGCCTGGCTCACCGAGCAGCACAAGATTCCGGACGAGTCCGCCCCCGAGGGCGACGACGTGCACGACGATCGAGCAGAGGATACGTGACCCTTGCAGCCTGAGTTCTGGCACAAACGCTGGCGCAACGACCAGATCGGCTTTCATCAATCTTCGGTCGACCGAAATTTGCTCCGCCACTGGGCGGCGCTCGACATTGCCCGGAATCGTAGCGGCAGCGGCCGTGTGTTCGTTCCCTTGTGCGGCAAGAGCCTCGATATGCTCTGGTTGCAGGATCAGGGCCATCCGGTGGTCGGTGTCGAGCTCTCAACCATCGCGCTCGAGTCGTTCTGCATGGAGAACGGCGTTCCTGCGCGGCGGCGCGTACTCGAACGGTTCGACGTCTACGAAGCGGCGAACCTTGAATTGTTCCGCGGCGATTTCTTTGCCTTGACTGCCGCCCTGCTCGGCGAGGTGGCTGCCGTCTATGATCGCGCCGCACTGATTTCGTGGACCGCCGAGCTGCGGGTCCCCTACGTATCGCATCTTGCGGCGCTCGTGAGCTCGGGCACGCCCATGCTGCTCGTCGCCGTGGAATATCCCCAGGCGCAAATGTCGGGGCCGCCGTTTTCAATATCGCGCGAGGAAGTGGCACGTCTCTACTCGCATCACTTCGAAATGCGTGAGATCGACCGGCAGGACATCTTGGCGCACGAGCCTCGGCTGCGCGCACGCGGCCTCACGGAGCTGGTCGAAGTTTCCTATCAAATGGTCCGCTTGTGACCGCTCATTGAAGGCGCAGTACCCATGGCCGAATCCCTGACCTCAGGCCGCTATTTGGCCCCGGCGCTCGTCGCGTGTGCCGCGGTCACGGGTGCGCACGCTGCGGAGCTCACGATCGACCGGCTGTTCGATGCGCCCTCTCTTGCCGGCCCTTCCATTGTCGGATTGAAGATCTCACCGGATTCTTCGCGGGTGACCTACCTGCAGGGCCGGCCGGAAGACAAGGATCGGCTCGATCTTTGGGAGTACAGCATTGCCGAGCGCCGTGCGCATCTCCTCGTGGACTCCAGAATCCTTGCGCCCGCGGATGAGAAGCTGTCGGATGAGGAGCTCGGCCGCCGCGAACGGCAAAGAACCGCATCGCTCTCCGGCATTTTGGAATACTCCTTCGCCCCATCGGGGCAGGCGCTGTTGTTTCCGTTGGACGGGCGCCTCTACTACTACGATCTTGCCAAGCCGGCCAAGGATGCGGTGGTGCAGATTACGCACTCCCCGGGCTTTGCGACGGATGCCTCCATTTCACCGCGCGGCGGCTATGTCGCGTACGTGCGCGATCAGAATCTCTACACCTATGACCTCGCCCAAGGAGCCGAAAAAGCCGTGACCAGCGATGGGGGCGGCGCGATCAAGAACGGCATGGCGGAATTCGTCGCGCAGGAGGAAATGGACCGCAGCACCGGCTATTGGTGGGCGCCCGACGACCGTCACATTGCCTTCGCAAGAGTCGATGAAAGCCCGGTCAAGGTCACGGAGCGTTTTGAAATCTCGGCAGATAACGTCGCGACGTTCCCGCAGCGCTATCCGGCGGCCGGCGGCCCCAACGTGCGCATCCGCTTGGGGGTAGCCGACGTATCGACGGGCGCCGTCACGTGGCTCGATCTGGGGCAGGAGAGCGACATTTACGTTGCTCGGGTGAACTGGCTGCCCGACGGCAAGACCATCGCGATTCAGCGCGAGAGCCGCGATCAGCGTCGGCTGGATTTGCTGTTTGCGGACATCCACACCGGTACCAGCCGCGTGGTTCTGACCGAAACCAGCCGCAGCTGGATCGAGCTCAACGATGAGATCTCCTTTCTCAGGAAGTCCCGGGAGTTCATCTGGGGCTCCATGCGCGACGGCTTCGAGCATTTGTATTTATACGACTACGAAGGCCGTCTCCTGCGCCGGCTGACTGCAGGTGCCTGGAGTGTCGATGATTTTCGCGGCCGCGCCATCAAGGGCATCGATGAGCGTCATCGCCTGATCTACTTCACGGCAACCGAGCAGAGCCCGATCGAGCGGCACTTGTACCGCACCTCGCTCGACACGGCCGACCCTCGCAAGGTCACGCGGATTTCGCGCGAGGGAGGTTTGCACGGCATCACCATGGCGCACGACACCCGCTTCTATGTCGATAATTTCACCAGCCGCACCCAGCCACCGCAGGTGAGCCTGCGCAGCTCCGACGGTAGCCTCATCGCGTACCTGCTCGAAAACCGCTTGGATCGTGACCATCCGGACGCGCCCTACCTGGCGGACAATGCCATTCCGGAGTTCGGAACCCTCGCCGCCGCCGATGGTCAGGCGCTGCACTACCGGCTCTTCAAGCCCGCGCACTTTGACCCGGCGCGGCAATATCCCGCGATCATCGATGTCTATGGCGGACCGGGTGTACAGCGGGTGCTCGACAACTGGACGGGCAACTCATTCACCCAGATCCTGACGCGTGCGGGCTATGTGGTATTCCAGCTCGACAATCGCGGCAGCGCGTCGCGCGGCACAGCCTTTCAAGCACCCATCCAGGATCGGCTCGGCGACATCGAGGTCGCCGACCAGGTGCAGGGTGCACACTGGCTTGGCTCGCAGACCTACATCGACCGGGCACGCATCGGCGTGTGGGGATGGAGCTACGGCGGCTACCTCACGCTCATGTTGATGTTCAAAGCGCCTGAGGTTTTTCGCGCCGGGGTGGCGGGGGCGCCCGTCACCGATTGGTCGCTCTACGACACCCATTACACCGAGCGCTACCTGGAACGGCCATCGGACAACGCTGCGGGCTATGCCGCGAGCGGCGCGCTGCCTTACGCCGGAGATTTGCGCGGCAAGCTCCTCATCGTTCATGGGATGGCGGACGACAACGTGCTGTTTCTTCACAGCACGAAGCTGTTTCGCAAGCTGCAGGACCTCGGCAAGCCCTTCGACGTCATGGTCTACCCGGGCGCGAAACACGGCTTGCTGCGGCAGCATGACGGCCGGCACGCCTATCGGACGATCGTGCAGTTCTTCGATGAGAATCTGCGCGGTCCGTAGGAGCTGTCTACGTCCGTAGGAGCTGTCGAAGACAGGCGCCTAGTTCTGGCACGGCCGCCCCTCCGGCCGCAGCGCGTGCGGCGGCCGCAGGATGCGCAGAACGGCTTGATGGCGGAGCCCCGCCACGTAGCTTGGAGGATATTGGCCGCACCACGCGTCGATCAACGTCGCGTGCAGGTTGATCGGCCAGGAAGGCAGCGCCGCGGCACGCGCGAACTCCTGAATCGGCGTCACCGCACCCACTGCCAGCAGGGAAACGAGAAGCGCTTTCTTGCGCCGGGCGTGGCCGTCCGATGTGCCCGTGGTCAGAGCGAACGCCGCGCCGATGGCCAGCACGGTGAGGCTCGGAATCGAGGCGCGCATCACGAGATCGTTCGACGCGCCGAATTTCACGAGGGGAAGCAGCGCGAGAATCACCAGCGCGAGCACGACCTCACCCGAGCGGCGGATGGCGAGGATCGCGAAGCCGATGAAGCCTGCCTCCAGTAAAAAGAACGCGGCCAGACGCGACAGATCCGTCGCAATCGCCGCGGCCCCTACGCCGCTGACGCCCACGGTCCAGCCCTTGGGGATGCGGCCCGCATCGAGTGTCAGATAGGCGGCCACCACGAGGCCCACCGCAAGCGCCGGTGCCCATACGCGGGGACTGAGCAGCCGCCGCCAGTGCTCGCCCGCTCTCGCGACCCACGTCCAAAGCACGAAAGGGACGACGCCCAGCGCCGCGAACGGCGACCAGAGCGCTACTGCGACGACGACGATCGGCAGCAGGGATTCGAGTGGCATACCGCGCTCGCTGCGCAACAGCAGTCCGATCACGAGCCAGCCGCCCAGGGCATGATTCGGCACCCAGAACAGCTGCGTGGTCATGGACGAATATTGATAGCGGTCCGCCCACCACTCCAGATGCTGCGTGATATCCCAGTGCGCGATGAAATGAGGCACCCGCAGCAGGTTGCCGATGATGTCGCAGCCGCTGAAGAGCACGATCACCGCTGCTGCGCAGAGCGCGATTCCTCCCCGCAACGCAAGCCGCGAGATCACCTGCAGGAGAAACAGCGATGCGCCCGCGGCAGTCCACATCGCCATGGCGACGTGGGCGGCACGCAGCCCCGACCACTTGCCGACGAGAGCCGCGGGCAGATAGTAGCCAAGCGGCGCTCGTAATAGAGTTTCCTCGCCGCCGTACATTCCGTAACCGACGGGCCATTGGCCAATCACCAGATCGTGCAATACCGCGTCCCGCACATGCCAATCTGCATTGGCGAACACGACATGCCCGGTGCCGCCGCACACGGTCCAAGCGCACCCGACGGCGACTGCGATCGTGAGCTGCAGCGCGGTGATCTCGGGCTGAGCTTTGCCGAAGCGCCGTGCAACCAAGTCCCTGAGCGCGTACGCGAGGCACGCGAGCAGCGGAATCGCCGCCGAGATCTCGACCCAACCGGCCAGGAAAATGGCGAGCGGCAGCGTCAGGTACGCAATGGCCGTCCGATCCAGCGCATCCATGGAGCACTCTAGCCGATTGGCAGGGCATGGGTGCCGCTCGCACCCAGTTCCCAGGCGCGCACGAGCCCGATGCCGCGCGCGAACACCGGCACTGCCACCGCCTCGCACAGACCCGTCAGGATGCCCGCCGGCAGCATTTCACGCATGACCAGAAAATCCGCACCCGCTGCCGCGGCGCGCGTCCCATCAGCAGGGTCGCTGCACCATGCTCCCAATAATCGATCGCGTCGCGCACGAAGCGCGCGAAGGTCCCCGACGCGATAAAAATCCGTGCAGTCGCGCCGCAAGCGCTCCGGCAGCCGCAGCGCGCCGATGATCGGGCGATCGGCCGGCAGAAGATCGGCTTGCGGCAGCTCGCCGCGCGAACACCAGCGTAGTTCCTGGCCATCCAATCCACGCGGTTCGCCGCGATAGCGGCGCACGACCCAGACATCGAGCAGCACTTCGCCGTAGGGATAGCGGTGACGCAGGCGCAGCAGCGGACGGGGCTCGCGGATGTCGATGCCGATTTCCTCGCGCAACTCGCGCGCCAATCCTTGGCGCCGACCCTCGCCCGGCTCCAACTTGCCGCCGGGAAACTCCCATCCGCCCGCCAGAGTCTTTCCCGCGGGCCGCTGCGCGATCAGCACGCGCTCACTCCGGTCGATCACCGCCCCGGCGACGACATGAATGCGCTCGTACCGGATGATCGAGAGTCAACCGCTCGCTTGCTGCAGAGCGCCGTGGCAGTGCTTGTACTTCTTGCCCGAACCGCACGGACACATCTCGTTGCGGCCGACCTTGGGCACAGCGCGCACGAACGGCATCGGTGCGGGTGCGGAGGGTCGCGGCTCGACGTCGAGCGCGGTGCCGCCGTTGCCGAAACCCTCGCGCCCCACGGGGCTCCCTACGGGCTCCCTTCGGACTTCGTAGCGCCTCTTCCGGCCCCGGCCCGGATTGGATCGGCGAAACGGCTTCCGCATGCTGCATCTGCAGCGCCCGGGCGAGGCGCCGCTGGCGCTCGAGCTCTTCGCGCTCGATTTCCGCCTGGCTGCGCACTTGGATCTTCGATACCGTCGTGGCGGTGTCGTACTTGATCCGGTCGAGCATCGCGGAGAACAGCTCAAATGCCTCGCGCTTGTACTCCTGCTTGGGATTCTTCTGCGCGTAGCTGCGCAGGAAAATACCCTGACGCATGTAATCCATCGCCGCGAGGTGCTCGCGCCAATGCTGGTCCAGGGTGCGCAGCATCACTTCCTTCTCGATGTAGCGCATCACCTCCGGACCGACGCTCGCCTGTTTCTGCTCATAGGCCGCCTCGAGCGCGGTGAGAATCTGGCTCTTGAGGACCGACGCATCGCCGGCCTCCTCGGCCTTGACCCACTCGGCAACCGGCAGCGTCAATCCGAAGTCGCGCTCGATGGACTGTCCCAATCCAGGCACGTCCCACTGCTCCTCGGCGATACCCGCGGGGAGGTATTGATCGACCAGCTGCGCCACGACGTCCTCGCGGACGCCCTTGATGGCCTCGGCAACGTTTTCCGCACCCATCAAGTCGGTACGCTGCTGGTAGATCACGCGGCGCTGGTCATTGGCGACGTCGTCATATTCAAGAAGCTGCTTGCGGGCATCGAAGTTGTGCTGTTCGACCCGCCGCTGTGCGCGCTCGATCTGGCGCGTGAGCATGCCGCTCTCGATCGCCTCGCCCGCTTTCATGCCGACGCGCGTCATCAGCGCCTTCATCCGCGTCGGATCGCCGAAAATGCGCATCAAGTTGTCCTCGAGCGACAGGTAGAAACGGCTCGAGCCGGGATCGCCCTGCCGCCCGGAGCGGCCGCGCAACTGATTGTCGATGCGCCGGGATTCGTGGCGTTCCGTGCCGATGATATGCAGCCCGCCGGCAGCGAGCACTTGCTCGTGCCGCTTGCGCCACTCGTCCTGGATTTGCTGCAGAGCGGCCGCGTTCGGGTTCTCGATGGCGTCGATCTGTGTCTGCGGGCTGCCGCCGAGCACGATGTCCGTGCCACGGCCGGCCATGTTCGTGGCAATCGTGATCGCCCCGGGGCGGCCCGCCTCCGCGACGATGTGTGCCTCGCGCTCGTGCTGCTTCGCGTTCAACACCTCGTGGGGGATCTTGGCCGCCACCAGGAGCTTCGCCAGGCGCTCGGAAGTCTCGATCGAGGTGGTGCCGACCAGCACCGGCTGGCCCCGCTTCACGCAATCCTGGATGTCCTCGAGAATCGCCTGAAACTTGTCGTGCTCGGACAGGAACACGAGATCCGAGCGGTCGATGCGGATCATCGGCTTGTGGGTCGGGATCACCACCACTTCGAGGCCGTAGATCTGCTGGAATTCGAACGCCTCGGTATCCGCGGTGCCGGTCATGCCGGACAATTTCGAATACAGCCTGAAATAATTCTGGAACGTGATCGAGGCGACGGTCTGGTTTTCCTCCCGGACCTTGACCCCCTCCTTGGCCTCGACTGCTTGGTGCAGGCCGTCCGACCACCGGCGGCCCGGCATGGTGCGGCCCGTGAACTCATCGACGATGATCACTTCACCCTGGCGCACGATGTATTCGACGTCGCGCTTGTACAGCGCGTGCGCCCGCAGCGCCGCATTCAGGTGATGCATCAAGCGGATATTGGTGGCATCGTAAAGGCTCTCGCCCTCGCGCAGCAGCCCCGTCTCCGCCATGAGTTCTTCCACTTTCTGATGGCCCTCCTCGGTAAGGGTCGCCTGCTTGGTTTTTTCATCGACGGCATAATCGCCCGGGCCGTCCTCCTCTTTCTGCTTCGTCAGCCGCGGAATCAAGGTATTGATCTTGATGTAGAGCTCGGTGCTCTCCTCGGCGGGTCCCGAAATGATCAGCGGCGTGCGCGCTTCGTCGATCAGGATCGAGTCGACCTCGTCGACGATGGCGAACGACAGTTTGCGTTGCACCCGATCCTCGAGGCGAAAGGCGAGATTGTCGCGCAGGTAATCGAAGCCGAACTCGTTGTTGGTGCCGTAGGTGATGTCGCAAGCATAGGCGGCGCGCTTTTCGTCCTGCGCCTGGGCGTTCTTGATGACACCCACGTTCATGCCGAGGAAGCGAAACACCGGACCCATCCAGTCCGAGTCGCGCTGCGCCAGGTATTCGTTGACGGTAACGACGTGAACGCCCTCGCCGGACAAGGCGTTGAGATACGCGGGCAGCGTCGCCATCAAGGTCTTGCCCTCACCCGTGCGCATCTCCGCGATCTTGCCGGCGTGCAGCGCAAGGCCGCCGATCAGCTGCACGTCGAAATGGCGCAGCCCGAGCTTGCGGCGTGAGGCCTCGCGAACCAGCGCAAATGCCTCGGGCACAAGATCGTCAAGTGGTGTACCGGCGGCGAAGCGTGCCTTGAGCTCCTGGGTCTTCTCGGGAAATTGCTCGTCGGCCAAGGCGCGCACGCTGCTCTCGAGGGCATTGGTCGCGGCAACCTTGCGGCTCAGCTCCTTAACGAGGCGCTGATTGCGGCTGCCAAATATCTGCGTCAGAAGCTTCCACACGCGGAGGGAATCCTTAAAAAACTGGGTATTGTACGGGTAGACCGGAAGGGCTGGAAATCGTTTCGTGACGGCCCGGCAGACCCATTGCCCCACGAATGGGGCTCCCGGCTATCCGGAGAACCTGCCTGCCCAATCCGGGCTTGAGCTACCGCTCCTCGCCGATGAAGCGCAGCGGATCGACCTGCGCGCCGTTCTTGAGCACTTCGAAGTGCAGGTGCGGGCCGGTGGAATGGCCGGTCGACCCCATCAGCGCGACTTCCTGACCCTTGCGCACCATCTCGCCCTGTTTTACCAGGAGCTTCTCGTTATGGCAGTAGCGGGTGGCCAAACCATTGCCGTGGTTGATCTCCACCATTTCCCCGTAACCCGCGCGCTCGCCGGCGAAGGTCACCAACCCCGCGGCCACGGAGGACACTGCGGTCCCCTGAGGGGCTGCAAAGTCGAGGCCCTTGTGTACGGCGGAAAAGCCGGTAAAGGGATCGGCACGGCGTCCAAAATAGGACGAGATGAAACCGTCCTGCACGGGACGGCCTTCGGGATAGACCTGCTTGTTGAGCTCACGGGTGAGAATGAGATTCTCCAGCACCCCCAACTGCTGCTCACGGCTCGACAGCTGGCTCTGCAGATCATCGACCATGGCGGTGAGATTCGGGATCTGCGCCGGTTGTCCGTCGCCGTTCTCAGCCCCGAGCGATGGCGGGCTGCCGAAATTGAACTCCCCGTCATCGAGATTGGCCATGCGGGTCAAGCGCTTGCCGAGCGCATCGAGCCGAATGACGTTGGCATTCATCTGACCGACCCGCATCGCCAGCGCATTGACCTTCTCCTGCAAAACCCGTCGCACTTCCTCGATCTGCGCCTGTTCGCGCAGCAAGTCGGCGGACCAGTTCCCCAACTGATCGATGGGATTCGCGACGCCATGCCCCACGCCGAGCTTGAGGCCGATCGAAAACGCCCCGCCGACGATGCCGAAAACGATCGCGACGGCAGCGCCGATGACCAGGGGGTGACGGAGATCCAGTTGCTTTACCTGGCCGGTCTTGCGGCCTACGAAAATGACGTTCATAGGGAGTATGGTTCCGTGGCCGTCATGGATCGACTATTGCAGAATCTGGTAACCCAAAACAAGGAAACTAAGCACGCTTTTGGCTGTAAGAATTGGTAGCGGGTGTCATGTGGCAACGCAAAAACCTCGAGCAATCAATGACATACTAATAGGCGGTCGGCCCGCCCTTGGTGGACGACCTTATACGCGCGGACTCGCATCCGCGTCTTGTTAACATCTGCCAAGGCATTGTCGTCGCAGGCCAGAACTGGGTATCATGTTGCAATGCGAAAACCCCGAACAATCAATGACATACTGATGGGCAGCGGTGCGAGACTCACCGCCCTCAGAAGCCAAACCACCAACCGTGCAGCGGTACTCGCGCATGTCTGCGCCGCTCTTCCGCCGAACCTCGCCAAAGCGGTCGCCAGCGCCGGTGTAAGCGACGACCGGCTCACCCTGGGCGTGGTCGGCGCGGCTTGGGCTTCGCGCCTGCGCTATGTCACCGAGACCCTTCGAAAGCGGGTCGGCGACTCGCTTGGCGTCGAAATCCGCAGCGTGCGAATTAGAGTAGTACCCCCACCCCCTTGAACGGGAGACTACGCCCGGGCAGCGGCGGCCGCAACATAGGATATCGGCGCCTCCGCCAAGCTCTCGAAGGTGACCTCTTCCCAGGCGCTCTGTGAATTGATGAGCTCGCGCAGCAATTTGTTGTTGAGGGCGTGGCCGGACTTGTAACCGCTGAATTCCCCAATCAGGCTGTGGCCTAGAAGATACAGGTCGCCGATGGCGTCGAGGATCTTGTGCTTGACGAACTCGTCCTCATAGCGCAGTCCGTCCTCGTTCAGTACCCGATAATCATCGAGCACGATGGCGTTATCCATGTTCCCGCCCAAGGCCAGGTTGCGCGCCCGCAGGCTCTCCAGATCGCGCATGAAGCCGAAAGTGCGCGCCCGGCTGACCTCGCGCAGGAAGGAGGTCGTCGAGAAATCCATGGAAGCGACCTGCGAGTGCTTCTTGAACGTCGGGTGATCGAATTCGATCTCGAAGTTCACCTTGAACCCATCGTACGGATCGAACCGGGCCCACTTGTCACCGTCCTCCACCTTGAGGCTCTCGAGGATGCGAATGAAGCGTTTCGGGGCCTTCTGCTCCTCAATCCCGGCCGATTGCAGCAGGAACACAAACGGGCCGGCGCTGCCATCCATGATGGGTACCTCGCCCGCGCTCACTTCCACGAGCGCATTGTCCACCCCCAAACCGGCCAAAGCGGACAGCAAATGCTCGACGGTCGAGATCTTGACCTCGCCGCGGTGCAGCGTCGTGCCCATCATGGTGTCGCCGACGTTCTGCGCGTGCGCCTTGATGTCCACCGGCTCGTTGAAATCGGTGCGGCGGAACACGATGCCCGTATCCGGCGCGGCCGGACGCAGCGTCATGAGGACCTTCTTCCCCGTGTGTAAACCCACCCCCGTGGCTCGAATCGAATTCTTCAGTGTTCGCTGATTCAACATCTAGGGGACCGGGGTTTAGACTATGTTAACTATGACAAAGGTATCACAGGCGGGACGTGGGCTTAAAGCCACGGACGGTTTTTGCAGCCACGAACAGGCTTCAATACCGGCGCCCCGGAACGTCGTGTCCCCGCAGGCGCCAATACTTGAATGACCGAGTTGCCCCTGGCTCTGATCGTTCCCCTGGATCTAATCGGCCTGACGCCGCAAGAAAGCGGGTATATCGAGCAGATCCTCCGAATCGACCTCGCTTCGCAGGCCGTCGCCCACCGCACGCTGCCGCTGCACCGTCGGCTTGTCCAGGATGGCGTAATCGGTAGGCGCCATCGGTGACTTCTGTCGCACTACGCGCATGGTCGGCGGTGGCGCCATCATCGCCGAGAGCGGCTGCGGAGCGGCCCGCGCCACCGGCTTGCCGAGGCCCGTCGCGACCACCGTGACACGGATCTGATTGGCCATATCCGGATCGATGACGGTGCCCACCACTACGGTCGCGTCGTCCGAAGCAAACTGCTTGATGACGTTGCCCACCTCTTGGAATTCGCCGATCGACAGATCCATGCCCGCGGTCACGTTGACCAAAATGCCCTGTGCGCCCGAGAGATTGATGTCCTCGAGCAACGGGCTCGAAATCGCCGCCTCGGCGGCTTCGCGTGCACGATCCTCGCCCGCAGCAGCCCCCGAACCCATCATGGCCATGCCGGTTTCCGACATGACGGTGCGGACATCGGCGAAGTCGACATTGATCAGGCCGGGCCGGGTGATCAGCTCCGCGATCCCCTGAACGGCACCCTGCAGAACGGTATTGGCCGCCTTGAATGCATCGAGCAGCGTCGTGTTGCTGCCGAGCACCGACAGGAGCTTCTGGTTCGGAATCGTGATCAGAGAATCCACGTACTTGGACAGCTCCAACATCCCCTGATCGGCGACCCGGGAGCGCTTGTTGCCCTCCATCTCGAAAGGACGCGTCACCACCGCGACGGTGAGGATGCCGAGCTCCTTGGCCACTTGCGCGACCACAGGTGCGGCCCCGGTGCCGGTACCGCCGCCCATTCCGGCGGTGATGAACAGCATGTCGCAGCCCTCGATGAGCTCGATGATGCGGTCCCGGTCTTCCATCGCCGCTTGGCGGCCCACTTCAGGGTCGGCACCCGCGCCCAAGCCCTTGGTGATGTTGCAGCCGATCTGCAGCGCGGTGCGCACCTTCGAGTGCTTGAGCGCCTGCGCATCGGTATTGATGCATATGAAATCCACGCCCTCGAGGCCCGCCTGCACCATGTGCGAGACCGCGTTGCCGCCGCCGCCGCCCACGCCAAGCACCTTGATGACGGCGCTTTGACTATATGTGTCCATCAGTTCGAACATTTCGCATCTCCTGTCGGGTTAATCAAAAATTGCCCTGAAACCACGCCTTCATCCGTTCAAAAATCGTCTTCATCCCGCCCGCGAGCAGCGGCGCCTCCGTGCGCTGCAGATCCAAATTGCTCTTCGCATAGAGCAGCAAACCGACGCCGGTGGCATGGATCGGATTGCTCACCACGTCGACGAGGCCGCTGACGTACTGAGGCACGCCGAGGCGCACCGGCATGTGAAACACTTCCTCGGCGAGCTCGATGGCCCCTTCCATCTTGGCGCTGCCGCCGGTGAGCACGATTCCCGTCGCCACCGATTCCTCCAATCCGGCACGGCGCAGCTCGTCGCGAATCAGGCCGAATAATTCTTCGTAGCGCGGCTCGACGATCTCTGCGAGCGTCTGGCGCGCCAGCCGCCGCGGCGGCCGGTCACCGACGCTCGGCACTTCGATGGTCTCGTCGGGATTCGCCAGCTGCGACAGCGCGCAGGCGTAGCGGATCTTGATGTCCTCGGCGTACTGGGTCGGCGTGCGCATCGAGACAGCGATGTCGTTCGTCACCTGATCGCCGGCGATCGGTATCACCGCGGTGTGGCGGATGGCACCGCCGCCGAAGACCGCGATGTCCGTGGTGCCGCCGCCGATGTCGACGACGCACACACCGAGATCTTTTTCGTCCTCGGTGAGCACGGCGTAGCTCGATGCCAGCTGCTCGAGCACGATGTCATCGACCGCGAGACCGCAGCGCTGGACGCACTTGACGATGTTCTGCGCCGCACTATCGGCGCCCGTGACGATATGGACCTTGGCCTCGAGCCGCACGCCCGACATGCCGATGGGATCGCGAATTCCCTCCTGCGTGTCGACAATATATTCCTGCGGCAGCACGTGCAGGATCTTCTGATCGGCGGGTATCGCCACCGCCTTGGCCGCATCGATCACGCGCTCGACGTCGCCCTGCACGACCTCTTTGTCCTTGATGGCGACGATGCCGTGCGAATTGAGGCTGCGCACGTGGCTGCCGGCGATGCCGGCATAGACGGAGTGAATCTCACAGCCCGCCATGAGTTCGGCTTCCTCGACCGCGCGCTGGATCGATTGCACCGTCGATTCGATGTTGACCACCACGCCCTTCTTCAGGCCGCGCGACGGATGGGTGCCGATGCCGATCACCTCGAGCACGCCGTCGGCCCGTATTTCACCCACGATGGCGACCACCTTGCTCGTGCCGATGTCGAGGCCCACCACCAAATTGCGGTCAGAACGCTTGGCCATGATTCTTAAATGGTTCCTTCAGGCATCGCTGTCGTCGGAGTGTTTCGCGGGCACCGATGCCGGTGCCGCGGGCGTGCGCCAGCCGATGGCAAAACCGTTCGAATAGCGCATGTCCACGTAGTTGATCTCGCTCAGGCGGTGTGCGATCACCTGCGAGGTGGTGCGGATGAAGCGGTCGATGCGCTCATCCACGTCGCGCCGGCCGAGCCGCACCGTGACGCCGCTGTCCAAATCCATTTCCCAGGCGCCGCGCGCATCGAGGCGCAGCGCCGCGATGCGCATGCCCGCTTCCAGCATGCGCCCCTGGACCGCCATGTAGCGCTGCGCAACCTGCGTCTGTGTTCCCTCGGGACCGCTCAAGCGGGGCAGTTCCGCCGGCACGTGCGCCGCCTCCCTCACGAACAATTCGCCGCGGGTATTGAGCAGCCCCGACTCTCCCCAGCGTGCGGCCGCCGTCTCCTCGATGATGGTGACGTGCAGACTGTTCGGCCAGCGCCGGTTGATTCGCGCGTGTTCAACCCAGGGTAGTGCCTCGATCGCGCGCTGGATGTCGTCGAGATCCGCGGACATGAACCCGGCGTGGGCGTAGGGGGCGACGGCCTTTTCGATCTCCCCCGGCGATACCCGTTGGAAGGCGCCGTCCATCGAAATGACCTGCACCGGCCGGTCGAGCGCCCACATGAGCGCAGCCAGGGCTCCCATGATCAGCGTCAAAATCGTTGCGCGCCGCGCATAGATCCGCCAGTCGGCGAGGAATTTCGGCCACTGCCACGCCGGCTTGTCGGCCTTTGCACGATTCTTGAAGCGGTTGCGGCGGATGAGCCAGTTGAGGTTCATTTGCGCGCTCTCGTGAGACTTGTTTCCAGAATGCGCCACACGAGTTCCTCGAAATCGATTCCGGCGCGGCGCGCCGCCATGGGCACCAAGCTGTGATCGGTCATGCCGGGCGACGTGTTGATTTCGATGAAATAGAACTTCTTGGTGGCCGTCTCGCGCATGAAGTCGACCCGCCCCCAGCCGCTGCAGTCGGTCACTCGAAAGGTGGCGAGCGCGGCGGCTTGCAGCTCGGCTTCGGCGGCATCGTCGAGACCGCTTGGACAGTGGTACTTGGTATCGTTGCGGAAATATTTCGCCTCGTAGTCGTAGAATTCCGTCGCAGGCTCGATACGAATCGAGGGCAGCCCGCGATCCTGCAGCACCCCGACCGTGAGCTCGTCGCCCGATATGAACCGTTCGGCGAAGACGATGGGATCGACACTCCTTGCCTCCGCATACGCGCGCGGCAACTCGGCGGCGGCCTTCACCTTGGTGATGCCGACGCTCGAACCCTGCGAAGCGGGCTTGACCATCAGCGGCAGGCCGATGTCCGTGACGGCGCGCGGCAGATCGGCCGGGCTCGACAGCACGGCGTATTCCGGTGCGGCGAGACCCGCCCCCACCACCACGCGCTTTGTCTTGAGCTTGTCCATGGTGAGTGCGGAGGCGAGCACTCCGCTGCCGGTGTAAGGAATCCCCAGCCACTCGAGGGCCCCCTGCATCAGACCATCCTCGCCCCCCGGTCCATGCAGAGCGATCCAGGCGCGATCGAAACTCCCGCTCACCAGCTCCTGCAGGGGACGCACGCCCGGATCAAAGGAATGCGCATCGACGCCGCGGCGTTTGAGCGCGGCCAGCACGGCGTTGCCGCTGAGCAGCGAGATCTCCCGCTCGGTGGAATCTCCGCCGAGCAGCACCGCAACCTTGCCGAAGTCCCCGGGGTCGCGCACGTGTCGGGCGGTGTGGGCTGTGAGCAGACTCATGCGGGATCCCCGACGATGCGCACTTCGGGAGTTAGTGTGATTCCATGCACCGCGGCGACGGTGCTCTGCACATGCAGGATCAGCGCCTCGATGTCGGCCGCGCGGGCGGCGCCGTGGTTGATGATGAAATTGGCGTGCTTCTCGGACACCGACGCATCGCCGATGCGAAAGCCTTTTAGCCCCGCCGATTCGATCAGCCGTGCCGCATGCTCTCCAGGCGGGTTCGTGAACACCGATCCGCAGCTCCACTCGCCGATCGGCTGGCTCTCCTTGCGCCGCTCCAGAAGCTCGCGAATCGCGCCGTCGGCGGAGCCGGGCTTGCGCTCGAATTCCAGGCGGGCGGCGACGAACCACTCGTCGGCGGGCCCCTTCACCCGGCGGTAGCCGATCTCGTAGTCGGCCGGAGTGCGCGTGTGCCGGATACCGCGGCGGTCGAGCGCCTCCACCTCGGTCACATGGCGCCAGGTCTCACCGTCCCAGGCACCGGCATTCATGGCGAGCGCGCCGCCGAGCGTCCCGGGAATGCCGGCGAAGAACTCCGCAGGTCCCAGGCCCCACTTCACGCATTGCCGCGCGATCCGCGCGCACGGCACGCCCGCCCCGACATAGATCCGGGTGGCGCTGACGCGCTCGAGCTGGCCGAGTGCGCCGTGCGTCGAGATCACTGCGCCGCGCACGCCGCCGTCGCGCACCAGGAGGTTGCTGCCGAGTCCGACCCACAGGAGCGGCAGATCCGGCGGCAGTTGCCGGATGAAAGCCGAGAGGTCGCTCACGTCGCGGGGCGTGAAGAACAGCTCCGCGGGTCCGCCCACGTGCCACGAGGTGTGCTTCGACAGGGGCACGTCGTGCAGCACCCGCGCGCTGAATTCGGGTGAGAGGAGCGAGTTTCGCCGCTGGCCGTTCATGCCGCCGCTCCCGCGGCCAACCGGCCCTTGAGCTCTTGCGCCACCGCACCGATGTTGCCGGCGCCCATGGTGAGCACGACGTCGCCGTCGTGCATCACGCTGCGCAGCGACTCGCCCAGTTCCTCGACGCGTTCGACGAAGACCGGCTCGATGACTCCGCGCGTGCGCACCGCGCGGCAGATCGCGCGCCCGTCGGCGCCGCTGATCGGCGCCTCGCCGGCCGCATAGACCTCGGTGACGAGCAACACGTCGCAGTCGCTCAAGGCGCGGCCGAAATCGTCCAGCAGATCGCGCGTGCGCGAGTAGCGATGCGGCTGAAAAGCCAGCACCAGACGGCGCGACGGCCACCCCTGGCGCACGGCATCGAGGGTGGCCGCGACTTCGGTCGGGTGGTGGGCGTAGTCGTCGATCAGCAGCGCGCTGCCGCCCGGCCAGTGGATTTCACCGAGCTGCTGCAGGCGCCGGTCGATCCCTTGAAACTGCGCCAGAGCCTTTTGGATGGCTCCATCGGCGACGGCGAGTTCGGTGCCGACGGCGACCGCCGCGAGCGAATTGAGCACATTGTGCCGCCCCGGCAAATTGATGGTCAGACTGAGGGGCGCATGGCCCTCGCGCAACACGCGGCAGCGTGACTGCAGTCCGGCGCGCTCGACATCGACCGCGCGAACGTCCGCGCCCGCGGCGAAGCCGTAGGTGACGATGGGCCGCGCCACGGCATCGAGCATGCTGCGCACCTCGGTGTCATCGGTGCACAACACCGCGAGGCCATAGAACGGCAGGTTGTGCAGAAAATCGACGAAGCTCTGCTTCAGTCTCCCGAAATCGCCCTCGTGCGTCGCCAGATGATCGTTGTCGATGTTGGTGACGATCGCGATCATCGGCTGCAGATGCATGAACGAGGCATCGCTCTCGTCGGCCTCCGCGACGAGGTAACGCCCCGCGCCGAGCCGCGCATTGCTGTCCGCGCTCTTGAGGCGGCCGCCGATGACGAACGTCGGGTCGAGGCCCCCTTCGGCGAGCACGCTCGCGACCAGGCTCGTGGTGGTTGTCTTGCCATGGGTGCCCGCGACCGCGATGGAGTAGCGGAACCGCATCAGTTCGCCGAGCATCTCCGCCCGCGGCACGACGGGTATGCGCCCGGCGAGCGCGGCCGCAACTTCCGGATTCGCGCGGCTCACTGCGCTCGAGACCACCACCACGTCCGCGCTGCCGAGATGCTCGGCTGCATGGCCGATGAAGACCCTGACGCCGAGGCGTGCGAGCCGTTGCGTCACCGCATTTGACTTGAGATCCGAGCCCTGCACTTCGTAGCCCAGATTCAGCAGCACTTCGGCGATGCCGCCCATGCCGCTGCCGCCGATGCCGACCAAATGAATGAGATGAATGCGCCGCATGCGATCGTTCATGCGCCCCTCCCCGCCGCGATGCACAGCTCGGCGAGCTGGGTCGCGGCGTCGGTGTTGCGCGCAGCGCGTGCGGCCTGTGCCATCTGAAGCATCCGCGCGCGGTCCGCGGTGAGCTCCGCGAGCGAGTTCGAGAGACTGTCGGGAGTCAAATCCCGCTCCTGCAGCACGCGCCCGGCGCCAATCCGCACCATTGCCTCGGCATTCTTGGTTTGATGATCGTCGGTCGCGGCGGGCAGCGGCACCAGCAGTGCGCCCAATCCGGCGGCCTGCAATTCCGCGATGGTCATGGCGCCCGCGCGGCACAGCGCGAGATCCGCCCACGCGTAGGCGGCGGCCATGTCCTCGATGAACGGCAGCACCTCGGCCTCGACCTCGAGGGCGTGGTAGGCGGCGCGCGCCGCCTCGAGCCCGCGCTCGCCAGCCTGATGACGCACCTGCGGCCGCCGCGACTGCTCCAGGCGCGACAGCGCCTCGGGCACGACCGCATTCAGCCGTTGTGCGCCCTGACTGCCGCCGAACACGAGCAGCCGCGCCCGGGGTTCGCGTCCTGCGAAGCGCACGTGCGGCTCGGGGAGGGCGGCGATGTCGGCGCGCACCGGATTGCCGATGGTGCGGGCGTGGACACCCGGGGAAAAGCTGCCGGGAAAAGCTTCGAGCACCTGTGCGGCGATGCGTGCGAGCCAGCGGTTGGTGAGTCCGGCCACCGCGTTCTGTTCGTGGATCAGGAGCGGAATCCGCAGCAGCCATGCGGCGATGCCACCCGGCCCGCTCACGTACCCCCCGGCCCCGAGCACCGCGCGCGGGCGCACGCGGCGCAGGACACGCAGCGTCTGCAGAACGGCGGTGACGATCCGCAGCGGCGCGAACAGCCATGCGGCAAGGCCCTTGCCGCGAAGGCCCTTGACCCGCACCCACTCGATCGGAAATCCATTCGCCGGCACCAGGCGGGACTCCATGCTCGCGGGCACCCCCAACCACACCACCCCGACGCCGCGATTGCGCAGCACGTTCGCCACCGCGAGCGCGGGAAACACGTGCCCGCCGGTACCGCCGGCCATGATCAGCACGGGACCCGCGCTCAAGGCTGGGACCGCGCTCAAAGTCGGGACCGCGCTCATCGCGGCGCTCCCGGCATGCGCATCACCGCGGCGCGCGAGGTGCATTTGACTTCGTGGTAGATCCTGAGCAGCACGCCGAGCCACGCCAGGCTCACGAGCAGGCTGCTGCGGCCGTAGCTGAGCAGCGGCAGCGTGAGCCCCTTGGTCGGTAGCACCCCCATGTTGACGCCGATGTTCACGATGGCCTGCAGGCCAAGCCAGACGCCGAAGGCGAGCGCGACGTAGGATTGAAACTGCATGCCGGCTTGCGCGGCCATCCGCGAAATCCGAAATGCGCGCCACACGAGCGCCACGAACAGTGCGAGCACGCCGATCACCCCGACCAATCCGAGTTCCTCGGCGAGCACGGCGAAGACGAAGTCGGTGTGCGCCTCGGGCAGGTAGAAGAGCTTCTGCACGCTGCTGCCGAGGCCGACGCCGAGCCACGAGCCGCGCCCGATGGCAATCAGCGACTGCGTCAGCTGAAATCCGCCGTTGAATGGGTCGTCCCACGGGTGCAGAAAGCCGGTGAGCCGCTTGAGCCGGTAGGCGGAACTCAGCGCCAACACGGTAAATGCCAGCGCCGCGGCGGAGACCAGCAGGATCACGTATCGCAGCCGCGCGCCTGCCACGAACAGCACCGCGAAACCCGTCGCGAATAGCACCGTGGCGGCGCCGAAGTCCGGCTCGAGCAGCAGCAGGAGGGCGGTGACGCCCAACAGCGCCACCGGTTTGGCGAGACCCGGCAGGGTCTCGGTGAGTTCGGTGCGCTTGCGCACGCAATAGCTGCACACCCACGTCAACACCAGCACTTTCGCGAGCTCGGAGACCTGGAAATTCATCGGGCCGATGCGCATCCAACGTCGGGCGCCGTTGACCGTCGCACCGAGGCCGGGAATCAACACCAGCAGCAGGAGCAGAAGGCCGAACACCAACAGCGCCACGCTGTATTTGTCCCACCACAGCACCGGTACCCGCGTGATCACCCACGCACACAGCACGCCGACCAGGCCGAACGCGAACTGACGTTCGAGGAAGTAGAACGGATCGCCGAGATCCTTGGCGGCGATCGACATGGAGGCCGAGGTGACCATGACCAACCCGACGAGCAGCAGTGCGGCCACCAGGCCGAGCGTGACCGGGTCCCACGCGAACGGCATGCGCTCGCGTGCCCGCACTCCATAGGACATGGTGGTGGCGTTCATGGCGGCGACCCTGCAAGCGCCCGAACCGCAGCGGCGAAGACATCGCCGCGATGGCGGTAATCGCGAAACATGTCGAAGCTTGCACACGCGGGCGACAGCAGCACGGCGTCGCCCGGGCGGGCGGCGGCGGCCGCAGCGGAGACGGCAGCCTCGAGCGTCGCGGCATGCTCGGTGGTGCAGGCGCCGCGCAGCGCCGCCTCGAGGGCGGGTGCATCTTTGCCGATCAGCACCACATGCCGCACCTTGTCCTTGAATGCCGCGGCGAGCGGCGCGAAGTCCTGGCCCTTCCCCTCGCCGCCGGCGATCAGCACCAGCGGACACGCCATGCCGGAAACCGCCGCCAGGGTCGCGCCGACGTTCGTTCCCTTCGAGTCATCGATGTAGCGCACGCCGGCGATGTCGGCGATCCAGGCCGAGCGATGCTTGAGTCCCGGGAAAGCCTCGAGCGCAGCAAGCATGGCGGGCAGCTCGAGACCGACGGCCTCTCCGAGCGCGAGAGCCGCCAACGCGTTGGCCGCATTGTGCAGCCCGGTGATCTTCATGTGCGCGATGTCGAGCACCGGCTCGCCGCGGCGCGCCAGCAACGTTTGCGTGCCCGATTTCTGCAAAGTGAAATCGGCATCCGACCGCCGGATCGAAAAGGTAAGCGTGCGCGCTGTGCCGCGCACGGCCGCCGGGCGCATCGCCGCGACGTGGGGGTCGTCGACGTTCAGCACGACGCTCGACGCCCTGGCGAAAATGCGCTCTTTGGCGCGCGCATAGGCGGCAATCGATCCGTAGCGGTCGAGGTGATCGGCGGTGACGTTCAGCACCGCGGCGGCCTTGAGGGCGAGCGAGTACGTGGTCTCCAACTGGAAGCTCGACAGCTCGAGCACGTATAAATCGGGTACCGGCTGTTCCAGGAGATCCAGGGCGGGTTCGCCCAGATTGCCGCCCGCGAGCACCCGACGTCCGGCAGCGGCAGCCATGGCGGCGACCAGGCTGGTCACCGTGCTCTTGCCGTTGGTCCCGGTGATCCCGACCACCGGAGCGCGCACCGCCCGCGCGAACAGCTCGATGTCGCCCAGCACCTCGATGCCGCGGGCCCGCGCCTGCGATGCGATCGGTTCGGCCAGCGATACGCCGGGCGACATCAGCACCTGCGAGGCGCCATCGAGGAGCGACAGATCGAAGCCGCCCAGGCGGATGTCGAGCGTCTTCGCGAGTCCACCGAGTTCGGCGAGTCCCGGCGGCGCCGCGCGCGTGTCGGTGGCCGACACCGCAATGCCGCGCTTCGCGAGATAGCGCAAGCACGATGCGCCCGTTTTGCCGAGACCGACCACGACGCTTGCCATCATCGGATCTTCAAGGTGGCAAGGCCGGCCAACACCAGCACGAAGCTGATGATCCAGAAGCGCACGATCACTTTGGGTTCGGACCATCCCTTGAGCTCGAAGTGATGATGCAGCGGCGCCATGCGGAAGATGCGCCTGCCCGTGAGCTTGAACGAGGCCACCTGCAGCATCACCGAAACCGTCTCGAGCACGAACACGCCGCCCATCACGAACAGCACGATCTCCTGACGCACGATCACGGCGACGGTGCCGAGGGCGGCGCCGATCGCCAACGCGCCGACGTCGCCCATGAAGACTTCCGCCGGATAGGAGTTGAACCAGAGAAAGCCGAGGCCCGCTCCCGCCGCGGTCGCGCAGAAGATGAGCACCTCGCCGACGCCGGGGATGTACGGGATCTGCAGGTACGTGGCGAATCGGATGTTGCCCGTGGCGTAGGCGAAGACCCCGAGCGCCGCCGCCACCATCACGGCGGGCATGATCGCGAGGCCGTCGAGGCCGTCGGTGAGATTCACCGCATTGCTGGTGCCGACGATGACGAAGTAGGCGTACGCGACGAATCCCAAGGTGGACATCGGCACAGCCACGGTCTTGAAGAACGGGACGTAGAGCGAGGTCTCGGCGCCCGACTGATGCAGCGCATGCAGGGCGAATGCCGCGCACAGTGCGGCGACCGACTGCGCCAGGTACTTGTAGCGCGCCGGAAGTCCCTTGGAATTGCCGACCACCAGCTTCAAGTAGTCGTCGTAGAAGCCGATGCCGCCGAAGGCAATCGTCGAGGCGACGAGGATCCACACGAAGCGGCTGGACAGATCCGCCCACAGCAGCGTCGCAAACACCATCGCCACCAGGATGAGACCGCCGCCCATCGTGGGCGTACCGGATTTCTGCAAATGTGACTGCGGACCGTCGCTGCGCACCCGCTGGCCGATCTGGTAGCGGGTGAGCGCGTCGATCATGCGCGGGCCGATGAACATCGCCATGGCGAGCGCCGTCATCGCGGCGAGAATACCGCGCAGCGTCAGGTACTGAAACACGTGGAAGCCCGAATGGCTGCGCGCGAGATACTCGGTGAGATAAAGCAGCATGGTGTCAGCTCGCCCGCATCATCGGGCCCGAACTCGAAGTCCCGCCGGCGAGCGCCTGCACCACGCGCTCGAGACGGTTGACGCGAGAGCCCTTGATCAGCAACGTGACGCCCGGGGACAATTCCGACTGCAGGCGCCGGATCAGCGAGTCGACGTCGGCGAACCACTCCCCGCCCGAGCCGAACGTCTCGACCGCGCGCGAGCTCTGCGGACCCAGGGCGAACAAGCGCTTGACGCCGCAATCGCGCGCGTAACGGCCCATGTGAGCGTGGCTGTCCGAGGTGTGTTCGCCGAGCTCGGCCATGTCGGCCAATACCAGCCACGTGACGCCCGATAGCGAGCGCAGCACTTCGAGACCGGCGCGCACCGAACTCGGATTGGCATTGTAGGAATCATCGATGATCCAGCTGTCGCGCAGCCCCGCCTTGAGCTGCAGCCGCCCGGACACTGCACGAAAATCCGCGAGCCCTGCCGCGATGTCATCGAGCGATGCGCCGGCGGCGCTCGCCGCGCTCGCCGCGCCCAGGGCATTGGCTATGTTGTGCGCGCCGCCGGCCTTGAGCATGATGGCGCGCTCGCCGAGCGGACACTTCAGGGTGAAGCGCGTGGCGAACTCACCGCGCTCGATCGCCTGGACTGCGTTGATCGCGCTGAAATCCGCGGTGGCGTGCACGGCGAAAGTGACGATGCGGCCAGCGGTCGCCACTCCGCGCCAATAGCCCGCGTAGGCGTCGTCGGCATTGATGATCGCGGTGGCGGACCGATCCAGGCCCGCCACCATCTCACCCTCGCCCCTGGCGACGCCGTCGAGATCGCCGAATCCCTCCAGGTGCTCCGCCCCGGCGTTGGTGATCAATCCGACGGTCGGTCGCGCGAGAGTCACGAGTTCGGCCACATCGCCGATGCGATTCGCCCCCATCTCGATCACGGCGCTGCGGTGCGAAGGCTCAAGACGCATCAAGGTGAGCGGAACGCCGATATGGTTGTTGAGATTGCCGTGGGTCGCGAGGCAAGGACCCAAGCGGGAGAGAATCGCGGCGGTCATTTCCTTCGTGGTGGTTTTGCCGTTGCTGCCCCCCACCGCCACGATGGGCATCGAATGATCCGCACGCCAGCCTTGAGCGAGTTGTTGCAGGGCGCGAAGCGCATCCGCCACCACAATCTGCGGCAGTGCACAGAGCATGGCTCGATCGACAATCGCGCCCACCGCGCCGCGCGCCGCGGCTGCGGCGACGAACTCCGCGCCGTCGAACCTTTCGCCGCGCAGCGCGACGAACAGTGCGCCCGGACCGAGCGTGCGGCTGTCGCTCGACACCACGCTATAGGGCCGGTCCGCGCCTTCGGCCAGCCCGATGATTTCCGCGCCGAGCACGCGTGCCGCCGCTTGCAAGGTGCGCTTCATGCCGCTGCCCCGAGATAGCGCTGTGCCTCGCGGCGATCGCTGAAACTGCGGCGCGTCGCGCCGTAGATCTGGTAGTCCTCATGTCCCTTGCCGGCGATGAGCACGACATCCGCAGGGTCCGCTTCGCCGAGCGCCGTTGCGATGGCTTCACCGCGATCGTGGATGACTCGCGCGGAGTGGGCCTTCACGCCGACGGTGATACCGCGAACGATCGCCTGCGGATTTTCGGAGCGCGGATTGTCGTCGGTGACGATGATGTGATCCGCGAGCTCATCGGCGACCGCGCCCATCAGCGGGCGTTTGCCGGGATCGCGATCGCCGCCGCAGCCGAACACGCACCACAACGCGCCGCGGCAGTGCTCTCGCAGCGCCGCCAATGCCTTGGCGAGCGCATCCGGGGTGTGCGCATAGTCGACCACGGCCAGGGGTTTGTCGCGCGCCACCGGTTCGATGACTTCCATGCGACCGGGCGGTGCGGTGCATTCCGCGAGCGCGGCCACGGCCCGCTCGAGCGGTACGCCGAGCGCCAGCAGGCAGCCGACGACCACGACCGCATTCTCGGCGTTGAAGCGGCCGAGGAGCTTGGTGGCGAGGCGTAGGCGGCCGAAACTTCCATCGAGCAGCATCGAGACGCCGCGCAGGTCGACCGCGACTTCGCTCGCATGCAGTGAGCGGTCCGCGAGCCACCCCGCGCCGCCGTCGCCGATCCAAACCGCCGTCAGCGGCGCTCGGCCGGCGTAGCTTTGCGCGAATTGGCGGCCGAAGGAATCGCCGATATTGACGACGATGTGCTCGAGATCCGCAATCGCCAGCAGGCGCGCCTTGGCTTCGCCATAGGCCTGCATCGAGACGTGGTAGTCCAAATGGTCGCGGCTCAGGTTGGTGAAGGCGGCCGAGTGGAAGTGCACGCCGTCGACACGGCCCTGATCCAAGGCATGCGAGGAGACCTCCATTGCGACATCGCGCACGCCGATCGAGCGCAGCTGCGCGAGCGTGCGGTGCACGCTGATCGCATCGGGGGTGGTGTGGGTCGGAGTCTCGAGCGCGCCGATGCGGCCCCAGCCGATCGTGCCCATGTAGGCCGCATCCGATTCGAGGCGCATGAGGCACTGCGCGAGCAGGTACGCGCACGTGGTCTTGCCGTTGGTGCCCGTGATGCCGACGATGCGCAGCTGCGAGGAGGGCCAGTTGAAAAAGCGGTCGGCGATGCGGCCCACGGCCTTGTGCAAATCGACGACCGGTGCGCTGAACACCGCCGGCGCGAGGGCGGGCGCTTCCACTCCGGGCGCGGGCTCCCACAGCACCGCGCTCGCGCCGCGCGCGGCCGCCTCGGCCGCGAACGCGACGCCGTGAGCCTGGCGCCCGCGCAGGGCGAAGAAGAGGCTGCCGGAGCGCACGTCGCGGCTGTCGAGAGCGAGGTCCGAGATGCGCGCATCGTTCGCGGGCACCGCCGCGATGCCGTCGAGAAGCCACATCAGGGATACGCCTGTACTGCTCATGGGGCGTTCGCCTGCACCAGCTTGGTGGCGGGTACATTTTGCAGATCGTCCGGCGGAACATCCATGAGGCGCAGCGCGCCCGACATGACGTTGGAGAAGACCGGCGCCGCCACCGTCCCTCCCTGATGCAGATTGCCGCTCGGCTCATCGATCACCACGACGGTGGCGATCTTTGGATGCGAGGCCGGGACGAGCCCGGCGAATACCGCCATGTAGCGGTCGGTCGAGTAGCCCCCGGCCACCGACTTCCAGGCGGTTCCCGTCTTGCCCGCCACGCGATAACCGACCACTGCCGCGCGCGTCGCCGTGCCGGCGGCCACCACTTGCTCCATCAGGTGCACGAGCTCGCGCGCCACTTTGGGATCGAGCGCTTGCTCGCCGGCCACGCGTCCGGAAATGCGCTCGAAGGAAATCGGGCGCTTGATGCCGCCCGCGCCGATGGTCGCATACGCATGCGCCAGCTGCAGCGGCGTCACGGAAAGGCCATAGCCGTGCGAGAGCGTGGCGATGCCGACCGGCCGCCAGTGCGAATAATTGCTCAGCATGCCGGCCGATTCACCCGGGTAGCCGCTGCCCGTGACCTGCCCCAGTCCCAACTTCGTGAGGGTGCTCCAGATCTGTTCCGGCTTCAGCGACAGCGCGACCTTGGCGGTGCCGACGTTGCTGGACTTGGCCAGGATCGTCGCCAAATCGATGACGCCAAGATTCTCCTCGTCCTCCTCCATCTTGTTGCCGACCATGAAGAACCCGGGCGAGGTGTCGACGACGCTGTCGGGACGGTACTGCCCGGAGGCGAGTGCAGCGGCCATGATGAACGGCTTGACGCTGGAGCCCGGTTCGAAGATGTCGGTCGCTGCGCGGTTGCGGTACAGCTCGGGCTTGAGCTGCTCGCGGTCGTTGGGATTGTAGGAGGGCTGATTCACCATGGCGAGCACTTCGCCCGTGTCGACGTCGATGACGATGACCGAGCCGGCGCGCGCACGGTACTCCTGCATCGCCGCCTTCAGCTCGCGGTAGGCCAGATACTGGATGCGCAGATCGATGCTCGTGACGAGATCCCGGCCCGGGCGCGGTGCGCGGATGCTCTCGACGTTCTCGACGTAGCGTCCGTATAGATCTTGAATGACGCGTTTGGCGCCATCCTCACCGTTCAGCATCTGATCGTAGCCGAGCTCGAGCCCTTCCTGACCGTGATCATCGACGGTCGTGAAGCCCACGATGTGCCCGGCCACTTCCCCGGCCGGATAGTAGCGGCGGTATTCGCGCAGCAGATACACGCCCGGGATGCCGAGCGCCTTGATGTGCGCGGCCTGATCGGGCGGCATGTGGCGCACCAAATAGAGGAATTCGCGGTCCAAATTGCTGGTGATGCGCCTCGCCAGCGACTGCTGGTCCTCCTTCAGCGCCTTCGCGAGCTTCGGCAGCTGATCGATGTTGTCGTTCAGCTCCTGCGGATTGACCCATATGCTGTCGACCGGCGTCGAGACGGCCAGCGGCTCGCCCGAGCGGTCCGTGATGGCGCCGCGGTGGGCGGCGATCTTGACCACGCGCATCGAGCGGTCGTCACCCTGTTTCGCAAGAAAACCGTGATCGAGCAATTGCAGCTCCACCGCGCGAGCCGCGAGCCCGGCGGCGCCGAGCACGACGAGTCCCAGCACCAGGCCCGAACGCCAGCGACTGCCTTGCGGAGTGGCTTCGCTCGGGCGTTGCTTCACGGACGCACGATCCGCACGTCGCGGGTTTGCGGCAGATTCATCTGCAGCTTGGCGTTTGCGACGCGCTCGACGAAGGCATGCGAGGACCAGAAGCTCTGTTCGAGCTGCAGGCGTCCCCATTCCATTTCGAGCGAATCGCGTTCCGCATTGAGCTTTTCCAAGTGTACGAACATGTCGCGCGCCTTGTGCCGCGAGTAGATCACCTGGACCGCGGAGCCCAGCACCGCGAGCCACAGAACGGGCAGCACGATCCACAACAGGTTGCGGGACATCAAGCGGCTTCTCCTTCGGACAGGCGCTCCGCAACGCGCAGATGCGCACTGCGTGCACGCGGGTTGCGCGCGGTTTCTTCGGGTCCCGGCTCGATGGACTTGCCCACCAGCCGGAGCTTCGGCCGGGCGTGCGGCGGAATGCTCGGCAGGCCGGCATACATGGGGTCGGCGAGCGAATGGCGGCGCATGAACCGCTTCACCATTCGATCCTCGAGCGAATGAAAGCTGATCACCGCGAGGCGCCCGGCTGGTGCCAGGCGCTCGAGCGCCGCGTCGAGGGCGGATTCGAGCTCCGCCAGCTCGCGATTGACGTGAATGCGCAGCGCTTGAAACACGCGGGTTGCGGGATGCTTGTTGCGCTCACGGCTGCGCGCAACCCGCGCGATCAGCTCGGCGAGTTCGAGCGTGCGCTCGAAGGGCCGCACGCGGCGGTCCGTGACGATCGCGCGCGCGATGCGCGGCGCCTCGCGTTCTTCACCGAACTCGCGGAAGATCCGGACGAGCTCGGCCTCGGAGGCGCCGTTGACGACATCGGCCGCGCTCGCCCCCTCGCCGGGACTCATGCGCATGTCGAGCGGTCCATCGTGCATGAAGCTGAAGCCGCGCGCGGCGTCGTCGAGCTGTGGCGAGGAGACGCCGAGGTCGAATAAAATGCCGTCGAACTTGAGGCCGGACTGCACCCGGTCGGCACAGTCGCCGAGCGCGGAAAATGGTGCGAGGAAGATCGTGACGCGCGGATCGGCGGCGAAGCGCTCCTTCGCTTCGGCAACGGCGACAGAGTCGCGGTCGAGACACAGCAACCGGCCGTCAGCGATGAGCTTCTCCACAATCGCCCCTGCATGTCCGCCCCGCCCAAAAGTGGCATCCAGATAGGTACCACTCGCCCGTATGTTCAATGCGGCCAGTACTTGTGGCAGCAGTACCGCCGTGTGTGCCCCTGCCGTCCCGCGCATCGCTCTCGCCCCTCCCGCGGGGCTTAGAGAGACAGCGTTTCAAGGTCGGCCGACAAGTCGGTCGCGGCCTCTTCGCTCGCCAACCATTCGTCGCGCCGCTCGTTCCACCGCGCCTCATCCCACAATTCGAAGCGCACGCCCTGCCCAATGAGCATGGCGTCGCGCGTCAGCAATCCGTATTCCCGCAAGTTCGCCGGCAGCAGCACCCTGCCGTGGCCGTCGAGTTCCAGGTCCGTGGCGTGTCCCACCATCAGCCGCTGCAGGCGTCGCGCCCGCGGGTCCAGCGTGGGCAAGCGCATCAACTTTCGCTCGATCTCTTCCCAGTCGGGCAGGGGGTAGATGAGCAGGCATTGGTCCTTGTCGACCGTGACCACCAACTTGCCGCCGCACCGCTCTTGCAGCCGCTCTCGATAGCGGGTGGGCATGACCATCCGTCCCTTGGCATCGAGAGTCAGCTTATTGGCGCCCCTGAACATGTCGGATGGGCCTCGAGACCCATTCTCTCCCACTTTTTCCCACCGACCGCCACTATAGGGAGCGCCACGCCGCACTGTCAACGGCTTAAGTTAAAGAAAACTCGCGACAACAGTGACTTAGGTCACAGTTGAATTATTTTTCGATTTTTCTGATTTGTTTTTTGTTTTTCTTCACACGAGCGAAGCTCGCGTCTATCGTCCGGCGCCGCTTCGGCGCCGTTTTCCCAGGGCGCGTCAGCGCTAAGTAAAGAGTCGGCCGTTAAGCCGGGTTCTGTCGTGGACAGTCATTCCTCTGGGATGCGCGTCGCCGCGCAGCTCTAGCGACCTACCCGGAAGCCCATGCGGACCACATGTTGCGGCCAAAAGCACCGCTCGCTTCCCTATTTGGTCTTGCTCCAGGTGGGGTTTGCCGTGCCGCCGATGTTGCCATCCGCGCGGTGCGCTCTTACCGCACCATTTCACCCTTGCCGGCGCCGCTTGCGCGGCACTTAGGCGGTATCTTTCTGTTGCACTTTCCGTGGGCTCACGCCCCCCAGGCGTTACCTGGCACCGTGCCCTGTGGAGCCCGGACTTTCCTCCATGTGCTTGCGCACACAGCGACTGCCTGGCCGACTCTAGGGCGCACCATACGCTTGTTTCAGCTGCAGCGCGCGCTTGTACGCCTCGTTGTCGCGCACCTGCGCGATCTGCGCCGCCAGCCGCGCGGCTTGCTTCAGCGGCAACTCCGCCAGGAGCGGCTGCAGCACCCGGTCCAACGCGCCGCCGTGACCGTCCGCGCCTCCCCCCTCGGCGGATGCGCCGGGCACCGCTCCCGCGACCACGAGCACGATCTCTCCGCGCGCCAGATCAACTTCCGCGGCGGCGCGCTGCGCGAGTTGCGATAGCGAGCCGCGGTATGCGGTCTCGTGCAGCTTGGTGATCTCGCGCGCGAGTGTCGCGCTGCGCCCGGGCCCGAGGCTCGCTGCGCAATCCTCGAGCATGCCGCGCACACGATGCGGGGATTCGTAGAACACCAGTGTGCGCGTCTCGGCGGCCAATTCATCCAAGCGGGCACGGCGGGCGACGGGGCGCGCCGGCAGGAATCCCTCGAAGCAGAACCGGTCCGTCGGCAATGCCGCGATCGAGAGCGCGGCCACGGCGGCGCAGGGTCCGGGAACGGCGACGATCTCGATTCCGGCGGCCGCGGCCGCGCGCACCAGATCGAATCCCGGATCGCTGATCGCGGGCGTGCCGGCATCGCTCACCAGCGCGATCGATGCGCCGCTCTCGAGTTTGACGATCAGCTCGGGAGTGCGCTGCAGTTCATTGTGATCGTGCAGCGACTGCATCGGGGTTTGGATGCCGAAATGCCGCAGCAGGGCGCCGGTATGCCGAGTGTCTTCGGCGGCGATGAGAGCACACTGCGAGAGCACCTCGCGCGCCCGCGGAGCGAGATCGCCGAGATTGCCGATCGGTGTCGCCACCACGTACAGCCGACCGGCATTTGCGATTGTCATTATAATGGAGCGTATGACACTGATCTTCCGACGTCCACGGGCGGTGCTCTGGGCGGCACTTGCCGCCACCCTGCTCGCTGCGGGCTGCAGCCTGGTCAAACCGGTGCCGAGCACCGCTCAAAATCAAGAGCATGCCCAGCAATTGGCGGCGCAGGGCAAGCACTCCGATGCCGCGCGCGCCTATGCGGATCTCGCGGCCGAATCGCCGGCGGAGCACGACAGCTATGAGCTCTTGAGTGCCGAGCAGTGGGCGCTCGCGGGAGATATTGCCGCGGCCAAGCAGGCCTTCGCGAGCCTTTCGCCCGACGCCCGCTCCAAGCTGCCGGCTTCACGCGCCATCGTCGCCGCGGAGATCGCACTGGCGGAAAACGACGGAGCGCGCGCCATCCGCGAGCTGGACTCGATCCCGGTGCCGACGCAGCCGGAGCTTGCGCAGAATTATTGGTGGCTGCGCGGTAAGGGCGCTTTTCTCACGGGCCACCCGGTCGAAGGCACGCGCGCCTTTCTCGAGCGTGAGCGCTTCCTCACCGATCCGGCGGCCCTGCGCGCGAGCCGCGAGGAGCTCTTCGCCCTGATTCGTGGCGCGGCGGAGCGCGGCATCTCGCTGAAGCCCCCGCCGAATGCCGACCCCATCCTTGCCGGTTGGCTCGCGCTTGGGCCGGTTGCGGTGGAAATGACGCGCAATCCCATGCATGCGGCCGCGGCGCTCGCGAATTGGAAGCGCCTGTATCCCGTGCACCCGGCCAACGACAGCGTGCTGATGCTGGCGCAGAACCAGATTGCCGTCGCCACCGAGTTTCCGAATCAGATTGCGTTGCTTCTGCCGTTGTCGGGCCGCTCCGAGGCCGTCGGCGTCGCCGTGCGCGACGGGTTTCTGGCCGCGTACCTCGAGCAGGATGCCGCCTCGCGCCCGCACGTGAAAATCTACGACGTCGCCGCCGAATCAGTCGCGGGCGCCTATCATCATGCCATCGACGAGGGTGCCGGCTTCGTCGTGGGTCCGCTCACCAAGGAGGATGTGGCCGCGATCGCTCCCTTGAGCGGCGGCCGCACGCCGGTGCTCGCGCTCAATTTCCTCACCGATTCGGTGAGCGCGGCGCCGAATTTCTACCAATTTGCGCTGCTGCCGGAGGATGAAGCGCGCAGCGTCGCACAGCGCCTCGTCGCCGACGGCAAACTCAAGGGGGTGGCCATCATCCCGAGCGGCGAATGGGGCAATCGGGTTGCTGCGGCGTTCGCGCAGGAGTTGACGCAGCACGGTGGCACCTTGCTCGATGTCGGCCGCTACGAGAACGCGCGCGCCGACTTTTCCGACATCATCAAGCAGATTCTGCAGGTGCATGGGGTCAAGGGAGAGCCTGCCACGCACCGGACGGATGCGGATTTCGTGTTCATCGCCGGCGCGGCCGGCACCGCGCGCCTCATCATGCCGCAACTCAAATTCAATTACGCGGGCGACGTCCCCGTCTATGCCACGTCCGACAGCTTCGAGCCCGATCCAAGCGCCAACGTCGATCTCGACGGTATGTTCTTCGTCGACATGCCGTGGATGGTCTCCGCGGATCCGGTGACCGGGCAGATTCGCGACAGCGTACGTGCCGCGTGGCCCGCGCGCACCGCCCGGCGCGACCGCCTGTACGCCTTCGGCTTCGACGCCTATCGCCTGGTGCCGGCGCTGCGATCGAAGTCCCTCAGTCCGCCCAACAAGATTTCCGGCGTGACCGGCAAGCTGTCCTTGGACGCCCAGAATCGCATTCACCGCGAGCTCGATTGGGCGCAGCTGCGCAGCGGCGTCCCCGTGATTTTCTAGGCGAACGCACCAGATTGAGTCCGGGCCGCGCCCCGGGCGGCCGCGCATGCTGCGCCGGTGGCACGACAACCGATCCCGCGCGACTCGCGGCAGCTGCGCGGCAGGGTGGCCGAGGATCTCGCGGTCGCCTATCTCAAGACCCGCGGTCTCGCCGTGTTGGCGCGCAACCTGCGCTGCAAAGGCGGCGAGCTCGATATCCTGTGCCGCGACGGTGCCATCTTGGTGGTGATTGAAGTCCGGCAACGCAGCAGCACTCAATTTGGCGGTGCTCTCGCCTCGGTCGATCGGCAAAAGCAGCGCAGGATGATCCGCGCCGCGCACTTTCATCTGCAGCGCCACGTCATCTGGCAGCGCTACGCCCTGCGCTTCGATGTCATCGGCTTGGACGGGCTGCCGGACGGTACGCACCGGCTCGCCTGGGTGAAGGACGCGTTCCGTGCTACTTGACGACTTGCAGCTTCGGGCGCTTGGCGGCGGTCGGCCCGGGGCTGGTCGCGGTGGGTGCCGCCGGGGGGGCATCGGTGGGATCGGGATCCGCATCGCCCTCCGGGAAGATCATGCCCTGGCCCGTCTCACGCGCGTAGATGCCCAATATCGCGCGCACCGGCACCATGACGGCGAAGCTCACTCCGCTGAAGCGGGCCTCGAAGCTCACAAAATCGTTGCCGAGCTTGAGCATCTGGGTGGCCGAAAAGCTGACGTTCAGGACGATCTTGCCGTCCTTGACGTACTGTCGCGGTACGGTAACTCCCTCGGCCGTCGCATCGACCACGATGTGCGGCGTCTCGCCGCTGTCGGTGATCCACTCGTGCAGAGCCCGCAGCAAGTAGGGACGGCGCGGCTTCAATGCCGCATCTCCCGTTCGGCCGGGGTCAAGCAGGAGCGAAACGTCGGCCGTGCGAAGATCGAGTTCATGTACTTGACGATGGGCGCCGCCTGGGGCGGCAGTTCTATGCCGTAGGACGGCAGTCGCCACAAAATGGGCGCGATGCTGGCATCGACCAGCGAAAACTCGTCGCTCAAGAAGAACGGCTTCGCTTTGAAAACCTCGGCGCTCGCGCAAATGGCCTCGCCGAGCACCTTGCGGCTGTGCGCCGCCGTCTTGCCTTGCGGGTCCAGCTCGATGTCGTGGGCCAGCGCGTACCAATCGCGCTCAACGCGATACAAAGCCACGCGAAACTGCGCCCGCGTCACCGGATCGATCGGCATCAGCGGCGGATGGGGGAATCGCTCGTCCAGATATTCGATGATGACCCGCGAGTCGTACAGCACGAGGTCCCGGTCGACCAGCGTCGGAACGCTGTGATAGGGATTCAGATCGAGCAGGTCCTCGGGCAGCCGGTTGGGGTCGACGTTCACCAACTCGATCGCAATTCCCTTCTCGGCAAGGACCAAACGAGTCCGATGACTCCACGGGTCAGTCGGCGCGGAAAATAGAGTCATCACCGAGCGACGTGCCACGACAGGCTCCTATGACCATGGACGAGCGGGAGGTCCCGGTGCAGCGTCAGTGGACGTCCTTCCAATATTCTTTCTTCAGTAAATACGAGAACACGAATCCCACCAGCAAGAACAGAGTTACGAAGATGCCGAGCGTTTCACGCTTCGCTTTGGCAGGCTCGCCCGCGTAGTCGAGAAAATTCGCGATGTCCCGGACGAAGACATCATACTCCTGCGGCGATAAACTGCCGGGCGTCATCGTTTCGACGCCGGCCAACACCATGTGGGCGCTGCCGCCGGAGTCGGGCTCGTTCTTGAATACAGGCTTTTGCAGTCCCTGCAGGTCGGCGAGCACATGCGGCATCGCAACGTTGGGCAGGTACATGTTATTGACGCCCCAGAGGCGCGTCTTGTCGACGTAGAAACCCTTCATGTACGAATATAGATAATCGGTGCCGCGCTGCCTCGCGATCAGCGACAGATCCGGCGGCTGTTTGCCGAACCAGTTCGCGGCATCGGCCGGTATGGCGCTGTTGATGCCGTCGAAGGGCCTGTCGGAGGTGAACATCAGATTCGGCGCAAGCTCCTTCTCCGGAATCTGCAAATCCTGCGCCATGCGGTTGTAGCGCAGGTAAGTCAAGGAATGACAGCCCGAGCAATAGTTCATGAAGTTGCGCGCGCCGCGCTGCAAGGACTGGACGTCGTGAATGTCGGTACCCGCATGTAGCAGCCCACCTTCGCCCTCCTCTGCCATTACCGGTCCGGCAATGGCCGCGGTCAGGGTGGCAATGCCGATCAGCAGCCAATTCTTATTCATGTCCAGCCGTCCAAGTGACCCTCTCCGGCACCGGTTTCACGCGGTCGAACTTCGTGTACCAGGGCATCAACAAAAAGAATGCGAAATACAGGACGGTGCACACCTTCGCCAGCATCGGGTAGATGCCCGCCGGAGGTCTCAGGCCGCAAATCGCGAGCGTGATGAACGCCACCACGAAAATGGTCAGCATGATTTTGTAAAGCGGTCCGCGATAGCGGATCGAGGCCACCGGGGAGCGATCGAGCCACGGCACGAAGAACAGCACGAGGATCGAAGCGCCCATCACCATGACACCCCACACCTGGGTGCCCGCGAACGAGGGAACTGCCCGCAACATGGCGTAGAACGGGGTGAAATACCATACCGGCGCGATGTGCGGCGGAGTCTGCAGCGGATTGGCCGGCTCGAAATTCGGCGACTCGAGGAACAAGCCGCCGAACGAGGGAGCAAAGAAAATCACCGCGCAAAAGATGACCAGGAAGGCCATGACGCCCATGAGATCCTTCACCGTGTAGTACGGATGAAAAGGGATGCCGTCGAGCGGGTGGCCCTGCGGATCCTTCGGTCCGTGATGGATCTCGATGCCGTCGGGGTTGTTCGATCCCACTTCGTGCAGCGCCATGAGGTGCGCAATCACCAGAAAAATGAGGGCGAGGGGCAGCGCGGCCACGTGCAGTGCGAAGAAGCGATTGAGCGTGGCATCGGCGATGACGTAGTCGCCGCGGATCCAGTCGACCAGAGCACCACCGATCACCGGCAGGCTGCCGAACAGGGAGACGATCACCTGCGCGCCCCAGAAACTCATGTTGCCCCACGGCAGCACGTAGCCCATGAAGCCCTCCGCCATGAGCACAAGAAATATCAAACAGCCGAATATCCACAGGAGCTCGCGCGGCTTGCGGTGCGAGCCGTACAGCAGCGAACGAAACATGTGCAGATAGACGAGGATGAAAAAGGCCGAGGCGCCGGTGGAGTGCAGATAGCGGATCAACCAGCCCCAATTCACGTCCCGCATGATGTATTCGACCGATCCGAACGCTTCGGCGGCCGAAGGCTTGTAATTCATCGTCAGGAAGATTCCCGTGATCAACTGCATCGCGAGAACGAACAGCGCCAGGGAACCCATGTAGTACCAGAAATTGAAGTTCTTCGGGGCGTAATACTCGGCTACCTGGCTCCGCCATAGGACGGTCAGGGGAAAGCGCCGATCAATCCAGCCGATCAAACCCTTGCTGGACTCGGCATGTTCAGGTCCTGCGGCCATCGTTACCTCTTCTTCTGTCTTAAGCTGACTTCGGATTCTCGTCCGTACCGATCACGATGCGCGCATCGCCCGCAAGCGTGTAGGAAGGAACTTCCAGGTTCTTCGGCGCCGGCATGCTCTTGAAGACGCGGCCGGAAATGTCGTACTTCGATCCGTGACAGGGACAATAGAATCCGCCCGGCCAATTCTGTCCGAGATCCGTGCCGGCGACCTGGAATGCGTTATTCGGCTCGAATGCGCCCAACGGCGAACAGCCGAGATGGGTGCACACGGCCAGCCCCACCCAGTATTCGGGATTGCGCGCCCGTGCCGGACCCGAATCCTTGATGTACGGCGGCTGCAGCGAGTCGTCCGATTTCGGATCGGCGAGCAGGTCATCGTGATTGCCGAGTTGGTCGATCACCGCCTTGCTTCGGCGCACGATGAACACCGGCTGGCCCCGCCACACCACCTTCAACATCTGGCCGTCCTCGAGCTTCGATGCATCGACGGCCACCGGCGCCCCGAGCGCCTTGGCGCGCGCGCTCGGCTGCCACGATGAGATGAACGGCACGGCGGCGAAAACCACGCCCACCGCGCCGACTCCCGTGGTGGCCGCGGTCAACAAGCGTCGCCGGCTGTGGTCAACCTGATCGTCGCTCATTCGTTACCCCTACGGATTTGCGCGTTCCAGCCCGCAAAAGGTTGACAAATCTTCACGAAAACCCCTGTGGTCATAGTGTTTCCCAATGAAAGATGCGGGCGCATTATACACAGATCGGCGCCGGCTTTAGGCGGCAGGGACATCGATTGAAGCACACGCGCATGTTCGCGAGCTTTTTGCTGAGAGCGGTGGTCGTCGGCCTGGCCGCCGCTTTCTTGGTCGTTTGGTGGAAGCCCGACTTGCTGGGCCACGACGGTGCGCCGGTGACCGCGCCGGTGGGCACGGCGGCTGCGACGACCCGCAGCAGCGCGCCGCCGGTGCGGCCCGTGATCGTCATGCAAAGCTTCGCCGACTCGGTGGCGCGCGCCGCTCCGGCGGTGGTCAACATCTATACCGCGCGCGTCGTCACCGAGCGGCGCCAGTCCGCGCCGCTCGATCAGTTGTTCGGCGATTATTGGCCGAGTTACCGCCAGCGCGTCGAGCGCAGCCTCGGTTCGGGCGTCATCGTGAATGCGAAGGGCATCATCGTCACCAATCAGCACGTGATCGCCGGCGCAGATTCAATTCGCGTGCAATTGGCCGATGGGCGCATAGCCGAGGCGACGATCGTCGGTCAGGACCCCGACACCGATATCGCCATCCTCGGCCTGTCGCTCGGCAACGTGCCGATCATGCCGCTCGGCCGCTCGGACACCCTGCGCGTTGGCGACATCGTGCTCGCGATCGGCAATCCGTACGGGCTGAGCCAGACCGTGACTCAGGGCATCGTAAGCGCTACCGGCCGCGGTCAACTGGGCCTTGCCACCTTCGAGAATTTCATTCAAACCGATGCCGCCATCAACCTGGGGAACTCCGGGGGCGCACTGATCGACGCGCACGGTGATCTGGTCGGGATCAATACCGCCGTGCTCAACCGCACTTACGGCGGACCCGAGGGCATCGGCTTCGCCATACCGGTGAATCTCGTGCGCGGCGTCATGGAACAGATCCTGGCGCACGGCCACGTCGTACGCGGCTGGCTGGGATTCATGCCCCAGGACCTCTCGCAGGAGCAGGCGGCGCAGCTCGGAATCGGCGGCGGCGGCGTCACCGTGGTCAACATCCTGGTGAAGAGCCCGGCATTCGAGGCGGGAGTGCGGCCCGGCGATCTCGTGACGGGACTTGACGGCGACGCCGTCCGCAGCTCTCAGGATCTCGTGAGCCGAGTGGCTGCGCTCAAGCCGGGGGCCCAGGTCGAACTCGCCGGCCGTCATGGACAACAGTCCTACAAGATCAAGCTCAAGGTGATCGAACGCCCCACCCGCCAGGCGCAGCAGGGTTAGGAGCAGGGCTTGGAAGCCTTAAGGCGTGCGCCGGATGCGCGCGCCCAACTGCTGCAGCTTCTCCTCGATTGCTTCATAGCCGCGATCGATGTGATAGATGCGCTCGATCTCGGTTCGGCCGTCGGCGACCAAGCCGGCCAAGACCAGGCTCGCCGAGGCGCGAAGGTCGGTGGCCATGACAGGCGCGGCGGTAAGGCGCTCGACTCCCTTGATGATGGCGGTATTGCCCTCCAGCCGAATCTCCGCACCCATGCGCCGCATTTCCAGCATGTGCATGAAGCGATTTTCGAAAATGGTCTCGATGATGGTGCCGACGCCGTTGGCGACCGTGTTGAGCGCCGCGAACTGGGCCTGCATATCGGTGGGAAATGCCGGGTACGGGGCGGTGCGAATGTCGACGGCGGTGGGGCGCCGGCCGCGCATGTCCACTTCAACCCAAGAGTCGCCCACCTGCACGGTGGCTCCGGCTTCCTGCAATTTGACGATGACGGCGTCCAGATGCTCCGGCCGCGTGTTCTTGATTTTCACGCGGCCGCCCGTGATGGCCCCCGCGACGAGGTAGGTGCCGCCCTCGATGCGATCGGGCAGCACGTCGTAGGCAGTACCCTCCAACCGCTCGACACCCTCGATGACGATTCGGTCGGTGCCGGCGCCTCGGATCTTCGCACCCATCGCACACAGGAAGTTGGCGAGGTCCACCACTTCCGGTTCGCGCGCCGCGTTCTCGAGCACCGTCTCGCCGTCGGCCAACGTCGCGGCCATCATCAGATTCTCCGTGCCGGTCACGGTGACCGTCTCGAGCACCAATCGGGCGCCCCTCAGGCGGCCCGCACGGGCTTTGATGTAGCCGTTTTCGATGTGAATGTCCGCGCCCATCGCTTGCAGTCCGGCGACGTGGATATTGACCGGCCGAGCTCCGATCGCGCAGCCGCCCGGTAATGACACGTCCGCGGCCCCGAAGCGCGCCAACAGCGGCCCGAGCACCAGAATCGATGCGCGCATGGTCTTCACCAGCTGGTAGGGGGCGAAGTATTCCTTGATGGTCGAGGGGTCGACCTCGATGCGCATCTTCTCGTCGATGGTCACCGACACCCCCATGCGCCCGAGCAGCTCGATCATGGTGGTCACGTCCTGCAGATGCGGCACGTTCGAGACGGTCACCGGCCCGTCGGCGAGCAAACACCCCGCTAATATGGGCAAGGTCGCATTCTTCGCGCCCGAGATGCGGATCTCGCCGTCAAGCGCGATCCCGCCCTGGATCTGCAGCTTATCCACCGCGCCGGCCCGCGTATTCTTCGGGAGTGAAGACCTGCAACGCGAGCGCGTGGATCTCGTTTCCCATGGCCCCGCCGAGCGTCGCATAGACCAGCTGGTGGCGCTGCAAGGGACGCTTACCGGCGAACGCCGCGGCGATCACCACGGCATCGAAATGAACGTTGTCCTCGCTCCGGACCGACGCCTGGCTCCCCGGGAGTCCCCGGTGAATCAGTTCGGCGACTTGTTGTGGGCTCATGCGCTCTCCTCAGGTTGTATCATGCACCGATGGAGCTCGAGTATACGGATGCAAGCCTCGTCGAACTCGGCCGTCAGGCGCTCGGGATCGAGATCGAGGGGCTGCGGGCGCAGCTGCCTCGCTTGGGAGGGGAGTTTGCACGCGCCTGCCGCATTTGTCTCATGTGCCGTGGCCGGATCGTGGTCATGGGGATGGGCAAGTCGGGGCACATCGGCGGCAAGATCGCCGCGACACTCGCCAGCACCGGGACGCCCGCCTTCTTCGTCCATGCCGGCGAGGCGAGCCACGGCGACATCGGGATGATCACGCGCGAGGATGTCGTCCTCGCCCTTTCCAATTCGGGCGAAACGGACGAGATTCTGAGGATCGTGCCGGTGATCAAGCGGTTGGGCGTGCCGCTGATCGCCCTGACTGGCAACGCAAATTCGACTCTCGCGCACTCTTCCAGCGTGCATCTGGACATCGGCGTCCCGGCCGAAGCATGTCCCCTCAACCTGGCGCCGACCGCGAGCACCACGGCCGCGCTGGCCGTCGGCGATGCGCTCGCGGTGACGTTGCTCAAGGCTCGGGGGTTCACGGAAGAGGATTTCGCGCGTTCCCATCCGGCCGGCTCGTTGGGTCGGCGTTTACTCCTGCACGTGAAGGACGTGATGCGCACCGGCGCTTTGGTGCCGAAGGTGGCGCCCGGTATGCCGCTCGCCGATGGGCTGATGGAGGTGACCCGCAAGGGTCTCGGCATGACCGGGATCGTCGATGAGTCGGATCGTGTGCTCGGAGTGTTCACGGACGGCGACCTGCGGCGCGCCCTGGACCGCGCGGCGGACCTGCGCCGCACGCGCATGGACGAGGTCATGACACGGCAGGCCAAAACCGTGCGCGCCGATACACTCGCCGCGGAGGCGGTCTTATTGATGGAAACGCATCGCATCACCTCGCTCCTCGTCGTCGATGCCGATGACAAATTGGTCGGCGCGCTCAATGTGCATGATCTGCTGCGCGCCGGTGTCGTTTGAACGCCCGCACCGCGGCGCCGCTCGGCAAGATCGAACTGCTGGTGCTCGATGTCGACGGCGTGCTCACTGACGGCCGCCTGTATTTCTCGGCCCGCGGCGAATCGCTCAAGGTGTTTCACGTCCGCGACGGCCACGGCGTCAAGCTGTTGATGCAGAGCGGGGTTGCGGTCGCTGCAGTGAGCGGCCGCCGATCGGCGGCGGTCACAGCGCGCATGCGTGAACTCGAAGTACCCCATGTGGTGCAGGGCTGCGGCGACAAGGTCGAAGCTCTTCGCCGTCTCACATCGAAGCTCGGCATCGACCCCCTGGCCTGCGCCTGCATGGTCGATGACACCGCGGACCTCCCGCTGATGACTGCCGTTGGGTTCGCGGCCGCGGTGGCGGACGCGCATCCCCTGGTGCTCGCTGCCGCGCATTGGGTGAGCGCGGCGGCGGGCGGCCACGGAGCCGTGCGCGAACTGTGCGATGCGCTACTGCGCGCCCGCACCCGAACCGGCGCCCGCGCCCGCACGCGAAGTCATTAATGTTTTTCAGGATCTTCACCGTCATTGCGGTGATCGCGCTTGCGGTGAGCACGTGGATCCTGAGTTCCCCCAACCGCCGCCCCGCCGCCTCGCCCGAAGCCCAGCAGGCGGAGTTGCCGGGCTATTACCTGAACACTGCCGTCCTCACCGACTATGACGAGGCCGGCTCTCCCGCCATCCGCATCCACGCCGAGCGCATCGATCAAATCGATCATGGTACCGAGGTTGCGCTCCACAACGTGCGCTTCGATTACCAAGCTCCGAATGGACAGTCCTGGGTCATGTTCGGCGACGTCGCACACGTCGAGGCCGGCGGCAAAGTCATAGACGTAACGGGCAACGTACGCCTGGAAGGCCAGTCCAATGAGAAATCCGGCACCGCGGTGGTGCACACCGATGCGCTGAGCTACGACGTCCCCGAGGCGATCGCGAGCACCCAGAGCGATGTGCGCATTGATTTCGGCGCCCATTCGCTGACCGCCCGCGGATTGGTCGCCAATTTGAAAGAGCGCACCGTGCGCCTAGAATCGAAGGTCAATGGCCACTTTCAACCCTAGGAGCCTGTCTTCCGGCCTGCTCGCTGCGTCGGTCCTCGCACTGCAGGCCATGCAGAGCGTGCCCGCCGCACCCGCGGCCAAAACGCCGCCGGGGGCCATTTCCCTCGATGCCCAGTCCTCGGAACTCGATTTGCGCAATAACAATGTCGTATTTCGCAAGGTGCGCATTTCACAAGGTACTATGTCCGTCTCTGCCGACCAGGGCCAGGCCACCGGTCAGGCTGGCGGCCTCAACTTCGATGACAGTCTCTGGGTGTTCCGTGGGAACGTAAAAATCTCCATGGATCAGGGGCAATTGAGCGCCGATGATGCGGAAATCAGATTCAACAGGAAGCTCCTCTCCAAAGCGGTGGCGAACGGGAAACCGGCCGAGTTCCAGCAGCGCATTGCCAAGACCGGCAAGATCGCCAAGGGACGCGCCGACTCGATCGACTACGACGCCGCCAAGGACACGGTGCGCCTCTTGAAAAATGCCTGGTTGAGCGACGGGCAAAACGAAATTCACGGCGAATCGCTCAAGTACAACCTGCTAGCGCAAAGCATCGTCGCTGACGCCGCGGAACAGGGCTCCCAGCGGGTACACATCATCATCACGCCGCCGCCCGCCAAACCATGAGCGTGCTGCGGGCGCGGAACCTCGCCAAGAGCTACAAGTCGCGGCAGGTATTGCGGGATTTGTCGCTCGAGGTCGAGAGCGGCGAGGTGGTGGGACTGCTCGGACCGAACGGCGCCGGCAAGACCACGGCCTTTTACCTGATCGTCGGTCTCAGCCGCTTGGAACACGGGGAGATCTACCTCGACAATCGCGATATCGGCCGCCTGCCGATGCATCGGCGCGCCCAGCTCGGTTTGGGATACCTGCCGCAGGAGCCGTCGGTTTTTCGCCGCATGTCGGTATCGAACAACATCCTTGCCATCCTCGAGACCCGTCCGGGCCTGGATGAAGCGCAGCGGGCCGCCCGACTCCAGGAGTTGCTGGAGGAGATGCACATCGGGCACGTGCGCGACAGCCTGGGATTGAGCCTGTCGGGCGGGGAGCGGCGCCGCGTCGAGATTGCCCGCACCTTGGCCGCGGATCCGCGATTCATCCTCCTCGATGAGCCGTTTGCCGGTGTCGATCCGCTTTCGGTTGCCGATATTCAAAGAATAATCAAGCACTTATCAGACAAGGGAATCGGCGTGCTGATAACGGATCATAATGTCCGTGAGACCCTCGGAATCTGCGAACGGGCCTACATCGTCAGCCAAGGCACGGTGCTCGCCGCGGGTTCTGCGGACCAGATTCTTGCCAACCCGCAGGTTCGTGAGGTGTACTTGGGCCAGGATTTCAAACTGTAGGCTTGATCGTTAACGAACTATGTTGAAGCCAAGTCTGCAGCTTCGGATCGGCCAGCAGCTCACCATGACGCCGCAGTTACAGCAGGCCATCCGCCTGCTGCAGTTGCCCTCGCTCGATCTACAGGCTCACGTCAGAGAGACTCTCGAGACGAACGTGATGCTGGAGGCCGAGGAGGAGCTTGCGTTGGAAGCGCCGGAGGCCGTACGCGAGCGCGAGGAAGCGCCCCCGGAGGAGAAATATGCCGAGCTCGACGGCAACACGACCCCTGCGGATCAGCGCGAAGAGCCGGAAGTGGAGATTGCGGACGAGGCGTGGGGCGAACGGACCGGTGGCGCTTCCGATCCTTCCTGGTCGGGGGACGACGACCGCAGTAGCGATTTCAGCGACCAACACGGCCAAACCCTCCAGGAGCAGCTCATAGAGCAGCTCGAGCTCGCCAAGCTCTCGCCGATCGACCTCGCGATCGCGCGCGTGATCACCGATGCCATTACCGACGACGGCTATCTGCACGACGACTTGGAGGACATCCGCCTGAGCTTGAGGCCCGAGATCGAGGCTTCGACCGCGGACGTGGAACGGGTGCTGGCAGCGGTTCAGTCCCTCGAACCCGCGGGAGTGGGCGCCCGCAGTCTCGGCGAGTGCATCGCCTTGCAGCTGCGCCAGCTCCACAGCGATACGCCGGCGCGTGACATCGCGATCCGCGTCGCCCTCGAGCACCTCGATCTGGTCGCCGCCCAACAACTCGTGCTGCTGCGGCGCCAGCTGCGCTGCAGCGAGAGCGATCTGGAAATGGCGCTCGCGCTGGTTCGCTCCTGCCATCCACGCCCCGGCGCCGCGGTAAACCCGGCCCAGGCGGAGTACGTGATTCCCGACGTCTTCGTGCGCCGCACCGACCACGGCTGGACGGTCGAGATCAATCAGGCGACGGTGCCCCGCGTCCGTGTCAACCAGAGTTATGCGAACTTGATATCGCGTGCCCCCGACCACGCCATGCTGCGCACCCAACTGCAGGAGGCGCGCTGGCTGATGCGCAGCCTCGAGATCCGCAATGAGACGCTCATCAAGGTGGCGCGCTGCATCGTGCAGCGGCAGACCAGTTTTTTCGAGCTCGGCGAAGAGGCGATGGAACCCCTGATCCTCAAGGACGTGGCCGAAGCGGTGGAGATGCATGAGTCGACGATTTCGCGTGTGACGACCGCCAAGTACATGCACACGCCGCGCGGCGTGTTTGAGTTCCGCTATTTCTTCTCGAGCCACGTCGAGGCCGCCGACGGCACGGAAATGTCTTCCACCGCCATCCGCGCCAAGATCAGGAAACTGATTTCACAGGAAAATTCGGAGAATCCGTGGAGCGACAGCAAGCTTGCGGAGATTCTCTCGCAGGAAGGCATTCCGGTCGCCCGGCGCACGGTTGCCAAATACCGTGAGGGCATGCAGATCGCTCCGTCGAACGAGCGCAAACGCGCTGCTGCCCGCGCGTCATAGAACAATGTGGTGTAGTTCAGCCTAGGAGGACCTCATGCAGCTCGATCTCAGCGGTCATCATGTGGAAGTCACGCCCGCGCTTCGCGGTTACGTCTTGAAGAAATTCGAGCGAATTTCCAGACACTTCGAGCAACTGATCGACGTTCACTGCGTCCTCACGGTCGAGAAGCTGCGCCACAAGGCGGAAGCGACGCTCATGCTGCGTGGGAACAAGATCTATGCGGATGCAACCGACTCCGACATGTATGCCGCCATCGACGCCCTCACCGACAAGCTCGACCGCTGCGTGAAGAAGCACAAGGAAAAAACCTCCGACCACCACGCCGAGGAAGTGATCAAGGCGCGCTCTTCCCCTTGAGGCCTTCCGCCTTGCAGAATGAGCCGCATGCGCCTCATCATCGTTAGCGGCCTCTCCGGCTCCGGCAAGAGCGTTGCGCTGCACCTGCTCGAGGACATCGACTTTTACTGTGTGGATAACATCCCGGCGGCGCTGCTCAAGCCCTTCATCGCGCACACCGTCCGCGGCACCGACGAGATCTATCCCCGCACCGCCGTTGGGCTCGATGCGCGCAATCGGCCCAACGAAATCGAGACCATTCCAGCCCTGGTGGCCGAGCTGCGCCGCAGCGGTATCAGCTCCGAGGTGCTGTATCTGCACGCGAGCGACGAAGTGCTGCTGAAGCGCTATGCCGAGACCCGCCGCAAGCACCCGCTGGTGACGCCGGAGGTGAGCTTGCGCGATGCCATACACTCCGAGCGCAAGCTCCTCGAGCCGATCACGATCGCCGCCGATCTGGTGATCGACACCTCGAACATGTCCGTGCACGCGCTGCGCGAGCGTATTCGCGAGCGCATCGATCAGCGCCGCGACGGGCGTCTGGCGCTGATGTTCGAATCATTCGGCTACAAGCATGGCATCCCGGGGGACGCGGATTTCGTGTTCGACGTGCGCAGCTTGCCGAATCCCTATTGGGAGCCGTCGCTGCGGCACCTGACGGGCTGCGACGCCCCGGTGGTCGAGTTTCTCGCGGGTCATGCGAGCGTGCAGTCGATGATCAATGCCCTCGCCGAATTCCTGGAAGCCCGCATCGCCGAGTTCGCGCAGGCCAATCGCAGCTACCTCACCATCGCGGTCGGCTGTACCGGCGGCCAGCATCGGTCCGTGTATATCGCCGAACAGCTCGCCAGGCGCTTCAGGCCGGACTATCCGCAGGTTCTCACCCGGCACGACTCGCTGCCGAAAGCCTAGGCGCCCGGCTCCTCGCCTCGTCGAGCTCGAGGAACTTGCGGATTTCCGCGGCCCGCGCCCGGGCGTCGCTGTGGCCGAGGGCGATCAGCTCGCGGGTGTAGCCGCGCTCGAACAGCAGGTAGCTCAGCAGCATCGTGCCCGCGCTGTTGTTGGCGCCGAGCGTCCGCAGCAGCGCCCGCAGGCTCCGCGGCAGTTCGGCGCGATGCCGGCGCGCGATCTCGCTGATGTCCTGCGAGGGCGTGAGCACCAAACAGTCGATGCGCCGCACCCGCGGGTCGTCGTTGTAGTGGTTGATGCGTTCCAGATCCGAATGCAGCTGGTCCATGAACAGCGAATCGAGCATGAAGCCGACCATCTGTCCGAAGGTGGGTTCGCTGCTGCGATTGCGCTCGAGCATGCCCTCCGCCGGGTCGCCCACCCCGATCACCAGCAGCCGATTGGCGCCCAGATGGATGGCCGGGCTCAGGGGCGAGGTCTGGCGCATGGCTCCGTCGCCGTAGTACTGCTGGTTCAGCGCGATGGGTCGAAAGAGGAATGGGATGGACAGGCTCGCCATCAAGTGGTTGAGTGTGAGCTGCACCCGGGCACCCTTGCGCGAGGCTCTCGTCCACGGCTCGATCGGCGAGGAGCACGCATAGAACGTCATTGAATCCGCGTCGGAGTAGCTGGTTGCGCAGATGCCGATCGCGTGCAGATGGCGCTTGTACAAGCCGCGGGGAATACCGCCGAAATTCAGGTTCTTGCGCAGCAGCTCCCACAGCGGGCCGTTGTCGAAGAGCGAATGCGGCGGATGTACCAGCCAGCCGCCCGTGAGCAGAGCGAGCATCCAGTGCAGCCCGGACTTGAGCACGCTCATCGCGTCGGCTTTGATGACCTGGTGCACGCGAAATTCGCGCCACACCCTCTCGATCGCATACACCGCATGTCTGAAATGCGCCGGATCGGAGGCGAGCGCCACGGCGCTCACGGCGCCGGCGGAGGTGCCGGTCACCACCTGAAACGGGCAGCGGGAACCGCGCTGCAACAGTTCCGCGATGCCTTTGAGAACGCCGACCTGATAGGCGGCGCGCGCACCACCGCCCGTCAGAACCAGGCCTAACTCGGGAGGCTCGTCATGCAAGCTATTGTTCCTGCGGAGAATCCAACGAAGGTCAGTATGCCATCGTCGGTCGGCCCGTTAGCGGGCGTGCGTCACGTCGTGAGCGCTTCGATGGCCTCATCGAGGCCCGAGAGGGTGAGCGGATACATCCGCCCCTCAAGCAGATCGCGGATCAGGGCGATCGAGGCGGTGGGGCGCCAGCGCCCCTGTGGCTGCGGATTGATCCAAACGAACTTGGGGTAGGCCTTCATCAGGCGCTGCAGCCACACGACACCCGGTTCCGCATTCCAATGCTCGATGCTGCCGCCCGCGTGAGTGACTTCGTATGGGCTCATGGTGGCATCGCCCACCAGGATGAGCTTGTAGTCGGATGCATAGGTACGCATCAGTTCGACCGTGCCCAGGTGCTCGTTGTAGCGCCGCCGGTTGTCGCGCCACAGCGCCTCGTAGGGAAAGTTGTGGAAATAGAAATGTTCGAGGTGCTTGAACTCGCTGCGCGCCGCGGAAAACAACTCCTCGCACGTCTTGACGTGATCGTCCATCGACCCGCCGACGTCGAGCAGCAGCAATACCTTCACCACATTGTGCCGCTCCGGCACCATCTTGATGTCGAGCCACCCGCCCGAGCGCGCCGTCGCGTCGATGGTCTCGGCGAGGGCAAGTTCGGTGGGGGCGCCGCGGCGCGCGAAGCGCCGGAGCCGGCGCAGCGCCAACTTCATGTTGCGCGTGCCGAGCTCCACGGTATCGTCGAGGTTCGCGAATTCGCGCCGGTCCCAGACTTTGACCGCGCTGCGGTTGCGCGATTTATCCTGGCCGATCCGCACCCCTTCCGGGTTGAAGCCGTAGGCGCCGAACGGCGAGGTACCGGCGGTGCCGATCCATTTGTTGCCGCCCTGATGACGTCCTTGCTGCTCTTCGAGACGCTTCTTCAGCGTCTCCATCAGTTTCTCCCAGCCGCCCAGCGCCTCGATGGCCGCCTTCTCCTCGTCCGTGAAGCGGCGCTCCGCCATCTTCTCGAGCCAGTCCGCCGGCAGCTCGCGCACGAGCTGTGCAAAAACATCCTCCGCACCCTTGAAATGCGCGGCGAACACGCGGTCGAACCGGTCGTAGTGCCGCTCGTCCTTCACCAGGCAGGCGCGCGCCAGCGAATAGAACCGCTCCGCGCTCGCCTCGCCGAGACCGCGCTTCAGCGCCTCGAGCAAAGTCAGCAATTCGGTGATCGACACCGGCACGCCGGCGCCGCGCAGCAGGAAAAAAAACTTAACGAGCATTCCGGCGGTTGAGAAAGAGCAGCTGCTCGAACAAATGCACGTCCTGCTCGTTCTTGAGCAGCGCGCCATACAGGGGCGGAATGAGCTTTTTCGCATCGTCGCTGCGCAGCACTTCCGGGGTATGTCCTCGGCCACCAGCAGCTTGATCCAATCGAGCAATTCGGAGGTGGTCGGCTTCTTCTTCAATCCCGGCGTTTCGCGTATCTTGAAGAATACCGACAGCGCCTCGCGCAGCAGCTCGCGCTTCAAATTCGGATAGTGCACATCGACGATCCGCGTCATCGTCACGTCGTCCGGAAAGCGGATGTAGTGGAAAAAGCAGCGCCGCAGAAAGGCGTCGGGCAGCTCCTTTTCGTTGTTGCTGGTGATGACGATGACGGGGCGGTGTCTGGCGACCACCGTCTCGTGGGTTTCGTAAACGTAGAATTCCATGCGATCGAGCTCGCGCAACAGGTCGTTGGGGAACTCGATGTCCGCCTTGTCGATCTCATCGATCAGCAGAACCGGCTGCACCTCGCAATCGAATGCTTCCCAGAGATCGCCCTTGACGATGTAATTGCGGATGTCCTTGACCCGCGGATCGCCTAGCTGCGAATCGCGCAGGCGCGAGACGGCGTCGTACTCGTACAGCCCCTGCTGCGCCTTGGTGGTCGACTTGATGTGCCATTCGAACAGAGGTTTCGACAGCGCGCGGGCGATCTCCGCCGCAAGCAGCGTCTTGCCCGTGCCGGGCTCGCCCTTGATCAACAAAGGGCGCGACAACACCATCGCGGCGTTCACCGCGGCCATCAATTCCTCGGTCGCGATGTATCGATCGGTGCCACGAAATTCCGTCATTTGCGCACGACCTGCAGGATTTGCATCGAATTGGTTCCGCCGGCCACGCCGCTGAGCTCGCCCTTGGTGAGAATGATCAAGTCGCCCTCCTTGACCAGCTTCAGATCGAGCAGCTGCCGGAAAATCGAGAAATAGAACGCTTCGCGGTCCTTGTCGGTGACATCGTAGGCGACCGGGTACACGCCGCGGTACAGGCACACCCGGCACCGGGTGCTCTCCTGACGCGTGAACGCATAGATCGGAATGTCCGAGCGCACACGCGACATCCACAGCGGCGTCTCGCCCGACTCGGTGAGCGCGACGATGGCCTTCACGTGCAGGTGGTTGGCGGTGTACATGACGGCCGCGGCGATCGCCTCGTTGGCCCGCTCGAAATAGCCGGTTTTGCGCTGGCGGATTCGCACGTGCGCGATCTGGTACTTTTCGGCGCCGACTATGATCTGCGCCATGGCCTCGACGACCTTGCTCGGATGCTTGCCGGCGGCGGTCTCGGCCGAGAGCATCACCGCGTCGGAGCCCTCCATCACGGCATTGGCCACGTCCGAGACTTCGGCGCGGGTCGGAATGGTGTTTACGATCATCGATTCCATCATCTGCGTGGCGATGATGACCACGCGGTTCTGGTGGCGCGCCTCCTGGATGATCTGCTTCTGCAGTCCTGCGAGCTCCGCATAGCCCATCTCGACGCCGAGATCGCCGCGGGCCACCATGACGGCATCGCTCGCCCGCACCACTTCGGCCAGATTCTTGATCGCCTCGGCGCGTTCGATCTTGGCCACCACCAGCGCATGGCCGCCCGCCGCGCGCAGCAGCGTGCGCGCCTCGTTCATGTCGGCGGCATCGCGCGCGAATGAAACCGCGAGGAAGTCGACCTTGAGCGCCGCCGCGACTCGAATGTCCTCGATATCCTTGTCGGTGAGCGCGCCGGCCGACAGGCCCCCGCCCTGCCGGTTGATGCCCTTGTTGTTGCCGAGCTCCCCGCCGACGAGCACGCGAGTCTTGATGCGCGGCCCGTCGATCGAGAGCACCTGCAGGCTGATCTGTCCGTCGTTGAGCAGCAGCACGTCGCCGGGAGAGACATCCGACGGCAGTTTTTTGTATGCGATTCCGACGGCATGGTCGGTGCCGGCATCGACGGGCAGCGAGGCATCGAGCGTGAATCCGGCGCCGTCGGCGAGCACCACCTTGCCGCACGCGAATCGGTCGATGCGGATCTTCGGACCCTGCAGATCGCCGAGCACACCCACATAGCGTCCGGCCTGGCGTGCCGCTTCCCGCACCAATTCCAGGCGCCGCGCGTGATCGGCGAGCACACCGTGGGAGAAATTGACCCGCACCACGTCGACCCCTGCACGCACCATGTCGGCAAGGACCTTGGGGTCATCCGTGGCGGGACCGAGCGTCGCGACGATTTTAGTCCGACGCAGAATGAAGCTCATGCCGCGCGCTGCTCGAGAATTTCGACGGCGGGAAGCTTCTTGCCTTCGACGAATTCGAGGAACGCGCCGCCGCCGGTCGATATGTAGGAAATGCTGTCCTCGATGCCGTATTTTTCAATGGCCGCGAGCGTATCGCCGCCGCCTGCGAGGGAAAACGCCTTGCTTCGCGCGATCGCATTCGCGAGCGTGCGGGTTCCTTCGCCGAACTGGTCGAACTCGAACACGCCGACCGGACCGTTCCACAGCACGGTGCCGGCCGCGGCGATCAGCCTGGCGATGTGCTCCGCCGAATCAGGACCGATGTCGAGAATCATTTCGTTGGCCGCCACCTCGCCGACCGGCTTGACGTCCGCTTCGGCCTTCGCGGAAAACTCCGTGGCGACGACGACGTCGGTCGGCATCGGAATCACGATGCCACGCTTCTGCGACTGCTCGAGCAGCCGCTTGCAGATGTCGAGCATTTCCGGCTCGTGCAGCGATCTGCCGACGTTGAATCCAAGCGCCGCGAGGAAGGTGTTGGCGATGCCGCCGCCGACGATCATCTGATCCACCTTTGAAAGCAGCGTCTCGAGCACGGTGAGCTTGGTCGAAACCTTCGAGCCCGCGACGATCGCGAGCAGCGGCCGCGCCGGCTTTTCCAGCGCCGTCTCGAGCGCCGTGAGCTCGCTGACGAGCAACGGTCCGGCGCAGGCGATCGGCGCGTACTTCGCCACTCCGTGGGTGCTCGCCTCCGCGCGATGCGCGGTGCCGAAGGCGTCCATGACGAAGATGTCGCACAACGCCGCCATTTTCTTCGCGAGCTCGTCGGAATTCTTCTTCTCACCCTTGTTCAAGCGCACGTTCTCGAGGAGCACCACGGCCCCGGGTTCCACGGCAACGCCGTTCAGCCAATCCTGCTTGAGCGCCACCGGGATGCCGAGCAGCTGCGTCATGCGCTTGGCGACGGGAGCGAGAGAGAACTCCTCCGCGAACCTGCCCTCCTCGGGACGGCCGAGGTGAGACATCACCATGACGCGGGCACCGGCAGTCATGGCGGCCTGGATGGTCGGCAGCGCCGCGCGGATTCTCGCATCGCTTGCAACCACGCCGTCCTTGATCGGCACGTTCAAATCCTCGCGGATCAACACGCGCTTGCCGGACAGATCCAGGCTGGTCATTTTTTTGATGTTCATGGCGCTTTGCTGATGTTCATGGCGCTGGCCTCGATTGCTCTCAGGCGGCTTTCATCCAAGCGAGCGTGGTATCGAGCATCCGGTTGGAGAATCCCCACTCGTTATCGTACCAGGCGCACACCTTGACCAGCGTGCCCTGAATGACCTTTGTGAGCGTCGCATCGTAGGTCGAGGAGGCCGCGTCGTGGTTGAAGTCCACGGACACCAGCGGCTGGTCGTTGTATGCGAGTATGCCCTTGAGCGGTCCATTGGCCGCTGTCTTGATGGCGGTGTGCACCTCCTCGACGCTGGTCTTGCGCGCGGCCGTGAAACTCAGATCGACCAGCGACACGTTGATCGTCGGCACCCGGATGGCGAATCCGTCGATCCTGCCCTTCAATTCCGGCAGCACCAGCCCAACTGCCGCGGCGGCGCCGGTTTTGGTCGGGATCATCGACATCGTCGCCGAACGGGCGCGGCGCAGATCCGTGTGATAGACATCCGTCAGCACCTGATCGTTGGTGTAGGAATGGATGGTGTTCATGACACCGGCCAGAATGCCGATCTCTGCGTGCAGCACTTTGGCGAGCGGCGCGAGGCAATTGGTCGTGCATGAGGCGTTGGAAACCACCGTGTCGGTCCCTTTGAGACTCTGGTGATTGACGCCGTAGACCACGGTGGCATCGACATCGTCGCCGCCGGGAGCCGAAATCAGGACCTTTTTCGCGCCGGCCGTCAGATGCGCGGAGGCTTTGGCCTTGGTGGTGAACAGGCCCGTGCACTCGAGCACCAGATCCACGCCGAGCTCGCGCCACGGCAACTTCGACGGGTCGCGCTGCGCCACCACCTTGATGCGGTCGCCGTTCACGATCATCGCATCTCCATCGACCCGCACGTCGCCGTGGAAACGGCCGTGCACGGTATCGAAGCGCGTCAGGTGGGCATTGGTATTGGCGTCGCCCAGATCGTTGATCGCGACGATCTTGATGTCGCCGCCGTGTTTTCCCTCGTACAGGGCACGCAAAATGTTGCGGCCGATGCGCCCATAACCGTTGATCCCTACTTTGATTGCCATCATCTTGCCCCTTGTGACTCCAGTCTAGTTCGCGAAAACCTTGTCGATTGCCTGCACCACATGCTCCGGCGTGAATCCATACTGCTTGAATAACTCCTTCGCGGGCGCCGATGCGCCGAAATGATCGATACCGACGATTTGTCCCTTGAGGCCGACGTAGTGCCACCAGGGCTCGCGTACACCGGCCTCTACCGCCACGCGGCGCGTGACCGAGGCCGGCAGCACGCTCTCCTTGTAGGCGTCGTCCTGTCGGTCGAAGGTCGTGCTGCTCGGCATCGAGACGAGCCGCACCTTGCGTCCCTTGGCCGAGGCGATCCGGACCGCTTCGGCGGCAATTCCGACTTCCGAGCCGGTCGCGATGATGATGGCCTCCGGAGGCCCTTCGGAATCGATCAGCACGTAGCCGCCGCGCCGGATCGATGCAAGCTGATCGGCGTCGCGGACTTGATGCACCACCGGCTGGCGGGTCAGCACCAGACAGGTGGGGCCATCGCGATTGTCGATGGCCGTGCCCCACGCCGTTGCGGTCTCGACCGCATCGCACGGCCGCCACACGTCCATCTGGGGAATGACCCGCAGGCTTGCCAGGTGCTCGATCGGCTGGTGCGTCGGACCGTCCTCGCCGAGTCCGATCGAGTCGTGGGTGTAGACGAAAATCACCCGCAGGCGCATCAGCGCCGCCATACGCACCGCATTGCGCGCGTAGTCCGAAAAGGTCAGGAACGTGCCGCCGTAGGGGATGAAACCGCCGTGCGCGGTCAGTCCGTTCAGGATCGCCGACATGCCGAACTCGCGCACCCCGAAATGCACGTAGTTACCCGCGGGCGTCTCGGCGTTGAGCATGATCGAGTCTTTGCGCAGGGTGCCGTTCGATGGCGTGAGATCGGCGGAGCCGCCGAGCAATTCGGGCAGGGCGGGCCCGAGCACGTTGAGCGTCGCCTGGGACGACTGTCGGGTGGCGAGCGACTTGCCCTCGGTTTGCGCATGCTTGATGCAGGCGGTCATCAGCTCGTCGAGCCCGCCCGGCAGGTCCCCTGCCATGCGCCGGCCGAGCTCGGCGGCCAAAGCGGGAAATTCACTTTTATACGCGGCGAAACTCGCGCGCCATTCCTGCTCGGCACGCGCCCCTTTTTCGCGCATGTCCCAGGCGCTGCGGATGTCGGCAGGTATCTCGAACGGCGGCGAGTTCCAGCCCAAACGAACCCGCGCTGCGGCAATCTCCTCGTTGCCCATCGGCTCCCCGTGCATGGATGCGGTGCCCTGCTTGTTCGGGGCGCCCCACCCGATCACGGTCTTGGCGCAAATCAGCGACGGTCTATCCGTGACGTCGCGCGCCGCGGCGAGAGCGGCCGCGACCGCATCGCTGTCCTGACCGTCCACGCGGGGAATGACGTGCCAGCCGTAGGCTTCGAAACGCTGCGGAGTGTTGTCTGCAAACCACCCCGACACCTTGCCGTCGATGGAAATGCCGTTGTCGTCGTACACCACGATCAGCTTGCCGAGCTTCTGCGTGCCGGCGAAGGAGGCCGCTTCGTGCGAGATGCCCTCCATCAAGCAGCCATCGCCGACGAATGCATAGGTATGGTGATCGATGATGGAGTGGCCGGGACGATTGAAGGTGGCCGCGAGCGAGCGCTCCGCAACAGCCATACCCACCGCATTCGCGAACCCCTGGCCGAGCGGCCCGGTCGTGGTTTCGATGCCGAGGTGCACCTCGCGCTCCGGGTGCCCGGGTGTCTTGGACCCGAATTGTCGAAAATTCTTCAGCTCCTCGATCGAGAGGGGATAGCCGGTCAGATACAGCACGGAGTACAGCAGCATCGATGCGTGGCCATTCGACAACACGAAGCGGTCGCGGTCCCACCAAGCAGGGTTTCCCGGATTGAACTTAAGCACATCGCGCCAAAGCACTTCGGCGATATCTGCAAGGCCCATGGGGGCGCCCGGATGGCCCGAATTGGCCTTCTGGACGGCATCCATCGAAAGGGCACGAATGGCGTTGGCGAGTTCGCGGCGCGTGGGCATGTCGGGTTTTCTTCTAAATTAAGGAGGGCGGGTATTCTCCCCGATGCGCTCTTCTCCAGCAAATCGGACCTAAGTCGCGCTTTGGCGGGGAACACGTTCACACAATTGCAGTCTGTGTATGTATCGCGCCAATCGGGCGCCCCCATGACCTAGTTCACCGTCGAGCGGCGGAGGCTTTGCTACGATTTCCGGACCATGAATATCCTACAAATCACCGACCCTCACCTCTACGGCAGCGCCGCCGGTAGATTGCGCGGCGTGGAAACCGACTCGACGTTGCGCAGCGTGCTCGAAGACGCGTTCGTGCAGGTGCCGGACTATTCAGCGGTGCTGGTGACCGGCGATCTCGTACAGGACGACCCGTCCGGATATCTGCGCTTCAAGAGCCTGTTCGGCAATCTGAAAAAGCCGGTTCTGTGCATTCCGGGAAATCACGATGAGCCCGAGGCGATGCGTCGCGAGCTCGCGCAGGCGCCCTTTCAGATCTGCGGCACGTACGCAACGGGTGGCTGGCAATTCATCATGCTCGACAGCTACCAACCGGGACACGTCGGCGGCCGCCTGAGCGCGCAGGAACTCGCACGGCTCGACGAGACCCTGGCCGATTCTCGCGCCCACGCCATGGTGTGCTTGCATCATCATCCGATCGACATGGATAGCCGGTGGCTCGATACCGTCGGCCTCGCAAATGCGGACGAATTCTGGCGCATCATCGATGCGCACGCCCATGTCCGCGCGATCGCGTGGGGCCACGTACATCAGGCTTACGAGGGCGTGCGCGGCGCCGTGCAACTCTATGCAACTCCGTCGACCGGTGCGCAATTCCTGCCGAAGAGCGAGCGCTACGCGGTCGACACGCGGCCGCCGGCCTATCGGCGCTTCCGCTTGCTTGCCGACGGCAGCATTGAAAGCGAGGTTCGCTGGGTGGACTCGCTGCGCGTTCGGCAGGCAGCGGCGCGCTGAGCCGCTGCCCCGCGCCGTACCCGAAACACCAACAAGGAGCGTTCATGAAGCGTTCGGATACGGCGATGACCCGCCGGGCGACGCCCCGCTGGGCGATGGTCTGCTGGGCAATGGCCTGTTGGGCGCTGTGTCTGCCCGTTCCCGGCCGTGCCGACAGCCCGCAGCATTCGTTATGGGAGCTGCACGGCAAACACAACACCGTCTATCTGCTCGGCTCCATCCACGTGCTGCGACCGAGCGACTATCCGCTCGCTCCCGTGGTGCTCGATGCCTACCGCAACGCGAGTTCCCTGTTGATGGAAATCAACCTCGAGGAAGCCGATGGCGGGGAGATGCAAACGGAAATGCTCGCCAGTGCGATGTTGCCCGATGGCCAGAGCCTGCCGCAGATCATGGGGCCGGCGCGCTATGCGCGCGCGGAGGCTCTGGCGCGCGAGGTCGGGGTCGAACTTTCCATGTTCGATCAATTCAGACCCTGGTTTGCCGCCGAAGCCATATCGCAGGTGCAGCTCGCCCAGCTGGGGTTTGACGCATCGTCGGGTGTTGAAATGTACTTCATGGAGCGCGCACGCACGGATGGCAAGCGCGTCGCCGGGCTCGAGACGGTGCATGAACAAATCGCTCTATTCGAGAGCTTGTCGGCCGACGCGCAGGTGCAGTATCTGCTCTCGAGCCTCGAGCAGGCCCATGATTTGCCGAAGCAGGTGGACGAGCTGGTCCACGCCTGGCAGCGCGGCGATACGGGCTGGTTCGCGTCCGAGTTGAAATCCGACATCGGACGCGACCCGGCCCTCTATCAGTCGCTGCTCGTCGCGCGCAACCGGAAATGGATCGCGCGAATCGAGGCGCTCCTCAACGAGGACAAGAACTACCTCGTCATCGTCGGCACCGGGCATCTGGCCGGCGGCGACAGCGTCATCGAACTGCTCAAGAAGGACGGGATCGCCGTCGCGCAGCGATAGCGATGCTCACTGCTGCCCGTGCTCGGCCTTCCAGGCCTCGATCTTGGATTGGCGGGCAGCCTGCGCGGCGGCGACGATCCCCGGGATCGCCTGCTGGTGCGCCTGGGTCAGCGCTCCATAGATCTTCGTCCACGTCTGGCTCATGAGTGAGATTCGGGTCGATGCGTTGGTCTGCGCCGTCTTGACCAGGGCCCCGTAGGCGGCTGTGTCGGTCGGGGGCGTGCTCGCCAATGCCTCGCGATTCGACTTGCTGCTGGCGCGCAGCGCCTCAAACTGGCTCTTCTGCTCGGTGAAGATCTGCTTGATGCTTGCCTTCTCCTCCGCGCTCAGATTGAGTTTGTGCAAAACGAAGCCCATCTCCCCCAGGGGGCCGCCGGGATGGCCGTGGCGCCAGTGATGAGGACCGCCGGCATCGCCCGCCGCCGGCGACTCCGTGGCCAGATCCGCGACAGTGCTCGCCGCGTAGGCGCTGAATCCCGCCACACCGGTCGCGAGGCACAGGGCGGGCACAATATGTCGTAGCGTAATCATGAAAACTACTCCTTTGATAAGGCATTGCGGTGAAAATAGTCTACGTCGATAACGGCGGCGGCCGATGCGGCGTTGACGCAATTTTCCGTAGGAATCATGCAAAGATTTGTCAATTCCTGTGCGCCGAACTCCGTTCGAAAGCAAACTTGAGCCATGAATCAACCACCGGCGGAAACCGCGAAGCCGCGCGAAGCGCGCGTGCTGCTCGTCGATGACGATCGCGAGCTGTGCCAGATGCTCACCGAATATCTCGAGGCCGAGCATTTCGAGGTGAAGAGCGTGCATGACGGCGGCGATGCGCTCACGGAGCTGCACATTGGTGAGTTCGAGATTCTCATCCTCGACGTGATGTTGCCGAGCGTCGGCGGGTTCGACGTGCTGCGCAAGCTCGGCGCATCCTATGCGACGCCCATTCTCATGCTCACCGCGCGCGGCGACGACGTCGATCGAATCGTGGGTCTGGAACTCGGCGCCGATGACTATCTGAGCAAACCCTTCAACCCGCGCGAATTGGTCGCGCGCATCCGCGCGATATTGCGCCGCGCCAGCGCCCGCCCGGCGCGCGGTACGGTGCCGGATGAACTCGTCGTCGGACCCATCGTGCTCAACACCGGCACGCACCAGGTGCGGGTGGCGGATCGGTCGGTGCCGCTCACCGGTGCGGAATTCCGCGTGCTCGAATTGCTGATGCGATCGGCCGGACAGGTGATCTCGCGCGAAGCCATGACCGAGCAGGCGCTCGGCCGCAAGCTCGTGCCCTATGATCGCAGCATCGACACGCACATCAGCAACCTGCGGCGCAAGCTCGAACTCGAAGCGGGCAGGAACCCGGAAATCAAAAATGTCCGCGGCTCCGGCTACACGCTCACGTGGGCGCATGCATAGCCTGTTCCTGCGGATTTTCGTTTTGTTCTGGATAGCGATGGCGCTCATCGTCGGCGGCAGCATCGCGATCACGTTCACGGTCGCCGCGCACGAGTATGAATCGCAGGATGCGCCGCGGCGCCCGAACATCGCGCTGCAGGCCTCCGCAGTGCTGGCGAATGGCGGCATTGCGGCGCTGACGCGCTGGCTCAAGGCGAACGAGCACTCGATTCCCGACCGCGAAATTTACATCATCGGGCCCGACGGCAGGGACCTTCTCGGCCGCCGCCTCTCCGAGGGCGCGGCGCGTCGGCTGGAATTCTTCAATCGCGAGCTCGGACCGCCGCCGCCGGGGGGGCCGCCGCCGCCCGGTAATTTTCGGCCGCCGCGCGTGGCGGCGCAGATCGTCGCGCCCGACGGATCGGCCTATACGGTGCTGCTCGTGCCGCGCCGGCCGAGCATCTTCGGCGTCTTGAGCCTGCCGGGAATTTCGCTGACCATCCTCGCCATCGCACTCATCGTCAGCGCCTTCGCCAGCTGGTGGCTGGCGCAACACCTGAGTGCTCCGATCCGGCGCATCCAGGAGGGCGCACGCGCACTCGCCACCGAGAACCTGGAGGTGCGTGTCAGCGCAGGCTTGGAAGACCGCAAGGATGAACTCGCGGTGCTCGCCCGGGATTTCGACGCGATGGCTGATCAGCTGCGTGCCAACCGGCGCGCCATCACGCAGCTGCTGCGCGACATCTCGCATGAGCTGCGCTCGCCGCTGGCGAGAATGCGTCTCGCCGTCGGGCTGGCGCGACAGCCGCCGGCGGACCTGCCGCGGCAATTGGACAGGTTGGAGAGGGAAATCGAGCGTCTCGACAGTCTGATCAGTCAGGTGTTGAAGCTCGCGCGATTGCACGGCTCCGAGGCGCCGCTCGAGCGCGAGGCTTTTGACGTCGACGAGGTGATCGAGGAAGTCGTGCGCGACGCGAACTTCGAAGGAGCCGTCAAGGGCTGCAACGTCAAGTTGCACGGGACTGCGAGCAGCACCGTGGACGGCAACCGCGAACTGCTGCGAAGCGCCATCGAGAACGTGCTGCGCAACGCGGTACGGTATAGTCCGCAGGGTGCGCTCGTGGACGTCATCGTCGAGCGCGGCGATGCGGGGGTTTCGATCGTGATTCGCGATCACGGGCCGGGGGTGCCGGTCAGCGACCTGGAGCGCATTTTCGAGCCGTTTTACCGTGTGGCGGAATCGCGCGATCGCGACACCGGCGGCGAGGGTATTGGTCTGGCCATCACCTCCCAAGTCATGAGAGCCCACGGCGGCTCGGCCAGGGCGAGCAGTCGTGCGGGGGGCGGCCTCGAGGTGCGGCTGAGCTTGCCGCAGACGGTATTGGCTTAGGAGAATCGGGATGAACCTGTATCAGAAGAGCCTGTACCAGGAGGCCTGCAAATACATTCCCGGAGGCGTGAACTCGCCGGTGCGTGCGTTCCGCAGCGTCGGCGGCGAGCCGATTTTCTTCAAGAAGGCGGCCGGGGCGCGCACCTTCGCCGCCGATGGACGGCAATTCATCGACTACGTCGGCTCGTGGGGCCCGATGATCCTCGGTCATGCGCATCCGCTGGTCATTGCGGCGGTCCAGGCCGTGGCCGCGGACGGCTTGAGCTTCGGCGCGCCCACTGAGCTCGAGACGCGGCTCGCGCGCGCGCGTCGTCGAGTTGATGCCGGCCATCGAGCTGGTGCGTTTCGTGAGCTCGGGCACCGAAGCGACGATGAGCGCGATACGGCTCGCGCGCGGTTTCACCGGTCGCGACACCATCGTGAAATTCGAAGGCTGTTATCACGGACATTCCGACTCGCTGCTGATCAAGGCGGGCTCGGGCGCATTGACCTTCGGCGTGCCTTCTTCGCCCGGTGTTCCGCGTGCATTGGCCGCGCACACCCTGACGCTCGATTACAACGACCCGGATCAGGTGCGCGAGGTGTTCCGCCACCGCGGCGCGGAGATCGCCTGCGTCATCGTGGAACCGGTTGCCGGCAACATGAACTGCGTATTGCCCACCGCCGGCTTTCTCGAAACTCTGCGCCTCGAGTGCGACCGCGCCGGCGCATTGCTGATCTTCGATGAGGTGATGACCGGATTTCGCGTGGCCCTCGGCGGTGCGCAGGAGCTCTACGGCGTCCGGCCGGATCTCACGACCCTCGGCAAGATCATCGGCGGCGGCATGCCCGTCGGCGCGTTCGGTGGCCGACGCGACATCATGGAGCGGCTCGCACCGCTCGGTCCGGTCTATCAAGCCGGCACCCTGTCCGGCAACCCGGTGGCGATGGCCGCCGGCCTTGCAACCCTCGAGCTCATCGCCGCTCCCGGCTTTCACGAGCGCTTGAGCGTGACGACCGATTCGCTCGTGCAGCGCCTTGCCGGCGAGGCCGCGGGGGCCGGCATAGCACTCGCCACCAATCAGGTGTGCGGCATGTTCGGTTTCTTCTTCACGAACGAGCGCCGCGTCGACAGCTTCGCGAAAGTGATGGCGTGCGACGTCGAGCGGTTCAAACGTTTCTTCCACCGCATGCTCGAGCAGGGCGTGTACTTCGCGCCCTCGGCGTTCGAGGCGGGATTCGTATCGGCGGCGCACTCGACCGCCGATATCGATGCGACCATTGCCGCGGCGGCGAAGACCTTCGCCAGCCTGCGCTCCGCTTAGCCGGGGGTTGCGCCACCTTGCGGGCCTTCGGCTGGTTCGTCGCAACGCTGCTCGCCGCCGGCCTCATCGGCGCAGCGCTTGCCTATCCCGCCTTCGAGGCGGCATCGCACCTCGGACCATGGCCCTTTCACCGCGTGGCGGGGCGGGTGGCCATGCTCATTCTCGCCCTCGAGCTCGTGTGGTTGTTCCGAGCGCTTCGCATCAGGACCAAACGCGATTTCGGCTATGGACTACCGTGGCCCGGGTTCCTGAAGGTATCGCTGCTTTGGGGCGTGCTCGGCGCCGTCACGGCGGCCGCGGGTGCCGCCTTTCTGCTGGCGGCGCACCTGCGCGGCCCGTCCGACCCGCCCTTCATCGCATCCGCAACGAGCGTGTCGCGGTTGCTGCTGATGGGTCTCGGATCGGGAATCAGTGTCGCCCTGATCGAAGAGACGGTGTTTCGCGGCGCCATGCACACGGCAATCGAACGCGAGTCCGGGCCGTTGGCGGCGGTCCTGCTCACCGCACCGCTGTTCGCGGTGACGCATTTCTTTGCCAAAGCGAGCATTCCGCCCGACCAGCTGCACTGGAGCAGCGGGTTTGATTTGTTGGTGCGCTCCTTTGCGCCCCTGGCCCACCCGGCGCTGGTGATCGACTCGCTGCTCGCGTGGCTCGCCGTGGGTCTGATCCTCAGCCTCACCCGCGTGCTGACCGGTAACATTGCGGTCCCGATCGGGTTGCACGCGGGCTGGGTGTTCGTGTTGCGGATTCTCCAGGAGGGCACCGGCCGCGGAGCCGCGGCGCCCGGCTCGCCGTGGGTAGGCCGGTTCGACGGATTGTTGGGATACTGGCTGCTGCCCTGGGCGGCCGCGATCGGCCTGGCGCTCTGGCTGACGCGAAACCTGTGGGTTCCCTATGCCTCCGGCACTTTCGGTGCGATCGGCGCCAGCCGGTCCAGCCGCTCGATGGGATCGTCCATTTCGAGATAGCCCTGTTTGTCACCGAGCGGAATCGGCAGGATTTCGGCCAGGCGATGCCCCACCCACGCAGCATCGTCGAGCCGCATCTGAATGCCCGTGTAGACCTCGCCGAGTTGAGGCAGCACGGCGCGCAGCAATTCCGGCAATCGCGCATGACGCGGGGGTACCGGCACCGCGGCTTCCGCGTCGAGCCACCGCACCTCGGCGAGATGCAACCCATCGGCTTGGCGGCTGCGCGCATGGATGCGGAAGCGCTGCTGCCCAACGCAAGACAATCCGAGCAGACCATCCGGCAGCTGATGGAAATCGCTGATCTTCGCGAGCGTGCCGACCTCGTAAGTTTCGGTCTCCCCCGGACCGACCTCCCGGCCCTCGCGAATCAGCGCCACACCGAAGCCCTGGTCCTCACGCATGCAGCGGCGCACCATGTCGAGGTAGCGGGTCTCGAAGATGCGCAGCGGCAGCGGGCCGTCCGGAAACAGCACGATGTTGAGCGGAAAGAGCGCGATCGAGATCACTGGGCCTCGCGCTTGCGCAACGCAGCGAGGAGCTTCTCATGCAGTCCGCCGAAGCCACCGTTGCTCATCACGAGCACCTGGTCACCAGGCAGGGCTTCCGCGGCCAATTCCTGCACCAGCGCATCGACCGTGGCTGCCAAACGCACCCGCGGCTGCAGCGGCGCGGTTGCCGCGGCCAAATCGAAGCCGAGTCCCGCGGCATTCAGGAACCAGGTGCGATCGGCGAGCGCGAGCGCCGGCGCCAGCTGATCGCGATGCACGCCGAGCTTCATCGTGTTGGAGCGCGGCTCGACGACCGCGACAATCCGCGCATCCGGGGCGCTGGCCCGCAAGCCGCGCAGCGTGGTCTCGATTGCGGTCGGATGATGGGCAAAGTCGTCGTACACCGTGACCCCGCCGACCACTCCTCTGATCTCCATGCGACGCTTGACGCCGCGAAACTCACACATTGCCTGCGCCGCCCTCGCGGGCTCGATGCCCGCCTGCTCGGCCGCGGCGATGGCCGCCAGCGCGTTCATGGCGTTGTGTGTGCCGAGGAGCGGCCACGCGACCCGCGCCGCCGGCCTGCGTCGCCGCAGCACCGTGAACTCCCGCCACGCCGAGTTCGGGGATGCGGCGGCGCTCCAATCCGCCTCCCCGTTCGAGAGGCTGAACGTTTCCCTGGGAGTCCAGCAGCCGGCCGTCAGAGTGGCGGCAAGCTCAACGTCGTCCCCGTTGACGATGAGCCGCCCGGCGCCCGGCACCGTCCGCAGCAGCTGATTGAACTGCCGCCGGATCGATGCCACATCGGGGTAGATGTCGGCGTGGTCATACTCCAGATTGTTGAGGATCGCGGTGCGCGGCCGGTAGTGAACGAATTTGGCGCGCTTGTCGAAGAACGCCGTGTCGTATTCATCCGCCTCGATGACGAACCAGGAGCCGCCGCCCAGGCGCGCGGTCGAATTGAAATTGCTCGGCACACCGCCGATGAGGAATCCCGGCGCGAGGCCGCCATGCTCCAAGATCCACGCCAGCATGCTCGCCGTCGTGGTCTTGCCGTGCGTCCCCGCCACGGCCAGTACGTGCTTGCCACGCAGCACCTGCTCGGCTAGCCACTGCGGTCCGGAGGTATAGGCCATACCACGGTCGAGCATTTCCTCGATGACGGGACTGCCGCGGCTCAAGGCATTGCCGACGACCACCACGTCAGGCTGCAGATTCAACTGGTCGGCTGCGTATCCCTCGACGAATTCGATCCCGAGCGCCGTGAGCTGGGTGCTCATCGGCGGATAGACGTTGAGATCCGACCCGGTGACGCGAAAGCCGGCCTCCTTGGCAATCGCGGCGACGCCTCCCATGAAGGTGCCGGCGATTCCCAGGATATGCACGTGCATTGCTCGAGTTCCTCAGGAGGCTAGGGCTCTGGCAGCAGCTGCTGTTCCAGCGCCATCGACAGCAACAGGTAGCCGACACTGATCGCGGCACCGAGTCCCACTCCTGCATCGAGCGCGGCGCGCCATATGTTCGCGCAGGCAAGCAAGTACCAGATGAGGCCGGCAAACAGCAGCACCCCGAGAGGGATGGAGGCCGGCCGATCGATGCCGACGAAATTCAGCAGCGAGCCCAACGGATACAGCACCAACTGCGCGAGCACCGCCACGCCGAGCAACGCAATGCCGGTCTGCAGGAATCGCTGGCGACGCCGCGCCATCACCAACACCACCCAGGCGAACAGCAGGGGAAGACCCACGCTCAACATGACGCGAGTCACGATGCGTCCGCCGGGATTGGGGGGCAGCAGCGCACCGAGCACCTCGAGCAAGGCGGCGGCCCCGGCCACCAGACCCAGCAGAAACAGCGACGCAGGCAACTGGGCCGGCGATTTTCGCCACAGAGCGATGTCCCAAAATGCTTTTGCGAGTCGCAGCATCGTTCATTCGGTCATAATCGGTCCCGAAATTGTACACGTGGATCAATGCTATGCCTGAGGCGATTTGGATCGATCGGGGCGAGGAATTGCCGCCGCTGGCGCGCACCCTCGAATCGCATGTCTCGATCGGCGTCGACACGGAATTCCTGCGCGAGCGGACGTTCTTTCCCAAACTGTGCCTGCTGCAGCTGGCCGCGGGCGGCAAGGTGTGGTGCGTGGATACCCTCCACGGGGGACTCGACGTCCTTGTTCCCGCGCTCACCGCTCCCGCCTCGCGCAAGATCATTCACTCCGCGCGTCAGGATCTCGAGGCGATTTATCTCAATGCCAGGGGCGTGATTTCGCCGGTGTTCGACACGCAGATCGCCGCCGGATGCATCGGCCTCAAGCCGCAAATCGGCTACGCAGAATTGGTCAAGACGCTCTTGGACGTCGCGCTGCCGAAAGGTCAAACGCGCACCGACTGGTCGAAACGTCCGCTCACCCGGGAACAGCTGGAATACGCGACCGACGATGTGCTGTATCTCGAGGAGATCGCCGACCGGCTGACCGAGCGGCTGCGGTCCTTGGGGCGCGAGAAATGGGTCTTGGAGGATTGTCTGACGCTCGAGGATCCGCGCTTCTACGAGCCCGACCCCGCGCGCGCGTGGACGAGGCTGCGCGGTCTCAAGCAGCTGCCGCCGGCGGCGCGCGCCCGCGCGCGAAGCCTCGCGGTCTGGCGCGAGCGGGTCGCTCGCGAGCGCGATTTGCCGCGCGGCTGGATCATTTCCGATGCGGCGATTTTCAAGCTCGCCGAGAGCGCCGTGCCCTCACCGCCGCTTCCCGTGAATGCTCGGTCTCGCCGGCGGATTGCTCGAGGCGTTGCGCGAAGCCTCGATCGGCGAGCTCGCGGACCAGGAACCGAGTCAGGATGCGCGTCCGACCCCGCAGCAGCGGGCGGTCATGGACCGGCTCGCCCACACCGTCGATGCGCGCGCCGCGGAACTCGGCGTGAGCGCCGAAATTCTCGCGCCCCGCGGCGAGCTCAAGGCGCTCGCGATGGGGGAGCGCGGTGTGGCCTCGCTCACAGGGTGGCGGCGCGAGGAAATCGGCGAAAAACTATTGTCGCTTCTCGACTAACCGGCCACCGCCCGTTCGATACGCTTGAACACGGTCTCGACGTCCGCGTCGGCATCCACGACTCGCAGCAGGCCGCCCGCCTCGTAGTGCTTGATCAACGGCTTGGTTTGCGCCTCGAACACTTCCAATCGCTTGCTGATCACCTCTTCCTTGTCGTCCGGCCGCTGAATCAGGCGCGGCATGTCGCCGCAGGTCTGACAATGCGGCGGCGAACCGGGAGGCGAGGTGTACATGTTGAACACGCGGCCGCAATCCTGGCAAATCCTGCGCCCGGTGAGGCGCTTGAACAGAATGCTCAGGTCGACGTCCATGAGCACGACCGCCTCGAGCGGCTGCTTCAGATCGCGCAGCAATTTCTCCAGGGCTTCGGCTTGCGCGATGTTGCGTGGAAAGCCGTCGAGAATGAATCCTTTCTGCGCATCGGGTTGCGCCAACCGCTCGCGGATCATGCCGAGCACGGTGGCATCATCGACCAGTTTGCCCGCATCCATGGCGGCCTTCGCCCGCAACCCCAGCTGCGTTGCCTTGGCCACGGCCTCGCGCAGCAGATCGCCGGTCGATATCTGCGGCACGCCGTAGGTCTTCACCAACATTTGGGATTGGGTGCCCTTGCCCGACCCGGGTGCCCCTAAGAGGACTATTCGCATGATTTCCAGTCGTGATGACAGCGCGCTACCGTACCTTCGCCCGAGGCCACCGTCAAACAGTGCCTAGGCCGCCCCGATCGGCTATCCTCCGCGGCTGATGGCTCCAAAGAATGCTTTTTACGCTCAATCCGGCGGGGTGTCCGCCGTCATCAACGCATCCGCCTGCGGTTTGATCGAAGCCGCCCGCAAGCACCGCGGCAGGATCGGCAAGGTCTATGCGGGCCGGCACGGCATCATCGGCGCGCTGACCGAGGACTTGATCGATACCAGCAAGGAGAGCGCGGCGGCGATCAGGGGCTTGCGCCATACGCCCGGAGGCGCTTTCGGATCCGCACGCTACAAGCTGGCGGGGATCGACAAGAACCGCGCCCAGTACGAGCGCCTGATCGCGGTGTTTCGCGCCCACGATATCGGTTATTTCTTCTACAACGGCGGCAACGATTCCATGGATACCGCGCACAAGGTGTCCGAGATCGGCATGCAGTTGGGCTATCCCATTACCTGCATCGGCATACCCAAAACCGTCGACAACGATCTGCCGATCACCGACTGCTGCCCCGGATTCGGCTCGGCCGCCAAGTACATTGCCGTCTCGACGCGCGAGGCGGCGCTCGATGTGCTGTCGATGGCCCGCACCTCCACCAAAGTTTTCGTGCTCGAGGTCATGGGACGGCATGCCGGCTGGATTGCGGCGGCGGGGGGCTTGGCCGGCGAGAAACGCGGTGACGCCCCGCACATCATTCTGTTCCCCGAGATCACGTTCGACCGAGCCCACTTCTTGAACAAGGTGAAGGCTTGCGTCGACACATTCGGCTACTGCGTCATCGTTGTCTCCGAGGGCGTGCGCAGTGGCGACGGGAAATTTCTCGCCGAGGCGGGGACTCGGGATGCGTTCGGCCACGCTCAATTGGGTGGCGTCGGACCGGTGGTGGCGCAGATGACTCAGGAGGCGTTCGGCTACAAGTTCCATTGGGCCGTCGCCGACTATTTGCAACGCTCCGCGCGGCACGTGGCGTCGAAAGTGGACGTCGAGCAAGCCTACGCGGTCGGCAAAGCGGCGCTGCAATTCGCCCTGCAAGGCAGGAACGCCGTCATGCCTGTCATCGTGCGCAAATCATCGACCCCTTATCGATGGAGCATCGGTCAGGCGCCGCTCTCGGCCGTCGCCAATCAGGAAAAGAAGGTTCCCCGCAACTTCATCACGGCGGACGGCTTCGGCATCACGGCGGCGTGCCGGCGCTACCTCATGCCGCTGATCAGCGGGGAAGACTATCCTCCGTACCGCGGTGGCCTGCCCACTTACGTGACCCTCAAGTGCCGCGGCGTTCGGAAGCGCCTGCGCGAATCCTTTGTGGTATAGTTCCCGCGCTCATAATCCAAATAACCCCATATTTTTCAATAACATAAATATCCGAGATTTAAGAAAATGACCCTTGATAACGCCCTCTTTCTGGCAATCGGAGCAGGACTTGTTGCAATCATCTACGGCGCCGTTTCCGTGCGCTGGATTCTGGCGCAGCCGGCCGGCAATGCACGCATGCAGGAAATCGCCGCGGCGATCCAGGCAGGCGCCCGCGCCTATTTGAATCGGCAGTACCGCACGATCGCCATCGTCGGCGTCGTTCTGTTCATCGCCTTGGGCGTGAGCCTCGGCTGGGCGTCGGCGGGCGGCTTCGCCGTGGGTGCCGTGCTCTCGGGGCTTGCGGGCTACATAGGGATGAACATTTCAGTGCGTGCGAACGTGCGGACGGCGCAGGCGGCTCATAACGGCATCAACGCGGCGCTCAAAGTCGCTTTTCGCGGCGGCGCCATCACCGGGATGCTGGTGGTCGGCTTGGGCTTGCTCGGGGTTGCGGGCTATTACCTCGGCATGCTGCACGTGCTGGGCGATGCCGAGGCGGCGCTGCGCTCGCTGGTCGGCCTTGCATTCGGCGGCTCGCTGATCTCGATCTTCGCGCGATTGGGCGGCGGCATCTTCACCAAGGGCGCCGACGTTGGTGCCGACTTGGTCGGCAAGGTCGAGGCCGGAATTCCCGAAGATGACCCGCGTAATCCGGCGGTCATCGCCGACAACGTCGGCGACAATGTCGGCGACTGCGCCGGCATGGCGGCCGATTTGTTCGAGACCTATGCGGTCACGCTCGTCGCGACCATGCTGCTCGGCGGCCTTCTGATGGGCGACATGGGTCAGAGCGCGGTGCTGTTCCCGTTGGTGCTCGGCGCCATTTCGATCGTCTCGTCGATCGTCGGCACCTTCTTCGTATCGACCAAGGAAGGCGGAAAAATCATGAACGCGCTCTACAAGGGCGTGATCGTTTCCGGCCTCATCTCCGCCGTGGCGTTCTATTTCGTCTCGCACTGGATCATGGGCGAGCGCGCCATGGCCATGTGGCTGTGCAGCCTGGTCGGACTGGCTCTGACCGCGGCGATGATCGTCATCACCGAATATTACACCGCCACCGAATACAGTCCGGTGCAGCACGTGGCCTCCGCATCGCAGACCGGCCATGCGACCAATATCATCGCCGGACTCGGGGTGTCGATGAAAGCGTGTGCCCTGCCCGTCATCGCCGTGACCTTGAGCATCTGGGCCTCCTATCAACTCGCCGGACTGTACGGCATCGCCATCGCCGCCACTGCGATGTTGTCGATGACCGGTATGATCGTCGCGCTCGACGCCTACGGGCCTATTACTGACAACGCAGGCGGCATCGCCGAAATGGCGGGGCTCGACAAGAAGGTGCGCGACGTCACCGACCCCCTCGATGCCGTCGGCAACACGACGAAGGCGGTCACCAAGGGCTATGCCATCGGCTCGGCGGGCCTCGCCGCGCTGGTGCTATTTGCCGACTACACGCACAAGCTCGAGGAAGTTCTCGGGCATGCGACCGCCTTCGACCTGTCGAATCCGGCGGTCATCATCGGACTGTTCATTGGCGGTCTGATTCCCTACCTGTTCGCCGCCATGGCGATGGAAGCCGTGGGGCGCGCCGCCGGCTCGGTGGTGAACGAAGTGCGGCGTCAATTCCGCGAGATCAAGGGCATCATGGAGGGCACGGCGAAGCCCGACTATTCTCGCGCCGTCGACATGCTGACGAAGGCGGCCATCAAGGAAATGATCGTCCCATCCCTGCTGCCCATCGCCGTGCCGATCGTGCTGGTATTCATCGTGAATTGGCTGATGGGTCCCGGATCCGGCGTACAGGCGCTCGGTGGGTTGCTCATCGGCACCATCGTTACGGGCTTGTTCGTCGCCATTTCCATGACCACCGGCGGCGGCGCCTGGGACAACGCGAAGAAGTACATCGAGGAAGGCCATTTCGGCGGCAAAGGTTCCGACGCGCACAAAGCGGCGGTGACCGGCGATACCGTCGGTGATCCCTACAAGGACACGGCGGGTCCGGCGATCAACCCGCTGATCAAGATCATCAACATCGTGGCGTTGTTGTTGGTGCCGATCCTCGGCAAGATGATTTAGGAGCCTAGATATCGAAGTAAAGCGCGTCGGGCTCGGCGCTGGTGTCGCGCGACGCGACCCGCAGGTCCGGCTCCTTGAGCGACACGCGTGAGCGCGGCGGTACGCTGCGCGTCAGGAACACCGAGCCGCCGATCACGCTGTCCTCGCCGATGACGGTCTGTCCGCCGAGCACCGTCGCGTTGGCGTACAGCGTGGCTCCGTTTTCCACCGTCGGGTGGCGCTTGCGCCCGCGAATGATGTGGCCGCTGGCATCCCTCGGAAAGGACAGCGCGCCGAGGGTGACGCCCTGGTAGAGCTTCACGCCGGCGCCGATGTCGGTGGTCTCGCCGATGACCACACCGGTCGCGTGATCGATGAAAAACGCCGGACCGATTCGCGCGCCCGGATGAATGTCGCAGCCCGTCTTCGAATGCGCCCACTCCGTCATGATCCGCGCCATCATCGGCACACCGAGATCGTATAGCGCGTGAGCGACGCGATACACGCTGACGGCAAGCAACCCGGGATACGCCAGGATCACTTCGTCGAGGTTGGTCGCGGCGGGATCGCCGTCGAAGGCCGCTTGCACGTCGCGCACCAGGAGACTGCGAATCTCCGGCAGCCGCCGCAAAAAGATCTCCGTCAACTCGTGCGCGCGGGGGGCGCACTCGCCGAACTCCGCCGGCCGCGAGACATCGCGCTCGCGCCCGTAGCAAAGACAGTGCTCCATCTCGCGCTCGATCTTCGGTGCGAGCGCCGCCAGCGCTTGCGCCGTGTGGGCGCCGAGATTCTCGTTGTTCAGATCGCGGCGACCGAAGTAGCCCGGATACATAAGATCGAGAACGCCCTGCAGGATCTCGGCGATATTCTCCCGCGAGGGTAGGTAGCGGCGCGATATGCGCCGCGCACGCTCATCCCCCAGATAGCTCGCGAGCAGCTCCGCGCCGACGTCCTCGAGCGCCGTCGCTCGCGCCTTCGATGTGAGGACCGCGGTCATGGCACTCTCAGGCTACCGCCTGCATCTTCTCGACCTCTTCGAACAGACCCTCGAACAACGCGCCCGACAGGTACCGTTCGCCCGAATCCGGCAGCACGACCACGATCGTCTTGCCGGCTTGTGCCGGTTCGCGCGCCAGGCGCAGGGCCGCCACCAGCGCCGCCCCGCTCGAGATTCCGGAGAGGATGCCTTCCTCGCGCGCGAGGGCGCGGGCTGTGGCGATGGCCTCCTCGTTGCTGACCTGCTCGACCCGATCGAGCAGCGACAGATCCAGGTTCTTCGGAATGAAGCCGGCGCCGATGCCCTGAATCTTGTGCGAAGAGGGGGCGAGCGGTTGCCCCGCCAGGGTCTGACTGATGACGGGGGAGGCGCTCGGCTCGACCGCGACGGTGAGAATTTTCTTGCCCTTCGTGCCCTTGATGTAGCGCGACACGCCGGTCAGCGTACCGCCGGTGCCGACGCCCGACACGAACACGTCGACCTTGCCTTGGCTGTCCTCCCAAATCTCGGGTCCCGTCGTGCGTTCATGGATCGCCGGGTTGGCCGGGTTGTCGAATTGCCGCATGAGCGCGTACTTGCCCGGGTCGGACGCCGCCAATTCCTCGGCTTTGGCAACCGCCCCCTTCATGCCTTTGGCGCCCGGTGTCAAGATCAGTTTGGCGCCGAAAGCGACCAGCACCTTGCGCCGTTCCATGGTCATGGTGTCCGGCATGGTGAGCACGCAACCGTAGCCTCGAGCCGCGGCGGCGAACGCCAACGCAATGCCGGTGTTGCCGCTGGTCGCCTCCACGATCGACATCCCTGGCCTCAGCGCGCCGCGCTCCTCGGCATCCCATACCATGGCGGATCCGATCCGGCACTTCACCGAGTACGACGGATTGCGGCCTTCGATCTTGGCAAGAATCGTGGCGGAACTGCTTGCATTCAGGCGATTGATTCGCACCAACGGCGTGTGGCCGATGGACTTGGTATTGTCTTCGTAGCTAGGCATGCTGCACCTTAAAGAGGGTTTCCGAGGATGGTGCGATTTTCCTCCTAAGCGCGGGGGAAATGCCAGAGCGGCGTCGGAAATCCCATAGCAGTTTGTTATGAGCGTCTGCCGGCCGGTTATAAGCGCTTGAATTACAGGGGAATCGGCGTCATCGACAACGGCTGGGGATGGGCGATGATGAATCCCTGCACGAAATCGATGCCCATTTTCTTCACCGTATCGAGGGAGAGTTGATCCTCGACCTGCTCGGCGACGATGCGAAAATGCAGGCTGCGCGAGAGCTCGATCATCGCGGCGACCACCGCCTGATTGACGGAGTCCGCGGCCAGGTTGCTGATGAAGGAACCGTCGATCTTGAGATAGTCCATCGGCAGGGTCTTCAGGGTGGAGAACGAGCTCAAACCGCTGCCGAAATCGTCGAGTGCAAATTCGCAACCCATGCCGTGCAGCACCGCGATGAAGCGGCGCGCATGATCCAGGTTGGCGACCACCGCACTCTCGGTGACCTCGAAGCAGATATCGGCCGGGTTCGCACCGGTGTGGTCGAAGCAGTCGACGACAAACTCCAGGAATTCGGCGTCGCCGAGCGTTTGTCCGGCGATGTTGATCGCAACGCTGCGGCCGGCGGGCACGCTCAGACCGCCGCGGCCCAGCGCCGAGAGCACCGTCTGCACCACCCAACGGTCCACGTGCGGCATCAGGCGGTAGCGTTCGGCGGCACGGATGAATTCGGCCGGCGGCGCACCGGGCTGGCCGTTCTCGCCCTCCAGTCGCACGAACACTTCAAGCGCCGGGCCGCCGACCGCGCCATTGCTGCGCGCATACACGATGGGCTGGAAGTACAGCTCGAACTTGTTGTCGCGCAGGGCGCCCTGCAGTTTCTGCAGCCAATGGATTTCGCCGCTGTGGCGCGCATTCGCCTCCTCGCGCGCGGAATACACGTGCACGTGCACGCCGCCCTGCTTCTTGGCGACGTAGCAGGCCGAATCGGCCGAGTTCATGAGGTCCTCGATCGAGCCGCCGCCGCGGCCAATCTCGACGAGGCCGATGCTCACGCCGATGTTGAAGATCTTGTCCTTCCAGACGAAGCGGTAGTCGTTCACCGAACGCACCACGTCGTCCGCGATCTGCCGGGCCTTCTCGAGCGGACAACCCACCAGCAACAACGCGAACTCATCGCCGCCGATGCGTCCCGCGGTGTCGGAGTCGCGCACCGCCTCTTTGATGATGGAGGCGACCTCACGCAGCATGTTGTCGCCGGCGGTGTGCCCGCACGTGTCGTTAACCACCTTGAACCGGTCGAGATCCAGGTAGCACAGAGCATGGGCCGCATCGCCCGACTGAGCGGAATCCATCGCCTCGCGCAACCGGCGCTCGAACTCGCGCCGGTTCACGAGGCCGGTGAGCGCATCGTGACTGGCCTGATAGGTCATCTGTCGGGTCAATCCCCGCAGCTCGCTGGTATCGTGCATGACGATCACGAGACCGAGCGTTTCCTTGACGTCCGAGTTGAGCGGCGTCACGCTGATCTCCACCGAGTGTTCCATTGAGGCATTGGCCGGTACCAGAACGGCGCGCCTGCCCATGGTGACGGGACCTCCGGTGGAGAGGGCCTTGCGGACCGGGTCGCCGAGCGAACGCCGGTCCGATTCGTCGACGAGCGAGGCGACGTCCGCGAAGAACTTGCCGACGACCTGATCGAAGCTCTGGCCCAGGAGCGTTTCGGCGGCGTGATTGACGTAGTCTATCCGGCCTTCCGCATCGACCGTGATGACGCTCTCGCCCATGGCATCGAGCGTCGCCATGGCGCGCGGTTTGGAGGATGCGCCGATCGCCGTCTGGGTGATCGGCAGCATTTCCAACGCCGTGATCAACAACGCCGGCTCGCCCGCGCTGTCGATGAGAGTGCTCGACAGCTCGACGCGCGTCACTTCCCCGTGCAGTCCGACGAGCTCGACTTCGTAGCGTTCGGCGGATGGCTCGCCCGCAAGACGCCGGTGCAGGTTGCTTTCCACCAGCTCGACATATTCCGGCGCGACGAAATCGGTCAGCGGCTTGCCGATGGCGTCCGTGGCTGCAACGCCCAGCAGGGCCAGGAAACGCGTATTGGCGAACAGGATGTGCCTGCTGTGAACCAGCACGGCGTCGTGCACCGACTCGACCAGGCGCTGAAAGAGCTGCTCGCGGTCTTGCAGACGGGCGCCGCGCTCGTCGAAGTTTTCCAGCAATTCATTGACCGCTGCGCCCAGTTGCCCGAGTGCGCCACTGCCCCCGAGATCGACGCGGCCTACGGCGCCCGTCTCGCGCGTGAGCTGCATGACCTGCTTGGAAAGCGCGCCGACGGCGCGCTCCTGGCGGCGCTTGCGGACGAAGAGCACACCCGCACCCACCGCTAGAAAAGCTGAGGTAATGAACCAGAAAGCGATAGAGGACGAAAACAAACCTGACCTCGATGCCGACGCATCCCAAGACGCTTAATTTTGAGGCCCCTCACGGGTTGGGCGCGTCTCGATTCGTCGTAACTGGAAGAATAGCGCACGGGCATGGCGCCGCCTGTGGAAATTGACCATAATCAGCGGTCTTATCGCGAAGAGAAACTATGGATACGCTAGCCGCTCGTCAGCAAATGGTGGATCAGCAGATCCGCACCTGGGAGGTGCTCGACCCGCGGGTGCTCGACGCGCTCCTGGAAGTCCCTCGGGAGGCCTTCGTTCCCGACGCCTATCGGGACCTCGCTTTCGCCGACGCACCGCTGCCGATCGGCCACGGCCAGTCGATGCTGGCGCCGAAGATCCAGGGGCGGATTCTGCAGGCCCTCGACGTCGATGCATCGGATCGGGCGCTTGAGGTCGGCACGGGCACCGGCTACCTGAGCGCCTGCTTGAGCTTGCTCGCCGGCGCGACGCACTCGATCGAGATTCATGCCGATTTGACGGAGCTGGCGGCGGCCAATCTGCGCGCCGTACCGCGAGCCCGCGTGCATCTGGAGACGCGCGACGCCTTCGGCTCCGCGGCCTTGGGTGAGTATGACGTCATTGCACTGACCGGGTCGATGCCGGTTTACGATGGGCGCTTCGAACGGGCGCTGCGCCTCGGCGGTCGCCTGTTCGCCATCGTCGGGTCGGCCCCCGTGATGGATGCGATGCTGGTGCGGCGAGTCGACCATTCCGAGTGGATTCGCGAGAGCTTGTTCGAGACGGTCGTCGATCCGCTCATCCATGCCACCGCTGCACAGGGATTCGTATTCTGATGATCGAGGAAATAGCTCCCCGGGATTTCCTGCAACGGCGTGCCGCGGGAGAGCAATTGGTCCTGTTGGACGTTCGCGAGGATTGGGAGATCCAATTGGCACCGGTGCCCTCGGAACATGTGCACATCCGCATGGGTCAGGTACCCGAACGCCTCGGCGAGCTCGACCACCGCGCGCCGACGGTCGTCATCTGCCGCTCCGGCGGCCGCAGCTTCGAGGTGGCGCGCTTCCTCGAGGCACACGGATTCACCTCGGTATTCAATCTCGCCGGGGGTATTTTGGCGTGGTCTCGCGACGTGGACCCCAAGATTCCGCAGTACTGAAGATGAAGCTGTATCCGAGTTTGCTCGCCTGTTGCCTCGCGTGGCACGCAGCGCCGGCGGCGGACTTGCTGGCGGTCTACCAGCGTGCCCTGCAAAACGATCCGCAGCTCAGAGAGGCGGAAGCCAACCGGCTGGCGGCGCTCGAATCGAAGCCGCAGGCGCTGGCCGCGATGTTGCCGCAGCTGGCTGCGAATGGCACCGTCAGCAAGGAACACGACAAGGGAGCGTCGAATCTGGTCGAGTCCGTACAGGTCTCGGGCGGCTCCGGCGGCACCACGGTTCTCGAGAGCTTTCCCTTCAACGGCCGTGTCACGACGAGCTCGCATCATTACGGTGTCGACCTCAGGCAGAATCTGTTCCGTTGGGAGAATTGGGTTGCCCTGCAGCGCGCGGATTCGCAGGTCGCCCAGGCCGAGGCGGATTATCAAGCGGCGCAGCAAGACCTCATGGCCCGAGTGGCGCAGCGGTACTTCGACGTGCTGGCGGCGCAAGACGACGTCGACGCGCAACAAGGCAACTTGACCTCGGTCAGTCGGCAGCTCGAGCAAGCCGAGAAGCGCTACGACGTCGGCCTGATCGCCATCACTGACGTCCAGGAGGCCCGCGCCGCCCACGACTCCGGCGCGGCAGCGGTCATTGCCGCGAAGCGCCAGCTGGCATCCGCCCAGGAGCTGCTGCGCGAAATCACGGGCGACGCGTTCGATTATCTCGCGCGTCCCGCCGAACCGTTTGAGCTTTCCAATCCGGACCCCAGCAGCGAAGAGCGCTGGGTGGAGATGGCTCTGCAGCAAAATCTCTCCCTGGTATCGAGCCGGCTGGCGGCCGACATCGCCCGCGAAAACGTGAGCACGGCCCGCGGCGGCCATCTGCCGACGCTCGACCTGGTCGCGAGCCGCTATCGGGTGACGACTGACGGTCAGGATATCAACGCCGACGGCACGCCATACGGCAGCAACTCGTTGGACCAGTACCAAAACACCATCGGACTGCAGTTCACCTTCCCGATCTATACCGGCGGGCGCGTCTCCTCCGAGGTGCGCCAGGCCGTCTACCAGCATCGCGCCGCGAAGGAGCGGTTGGAGCGCGTCGCACGTCAGACGGAGCACGATGCGCGCGATGCATATCTCGGGGTGTTGTCTGAAATCTCGCATGTCGCCGCTCTGCGGCGGGCGCTCGAGTCGAACACGACCGCCCTGAATGCGACCGAGTCCGGGTACGAGGCCGGCACCCGCACCGCTGTCGATGTGCTGGAATCGAGACGGCGTTGGATACAGGCGCAGACCGATTATTCACGCAGCCGTTACGATTACATGATCAACGTGCTCAAGCTGCAGCAGGCGGCGGGCATACTCTCGGAACAGAGTTTGAATCGGCTCAACCAGCTGCTCAACGACTCGCCACCGGCGGTTGCCGCGCCGCCAGCAGGGGCTCAATGAGCGCGAGCAGCCGGGCCACGCTGCCGCGGTTCCGCTCGACGATCTCCCGCGCTCGGGTGCCGATTCTCCGTCTTTCATCGGGATCGGCGAACAATTGCCGCAATTGACCGGCGAGGGCCGCCGCATCGGCGACTTCCACGGCGCCGCCCGACTGCAGCAGCAGGCGTGCAACATCCTTGCTGTTGGCATTGAAAGGGCCGGTGATCACCGGCACGCCGAGCGCGGCCGGTTCGAGCAAGTTGTGACCACCGACCGGTACCAGACTTCCGCCGACGAACGCCACGTCGGCCGAGGCGTACAGTGCCGCCAGCTCGCCCACGGAGTCCACCAGCAGGACACTTGATTCCGGCCGCACGGCCGCCGCGCTGCTGCGCCGGTCGAAGGCGATTCCACGCCGCGCGAGCAGATTCGCAACGCTCTCGAAGCGCTGCGGATGTCGCGGCACCAGCATCAACAAAGCGCTCCGAAGCGTCGATGATAGCGCCGCATGGGCCTCAAGCAGCGTCTCCTCCTCGCCGGCATGAGTGCTTCCCGCGATCCAGATCGGCCTCTCCCCGGCATATCGCAGGCGCAGCTCGCGTCCCTTGCCGATGTTCGATTCGTCGACCTGCACGTCGAATTTGATGTTGCCGATTGCGTGGGTTCGAGTGCGGTCGGCGCCGAGGGTGATGAAGCGCTCCGCATCCTCCGGACTCTGTGCCGCGACCAGGGTGTTGGTCGCCACCGCGGCGCCGAAAAGCGACCCGAGACGACGGTATCGCGAGACCGATTTTGGCGTCAGGCGGGCATTCGCGAGCACCACCGGTACACCGCGCCGCCGGCACTCCTGCAGCAGATTCGGCCACAGTTCCGTCTCCATGATGATGGCCGCGCGCGGCCGGATTCTCGCCAGGAATCGGCGCACCGACCCCGGCGTATCGTAGGGCAGGAAGCGCACATCGACGTCGTTCCCGAACAGCGCGCGCGCGCGCGCCCGGCCTGTTGGTGTCGCGGTGGTCAGCACGAAGGGCATCGTGGGATGGCGCGCGCGCAGCTCGCGAACCAGCACCGCCGCTGCGCTCACCTCGCCCAGCGACACCGCGTGCAGCCAGATGCTCGGCCCGTTTCCGGCAGGCGGACCGAATCCGAAGCGCTCGCCCGGATTCGTCCAATAGCTTCGATCGCGCAGACCGCGCCAAAGCACGATCGCAAATGCCACCGGAGCCGCCACGATCATCAGCGCGCTGTAAATGCGTCGCAAGAGCAATGTCCCCAAGATCAACGGCCCAACGGTCCGTAGCCGGCCAGCAGGCACTTCCACGACTCGCCGGAGAATCGGTCGGGCGGCAATTGCCGCGATATCTTCGCGAGCGAGCGGTGTAGCCGCTGCAGATTATGCCGCATCCAGGCGCCGCGCCCGCGTACACGGCCGCGATCGAAGTCGATCACGCTGACGACACCGCGGCTATCGAGCAAAATGTTGTGTGCATTGAGATCCGCGTGATCGACGCCACCGCCGTGCAAACGTGCAATTGCCGCGCCGATCGCGCGCCACGATGCATCGCTCACGGCGGCCGCGGCGAGCATGGCGCTCAAGGGCTCGCTGTCGGCTATGCGCTCCATGATGAGATCGCAGCGGTAGCTCAAGCCGTGGCGCTGATAGCGCGCCGCGATCGGTCGCGGCACCGGCAGGCCGCGCTCCGCCAGATCCGCGAGCAGGCGATACTCGGCGAACGAGCGCACCCGCTCCTCGCCGGCCCACAGATAGCGGTCCTCCGACAGTCGCGCCACGAACCCGCCGCGCCGGTAATGGCGCAGCACCCAGCGGCGCGGGCCCGACTCGAGAAACCACGTTGCGCCACGGCCACCGTTCACGGCGGAGAGTTCACCGCGATCGGCCCAGAATTTCGGATCGAACATTGCCTCATTGATAAGGGAGGCCGGATCAGCCAGCATGGCGCCGTCCTTCGTCATTCTTTTCATATGACCCATCGCTTCAATCCGCCGCCGCAAAACGTCTGTCTCCTGCGTCTCTCGGCCATCGGCGATGCATGCCACGCGTTGGCTGCGCTGCGAGCCCTGCAGGCCGCGTGGCCCGGCACTCGATTCACCTGGATCATCGGCAGACTCGAATCGAAGCTGATGACGGCGGTGGTTCCCGAGATCGAGTTTATCACCTTCGACAAGAGCGCAATGACCCGCGAGCTGCTGCGGCTGCGCACTACACTCGCCGAGCGCCGCTTCGATTTGCTGCTCGATTTGCAGTTGGCATTTCGCGCCAGCCTGATCGCGAGCTTGGTGCGGGCGCCGATCAAGCTGGGTTTCGACCGCGCGCGCGCGCGCGAATTGCAGTGGCTTTTCACCAATGCGCAAATTGCCCCGGTCGTGGACGAACACGTGTTGGACTCCTTCCTCGGATTCGTGCGGGCTTGCGGTGTCGAACCAGGTGCGCCCCATTGGAATCCGACGATGCCGGCGGATGCGGTTGCCTACGCCGAGCGCCTCATCGACACCGCCCAGCCGACACTCATCATCAGCCCATGTTCCAGCCATCCGCGGCGCAATTGGTCCGCCGGGCGTTACGCGGCGGTCGCCACGTACGCCAGCCGGGTGCACGGTATGCGCGTCATCCTGGTGGGTGGACGCAGTCCTCTCGAGCTCCACACAGGCGCCGCCATCGAGGCGGCGGGCGGTGTGCCGCTCGTCAATCAAATCGGCAAGGACACGCTCCCGCAGCTGCTGGCTTTGCTCGCCCGCGGCACCGTGCTGGTATCGCCCGATTCCGGCCCGGTGCATATGGCGAGCATGGTCGGGTTGCCGGTCATCGGTTTGTACGCCGCCACCAACCCGGCGCGTGCGGGCCCGTATTGCAGCCGTCAATGGTGCGTCGATAAGTACGATCAGGCTGCGCGCACCTTCCTTGGCAGGCCCGCCGCCGCCATTCCCTGGACGAAGAAGATCGAGGTCCGCGGAGTGATGGAATTGATCGGTGTGGACGACGTGACGGCGAAGCTCGATGCGCTGATGCGGCAAATGAAAGTTCGCTAAGATGCGCGCATGAACGAAATCAAGGTGCCCGTCTCGCCCGGAGAATTGCTCGACAAGATCACCATTCTGCGCATCAAGGCGCGCCGCATGACGGAGCCCGGGAAACTCGCCAACGTGAGCATCGAGCTCGACGCCTTGGAAGCGATCTGGGCAAACTCGGCATACGCCGCCATCGACGTCGCGGGCGACGTGCGGGCGCTGCTCGCCGTCAACGAGCGTCTGTGGAACATCGAAGACGACATTCGCGACAAGGAGCGCGCGAAAGCCTTTGATGCGGAGTTCATCCGACTCGCTCGCGCGGTCTACATCGAGAACGACGAGCGCGCGGCCATCAAGAGACGCCTCAACCTCAAACTCGGCTCGGAATTGATCGAAGAGAAGTCCTATGCACCGTACAAAGGGTAGCTGCGAAGAGTAGCTACTGACCGGGTTCAGTGACCTCGTGGGGCGTGCGCATGAGTGTGTACTCCGCGCCGCAATATCCGCATTTCGCCCAGCCGGTGGATTCGATCGCAAGGTACACGCGCGGATGAGAATTCCACAGCAACATATCCGGCATGGGACAGGACAACGGCAAGTCCGCGGGAGTCACCGTGTAGTGGTGTTGAGCATTGGGCTGGATCAACGCGTGCTTCGGATCATCTTGAACCATCGAGGGCATTCTCATCGCTCCGCTGTCGTCAGGTATCGGCGGTATCGAAGGCTTGGCGCCAGATTTCTTGAACTCGCGCCCGCGTCGGTTCGTGCGGCCCCGCCTCCACCACACGCTGGCCGCCTTCCAGCGATAGGTGATGCAGGACGCTACGATAGCCTATATAGGCTTCCTTCAGCCACTGCGCCGTCGCGGCATCGAGCAGAGCCGCCCGCGCGAGCCCCTCGAGTTGGCGGATATTGTCGGTGTAGGTCACGAGATCGGGATGTTCGTGCGCCGCCGCCAGAACCAGGTATTGCACCAGGAATTCGATGTCGGCGATGCCGCCCGCGTCCTGCTTGATGTCGAACTGCCCGGCGCCGGACTGCGACAGCTCGCGGCGCATGCGCGAGCGCATCTCCATCACGTCCTTACGCAATGTAGCGCGGTGCACCGCATTGCATAGCACGCGGCGGCGCGCTTCCTCGAAGCGCCGGCACAGATCCGCATCGCCCGCGACCGCACGCGCGCGCAGCAGCGCCTGATGTTCCCACGTCCAGGCATCTTGATGCTGGTAACGCTCGAACGCGTCGATGCCGGTCATGAGAAAGCCGCCCTTGCCGTTCGGCCGCAGCCGCATGTCGACTTCGTACAGCCTTCCGGCCGCCGAATGCATGGTGAGCAGATGCACGATGCGCTGCCCGAGCCGCAGAAAGAACACCACATTGTCGAGCGGGCGTTCGCCGCGGGTCTGCTGAATCTCGCCGCTCGAGTCGTGAAGAAAAACCAGGTCTAGATCCGAGCCGTAGCCGAGTTCCAAGCCACCGAGCTTTCCATAACCAGCCACCGCCACTTTCACGATGCGAGCGGTGCCTTCCTCGTCGCCGCAGTACGGAGCACCGTACACCTTGGTCATCTGCTCCCAGGCGAGATCCATGCAGCATCGGATGATCAATTCCGCGATATCGGTCAGACGGTCGCTCACCGACATGAGCGGCAAACGCCCCGTGAGGTCCGCCAGAGCGACCGAGAACACTGCGACCTTCTGGAATTGCCGCAGGGCTTCGACCTGCCGCTCCGGGTCATCCGCGGGCAGCCGTTCGGTGCGGGCTGCGAGTTCGCGGGCAAATCCCGCGCGCGACGGAGCCTCCTCGAACGCTTTGGCATCGATCAATTCGTCGAGCAGCAGCGGAAAATCCGCAATCTGTCGCGCCAGGAAACCGCTGATGGCGCAGACCTCGATCAAACGGTCCATGGCCGCTCGCTGCTCTTTCAGCAGCGCGAGATAGGAGGAGCGGGCGCCGATCGCGTCGAGCACACGCAGCACGCGCTCGACGACGGTGGCCGCGGATGGCCGCGCCGCAGCCGACTTCAGCAGTCGCTCGAGGATGACGTGCAGGCGCCGACGCCCCGACTCATCGAGTCTGCGATAGGGAGGCGCGTGACGATAGGCTTCCAGCAGCGGCGCGACCGCGGCCGCTTCGGCGGCCGGAAATCCGCCGGCCGCCAATTCCTCCGCAATATCGACGTTCTCGGCGTCGAGCCAGCCCAACGCCGTCTCGCCGTCTCGGCGCTGGGCATCCGGCGCGCCAAACAAGAGTCCGGCGAATTGCCGCGCCACGCTGCCGCGCGCACCCTCGATGCGGGCGAGCGTCTCGGACCAGTCCGGCATTCCCATATTGGAGTAGAGACGCGCGCGATCGACGGGATCGGTGGGAATCGAGTGTGTCTGTTCATCGCGGATGATCTGTAGCGCATTCTCCGCTTTGCGAAGCACCCGATACGCATCGGTCAGTTGCGCGATTTCCGGGCTCGAAAGCAGCTTTGCCCCCGCCAGCAGCGGCATGACCTCGAGCAGCGAGGCGTTCTGCAGCCGCCGATCGCTGCCGCCGCGCACCAATTGCATCGACTGTACGATGAATTCGATTTCCCGAATACCGCCCGCGCCGAGCTTGAGATCCTGCTCGAGGTCACGCCTCGCAACTTCGCGGGCGATGAGCGCCTTCATTTCGCGCAAGGACTCGAACACGCCGAAGTCGAGATAGCGCCGATACACGAACGGACGCACGAATTCCTCGTTGGCCGACCGATAAGCGTCGGCGCCGACGATCGGCCGCGCTTTGATCCAGGCATACCGCTCCCAGTCCCGGCCGTGCTGCTGCAGGTAGTCATCGAGCGCAGCGAGACTCACAACCAGCGGGCCGCTCTCACCGAAGGGCCGCAGGCGCATATCCACTCGAAAGACGAAGCCGTCTTCGGTTCGAGCATCGAGCAGGCGGATGATCTCCCGGCCGAGGCGGTTGAAATACTCTTCATTGTCGACCGGGCGGGTGCCGTCCGTTTCCCCGGACTGCGCGAACAGGAACACGAGGTCGATATCGGAGGAGAAATTCAGTTCGCGCCCGCCGAGCTTGCCCATGCCGAGCACGATCAGCGGCACTGCGGAGCCGCCTGTGCCCCGCGGCTTACCGAACGGGTCGAGAAGACGCGCCTGCGCCGCGGCGGCTGCGGCGCGGATGCAACCGTCCGCAAGATTCGACAGCGCGTGCAAGGTTTCGGTCACATCGGCATGGCCGGCGATGTCGCGCCACGCAATACGCAGCATTTCGCGTCGCCGCCAACCGCGCAGGATCCTCTGGGCGTCGGCGCTCGTTGCAGCGGCCCCGGCGCACCGCTCGTACTCCGTATTTGCCGCCCGGGCGAGTTCGGGCGACGCATATTGAGTCAGCCAGCCAAGAGCTTGCGGATCCTGGATCAGCGCCGAAGCGGCGAACTCACTTCCCGCGACGACGCGCACAAATTCCTCCTTCAGCGTCCGCGGGAGGGCGTCATATATCTCCGGCAGTGGATCCTGGCGGCTCGCGCGCTCCCACCACCGCGCCACACCGTCGCGCAAAACAGCCGGTAGCGAATGCACGTAGTCGAGACTCATGACGGCGATTGAATCACATTCCAATCGAGGTTACCTTTCAGTGTCGAGTTCAAGGACGGACCACAGGGGAGCTTGGCGTGAATGCAATGTTCGTGCTCCGCTGGCTGCTCACATTCACGCTGATCTTCGCGACCGGCGCAGTGGGCTATGCGCTGCCCCACATCGGTGGGCGACTCTCACTGCTGCTCCTGCCCAGCGGTTTTGCTGTTGCCGCTTTGTTTCGCTGGGGCGGGCGAATGTGGCCCGCTGTCCTTGCCGGCGGGGTCGCCATCGAATTGTCCGCGCACCAGCCGATTCTCGCCGCCGTCGGCGTTGGCATCGGACTCGTGGGTGGTTCCGCGCTGACGGTAAGGATTCTCACGCGCCGCGGTTTCGATCCGGACTTCAGCCACGATAACGACGTACCGTTGTTCATCGCGGCTGCGGCCGTCGGCATGGCTCTCCTGCCGACGCTCGGATATCTGGGCTACTCGATCGCCGGCATAACGATCGGGGCGTCGAATCCCATCAACTGGATTCGCTGGTGGATCAACGCCGCCGCGGGCGTTCTGCTCGTCGCCCCAAGTCTGGTGGCGCTGAATCGAAGAAGCATCGCGCGCCTCAAGGAGCACTGGGTTGAGGGCATGGTGTGGATTGGCGGCGTCGCGCTGTGCTGCGCCGCCATTTTATCCGCACCCGGGGATCTCGGCAGGCCGATCATTTTCGTATTCTCCATGCTTTTGATCGCGGTGAGCACCATCCGCTTCGGTCTCGTCGTGTCGGCCGCCGGGACATTCGCGATGTCGACGCTGGCGGCCTATTGCTTCGCCTTCGATCGTGGGGTCTTCGCCCAGGTCGATGAGTTGCAGGGCCTCGTCGTGATTTGGTCGTACGTCGCTTCGCTATCTGGTTTGGGCCTGATCATCACGGCGTTGCTCGCGGAGCGGGATGCGGCGGCGCACGCGAGACTGCGCGCCGAACAGCGCTACGCGCAGGTCTTCAACGACAGTCCTCAACCGATCTGGGTGCACGACCCCATCAGCCTCCGATTTCTGATGATCAATGAGGCGGCGGTGCGCCAATACGGCTGGAGCCGCGAGGAGATTCTCTCGATGAGCGTGACCGAGCTGCTGGCGCCGGGCGCATCCTTTGGGCCGGCAAGCGACGACGGCGAAGCGGTGGAACCGTTCGAGACGCAGCATTTGACGCGAGACGGCCGTGTTCTCGACATGGAGGTCTGGACACGTTCGATCAGTTTCGGCGGCCAGCGTGCCGAGTTGGTGTTCGCTTTCGACGTCACGGAACGACGCGCTTTCGGCAGCGCATTGCTCGAGGCCATCGCCGGCGAGCAGCGCCGCATCGGTCAGGAGATGCACGATGGGTTGGGCCAGGAACTCACGGGCCTCGCTCTGTCGGCGCGCGCGCTGGCGAACCGCGCCGAGCGGGAACGGGATGCGATCGCGGGCGACCTCGCCGAGCTGGCATCGCTCGCAACCACCTGCATTCAAGATGCCCGGCTCATCGTGCAGGGATTGTCGCCGCTGACCGATGCCGAGGGCAGCCTCGAGGCGGCCCTGGAGGCGCTCACGCGGCACAGTTCCCTGAGCGGAACGGCGGTACGGTTCCACATGCGGCAGGAGGCGCCGCTCACGGTCGACCTCAAGGTGCGTAATCATCTATACCGAATTGCCCAGGAGGCGGTGCAAAACGCGCTCAAGCACTCCGGCGCGCACTCGATCGACATCCATCTTTGCGTGCGGGAGCACGACGTTTTGCTTGAAATAATCGACGACGGACGCGGCGTACCGAGCGAAGGTGAACGGGGCACGGGCCTGGGCATGCGCACCATGCGCTTTCGCGCGAGTGCGATCGGCGGCAGACTCTCGATCGCCCGGCGTCCCGGCGGAGGCAATTCGGTCAAATGCGAGGTACCGCAGACGCGCGAGCGCCTGCGCCGGGCGGCTGAAGGTGCGGCGCGCTAACGCGTTGCAACGATGAAAAGCCTCGGAAAGGGCAGCAGCACGGTGCCGTCGGGCAGCGAGGGGTAGGCGCTCTTCACCGCCGCGGTATAGCGCGCGAGGTACTCCTCACGCTCGCTTTCTTCGAGAGGCGCGAGAAAAGGCCTCAGTCCGCTGCCCTTGAACCACTCGACGATCGCGCGCTCACCACCCGACAGCACGTGATAATAGGTCGTCCGCCATACGTCGACGGCGACGCAGCTCCGACGCAACAAGTCGTAGTACCAATCGGCGCTTGCGATGGACACGCGCGCCGCCGCGGCGCCGGCGAGCTTGCGGCGCCAGGGACCCGCTTCCGCCACCTCGCGCATCGAGCGCTGAGCGGGCTGGTCAAGGTTATCCGGCAGCTGCACCGCGAGGGTGCCGCGCCGCCCGAGCTTGGCGATGAGCGCCGGAAACAGCGACGCGTGATCGGGGACCCAATGCAGAACCGCGTTGGCCAATATGAGATCGACGGCGCCCGCCGTATCGACGTCGAGCCACCGCGCAAGATCGATGAGTTCGAACCGAACCCGCGGCAATCGTTTGCGAGCCGCCGCAATCATATCGGCGGAACTGTCGATGCCGCTCACCAGCGCCTGCGGAAAACGCGCCGCCAACACTTCGGTCGAATTACCGGGCCCGCAACCGATGTCGACTGCCACCCGCACATCCTTCACTGGCACGGCGGCAAGAAGGTCCCGCACCGGGCGCGTGCGCTCATCTTCAAACGTCACGTATTGCGCGGCGGACCAGGGACCCGCCGGGTGCTCGCCCGTCATACTCGCAGTTCGCACTTCATGGTGGACATTTCACCACGAATAACCCATTCAAACGATTGATTTTCAGCGGTATTTTGATAACATACTGGATATAAAAACAGCCAGGAGAACCATCATGGACGGATGCTTGTCGGAGGGGGATCTGGCCGCCCCGGCCTCGTCTGTTTCGCTCGAAGATCTCGAGGCGCAAATCACCGAACTCGCCGGTCATCTCAACGCCGCCCACTATCGCTGGCTCACCCTCATTGCCGAATTCGACCGCCGACAGGGCTGGTCGGACGGGAGGCTGGCCTCTTGTGCACACTGGTTGAACTTCAAGTGCGGTCTCAACCTGGGGGCGGCTCGAGAGAAGGTGCGCGTCGCGCATGCGCTCAAGACCTTACCTCATATCGCCGCCGCGATGGCGAGAGGGGAACTGAGCTATTCCAAGGTGCGCGCCATCAGCAGAGTCGCTTGCGCCGCGACGGAGGAAACCTTGCTGATGATCGCCCTGCACGGCACGGCGCACCACGTCGAGACAGTCGTGCGCCACTACCGCAGGGCGCAACAGGCCGAGCAGCTTTCTCGCGAGGCGCGCCAGCAGGCCAATCGCAGCCTGCATTACTGGTATGACGACGATGGCAGCCTGGTGATCAAAGCCCGCCTCCCGGCCCTCGGTGGAGCGATGGTCGTCAAGGCGCTCGAGGCCGCGATGCAGGAAGTGCCGGCAGCCGAACTTTGCATCGCTTTCGACGAGGAGCAACCGTTGAGCTTTCAAGAGCGCCGCGCCGATGCGCTTGCGATGTTGGGTGAGAACTACCTGAGGCGACGCGCCGCCGCCTCGTCAGTCAGTGCCGATCGCTATCAAGTCGTTATGCACGTCGATGTCGAGACGCTGAAGGAGCAGACCGCGGGACGTTGCCACATCGATCAAGGGCCTTCGATCCCCGCCGAGACGGTGCGCCGCATTACCTGCGACTCAACCCTGGTGCAGATTCTAGAGACCGAACAGGGTGAGCCCCTCGACGTCGGACGCAAGACCCGCAGTATTCCGCCCGCGATACGCCGCGCGCTGAACGCCCGCGACAGCGGCTGCTGCTTTCCCGGCTGCACCTACCGGCGTTATCTCGACGCACACCATGTGGTGCATTGGGCCAATGGCGGCGAGACCAACCTGAGCAACCTGGTCACTCTTTGCCGCCGCCATCATCGACTGGTCCATGAGGGCGGAATCGCGGTCGCGCCGCGATCATCGGGAGGTTGGCGCTTCCTCAAGCCTGACGGCCGAGAGTTCGACGTGATCCGTCCCGCAACCGGAACTTACGACTGGAGAGATTTACAGATCGCCCATGAAGCCCGGGGTATTTGCATCGATAGCGATACCGCCGCGACTCGTTGGCGCGGCGAGCGTATCGACTACGAACTCGGTGTCTGGGAACTCTGCCATCAGGCCGAGCGCGCGCGGGACGTTTCTGCCGCACAGCTCGACGTTTCCGCGGAAACGTCCGGGGTTTCCGCGGAAACGTCCGGGTCTGTTCGCGCGAACAAAAAAAAGCGGGCCGAAGCCCGCTTTTTTTGACCGTAACCGGCACCGCAGGCCGTGGCCTGCACGTGCGCGTATTACATGTCCATGCCGCCCATGCCACCCATGCCGCCACCCGGCGCACCATGTGCATGCTCTTCTTCTTTCGGCGACTCAGCGATCATGACCTCGGTCGTGAGCAACAGGCCCGATACCGAGGCGGCGTTCTGCAGAGCCAGACGCGTGACCTTGGTCGGATCCAGGATGCCCATTTCAACCATGTCGCCGTACTCGCCCGTCGCGGCGTTGTAGCCGAAAGTGCCCTTGCCTTCCTTGACACGATTCAGCACCACCGCGGCGTCTTCACCGGCATTCGCCACGATCTGACGCAACGGCTCTTCGATCGCACGGGCCAGGATCTTGATACCCGTGGTCTGATCCTCATTCGCTCCCGTGAGCTTCTCGATGGCCTTGAGCGCACGCACCAGCGCCACGCCGCCGCCCGGAACCACGCCCTCTTCCACCGCCGCACGGGTTGCGTGCAGGGCGTCTTCGACGCGCGCCTTCTTTTCCTTCATCTCGATTTCGGTCGCGGCACCGACCTTGATCAAGGCCACACCGCCGGAGAGCTTGGCTACGCGCTCCTGCAGCTTTTCCTTGTCGTAGTCGGAGGTCGCTTCCTCGATCTGCTGTCGGATGCTCTCGACGCGGCCCTTGATGTCCGCTGCCTTGCCGGCGCCGTCGATGATCGTGGTGTTCTCTTTCTCCACCAGAACCTTCTTCGCTTCGCCAAGATCGTTCAGCGTCGCTTTCTCGAGTGACAGACCGACCTCATCGGAGATCACCGTGCCGCCCGTGAGCACCGCGATGTCCTGCAGCATGGCCTTGCGACGATCGCCGAAGCCCGGCGCCTTGACGGCGGCGACCTTGACGATGCCGCGGATGGTGTTGACGACGAGCGTGGCCAACGCCTCGCCCTCGACGTCCTCGGCGACGATCAGCAGCTGACGGCCACCCTTGGCAATGCCTTCGAGCAGCGGAAGCAGCTCGCGAATGTTGGAGATCTTCTTGTCGACCAACAGGATCAGGGGTTTGTCGAGCTCGGCACTTTGGCTCTGCTGATTGTTGATGAAGTACGGCGACAGATAGCCGCGATCGAACTGCATGCCTTCGACTACTTCGAGTTCGTTGTCGAGACCCGAACCTTCCTCGACGGTGATCACGCCTTCCTTGCCGACCTTCGCCATTGCATCCGCGATCGTCTTGCCGATGCTCTCATCGGCGTTCGCCGAAATGGTACCGACCTGCGCGATCGCCTTCGGATCCTTGCAGGGCTTGGAGTGCTTCTTGAGCTCCTCGGTTGCCGCCAGGACCGCCTGGTCGATGCCGCGCTTCAGATCCATCGGGTTGATGCCCGCGGCGACGGCCTTCAGGCCCTCGCGAATGATCGCTTGCGCGAGCACGGTGGCGGTGGTGGTGCCGTCGCCGGCTTCATCGGAAGTGTTGGAGGCAACTTCCTTCACCATTTGCGCGCCCATGTTCTCGAACTTGTCCTTGAGCTCGATCTCCTTGGCGACCGAGACTCCGTCCTTCGTCACCGTGGGGGCGCCGAAGCTCTTGTCGAGCACCGCGTTGCGGCCCTTGGGGCCGAGCGTGACCTTCACCGCGTTTGCGAGAATGTTGACACCCTTGAACATGCGTTGCCGGGCGTCGTCGCTAAAACGTACGTCTTTTGCTGCCATTTGCTGATACCTCTATTTGAATTTGATTAGCGGATGCGTTTGATCGAGGCGCTTTATTTGCCTTCGACGACTGCCATGACGTCTTCTTCGCGCATGACTACGAGCTCATCGCCATCCATCTTCACTTCGGTACCGCTGTACTTACCGAAAAGAATCTTGTCGCCGACTTTGAGGTCGAGCGGGCGAATTTCGCCGTTTTCCAAAATCTTGCCCTTGCCGACAGCAACCACTTTGCCGAAGATCGGCTTCTCAGTTGCTGTATCCGGGATCACGATTCCGCCTGGGGACTTACGCTCCTCCTCTTCTCGTTTCACGATCACGCGGTCATGAAGGGGACGAATCTTCATAGAACAAGACTCCTAAGCTGTGGTTTACGGGTTAATGAGCAAAGGCTATTAGCACTCTCTGCTCGTGGCTGCTAATAATAGCGGCGAATTTTGCGGATTCAAGGGGGAGGGAGGGAGCGATTTATGCTGCGACGCAATATCGGTCTCGGGAGGCCGCTCGGGAGACGCCGAGTGGGAAGCCAGCGCAGCGGGGGCCGATATTATAGAGTGCGCGCATGAAACTCACCCATCTTCTGCTCGCCGCGTCCCTCCTGGGCCTGGTGGGCTCCGCCGACGCAAAACCTTGGTGGCTGCGTGGTACGGACACGAACGAAACCGATTTCCTGCCCCCCGACGTTGCCTTTCGCGTCGGCGCCCGGCTCGATGGGGCTGAAATGCGGGTGCGTTGGGTGATCGCGGACGGATATTATCTGTATCGGCAGAAAATCCAGGTCGCCGCTGAAAGCCCGGATCTCGTGGTCTCGGGGATCGCTTTGCCGCGAGGAGTTTCCAAAACGGACCCCTACCTCGGCACCCAGGAAGTCTACAAACAGCAAGTCGAGGGCACCGTTGCGTACAAGCGCTTCGATTACGGCGCCCATCCAATGCAGATCAAGGTGACCTATCAGGGGTGCGCTGAGGCTGGATTGTGCTACCCACCCATCACCAAGGTGCTTTTTCCCGCCAGCCCTGCGCCAGCGGTGCAGGCTCCATCGCACGCTTGGGAGGGCATCGCGATCATTGGCGGGGCGCTCGCCTTCCTTTTCGCCGGTTTGCTTCTGCGCAAGGGGCGCCGTCTCGACACGCCGGCGATATGAATCGTCGGTTGATCCGCTACGCCGTTGCGGCGCTGACCATCGTCCTGGGGGTCTGGAGTGGTGCGCATCTTTACTCCAAGCGAGCAACTGCCCGTCTGCACGGCCACGGTATCGCGGTTCCCGTCGGGGAGGCGAGCGCTCCGACAGCGAGCGATTTTTTGCCGGGTTTCGATGCCCCGGTCTCACCGCCTGTCAAGATTCCGGACCGTCTGCCGGATTTCTCGCTCAAGGACCGTGACGGGAAGGCGACGTCCATCAAGGCCTGGAGCGGCCAATCCCTGGTGATCAATTTCTGGGCCACCTGGTGTGCCCCTTGCCGCCGGGAAATTCCGCTTTTGAAGACACTGCATAGCGAGTGGGCAGCGCGGGACTTCACCGTGGTCGGCATCGCCGTCGACCACCGCGATGCGGTGTTGACATATGCACAGCAACTCGGGATACCCTACCCCTTGCTGATCGGAGAGCAGGATGCTCTCGACGCGGCTGCCGCCTTCGGTGTCGAATCCCCGGCCTTTCCCTTCACGGTTTTCACCGACCGTCGTGGCGAAGTGGTGGCTCTGTACCTGGGTGAATTGCACAAGGCGCAAGCGGACTTGATCCTCGGCGTAGTGCAAACCCTGAATCAAGACCACGTGGATCTGCCGCAGGCCAGGCGAACCATCGCCGCCGGCCTGCAGGCGCTGCGGGAGACGAGCCCCGGTTAGGTGCCTTCCGGCGACGTTCGCTGCCGAAGCTTGCCAAATCAAGTCAATTTCTGGTTATTATCGCGGACCTTTTATCACGCGATGACGCCGGACTGACCTCGAGATGGCGCGAATCTTGTTGCTCAACGGGCCCAACCTCAATCTGCTCGGATCGCGTGAACCGGCGATTTACGGCTCCGCCACACTGCGGGACATCGAGGAAAAGCTCGCGCTGCTCACGCGGGCGAAGGGGCACGAGTTGGTGCCTTTCCAAAGCAACGCCGAGCATGAGCTGATCGCCCGGATCCAAGCTGCCAAGCGCGACGGGGTCGCCTTCGTGATCATAAATCCCGGCGCTCTTACCCATACCAGCATCGCCCTGCGCGACGCCTTTCTCGCCGTTTCCGTACCGTTCATTGAAGTGCATCTCAGCAACGTATTCGCTCGCGAGCAATTCCGGCATCGCTCCTATCTGTCGGGCATCGCGGCGGGATGCGTCGTCGGACTTGGTCCGATCGGTTACGAACTCGCGCTGGAAGCGGCCTGCGCACGCCTCGCCGGCACTTAAAAACGAAAATTCGTCAGGGGGTTCGCGATGGACATTCGCAAAGTAAAGAAGCTGATCGAACTGCTCGAGGAGTCGGGTATTTCAGAATTGGAAATCTCCGAGGGCGAGGAGTCGGTGCGCATCAGCCGACATCCGCGAATGTCCATGCAGCCGCAAATTGCGGTCGCCGGCCCGTCGATGCAATCGGCGCCGGCTGCGGCCGCGGCGCCGGCCGGCCCCGCCACCCCGGCGACCGCCGCCGGGGAACACAAGCCGCGAGATGATGAACACACGGTCACCTCGCCCATGGTGGGCACTTACTACTCGGCCTCTTCGCCGGGCGCCAAGCCGTTCATCGAACTCGGCATGGAAATCAAAGTGGGTCAGGTGCTGTGCATCATCGAAGCGATGAAGATGATGAACCAGATCGAATCGGATAAGGCGGGACGCGTCACCGCGATACTCGCCAAGAACGGTGAGCCTGTCGAGTTCGGTCAACCGCTGTTCATCATCGAATAGCCGCGATGATCGAAAAAGTAGTCATCGCTAACCGCGGCGAGATTGCGCTTCGCATCTTGCGAGCCTGCCGCGAACTCGGAATCAAGACGGTGGCCGTGCATTCGACCGCCGATTTCAACACCAAGCACGTGTTATTGGCGGACGAGACTGTCTGCATAGGGCCGCCGCAAGCGGCACTGTCGTACCTCAACATGCCCGCCATCATCAGCGCGGCCGAGGTGACCGATTCGGTCGCGATTCATCCCGGCTACGGCTTCTTGTCGGAAAACGCAGATTTTGCAGAACGCGTCGAGAAGAGCGGCTTCATATTCGTCGGACCCCGCGCCGAAACGATCCGCTTGATGGGCGACAAGGTATCCGCGATCAAGGTGATGAAGGCGGCGGGGGTACCGTGCGTGCCCGGCTCCGACGGCCCGGTGGGCAGCGACGTCGATGAGAATTTCCGCATCGCCAAGGATATCGGCTATCCGCTGATCATCAAGGCCTCCGGCGGCGGAGGCGGCCGTGGTATGCGCGTGGTGCACACCGACGCATCGCTGTTGAATGCCATCAGCGTCACGCAATCCGAGGCCCTCGCCGCGTTCGGAAACCCGCAGGTCTATATGGAGAAGTTCCTCGAGAAGCCGCGGCACATCGAGTTTCAAGTTCTCGCCGACAACTACGGCAAGGTCGTGCACCTGGGCGAGCGCGATTGCTCGATGCAGCGGCGCCACCAGAAGGTGATCGAGGAAGCGCCGGCGCCGGGGCTCACGACCAAGCAGCGCAGAACCATGGGCGAACGCTGCGCCCGAGCGTGCCGCGAAGTCGGCTACCGCAACGCGGGCACGCTCGAGTTCCTCTATCAGGACAATGAGTTTTACTTCATTGAAATGAACACCCGCGTGCAGGTCGAACATCCGGTGACCGAACTGGTCACGGGCATCGACATCGTCAAAGCGCAATTGCTCATTGCCGCGGGCGAGCCGCTGCCATATGAGCAGAACGACATTCAAATTCGCGGCCACGCGGTCGAGTGCCGCATCAACGCGGAGGATCCGAAGACCTTCGTGCCGTCGCCCGGGCCCATCAGACTGTGGCACTCGCCGGGTGGACCGGGGATTCGAGTCGACAGTCATGTGTACACCGGCTACAACGTGCCACCGTTCTACGACTCCATGATCGGCAAGGTGATCGCCTACGGTGACACCCGCGACACGGCAATCGCGCGGATGCGCAACGCCCTGGCCGAGATGGTGGTCGAGGGAATCAAGACCAACATTCCTTTGCACCAGGAAATCTTCAATCACTCGGCATTCCGTCAGGGCGGCACCGATATTCATTATCTGGAGCGGCGCTTGGGACTCAAGTGAGGGCCTGTGGCGTTGCCGGGCGATGAAGTTTTATGAGATAGAATTTCCGCTGGAGAACTTGAACCTGGAAGAGGTCGAGTCGGCGCTTCTCGAGATTGGCGCGAGTTCGATTACATTCCTGGACCGTGGCGACGAACCGGTGCTCGAACCGAAGCCCGGTGAGGTCAGATTGTGGAGCGACACGCTGGTGCGCGCACTATTCGAAGAATCGCAGGATCCCGCGCGCAACGTGGGACACCTCGCGACGCGCCTCGGGCCGCACATCACCGCGTTCGCGCGCATTCGGCCCGTGGTGGACCGCGTCTGGGAGCGTGCGTGGCTCGCCGATTGGAAATCGATGCGTTTCGGACGGCGTCTGTGGGTGTGCCCGACGGCCGCCGACGCGCCCGACGATCCGTGCGCCGTCGTGCTGCGGCTCGATCCGGGACTCGCTTTCGGCACCGGCACGCATCCCACGACCGCACTATGCCTGCAAATGCTCGACACATTGTCGCTGTCGGGCGCCTCGGTGATCGATTATGGATGCGGCTCCGGCATCTTGGGCATCGCGGCTTTGAAACTCGGTGCCGCACGCGTCACGGCCGTCGACCTCGATCCGCAGGCCCTCATCGCCACCCGCGAGAACGCGATTCGCAACGGAGTTTCCTCGCAGATCGAAACGCAGCCCGTGCCGGCGGAATTGCAGGCCGCTGATTGCGTCGTCGCCAATATCCTGGCCGGACCGTTGATCGAATTGGCGCCGATCTTGACGGGTGCATGCAGGCCCGGGGGCGATCTGCTCTTGTCGGGCCTCTTGACGGCACAAGCGTACGCGGTAAAGGCCGCTTACAGCTCCGCTTTTGATATGGTGCAAGTACTTGGGCGGGACGACTGGTGTTGCATTCACGCCCGGAGAGCGGCCTAGATTGTTCACACAGTGTCCAAAATGCGAGACCGTCTTCAAGCTGTCGGCCGAAGTATTGCGCGCCGCCGGCGGCCAGGTACGCTGCGGACGGTGCGGCGAGATCTTCAATGCGCTTGCTCGGCTCGCCGAAGATGCAAGCGCGTTTCCGGCGGGCGAATCACCGCTCGACATGGAAGCGCGTGCCGACGAGATTCTGCACTCGGTGCCAGTCGCGGACCCGTCGTCCACGGCGATTGAGCAGCCTGAGGATCTGGGTGCCACCGATGCGGAGTTTGCGCGTCTACAAGTCATCGATTTGGAATTGTACGACGACGATCGGCCGCCGCCGCCGCCGCCTGCAGCACAGCCGACGGTAACGCCACCGCGATCGCCCGCACCGCCCGCCGTGCCCGCGTCTACCGCGGCGAAGGCGCGCGATGAGGATGCTCTGTCGGAGTCCTCGCTCGAATTCACGCTTCCGCCCGGTGAACTCGACCGCATCTTCGTCGAACCAAAGCTCCGCGTTCCCGCGCCCGCGTCCACGTCCGTCGGTGCCACGTCCGTCGGTGCCACGTCCGTCGCTGTCGCGCCGACTGCGCCGGCAGCGAAAGCCGCCGCGGCTGCGGCCCGCGCCGAGGCGAAGAAACCCGTGCAAAGCGCGACGGCGTCGGCACAGGCGCCCGTCGCGCCGGCGCGCAGGCGCGTCGACGGTTTGGAGATCTCCGACGAAGTGCGGCGCGAAATGCTCTCGGAATTCAAACCGGCGCCGCTCCCCGAAATTGCACCGGCGCAGAAGCGCAGCCTGCCTGCAGGAGCGTGGCTCGGAGCGGCGATCGCGCTGGCGCTGTTGCTTGTCGTGCAAATCTTCCATGCAAATCGAGATTGGCTCGCTGCGAAGGGAATCGGCGTGGGCCTGGCCCCGCCCGCGAATCTCTCCGCCTATCAGCTTCGCCAGTGGGGCGTTACCGGTGATCCGGGGGCGAAAGGTGCGCTGCGGGTGCGAGCGAGCATTCTCAACACGGCTGCGCAGTTGCAGCCGTTTCCGCTGTTGCGAGTCACGCTCGCTAACCGCTTCGGCAGCCGAATCGGGACCCGCGAGTTCGAGCCGGCGGAATATCTCGGCAAGCCGACGGTGCGCATGCTCGCGCCCGGCGAGCGCGTCGATGCGACTCTCGATATACTGGACCCCGGCAAGGACGCCGAGGGGTTCGAAATCGACGTGTGCCTCCGTGGTGCCGACCACAAGGTGGCATGCGCTGGCGATGCTGCGCCGCAGACGAAGCCATGACCATCCGGATCGGATCCCACGTCTTGCGCTCCAATGTCGTGCTCGCGCCCATGGCGGGAGTCACCGATCGTCCATTTCGCATTCTGTGCCGCCGATTCGGCGCCGCGCTCGCCGCCTCGGAGATGCTGACTGCGGATGTGCGGCTGTGGCACACGCCGAAATCGCGGCGTCGCATGGATCACAGTGGCGAACCCAGCCCGCGCGTCGTGCAAATCGCCGGTTTCGATCCGCTGATGATCGCCGACGCGGCACGCCGCAACGTCGATGCCGGCGCCGAGATCATCGATATCAACATGGGCTGTCCCGCCAAGAAGGTGTGCAACCGGCTCGCGGGATCCGCGCTGCTGCAGGACGAGGCGCTGGTTGCGCGAATCTTGCATGCCGCGGTGAACGCCGTTCCGGTTCCGGTCACGCTGAAGACGCGCACCGGTTGGGATCGAAGCCACAAGAACGGCGTACGTATCGCGCAGATCGCCGAAGATTGCGGCATTCAAGCGCTTGCGATTCACGGCCGCACTCGTGCGGACATGTATCAGGGAATCGCCGAGCATGAAACCGTGGCGGCGATCAAGTCGAGAATAAGGATTCCCGTCTTTGCAAACGGCGATATTGACTCGCCGATCCGAGTGCGCGAGATTTTATCGCGAACCGGATGCGATGGCATCATGATCGGCCGGGCCGCGCAGGGCCGGCCATGGATCTTCGACGAAGTCAATTTCTTCCTCAGGCAAGGCGAATTGCGCGAAGAGCTAGCGCTGGAAATTGTCCGTGATATTATGCGCGCCCACCTCGAAGACCTGTATGACTTCTACGGCGATGAGACCGGGGTTCGAGTGGCACGCAAACATTTGAGTTGGTATTTTCGACAGCATCCTGGACAAGAGGCATTGCGCAATCGTCTCGTGCAAATCGAGACGCCACGGGAGCAGCTGACGATGCTGTTGGAACAATACGACACTGCTGTGCATCGCGCAGCATCTGCGTACATAGTGTGAAATAAAAATAATGATCGGCAGAGAAATTGGATGGTGCTATGGTCGCAAAAAAGAAATCGAGGTCACGCAAAGACGTCGCGCCGTCCTTCAACGGCCGCGATCTGAAGGTCAATGGCAAGGGAGTCCCGTTGCGGTCGCAGGCGGAAGAGGCGCTGCAGTCCTATTTTGAGACCTTGAACGGCCACAAGCCGGCGCACCTGTATGAGCTCGTGATGCGCGAGGTCGAGGAACCCCTGTTCAAGGTCGTGATGTGCCATGTTCAGGGCAATCAGAGCCGAGCCGCGACGATTCTCGGCATCAATCGCGGCACCTTGCGCAAGAAACTCAAAGAATTCGGGATCAGCGAGTAGATAAACATTGCTCACGCCCGTTCGCCGCGCGCTGCTCAGCGTTTCCGATAAGACAGGGATCGTCGAATTCGCGCGTGAACTGAAAGAGCGCGGCATCGAACTGCTGTCCACGGGCGGCACCGCCAAACTCTTGGTGCGCCACGGCATTTCGGTCAAAGAAGTCGCCGAGCACACCGGGTTCCCCGAAATCATGGGCGGCAGAGTGAAGACGTTGCATCCGAAGATTCATGGCGGACTGCTCGGGAGACGCGGAATCGACGAGTCGGTCATGCGCGAACACGGCATCGAGCCGATCGATTTGCTGGCCGTCAACCTGTATCCGTTTGCAGCAACCGTCGCACGGCCCGATTGCAGCTACGACGATGCTGTCGAGAACATCGACATCGGTGGACCGGCAATGGTGCGGGCGGCGGCCAAGAATCATGCATCCGTCACGGTGGTCGTGGATCCGGGCGATTATCGCAGCCTGCTGGATGAGTTGGCCGCCAACCAGGGCGCGACCGACATCGTCATGCGTCAGAAGCTCGCCGCCAAGGCGTTCGCGCATACGGCGCAATATGATGCGATGGTATCGGCATACTTCACCGGCGCGATCGGCAACGCTTCGCCGACGTTCCCGGACGATCTCAACCTGTCCTTTCGCAAACGCTCCGACCTGCGCTACGGCGAGAATCCTCATCAACAGGCCGCGTTCTACGCCGATCCGCGCGCGATCGGCGCATCGATCGCCCAAGCCCGGCAGTTGCAGGGTAAGGAGCTGTCGTACAACAACATCGCCGACAGCGACACCGCTCTCGAATGCGTACGCCAGTTCGACGCGCCGGCATGCGTGATCGTCAAACACGCCAATCCGTGCGGTGTAGCGCTGGGCGCCACGATCAAGGAGGCCTACGAGCACGCCTATCGCACCGACCCGACTTCCGCGTTCGGCGGCATCATCGCCGTCAACCATGATTTGGATGCCGCCACGGCGCAGGCGATCCTGGAGCGGCAATTCGTCGAACTGATTCTCGCGCCGCGCGTCACGGGCGACGCCAAGACGCTGCTCTCGGGCAAGGACAACGTGCGCGTTCTGCAAGTGGGCGACCTCGGCACACCGGTGTCGCAGCTCCTCGACTACAAGAGCGTAGCAGGTGGCCTGTTGGTCCAGACGCGCGACGACGACGAAGTGCGGCTGCAGGACATGCGCGTGGTAACGAAGCGGCCGCCTTCTCCGGCGGAGATGGATGACCTCCTGTTCGCCTGGCGCGTCGTGAAATATGTCAAATCAAATGCCATCGTTTGCGTCAAGGGTAAACGGACGCTCGGCATCGGTGCCGGACAAATGAGCCGCGTCGTGAGCAGCAAGATCGCGGCCATGAAGGCGAAGGACGAAGGCTTGTCGCTGGAAGCCGCTTCGATGGCCTCCGATGCGTTCCTACCGTTTCGGGATGGCCTGGATGTGATCGCCGAGTTCGGCATCAAGTCCGTCATCCAGCCCGGAGGATCGAAGCGAGATGCGGAGGTGATCGCGGCGGCCGACGAGCACGGTATCGCCATGATATTCACGGGGACGCGCCACTTCCGTCACTAGGAGCCCGCCATGAAGGTGCTGATCGTCGGCGGGGGCGGCCGTGAGCACGCGCTCGCATGGAAATGCGCGCAATCTGCACGAGTACGGCAGGTGTTCGTCGCCCCGGGGAATGCCGGCACGCCGCTCGAGCCCAAAGTCAGCAATGTGCAAGTCTCCGCCGACGACCTCGACGGGCTGCTCGACTATGCCGTCCGCGAGGACATCGAACTGACCATCGTCGGTCCCGAGGGGCCGCTGGTCGCGGGTATCGTCGATCGCTTCACCGCGGCGGGGCGCGTGTGCTTCGGACCCTGCCGGGCGGCCGCGCGCTTGGAAGGATCGAAGGCGTTCACCAAGGATTTCCTGCGACGCCACCGCATTCCCACGGCGGGCTATGCCGCGTTCACCGCCGAGAATTTCGATCCGTGGTACATACGATCGCAACGACTGCCGCTGGTGGTGAAGGCGGATGGCCTGGCCGCCGGCAAGGGCGTGTTGATTTGCGAGACCCATGAGTCGGCAATCGCGGCTGCCCGCGCCATGCTCGAGGGCAGCTTCGGTGCCGCCGGCAGCACCATCGTCGTCGAGGAATTCCTGCACGGCGAGGAGGTGAGCTTCATCGTCGTCGCCGGCGGCGGCCGGGTCGTGCCGCTCGCCACCTCTCAAGATCACAAGCGTCGCGATGATGGCGATCGAGGACCCAACACGGGAGGCATGGGAGCCTATTCACCCGCTCCGATCGTCGACGCGGCATTGCACGCGCGCATCATGGACGAGGTGATCGAACCCACTCTGCGCGGCTTGCGCCTCGACGGAACTCCGTACACCGGCTTCCTGTACGCCGGTTTGATGATCGCCCAAGACGGAACTCCCAATGTCCTCGAATTCAACTGTCGATTCGGCGATCCGGAAACCCAACCGATTCTCATGCGGTTGCAGAGCGATCTCGTGGATCTGTGCGAAGCGGCGCTCGCGGGTTCGCTCGATGAAGCCCAAGTGCGTTGGGATCCGCGCGCTGCGCTGGGCGTGGTGATGGCGGCCGGCGGCTATCCGGACAGCTATCGCACCGGCGATCCGATTTCCGGTCTCGAGGTTGCGGCACGGCTGCCGGGGAAGGTCTTCCACGGGGGCACCCGCAGCGAGCGGTCGCAGATCCTCACGGCGGGGGGACGCGTGCTATGCGCCGTGGGTATGGGCGGGACGGTCGGCGCGGCGCAGCGCCAGGCCTATGACCTCGTGCACGTGATCCATTGGAGCCTGGTTCAATACCGGCTCGACATCGGCTATCGAGCGATCGCGAGGGAGCAAGACGCGACGTAGCGCCTCAGTCGATGGCGCGGTGCTTCGTTTCCGGCAAGAACAGCAGGGCGACGACCGCCGTTGCAAGCGCGATCGTGACCGGATACCACAGACCGGCGAAGATATTGCCCGCATAGATAACCAATGCGGAGGCGACAAAAGGCAGGAAGCCGCCCAGAATGCCGACACCGAGATGGTAGGGTACCGAGAGCGACGTGGTGCGAATTCTCGCCGGAAACATCTCAACCATGAATGCGGCCATCGGCCCGTACGCCATGCCGACGAGCGCCATCAGCCAGATCACGACGGCAACGGCGCCAACCTGGTTTACCTGGCCGCCGGCGAGTCTGAACCCGGCGGCGTCGAGTGCTTTTTGGTAGACGGCCTCGTCGAATCCCCTCAAGTTTGTGTCTCCGATGCTCGTCTGCACGCCGCCCGCGGCCGCCTCCTGGATCGATGTATACGAAAGTCCGTTGCGACTGAAGAACTTTCGCGCCTTGTCGCACGCCGACACGGGCGCCGCGAACAAGGAGAACGTGCAGTGGTCCGCGCGGATGACGACGGGATTGCGCGCGGAAAAGGAGGCCAGGCCGGGATTCGCGAAGTTGGCGAGCGCGTGAAACGCCGGGATCATCGTCAACCCTGCCAGAATCAATCCTGCGATCATCACCGGCTTGCGCCCGATATGGTCGGACAACGCGCCACACAGAACCACGAGGGGAGTTCCGAGCGTCAGACCTACTGCAAAGATGGCATAGCTCGTCTTGTAGTCCACATGCAGGGTGCTCTGCATGAAAAACAGCGCGTAGAACTGGGCGCCGTACCAAATCACCGTCATGCCCGCCGTGCTTCCGAACAACACCACGAGAACGCCCTTGAGGTTTTCCCATGAGCCGAAGCTCTCTTTGATCGGAGATGCTGAGGTGCGGCCGTCAGCCTTCAATTTGACGAACACCGGCGATTCTTCAAGCTTCAGGCGGATATAAACCGATACGGCGAGCAGCACGATCGACGTCAGGAATGGGATACGCCAGCCCCACGACTTGAACGCGGCGTCGCCGAGGGCAAGACGGCACGCAAGAATGATCAGCAGGGACAACAGCAGCCCAACCGTTCCGGTGGTCTGCAGGCAGCTGGTGTGATAGCCGCGATGAGCCGCCGGAGCGTGCTCTGCAACGTAGGTGGCTGCACCTCCGTATTCACCGCCCACAGCGAGGCCCTGTGTGAGTCGCATGATTACCAGCAACACCGGCGCCAACACGCCGACTTGAGCATACGTCGGCAGCAAACCGACGAAGACGGTAGAGAGCCCCATCATCACCATCGTGATCATGAACGCGCGCTTGCGCCCGATGCGGTCACCCAGCGCGCCGAACAGCAGCGCGCCGAAAGGTCGAACGGCGAACCCCGCTCCAAACGTGGCGAGACTGGCGAGAAAGCCCGCAGTCTCATTACCGGGTGGAAAGAACAGGCCGCCGAAGAACACGGCGAGAGTGCCGTAGAGAAAGAAATCGTACCACTCGAAGACCGTCCCGAGCGACGCGGCGAGGACGACTAACCGGGTCTTCGCCGCGGCATCCGGCCCGACCCTTCGGGGCACCAGGTCAATGGCTTCAATTGCGGCCATGAAAATCTCCCAGAACCGCTTATTGTTTTCGCGCGATTACTCTACCATGGGCGTATGGGACACGACCATGACCACCCCGATCACAGCGAACTCAGCGGGGTCGAGCAGCGTGTGCGGGCGCTCGAGACCGTACTGACGCAGAAGGGCTACATCGACCCGGCAGCGCTCGACGTGCTGATCGACACCTACCAGACCAAAGTCGGCCCACGCAACGGCGCTCGCGTCGTCGCGCGCGCCTGGGTGGATCGCGCCTATCGCGATCGACTGCTGCGCAATGCGAGCAGCGCGATCGCAGAGCTCGGCTACACCGGACGGCAGGGTGAGCACATGATCGCGGTGGAGAATACACCCCGCCGGCACAACATCGTGGTGTGCACGCTTTGCAGCTGCTACCCATGGCCCGTGCTGGGGTTACCACCCGTCTGGTACAAGAGCGCCCCGTATCGATCGCGCGTGGTCAAGGATCCGCGCAGCGTACTGCTGGAATTCGGCGTGACGCTGCCGGCGGACATGGGGATCCGTGTATGGGACTCCACCGCCGAAGTACGCTACCTCGTGATTCCCGAACGCCCGGCGGGAACCGATGGGCTGGATGAGCAGGCTCTCAGCGCTCTGGTCACCCGCGACTCGATGATCGGTACCGGCCTCGCACGGGCTTCGGGGAAGATGACATGTCCTACGTGACTCATGCTGATCTCGGCGGCCGGCCGGGCTTCGGACCCGTGGTGCCGGAAGCGGAAGAGCCCTTGTTTCATGCCGGGTGGGAGCCGCGCGTACTCGCATTGACCCTGGCGATGGGCGCGACCGGCTGCTGGAATATCGACATGGCGCGCGCCGCGCGCGAAACGCTGCCGGACTACCCCGGCCTGAGCTATTACGAAATCTGGTTGGGCGGGCTGGAAAAAATGCTCGGCGCGACGGGTCTCGTTGCGGCCGACGAACTCGCCGCCGGCCACGCCCTGCGTCCACCGCGACCGATCGACCGGATCCTGCAGGCGGATCAGGTCGCCGCGCGACTTGCACGAGGCTCGCCAACGGAGCGTCCGTCGACCGGCCCGGCACGCTACGTGGTGGGCGAACGCGTCCTCACGCGTGCGATGCCGGTCGATCACCATACGCGGATGCCCGCCTACCTTCGCGGCAGGACAGGCACCATTGAGCGCGTCCTCGGCGCGCACGTATTTGCCGATTCGCATGCCCGAGGCCTGGGAGAAGACCCTCAATGGCTCTACACCGTGGTGTTCGATGAGCCGGGCCACCGCGTGTCCTTCGATGCATGGCAACCCTATCTCGAGCCCGCGTGAACGCGGCCGATTCACCCGCCGATGCACCGGTCTTCGAGGAGCCGTGGCAGGCGCATGCATTTGCGATGACCGTGTCGCTCCACGAGCGCGGTGTATTCACGTGGCCCGAATGGTCAAGCGCCCTGTCGCGGGAGATATCCTGCGGCGGCGAGACCTATTATCTTCACTGGCTGAGGGCTCTGGAAACGCTGGTCGCCGCCAAGGGCGTCGCGTCGAGCGACGAGCTCATCCGCTTGCAGCAGGCGTGGCGTAACGCCGCGGAGCGTACGCCACATGGTGCCCCGATCGTTCTTCGCGACGAGGATCAGGGGGCATAGAAAAGTTCCGACCTCCAAGGAGTTTGCTCGCATGGCACACAATCGCCCCACGACCGCCGATAAGCGCCGGACGTTTCGCAAGCTCCACGAGAGCGGATGCTTCCTCATCCCAAATCCCTGGGATTTGGGCAGCGCCCGCTATCTGCAAAGTCTCGGCTTCAAGGCGCTCGCAACGACTAGTTCAGGCAGTGCCTGGTCGCAGGCCCGCTCTGACGGCGGGCTCTCGCGCGAGCGCGTGCTGGCTCATCTGGAGCAGTTGGTCGCCGGCACCGATGTGCCGATCAATGCCGATTTCGAAAACGGCTTCGCGGCGGATTCGGCGGGTGTCGGCGCGAGCGTGCGGTTGGCCGTGCAGACCGGTGTCGCGGGCTTATCCATCGAGGATTCTACCGGCAACGCCGCGGCACCCTTGTTCGAATTGGACGTTGCGATCGAGCGTGTCCGGGCAGCGCGCCGCGCCATCGACGAGGCGGGCGCGGACACCATGCTGATCGCGCGCGCCGAATGTTTTCTCGTCGGTCATGCAGATGTGGCGATGACGATCGCGAGACTGCGGGCCTATGCCAACGAGGGCGCGGATTGTCTGTACGCGCCGGGCATCCGCACGATCGAGCACATACGCGCCGTGGTTGCCGCCGTGCATCCGAAGCCTGTCAACCTGCTTGTGAGTTCACCGGGCGAGCTCACGATGCGACAGATCGCGGATCTCGGGGTGCGCCGCGTCAGCGTGGGGGGCGCGCTGGCGCGTGCCGCGTGGGGCGGCTTCATGCGGGCGGCCCGCGAACTCGCCGAGCACGGCACTTTCAACGGTCTCGCGAACGCGGCCTCCGGCAAGGAACTCGATACGCTGTTCAAGGACTAGCATGATGCGGGCGGAACAGACGCCCCCGTTCTGCCAACAGCACGAAGCCGAGGCTCATGAGGCCGCAGCACAGCGCCCCCACGGGCAACGGTACGATGCTGCCGCTGAATTGCCGGCCGATCGCCGCGGCCACGATGGCCCCGCCGAAGGTCGACATGAATCCCTGCAAGGAGGCGCCGATCCCCGCGACCGAACCCACCGGATCCATCGCCATCGCGCCGAAGTTGGACACCGACAGGCTGAAGCACGCCATCGTGACGGACTGAAACACGACGAAAGCCCACAGCGGCTCCGCCTTGAGCGAAGCGAGCACGGCGTGCAGGGCCGCCACGCCGATGAACGCCAGCAGCGCCGCGTGCGAAATCAGCCGCATGCCCAAACGCTCCACCAGGCGCGAATTCGTGAAGGCCGCCATCCCCATGAACACCGCACACAGCGCGAACATCGACGGCATGAGGCTCGCGCGATGAAAGACTTCTGCGAAGATCTGCTGCACCATGGCCACGTACGCAAGCAGCGAACCGAACATGACGGTCATCGCCAGGGTGTACCAGAGCGACTCGCGATTGCCGAGCACCAGGCGCACCGCCTGCACGATGTGGCCGCGGTTGAGCGTCATGCGGTACTCCGGGTGCAGCGTCTCGGGCAGCCGCAGCAGCGCCCATAACCACACCGCCGATGCGAACACGCCGAAGACGATGAAGACGTAGCGCCACGGCGCCAAGGCCAGGATCAGCTGCCCGACGCTCGGCGCCAGGATCGGTACGGTCAGGAACACCACGAACGTCAGGGACATGACCCGGGCCATGTGCCGGCCGGAATACAGATCGCGAACGACCGAACGGCTCACCGTGACGCTGGCGGCCGACATGCCGTGCACGAAGCGCCAGCCGAGCAGCGCGTGAAAACTATCGGTGAGCCCGCACAGCAGCGCCGCCACGACGTAGAGTGCCAGTCCGCCGAGCAACACCGGCCGGCGGCCGAAGCGATCGGACAACAGTCCCCAAAAGAGCTGGCCCACGCCCATCCCCGCCATGTAGGCGGTGACGATCCACTGGCCGTGATTCTCGTTGATTACGCCGAGCGCGCGAACGATCGTAGGGAATGCCGGCAGCATCGCGTCGATGGCGAGCGCCTGCGACGACATCATCGCCGCCACCAGGACGACGAATTCCGTAAACCCCAAGGGTGCCGCGGGGCGGCGAGTCACCAGCATCGCTCAAGCCGGTGGATTCGCGGGAGCCTTCCTCGCAATGCTGGTCGCCATCGTGACGATCGCAGCCAAGTCCGTGAGATTCGCCGGCACCACCAGGGTGGTACCGGACTGCGCCAATTTGCCGAACTGCTTCACGTACTCCTCGCCGATGCGCAGCTGCATCGCCTCGATGCCGCCGCGATCCGAAAGGGCGATTCCAACCTGCCGCAGCCCCTCCGCCGTGGCGCTCGCCACCGCGAGGATCGCCTGCGCCTGGCCCTCGGCCTCGTTGATCTGCTGCTGCTTGTTGGCTTCCGATTGCTTGATCACACGCTGCTTGTCGCCCTCCGCCGAATTGATCTTGGCGTCCCGCTCACCCTCGGAGGTGAGCACGACGGCGCGCTTTTCGCGCTCCGCGCGCATCTGTTTCTCCATGGCCGACAGCACGTCCTTGGGAGGGGTGATGTTCTTGATTTCGTAGCGCAGCACCTTGACGCCCCACGCAGCCGACGCCTTGTCCAATTCGCCGACCACGTTGGCGTTGATGACGCCGCGTGCCTCGAAGGTCCGGTCGAGTTCGATCTTGCCGATCTCGCTGCGCAGCGTCGTCTGCGCGAGCTGCGATATGGCGAAGCCGTAGTTGGTGATCCCGTAGGAGGCGAGATGCGGATCGAGCACCTGCATGTACAGCACCGCGTCGACGCCGACCTGAACGTTGTCGCGCGTGATGCAGATTTGCTCCGCGATGTCGACTGCAATCTCCTTGAGGCTGTGTCGGTAGGCCACCCGCTCGACGAACGGAATGAGAATGTGAAAGCCGGCGTTCAGGGTCCGGCTGTACTTGCCCAGGTATTCGACAACGAAGGCGCTTTGCTGCGGCACCACGGTCGCGGTCTTTGCCACCACGATGACGGCGATGATCGCGATTGCGATGGCCCCATAGCCCAACGGAATTTCCAAAAAACGTCTCCTATTCGCCGTGCACGACGAGCGTGAGCCCGTCCACCCGCTGGATGCGCGCACGCGCTCCGGCATCGATCACCGATTGGCCTGCATTGACCGCGCTCCAGGAGCTGCCTCGATGTTCGAGCCGGCAGGTTTCTCCGGGCCCCAACACCGTGGGCATGATGACGATCTCTCCCTTGGGCCCGGGGGTTGCGGCGGGCAGATGCCCGCGCATCCGCTCATAGACGCGGCGGCGAAAGCCGACCATCGACACCGTGGCGAGGACGGCAAAGATCGTCCACTGCAGCCAATCGGGGGCGTGCAGCCCCGCCAAATCCATGAGTCCGACGACGAGCGCGGCGGAGCCGAGGAACACCAAATAGAACTGTGCGTTCACGAAGGTCATTTCTGACCCCAACAGTATGGCGCCGACGGCGATCCACGCCCACCATTGCATGACTTGAGACTACCGTTTCATCGCGTCGAAAAAATCGGTATTGGTCTTGGTGTCCTTCATCTTATCGAGCAGGAACTCGATGGCGGCCAGCTCATCCATCGGGTGCAGGAGCTTGCGCAGAATCCACATCTTGGAAAGCTCCGCGGGATCCGTGATGAGCTCTTCCTTGCGCGTTCCCGAGCGATTGATGTTGATCGAGGGGAACACCCGCTTCTCGGAGATACGGCGATCCAAATGAATTTCCGAGTTGCCGGTGCCTTTGAACTCCTCGAAGATCACGTCATCCATCTTCGATCCGGTATCGACGAGCGCGGTGGCGAGAATCGTCAGGCTGCCGCCCTCCTCGATGTTGCGCGCAGCGCCGAAAAAGCGCTTCGGCCGCTGCAGGGCATTCGCATCCACGCCGCCGGTGAGCACCTTGCCCGAGCTCGGCACCACGGTATTATAGGCGCGGGCGAGTCGCGTGATGGAGTCGAGCAATATCACGACGTCCTTCTTGTGCTCGACCAGGCGCTTCGCCTTCTCGATCACCATTTCCGCGACTTGAACGTGACGGCTCGCGGGCTCATCGAACGTCGAGGATACGACCTCGCCCTTCACGGTGCGCGCCATCTCGGTGACTTCCTCGGGGCGCTCGTCGATCAGCAGCACGATCAGATAGACTTCCGGATGATTGGCGGTAATGGCGGTGGCGATGTTCTGCAGCAGCATGGTCTTGCCGGCTTTCGGCGGCGAGACGATGAGGCCGCGTTGTCCCTTGCCGATCGGCGCGACCAGGTCGATGGCGCGAGCGGTCAGATCCTCGGTCGAGCCGTTGCCGCGTTCGAGCTTCAGCCGCTCGGTCGGGTGCAGTGGCGTGAGGTTCTCGAACAGCACCTTGCCGCGGGAACTTTCCGGCGAATCATAATTGATCTCGCCGACCTTGAGCAGCGCGAAATAGCGCTCGCCGTCTTTCGGCGGACGAATCAAGCCGGAGATCGAATCGCCGGTGCGCAGGTTGAAGCGGCGGATTTGGCTCGGAGAAACGTAAATGTCGTCCGGGCCCGCGAGATAGCTCGAGTCGGAGGAGCGCAGGAAGCCGAAGCCGTCCTGCAGGATCTCCAGCACGCCGTCGCCGTAGATATCCTCGCCCTTGCGGGCGTGCGCCTTGAGGACGCCGAAGATGATGTCCTGCTTGCGCGACCGGCCCATGTTCTCCAGGCCCATGGTCTCCGCCAGCTTGACGAGATCGCTGATCGGACGCTTCTTGAGCTCCGTCAGGTTCATCGAACTGCGGCTGCGCGCCAGGTCGGTCGGCGCAATGATCTCGAGATCGTCGCCGCCCTCGGGCAGATCGCCGTAATCCTCATGCATCGGCCGGCCGCCGTTGGTATTGCCGTTGCGGTTGTCATTGCGAGGGCGATTGGAGCGATTCGAGCGCCCGCCACCCTGCCCGCCACCCTGCTGGCCGCCCCCTTGGCCGCCGCGCGATTGATTGCCTAAGTAGCCTCTCACAGGTTGCTATCCAGAAAGGCGGCGAGCTGCGACTTGGTAACTGCTCCCACTTTCTGGGCCTCCACGGTGCCGTTTTTGAAGAGAATCAAGGTTGGGATACCACGAATGTTGAATTTGGGGGGGGTCGCCGGATTGTCATCGATGTTGAGCTTGGCGATTCGGATCTTGTCTTTGTATTGATCGGCAATCTCGTCGAGGATCGGGGCGATCATTTTGCAGGGTCCGCACCACTCGGCCCAGAAATCCAGCAGCACGGGCTTGTCGGATTTCAGCACGTCCTTGTCGAACGTGGCGTCGCTGGTGTGAACGATACTTGGGTTACTCACTGCGGATATACCTCCTTTTGGAGATTCATTTGAATGTGAAGCGGGGTTATTTGTGGGAGAACAAGGGCCAAACTCGCGCGAAGTGACGATGCGCGGCCGTTCGGGCACAATACAGCGGCTTTAGCGGTCTTGATTACCTTAAAAGGGTACCGATGATACGGTTGATGGGAGCGGATAGACCGGCTCCGGATTTGCCGTATTGTTAACCGGTCCCCTACCATTTTGCAAGTATCTGCGCTTCACAAAGGAAAAATGTCAGACGCCCATCTCAGTCAGCTCACCTTCGATTCGCTCAACATCCCTGAATCCCTGAAACGGGGAGTCGCCGAACTAGGCTATACACGCTGCACGCCGATACAGGCGCAGACCCTGCCCCTGGCGCTCGCGGGCCACGATGTGGCCGGGCAGGCTCAGACCGGAACGGGCAAAACGGCGGCGTTCCTGATCGCCCTGTTCAATCGCTTGCTCACGGACCGCGGGGCGGCGAACCGGCCGCTCAACGCGCCTCGTGCCATCGTGATCGCGCCGACGCGCGAACTCGCCGTGCAGATTCATTCCGACGCCGAAGGCATCGCCAAATTTGCCGGCCTCAAGCTCGCCATCGTATTCGGCGGCGTGGACTACGACAAGCAGAGGCGCATTTTGGAACAGGGGGTCGACGTCCTGATCGGCACGCCCGGGCGCATCATCGACTACTTCAAGCAGCATGTCTTTGATTTGCGTCATATCCAGGTGGCCGTCCTGGACGAAGCGGATCGTATGTTCGATTTGGGCTTCATCAAGGACATCCGTTTCATCTTGCGGCGCCTGCCGCATCCCACCCATCGCCTCAACATGATGTTTTCGGCGACCTTGTCCTATCGGGTGCTCGAGCTTGCGTACGAGCACATGAACAACCCGGAACTGATCCGCATCGAGCCGGACAAGATGACGGTCGATCGCGTGCGGCAGGTGCTCTATTTTCCTTCCACCGAGGAGAAGATCCCGCTGCTGATGGGTCTTCTGCGGCGCATCGACGCGCGCCGCACCATGGTATTCGTCAATACGCGGCGCATTGCCGAGGTGCTGGAGCGCACGCTGACCGCCAACGGCTTCGTCGCACAGGCACTGTCGGGCGACGTACCGCAAACCAAGCGTCTGAAGATGATGCGCGACTTCCACAACGGCGACGTTGCAGTGCTCATCGCGACCGACGTCGCCTCGCGCGGTCTGCACATTCCCGATGTGAGCCACGTGTTCAATTTCGATTTGCCGAACGATGCCGAAGACTACGTTCACCGCATCGGGCGTACGGCGCGCGCCGGAGCCGAGGGCGACGCCATCAGCTTCGGCTGCGAGGAATACGCCATCTCGTTGCCCGACATCGAACGCTATATCGGGCATCAGATCCCTCGCGCCGCGATCGATCCCGTCGATTTGGCCGCCGTCACGGCGCCTCCCCCCGCGGAATGGCGCGAACGCGCTCCGCGTCAAGGCCAATCGCGAGGCGGCGGCCGTGCCGGCGGGGCGGCGCGCTCCGGCGGCCCGCATCGCTCCGGTGGCCGCAGCGGCGGCGGCCCGCGCCGCGCGCCGGCCGCTCCACGACCAGCGCATGCCGGGGCCGCGGCACCCGCGCGAAGCTCCAGCGACACCTCGAGCACCGGCGAAGCACCTGCCGGGTCGGGCCCTTCGCGGCGGCGGCGACGGCGCAATCGCGGCGGCAACGGACCCGCCGGCGGTTCGCCCGCTCTCACATGAGTTCGGCCACGCGATCCACTGCCGCATAGCGGCCGGTGTCCTGCGCCGGACGGCGCGAATCAGGCATCCGCACGGCGCGCAGCCAGGCGATGCCGAAGTGGTGCGCGGCATCGAGCACCGCAATGCTGTCGTCCACGAATAACGTGCGCTGCGGGAGAAACGGCTCCTTCGCCAGCAGCCGCGGCCAGAAGGCGGCGTCCTCCTTCGGCGCCTCGAAAACATGCGTCGAATAGCACGCATCGAATTGAGCCGTCAGGCGCACCTGTTCATTCTTGATGGCCAACGTGATCGGATGGGCATTGGTGACGAGCACACGCCGCTTGCCGCTCGCTTTGAGCTTCAGCAAGAACTGCTCCGCGCCGGGTAAGAAGCTGACTCGCCCGAGAGCGGTGCGCTTGATGGCGGCGATGTCGAGGCCCAACTTCCGGCTCCAATAGTCGATGCAGTACCATTGGATCGTGCCCGAGACCGCGCGGAACTGCGGCGCGAGCAATGCCGTCGCCTCGGCCTCCGTGATGCGATTGGCTCGCGCGTAGCGCGCCGGAATCAATTCCTGCCAGAACCAGTTGTCGAAGCGCTGATCGAGCAGCGTCCCATCCATGTCCAGCAGTACGGTATCAATCGCCGACCAGTCGAGCGCAGCATGCTTGGGCATTTCGGGATGATAGCGCCAGGCGCGACCCGAGAGTGCTGCCGCGTTACGCGTGCCCCACCGGCTCGCACAGCTGCAAGGTCGCATCGAGCAAGGTCGGGATGTCGAACACGACCTCATCCTCCGCCATGGTGAGGCGCGCGACGCCGGCCGCCGCAATGAGCGCCGCGGGCACGTGGATTTGGTCGCGTTTCTGCGGCGTGGTCCAGGGGCTCACGCGGACATCTGTGAACGCGCGGTTGAGCGCGCTCCAGCGCAACTGCGCTGCGCGGGCCTGCGGTGTATCGCCGCCCCAAAGACGCCGCGCCAGCGCCACCGATATGTCGGATGCGGCACTGCCGTGCGGCAAAATCATCAAGTTATGGACGTACTGCACCATCTCCTCCGGATTGACGCGCACGCCCATGTACGGCTGTAAGTCCTTGATCATGTCGGTCTTCGGCTGGTCGTTCATGAGCTCATCTATGGGGCCAGTTCGGTGGAAATCCAGGGTAAGCTGCACGCCATGAGTGAGGATCTGCTGCTGCTCGTTTTTGGCGCCGCCATCGTGGGCGGCGTGTACAAGGCCTGGCAAAGCGCGCTCGATGCGCGCGAGGCGGCAAACCGCATCGCGCGCGAGACCTGCTCCCGGGCGGTCGTGCAGTTCCTGGACGATACGGTGGCATTTGCCGGCTTTCGGCTGAGCCGCGACTCGCACGGCCGCCGCCGGCTGCTGCGCACGTATACGTTCGACTACACCAACGACGGGTTTGCGCGGGCACAGGGCTTCATCGTGCTGGCCGGACGGCGCCTCGAAGCGGTGGGTCTCGCGGGTAGCCCCTCGTGAGCCAGGAACCCAATATCGATCTGCATACCCATTCCATCTGCTCCGACGGCTCCTTGACCCCCACCGAATTGGTGCAGCGCGCGGCGGCGGCGGGTATCGAGGTGCTGGCGCTCACCGATCACGACACGCTGGCGGGGGTCGAGGAGGCGCAACGCGCCGCCGCCGCCATGAATGTGCACCTCGTACCCGGGGTTGAAATCTCCGCGTCCTGGCGCTCTCAAGCCATCCACGTCCTGGGTTTGTGGATCGATCCCGCCTACCCGCGGCTTCAGAGCATGCTCCACTCGCAAGCCGAGCGGCGGCGGGTACGCATGCGCAACATGTGCGCGCGCCTCACCAAACTCGGTCTGCCGGGAGCTGCGCTGCACGCCGCGGTGCAGGCAAACCCCGGGGTGCCGACCCGTTCGCATCTCGCCGCTGCGATGGTGGCCGCAGGCCACGTCGGCCGCGCGGATGATGCATTTCGCCGCTATCTCGGGGCGGGGCGTGCGGCGCACGTCGCCGCCGAATGGCCCGACCTGGCACAGATCGTCGCCTGGATCCGCGATGCCGGGGGCATCGCGGCGCTCGCGCATCCGGCGCGCTATGCCCTCTCGTCGGGCGCACGCAAGCAGTTGCTGGGCGATTTCGCCGCGGCCGGCGGCACCGCGCTCGAAGTGGTGACCGGAGGCAACGGCGCGCAGCATTCGGAAGCTTGTGCGTCGCTCGCGATGCAATTCGGATTCTCGGGATCCATCGGCTCGGACTTTCACAATCCACAACTAACTTGGAATCCTTTGGGCCGGTTGGCTAAGCTACCGGATTGCATCGTCCCTGTGTGGCGCGGTCATCTATAAACACATAAGCAGCGACCTAAGTGAGCGACGAAGACAGCAACGTCAATACGGACTTGTTCAAGAACATCGAGCGGCTGCGGCAGTTGCGCATAGAACATCGCGACCTCGATGACGTCATTTCGCGCCTGTCCATGGACTTCAAAGTCGATGAGCTGCAAATGAAGCGTCTCAAGAAGCGCAAGTTGATGCTCAAGGATCAGATCGCCCGCCTCGAGAGCCAGCTGATTCCGGACCTCAACGCATGATGGAACTGTGGCTGCACATCGTGGCGTTCTTCGAAATCCTCTTCACACGCAATGTGATGTTGGAGGTCGCGGCGCTGGCGCTGTGCCTGGGATTGGGCTGGTTCGTCGGCACCGCGCTTCGCAATCGCCAGCGTCGCAACGGGATCAGGACACCGACCGCGTTGACGCGCACCTATTTCCTCACGCACGGCATGGTGGTGATCACGCCCGTGCTCGCGATCCTGGGAGCGGTGATCCTCGCCCGGGGTCTGCTCTACGCCATGCACTACGACGTCACGGTGCTCGATGCCGCGCTGCGTTTGACCGTCGCCTATATCGCGGTGCGTATCGGAGTGCTGCTGTTCGCCGCCAGTCTGGGCAATCAGTCGTGGATGCAGCACCTGGAGACCCGGCTCACGCTGTTCATCTGGCTGGCGATTGCGGCCGAATATCTGGGTTGGCTCGACCCCATCATCGGCGGACTCGACAGCATCGGCATCGCGGCCGGCAGGAGCCGTGTCACGGTGTGGTCGGTCTTGAAGTTGCTGTTCACATTGACGCTGTTCGTGCTGGTGGCGGCCTGGATCAGCCGCTGGGTCGACCGTCGGCTGAAAAAACTCAGCACCCTCGCGCCGTCGACACGCATCGGCCTCGCCAAGTTCGCGAACGCCTTCTTGATCGGTCTGAGCATTCTCATGGGCCTGAATGCGGCGGGCGTCGACCTCACCGCCCTGACGGTGCTCACCGGCGCGATCGGCTTGGGCCTGGGATTCGGCCTGCAATCGATCGCGGCCAATTTCGTCAGCGGCTTCGTGCTGCTGATGGATCGCTCGATCAAACCGGGCGACGTCATCAGCTTGTCGGGGCAGAGCGGCACCAGCACCGAGAATTTCGGCTGGGTGCAGGAGTTGCGCGGGCGTTACGTGGTCGTGCGCGACCGCGACGGCATCGAGATGCTGGTACCGAATCAGCAGCTGATCTCCAATGCCGTGATCAATTGGAGCTATACGGATCCGCGCATCCGCCTGAAGCTGCCGGTGCGCGTGAGCTATCGCGACGATCCGGAACTCGCGTTGCAGATTCTCCTGCATGCGTGCGAAGGCCAGAGGCGGGTGCTGAGAGATCCGCCGCCCGTGTCGCGCTTGATGCAATTCGGCGATCACGGCATCGAACTCGAACTGCGCTTCTGGATTTCAGACCCGCAGGAGGGTGTGAATAACGTCCGCTCGGAGGTCAATAGGACCATTTGGGCGTTGTTCAAGGAGAACAGGATCACGATACCCGTGGCGCAGCGCGAAATCCGCATGCACAGCACGAACGTGGATCCCGACTAGGCTCCCCGATGGCAGCGCTGGTGATCTCCCCGGAAATCGCGATACCCGAAGAGGAGCTCGAATGGAAATTCGTGCGCTCCTCCGGTCCCGGGGGACAGAACGTCAACAAGGTTGCGAGCGCGGTGCAACTGCGCTTCCTGCTGCCGCTCAATGCCAGTTTGCCGGCGCCTGCCAGGGTCCGGCTGCGCCGGCTCGCCGGGCAGAGACTGATCGACGACGGCAGCATCCTGATCAGCGCGCGCGCGGAGCGAAGTCAGGATCAGAATCGTCGCGCGGCTCTCGAACGGCTGGCGGATCTGATACGCGCCGCCCTGGTCGAACCCAAGATCCGCAAGAAAACCAGGCCGACGCGCGCCTCGAAGGAGCGCCGCATCGAGTCGAAGAAGCGCCGCGCGAGCACCAAGCGGGAGCGAGGCCGCGTCACTGACCGAGGGTAACCTGCAGGATATCGTGTCTGATCTGTTCCGATAGCACCAATTGTGCGTCGGCGGCGACGCCCAATAACGGCTCCCCGAATTTGAGCGTGCCGTCTTCGGCGGTTTCCACCACCTGGCGGCGGCCTAGCAGGTCGATGAAGTTGCGGAACAGGCTCTTGTCGAAGAATTCGGGCGAGTGCAGGCCGTAGAGAAGCGACATGCGCTGTGCCATGAGATGGCAGCGCTCCTCGAGCGCCTCTTGACCGATCCTGCCCGATCCCGCCCGGAGCAGCAGCGCGATCACGAGATAATACCGCTCGATGGTTTGGATGGTGGCCTCGGCGAGCAACGAGAGTTGAATCGCCTCGAGCGAGGTGGGTTCGGGGCGCTGCCACTCGGTGCGATCCGCGTTGACCTGCAGCAGCTTCGATCGGACGAATGCATCGAGCAGCGATTCGGCCGCGGCGCCCACCTCCGCCTCCGACCAGCGCAGAAACAATTCGGCCCGGATGTATGGGTAGACCCGCCACACGAGACGCTGAATGTCCACCGTGCGCATGCGCGCATTGCTGATGAAGCAGCACGCGAGGAGCGAGGGCATGGCGAATAAATGCAGAATATTGTTTCGATAGTAGGTCGCGAGCACGGCCGAATCGTCGCTCATGCGCATGATGTCGCCGAGCGGATGGCGCTGCCGCTCGAGCATGCCCATGGACTCGGCATAGTGGGTCATCTGCGGGCCATTGTCCGACGGGACGGTGACGAGCGGCGCGTACGGTGCATCGCGCAGCAGCCGCTGGAACAGCTCGAGCTGCCGCACGAGATCGGCTTCGAGCAATGCCTGGCGCGGCGTGGCGAGCACCGCCATGGCGACCAGATTAACCGGCGTCACGGCAGCAGCCGCGTTGATGCCGCAGCAGATGCTGAAGGCCAGATCCTCGATTGCCTCGCCGATCCAGCCCGAGGGCGACTCCGAATCCTCGGACGGTGCGCTGCGCCAGTGTGGATTGTGCCGCTGCAGCAGCTCATCGAGAGCGATGGGCTGCCCCAGATTCACGTGCACTTTGCCGAATTTGCTTCGCAGCACCGACAACGACCTGATCAACCCGACGACCGTCTCCTTTTCCTTCGGGCGCCCCGATAACTCGCCTATGTAGGTGCGGCCCTCGACGATGCGTTCATAGCCGAAATAGACCGGCATGAACACGACCGGCCGCCGCGGGTCGCGCAGAAAACTGCGCACGGTAATCGACAACATGCCCGTGCGCGGCGGCAGCAGTCGCCCGGTTCGGCTGCGGCCGCCCTCGACGAAGTATTCGAGCGGATGGCCCCGCGCCATCATGAAGCCGAGATATTTGCCGAACACCGCCGCATACAACGCGTCGCCCTTGAAGCTGCGCCGCAGAAAGAATGCGCCCCCCTTGCGCAGGAAGCGCCCGATCACCGGCATGTTGAGATTCACACCCGCGGCAATGTGCGGCACCGCATACCCCTTGCGGTAGATCACGTACGAGAGCAGCAGATAGTCCATGTGGCTGCGATGACAGGGAACGTAGATGATCTCGGCCCGGTCGGCGATCTCGCTCAATTTCTCGACGTGCTCGAACTCGACACCGTCATACAGGCGCGTCCACAGCCGCCCGAGCAGCAGCGCCATGAACGTGACGAACGACTGCGAATAGTTGGCCGCGATCTCGATCGCATGCCTGCGCGCCGTCAACAGTGCGGCGCGGCGCGACACTCCGCGCGCCTGCATTTCTGCGCGCACGGCATGGCGCACCGCCTGCGCCTTCAAGACGTGCGTGATCATGGTGCGCCGGTGGGACAAATCGGGGCCGATGGTCGAGGCACGCTGCGCACGCAGTTCCGCGCGCAGAAATCGCAGCAGCCGCCGCACGCTGCGCTGCGCCGTCATATCGCCCTGCATCGCGTCGCGCAACCGCAATGGCTCGCCGAAATAGACGACGGTGTTGCGGCCATTGACAATGACATTGAGCAACTTGCGGAAGCGCCCCACCAGGACCCAGTCCTCGGTGAACAGCAGCCGCCACCAGCGGACCTCCTTGAGCGGCGCGCGGCCCCAGAAAATCGCCACAGGAATCAGATCGACATCGACACCGGGGTCCGCTTCCGCCGCCGCGACCAGCTGCACCAGGAACCGCGGGGCCCGCAGGTGGCGTCGCCTGCCCCAAAGTGGCGTGGGGCGCGTGAGCGCGAAATGGGCCCGCTCCGGCGCGGGCAGGCGGAGCAAGGCACACGCATTGTGGAGAACCGCGAGATCCGTGTGGCTTTCGTGCTCGAGCACATAGCACACCGGCCGCGGGCGCGCTGCAATGGCCGCCGCCGCGTCGTCCGGCTTGATGATGACTTTGACCCACAGGCCGAGAATCCTGCGGATGCTCCAACGCCATGCCCGGATCAAGGAGAGGAGTCGCCGCGCTCTTGGGAATCGACCGCCTTGCGCGTGGCCTCGGCGTTTTGGTTGACGGTGTTCTGCACGTCGCGTGCGCGGTCGAGTTGCTGAGTCAGAGGATCGAATACGGTCTTGGCGGGCGGCGGCGGGTCGGGGGGCTGGCTCGAGGAACATCCGTGCATGAACAGAAACGCGAGCGACACAGTCCAAAGCTTGAACACGTCCATTTGCACCTCGCAATCGCCGGTCCGCGAAGCACTTGAGTGTACAATTGTCGGGGACTAGCCGTCACTCGGAGATCGCATGATTCGTTTGGTCGCTTTGATGATGTTGGCAAGCACCGTTGCCGCCGCCGAATCGGCGGTCGATATCGACACAGCGGCGCAAATATACCAGGCTGCCGCGATTCGCGAGCAGGTGCGCGCGTCCCTGGGAACGATGCCGGGGCAAATGCGCAAGCTCTTCAGCCGCGACGTCTCCGCACCGCTTTCCGAAGAGCAGCTCGCCGCCGTCACGGCAGCCGCCGAGCACGGCTTTCGGATCGATGTGTTCGAAGCGCCCGCACTCTCGGCGCTCGCCGAGAATCTCGATGCCGCGACGGTGGTAAAGGCGAAGGCATTCCTCGCGAGTGATTTGGGAAGGCGCATGGTGGAGGCCGACGTCGCCGCGGCGACGCTCGGGGAGGCCAATATCGACAAGGTCATGGACGGTGAACTCGCCGTGCCGACGACGCCGAAGCGCGACGTCATCGTCGATAAGCTGCTGCGCGCGACGCATTCCGCAGAGTCGACGGTGCAGGTCTTCTTGAGCATGGGGGAGGCCGTGGCCGTCGGCACGGCGATCGGCTCGGGACTCGATCCGAGCGCCGTCGCCGAGCGCGCGCGCAAATCATCGGACGCCAGCCGCGTGGAGATGGAGGAGACGATGCGCCAGCCCATGCGCCGGTTTCTCGCCTATAGTTACCGCGGCTTGAGCGACTCGGACCTCAAGCACATGTTGTCCTTCCTCGAATCGCCCGCCGGCAAACGCTACGTGACTGCGTACAACGCCTCGATGGGCGCGGGCTTCGACGCGATGGGAAAGCGCACCGGCGAGCAGCTCGGCGAGAGCTTGCGCGAGCTGGCGCAGGCGCATGTCGACGCGCCGTCCGAGAACCGGGCGCCGCCGGGGATTGCGCTTCCCGAATCACCTCCTGCCACGCCTCACTAGGGAGTCCCGAGCTCGGCGAGAAAGCTCCGCAGCAAGAGGCAGATCGCGTCGATGCGGTCTTCCAGGCGGTGATCCGAATTGAGAACGTGCAGCGTGCACTCGTGCTCGCGCGCCCAACGAACGCTGTTCTCGACCGGTACGATGTCATCGTGCCAGCCATGAACGATGGCCGTCGGACACGCGACGTCCTGCGGCGTGTAGGCTTCGAACCCCCGCATGTAGAAAGCGGGCGCCAAGAGGAAAAGAGCCCGGGGATGCAGTTGCGGTGCGGCGGCCGCCGCAACGTGGCCTCCCATGCTCGACCCCACCAGTACGGGCGCTGAGGGTAATTGCGAGGCAACAGCGACGAGCTTTTGCACCCGCGCGCCCGGATCATCGATTCCGCGATAGTCGACCGACTCGACCGCGTATCCCAGGCCACGTACCACGGCAGCCATGGCGGTGATCTTCTTCCCCCATGGACCGCTCTCCTTACCGTGAGAGAACACCACCGTATTGGACATAATACCCTCTGTTCCGGCGCGTAATGTTAAAGGAACCAGCGCGTGCGGCCGCTAAATCGCTCATGGCTCTCGAGGAAGAACGATCGAGTGCGGCGCAGGAATTGCGCCGGGCCATCGATTGCCTCGTGAGCTCAACCGAGCTGCAAAGCGTGGCGCCCGCGGTTCTCGAGATGCTCGCGGCCGGCGCCGTCCATTTTTCCCTGCCGGCGGGCGATTTGCTGTTCGCATCCGGCACTCCCCCGGACGGAGTATATCTGGTGGCGAGCGGTCGGCTGGGGGTGCGCATAGGATTGGGCGAGCGTGTGGTGGCCGAAGTCGAACGCGGCGAGTGGGTGGGAGAGTCGGGCTGGCTGTTGAAGGAACCGCGCAGTGCCACGGTGGTTGCGCTGCGGGACACGGAGCTGTTGCTCCTTCCAGATGCCGTTCTGGATGCCGCCGCGGCGCAATCCCCGCAATTCTCCCTCGCCATCGCGCAGCTTTGCGCACGGCGCTTGACGCGCAGCAACCGCGCAAAGGCGGCCGCGAGGCGGGCACGGGTTTTCGCACTCGTTCCGAACAGCGATGAAATCGATGTGGCCGAATTTGCCACGCAGCTCATCGCCGAGCTGGGCCGATCCTGCCGCGCGGAGCTGGTCTGGGACGTGCGGGCCACCACGCATACTTCGGCGTGGTTCAGCCGCATCGAAGAGTTGAACGATTACGTGCTGTACGTCGCGGACCCAACCGAGTCGGGCTGGACGCGCCAATGCTGCCGGCAGGCCGACGTCGTCCTGTGCGTGGCTCAGGCACGAGGACGGGTGTTGGCGTGGCCGAGCAGCATCGCCGCCGCCCTCGGCCGCGGGGCGCGCATCGAACTCGCGCTTCTGCATGAAGACGCCTTCGCCGCAGGCGCGGCAACCGAATGGCTCCGGCAGCTGCCCGCCGCGCAGCATCACCACATCGTCGATTCCACCGATCTGGGCAGGGTGGTCCGGCTGCTGACGGGGCGCGGTGTCGGTCTGGTCCTGTCGGGCGGCGGCGCCCGCGGCTTCGCGCACCTCGGCGTCATACGCGCACTGCGCGAAGCGCGCATTCCGCTCGATTTTCTCGGCGGCGCCAGCATCGGCGCGATCATCGCGGCCGGCGTTGCGATGGGCTGGGATGACGCCGAAATGCAGCTGCGCTACCGCAGGAGCTTCGTCGATACGAATCCGGTGAACGATTACGCCTTTCCGTTGGTCGCGTTGACGCGCGGACGCAAGGTCTCCCGCTTGCTACGGCGGGAATACGGCGACACGCTGATCGAGGACCTTCGCCGCCCGTTTTTCTGCGTGAGTGCCAATCTGACCACTGGCAAGGCGCTCGAGCACCGCGAGGGTGCCCTGGCAAACGCGCTACGCGCCACGGTCGCCATTCCGGGGGTCATGCCGCCGGTATTTCGGGGCGACGAGATCCTGGTCGACGGCGCCGCCATCAACAATTTGCCGGTGGACGTCATGCAGCGGCATGCGCCCGGCCTGGTGATCGGCTGTGACGCGGGTGCCGATTACAGCTTCTCGGCGAACGCCGCTGCGGCGGACGGACCGCCGCTGTGGAGGTTCTTCGCGCGCAGCCGCGGCGGCAGGCAGCGCATCAACATATTCCAAGTCTTGATGCACGCCGGCATGGTCAACAGCGTGTCGAGTCAGGCCGCGCAGCGCGCCCTCGCCGACGTCATGCTCAAGCCACCGCTCGCGAACGTCGACTTGCTCGATTGGCGTGCCTTCGATCGGGCCATCGAGTCGGGCTATGCCTATGCGTGCCACGCGCTCGAGAATTTTCCGCACCTGCCTCGCCTCGCCTCCGCGGTCATCGAAAAACGCGGCGTGAGTTCACTTGCGGCCGAACTGGAAAGACGACTGAGGGCCTTGGAGGCCGTCTAGCCAGACAGCGCGGCGGCTCACGCGGATCCCTCGGACAAGCTCCTGGCGAGCTTCTCCACCCACAGCAGTTCCTCCGGACAGTACTCGGCCAGGTTGAGGCGGTTGATGCTTACGGCTTGAACCTTGCTGCCCGCCGCCGAGTGCGATATTCGAAAGCTGTGAAATTCCTTGGGGCGAGTGGCGGCGAAGCCGATGAGGAATTGAAACTCATCGCTCCCGGGCGCGGGATTGCGCCGGTCGCAGATGACGAAGAAGGCTTCCTCCATGCGGCGACCCGGGAATGCGCCCGCGTCGTAGAGCTGCATGAAAAAGCTCCGCACCTCGGCCGTGATCGTCTCGGCGGCCTGCGCGCGCGCCTGCGTCCCAATCACCCAGCGTGTGCCGTGCTCGATGCTGTTGAGGATGAAGAGTGCCAGGCGCTTGGCCGCGAGGCTTTGCCAGTCGGCAGCGCCGGCGGTGCCGCCTGCCAGCGTGCGCGCCTTCACGCCGATGCGCATGACCGAGCGGACCGCCTGCAGCGTATTGACGCCGCGGATGGCGAGCTGCCGGCGGCGATCTTCGACGACCAGACAGGCCGGCCGATAGCCCGGGCGCAGGATCGCCTCCTCGGGCTTTGCCGGGCCCCACATGGGCGAGGCCTCATCGCTGCGCGCGAGCATGCCCGCGACCGCCCCGCAGGGTGCGAACGACTCGAAATGCCCGCGCAATTTGTCGTGCGCCAGGATGCGCGGGAAATACATGAGTGCGTTCTCGCTGGCGAAATCCCAGTCCCGCAGCCCGCGTAGCGCGTCATCGGCCGTGTGCCATGCGGCGGGCGGATCGACGATCAGCAGTGCGCGGCGCTGCTGGCAGTAGCGCGCGGCAACCAGCAGCGTGCTCGGACCGACATCGTGCTCGCGCGACAGCGGAGGAATGCACAACAGATTGAAGTCGCTGCGATCGAGGGCAAAAAGGCCGGCGCGATCGATCTGCGAGCCGATGAGATCGTAATCGCTGATTGGCGCTCCATCATCCCCATCCGCGCTCGAACTGACATAGGCCGACGCGAGGCCGACGGGATCGAGCGTGCGCTCCGGCCGCTGCGCAGGAACTTTGCCGACGAGACGCGCCAATTCCGAGCGCGCGATCACGTTCGCGACACACCGCTCATCGGCCGGATCGACCGACAGGTTCGGGAATATCTCCTGATCTTCGACGTGGCTTGCGCCCTGGACGCGCACACGCTGCACCGTGAGATTGAAGCGCACCGAATCCGCAGCGGGAACATTGTCGTAATCGACGCTGGCGCGTAGAAATTCCCGGGTCCCCGGGCTCACCGCTCGCAGCGTGAGGTGACCTGCGCCCGCGCGCAAAGCAAGCGTCGCCGAGCGCGCACCGTTGACCACGCGCACCACGAGAGCTTCGCGGCCGCCGTTGTCGAAGTACTGCTCCACTGCATATCCCAAAGGGCTCGGCTGCCACAGGCCGCCGAAGATGTGATGGAACTCGGCGAAGCTGTTGAGAAGAATCGGCCGATTGACGGGGCCGCGCAGCGTACGGCCGACGAACGCCGTGCGTGCGGTACCGAGGCGCGCAATTGTCGGGTCAGGGCTCCGTTCTTCTTGTAAGTCGAGCCCTAAACTACTGGGCGTCACCGCATTCTTCCCTTGAGGAGCGATTCGCGCGAACTCTAACACAACCGCGGCGACTTGAGCGCCGGCACGCTAGCCGGAATCGTCCTCGGACCGCGCTGATGGTGCGGTCGGCGGCCGTGCCGGCTGCGACGGCGACGGCGCTCCTCGATCGTCGCGGCGGCGCTGTAATTCCAATCGCGCCTGCTCCGCATCCGCTCTCTTTCGGGCGATCTCCTCAAGCATCACTTTCATCCACTCGCTAGTCATCGTCCGACTCGGAAGCAGGAGTGACGATGCGATCGATGGACGCGGCCGCCATCGGGTGATAACCGGGTCGTGCCTGCGCGTACACCCGCTTCGCCAACGCGGCGCCGGCCGGCGTTTTCATCAGCTCCTCGTACAGAGGAACGATGAGCTTGCGCCGCCCGACTGTCTGCAGGTATTGCTCGAGACGCTGCATAGCTCGGCTGATAGCCGTTACGGATCACCAGCAGGTACCAGCGGGCCGCCACGACCGAATTGGCGCCGCTCGTCAGCTTGAATGCCTGATCGAGATCGGCGAGCTGCTCCCTGCTGAGCGCGGCGGGCATGCCGTCGAGGAAGTACAGCCATTGCGGAGCGGTCCAATCGCGCGTCTCGAGCTTCTTCGCAGGCGGCCTGGCCGGCGAGCCAGAGTTGCCGCGCCGCATCCACCGGCTCGAAGGCGTTCGATGTCGGGCAGCACCGCCTCCGGCGGGAATGCCGGGGCTCATCACCCACTGCGTGACTTCTCGCGGCTCACGACGCCGGGAAATCGATCGCAGCAAATTCTCCTTGAGATAGGCGAGGAACTGCTCCGTCGTGATGCTCTTGAATGCAAAGTGATCGAAGTAGCCGCGCAGGAACGCGTCGAAGCGTTCGCGGCCGAACTTGGCCTCGAGAAAGCTCAGGAACAGCCGCCCCTTCTCATAAGGTACCTCGCTGAACGCGGCCTCGGGGTCGCGACCGCGCAAGTCGATCGCCAGGACCTGATCCTCGGGTTTGCGCACGGAGAGACTGTCGCGCAGGGCTTGCAGACCCAGCACGCGTTCCATGGCTTCGCGCCGTTCTCCGTACACTTCATTCATGATGCGGCTTTCCAGATACTCGGCGATCCCTTCGCTGATCCAGAAATCGCGCCAGGTCGCGTTGCTGACCAGATTGCCCGACCAGGAATGAGCCAGATCCCGGACGACGACGGAGTTGAAGCTCTTGTCCCCGGCGATGACCGTCGGCGAAATGAAGGCCAGCCGCGGATTCTCCATCGCCGCCCGCCGGAAAACTCGGCGGCGGCACCAAGAGGTCGAACCGATCCCAGCGGTACGGTCCGAAGAGCTTCTCGCCCGCTTGCAGCAAGCGTTCGGCATCGGAGAATTCCTCGGCGGCCGCCGACAGCATTGAGCGCTCCGCGTAAATACCGGTGCGGGGGCCGATTTCCTTGTAGCGCAGATCACCAACCGCGAGGGCGATGAGATAGGGTGGTACCGCATCCTGCATGACGAACGAGTACTCGCCGTTGCGCTTCGCCTTCGGATCGTTCTTCGCGCTCATGACGGCGAACCAATCGGATGAGGTGTGGATGGTCGCGGAGTAGGTCACCCGCACCTGTGGGGTGTCTTGCAGCGGAATCCAGCTGCGGGTGCCGATGGGCTCCGAGAGCGTGTACAGGAAGGGTTTATGCCGGCTGGGGTTCAGCTTCGGGGTGAGCCACTGAAGCGCCGAGGCGCTCGGGGAGGTCTGGTAGTCGATCCTGATCAGGTGAGTCTTTTTGTTCGACGGGGTGAGCTCGATGACCAGCGCGCTCCCCAGAATGGGATCCGCCTTATCGAAGTGAAAAGGGCGGCTCACCCAGGTCGTCTGGCTCTTGGCGGTGGCGCCCAGAACATTGGTCGGCTTCTCGGTGACCTCCAGCACATCGAGGTCGCGCGTGTCGAGAACCAGCTCGGTGGCGGCCGGGTCTAGGCGCTTGATGTCGAGTGCGACCACGCCGATCAGCACCTGATTGGTGAAGTCGACGCGCAAGTTCAACTCCAGGTGCGTAACGCGAAATTGCTCGATGTTGGCGAACGAGTGGTAATCCAGACCGGACTGGATCGGGCTGAGTTCGGCAGCAACCACGGTGCCAAATGCGCATACCAGCAGGATCCCTGCGACACCGCAGCGCCGCAGGCTCCTAGTTCGCAACGGCTTGCGGCTGAGCTGCGGACGGTGCCGCGGTGCGGCCGCCGACCAGATCGTTGAAGGTCTTCTCGTCCACCAGCAGTCCCGATTTGCCATCCCAGTTGGAGCCGTCGGCAGCGTGTTCTCGACCAGGACCGATTGGGCGAGTACCGCGTCGATCCCCTCATTGGTGCCGGTCACGGGCACGGGCATCGCACGCGGCGAGTGTGCAAGGTCGCCCACCCGCTGCCAGTCGATTTCATTGTCGTGCGCTTCGACACTTTGGCGCAATTTGGGACTCAGGAGATTGCCGAGCAGCCGCTTGCGATTCTTGTTCCAATCCCGTGAATCATCTTCCATCACCGCATAGGCCTGCAGGTACAGCGTCCCGTCGCGCCAGCCGAACAGGTAGGGCTGATTGACGATCGTGACCTTCGTGCCGATGGGAATCAAATCGAAGAACACTGCGATGTCCTCGGGATACAGCCGCATGCAGCCGTGACTCGAGCGCATGCCCACGCCGTAGGGTTTGTTGGTCCCGTGGATCAGATAGCTCGGCCAGCCCAGCCGGAACGCGTATTGGCCCAGCGGGTTGTCCGGACCCGCGGGAACGTTGCCGGGGAGCTTCTCGCCATCCTCCAGCATGTTCCGCGCGCACCGATTTGGGCACGACCCACACGGGATCCTTCTGCCGGCTGACGATCTTGGTGGTGCCCTCGGGAGTCTTCCAGCCCACCCTGCCGATGCCGATCGGATGGGTGTAGACGATTTGCGGTTCGCCCTTCTTGTGGGGCGGATAATAAAAGATGCGCATGGCCGCCACGTTCACCACGACACCTTCGTGGGGCGCCGCCGGCAGCACGAATTGGGTCGGCACGACGACCTCGCGGCCGACGCCGGGAAGCCAAGGGTCCACGCCCGGGTTCGCCAGCAGAATCTCCTCGTAGCCCACATCGAACCGCCGCGCGATGTCGGGCAGCGTGTCTTCCTTACCGATGACGGTCTTTTGCACGTAACCGACGACATCGCCGCTGCCGGCATCAATTTCGAACCGATGCGTAGCCTCCGGCTTCGGCAATTCGGGCGGCGGCGGCGGCTCGGCCTTGGGTGGCGGCGGGGGTGGAGGCGCCGGCCGAAACAGCGAACAACCGGAGGCGCACAGACACGAAGGCCAGCGCCCACAGTGTCATGAGAAGAGGCGGTTCGAGTCATTTGACCTATCTACAGCAAAGTCGGCCGGTCAGGCAATTGATTGTGCGCCGGGCGAGGCTCGCGCGGCGTCCGGGGGGAAATGGCGCGCAAGCAGCGCACCGATGGCCTCGACCCCGGCGATCGAGCCGGCTTTGAAGCGCCCCGCGCGGAAATGCTCTTCCATCAGCCGGCACACCGCCTGCCATTCGGCCGGGCTGACGCGGTCCCTGAAGCCGCGATCGGCAACGATTTCAACGCTGCGATCGGCCATCTGCACATATACCAGCACGCCATTGTTGTATTCGGTATCCCAGACATCGCAATCGCCCGAACACCTCGAGCGCGCGGGCGCGAGGCGCCACCTCGCCGAGAATATGCAGCGGCGTCAGCGACGTTTCGACGGCAAAGCGTATCTCGCCGGCGTGCACCTTCTCGACCTGGCGAATCGCCTGCTTCGATGGCATCGAGCGTGCTTGCCGGGAACAGCATGCGGGTGCGCCAATGCGTCGCCGCGAGATGGCGGATCAATCGTCCTATCTGCATCACCAGCTTCCCGAGGCGCCGCCGCCGCCGAAACCGCCGCCTCCGCCGCTGAAGCCGCCACCGCCGCCTCCGCCGAAGCCGCCGCGCCCACCAAAACCGCCCGCCGAGTCCGCCGAGTCCCCCGCCCCATCCCCCGCCGCCGGTCGACCACGAGCGCGTCGAGCCGAGCAGCATCGCGAACAGGAATCCAATGATGCCCGCACCGAACCCAATGGCCAGGAGGTGGCTCAGGAGCCATGCGATGCCGCCGACGAGACCTCCCGTCGCCATGGAGCCGAACAGGCGTCCGAACATCGCGCGCAAGACACCGCTCGCGACGAAAACGACCACCAACAGCAGCGGCAGCAGATTACCCAAGCCCCCGTGGTGCTCCCATCGGGTATCGGGCTCCGGCAGCGGTTCGCCGTTGACCACCGAAATCATCTGATCGACGCCCGCCTCCACACCGCCGTCATAGTCGCCGAGCTTGAAGTGCGGGGCGATCGGTTTCGTCGATGATGCGCTTGGCGATGGCATCGGGCATCGCGCCTTCCAGACCATAGCCGACCTCGATGCGCGCGCGCCGATCGTTTTTGGCCACGAGCAGGATTGCGCCGTCATCGACCCCCTTGCGCCCCAGCTTCCACTGGTCCGCCACCCGAATGCCGTACTGCTCGATTTCCTCGGGCTGCGTCGTCGGCACGATCAGCACGGCGATCTGACTGCCCTTCTTCTGCTCGAGACTCGCGAGCTTCGTCTCGATGCGGTTGACCGCCCCGCCGGACAAGGTTCCGGTGAGATCGATAACTCGCGCCGTGAGCGGCGGCACGGTGACGTCGGCGCCTCGCACACAGCGCGGCGAAGCCGAGTACGATGCCTGCCGCGACGCGCACGCTGGCTGGGAGCCTAGTGCGCCGGAGCGGAAGCCGGCGCCTGCGCGGGCGCCGGCGCGACGGAAGGCGCTGAGAAATCGACGCTCGGCGGTTTGGATATCGCCGCTTCGTTTTCGACGGTGAAGTTCGGCTTCGGCTTGTAACCGAACATCATGGCCGTCAAGTTGGTGGGGAACGAGCGCACCGTCACGTTGTAATTTTGCACCGCTTGAATGTAGCGATTGCGCGCCACAGTGATGCGATTTTCCGTGCCCTCGAGCTGCGCCTGCAAATCGCGAAAGTTCTGATCGGACTTCAATTGCGGATAGTTCTCGGTCACCACCAGCAAGCGCGACAGCGCGCTGGACAATTCGCCCTGGGCGGCCTGAAACTTGGCGAAGGCCTCGGGATTGTTGACCAATTCGGGCGTCGCTTGTATCGAACCGACCTTGGCTCGAGCCTGGGTCACGCCCAACAGCACCTGCTGTTCCTGGGCCGCGTAGCCCTTGACGGTATTGACGAGATTGGGAATGAGATCGGCACGGCGCTGATATTGGTTGATCACCTCGGACCACGCCGCCTTGACCTGCTCGTCCTGTGTCTGCATTGCGTTGTAGCCGCAACCCGACAACAACAACACCACGATTACACTCAAGGCGAAAGCATTACTACGCATCGCTCGTCCCCTCCGTTGCCCCTCGATGTGGGGGCATGGGATCGAGTTTACCACCGCGGCAAAAAAAGCCCCGAGTGATGAGCTCGGGGCGGAGATGCGGACTTCAATGAAGGGAAGTAAAGCCCGCTAGGGGATCAATGCAGCTGATGCCACTGCAGCACTTGGATGTCCATTTCCTCGAGGTCGAAGCTCTGCGCCAGCATTCTGGCGATTTCGCGGCTGCCCTGGACGGATCCGGACTGTCCGAGAAGTTCCACGACGCCTCGATACTCGCTGTATTCGATGGCATCGTCCGACTGGGCGATAAAGTGGGTGTAATATTTAGCGCTCATGGGTACGGAGCTTAGTGACAATTGGCGTCGGCAATCTGTGAGCGAACCGCTCAATCGATCGCGCGAGCTCAAGAACCGGTTCACGTCTCTAAAAGCTCGATCCGAACTATTGCACCGTGTCAAGATATCGGCCGCCCACCCCGCCCGCTTCGAAGTACATCACCCCTGAAGGGGGCAAGCGGCTGCGCGATGAATTGCACGAGCTGTGGCACGTCGAGCGGCCGCGGGTCACCGCCGCGGTGGCCGAAGCCGCCGCGCAAGGCGACCGCTCCGAGAACGCCGAGTACACCTACGGCAAGAAGCGGCTGCATGAAATCGACCGGCGGGTGCGCTTCCTGCGCAAGCGCTTGGAAGGCATGACCATAGTCGACCCCGAGTCCGAGCGCGGCCGGCGCGATCCGGCGCGCATCTATTTCGGCGCGTGGGTGCAGCTCGAAAATGATGCCGGAGAGGTGCGCTGGTACCGCGTGGTCGGACCCGACGAATTCGACATGGCGAACGACTACGTCAGCATGGACTCGCCCCTCGGCAGGGGCCTGCTCGGCAAGCGGCTGGACGATGAGGTGACGGTCGCCCTACCCGCGGGAGCACACACCTTCACGGTGATTGCGATCGCTTACGGACCTCGACCCTAGCCCCGGGAGCCGGTGGATGGACTGCGCGACGCCGGATTTCTAATTCATTGATTATACGGGATTTCGTTAAGGGTTTAGAATGTCTGAGTATGAAATTCTTGGATCCGGACACTGAGAGCGCAGTGCGCAAATTCCTGGCGCTGATACCCGCTGATCTTGAGATCGAGCGTGCGATTCTCTACGGCTCGCGTGCGCGCGGGGAAGCCAGGCCGGATAGCGACGCCGACCTTGCTCTCATCGTCGCCAATGGCCGGGATAACTGGAAGCTGGCGGGTGATTTGGCCGAACTGGCATACATCGTATTTCTTGACACGGGAATTCTAATTCAGCCGGTTCCATGCGACGCCGAAGACGACCAAGGTCATTCACTGGACTCCGATTCTGGCGAATGACGTCCAGTACCGGGCACTCCCGGTACTGGGAACCAGCTCGCTCACACCACGCGGACGTTCTTGAACTGCCAGGGATCCGCCGTATCGAGGTCCTCGGCGAACAGCTCGCCGCGCTGATACAGCGGCGTCCAGTCGGTGTACTCGCCGACCACGGTGCCGAGATAGGGCATGCAGATGGCAAGCGGACGCTCGTGGTCCATTTCGTCCGGCTCGACGATGCCGCGCCGGGGATTTTCCATCGCCCAGATCATGCCGGCGAGCGCCGCCGACGGTGACCTGCAGACTCGTGGCGCTGTTGTAGGGCACCAGTTGGCGCGCCTCCTCGATCGACAGCTGCGAGCCGTACCAATAGGCGTTCTTCGCGTGCCCGGCGAGCAATACGCCGAGTTCGTCGATGCCGCTCGGTGATCTCGTCGCAGCATGATCCGCTTGCGCGTCCTGCAGATGCCAGTTGCGCCCCGCGAATTCGTGAACCGACAGCACCGCGTTGTCGCTCGGGTGGTAGGCATAGTGCGTGGTGGGCCGGTACACCACGCGCTCGCCCTCGCTGACCGTGTAGTAATCCGCGAGCGAAATCGCCTCGGAATGCGTGATCAGAAAGCCGTGAAAATGCCCGGCCTTCGGCGTCCAGGTTCGCACCCGCGTGCTCGCGCCGGGACGATTCAGATAGATGGCGCAGCCCGAGCCGGCCTTGTGCCTGCCGCCGTCGGCGCGGGAAATGCTTCTCGTGCGTGCCCCAGCCGAGTTCGGCGGGTTGAGCGCCCTCGCTGACGAAGCCGTCCACCGACCAGGTGTTGACGAACTCGTTCAGCCTCTTCGGCACGTTGGCGACCTGCGTATCCCGCTCGGCGACGTGGATGACCTTGATTCCCAATTTTTGCGCGAGTTTCGCCCATTGCTCGCGGCTCGCCGGCATTGCCGGCGTCCACGCCCGTGTCCTTGGCGATGTTGAGCAGCGCCTGCTTGACCAGATGCGACACCAGCCCGGGATTCGCGCCATGGGTCAGCACGGCGGTCGGCGCGCCCTCGGCCGAATCGCGCAGCGCAAGGCCTCCAGGCGCATGATGTAGTTGCTGCGCGTCTCGACGGCGAGCTTCGGATCGATGTAGCCCCCGGCCCAGGGTTCGATGCAGGTATCGAGGTACAGCGCGCCGCGCTCGCGCGCCAGCTGGATCAGCGCGACGCTCGACACGTCGACGGAGAGATTCAGCAGAAAATCGCCCGGCACCGAGCAGCGGCTCGCAGGATCTGCCGGTAATTGTCGCGGGTCAGCGCGGTCTTGACGAACTTGACCCCGAATTGCTCGGCTTCGGCGCGGCCGGCATCCTCTGCGGTAACGATGGTGATGCGATCCGCCGAAGTGCCTATGTGACGCAAGATCAGCGGCAAGACTCCCTGTCCGATGCTGCCGAAGCCAACAAATACGATCTTGCCCGCAAATTTCACATGCACTTCGTGGTTGCTCATAATGTTTTTCCCATTTCGTTGTCCCTGATTGATTGTGTCGATGCCAGCGCGCCGCGGCGCGGCGAGTTCGCTCGAAGCCTCGGCCGCCGAAGTCAAGGCTCCCGCCAATGAGGCGGGTAGGTGCGCTCGTAGCCGGGAAGCGATTCGATGCGGCGGATCCAGCGCGCGAGCGCCGGGTAATTTCTCTCCATCGGCAGGAAGCGCGCGCCGAGCTCGGCGGCGGCGCTGCTGTCCAAGGCGCGCCGCAGCAGCTGAATCCAGGGGAAGATCACCATGTCGGTGGCGGAGTATTTGGCCCCGACGATCCAGCTCTCCTTGCTCAACCGCCCCTCGATCGTGCGCGCTTCGCGCGCCGACGACATGCATCGCGTCGGTGAGCTCGTCGATGATCGTCCGCGACCTGATCGGCGAATATCGCGCTCGACGATCTTCGAGCAGCGAAGGTTCGGCATAGGCCTGAAACTCGCAAATCACGCGCATGATGACGCCGGCCTCCTCGGGGCTCGCGCCGAATATCGGCGCCTGCGGATATTTCACGTCGAGGTAATACAGAACCGCGACCGATTCGAACACCACGTAATCGCCATCCTTCAATACCGGGACCCGGCCGCGCGGATTCAATTTCAGCATCTGCGGCGATTGATGCTCCTGCTTGTCGAAGTGCAGCAGCTGCGACTCGTAGGGCAGGCGCTTGTGCTCGAGCGCCAGCAGCACCCGCCACGAAAACGGACTGCCGCTGCCCCAATAAAAAGTGAGTGCCATGGCGACGATTGTAGCGGATGCGGTCCGACGGGCCGGCATCGCGTTAAGCTCGAATCGTGGACTTCACCACGCCTCGATCGATGCCGCCTCGCTGAAGGAGCTCGATCGGCGACCCGGCGCTCGCGGTTCTCGATTGCCGTTTCGATCTGGCGGCGCCGGAGGCCGGCCGGCGGGCCTACCTGCGCAGGGCACATACCCGACGGCGCGCTATGCGGATCTGAATCGCGACCTGTCGGCGCCGGTCGACGCCCGCTGCAGCGGCCGCCATCCGCTGCCCGCGCCGGAGCATTTCGCCGCCCGCTTCCGGCCGACTCGGCGTCGGCGACGACATCGCAGGTGGTCGCCTACGATGAGGCCAACGGCTCGTTTGCCGCGCGAGCGTGGTGGCTGCTGCGCTGGCTGGGGCATCGACGGCGTCGCGGTGCTCGACGGCGGATTCAAGGCCTGGCGTCGCCGCCGGCGGCGCCCTCGAGTCGGGCGAGCCTCGACCGCGGCCGGCCGCCCGCATGCCGACCGTTCACGCGCGCGCGTCGACGCTGCCGCCGCGGTGCAGCACCGCCGAGCTGCTCGAGGCGCTGGAAGACCCGCGGCGCTTGCTGGTGGATGCGCGCGCCGCCGAGCGCTTCGCCGGCACCGTCGAGCCCTTGGATCCCGTCGCCGGCCACGTGCCGGGTGCGGTCAACCATCCGTTCAGCGCCAATCTGAGCCCGGACGGCCGCTTCCTGCCGCCGGCCGAACTCGACGCCGCTGGCTGCGAGCGCTTGGCGGCACGCGCGCCGGCCGAGGCGATCGCCATGTGCGGCTCCGGCGTCACCGCCTGCCACAATTTGCTCGCGCTGGAGATCGGCGGGACTGCGGCGGCGCCAAGCTCTACGCGGGTCATGGAGCGAGTGGATCCGCGACCCCGAGCGGCCGGTGGCACGCGGCGAGTGACGCGGTCACCGGCAGCGCCGACGATCGCGATCGGTGATGACCGTCATTTACATGCAGCCCCAATTTGTTATGGTGCGCGCACATGAACACACCCGCCAAAGCTGCTGCCTGCGAATCACGCCTGGAAGATCGAAGAGTCGCTCGACTTGTACCAGGTCGAGGCCTGGGGCAAGGGCTACTTCTCGATCAACGACGCAGGGCCACGTCGTCGATCCGGCCGAGCATGGACGCCGGACCGCGAAATCGATCTGTACGAGGTCGTCCAGGGACTCAAGGCGCGCGACCTGCACACGCCGGTGGTCATCCGCTTCTCCGACATCCTCGCCCACCGCCTGCGCCACCTCGCGGACGCGTTCGGCACCGCCATTGCGGAAAACGACTACCGGAACCGCTACGCCGCGGTGTTTCCGATCAAGGTCAACCAGCAGCGCCTGGTGGTCGAGGAGGTCTACCGCTACGGCAAGGAATTCGGCTTCGGGCTCGAGGTCGGCTCCAAGCCCGAGCTGCTCGCGGTCATGTCCATCACCGAGGATGCGCCCGACCGCATCGTGGTCTGCAACGGCTTCAAGGACGACAGCTACATCGAGGCGGTCATCATCGCCACCAAGCTCGGCCGCACCATCATTCCGGTGGTGGAGAACTTACGAAGAAATCCACCTGATCCTGAAGCACGCGGAGCGCTACGGCGTGCGGCCGAAGATCGGCGTGCGCGTGAAGCTCGCCAGCGAAGGCGCCGGCCGCTGGCGGGAATCGGCCGGCGAGAAGTCGAAGTTCGGCCTGTTCATCAGCGAGATCCTCGACCTCTATGCGCTGCTGAAGGAGCGCAACATGCTCGACTGCCTGCAGCTCGTGCACTGCCACCCCGGCAGCCAGCTGCAGGACATCCGGCGCGTCAAGGACGCCATCAACGAACTCGCGCACGTGTATGCGGAGCTCAAGATCATGGGCGCGGGCCTGCAGTACATCGACATCGGCGGCGGCCTCGGCGTCGACTACGACGGCAGCGGCACCAACTACGAATCGTCGATGAACTACACGCTGAACGAGTACGCGAGCGACGTGGTGTATCGCATCAAAAGCGTCTGCGACGCGCGCGACGTGCCGCATCCGATGATCGTCAGCGAATCCGGCCGCGCCATCGCCGCCCATCACAGCCTGCTGGTGTTCGACATCCTCGGCTCCTCCAAGCTCGACCAATTCAAGGTATCGGGGCGGCCGGAGGAGGACTACCGCGGCCGGCAGGAGCTGCCGCAGCCGGTGCGCGATTTGTTCGACAGCTACCGGTCGGTGAACGAGCGCCGGCTGGTCGAGTGCTATCACGATGCGCTGCAGGCGCGCGAACAGGCGCTGCAGATGTTCAACCTGGGGCTATCTGAGCCTCGAGTTCCGCGGCCTCGCCGAGAAGCTGTACTGGGCGACCTGCGCCAAGATCCGCGACTACTGCCGCAAGCTCGATCGGGTGCCCGAGGAGCTGGAGGACCTCGAGGACATGCTGAGCGACATCTACTTCTGCAATTTCTCGGTGTTTCAATCGCTGCCGGACAGCTGGGCGATCGGTCAGCTGTTCCCGATCATGCCGATCCAGCGGCTGGACGAGCAGCCCGACCCGCAACGCGGTGCTCGCCGACATCACCTGCGACTCGGACGGCAAAATCGACCGCTTCGTGCACCCGCGCGTCACCAAGCGCACCCTGGAGGTGCACGAGCTGGTCGCCCGGCGAGCCCTACTACCTGGCCGCCTTCCTGGTGGGCGCCTACCAGGAGACCCTCGGCGATCTGCACAACCTGTTCGGCGACACCCACGTCGTCCACATCCGGCTGCAGGAGGGCGGCGGCTGGTGGATCGAGGAGATCGTCAAGGGCGACACCGCCAACAAGGTTCTCGAGTACATGGAATATGACACCGACGAGCTGTACCCCGGCGATCGCGCGGGACTGCGAGCGGGCGATTCAGGAGGGCCGCATGTCGCTCGCGGAGGCCCAGGCGGTGAAGCGCTTCTACGAAAACGAGCTCAACGGCTACGCCTACCTCGAGGTCGAGTAAGAGCGTTGAAGTCTGGAATTTTGGCGTTTGCCAACAATAATCCCCTGGCGTAGCATCGGCTCGTAGGTCGTTCCCTGGCTGCAGCAGCATGCTTCAAGTGCACGACCGAAGGTACAGGCCACGACGTGCTGTCGGCATCGTCTGCATGTGAAACCGCGTGCGATCTGCGTCGAGTTGGCACGCATTGTTAGTGAGACTAGTTGAATGACGACGATCTACGTTGGCAACCTGCCGTTCACCGCGACCGAAGACGAAGTGCGTAGCTTGTTCGAGCGCTACGGCAAAGTCGATTCCGTCAAACTCATCAACGATCGGGAGACCGGGCGCCCGCGCGGTTTTGCATTCGTCGACATGGCGGCCGGCGAAGCGCAAAACGCGATTCAGCAGACGAACGGCTTCCAGATGGGCGGCCGTCCGTTGCGCGTGAACGAGGCCCAGGAACGGGCGCCCCGATCGAAGCCCGCGAGCGGCGGCGGTGGCGGCGGTGGCGGCGGCGGCCGCGCCGCTGGTGATTCTGGTCGCCGGCTGCCGCCGCGCGCTGGTCGAAGCCACGGGTCGATTTCGGCGCCTGCAATCGGCGCCCGAAGTGGGTGCGTGTTCGCTCACCACATTTCTTTGAGTTGGGCGACGACGTCCACCGTCGCCGACTCCTCGGCGCGCAGGCTTTCGACGCCGCGCAGCGCTGCGGAAGGTCGTACGCTCGAAGCAATCCAGAACCTTGTCGGTCATGAATCTGCTCTTTGCGCCGTAGACGTGGGCATCGCCATCCTTGGCCTGCTGCGTGACGGCGTATTTCGAGCGGCGCGCACAGATGCAGCTCGTTGCGCGCGCGGGTCATCGCCACGTACAGCAGGCGCCGCTCCTCCTCGACCATCTCCGGCTTGCCGGCGGCGAACTCCGAGGGAAAATTGCCGTCCGCCACGTTCAGCACGTAGACGATGTCCCATTCCTGGCCCTTGGCGGAATGGATCGTCGAGAGAATCACGTAGTCCTCATCCTTGGAAGCGGATGCCGGACTGATCGCTCGTGAGCGTGCGGCGGATCCAGCGTCAGTTCGGTGAGAAAGCGCTCTCGGCTCGGGTGCTGGGCCGACAGCTGCTCGAGCTGTTCGAGATCGCCGGCACGGCTCCAGGCGGCATCGTAGATCCGCTCCAGCTGCGGCTTGTACCATTCGCGCACCAGCCCGACCTGGCCCGGCCAGGGTGTGGCTGGATCGGCGAGCTTTTCCAGCACCGCACAAAATCTCTTCCAGTCCATTTTTACCGGCTGCGGCGCGTCGAAGGCCGCGAGGCTCTTGACGCTGCCGCCCTGCGCCTCGAAGATAGTCGAGCGCCTGCTTGGCGTGCGCGGGCCCGATGCCGGGGACGAGCTTCAGCACGCGAAATCCGGCCACGGTGTTGCGCGGATTGTCGACCCAGCGCAGAATCGACAAGCATGTCCTTGACGTGCGCAGCCTCGAGAAACTTCAGGCCGCCGTACTTCACGTACGGGAATGTTGCGCTTGGTGAGCTCGACTTCGAGCACATCGCTGTGGTGAGAGCTGCGAAACAGAATAGCGTGGCGCTTCAGCGAGCCGCCGACTTCGCGCGTCGCCAGGATCTTCCCGACGATGTATTCGGCCTGGCCCGCGGCATCGTCCAGCGTGACGTAGAAGGGCTTCTGCGTGGACTGACGGGTTCCGAGCAAGGTCTTGCGGTGCTGGCGCGCGCCCTCCGACATGAGCGCGTTGGCGCAATCCAGGATCTGCTGCGTCGAGCGGTAGTTCTGCGCCAGCACCACGATCTCGGCCTTCGGCTTGTAGCGCTCCGCGAATCCCAGGATGTTCTCGACCGCCGCGGCGCGAAACGAATAGATCGCCTGGGCATCGTCGCCGACCACCGTGACGCCCTGGCCGTCGGGCTTGAGCGCATGAATGATTTCGCCCTGCAGGGCGCTCGTATCCTGATATTCATCGACGAGCACGTGATCGAAATTCTTCGACAGATTCTGGGCAAGCGCGGGGTTTTGCATCATCACATGCCAATAGAGCAGCAAATCGTCGAAATCCAGCACGTTGTTCTTCTGTTTGCGCGCGACGTACTCGCGATACAGGCGCGTGAGATCCTGTTCCCACTCGCTCACCCAGGGAAACTGTTCCTCGAGGGTCTGCTTGAGCGAAAGCCGCGTGTTGACGCGATAGCTGTAGATCGCAAGACAGGTGTCCTTGCGTGGAAAGCGCTTTTCCTTGCCTGAAAACCCGAGTTCATGGCGAATTACGTCCATGAAATCGGCCGCATCGCTTCGATCGAGCACCGTGAAATTCGGCGCGAGACCCAGGTGTTTGGCGAACGATCGCAGAATGCGATTGCCGACCGAATGAAAGGTGCCGGACCACACCAGACGCGACTGCACGCTGCGATCGCCCAATTTCCCGCGATCGGCAAGGACTTCCGCAACGATCTTCTGCGAGCGACGGATCATCTCCTGAGCCGCGCGGCGGGTGAACGTCAGCATGAGGATGCGCGCCGGATCGACGCCGTTCAGGACGAGGTGCGCCGTACGATGCGCCAACGTGTTGGTCTTGCCGGTACCGGCGCCCGCCAGGATCAGCAGCGGGCCCGCGGCAATGCCCTTGTCCTTCGCGGGTGTGCCGAACGTCGAGCCGCGGCGCTGCGCGGGATTGAGCGCATCGAATGCCGTCGTTGTCTTGACCTTCATCATAGAAAAACTATACCGCTGTATGGATATCCAGAGATGACTTTATACCACTCCTACCGGCTAGATTGCGCATTTGACGCGTTGCGCGCGAGGAGCCAGATCACAAGCGCCAGCTTTTTAGCTCCCTCAGCAACCGCTCGTAGGCGGCCGGTGCGCCGCTGTCGTACTCGAGGTGGTGCCCCCCGGGCAGATCCAGGAAGGCCGCCGGCTGCGCGGCGGCTGCGGCGAGTTCGCTCTGCGCCAGCTGTCCGTCCAAGTGGCCGGCGTGGCGCGTGCGCGATGTGAACCGGCGCACGATTTCTTGGCTGTCGGCCCGGCAGCAAATCTGCGCCGCGCGTGCGCCCGTGGCCGCGAGCACGCCACGCAACGCCGCAGCGTGAGATTCGCGCCAATTCCCCTCCACGATGCACGAGTTGCCGGCCGCGAGCTGCGTGTGTGCGAGCTGCGTCAGCGCCGCGAAACTCGCCTCGCTTAAGCAGCGCGACCACTCCCGGTCGCCGGGGCCAAGACGATCGAACAGCGCTTCTTTGATATCGTCCTTGCACAGGCAGGACAGCGACAGGTCCGCAGCCAAGCGGCGGGCAAGCGTCGTCTTGCCGCTGGCGAGGCTCCCGAGGATGATCGTCAGATCCGGATTTCTCACCATTCAAGGGCCGACATGTTGAAACCAACGACGACCGCGAGCAACCGAGTCCACCGAGGCCGCGTGATCGACGTGTCCACGGAACGCCTGAGATATGCGAACGGGCGCGAATATGAGATCGACTTCGTGCGCCATCCTGGCGCGGCCGCGGTGGTCGCGATCGATGATGCCGGACGCGTCTGCCTGGTCCGCCAGTATCGGCATGGCATCGCGGATTTCATGTGGGAGATCCCCGCGGGCAAACTCGACAGCGGCGAGGCGCCGGAGGTGTGTGCGGTGCGCGAACTCGCCGAGGAAACGGGCGTGACGGCGCAGCGCTGGACTTCGCTCGGCCTCTATGTGCCGGCACCCGGGATCTTCAGCGAGGTGATTCACATGTACCTGGCGCGCGGTCTCGAGGTGGGCCCGGCTGCCCCGGATGCCGACGAGGAACTGGAGCTGCAGTGGATGCCCCTCGGGGATGCGATCGGCCACGTGCTGCGCGGCGAATGGAACGACGGAAAAACGGCTCTGGGCCTGTTTCGCGCGAGTTATCAGCTGCAATTGTGACGCTGCGCAGATTTTCGACGTCCGCAGGTTGACTTGGGCTCAGCATCGCCTAAAAAGGTAATGTGAGCAAAGAGAACTCAAAGCCTTTCCATAAGGTGGCGGCCGCCGCCGCCAAGCCCGTCCCCGCCGGCGCGGGCAAGGCATCTGCGCCCGAGGCGGCGGAGCCGAAGAAAACCGGCCGCGTTCAATTTGACGAGCGCGGCAATGCCGTCTGGGAGTGGTCGATCGCCACCGGCGCCTTCGGCCGCGAGGTATCGACCGAGCGGCTGCAAAAGCTCGAAAATCCCGGTCTGTCGCTCGCCGAGGATGCCCCGACGCCGTTCGACCTCGTCAAACCGAATCCGCTCGGCACCGTCAAAGGCTACAACCCCTACGACAGCGGCAAGCTCAGCAAGGCTGAACAGGCGCGCAAAAAGGATTTGAGAAGTTGAGCGAGTGGCTGGCTCTGAAGAAGCAGGCAACCGGCAACAACGACGACGAGTGAGCGCGCCGCGAGTCCGCTACGCGTGTCTGCTACGCGAGTGCGTATCGCAGCTTGGCTGCACTTCCCAGTCGATAGAACTTGCGCAGCTCGCGCACCAGCGCCTCGGTGCGCGCTTTACCCCGGCTCACGAACTTGCTTTCGAGGCGCCGGCAATAGCTCGCGGCGCAGCGGTGCGCCGTTCGATAGCGGTCGTATTGCTCCGGCTCCAGGCGTGAATCGAAGGTGACCCGGTCGAACAGGCGCGCATGCACCTGGGCGGGATAACTGCCGCCTTGCTGATCCGCCACCAAAAAGACCGTCGCTGCATATTTGTCGACCTCGGCCTGTGTCTCGAGCTCGAGGAGCGATACCGGCGCATCGCCGCCGAGCCGCCAGGCGCAATAGAGGAAGTGGCTCACTCCCTCGAGCGCCGTGCAATAGTCGGCCAGATTCGCCTCGGTCAACCCGCCAAAGGGATCCGCCTCCTCGAGGCGCTTGAGTACGCTCGGATCGATATAGAGCGCAACCCCGGCGCCGTCGCCGGTCTCCGCGAGCAGCAGCTCCTCCTCGGGCGCCCGCTGATCGTTGACGGGGGTCACGCCGGTCAGCGCGCGACGGTCCGTCACCAGGAAATCGTACACGTCGTAGTCGAGATCGACGTCGTAGAGACGGCTGAGAAGCGTCTGCAGGGCGCGCAGCACCATGCCCGGGCTCCCCGCCTCAATGCTCGAACAGCAGGCCGCCGGCTTTGACCGGTTGCACACCGAGGCGGCTGAGCAAACCGTGGGCGCGTTGGCTGCCGGTTTTCATCCAGATTTCATAGAGCCGCAGGATGTCCGCGTCGCTGTGGCAGTACGACATCTCGCTGACTTCGTTGAGCGCGTCCACCAGAGGTTGAAACTTCCGGGCGAGCTGCGAGTAAATGGCAGCGATGCTGCGCCCCGACAGCGAGCGCTGCATGGTATCGGCGAGGGAGCTGTACGCGTTGCCGCCCATCGCGATGTGATAGTCGATGTCGATCAGTTTTCGCGCAAAGCTGCGGGCGAAGAACCCTGCGATGAACAGCGAGACGTCGCCCAGTCTCTGCAGCCCGCGCTGGCGCGCGGCCGTGCTCGGTGCATCCAGTGCATCGGCGAGCATCTGCGCCAGGGGCTTGATACGCAGCCCATCGGGGGTCTTTTCGTAGAGCGCCTCGGCGCGCGAGAACATGGTGAGCAGATTGACGACGTATTGTTCGGCTTGTTCGTCGATATCGAGATTCTGATGCTCGCTCGCTGCGTGAAATGCGTCACGAAAGAACTCGCGCAGCGAACTCACCGCAACCACTGATCTGCCGGACATTGCTTGCATGCTCGGTGTCCTTACTTAACGTGACACCATCCTAGCGGCAATGCGCATCCGAAGTGAAGTGGCAAAAGCGCGAACTACAGTCAGAAAACACCGATAATTTCAGCGTTTTCGCTATCAGCAACCGACCTCGTAGGCTGCCAACGCCGCCTGCATCATTGCGGTGCTAGATAATTTCCGTGAGCGTCGAAATGGTGCGTGCGGGCTGCGGGAACTGCGCCGGCCACGGACGCGTGTCACGATTCAACCACACCGCCTGCATGCCGGCGCGTGTCGCTCCCACGACGTCCGCCAGCGGATCATCGCCGATGTGCAGCACTTCGGCCGCGCTCACGCCGGCCATGCGCGCGAGCTGCGCAAAGATTCGCGCGTCGGGTTTGGCCGCGCCCGCGGCGATCGCGGTGACGTGGCCGTCGAAGAAATCGCCGATACCGCAGCGCTTGAGATCCGCGTTGCCGTTGCTCAGTGCGAACAGGCGGTATCGGGCGCGCAAGCGCGTCAGCGAGGGCACGACGTCAGCGTACAACTCGACGCGATTGCGCTCGGCGAGAAACACTTCGAATGCCTCATCGACGAGGGGCTCGAGGTCGCCGGCATCCGCGTCCGCGGTGAGCAAGCCTGCCGCACCGAATTGCGCGGCGAGGGCACGGCGGCGCAGGAAGGTGAGGTCGTGACGCCGCTCCGGGAATTGCTCGGCAATGCACGCACGCAGCGCGCGCATGGACTCGATGCTGTGGCCGTGCACGGCCCGCGGATGGCGGGTCTCGAGCCACGCGAACAACGTCCTCTCCGCGCCCTCGATGACCGGCGCCACGGGCCACAATGTGTCGTCCAAATCGAAGCTGATGACCCGCGGTGCTATGCTCATGTGGTGCTGAGGCTACAATAAGGAAGGCTCGATCTTCTTGGGGAATTGGAATATGCGCGCCAATCATGTGTCCGCGACTCTCGCATTGCTCGCAGCCGCGGCCTCCTCTCGCGGGGCGGTGGCCCGGCCCGCCGCCAAAACCGCGACGCAGCCTTTCAGCGTTCAGGACCTCGTTCGCCTCGAGCGCATCTCGGAGCTCGCGGTATCCCCCGACGGCAAACGAGTCGCCTACACCGTACGCGCGACCGACATGGATGCGAACAAGGGGCGCACCAGCATCTGGGTTCTCGACACGCACAAGAGAAACGCGGCGGCGGTGCGAATCAGCGACTTATCGGCCAACTCGAGTGCCGCCGCGTGGAGCGGCGATGGGCGTTTCGTCTATTACCTCTCGAATCGCAGCGGCATCACGCAGGTGTGGCGTTCTGCGCCGGGAGGCGAACCATTGCAGGTCACCAACCTGCCGCTCGACGTCGGCACCTTCCGCGTCGCTCCGGCGGCAGATCGCCTGCTGGTGAGCATCGCGGTGTACCGCGATTGCGCCGACCTGGCCTGCACCAAGGGCCGCCTGGATGCCGCCGCACACGACCCCGGTCGCGGCGTCTTGTACGACCGGATTTTCGTGCGGCATTGGGACGCGTGGAGCGACGGCCGCCGCTCGCAACTCTTCTCCATCGCGCTCGACGGGGGCGGGGCCGCCAACGGAACGCCGGTGAACTTGACCGCCGGGCTCGACGGCGACGTACCCGGCAAACCGTTCGGCGACCGCGCGGATTATTCGATCAGCCCGGACGGAAAGGAAGTGGCGTTCTCGGTGCGTGCGGTGCCGGTCGGCGAGCCCTGGTCCACCAACTACGACATCTACACGGTGCCCGCGGACGGAGGGGTCGCGCACGACGTGACCGCGGACAATCCGGCGTGGGACGGACAACCGGCCTTCTCGCCCGACGGCTCGCTGCTCGCCTACCTCGCGATGGATCGGCCGGGATTCGAGGCCGACCGCTTTCATCTGGTGCTGCTCAATCTGAAGACGGGCGTCAAGAACGCGCTGACCAGGAATTGGGACCGCTCGATCACGAGCTTCGCATGGTCGCGCGACGGGAAGACTCTGTACGCGACTGCGGATCATCTGGGTCAACGGCCGCTGTGGGCCATCGACGCGGCGACCGGCAGAACTTCCGCGATCACCGGCGACGGCGAAGTCGAGGGTTTCAGCGTCGGTCCGAAAAAGGTTTTCTTCACGCTGAGCACGCTGGCGAGTCCGGCGGATCTGTACGCGGTCGGGTTCAGCGGCGGGACGCCTCAGCAGCTCACGCATTTGAATCAAGCGCTGCTCGAGGAGCGCAAGCTCGGCGAGTACGTGCAATTCAGTTTCGCCGGCTGGAACAATGAAAACGTGTTCGGCTACCTCATCAAGCCGCCGGGTTTCAAGCGCGACCAGAAATACCCGGTGGCTTTCATCGTGCACGGCGGACCTCAGGGAAGCATGGCGAATCAATGGCACTGGCGCTGGAATGCGCAGACTTTTGCCGGCGCCGGCTATGGCGTCGTGATGATCGACTTTCACGGCTCGACCGGCTACGGCCAGGCTTTCACCGACTCGATCAGCGGCGATTGGGGCGGCAAGCCGCTCGAGGACCTCAAGCTGGGATTGGCCGCCGCGCTCCAGCAAAATCCCTGGCTGGACGCGGATCGCATGTGCGCGCTCGGCGGCTCCTACGGCGGCTACATGATGAATTGGATCGCCGGCGAGTGGCCGGACCGCTTCAAGTGCCTGGTTTCGCACGACGGCATTTTCGATAATCGCAGCATGTACTACTCGACCGAGGAGTTGTGGTTTCCGGAATGGGAAAATGGCGGCCCCGAGTACCAGAACAAGGCGGCATACGCGAAACACAACCCCATCGATCGAGGTGGCGCGCTGGAAGACCCCGACGCTCGTGGTCCATGGCCAGCTCGATTACCGCGTGCCGTTGAGCCAGGGCCTCGAGGTGTTCACGGCATTGCAGCGGCGCGGCGTGCCGAGCGAGCTGCTCTATTTTCCGGACGAGAACCACTGGGTGCTCAAGCCCGCGAACAGCATTCAGTGGTACGAGACTGTGCTCGCCTGGATGGATCGCTGGACGAAGCCCTAGGAGCACCGGCTCCTAGGCGTCGAGACCTCGCCACGCCGCCGGATACTTGGCGCCGAGTTGAAGGATTCGATGCAGCACCTCGGGATAGCGCATGCCCGCCGTGAGCGCCGACTGCGCGAAGTCCTCGGCCGCCGAGAGGTTCGGATTGGCGTTCGCCTCGAGCACGTAGAGCGCGCCGTCGCCCCGCAGGCGAAAATCCATGCGTGCATAGCCGGTGAGATGCAGCGCGCGAAAGATGCGCTTGGAGAGCTGCTCGAGCCGCGCCAACGTACCATCGGGAAGATTTTCCGCCGCGGCGGTGGTGATGCCGTACTTCTGCTGATAGCCGCGGTCCCATTTGACCTTGCGCGTCGCGATGGCCGGCAGGTTCTCCGGCAGCGACCCAAAGGTCATCTCCCACACCGGCAACACCTTCAGCCGGTCGTTGCCGATGACACCGACGTAGAGTTCACGGCCCTCGATGTACTCCTCGACCAGTGCATCCGAATGCGTCTGCTCGTGGATGAAGGCGATTCTCTCTTTCAGCTGCCGCTCGTCCTCCACCACCGACGCATGCGCGATGCCGAGCGAGGCATCCTCGGTCGAGGACTTGACGAACATCGGAAATCGCAGACGCTTCGGAATCAGCGGCTTCCTGCGACGCCCGAACACCATGAACTGCGGCGTCGGCACGCGATGGTACGACAGCAACTGCTTCGACAGCACCTTGTCCCGCGACAGCAGCATGCCGCGTGGGTTGCATCCGGTGTAGGGCTGGTGCATCAATTCGAGAAAGGCGACGACATGCTGATCGTAGGTGACGATGCCGTCGAATTCCTCGAGCAGATTGAACACGATGTCGGGCTTCCAATCGATGATCGCGCGGCGCAGCTCCGAGAGGCTATCGCTCAAGCCCAGGGGCAGCACATCGTGGCCCGCGGCCTTCAGATGCGATATGACGTCGTATTCGGTGCGCCATTCATCGATTTCCCTCTCCGACAGTCCGTGCAGTGAATCGGGCGGGACCAGCGTGGCATGCACCAGCACCAGAGCCCGCATTTTCTTCATAGCGTGACCCGGGGCAGCTGACGCTCCTCATAGGACTCCGCGAGGCGGCCAATCACCCACAGCAGGTGCGGTCTGAGCTCACGCCGTGGACCTCGAAGATGCAGATTGAGCGATTCGCAGCGCCCGATCATCAGGCGCAGCACCTGGTGCACGAGGTATTCGCTGAACGCGCCGGAACGCACGATTTGCTGGCGCAGAGAGTTGCGCAGCTCGCGCAGAACGCTCGCCGCCTTGAGCGCCGAGCTGCGGCGCGGCGCCGCCGTGAATACTTTCAGCAGCAATTCGTCCGCACCGGAGCGTCGTGGCGTGCGGTAGCGCGCCAGCTTTCGCTCGTAGTGTTGGCGCAGCGTACACGACTCCTCGGCGATCTCCTCGATTCGACTGCGATCGACGACTCGCGGGAGCTCATCGCCGATTTCCGCGGCGAGCTCATCGATGAACTCGAGCTTCGCGAATGCCGGCCAGCCGAGATATTCGCGGCGCCAGGCCGAGTTCGGCTTGAGCCATACCGCGAACGTCTCGGCAAAATCCTCGGTGGGGTGGGCCTGGGCGTACCAGGATCCAAGGTGCTGCACGAAACGGCGGCTGCCGGGACGCGGCCGATAGGTATCCGGATACGGGAGCGATGCAGGCCCGAACACTTCGCGCCAGCGCCGCCGCCGCCTCAGGCGATACGCCGTGTCGAGTGCGTGACCGGCTTCGTGACGCAGGATGCGCATGAGCCAGTTGCGATTGCCCCCTTCCACTTCGCGCATGAAGCGCCGCTCAATGCTGACGAGGCGCGGATGCGCAAGATAGAAGGGGATGGCGATGCCGGGAACGCCGTCGGGCGAGAACCACTCCTGCGACAACCAGCAGTGCGGCCGAAAACGGATGCCGCGGGTGGCGAGCTCTCCATACAGCCGCCCGACCGCCTGCTCAAGATCCGTACCCGCGATCGTCAATCGGAGATCACAAAATCGCAAACTAAGCAACTGCTGGTCGCTCAGTGTCTCCCAGGCATGCTGCGCGCGCGCGCGGACGCGAGCATCGCCGATTTTCCGGTCGATTCTCCGTTGCAACTTGCCCGTGGATGCTGGTACCGTCATTGGGAAAATCTTACCTTCAATTCGCGCGCGCGGCATTCCCGTTCGTTGTGATCGAGGTATCTCATTGACCGCTGCCCGCACCGACTGCCTACCGGCTTTCCCCCAGGTAACGGTCGATACTGTCACGACGGTGGAGGGAGTGGCGAACCTGCGACCGGAATACGAACGGCTGCGCTCGAGCGTCGGCTGCAACCTGCCATTTTCCCTGCACGAATGGCATCTCACGTGGTGCCGCCATTTCCTCGGCTGCAATCCACACATCCAAGATGAGCCGCTCTTCTATATATTGCGAAATTATTCAGGCGCCTGCGTGGCAATTCTGCCGTTCATCGTGAGCCGTCGCCGTCTGGGTCCCGTCAAGATCGTCTCCGTCAGCTTGCTCGGTGCCGATCCGGCGATCACGGAAATTCGCAGTCCCATGATCGAGAGCGGATACGAGCGGCTGACGGCCCGGGCGGCGCGTGATCACCTGGCAAAGTCGAGCGATTGGGATTGGATCCATTGGTCGGGAGTGAGCGGCGAGTTCGCCGAAGCGCTGAACGCCGACGGCACTCTGCGTTGGCAATCCCCCCTGTCGGACTTCGTGCTCGACCTGCCCGATACGTGGGAGGAGTTTCGGTCGGGCCTCAGGCGCAACATCCGCGAGTCGCTGCGGCACTGCTACAACTCGCTGAAGCGGGACGGCCATCGTTTCGAATTGCAGGTCGCCACGGATCCCCGCGAGGTCATCGCGGGATTGGATCGGTTTCTCACCCTGCACCGCATGCGGGCGAATCTCGCCAACGCGGTCCCCCATCCGAACCGCTTTGCGAGTCAGGTTTGCCGCGACTTCCTGTACGCCGTGAGCAACCGGTTGGCCGAGCGCGGGGCGGTCCGCCTGTTCGGGCTCAAGGTTGGGGCCGAGATCGTGGCCATGCGGTTGGGGTTCGTGGTCGGAGACAGCCTGTATTTATATTATTCGGGTTTCGATCCCGCCTGGGCACGCTACGGGGTGATGACCACCACCGTCGCGGAAGCGATCCGGTACGCGATCGGTCAGGGTCTGAAGACGGTCAATCTCTCGCCGGCCAACGACCTATCCAAGAGCCGCTGGAGCCCGCGCCAGGTCGATTACCCCTCCGCCTACGAACCGAGAGAACGCCTGCGGTCGCGTTTGGCGAGCAGCGCCTACTCGCGCGCCCGCTCGGAAGCGGGATATCCGTCCAAGCTCCTACAGAGGCTCAGCACAATCCGCCGCACCTGGAACTGATTCGGCCTCCGGCCACGCGGACGACGTGCGCAGCCGGTCGAGCGCCGCGAAATCGAACAGACGCGGATCGGCGAGCTGCGAGGCGGAGACATTGCAGATGCTGGAGAATATCGACTCGATGCGCCCCGGAAATCTCGCTTCCCACTCCTCGAGCATGCGTTTCACCACCAAGCGCTGCATGTGGGTCTGCGATCCGCACAGCGTGCAGGGGATGATGGGAAACTCGCGCGCCGTGGCGTAGCGCGCGATGCTGCGCTCGGCCACGTAGCACAACGGCCGGATGACGATGTGTCGCCGGTCCTCGCTCAGGAGCTTGGGCGGCATCGCCTTCAGCCGGCCACCGAAAAACATGTTCAAAAACAGTGTCTCGACGATGTCGTCGCGATGATGGCCGAGCGCGATCTTGGTGATCCCGTTTTCCGACGCGAAACGGTATAGCGCGCCGCGCCGCAGCCGCGAACACAACCCGCAGAGGGTTTTGCCGTCAGGGACGATGCGTTTCACCACCGAATAGGTGTTCTGCTCGATGACCCGAAACGGCACGCCCAATTCGGTCAAATACCGCGGCAGCACTTCGGCCGGGAAGCCCGGTTGCTTTTGATCGAGATTCACCGCAATGATCTCGAAGCGAATCGGCGCGCTGCGCTGCAGGCTGAGGAGAATATCGAGCAGCGTATAGGAGTCCTTTCCCCCCGACAGGCAAACCATGACGCGATCGCCTTCGGCAATCATGTCGTAATCGCCGATCGCCTTGCCGACGGACCCGCGCAGCTGTGCCTGCAGCTTCTTGAAATTGTTCGAATGGTCGCGGGCGGTCCCGTTCTCGGGGCTCAAGGCGGTTCCAGGTACTTCGCTTCCAGGTAGCGTAGATAGGCCGCCGCCGTCAACGGCTTACCGGTCGCCTGCTTGATGAGTTCCTGCACCGGCAGGCGCGCGCCGACTCCGTGCACGTTGTCCCGCAACCACTCCATCACTCCGTTGAACTGCCCGGCCGCAATCTCCTCATCGAGCGAGGTGCGCTCCGCCCGCAACGCTTCGTACAACTGACCCGCGATCACGGCGCCCAAGGCATAGGAGGGAAAGTAACCGAAGTGCCCGACGGCCCAGTGGATGTCCTGCAGGCAGCCGTCGACATCGTTGCTCGGCCGAATGTTCAGTCGCTCCTCGAGATGCGCGTTCCACGCCTCCGGCAGTTCGGCCACCGGCAGCGAGCCCTCGAGAATCTTCTTCTCGAGCTCGTAACGCAGCATGATGTGAACCGGGTAGGTGAGTTCATCGGCATCCATGCGGATCAGGCTGCGCTTCACCCGGATCAAATGCCGGTACAGGTTATCCTCACTCCATTCCTCGCCGCTCACCTGCAGATACTTCTCGAGCATCGGCTTGAGGTACTTCACGAAGGGGCGGCTGCGGCAGATGTTCATTTCAAAGAGCAGTGACTGGCTCTCCTCGAGCGCGAGTCCGCGATCGCGGCCCACCGGCTGATCGCGCCACTTGAGCGGCAATCCCAAGTCGTACATGGCATGTCCGGTCTCGTGAACGGCACCCAGCAGTCCGGAAAAAGGATCATTGGCGTCGAAGCGCGTGGTGACGCGGATGTCGCCCGGTACCCCTTCGGTGAAAGGGTGCTCGCTCTCATCCAGCCGTCCCCGATCGAAGGGGAAGCCCAGGGCTTTGAGCACATCGAGCGCGAGTTGGCGCTGGCGGGCCATGCCGAACTTCCCGGCCAGCGGTAGGGGCGCACGGTCGGCTTGCACCTCGATCGCCTCGTTGATGAGGCTCGGGAGCTTGCGCGACAAGGCCTTGAAGATCGTGTCGATGTCCGCGGTCGAGATCCCCGGCGTGAACGCATCGACCAGGGCGTCGTAGGGCGCGAGCCCCCGGGCCTGGCCGAGCAGCGCCGCCTTGTCGCGCACCAAGTGCACGACTTCTTCGAGATGAGGCGCGAACAATTTGAAGTCGTTGGCCTTGCGCGCTTCCACCCAGAACACCTCGGCGCGAGAGGTCGCCTTCGCCAGGCGCGCGATCAGCGAAGGGGGCGTCGCGATGGCGTGATCGCGTTGCCGGCGCATCTCGCGCAGATTCGCAAGCGGCCAATCCTCGAGCTGCGATGCCCCGGCCTCGGCGCGCTCCAGCAGACGGGCCACTTTCGGCGTCGTAAGCAAGGCGTGGTGTTCGGTCTCGAGCGCCGCCAACTGCTCGCCCCGCACATCCGCACTACCGCGCGGCATCATCACCGCCGCGTCCCAGCGTAGCAGCGACAGCGCACCGCGAAACGCATGCAGCCGACGAAACTCTTGTTCCAGTTGTTCGTAAGGAGTGTGTGCCATGATTGAGCACCCGCAGGGTGCGAAGCAAAGTTTACCAGACGCCAGTCCGCTCGGCCGCTAGATGAAAAATAAGTTCAATTATTTCAATAAGTTACTGGAGAGACTTGAGTGGAAACGAGCCGTTCTGTTGAAACGGCAGATTGCGCAGGAAGGGCAGATCGAGGCTCGCGGCGCCCGTCACTTCGTAGTCGATCGAGTCCGTGTGCGCGTTGACGAGTTTGAGCAGCGCAAGCGCCATGTTGGCGGTAATGTTCATGTCGAAATCGGTCTGACCGAGCGGCGGCACCACGAAGGCGCGGTTGCTGACGCCGCTCGCGATTCGCTCCCCGCCGACGTTCAACTCGGCATGCAAGCCGCTCACGGGAAGCGCGCGGTCATTGGGGTTCTGAATTTGGAATTTGACCAAAAAATTCTGCTGCAAGAAGTTGCCGCTCTGCATCTCGATGCCGACCACCGTGAGATTCGGCCGCTCGAACTTCGGCGCGCACGCCGCCGTTCCGAGGAGCAGCAGCAGCAGCAATATCCGTGGCAACATGCGCGGATGATACCGGTTCCGGGAGCCTGTCTGAGTATTGCGCGTGGCCGCGACCGCGACAGATTTCGCTTCAGCCGAGGCGGAGCCGACGTGGTTGGGTCAAGACCCAATGAGGAGGCGACAACGACGGCTCAAGGGAAATCTGTCCGGTCCCGAAGGGTTGGCTGGGAGAGGGTCGTCTGCGGCGTTGCGCGTCTTGGCCGTAGCGCGCTACGGCCGGCGCCGCGCGCCTTGCATCCGCTCCCTCTCCCGGCCAACGCGGCTCGCGCGCAATACTCAGACAGGCTCCTGGTCACGGCGGGGATTGCCGCACTCGCCGCATTGCCCGTCGCGGCGGCGCTCCCGCCGATGCCGGCAGCGCCCGTGACGACACCGGGCGCCCCCACCTCGGGCGCCCCCACCTCGGGCACCGCCGCCGCTTGTCTCGAGTCCGGCGATGGATATTTGCACGCGCACGTCGCGGGCGCGATCGAAGAGAATATCGACTGGCCCAACAGTGGCACCCGCTGCCAAGGCGAGTCGAAGAGCAAACCGCCCGGCGTTCGCTTGAGCTTTCACCGCGAAACCGGAGGCGGCCGCGATCTGCTGTTTGTCTTCGGACTGACCGGCATTCGCGCCGGACAGCCCGCACGCGCCACGGGCGCCAATCTCACCATCATCGTGCAGGGCACGGATCGCATCTTCGGCACGCTCGGCGACTCCCGCTGCACCGTGGACTCACTGTCGCAGCGGCCCCTGAAGACTCCGGGGACCTATCGCGTCGAAGCGCGCGGCTTTTGCACGCAGCCGGCGCATGCGGTGCGCGGTGATGGCGAGGTGCTCGTCAGCACGTTCGAATTTGCCGGGCCCGTCACCTTCGAGACGCCGCCGGATACGAGCGCAGGAGCAACACCATGACGGAGTCCATTCGTGGATGGCGATCGGCGCTGGCCTTCTGCGCCGTGTGGACGCTCGCTGTCGCGTGCGCGCTCAATCCAGCGTCGGTAATCGCGCAGGAGGGACCGCCCGAGCCTTTGTCGGCGTTTCCGCAAAGCTTGCTCGCCATCCGCACGGCGTCGGGGAAGGTGGTCAACTTCAAGATCTGGACCGCGGACACGCCGCGACGCGATGCGCAGGGCCTCATGTTCGTGCGCGAGATGGATGATCACGCCGGCATGCTGTTTCTGTTCGCGGGCGACCAAAGAATATCGATGTGGATGAAGAACACCTATATTCCGCTCGACATGCTGTTCGTCGCTCGCGACGGACGCATCAATACCATCGTCGCGCGCACCACCCCCTTCTCGCTCGACGTCATCAGCGCCCCGGATCCCGCACACGCCGTCCTCGAATTGAAGGGCGGCGTCGCGGAGCTGATGGGCATCAAAGCGGGCGATATGCTGGTGCACCCGAGCTTCGGCAACGCTAAGTAAGCTCCTACGCCCGGTCTGTACGGAAAGCCTACAGACACCCACCGCGGGCGTTGTTCAAATACAACACTGAAAGTCCGTGGAATCCTGTCGGTCCCTTCGGGGGCCGATTCCCAGCACTTCCATGGTTCCGGCCGCAGCGTTCAGTTGTTGCCTTTTTACTAATCACGGAGAAGCTTCATGCAGCGAACTTTGTTGGGTGGACTATTGTTCTCGGGCGGGCTATTCGCCGCGACCGCGGCCTTTCCGGGCGCTGCGGCCGGCGCCGCTCCGGGAGACGGGGACGATGCCGGCTCGTTTTACGTGAATCCGATGGCTGAATACAGCCTGATGGACGACAAGCGTCCGGTGGGCGACGCATTTGGCTTTCAAGCGGGATTGGGCGTCAACGTTGCCTCCCATGCCGCCTTGGAATTGAACTACGGGGATATCCGCTCCAGGCTCCGAGGCTATCCCAGCAATCAGGCTCCGAGCGAAAGGCTCAAGGCGTTTTCGCTCGATGCGCTGTTCAAGCTTCTTCCCCCGACTGCGCCGATCCGCCCTTACGTCCTCCTCGGCACCGGTGAGATGGACGATACGACACCGGCGAGCACATCCGCCAATCAAGCATGGTTGGCGGAAGGCGGTCTCGGACTGTTGGCAGCCGTCGGTCCGCAAACCGGCTGGGCGCGCTTCCATCTTCGTGCCGAAGCGAAATACCGGAAGGAATTCATCCAGAACACGGCTTTCATCCCGAACAATCCCGGCGACGTTCTGTTCGGAGTCGGGTTTCAGCTCAATTTCGGCAGTCGCACGACGCCCCCGGTCGCTGCGGCACCTCCACCGCCCCCTCCTCCGCCGCCACCCGCGCCGCCGCCGAAGCCCGAGTGCCATCCGCCGGCCGGATTCAAGGTCGATGAGAATTGCCGCATCATCCAGCAAACGTTGGTCGTGCGAGCGATCGACTTCGAGTTCAATTCCGCGGAGTTGACCGCTCCGGCGAAGGGGACCCTCAATGAAGTCGCGGCAGCTCTGCCGAGCCAGCCGGAGTTGAACGTCGAGATCCAGGGATATACGGATTCGACCGGTTCCGCGGTCTACAACCTGGGTCTATCGCAGCGACGCGCCGAGAGTGTGAAAGCCTATCTGGTGAACAAGGGGGAGAATGCCTCAAATCTCACCGCCAAGGGCTACGGCAAAGCCAATCCGATTGCGAGCAATGACACCACCGAGGGCCGCGCGCTCAACCGGCGCGTCGAGTTTGACGTGACCAATGCGCCTGCTGGCGTCAAGGTAATCACCAGGGATCCAACGCCCGAGGGGATCGATGCCGCCAAGAAAGGCGAACCGGAGAGAGCCAAGAAGGAGCACCACTAATCCCGGCGAATGTTGTGTAGTACCAACAAAGGGCAGGTCGCGGTGATCCGCGGCTTGCCTCCTATGGTGCGGCCGCACTTGTAAAAGCTACATTGCCACGGTTCGGGCGGGGCCGCGGCTCAGAAACTCCATTGTTATTACCCAAAAATTAATGTTATCGTTCGGCCACATAATCTGAGCTTGTCGCAGTAGCGCAACGCTTGGGGTTTTTAGGATGAATACTTCATTAATCAATCGGCGACCGATCCGCTGACGGCGGTAGGTCAGCATCCGCATTTGCGGCTGCGTGTGCCGTGAAAAGGGAGCACTAACACATGTCGAGTAATCTCTATCTTAGGCAAGCTGTCCGGCTGGCGATCGGTTCTGCCGGCGCAGCAGCATCGATGGGGCTGAGTTCGGTTGCAGGAGCGGGACCGGCCGATACCACCGCCACCGTCCCCGCGGACACGACGTCCTCCGAAGCCACGTTGAGCGAAGTGGTCGTTACCGGTTCGCGCATCCGCCGAGTCGATGCCGAAACCGCCAATCCCGTTCTGGTCATCGACCAGAAGACCATCCAAGAGTCGGGCATCACCCAGCTTGGCGACCTGCTTCAGCGCATTCCGAGCATCTCCGGCAATGCGACCAATCCGAACGTCAACAATGGCGGCGGCTTCGCGGAGTCTAATATTGAGCTGCGCGGCTTGGACGCCAAGCGCACCTTGATTCTGGTCGACGGACACCGCGTGGGCTTCACCGGCACGACATCGGATGCCACGGACGTGAACCAGATTCCGTTCAACATGATCGATCACGTCGAAGTGCTGAAGGAAGGCGCCGGCGCGATCTACGGTTCGGATGCCATCGGTGGCGTGGTGAATTTCATCACCCGCAAGGACGTCGAGGGCTTGGAGCTCACCGGACAATACGGTGAAACCACGCATGCCGACGGCAAAAATGGTCAGTTCGGCGCGCTGTTCGGTCACTCCAGCGACAAGGGCAGCGTCTACGTCGGCGGCAATTACTACAAGCAGGACCTTGTCGGCGCGGGCCGCCGCAATTTTTCGAAGTACGCCCTGTATCTCTACGGCGGCGCCACCGGCGTGACCAAAGGCGGTTCGAGCCGCGTTCCGACCGGCCGAATCTACTCCAACCCGCTCGGCATGCTCGGCGCGGATGGCAAGCCTTGCGCGAGCGTGACCCGTAACACCAATGCCAGCGGCACCGCTTGACGGATTATCATTGCTTTACCGGTGCCGATCTTTTCAACTATCAACCGTTGAACCTGCTCACCACACCGGTCGAGAGAAGCTCGATGTTCGGGAAGGGCAACTACAAGATCAACGACTATGTCGAAGCTTATTCGCAGGTCACGTATACGCACTCGCATTCCGGCTTTCAGGAAGCTCCGCTGCCGTTTGACTCGCTGGACGACAACGTCGTGCTCTCCAAGAACAGCATTTATAACCCTTTCGGCACCGACTTCGGCGGCAACTCGGGCGCAAATCCGGATTTCACATTGCGCACGTTCTTGTTCGGGCAACGCGAGAGCGACACCACGGAGGACGGCTCCGACTTCAACGGCGGTGTGCGAGGCAATCTCTTCGACACGGGCTGGAAATGGGATTTGAACAGCACTTACAGCCGCTTACAGGAACATGCCAACATCAGCGGCTATTACTACGCCAGCAAACTGAACGCCGCGGTGGGACCCTCGTTCCTGCTTGAACGGCGTGCCGACCTGCGGCACCGGCCCCACGGCAATCGTCAGCAACTGTACTCCGATCAACTTGTTCAATCAGTTCTTGAACCCACCATCGGCGTTGTCCGGACTCTCGGCCAACTACAACACCGATTACGTATACACCTACAAGGCCGTGGACTTGGACTTCAACGGCAAGGTATGGACGTTGCCGGCGGGCGATCTGCAGGCCGCGGTCGGCTTCGAATACAACGACAGACGCGGCAATGCGGTCGCCGATCAAGTCGTGCAAGGCCTGCCGCCCCTGTACGTGAGCTGCGGGCTGTCCCAGGAAACCTGCACCGGAAATGCGATCGGAACCTACAACAGCAAGCAGGAATATCTCGAGCTCTTCGCGCCGATCCTGAAGGACCTGCCCTTCGTCTATGCCTTGAATGCCGACGCCGGTGTGCGGCACAACGACTATTCGTTGTTCGGCAAGTCGACCAAGGCGGACTTCAAGGTCGAATACCGTCCGGTCCGCGACCTGTTGGTGCGCGGTACGTTCTCGCAAGTGCTGCGCGTACCGACCATCAACGACATCGCCGCCGCGCCGGTCAACAGCTCGGTCACCTTCAACGATCCGTGCAACGGCTTGACCCAAGCCAAGGTCAACGCCAATCCGAATCTCGCCCTGGCTTGCGAAGGGGTGCCGCGCAACGGCACCTTCAAGGAGCCGAACGGCCAGATCACCGGCTTGAACGAGTCCAATCCGAACCTCCAACCCGAGACGGGCAAGGTGAAAACCGGCGGATTCGTGTTCGAGCCGAGCTACGTGCCGGGCTTGTCGCTGGAAGTGGACTACTGGGATTATCACATCGACGGCCTGATCACGACGCTCGATGCGAACTATTCGATCGATCAGTGCGTTGCGACCGGTTCTCCCACGTTCTGCGGCCTCGTGACGCGGTATCCCGCCACCACGGGCACCAACGCGGGGCTCATCCAGGTATTCCAACAGCCTTCCTTCAACCTGGGATCGCTCGACACGAGCGGCGTCGATATCAGCGTGAAATATGCCCTGAAGGGGACGCCCATCGGCTCATTCAGCGCCGAGATCGATTGGACGCATACCAACAACTACACCAACAATCCGGCGCCCGGTGCGGCGTCCCAGGAGATTGCCGGCACCTACAACAAGCAATTCGGCAACTACACCAAGAATCGCGCCCTCGGGCTCTTTGGCTGGAACTGGCAGGGAATCGATGCGTTGATCACCGAGCGCTACATCGGCTCGCTCGTCATCACGAATCCCTCGGTGACCGGCCTTACCGCAACCGGTGGCGTATACCCGCCGTATCCCATCGGATCGGTGCTCTACACGGATATCACCCTGGGATATACGTTTCCGACCAACACGCACCTGCAGGCCGGTGTGCGCAACTTGTCGGACAAGCAACCGCCGATTTTCTATCAGAACAACGTGACCAACGCCAACACCGACGTGGAGACCTATGACACGCTCGGACGGCAGTGGTTTGTCGGATTTACGCAAAAGTTCTGATCGAGGGGTTTGCTAAACTAGGGGCCGCGCGATGATCGCGCGGCCTTTTTTTTGGAGCGCATCCCCATGTCGACGCGGCCGGACCCCGCCAACGGCCTCTCGCACGATCGATCGAGCATCTGAGCCGCAACGAGCCCGCAGAGGCGGAAGATGTCGCGCGGCAGGCACTCGCTGCCGACCCGCACAATCTCGACGTACTGAAAGCCCTGGCTTACTCGCTGCACGTGCAGGCAAAGCACCGCGAGTCCGAAGAGGTGTATGTCGCGCTCGCCAATCTCGAGCCCTCGCAGCCCCTGCACTGGATGAATGTCGGCACCGCCCGCCGCTGCGATGACCGGATCGATGAGGCGCTCTATGCTTTTGCGCGGGCGGCCGCGCTCGGGGCGAATACCGCGGACTTCTATTACAACGTGGCGCTCGCGCACATCGCACGGGACGATTACGAAGCTGCGCGGTCGCTGCTGCAAAAGGCCCTGACGCTCGCTCCGGACGATGCCGAGGTGCGCTACCGCTTCGCCTTTTGCTGTTACGAAACCTTGCGCACCGACGAGGCGCTGGCGGCGCTCGACGGGTGGGAGACCCTGGCGGCGGCACCCGATGTCTCGGCCAGCGCCGGCCACCTCATGATGAAGCTCGGTGAAATCGGCCGGGCGGAGCCGACCGTGCGCAAGGCCGTCCTGCAAGGCGATGCCGATCCGCGCGCGACGCTGACCTTGATTCAACTTCTGGAGCGGACCAACCGGATCGCGGAGGCCCGCGCCTTGTTCGATGAGCTGCGGACGCAATCGGCCGCGGCGTCCTTGGGAAGCGACCTCAAAATGACCGAGGCGCAGCTCGCGCAGCGCGAGTCCCGGCACGAGGCCGCGGTCGCTCTGTTGAGCGAGCATCGTCGCCGAATGCGAGCGGCCGCACCTGCGCTATTTTCAACAGTTCCCTTTGGCGAGATCTCTGGATGCCCTCGGCCGCTACGAGCGAGGCGTTAGCGACGCTGAGCGAAGCGCACGCCTCTCAGCTGGCTTATATCAAGCTCGCTGCACCTGCGGCGTTATACGCTCCGCCGTTGGCGATCGCCGACCAGTCCTGTGAGGCACAGGACATCGCACGCTGGGTCGACGATTCCGAGCCTGCCGCGGCCGAGAGCCCGATCTTCATCGTGGGCTTTCCGCGCTCGGGGACCACGTTGCTCGAACTCGTCCTGGACGCGCATCCGCAGCTCACGTCGATCGACGAGCAGCCGTTCCTGCAAAACGCCCTGGATGACATCCTTACAGAAAAGGTTCGCTATCCCGGCGAGCTTGCAACGCTCACCCAAGCGCAGCTCGAGCGCATCCGCGGCGCCTACTGGGCCAAAACGGCGCGGCGCGTGGAGCGGGCGCCGGGCGAGCGCCTGATCGACAAGAATCCGTTGAACGTCTTTCGCCTGCCAGTCATCAAGCGGCTGTTCCCGAACGCGAAAATCATTTTCGCCATCCGGCATCCGTGCGATGTGATCTTGAGCTGCTTCATGCAGCATTTCCGGGCGCCGGATTTTGCGCTGCTGTGCCAGGACATTCCGACCCTGGCGGCTGCTTATCGCAGGACTTTTGACTTCTGGTATGCGCAGCAGGAGCTGCTGCAAGCGGACGTTCTCGAATTGCGCTACGAGCGCTTGGTCGATGACTTCGAGCCGAATGTGCGGCGCGTGTTCGATTTTCTCGAGCTGCCTTGGGACCCTGCGGTCCTGTCTCCCGCGAAGCGGGCGCAGCAGAAGCAATTCATCAGCACGCCGAGCTATTCGCAGGTCATCCAGCCGATCAATGCCAGATCGATAGGTCGCTGGCGGAACTACCAGGACGCACTTCACGGCGAGTCTGCCGATATTGATGCCTTACCTGGAGCGCTGGAACTATTCGACTTGAGGGCGCCGATGCACCGCCCGCTCGAAAGCCTCGACCGCCCCGGCGTTGCCGTCCGATTGACGGCGCCGCGCGGCGGATCGCATCGCGCCGCGCTTCTCCGCGGCCCTCGCCGGCGAGGATCTCGTTCGCGAGGCGCAAGGCGATCTCCACGTAGCCGTCATGCGATACAGCAATCTGATCCTCCCGGCCGATCTGCCGCAGCAGGGCCGCCGCCAGGCGCTGGCGCATGTAGCGCCCTTCCAAGGTGATGATCGGCACCCCCGATGAATGGCTTGCCAGGCGGTCGTGTAGCCGGAGAATGCGGGGCAATCGAGATAAATATCCATCTCATCCAGAAAGCCGATGAATTGCTCGCGCGCGCAACCAGGGCGTCACGCGCAGATACGCATCCGGATCGAGGCCTGCTGCGCGGAAGGCGGCCGCCAGCCGATCGCGCAATCTGGCCGCAGCCCAATGGAGCTTCTCCGGTGTCACCAGCCAGAATTCGCATGGGCCGACTTCCTTCGCGATCCGCGGTCAAGAGCACGTCGTCCGCGGGGTCGAACTTGATGGGCTGCTGGCACAGGGCGAAGCGAACGATGTTCCCCGCACGCTGGGGTCCCGCCCACGGTCGCGCTGCGCGGGTAACCACCTGCGTGCACACGCCGGTGCCGGGCAAGCGGATCAGCTTTTCCCGATAGTGTTGCTCGGCTCCGCTATCTTCCAAGAGCTCGCCCGAGAGAAACAGATCCATGGTCGGCAAGCCCGTCGTCACCGGATGCCCCCATGCCGCGATTTGCAACGGCGCCAGGCGCAGCGCCGCGAGTGCCGAGGTAGCCGGATCCATACCGACCTCGGGATAGAAAATCACGTCGGGAAGGTCATGCCTCATCTCATCGAGCCACCCTTTCACGGGCATCGGACCTTGCACGAAGCGGTCCACGTGGGCTTTGGCCCAGAGCGTCTCCGCATCGCATGTCGAACCCGTGTGGTAAATGATGATCTCAAACCGGCCGCGATCGAGATGCTCGATCATGCCGCGCAAGATGATCTCCCACACCGGGTGCTGCCGCACCTGGCCGCTCACCACCACCATGCGCGTTCGCGCCGGCGGCGCCCGCGGCGCGCCAGCCCTACGCGCATCGGGCTGCCAGTAGGCGGCGGCTGCCGGGCATAGGATATCGCCGTAGCGCGAGAGCGCGGCGCCGACGTCGTACGGCCGGTATGCCAGATAGAACGGCTGGTTGCTGCCAACGCATTTTCCCAGTTTTTCGGCATTGCCCGTGGTCCACGCCGCCAACCCGTCGAGCGAGCCCATGAACTTTTCAGCGGCAGCGCTGCTGGCGGCAACGTCGTCCGCGAAGATCGGTATCTGCGCGATAGTCATGCCGAGCCTCGCCTCGGCGTAGTCGGGCTTGCAATGCCAGCGCCCGCGCGTAGGCGCGCGAGCGCGGCGTCGGGCTTGCCCTGCTCCTTGAGCGCCGCGCCAAGGCTGCAATGCGCCTCGGCCAGATCCGGATTGAGGCGCAACGCACGCTCGAGGTGCGGGATGGCTTCAGCCGATTTGCCTTGTTCGATGAGGACCGTGCCGAGATTGAGGTGCGCCTCGGCATAGTCGGGAGTGTGGAACACGGCGCTCCGATAGGAGGCGATGGCCTGCCGCCCAATTCCCTTTCAGCCTCAGGGCATTGCCCAGATTGTTGTGCGCCTCCGCATGGTCGGCCTTGAGGGACAGCGCCCGCTCGAAACAGTCCAACAGCCGCATCCAGGCTGCCTCGTTTCAGGATGGATGATGCCGAGGTTGGTGTGCGCCTCGGCGTATCGGGGCCTGATGCCGAGCGCGCGTTCGTAACAAGCCGCCGCCGCATCGAGCTTGCCCTGCGCCTGAAGCGCGACGCCGAGGTTGTAATGCGCCTCGGCATAGTCAGGCCTGATGGCGAGCGCGCGCTCGTAACAAGCCGCCGCCGCATCGAGCTTGCCCTGCGCAAAGAGGACCATGCCGAGATTATTGTGAAACGCGGGCGCCCGAGGGTTTTGGTCAATGGCCTGGCGGATCAGTTTTACGGCGGCGTCTGCATTTCCCAGCTGATGGTTGAGAACGCCAAGGAAATGCAGAGCGTCGGCATGACGGGAATCGGCCTTGAGTATCTTGAGGTAGAGCCGTTCCGCTTCCTTCAGGCGGCCCGCCTGATGCGTTCGCCAAGGCGGCTGCAAACAGCTGTTGTGTGGCGGGGGAGGGCCTGGGTTGCATACGCTCGTGCTTCCCGAGGCTCAGGCCCGGCGGCAGGGTTATCCGGCCTGGTCATTTCAAACAGCAAATAGGTCGACAGGATGTATTTGTCCCCCGAAACCGGCGGCAACCCCTGGTGCTGGTACATCCAGTACGGCGGGAAGATCAGTAGCCGCCCTGCCTCGGGCTTGATCGTTGAGGTTAAGATGCGGGAAATCGGTCTCACCGCCCTCGGCGACGTCGTTCAAGTACCACAGCATCACCATATAACGGTTGGCGACGTAGTTGATGGCATCGAAATGCAACTGGAACCGCTCCTCCTGGCCCGGACGATAGCGTTTCATCACCAACTCCGACATCAACGGGGTGGCTGGGATGGCTATGGGCAGTCCGATATCATGGTTGTAGCGAGCCAGCGCATGATCGATGATTTTGCGGAACATCCCGAGGAAGTCAGCGTCGGACCGCGCCGTGACGTTGAGTTCGGTCCAGGCGGACTCCTCCAGTCCGGCCCTGATGCCGCGCCCGTTCGGTCGCTGAAAGCGGGCGAGGCCCGCAAACGACTCGATCATGCGGGCGCATAGACCCTGATCGAGATGATGGTCATAAACTCGGATGTAATGGGACAATTGGTCGATTTGGGTGGCGCCGCTCAGCAATGAGCCTCCGATTGATCTTGAGTGGGATGCGCGGAATGCGCGCAAGACCGGCAGAGCATAGATTGTCAAAAGAGCAGAACTTATGATGTCCGTCGAGCAGGCGCAACTCTTATTGCGTGAAGGCCGAATTGCCGAGGCGGAACGTGCCTTTGCGGCAATTCTGGCCCAAGAACCCGAACACGTTCAGGCATTGAACGTGATCGCCCTGGTGGCGCTGCGCAGCGGCGACTTCAGTTCCGCTCTCGCTTTGATCGAAAGGGCACGACGTGCGGATGCCCTGAACCCACTAACGCTGCACAATCATGGGCTCATTCTGGACGGCGCACAGCGCTACGGTGAAGCGGCGGCAGCGCAGCGAGCTGCTCTCAAGGTTGCGCCGAATCTGTACGCCGCGAGGCTTTATCTCGGCCGGGCGCTGGAGCGTTCCGGTGAACCGTATCAGGCGATCGTCGCCTATGCGCGCGCATTGCAGGATGCGCAGGCCGAGGGCCGCTGGCTCAGCGGAGCGTCGACGCCGGCCGGCGTTCGGCCGCTGGTTGAACACGCGGTTCTGCAGGTCAAACAGGGCCGCCGTGCCGCGGTTGCACGGCTGCTCGAGCCTCTGATCAAAACATACGGCCGCGACTCGATGCAGCGGGTCGACAAGAGCTTGCGGATGTATTTCAAGGAGGAGGCCGCGGTGCTACCCGAGTCCGGGCAACGGCCGAGTTTCTTTCACTTCCCGGACATTCCCGTCAGCCCTTACCTGTCGCGGGAGCTGTTTCCGTGGATCGATGCATTCGAGGCGCAGGCCGTCGAGATCCGCCGCGAGCTTTTATCGCTGCTGCCCGGGTCCGACGGACGCGAGCCTGTGTTCGGCACCACTGCTCTGGAAGCCGATCATCTGCGAGGGCTGAAGCGGCCGCCGACTTGGAACGGCTACTACTTCTATCGCCACGGAGAGCGGCGCAATGACAACTGCGACCGGTGCAGCCGTACGGCCGCCGCGCTCGATTCGCTCCCTCTCTGTCGAATTCGCGGGCACGGTCCGGAGGTGCTGTTCTCTGTGTTCACCGCCGGCACCCACTTGCTTCCGCATCGCGGCGTCACCAACATCCGCGTCGTTGCCCATCTGCCGTTGATCGTGCCCGAGAACTGCGAGCTGGTCGTGGGCGGCGTGCCACATCGCTGGCAGGAGGGGAGGGTCGTGGTCTTCGACGATACGTACGAGCACGAAGCCTGGAACCGCAGCGACGACACCCGCGTCGTGCTGATCTTCGACCTGTGGAGTCCCTACTTGAGCGAAGCCGAACGTGCGGCTCTCGCTGTCTTGGTCGAAAATATCGGCGACTTTCGCCACGAAGTCGAGGCACTGTCGTAGATGCGCCTGCCGCAAGCCTTTCAGCGGCTCAGCGTGCGGTTCGATGCGGACCGAATGCGCGAAGAGATCGATCGTATACCGCTCTCCGCTTGGGCCGCGCATCCCAATGACATTCCGGGCAATAACTCGATTCGGTTGATCAGCGTCAATGGCGGTCAGAACGACGACGTCAACGGGCGCATGGCCATGACGCCGCATCTCGCAAAATCGCCGTATCTGCGACAGATTCTGGGCATTTTCGGCGTGGTGTGGGGCCGCTCGCGTCTCATGCGCCTCGCGCCCGGGGCCTCGGTGCCGCAGCACGCGGACATCAATTATCACTGGTTCACCCGGGTTCGACTGCACATCCCCATCGTGACGGAGCCGGAGGTGCGCTTTTTTTGCGGTGACGAGTCCGTACACATGGCCGCCGGCGAAGCGTGGCTGTTCGACAATTGGCGTCTGCATCGAGTTGAAAATGCCAGCGACCGCGAACGAATACATCTCGTCGCCGATACGGCGGGCGGCTCAAGCTTTTGGCGGTTCGTCGCGAACAGCCAATCACCGGACAGCAAGGATGTGGAATTCGGATACGATCCGCAGCGGTCGACGACCCTGTTGACCGAACAGGCCATGCTGGCACCCGTGATGAACCCCGCCGAGGTCGAGATGCTGATTCAAGATCTACGATCAGAGCTCGTTGCAGACGATGCCTCGGCGGCGTCGGCCGTCCAGCTCGCGCGCTATCACGGTCTGCTCGAGAATTTTTGCAAGGATTGGCGCCAGCTATACCTTCTACACGGCGAGGGCGAGCTCGGCTGGTCCGAATTCGCCAATCTGCGCCACGGCGTACGCGAAGCTTCGAAGATACTGAGCGAGGGTCTCGTACTACGCACCAACCGCGTTGCCGCGCACGTGGTTTTCGAGGGCCGCGTCCTGCGTCCCATGCTCACGGCCGCGGCAGCCCCCGACAAGAGCACGAAAAACTCTCCTCGTCCGCCGCCGGTGCTGCAGCGCCCCGTATTCATCGTGGCGGCGCCGCGTTCCGGCAGCACGCTGTTGTTTGAAACGCTCGCAGCCAGCGACCAGTTCGTGACGGTCGGCGGCGAAGCTCATTGGATGGTCGAGAGCGTCGATGAACTTCGGGTCGGCGCGCCGGGGATCGATTCCAATCGACTCGGTGCCGATGTCTATTCGGTTGAACTCGCCCGCCGCATGCATGCCGCAGTGGCCGAAAAGTTGGTGGATTCAGCGGGGCGTCCGGGGGATGTGCTCGACGGGCGGCGTTTCTTGGAAAAGACCCCGAAGAATTCCCTGCGCATTCCGCTCTTCAATCGGATTTTTCCCGATGCCCAGTTCATCTTCCTGTGGAGGGATCCGCGCGAGAACCTGAGCAGCCTCATGGAGGCGTGGCGCTCCGGCGACTGGCAGACCTATCGCGAGCTCGACGGTTTCGAGGGCCCGTGGTCGATGGTGCTGCCGCCGGGCTGGCGTGCATTGAACGGGCGACCGCTCGAGGAAGTAGCCGCCTTTCAATGGGACTCGAGCAATCGCATCATGCGCGAGGATCTGGCGCTGCTGCCCTCGGATCGCTGGACGGCGGTGGAATACTCGGAGCTCATCCGTGCGCCGCAGGCGACGATCGAGCGCTTGTGCGGCTTTCTCGGCATCGAGGTGGATTCCGCGCTGCGGGCACGCATCGAAGCGCCGCTCCCGCCGGCGCGCTACACCCACACGCTGCCCGCCGCGGACAAGTGGCGCGTGAATGCAGCCTCGATCGAGCGGGTTCTCCCGAGAGTTGCATCGACCTGGGAGCGCTTGCAGGCGTTGCGTTGATGCCCTCATCACTGCAATTCGCAGCCGACACCCTGATCCGCTTCAAAAGCGGACGCATCTTGATCCACACGACCTCCAGCACCCTGCCGGCGTTCGAGACTGACCATCCGATGCTGATCGGTTGGTTGTGCCAGTTTTCGAGGAGCGTGGACCCCGAAGCCGCGCTGGCGCGCCTACCGGCGGCCGACCGCAGCACCATGCGCCAAGTGCTCGACTACCTTCGGCGGAGTGGTGCGCTCGTGCAGGCCGATTCACCCGACTTGTCGGCCGCGGGCCACGAGGAGTCAGCGCAGCGCAGCCGCGAACACGTGCGCCTTCTCGCCCGAAGCATCTATGATGCCGCGGCAGACCTGTTTGGGCTCGGCCCGTACGCAGAGGCTGAACTGACGAAACGCGGCGGGGTCGGCGTCGAGCGCAAGCTCATGGCGCTGCTCGCGGCGACCGATGGATTGCGCAGTGAGCTCGCGAGCCTTCGCACTCCTCATTTGGAAGGCCAACTCCGGGCGCTCGGGGTCGATTCGGCGAGCACGGAATTGAACCTCCACATCGGCTGCGGCAAGGGGTTGCTTGCCGGATGGGTGAACATCGATATCCATCCTGCGCCGCTGAGCATGAACGTGTTGCGCGGACTACCTTTCGGCGCCGGAAGCGCCCGCCACATCTTCGTATCGCACTTCCTGGAACATCTGTTCTTTCCGCGCGACGTCAAGCCGTTCCTGGCCGAACTGCGCCGGGTGCTCGCCCCTGGCGGCGTCGTGCGCATCGTGGTACCGGATATCGAGCAATGCATCGACGCCTATGGCGCCCGGGACCCGGCCTTCTTCGGCAGCCGTCGCGAGACCTGGGATTGGTGGCCGGAAAATCCCACCCGGCTCGAGGATTTCCTGGCTTATGCGGGCGCCGGCCCGGAGCCGGCGTATTTGTTCGAGAGCCACAAGTACGGCTACGATTTCGAAACACTGCAACGCGTTCTCGAAGATGCTGGATTCGTCGGCACGAAGCGGTCGAGCTTCATGGGCAGCGATCACCCGGCGTTGAGGGTGGACGACATCAGCGAAGTCGCCAAGGCGAAATACGGGGATCGATACTATTCGCTGTTCGCGGAAGCGTCTGCGCCGGGATGAGGCGCGGTGGCGGTTCTCGGTGAGGCGATCACTCGCCGAATCGATAACCGTGTCGCGCTATGATTTCCTCGTCACGCTTCGCGACTAATTTCCGCAGGTCATCGCTGTAGTACTGCGTGTAGTTCCCATGCTGGGAGGTGTTGCGCGGCAATTCCTCAGCAATGAACGCACGCATCTCATCACTCGGCGAATGCGCCACCTGCTCCAGCATGGGCACCAGTTCCTCGCGCATCTCCTCCATGCGGCCGACGATCGCCGGTTTCGCTCCCCCGTTGTAGAGGTAGCGATAGAGATAGGTGTAGAAGCCCAGCCGGGTGTCTCGAATCGGGGCCAAGGCGAAATTCGGCAGGTTCAACCCCTGATTGCTGTACGCCGATGGCAGCGAACGCAGCAACATCTCGAGGCGAACGCTACCCGCGCCGAGATGGAGCATGTTGCGCACCGTCGCTTCGAAGTCGAGCTGGCCCTCATCGCTCAAGATCCGAAACAAAAAATTGGGATGCGGTCGCTCCAGCTGAAACGAATACCAGGACAGGTAATAGCTCCACGGATTGCGCACCAACCCCAAGACGGGCAAGTGGGCGAATTCTTGCGGAACCATGCTGCGGGGCAGGTGGTAGCCGATTTGCCGGGCATCCTTGACGAATTTCATCAGGCATTCGTTGACGAACGTTCCGCCCGACTTGTGGAGATGCAGAAACGTGAACCGGGACGTGACGACCATGAGCTTACGCAGCCCCGGCGGAACGCTGTGTTCGCGTGTGCTCCTCGACATCGGCGCGCTGGAAGCCGAGGTGCCGCTCGGCGCGGGCCAGCAGATCGAGCAGCGCCGGCGAAGGCAGAAAATCGCAAATCAGATGTGTGCGGGATCGGGAGGGATGCATATTCCACACTGCGTGGTTGGCGCTGTTGTTCAACAGCCAAACCTCACCGGCCTGCAGCGAATAGCAAAGACCGCGCGATACCATGAAAACCGATTCATTCGTTTCAACGGGGAAGTGAACACGCAGCGTCTTGCCGAAATACGGCGCCTTATCGATGTGGCGCGCGATGACCCCGCCCGCCGGTAGACGTGCCAGTAAGCATCGCATCGGGGACGCCGGAATTAGCTTCTCGATGATGAACCGCGCATACGGCAAGCGCTCGAGAACAGGCCGATCCTCAACCGGCAATTCGCCCTCGGCGGGCGCAAACCCGCGCAAAAAAATCGCCTCTGACTTGTCGTGCACTCCGACTCGCCCGCCGGGTGTCCCCCACACTGAGGTCGGCAATTGCGCCACTTCTTCGAGCAAGCGCTGTCCGTCGATCCGGAGCGGCAGCCGGACACATCCACCAACCAACGAGTCTTTGTCCAGGTAGGACGCCCCAGGAATATCGAGCATACAAACTACTGGATCCGCTTGACCGAAACGGTAATCGCTTGACCGGTGCGCGAGATGAGGTAATTACCAAACGCCATACGGGAAATGGTGACGCTGCTGCTCGAATCGAAGTCCACTGCCCAGTCCGCATGCGTGGTTTGCCAGATCTGCCCATTGTTCAGGGTCAGTCGGTACAACCCTTGACCCAATGGCACGGCTTTTACGACGGTTGCAGTTAATCGCTTCGGTAAGACGGGCTTCGGGGTGCCTCTCAGATCGCCGGTGTCGCCGAACGCATCTTCCGGGGTTTTTGCGACCGATGAGGCCGGCGCCGCCGCGGTCTGCGCCACGGGCGCTGTTTGCCCGGCGGCGGTGGTTTGCGACGCGGCCGGTGGAGCGGCGGAAGTCGCGGAGTGCGGAGTCGGTACCGTGTTCACGCCGAGCGCTGCATCGTAGCACGCGAGACGCGCCATCTTGTCCGCTATGCTCGTACAGGATCGCGCCGACAGTTCGTCAGCCGTCGCGATTCCCGCGAGCATCAGGCACAAACCAAACCATAATCCTTGCATAGCAACACAAATTATACCCTCGAGCACCCGAGGCCTACCAGCGACCTCTCGGGGGAACTGAACTTAATGGGCTGTGGCCGGTGAATTCCGCTTGAACAGTCTCGTCACTATTCGTTAGCCTGCGATGACGGATCAGGAGCCACGCATGCCGCAGAGTATTTCATTCCAAGACGCGGCCGCACTGGCGAAGTCAGGCGACGCTGACGCTCAGTACGCATTGAGTTCTGTATTGGACGATCGCGGACAGTTCGATGAGAGCCTGCATTGGCTGCGTCTGGCCGCGTCGCAAAAATTGGTTCCGGCGCAGATGACGCTGGCCATGATGCTGATGGATGGGCGCCGGTGTCCGCGCGATCAGCAACAGGCGATCGATTTGCTGCAACCGTTGGTAGCCACGGAAATTCAGGCCAATCTTCTGCTGAGCGAACTGCACGGCTTTGCCGCGCTGATAGGCGGCGATCGCGAAACCGGCCTGCGTTATCTTTTAGCCGCAGCGCGTATGGGGGAAGCCGGTGCTCTGCGTCAGCTGGCCCTGCTGAGCGTCTGCCAAGAGCGTTGGGATCTGTTACGCCCGTTGCTGGACGCATCGGCCCGACGCGGCGACGGCGCCGCCATGTATGCCCTTGCCTGCTGTTATGCCGTGGGGATCGGTGGCGCTGCGGAGCCGGCCGTCGCCGTGAGCATTAGCCGCAGTGAAGCCGCACGCAGCCAATATCTTGGTCCCCGGTTGGACCAGCAACTCCGGAAGCCGAATCCGGCCTACCCCGTTGCGGAGCCGCCGGCACTGAACATTGACTGGCCGCTGCTCGAGCAGGCGCTGCCGCATCTCGCCGCCGATATACCGCTTCCCAGCGCCGAAATACTGCACGAAGCACCGCTGATTCGAAGACTGCCCGGCGTGATTCATCCGCTGGTGCTTGATATGGTGATAAATCTGGCCGCGCCGCTGGTGCAGCGCTCGCAGATCGTGGATGCGCGTACCGGTGAGATGCGTGCCGATCCAATGCGCACCAGTTCGCATGTCACACTCAGCCCGCGTCAGCACGATCACGTGCTGGAAGCACTCGAACGCTGCATCAGCAGCCTCACCGGCCTGCCGGCGCTGAACGGTGAATTCCTGCAGATCCTGCGCTATCGGCTGGGTGAAGAGTTCAGGCCGCACGTGGACTATTTCAATGAAGGCGGGGCCGGTGCCTATCAATCTCTGGTCGATGGCGGGCAGCGCGCGCAAACCGTGCTGCTATATCTGAACGAGGACTACACCGGAGGCAGCACCCATTTTCCGAAACTGCAGCTGGAAATCAAAGGCCGCCGCGGCGACATGCTGCATTTTCACAATCTGGGCCCGGACGGACTGGGCCACAGGGACAGTCTGCATGCAGGCACGCCAGTGGAGACCGACGAGAAGTGGTTGCTGTCCCAGTGGATACGCAGCGAAAGCTATCCTCCCCGCCTCACTTGGTAGAGCCAAACCAAAAAAATCCCTCAAAATCAGTGACCTCCGTGGCCTGGTTATTAGCTCAGACAAATGGGTAATAATCCCCCCGTTGGCCGGGTCTTGTACGCGAGCAGCAATTTCGCTGCGTTTCCATAACAAGTGAGGGGAATCCAGTATGCAGATCAATAAAGTGTCGAGTGCGGCAATGGCGGCTGCAGCCGCGATGTTGTTCAGCTCCGGGTTGGCGAGCGTCTCGGTAGCGGCGGATAGCGCCACGGTGCATTGCCAGGGAGTCAATTCCTGCAAGGGCACCTCCTCGTGCAAGTCAGCGAAGAACAGCTGTAAGGGCATGAACAGCTGTAAGGGCCAGGGCTGGATGGCGATGTCCAAGTCCGAGTGCGATGCCGCCAAAGCCAAGATGAAGGACGCTCCGAAGTAGCCGTCATTCAGGGAAACTTGGGGTCGGGTGCGTGAGGCATCGCGATGATGCCGCGCACCCGACCCACGTCGTATGCAACTGAAAGGCTTTGGTCTCGGTCTGAGAGCGCCCCACTACGAGCCGATGCTCGGCGAAGCTCACGCCATCGATTGGCTCGAAATTATCACCGAGAACTACCTCGTCCCGGGCGGTAAGCCTCTGCACTATCTGGAGCGGATCCGCGAGCGCTTCCCCCTGGTCATGCACGGCGTTTCGCTGTCCATCGGCAGCACGGATGCGCTCGATGAGGAATACCTGGCAGCGGTGAGGCAATTGAGCCGCCGAATCGAGCCCGCCTGGATTTCCGATCATCTGTGCTGGACCGGCGTCGAGGGACGCAATATGCATGACCTCCTGCCTCTGCCGTATACGGAGGAGGCGCTCGCCACGGTCATCGCGCGCGTGACAGAAGTGCAGGAGCGCCTCGGGCGGCAAATCCTGCTGGAAAACGTGTCGAGCTATCTCGAGTACCGCAGTTCGGAAATGACCGAATGGGAATTCCTGAGTGAAGTGGCGCGACGCGCGGACTGCACGATCCTGCTCGACATCAATAACATTTATGTGAGCAGTGTGAATCATGGATTCGACCCATCCGCGTACCTGCGCGCCATCCCGAAGGAGCGGGTGCGCCAATTCCATCTCGCCGGTCACAGCGATCTCGGCGGCCATTTGATCGACACGCACGATCACCCGATCGTGGCCCCGGTGTGGGAACTCTATCGCGAAGCCGTTGCGCACTTCGGGCAGGTGCCCACCATGATCGAGCGCGACGACAACATCCCTACCTTGAGCGAACTCGTCGCCGAGCTCGACATCGCGCGCGCGATCGCAGCGGGTCAGGCGCTCGAGGCGGCATGATGCAGCTGCGGCAATTGCAACAGGAGATGCAGCACGAGCTGTTGGCTGAGGCGAGCAGCATCCACTCGGCCGTCATCGACGCACCGCCGCTGCCCGTGCAGGCGCGCCTCGATATTTATCGCAACGCCTACCGCTTCCGCCTGATCGATGCGCTCGGCGACACCTATTCCGTGCTTCATAAGCTGCTGGGTGACGAGACATTTGCGGCATTGGGCGAGTTGTTCGTGGCGGCTCAACCATCGGTGCACCGCTCGATTCGCTGGTACGGTGGCGAGCTCGCCGATTTCATGTCCCAGTGTGCACCTTTCTGCGAACAGCCGATTCTCACCGAGGTCGCGCGATTCGAATGGATGCTGGCGGAGGTGTTCGATGCCCCGGACGCCGCGGCGCTCGGGCGGACGGCGCTGCAGGCCGTCGCGCCGCAAGCGTGGCCCGGACTCAAATTTCGCCTCCATCCCTCGGTTCGCCGTATGCACTTGGCGTGGAACACAGTGAACGTTTGGCAGGCCGCAAACGGCGATCAAGAGCCGCCCCACCCGGAACCGGCCCCGCAACCCGTGCAGTGGCTCCTGTGGCGTCAGGACCTCAGGAACCATTTCCGCTCGCTGGACGCAGCCGAGGACGCCGCGCTCGACGCCGCGTTACGCGGTTCATCATTCGCCGACCTTTGCGCGGCGATGGCCGACTCTTTATCCGAGGAGGAGATCCCGCTGCGCGCCGCCACCCTCATCGGTACGTGGGTGGACAGCGGGATCATCGTCGGCTTGGGCTGACGGCCGCGCATTTCAACGGCCGGGAAACCTCACAGGAGGTTGGCCTGATCGCCCACCATCTCCTTGCGCAATAGCGGAATCGGCGGCCCGCCATGGGAGAGGAATTGGTCGTGGAAGTCGTGCCACAACGCGTGATCGTCGTCCGCCGCCGCCGCTCCCCGTGTCTTGGCGACCCAGTCGGCCCGCAATTTGCGGATCATCAATTTGCCGAGCGTGTAGTTCAGGTACGCCGGATCATAGGTGCCGCGCGCCGCCTGCTGCCGCGCATTGCCCGGATCCTGATAGGCCTGTTCCTTGAACATTTTCTCCGATTGCGCCACGGTCATGCCCGCGGTGTGCAGGCCGATCGAAGACAGCAGGCGCACATCGCGCAGCAGTGCCTCCTCGAGCTGACCGATGTGCTTCTCCGGATCGCCCTTGCCCAACCCCTCCTCGATCATCATCTCCTCGCAATAGTGAGCCCAGCCTTCGGCAAAGGCGTAGCCGATCCAGATTCCCTCGAGCTTGTCCGGGTTGGAATTCGAGTGCAGATATTGCAAGAAGTGACCCGGCCACACCTCATGCACGGAGGTGAACAACAGGATCGCCTCGCCGGGGATGTAGGCCGCTTGCTCGGCCTTGGTCCATTTGGGATCGGGCGGTGCGATGTTATAGGTCGCCGCCACCCCGCGATCGTACGGCCCTGGGACCTGGATGAAGGCCGCATTCGACCGATTGTAGGGCGGCGCCTCCATCACCAGCGCTTGATCGTCATTCGGTATGCTGACGACGTTGTTCTTCTGGACGAATTCCTTGAGGGACATCAATTGCTGGCGAGCAGCCTCGACGGGGCCACCCTGCGGCTTCTTCGCGGCCATCTTCGCCATGCACGCCGTCAGCGTGCCCTTCGGCAAATAGGTCACGCACTCGGTCTTCAGCGCTTCCGTATTGCGCGCGAGGTCCGTCCGCCCGGCCGCTTCGATCTGATCGATGGGCATGTCGACGCGCTCGGTGTCTCTCAGCATTTGCGCAAACAGATCCTTGCCGAGCGGGTACTTGTCGGTCGCTGTCTTGCGCTGAGAAATCAGGTAATCACGCAGATTCGACATTGCCTGTGAGGCATTCGTGTCCGCATCGTTCAATTGCTTCTGCAGATCCGCATCGCTGACCGAAGCGAACACGGTCGACACGTCCTTCTTGTAGAAGTCGGCAAGACCACCGAAAATGGAAATGCCCAACTCGATGAAGGTCTTGGGAAGCGGCGATTTCAGGTTCGCCTGGATGTTACTCGCCATTTTCGGGATACCCCGCGCGTACTTGGTATACGCCTTCATACGCACGTCGAGCGGCGCATAGTTGCGAGTCAAGTACATGTCCGGATCGACGCTGGCGAGATACCAGTAGGGATTGCTGAACGGATAGCGCACCTTCTCCAGATAGAAGAGGTCCCGATCGACCACGGCCAACAAATAGTCCCGATCGAACCGTTCGGCCGGCTCGAGGGGTGCCGGAGCGACCGCCGCGAGTTGATCCCGCGCATCGTGCAATCGGGCAATTTCGCGCCGAATCCCGTGTTCGCTGAGATCCGGCAGCTGGCCGTCGTATTCATGCCGGCCGGCCTGCGCGGCAAAGAACGGTTGCGCTCGGAAATAGCTCTCGACGAATCCACTGCTGATCTTGGCCCATTCCTGACTGGCCTGCGACGGAGCCCGCTTGACCGGCGTCGTCGATTGCGGAGATTGATTACAGCCAACCATTCCGAACAGCAAAGCCGAGCCCAAAACCGCGCTCACTTTCATCGCTAAAGACATAGTGCCTCCCCCTAACTTTTTTATGCTGTAGTTCACATGGCGGGCGTAGTGTAACTCATTGACAGCGCTGAGCTCTTTGCCCATGGTGCATGGCGCGCCGTTCATGGCATGCTGCGTCCATGAATACCCCGATCAAACTGCACACACATAACTCCCGCGACGACGTGCGCATCGTAACCTTGCAAGCGCATATTCTGGGCGAGCAGGCGGAGCACGCTCATGCCGGCGGCACCTTCTCATGGATTTTGTCGGCGCTGTCGATATCGGCGAAAATCATCGCCGACAAGGTGCGCCGGGCCCGCTTGGAAAACGTGCTCGGCAGCATCGGTACCGAGAACGTGCAGGGTGAGGTGCAGCAAAAGCTCGACGTGCTCGCCAACGACGTCTTGCTCGGCACGCTGGGCGGCCGCGAGGGTGTCGCCATCGTGGCTTCGGAGGAAAATGAGGAGCCGGTAATCCTGCGCGATGCGCAGCACGGCGTACCGCGCTACTGCGTGTTGTTCGACCCCCTGGACGGTTCCTCGAACCTCGACATCTGCGGCGGTGTCGGCACCATCTTCAGCATTCTGGCGCACGACGGCCAAGCGACGCGCGCGGAAGATTCTCTGCTCCAAGCGGGAGTCCGCCAGATCGCCGCGGGCTACGTGCTCTACGGCTCTTCCACCGTCTTCGTTCTCACGATCGGCAAGGGCGTCGACCTGTTCGTCCTCGATCCCGGCATTGGCGCATTCATGCGGGTCGAAAGAAACCTGAAAATACCCACCGGCAACCGGACCTATTCGGTCAACGAAGGCAACCGCAAGACCTTTCCGCCGGGTTATCAGCGCTATCTCGATTGGGCCCAGAGCAACGGCTACTCGAGCCGCTACGCCGGTGCCATGGTGGCGGACGTGCACCGCATCCTGCTCAAGGGCGGCGTATTTCTCTATCCGCCCACCCAGAAAGCGCCCGAGGGCAAGCTGCGGCTCATGTACGAAGCCAACCCGATGGCCATGATCATCGAACAAGCCGGTGGCAAGACTTATGCGTCAGCCGGTCAGCGAGTGCTCGATATCCAGCCCCGGGCGATTCATCAGCGCACCCCGGTGATCCTCGGGGCGGCGGACCAGGTCGAGCACGTCCTCGCCCATTTGTAGGGCTCGCGGCAGAGACGCCCTGCCACGGCGGCTGCCGTCAAGGGCAGTCCGCGGGCGGCGCCTGGCCGGGGGCGAAAAACTTCGCCTTGGCTGCCTGAAATGCCGGCAGCCCCTCGCCCCGCGCACCGAGTGCATTCAGGGCTGGGAATGCCTCGGCGGCTTGCCCAAGCGCCAAGGCATCGCACAAGAAGGTGAATGCAGATACCGCGGTGACGTCGGCCTGCGTCAAACGATTGCCGATCAGCCAATCGCCGGTTCGCACCTGTGCCACGCGATCGAGCTCGGCAAGGGCGCTTTGCATCTGCGTACGGCAACGCTCGATCCACGGCTCGTGACGCTTCTCCCCGGGCCGGAATGCCCGCTCGTACACTTGCAGCACGCCTTTCTCCGCCGCGCCCACTGCGATGGAAACGATTCGAAGCGCTTCGCGCCGCTCCTTTCCGGAGCGTGGCAGCAGCGCCCGCTCGGAACCGGCCGACTCGTCCAGGAAATCCAGGATGGCGCCCGACTCAATGAGCGCTTCCCCGTCCGGCAGCACCAGGGTCGGCACGCGGCCGAGAGGATTGAATTGCCGGATGAGCTCGAAGTCCTTGCCCACGGACCAGTTACGATGCTCGTAAGGGATCTCGAGCAGATTCATGCTGACGGCCACGCGTCGCACGAAGGGAGAATCGAACATACCGATCAAAATCATGACTCAGTGCCCACCTTTGACCAGGAGCCCGGCCTCAGCCAGGGCTTGCGCCAACTCGATCTCGATACGCTGCGCCTCCGAGCGTTTGATGCCTTGCAAATGCAGGGTCGGTCCTGTGAGTACCTCCAGACCTCGCTTCAGGACGCTGCCAGCCGCACGAATTCCCCCCTTGTGCTGATCGAATCGATCAGACGGGGGATAGCGACTCATTCCTACATACACGCCGTACGCCTCCTTGCGACTGTCGCGATAATCGAGAAGCACCAAGTAGATATTCGATCGTCCCCGGGCGGATGCGCGGATCCCGAGTGCAACTTCGTATGCACACGGCAACCACTCGACATACCGCATCGGAAGCCACTCGGGAATCGATGCGGCGGCTTGGTTCCACAGCCGCTCGAGTGCGTGCTCAATGGTAATGGACATTTCGCCGCGCATCCACCACTCGTGCACGCAATGCGCGCCCGCCACGCCGTCCGCGGTCGCCAATGCGCGTTCGAAGCGGGCGGCCAGATCGAATTGGCTCGAACGCAGAAACGGCCGAGCCGTTGGAAGCGGATTAGGCGGCGATGTGCTCAAACGAAACGATAGTAACTTCGTTCCGCGACTCGTCAACCTGATAGAGAATACGAAAGCGGCCTACTCGTATCCGAAAGCGGTCGGCGTACCCCGGCAACTGCTCCGCGGCCGCTGGTCTCGGCTCATCCGCGAGAACGGCGATCTGGCCGCGGATCCTGGAACGCGTAGCACGCGGATCAACTGCCTCGATTCTGCTTGCGGCAAACGATTTCAGCAGGATCTTATAGTCGCCCACGGCGCCGCAACCCACAGATGAATGACTCGAAGGATTGTTCTTTCTCATCTTTATGCAAAAGGAAGGCGTCCATATCCGTCGCCTCCTCAGCCAGAGCGGATTGCACCATCGAGTTCACCGTCTGTGAGATCGAAGCGCCGGCTGTGGCGGCCCGCAGACGCAGCGCCGTGTGGATGTCTGGCGAAAAATAGATGGTCGCCCGGGTCACCCTCCCGGTTTTTTTTCCGACGTTTTGGCGTTTTGTCACCACGATGACGACGCTAAAACGTCGTGTAATTTTTGAGGAAACCCGACCCCTCGCGGAGAAATTCTAGGGAAACCGGTGCGCATCTCCGGCCCTCCAGCTGATCTCCCCCACGCACGGATCGAGCAGTCGATCGACGCCGGGAACCATGCCCATCGTTCGCAGCAGCGCGAAAGCTCGAATCCGCGCGCCCGGATATGTCTCGTGGAGCCGCGCCGCCGCCGCCAACAGGGTTCTGCCCCTGGTGACTACATCGTCGATGAGCACGATATGCCCCGGCCCGGAGGGAAGAAATGGCAGCGGGTCGTCGCATTCGACGGCGAACGAAGCGTAATGCTTTCCCACCGTGGGTCGCGCTCCCGGAGGCGCGGTCGCCGATTTGCGCACGGCAATGGCCCGGCGAAGACCCGGCCACGCACATCGTCCCAAGCCCTCGCTCACCAGGGCCGCCGCCAGATGCTCGGTGACCGACACGGCGGCCTTGCTCCTCGGCACGCTCCTGGGAACCGGAATGAGGATGTCACTCGCACCGAAGAACCCGGCGAGCCCGGGATTCTCGCTCGCCTGCTGACGGACGCGCACCGCGTACTTGAAAATGAAGCGGGCGTCGCCGGCCTTGAGCAGCGAGCACAGCAATCGCGAGCACTCGGAGGTCTCGCATGAGCCGATGGGCGAATACACATAGCACGACGCGAACCGAAGGGCGCGAATCATGACGCATCAGCGGCTGAGATCGTCATCGCCCGTGTGCTCCATGGTGCTTCTCACGGGGCTTTCGGCGCCCTGTTCCCGCAGCTTGCGCCAACTCTCGCGGGCTTGACGCCGAATCTCCTCGAGAGAGGACGACCCCGCCCTGAGAAGGGACGACCCCGCCCCGAGTGAGGATGGCCCCGCTCCTAGTGAGGGCCGCTCCGCCGTATCGTCTACGGGGGGTTGCGGCACGGGTTCCAGGGGCCGCACCCGCTCGAGTCGCAACCGCACCCGCGCCTCATAGTCCGCCCGCAGACGCTCCGCAACCACGCTGCGATAACCGCGCCGCTCCATTTCAAATGCCACCCGAGGAATCCACGGCCGAGGCTCGCGATCGATCCCCTGCGCCTCGAGGGAGCGGTGATCGACCCGCGCCGCACAGTGGGCGCTGCGCAGCGCCTCGTTCGTAGCCATCGCCCAACGTTCCCGGACGTGGAGAAGCTCATTGATGGCTGGATCGAGGCCGAGTTCTCGTCGCTTCGAGTCGCTGAGCTCGAGGGTGGTCTTGCCCGCGAGTCCGTCCGTGGTCACTTCCCGCGTGGTTGCGAGAAGGTGAGCGTGGAAGTTGCGCGGATCGCTGCCGGGGAAATCGCGTGGCGCGTGAATCGCAATGTCCACGGCAAATCGATAACGGTCAGCCAGCTCCTGTGAGAATCCGCGAACCAGACCAATCCGCTCGTTCGGTGAGAGTTCCACCGGCAGTCCCACGAGATACTCCCGCGCTACCCTGGCGTTTCTTCGGGTTTCGGCAAATTCGGCAGCGTTCCAAAGTCTCGACCGGTCCCGGGCCCAATCAATGTCGGCGTCCCCATAGCGGCTCGGCACCAGGATCTCCTTGTGCATGACATCCCGGCGCTCCGTGTGATCGTACGTCCTGCCCGTGCGTTCATCTTTGATGCGCTCGCCGGCGCGGTATGCCGCGGCGCTCGGCGCACTGCCCCCGTCGGATCTTCCAAATGTCTTCAGATGCAAAAAATACACGGCCATTGGAGATCACCATCGGGACCCAGCGGCGAACGAATGCGCAGCACAAACATAGCCGGCCGCGAGCGCCTCGAACGGCTCGTCGATCCACGAGAGACGAAGTTCGTCCGCCCCACGAATCAGAAGAAACGCGCCCTCCGGTTCGCAGAACAACTCGTGATCCTCCAGCAGCAAATCGCAATGCTCGCAGTGATTTGCCCAATACGGGGCCTGCATCGGCACGCTGTACGAGAAGCGCAATCCAGGCGCGAGCTGCATCAGCCGCCGCTGCACGGCCTCGGAAAGGCGCTCGATGTAGAAGAGGAGCGCGCCAAATCCGGCAGCTTCCCATGTGTCCTGCGCCGACTCGTCGCGGTCGAGATCTGGATCCAATGTGATGGTTTCATGCTCGCTCGGCAGCGCCACGGCGAACACCCGCGTCACGGCACGACAGCTGTCGCACGGCGCCGCGGATACAGCAATGTAATAGCCGTGCGATGAGCGGACGTTGATATCATTGCGCAATTCATCTATCGTCATGTAAAGGAGACCTTGAGCCAGGCGCGGGATGAAGCGGGTTTCAAGTAGCCGCTGAGATCGGGCAATTGCTCTATTTCCGAGGGCATGACCGCCCCTTCGGTGATGTGCTGCTCGCTGATGTTCTTGGAACGCCTGGCGCCACGTAGCCCAAAGGAGGCTTCGCGATCACTGCCGCGGGTGACCTGCCTTCTCAAGATTTCCCGCTCGCCGATGAGCCGCGACGCAAATTGCGAGGTGCCGCCGTTTTCGCTCGCCGAGCACCTCAAGATTAGAGTGGTGCCGCAATTCTCGACGATTGTTTGCGCATCGCCCGCGCCATACGTGCTCGAGACCTGCGCAATTGACTGGAACCCGAGGACGCAGCGTCCGCCAAACTTGCGCAATCTCGCGAGCGCGTCTTTCAGGCCGTCGATTGCGCCCAATGCGTCCAACTCGTCGATCACGAACCACAGACGCTGATCGCAGTCTTCACTGCCATTCATGGCCTCGAAGATGGCGAGCCGCATCCACGCCGCGATCATCGACTTGAGCGCTGCAATTTGTCCCGCCTTGTAGGGAATGAATAATATTCCCGGAGCGGAGTTCCTACGCACCCATTCACGGACGGAAAACGGCGCGGCGCGCTGCGACTGCACATGCTCGAAGGCGGCTATCGCCGACATCGCGACCGATCGGATCGATCCGAACATCCGGGCATTCTCGGGATCGAGAAAGGGCTGCGCAGGGGTTCCGGCGACGATGCATTTCAGTTCCTCGCTGGGCGCAACGGCGAGCAGGCGCCATAGCTCTGCGCCGTCGCGTGCATTTTTCAGCCCGGCAGCGGCGCAGCACCGCCGCCAGAAACGTGCGCGCATAGCCCGCGCCATTCTGCCGCCGAGGCATCGCGACTGGCGGGGATCAAACCGCTGACGAGTTGCTCCACGTCGTAAGCGCAGTTGACCTCGGAGAACAGATCCCATTTCAGCCGATCCGCTCGAACGGATTTAGCATGACGTCGCCTCGATGGCGGTCGAAGAACCGCGCGACGTATCCGCCATCGGGATCGGCGATCACGGCCCGATCGCCTCGCGCAAGCGCCGCCCGAGCAACTCGCGGATGGCCGTGGATTTCCCGGTGCCGGTGGTACCGATGAGTTTGAAGTGCTTCGTCTCGTCGTGCGGGGGAATGGGAATGCCCGCCACCGTCAGGACGCGCTACTGCCCGCGCATCAGCCGAGACGCGCGGCGCTGCCGGCCGCGCCATCTCGAAGGAGCACGCCACGCTTGTGGGTCTCCGACGGCTGCGTCGACGCAGCGCTCGCGCGAGGATGCAGAAGGCGAGCGTGAGGCCGGCTACGACGACCACACAGCGTTTGCCGGCTGCCCACTCGGTGCCGCCCACCAGCCCATGGTTTCAATACCCTTTTACGATGTAATAATCGGCCTTGTCGCCGTACGCGGAGCACTCGCGATCGACGCGCACGCACAGCCGCGCCGCATCACCGCAACGGCGCCAATCGACCCGGCCGCCGCGTTGCTCGAGCCGGTTAACGCTCGACGGCAAGTCGATCGCGCTCGACTCGCAATGCGGCAACTTCGCTCGCCGAGGGGAGCACGCAGCGCGCAATGCGATTGGAATCGCCGTACACAGGATCGCCGCAAGCGACGCTCCAGAGCAGTCCTCTCATGTTCGCGGCACGCTTCATGCCCTGTAGCGCTTGAGCCGCACGCTTGCTCTTCCGCCGTCAAGCCTGAAGTTCTTCGATGAACGTTCGACGTATTTCCTCGCGCACGATGCCATCGAGGTCCCGCGTATGCGCACGAAGCTTTTCCAGATGCGTCATCGGCCAATTTTTGATGCGCCTGGGCGCTTTCCATCAGTAGGCCCACCTTCATCGTGGCATCGTCGGTCGGCACGGCACGCGCTCACTCATGCGTGCCGCCCTCGCGGCCAGATGTATTCCCGATCGTCGGCTCCTCTGCTGGTACTCCGGCGCGATCGCCGTTCGGCCCAGGCGCGCCGAGCATCCAGCCGCACCCGCTGCCAATCGCGGATCCGATGCGTGTTTCAGGTAACCACTCAGATCCGGCAGTTGCTCGATTTGCGAAGGCAAAACCGCCGGTTCGACGATGAAGTGCTCGCTGTGCGATATGGAACCCATGAACTCGCCGTCAGCCGGCGGCTTCGCGACACCGTGGTCCGCAACACCTCGCGATCACCGATCAGCTGAGACGCGAATCGTGCAGTGCCGCCGCCCTCGCTGGCGGAGCAACGAAAAATTAACGTGTTCCCACAATTCTCGACGATCGTGTGCGCGTCGCCATGGCCGTAGGTACTGGATACCTGCGCAATCGACTGGAAGCCCAGCACGCAACGGCCGCCGAATTTGCGCAGGCGCGCGAGTGCATCCTTGAGCCCGTCGATTTGTCCCAGCGCATCGAGCTCATCGACGACGAACCATAACCGTTTGGATCCCCCGCCTGATCCGGCGGCCGGCTGCTCGCCCTGCTCCATGGCCTCGAATATTGCGAGGCGCATCCAACCGGAAATGGTCGATCGCAAGGCTGCGATCTGACCGGCCCTGTACGGCATGAACAGACACGCCGGGCCGGTCCCCGGCGGTCCATTCGCGAATGGAAAATCGCTCCCCCTCCTGCTGCGCGACGTAGTCGAGCGCGGCAACGGCGGAACTGGTCACGGAGCGAATGGAGTCGAACATGCGGCTGTTGTGCTCGTCCAGGAACGGCTGGGCCGGCGTGCCGCGCACGAGCGTGCGCAATTCCTGCGCGTCTGCCACCACCAACAGGCGGTAGAGCTCCGCCACGTCGCTCACCCCTCCCTCCTGAGCCTGACGCGTGACCGCGCGAAAGGAACGTGCGCGCATACCGATCGCCAGCTGCGATCGGCGCCCTCGTGATCCGGAATGAGCGAGCGTGCGAGCTGCTCGACATCGTAAGGACTCTTCAATTCCGCGAATAAGTCCCATTTCACCGAACGCGGATCGAAGGGATTGAGTACGACGTCGCCGCGAGTCGGATCGTAGAATCGCTGCATATAGCTGCCATCGGGATCCGCGATGACTGCTCGATCGCCGCGGGCGAGCGCGCAATGAACGATCTCCTGAATTGCCGTGCTCTTTCCAGTTCCCGTCGTGCCAATCAACTTGAAATGTTTGGCTTCATCTTGCAGCGGTACCGCGTGCCCGGCGAGCGTAATCTCGCGCGTGAGCCCGGGGCGACGTCGCTTCTCCCGGCTGCGCGGCCCATCTTCTGCGACAACTGAGCCGCGTTGATACGCCTCTTTGCTCTGCGCGGTCCGGGCCGCGGCGCGGCCGCTTGCGTACCCCACCGCTGTGCAGATCGACGCGCCGAGAGCGAACTGAATGAAGCCGTGCTGCGATACGCCGAGGCCCGCCAGTGCAGGCGCGATCATTGCCATGCCGGCTCCGACCGCAGCCGTCAAGGGAGCGGCGAGAATGGGCGAGGCCAGGTACTTGCGCAGCTCGGCGCGCCCGCGAGCCAATCCGGCAAACATGGGAACTTGCACCGCCGCATACGCAAACGCGAGCGCCGGCCAGCCGTGGCTCAGCGCGGCCGCCATCATAGCTGAGCTCGAGAAGCAGGCCGGCTCCTCGTCGCGCCGGCTCGACGCTTGCGTTCGGGGTCGTACCAGATCTCCTTGATGAATCGCTCGTGACTCTCGACCCCGAACTGGATCACGACGTCGATGAGCAGGTAAAGGAGACTCTTGATGTCGTCGCGCGCCAGCTCGCGACCACTCTGATTCTGCTTCACCAGAAGCACGAGCTGTTCGAAGGCCAACTCGGCGCTCGCCGCGTGCACGCTGGTAATCGAACCCGGGTGGCCCGAATTGACATTGCGAAGATAGTCGAACGCCTCCTCTGCACGCAGTTCCGCGAGCAGGATCCGGTCCGGCTTCATGCGCAAACACGATTCGAGGAGTTGTTTGGGCGTGACTCGCGCGACACCCTGGTCGTCTTTTGAATAGAACAACCGCACATGATTAGGATGTCGATCCAGCACCAGTTCGCTGGCATCTTCGATGCTCACCAGGCGCTCACTGCTGGGAATTTCCCGAATCAGCGCCTTGGTCCATGTCGTCTTGCCCGATCCGGTGGGGCCGGACACGAGGATATTCCTGCGGCTGCGTACGGCGAGGCGCATGAACGACACGTAATCGCTCGCCGCCAACAAGTGCTGCAATTCCATGTCGGACTCAGCCAATTCCTGATTCGCACGACGCGTTTGTCGGAAGATCCCGCGTCGCGCCAAATCTTCGACACTCCAGACCTCCGTGGCCGGGCGTCGAATCGAGATGGCCACGCAGCCCGCCGTGGTTGCAGGCGGCAGGACGATTTGCACGCGCTCTCCGGTCGGCAGAGATGCGGAGAGAAGCGGCGAAGTGGCATCGACACGCTGCTGGGTTGAATTCGCGGCCAGTTTCGCGAACCGGCAGCACCACTCGAAGTCGGCAAACGGCAAGGACTCGCGGCGCCACCCACTGCGTGTTTCCACGAAAGCCTCACACGGCCGGTTGATACACAGTTCCATGACATCGGAGTCGGACAGGAGAGGCCGCAGCGCCCGCAACGTCAATTCCAGTGAGGACTGATCTTTCGACCCATTACCGGTCCGGGGTGATTGATCGCAGCTCATAGACCGATCTGAAGTCCAAATCCCGTGCGACCAACACCTGTATGCGGTCTCCATTTTGCTTGACCACCGTCGGCGGAATATTGATGGTGCTCTTGAGTACTTCCGTCACCACGCCTTGTGAGGCGGATGGCTCGATGATGAGGGTGTTTCCGTTGCGTGATGACTGGGATGCTTGGATGGCACCATCGATGATGGACACCAACATCGCTGCGCCAAAGCGCTCCCAGAAGTGACGATTGACTTCCCCGGGAAGCCCCGCGCGTCCCAGTTCGTCCGCGCCGGGGGAAGCGAGCGGCACGACGACACCTGCCGGCGTGCGCGCCTCGGTCCAAAGCACAAAAATACGAGCGGCTCCCTGCTGTACCTGGCCCCGGGTCTCGCCGATGAGCTTGGTTCCGCGTTCCAGCAAAACGACGTTGCCGTCCACGCCGAAGGCATCCGTCGCCATCACGCACGTGGTCATCCCCGGCAAGGTCGAATCGATCGCTGTCTCCAATGTACAGTCGATGAAGGCGCCCTTCGGCAGCAACAGGCGCTGTGCAGGCAACACTTCCGCACGCACAGCGTGCGCCGTGCTTGCCCTGAGCAATGGTGCCAGTTCGCCCTGACTTTCGCCGGCGGCCGGCTGCGCGGCACGCGGGCCGATTGCGAGGGGTACTTCAGGGACGTTGCCCGCTGCGCTTTGTGAGGCGAATACCGCTCCCGACAGCTGGCGTTCGAGGGTCAATTGCGCCGCCGTCTTGGGCGGCGGCATGCCGTAGGCTTCCCCCGGCGCGATGCCCACTGCGGGAGCGGCAAGGGGCGAGTTGGTGGTGAGCGGTATCTCCGGTAGCACGCTTGGATTCAATGGTGGCGGATCCGTGACCTCGGGCGGTAGATAGAGCGGTGGATCGACCCTGCCCAAGCTCGGAAGCGCCGTCTCTCCCTGGGCGCGGCCGGAAGAGGCGCTCTGAGCGCTTTGTCGGGCGACTCGTTGGCGAGAGATCGCATTCGAGTAATACCACGTGAGGGAACCCAAGCCGAGGGTGCTCATGAGCGTGATGGCGAGCACGCTGCTGAGCCGCGATTGGATCGAGAGGGCACGATTGACGGCCGTGGTCCCGCGCTCGCCCGTCACCTGATGCGACGTCCGTTCCTCGGCATCCCGTTCCTCGGCGCTCATTGAACGACTCCGGGTACCTTACGCTCGACTGCGGGACTCACCGTTCCCGATTCCAAGCGCAGCCCGTCGCCGCTGAATCCCTGATTGACGATGCAACCTGTGAGCTTGCCGCGGCGTAGAATAAATTGGTGCGCCACGCGATGTACGATGACGTCGCCGGCGTCCATGCTGAAGTTGAGCAAAGACTCGCTCCCGTCGGCATTGCGTACGAAAATAGCGGGTAATTCCGCATTCCCCGCAAAGCGCAGCCGGGTGTGGACACCGTCGTCCGAGGCGGCGACGGGCCGCAGCGCCGGGCTTCCGCAATACCAATAGTCGATGTTTTGCGTTCTTCCCGCGGAGGCTTCTTCTAAAGCGGAATCAATGCGCTTCGCCTCCGCAGCGAGGAGCGACTGAGCGGCGGCTGGCGGGTAGGTGAAGCGCACCGCGAAGATGACGTCGGGATCATCCGGTGTTGGGCGCCGCGCAAAGGCCGTGTAGTCGATGTGATAGCTCCGGCGGCTGGTGAGTACCGTCAGATTGGTTGCGACCTTTGCTGCTTTCGGCTTGATGAACAAGTGATTTTCCTGACCGGAAAAACCGAGCGCGTCGATGTCTCCCGCACCCAAGCCGACGAAGCTCTCCCCCGCTTCGAATTCAAGGTCGATTTGATAGCCGACGAATCCGCGCAGGCGATAGATCTGCTGGCTATCGTACGATGCGGCACGAACGCGGCTGTCCAACGGGCCCGGCACGGGAACGAGTTCGGCGCACGACGGCAGCGACCACGAGATTCCCACTAAGGCACCGGCCGTCATGCAGCACAATTTTCCGACGGCGCGCTTACGGATTCTATCGATCATGACGGGAGTCCTTGTCGATTGACGGTTCCGGCAGTACCTCCGGCTCCGACCTGAAGTCGATGATCTTGAAGCCCAACGGATTCCAGCGCCGGGTCTTCGGATCCTTCGCCGGTTCGGAGTACGCGTACTGGACGGTGGCTATCCAGTGGCTGAATGTTTCATCCGAACCTGTACCATGTCGGATCGCTTTGACGTAGCGAATTTGTGCGAGATCCGCGAGCCCGCTCGCGCGGGTGAAGAAGCTCACGGATTTGACTTGCACCCGCACGGTGCTGCCATCCTTGTGAACATTGAGCGGCGAGGCTGGGTTCGTCGCCGTCCACAACGCGTACCAGACTTGATTTCGCTGTGGAGAATGGAACGCGCCGCATTCCTCGTAATCGCTCTCCGCCGTCGCAAAATTGAACCGTTCGCACACGGTGAGGTAGTGCGTCAAAAAGTATCGCGTCACCGCCTCCTGCGGGGTCGCCCGAACATCGTTCATCGGCACCACGTCGACTATTCCAGTGCTGTTGTCCACGCGCACCACGAACGGTTCGACGCGCTTCAGCGGCATCAATATCACGATGGCGGCGGCCGCAAAAACCGCGCAGGTCCATCCAGCCGCTGCAGCCCGCCATGCAACCTGCGCGCTGCGCCGCGCATTCGCGGTCCGGTCCGCGTCCCACGACTCCGCCTCGCGAAAGTACTGCTGCAGCAGGGCGCTGGAATTCATTCGCCGCTCCGCACCGGCGGCGCAGGCGGATTAATCGGCTGCAAGTGAGCATCGCAACGCACGCCGTGCGAGGAGCACGCAGTCAACAGCAAGAGCCAGCAAACGACAAATCGCATGGTCATCCTCTCAATCGCTTCGAGAAAACGTGTTGATGGCGTGTTTTCGGGCCAGGGTCACCGCCGCGCTTCCGGTCCGCAAACCTTGGTTAAGCGTGCGGCTCAGCGTCCCGAACGAATTCAGCGCGAGTCCGCCGGCCAGGGCGGCCGCGATGGGCATGACTTGGCGCAAGATCAAAAAGACCAGCACGGCGATCAACATCATGTTCAGTGCATCCACGGTCAGTATGGCTGTGCCTCTCGCGGCCGTTTGTGCTGCATATGACTGGACGATCTGCAGGAGCAGCGCCGACACCATGACGGTTAGAATCGTGATGAGCCCGTAGTTGGCAAGTTGCGCGATCCAAGCCGAGAAAAATCTCTTCGTGGCCTCGAAGAACAGCATGGCGATGAACAGCGGCCCGAGCGCCAACAAGACCGCCAGCGCGATGCTCGATAGCGCGATCAAGAACATCGCGTAGACGCACAGCAAGCCAACCAGGCACCACACCACTGCGCCCGCAATCCAGAAGCCGAAGCCGCTGTTGATCACGCCGCCCTTGATCCAGAGATTGTCCGCGACCGTTCCGCCGCTTTCCCAAATGGCATCGATAGTACCGACTGGGTTTCCGGCGCCGATCACGGTGGCCGCCAATTGGGAGGGCGCATCGTAGAAGGTATCCACGATGATCGCGTTGTAGAGCCATAGGTGCAGCCCTACACCGAACACCACTGCTAACGTGACGATGCGCTTCAGACCGGCGACGAAGGGCTCCTCGATCCGACCGGTCAGGTACAGGTAACCCCACACCATCACGTACAGAGTAGCGAGCGTCACCATTGCGGGCTCCAGCACCGCAGCCAGACGCGCCGTATTGTTTCCGACGTACGTCGCGAGCTGCCCGTTGAGCCAAGACCAGAAGGTGGCAAAGAATCCCATCTGCAAGACCTCGGCGAACGGCTACGGCGCCGGCTGAAACCGGGTTGCGAACCGGCCCTGGCCGGCGATCGCCAGCTCCCGTCCCCGCTGTAAATTCGACGATTCCTGCGCGCGGCTCGCCTCGGTCAGTACCTGTAGCTTGGTTTGTTCGTTTTGTAACATGGCCAACTCCGCGCTCGTCCGTGCCTGCAAGTCCAGAATGGCCTTCTGATCACCCGCAGAGCCGATGCCGGCGATCAAGGTCTGAATGGCAGCGAAACGGTTACTCGTATTCGCGAGCGCCTCCTGAACGAGCCCTTGCCGCAGCGCAGCCGTCTCACGTGCGGCGAGAATTTGCTGCTGGTCGACTGGCGACAGTGTCGCTAACTGCCCGGGCGACAAGACCGCGTTGGCATTGATGGCGCTGCGCACGTTGGATGCGAGTCCTTGATACGCGCCGCCGCCTTGCGATGCACTCGCAAGCTGCGTCCAGCTGGTTGGCAGGTAATTGCGGCTGGTCCCGCTCAATAGCTGCTCCATTCCCCGGGGGCCGGTCATCGACTGCAGCGCCTGCTGCGCCTCCAGCAATTGTGCTTGCGCGACCTGCAGTTGTTGCTGCATGGTTTGGACCTCTTGGATCAATTGGGCGATCGCCGGCGCGTCCACTACCGCCCATTGCGCCATCGCCGGCGGCGCTGCCGCAGTCAAGCCGATGAAACCCACCAGCACAGTCCGACGGATATGCTTGATCATGCGCTGCTCCTTTCTCGTGAAATCACGGTGAAACCGTCCTTCTTCCATCGACGAGTGTGGCGTTGGCGGCCATGAACGCGGGCAGCCAATCACTGGGACCGGCCCCGCTTGCAGCCCTCGCCATGAACTCGTGCATCTGAGCCACTTGGCCGACTCGCCCGGAAATCACCGCCAGTTCCGCATTGAACCCCTTCAAATCGAGTTCGCAGACAACGCTGTGATGCGCTTGCTTTACCAAGAACATGCGCGACCCAGGCTCAAGCCGCTCCTTGACGAGTCGAAACTCCCGTTCCGTGAGGCCGAATCCATCGGTGTAGTCACGCCAATTCGCATCGGGATTGGGAAAGAAAATCTTGGTCGGCGTTTGTTCGATCAGGGTCCGGCTGATTGGGCTTTCGAGCACGTCATTTGCGCTTTGTGTCGCCAGACACATGACTCCGTTCAGCTTCCGCCACGTCTTCGGGCCATCTTTCGCGAAAGCTTCGAAGGCCGGATCGGCCAGCAGCCGCCAAAACTCATCCATCCAGCACACCAAACGCCGGCTGTCGAGAAGCTGCCGAACCAGGTGAAACAGATACATCGCTACCGGAGTGCGAACCAGCGCGTGATCGAGGAATTCCGTCACGTCGAACCCCATGACTAGACATTCCGAGAGACGGGTTGCAAGCGTGTCGACGGGATTGTCGAAAACCCAGGCATAGTCGCCTGCAGCTCCCTCGCACCAACACCGGAGCCGCGCATGGAGCCCCTCGGGATCGGTTGGGTCCAAAAATTCGATCAGGCGAGACAGCCGGCGGGCCGAGGTCTCGAGAGCCAGCGTACCGCGTAAGGCCTGCTCGAGATCGGCCTGTTCACGCACCGATCGAGCGGCATGGCCGGCACGGCGCGAGATCCCGCTCAGTTCGCGCAGCCACAACTTCATGAATTCCACGTTAGAGGGCGTCGCCGGCAGCTGTAGTGGATTGAATCCGGTCGGTACGCCGCTATTGAGCGGAAAATAGTCGCCGCCCAATGCCCGCAGCAAAATCTCCAGGCCGTGATCCTTGTCGAACACCACCTGCGTCACGCCTCGTCTGGCAAGCAGGGAAATCAAGAAGCCAATAAAGACCGTTTTCCCCGAACCCGTCGGACCGCACAAGAGCGTGTGCCCCGTATCCTTGCGGCTGCCCCCATCGGCGTCGTGGGGATTACTCGCATGCAGAGAAAAGTAAAAGGGCGATCTCGCACTGGTCACCAGAAGCGTCAATGCCGCGCCCCAATGGTTGCCATCCGCGCGTCCGGCGGGGTAATTGTGAAACGGAGACATCGCCGCCAAGTTGCGTGATGTGATGGGCGCCTTCCGCGGCCTGAACGGAAAGTTACCGGGCAGCTGAGCCCAAAAGGCGGCCTCCAGTGCCAAATCTTCACGTGCGACGAGCATCCCCGTATCGGCAAGTATGCTGCGCGCAAGCGAAACCTGGTCGTTGAGAGACTTCAGCCCACCCAATACGGAATCCGGTGCGCTCGGTCCCGAAATCTCGGCGACGAGCTGGAGGGAAAAGTGATGGTCGCCCATGACGAACTCGTTGCTGGTGAGCGCATCGAGCGCATCCTTTAGCTCCGCGGCTTGCGATACTGCGAAATCGCCGGCATTGGTCATCCTGTTGAATTGGCGCTGCAGCAACGACTGTCCCGCCGCTTTGGTGATGAAGGTGAAGGACTGGGTGAGAACGAACGACAGCGGAGCGGACAACAACCGGTTGAACATGCCGACCGCGGAGGGCGTCGGGTACTCTTTAATTCCGAGCATGGCGCCCAACCGCGTATCAGCAGGCGAGCGATACTCGATCGCTTCGGTGCCGAAGAACAGCCGCGCGCTCGCCAACACATGGTTGAGCGGTCCGCGCGGTAACGGCATGCGCAGCCGCTCACCGTTGATCAGCAAGCCGAGATATTCCAGCAAGGACGAGCAGACGATCCCGCCGTGCCAGTAGCACTCGAGGACCTCCGGCTCGTAGCGGGCGAGTGAGGCGGCCAGCGTCTGCGACAGCTTCTCGCACGCATCGAGGGAGTCGGCGAGCTCCGCACGCATCTCTTCCGGTCGCGATTTTGCGAGCAACCGCGACAGCAGGCCGGGCGCCGCGCCAGCGATCGGCCGATATAGGACTGCGAGGTACAACTCATTGAGCATGAGTGTTTCTTTGCGCAGCCTTTCTCGATAGCGTGATTCGAGCTGATCGGCAAAGAGGCACTTGATCGGCGTGCCTTCCGGCTTGTCTCGAGGCAACTCGGCCACGGTTGCCCGCCGGCGAATTACGTGCGTCCACAGCGCCACGTTCGGACTCGCAATGTTTCTCCACAGCACGTTCAGGCGCTCATGCCAATTGTTGAGCTCGGCGACGTCGCTGCACTCGAAGCTCGCCCCACCGAGACGAAACGCCTGTAAATAATCACCGTATTCCGTACGAATGACGCGCGAAGTCACGTGCGCACCATAGGGGATGTGCCGCGCGGCGGTGAACTCGCGCCGCATCGCGATGCTGTGGGTCATGTTCGGCACGAAGGCTCCGTGCGGCGAATTCCGGCGCCGCTGGGCACATCGATGACCAGAGGCGAATAGCTGCTCGATTTCCACACGCGCAGATTGCCAAAAAGCGCCGGCAGCCTCGTTTTGGACCAAAGCAATATCAAATCGAAGAACCGCGCATCGCGGGTGCTCAGCAGCAGGCAGACGCCATGGATCGGTGCGGCCACCAGGAGCGTCACGAGATTTTTCGTCAACAAGAACGCCTCCAGGGTAAATACCATGTTGAAGAGCAACGCAGAGTAGGTAACACCCCATCTCATCGGCGGGCGGGTGGCCCCGACGAACAGCGCATCCGCGGTCAGTCGTGTGTTCGGTTCGGCCACGATAAGCTCCTAAACCCCGAACATGCCACGGACCCAGGTCACGATTTGCGGCGCACCGAACGCGATGGCGATGCCAAGAATTGCGCCGATGCACCACCCCCACGAAACTCGGTTCGCCATGGCCATGCCGCCCAGGACCATGATGAGAATGATGGCGACCGGCGTCAGCCAGGCGACTATGTTGGTCTGTAGGGAGGTCGCGCCGGTCATGAAAGGTGACGCCTGAGCCATCGAAGTCTCCGGCGCGCAAACGATCAGCGCGATCAGCAAGGAACAAGAAGCAGCGTTCATCAGACGCTGTGTGCAGGGGTGATGCATGGCTAATATTTCCGTCGACTCGGGTCAGAGTTCGGTTTCCAGGGCCCCCATGCTCCGCTCCTCCCGCCGCGCGAGTTCCTCGCGTTTTGCTTTTCCCGGAGCGCCGAAGCGAAAATTCTGCACGACGAATGAATAGTCGTACTGCTTTTCGCCCTCTTTGTCGGTCCAATTGTTGGAGCGAATCTGCGCTTGCAGGATCAGTTGATCACCTTTGCGGGCGTTCTTCGCAATCGCCTCACCGAGGCTCTCAAATGCGACGAACCATAAGCTGGTCACCACCTCGCGCACGTTTCCCTGCTCATCCTTGCCGCCATAGTCGTTGCCGACCAGACAGAATCGCACGTAGGTGGTATCTCCCTTGACGGTGAGCTCCGGGTTCTTGGCGAGATTACCGACGGCCGTGACTGTGAAACTATTCATCGACATTCTCCTCGGATGGTTGGGTGCGCGAGAAGTCTGGAATGGCCGGCAGGAATCGAGAATGAAATTAACTGGCGCGTACACCGAGAAACACGGCACGTCCCGAACGATCGTAAAACTGTGCATAATCGCGCGATGCACGCATTGACGGTCGTCGATCTTCGCAAGCACTACGGCGCCCTCGCGGCGCTCGACGGGGTGTCGTTCACGGTCGCCGCGGGGGAGATCGTCGGGCTCCTCGGGCCGAATGGCGCGGGCAAGACGACGACCATCAACATGGTGCTCGGCGTCCTCGAGCCCACCAGCGGCCGCATCACGATCGACGACGTTGACATCGCGAAAGATCGGGCGCGCGCGCTCGCGCGCACGAACTTCGCCGCCGTCTACGCGGCGCTCCCCGGTAATTTGACGGTGCGCGAGAACCTGCTGTTCTTCGGCCTGCTGTACGGTGTCCGGGCGCTGCGCACGCGGGTCGATCGACTCCTCGATGAGTTCGATCTCACGCGTTTGCAGGCCACCAAGTGCGGGTTGTTGTCCTCGGGCGAGCAGACGCGGGCGGCGCTCGCGAAGGCGCTCGTGAACCGTCCGAGATTGCTGTTGCTGGACGAGCCCACCGCCTCGTTGGATCCTTCCGCCGCGCAAATCGTGCGCGAAAAAATCAAAACACTGGCGGCGAAGGACGGCTGCGGGATCCTGTGGACCTCGCACAATATGTACGAGGTGGAGGCCGTCTGCGACCGAGTCCTGCTGCTCTCGCGTGGCAAGGTGCTTCTCGAGGGCAACCCGCGCACGCTCCCCGGCGAGCACGGGGCCGCGAGCTTGGAGGATTTGTTCATCCGGGTGGCGCGCGAACCGCTCAAGGGGGCGGCAGCGGTCCTTGCGGGTGCTCCGGTATGAAGCTGCGCCCCATCGCCGGCATCGTATTGCGGCAAATCTATCTGCTGCGCGGCAGCCCGGTGCGGGTGTTTCCGATGGTGACCTGGGTCGGCATCGACATCGTGCTGTGGGGCTTCATCACCCGTTATCTCAACAGCGTGAGCGGCAGCGGGGTCAACTTCGTGCCCACGCTGCTGGGGGCCGTACTGCTCTGGGACTTCTCGACTCGCATCATGCAGGGCGTCAGTACGGCATTCCTCGAGGATGTGTGGTCGCGTAATTTCCTCAACCTGTTCGCCTCGCCCCTGTCGATCTCCGAGTACATTGCGGGGCTGGTCTTTACCAGCATCATGACGAGTTGTGTCGGGCTCATCGTCATGCTCGTGCTCGCCACCGGCGTGTTTCATCTTGAATTCTTTTCGCTGGGAGTGCCCCTGGTCGGGTTTCTCCTGGTGCTGTTCGTCTTCGGCATCACGCTCGGGATACTCGGAAGTGGCATCGTGCTGCGGTTCGGACCGGCATCCGAATGGCTGTTGTGGCCCTTGCCGGCACTGCTATCGCCCTTTGCAGCGGTGTTTTATCCGCTCGCGACATTGCCACCGTGGATGCAGGTCATCGCACACGCCCTGCCGCCCGCCTACGTCTTCGAAGGAATGCGCGGCCTGCTCGGTGGCAAGGCATATCCGGGCGCGCTGCTCGCGCAGGGTGCTGCTGTGGCCGCGCTCGAATTGCTGCTCGCGGGCTTGGTCTACGGGCGAATCTACCGCCACGCGGTGCGCAGCGGCCTGCTGGCGCGCTACAGCGCCGAGGGTGCCGCCTGAACGGCGTTGCTAGGCGGTGCCCCGGCTGTCGCAGAACCCGCGCAACAGCTTTTCCACCTGATCGGCGTCGACAGGCTTGGTCAGGTGGTGGTCGAACCCCGCGGCGCTCGCGCGCTCCTTGTCCTCGCGCTGGCCCCAACCCGTGATCGCAAGCAGCAAGACGTCTGTACCCCAGGGCTCGCGCCGGATTTCCCGGGCCACATCGTAGCCCGTGATATCGGGCATCCCAATATCCAGAATCATGGCATGCGGCAGAGTTTGCCTGGCGATCTGCAGCGCCTGCTCGCCGGTGTGCGCGACCAGCACTTGATAGCGGCTCATTTCGAGCACCATCGCCAGGCTATCCGCGGCATCGCGATTGTCGTCCGCGACCAGAACCTTCAAGTGCCGTGCCTCGAGCGCCGCGGGCGAGGGAGGCGGGGCGCCGGCCGGCTCGAGCGGGGTCGAGACCACTGTCGAGGCCGGCAAATGAATGATGAATTCGCTGCCGAACCCCAAGCCCGCACTGAAGCCCTCGACCGTCCCGCCGTGAAGTGCGATCAAGCCTTTCACCAGGGCCAGGCCGATTCCGAGTCCGCCCTCGGCGCGATCGATCGCCGAGTCGACCTGCGCGAACATTTCGAACATGGCACGCAGCGCCTCGGGCTCGAAACCGATGCCGTTGTCCTTGACCGACATCGTGATCTCGTCCGCACGCAGTTTCACGGTCAGCGCGATCCGTCCGCGGGGATCGGTGTATTTGGCCGCGTTGGTCAGCAGGTTCGACAATGATTGCGACAGGCGCAGCGGATCGACCGCGAGCGTCACCGGCGCCGGCGGCAACTCGACCGTCAGCTGATGGTGCTTGGATTCGATGAGCGGCCGCGCAGTTTCCACGGCCGCACCAACGAGTGATTCGAGATCGACCGATTCGAGCTTCAGATCGAGGCGGCCCCGGGTGATGCGCGAGACGTCGAGCAGGTCGTCGAGCAGCAGCGCCATTCGCTGCACCTGGCGCGAGATGACCTCACGCGCCCATTGGTGCTTGCGCTCATCGACGGACTCCGACTCGAGCAGCTTGACCGCATGGCGAATCGGTGCAAGGGGATTGCGCAATTCGTGCGCAAGAGTCGCGAGAAACTCGTCTTTGCGCCGATCCGCCTCGCGCAGCGCCTCCTCGGTGCGCTTCAGCCGATTGATGTCGAGGTTGATGCCGGCCCAACCGGTGATCTCTCCGGTTTCGCCGCGGATCGGCACTCCCTGTGCCAGTACGGGGTGGTACGTTCCATCGATGCCGAGGATGCGATGCTCGCGGTACCACACATTTCCGCATTCCACGCACTCCTGCCACGCCGCAACCGCGGCCGCGGCGTCCTCGGGGTGCAGTACGCGCGCCCATCCCAAACTCGAACATTGCTCCTGGGTCAAACCGGTGAGCCGCAGGAAGGATTCGCTCGCATAGATGTTCCCGCCCTCGCGGTTGCAGACCCAAACGCCGTAATCGATCGATTCGCCGATCGCGCGGTAGAGCTTCTCGCTGGTCCGCAGCGCTTTCTCCGCAGCCTTCTGCGCCGTGATATCGATCAACAGACCGGACACGAAAATCACCTTCCCGTCGGCGTCGAGCTGCACCTTCCCGCGACGCGCCATCCAGCGCTCCGAGCCGTTCGGCAGCGTGACTCGAAACTCCGTCGAGGCGAGGACCCCGGTTCGCAAGGCGTTGGCTTCCGCCGCTTGCACCGCACTCAGGTCCTCGGGGTGAATGTGCTTGTGATGCAGACTGGGGTCGCCGTTCAGAGCGAGTTCATCGTCCAAACCGTAGAGCGCCGCCAGATTTCGGTCGGCGGTAAATTTGTTGCTGCGAACATCCCAAACCCAGCTGCCGATTTCCGCTGCGGCCATGGTACTCTCGAGGCGTGCGGTGGCGACGCTCAAGGCTGCCTGCGTGGATTCGCGAACCGCGACCTCTTCCTGCAGCGCACGATTGGACTGCTCCAGCGCCTGCGATCGCGATTGGACTTCTTCGAGCATGTTGTTGAACGCATCGATCACCACTCCAATCTCATCATCGGATACTTTTCCGGCTCTGAGCGAGTAGTCGCGCCGACTGACGATTTGGCGTGCTACTCCCGCCATCGCGTCGAGAGGTTCGGTGATGCGCGCCTGCAATCTCGCGGAAAAGAGAAATGCGACCGCCAGACTCAGCAAGGTCACCAGCACGAAAATGCCCAGGAACGCGGCTATGCGTCCGAGGATGTCGTAGCGCGCCTCGAGATAAATGACGCCCAGTATCTCGCCGTTGCGCTGGATCGGTTGAACCAGCTCGATGCGCTCGCCGGTCATGCGTAATCCCTCGACCGGCGCGGCAGGCGGCGGCGCGGCGGCTCCCGGGCGCACGTAGGAGGCGTAGATTGTTCCGTTCGCCGAGTAAATCGCCGCAACCGACACCTGCGGCCTTGCCTGCAGCGCGGCGAGATTGCGCTCCGCGACCGCGTGATCGTCGAACTGCAGCGCAGGAGCGGTCGAGAGCGCCAGAATTGCGGCCTCGTTGGACAGATCCGAGGCCCATGACTTGCGATACACGCTGAGATCCTGCGCGAGCATGGCGGTGCCCGCGACCCAAACCGCAGTGCACGTCGTCAGCAGGACGACCCGCATCAGCTTTCCGCGCACCGACCCCTTGGGTGCGGATGGCCTCACATCGTCCCTCCGCCGGAGCGCCCGGAATGCTCGACACGCCGGGACGCGCCGAGATGGGCCTCCCGCATCCCGCATTCGCTGTCGGCCGGGTCCGGCGAGGTGAGGGGTAGGCAGCCGTCGCGCGACTGCCGATGACCGCCGCGGACGCGCACAGCGACAGCCAGCAATTCCGAGCTGATTTTGAGGCGCAGCCGATCGGCTGCCGTGAGGGAAACTTCAAATCGTACACGTCGGTCCACGGTCACGAAATTCAACACGCTTCCGTGGTTGAGACCGTCGTCTTCGTCGGTCACGAGGAGCATCGGCTCTCGGCCGACAGCCGGCATGATGATGCGCAGAGCAGCTGCGTTGCCCGAGCCGACGAACAATATCTGCGGGCGGCCAAGATCCCGCACTCCCGTCACCTCGCGCACCTGCGCCGGACGGTTGTTGACGTAATGGCTCGGTAGCAGCTCCTTGAGCTCCCGAGCGACGGCGGGAGATCCCAAAACCGCGATGATGAACGGCTCGGTGGAGGATGCCTCTTCGGGCCAGTCGACGTAGCCCGCGAAGCGATATAGGTACGCTGCTTTGACAGCCGCCTCGGAAGGAGCGTCCGCGGGGCGCGCCGGCGCGCCCATGGGAACGAGGGCCAAGCCCAACACGGCCGCACCGATCGGCAGGTGTCGGCAGAATTGGCTGACTGCGCGCTTCATGGGGATCAGAACTTCCACCGTACCTCGGCAAGAGCACTGCGGGTAATCTGCTCGCCGTCGGGCGGCGGAAACTCCGTGTGCCGTGCATGCAACAGATTGGTGCCGCTCACGGACCAGTCAACAGTCTCGGTGGCCCGCCAACCGACACGGGCATCGAATGCATAATAGTGCGGCAGCGACGGATCCGGCAATGCGCCGACGTAGCGCAGCGACGCGTCGAAACTCATGCGATGCGAGAAATTCATCGACGAGGTGAGCGTGGCATGGGAACTCGGGTCGTCCCCCGCCTGCACAAGCCCGAGTAGCTGGCTGGCTCCTGGCTTGAACGACAGGCGCTCGCGCACCCAGGTCATACCGGGCGACAACCGCCACCAGTCGGTGACCTGCCAGTGGCCCCATGCGTCGATCCCAAAGGTGTCGCCGCGCATCAGGTTGCCCCAGTACAGCGGTACGAAGGTCCCGGCGGTGGGCTCGACGGTTCTCAAGTCGTTGTAGACGTTGTAAAAGGCGGCGACGGATAGCGAGATGTCCGCCGACGGCTGTGCCCGAGTTCCGACCTCATAGGCGACGACCTCTTCGGGCTTGAACCGCGTGTTGGCCTGCAGATACGTCAGCGAGCCCATCTTTTCCACCACTTCGTTATCGAACGGCGTCGGTGACCGCACGGCACGCGAAGCGGCGGCCCACAGCGCCACGCGATCGTTGATGCTCCACGACAGCCGCGCGTCGGGCAGCGGAGTCCAACCTGCCCACGGATCGTTCTCCATCTTGATGCCGAGAACGACGTTCAGGCGATTGGTGAGGGACACCGTGTCCTGAACGAACGTGTTACCGAGAGTCAGAGCGTGGCTCGGCGGTTCGAACAACAGGGCGGCGGAGTTGGTGATTCCATAGCTGTACACACGCTCGCCGCCGCCCAACACGATGCGGTGATGCTCACCTGCCGTGATCGTCTGCTGCAGCGTCAGATCGTAGGTATGGACCACGAATCCGACGCCTCCCGCCGGCGCGAATTGCTCCGTCTGGTCGAAGTAGGCTTGCGCCTGGAAGTCGGAAATCCCACCGTGATGTTCGTAGCGCGCGAGGACGTTGCCGCCGATGAGCAGCGAATCGGAGTTGTCGGCGACATTTTCGGAACCACGATACAGGTCGCCCTGCACGGTAACGGCGTCTCGATCGGTCGACCAATCCGAGCGAAACCCGCCCTGCCCCTTCGACCAGCCGTCATGGGCGGTCGATCCATCGGCCTCCTCCATCGCGCCGCGATGGAAGCCGAAACCATACACACGAAACGTCGCATCGTCGTTGATCCGCCCGCCGTATCGCGCGTCGGCTGCCTGTACCTGATTACCCGCACCGGCGCCGAGGAAAGAGCCTTGAGTCAAATACGATGCCCGCGTGATGATGTTGATCACACCGTTCATCGCGTTGGCGCCCCACAGCGTCGCTCCTACTCCGCTGATGACTTCGATTCGATCGACGTCCTCGAGCATGACATCGAGGGTGTTGGCGTAGATGCCGGAAAACAGCGGCGTATAGGCGCTGCGACCATCGATCAGTATCAGCAGCTTGTTGGAGAAGTTCTGGGCGGTCGGGTTGCCGCCGAGCCCGCGCGCGGAAATGACGTAGCTGCTCGATGTGGTTTGCGTCACGAGCAAGTTCGGCGCCAGTCGCAGCACTTCGGGAATGTTGGTCGCGGCGGAGCGCAGAATGTCCTCATGTGTGATGACATAGATCGATGCGGGCGCTCGCTGCAGCGCTTCGCTCGCCTTGGATACGGAAGAAACCTCGATATTGGCTAGATCGGCCAAAGACATACGACTCAAATCGCCGGGGCCAGCCGGTGCTTCGGGGCTGCCTGCCTCTGCAATTGCACCTCCCGGCAACGCGAGCACCGCGAGCACCGCGACAGCCCATATCGAAATCACCGCACTGTGGCGGGGCCTTCTATTCAGAGGTCGCAGCAACTCCGGTCATCCCCGTATCGTTCGTGTTATGAAGAAGACTGTCGCCCAAGAGCCGGCGGGCCGCTGCACCGGCGGTGGCCAGGAGCAAAATTGTGTGGGGGCGCCGGGCGGGGGTCAAGAAACAGGGTGTGTAGGCATTTGCCTACACGAGCAGGCCGCGGCGGCGCAGGGAGGGGTCCGGCGGTCGTCGCGGCGTCTTCTTTACTTGCCGCCCTCAAGAATGTGTGGTTGCAACGCATCGATGGTTCGTTTAACGTCGAACCATGAAAGACGGACCCAACATCGCCCGGATCGCTTCGCTGCTCGGCGATTCAGCGCGCGCAGAGGCACTCACAGCGCTGATGACCGACCGCGCCCTCACCGCCACCGAACTGTCAGCCGTCGCGGGAGTCACCAAGCAGACAATGAGCGCGCACCTCTCAAAATTGCTCGATGCCCGCCTGATCGCCGTCGATCAGCAAGGACGGCATCGCTACTTTCGGCTGGCCGATGCCGACGTCGCCCATCTGCTCGAATCGCTGATGGGTGTGGCGTTCCGCACGGGTGCGGTGCGCCTGCTGTCCAGTCCGCGCGACCCCGCGCTGCGTAAGGCGCGAATATGCTACGACCACCTCGCCGGGGAACTCGGGGTGGCGGCCTTCGAGAACTTGCTCCGCGCGCGGGTATTTACGCGCATGGCGGACGGCATACGGCTCACACCATCCGGCGCCGAATGGTTCGCGAGAGTCGGCGTCGACACCGCCGCCGCCGCCCGAGAGCGCCGGGCCTTGTGCCGCCCGTGCATGGATTGGAGCGAGCGGCGCCAACACCTGGCGGGCGCCTTGGGTTCGGCACTGCTCGGGCGTGTTTGTAACTTGGGATGGGCCAAACAGGACGTCGACTCGCGCGTCATTCGTTTCACGTCGCGCGGACAGCGTGCCTTCCTTGACCTGGTGGCGGACGCGAACCGAACACGCGAGGCCCTGCCGAAGCGCGTACGCGCCACGGCGCGTACGCCATGACTTCGAAACCCGCGGTCGCGGTGCTCGATGACTATCAAGGAGTCGCGCTCGAGCTCGCCGACTGGTCGCCGGTTTTGGCGCGAGCGAGCGTCGATGTGTTTCACGATCATCTGGACGACGCCGATGCGGTGGTTGACCGACTGAAACCGTACGAGGTGGTGTGCGTCATGCGCGAGCGGACACCCCTGCCACGCGCCGTGATCGAGCGTCTGCCGCGGCTGAAATTGATCGCCTCGACCGGGCCGCGCAACGCCTCGATCGACATCGCCGCGGCCAATGAACGAGGCATCGTGGTGGTCCACACCAGCTACACCTCGGCCCCCACCGTCGAACTGACGTGGGCGCTCATCCTCGGCGGCGCGCGCCATCTCCTCACGGAGGCCGCCTCGCTGCGCGGCGGAGGCTGGCAGCGCAGCGTGGGCGATGACATGGCCGGCAAGAAACTCGGCATCATCGGCTTGGGCAACGTGGGCGCGCAGGTTGCGCGGATCGGCCTGGCGTTCGGCATGCAGGTCGTCGCGTGGAGTCAAAATCTCACCGCGCAGGGCGCCGCGGCAGCCGGGGCACGTCTGGTATCGAAAGAGGAGTTGCTGCGTCAGTCCGACGTGATTTCCATTCACTTGGTGCTGAGCGCCCGCACGCGGGGGCTCATTGGCGCGGCTGAGCTCGCCCTGATGAAACGTTCGGCGCGATTGGTCAACGCCTCCCGCGGACCCATCGTGGTCGAGGCCGCGCTCATCGAGGCGCTGACCGAACACCGGATTGCCGGGGCGGCCATTGATGTGTTCGATACGGAGCCGCTGCCGCCGCAACATCCGTACCGGAGAATCGACAATCTGCTCGCCACTCCGCATATCGGCTTCGTATCGCGTGGGCTGTATGAACGATTTTATCGCGATAGCGTGGCCAACATCCTCGCCTGGCTGGATGGCGTTCCGCGATGACCGCAGCTGCAACCGCCATCCCGTGGCGCGTGGCTCCCCCGCTCGCGAGCACCGCGCTCACCATGCTCGGCGCCGGGGTACTGGGATCCTTGCTGCCGCTGCGATTTTCGGCGATGGGATTCTCCCCGGGGGTGATCGGCCTCATCGCCACCGCCGAAGCACTCGGGTTCCTGGTCGGATGCCTGTATGCGCACAAAATCATCGCGCCGGTCGGCCTCGAGCGCGCCTATGCCGCATTCGCGGGCATGAAGGCGGTCGCCATCCTCGGCCTGCATTTTGCCGAAGGCATATTCGCCCTGGCGCTGCTGCGGTTCCTGATCGGCTTGAACGCCGCCGGCTTGGCGATCATCGTCGAGAGCTGGCTGAATGCGCTCGTGCCGAACGAGCAGCGCGGCCGAGTGCTCACGATCTACGTGCTCGTGTACGGCTTGTTCTTTGGCGCGGGTCAGCTCGTTGGCCAGAATCTCAACGTCAGGGGGCCGGAGCTCCTGTTCATCGCCGGCATCACGACGACGCTCGCACTGGTGCCGATGGTCGGCATCGACGTGCGCGCGCCCGTGCTGCCGCAGCGTGTGAAGCTCGAGATCCTCAAGGCGCTGCGCACCTCACCCGTGAGCGTGCTCGCCTGTCTGCTGAACGGCTTGATCCTCACGGGGTTCTTCACCGTCGGCCCGCTGTTCGGCGATCGCATCGGCTTCGATCAGCAGCACATCGTGTTGCTGATGGCCTGCGTGTCGCTGGGCGGTCTGTTCCTGCAATGGCCGATCGGCTATTTTTCGGACAAGGTCGACCGCCTTTACGCCTTGATCGGTTTGGGCGCGAGCATTCTCGCCGTCGGCGCGGCGCTCGCGACGGTTGACCGCCGTACCCCCTTCCCGCTGCTCGCGGTGCTGTTTGCAATCTTCGGTGGACTCGCCGAGAGTCTCTACGCGGTTGGCGTCGCGCATGCGAACGACCGCGCCGTTGTGGCCGATTACGTCGCGTTATCCTCGACCTTGCTGTTCGTCTGGGCCCTCGGCGCCGCGATCGGCCCGACCACCGGCACCTATGCCATTCAGCTCTTATCGCCGCACGCGTTCTTCGTTTACGTCATCGCGCTCACGCTTGCCTTCACGTTGTTCGCCGTCTGGCGGCTGTACCGGCGCAAGCTCGATCGTGTGGTCGAAGTGCACGAGGATTTTCTCACCTATCCACAAACATCCCCGGAAATCTACGCCTGGTTGCCCTACCATCGCGAGACGCCGGATGAGGCAGGTGCCGCTTCCGCGGGTAAGATCGCACCGGGGCCCGAATTCACCCAGCCCGAGAGGTGATCGATGGAATTACGAAGCATCATGACGACCCGTGTGGTCACGGTCGAAGTCGATGACACACTCGAGGTCGTCAAACGGATTTTCGACGCCATGAAATTTCATCATTTGCTGGTGGTCGACTCGGGGAAAACTCTTTGCGGCGTCATATCGGATCGGGACCTGCTGCGGGCGCTGAGCCCCTATGTCGGTACAGCGTCTGAAAACGCGCGCGACACCGCGACGCTGCGCAAGCGGGTGCACCAGATCATGTCGCGCAAAGCGGTTACTTTGCCGCCGGAAGCCTCGGTCACCGACGCCGTCCACCTGTTTCTCGAATCCCGGGTCTCGTGCATTCCCATCGTCGATGCGCATCTCAAGCCCGTCGGCATCGTGAGCTGGCGGGATGTGCTGAAGACGCTCATTTGATAGGAGAAGCTCCCATGCAACAGGCCATCGACGAAGTGAAGACCCAGGGCTACGCCATCATCCGGGGCTTCCTCTCTGCACAGGAGACGGCGCAGATCGCCGCGGAAGTCGACCGGCTGTATGGAGAGGGTCTCAAGCATCACGCCACGTACCGCGACAAGAATCTGCTGTTCGAGGTGCTGAACGACCCCAAGGCCAAACGGCGCGTCGTTCTGCAGGCGCACTGGACGGCGTGGATCAGTCCGCTGATGGAGCGGATGCGCCGCAGCGAGAAATTTTTCACGGTGCTCGAACCTTTTCTGGGTGCGGACATCAAGCAGATCTCCCATCAAGTACACTGGAAGCCGCCGGGTGCCAAATACACCTCCTACCGCTTTCACCAGGACGCCCGTTTCCGGGAAGGCAGAATCAAGAATCACGATTACCTCGAGAGCACCCTCACCACCGGTCTTGCGATCGATCGGCAGACGGCGGCGAACGGTGCCCTGCGGGTCATCCCGCACAGCCATCGGCTCGGCTACCTCGGGCTCTCCGACGATGGACCCATCATGGTCGGTCAAACGCAGGACGAGGAGCTGCGGCGCGCCGGTCTCGATCCGTCGGCCGTGGTGACGTGCGAAATGGAACCCGGTGATTTGCTGCTCTGGACTCTGTTCACCGTACACGGCTCGGCGCCGAATGCGAGCGATATCGACCGGCGCTTCATGATCAATAGCTATGTGCGGGCGAGTGATAGCGAGCGCGGCGAATGGGCGTTTCACGGCGGCGTCTCGACGCCGCTAGGGCCGGCACCGCAGATCTGCAAGTACGAACAGCTGCGAGAGCGGCCGGGCCCGTTTTACATCGAAACGGACTGGACGGAAGAGGCCAGCGCGTCGCCCGCGCCCGCCACTGACCGCTGAGCGCCGCCGGCCGCCAAGCGCCGAGGCCGCTAGCCGCCGCGCGCCGCGGCGGCATTGCGAAGCGCCGCCGCCCGCAGCGACCGCCCGATCCCGCCGGCCGCCAGCAAATAATGCAGGGCCGCCCAGCCGAAGAAACCGAGTGTCACCAATAGGCCATGCCGAGTACCGAGCGCGAGCGTTGCTCGGCAGGCCGTTTCCATGGTGGCGGCCGCGCCTGCCCCCGCCGTACCCCCAGGGCAACTGGTGCTGAACGACGCCGCACTGGCGGCCCGCTGGAAATGACCGACCGCAAACCGGTCGATCGCCCAGCCGGTGAAGAGCGGCCCGAAGCCGAGCGCGATGACGCTGAGACAGATGTACAACAAGGCGGTCGCGGTGGCCCGGCGCCGCGTGTCGACGGCATTTTGCACCACGCCAAAGGTGGGCCCGAGCGAGACGTATTGAAAGAATCCGGCGGCACTCAACCACCAGGTCGCCATCCGCCAATCGGTCTGCAGAAGCGCGAGCACATACAGCGGGATTGCAATGACGCCGCCGATGGCCGGTACGAGGGCATACCAGCGGGGACTGTATGGAGCGAGAAAGTCGGCCAGGTATCCGCCACCAATGATTCCCACGCCGACCGCGACCCCACCGGCGAGAGCGGCGATGACCCCAATGGTCGCATAGTCGAGTCCGAAGGCGCGCGCAAAGTACGGAGGCACGAAGGCGTAAAAGCCGTAGGCAGCGAAGGCGCCGATGGTAACGCCCAGTACCATGTGCAGGATGGGCCGGTCCAACAGCAGCGCGCGGCCGACGGCACGCAGCTCGTGCCATTCGTGGCGCAGGGAAAACGGCGCGGTGGCGGTCTTCACCGTCTCGCGCGTATCCGAATAGCCGCGCGGCGGTTCGCGCACCAGAAACTTGATCACGACGGCGGTCGCAACGCCCGGAAGTCCGACCATTGTGCACGCCATCCGCCAGCCGAAGCGCTGCGCGACGTAGCCGCCGACCGCCGCCGCCAGTATGTAACCCAGCGAGATGCCGCATGAGTAGACCGACAGCGCCGAGGTGCGTCGCGAGGGCTCGAAGTAGTCGGAGATGAGCGAGTGGGCGGGCGGCGAGCAACCTGCTTCGGCGATTCCCACGCCTGTCCGGATCAGCAGCAATTGCGGGAAGCTGGCCGCCGCTCCGCAGAGCGCGGTGAGACTCGACCATACGATGAGAGCCACCGTGATGATGTTCACCCGACTGATCCGCTCGGCCAGACGTGCGAGGGGAATGCCACCCAATGCGTAGAGCAGCGCGAAGGCAGTACCGCCGAGGAGGCCCAATTCGGTATCGGTGAGCTTGAGATCGAGTTTGATGGCCGAGGCGATGATCGAAATGATGCTGCGGTCCATCGAGTTGAACGTGTACGCCGCCATCAACAGCAGCGTCACGAGGCGCTTGTACCCTGCGGTAAAATGGATCGAACCGGTTTCCAATCTGCTCCCCCCGGACGCCAGCATACATCGATGTCGCAGCGCAGCGAAGGCGTGCACCCTACAGCGCCGCAAGAATTGGGACTAAACTACGGCGGAAGTGATTCGCAGGATTTGAACCTCTCTCATTGGCAGGAGGATGTAACCGTGACCACGACACTCGTTTCCGGTGACGACAGGGTTTTGCATCTCGAGTTGACGCACGTCTCGATGTTCGCGCCGCTGAGGTGGCTGGCGCAGGGGTGGCTCGACATGCGCAAGCATTGGGGCGCGAGTCTCGGCTACGGTGCCTTGATCGTCGCGCTTGGCTGGACGCTGTTGATCTTCTGCGGTACGCATCCGTATTTCGTCGCGGCGGCGATCACCGGCTTTCTGCTTGTCGGACCGGCAATGTCTGCGGGGCTGTGCGAAATGTCGCGCCGCTATTCCCTCGGTCAATCCGCGAGCTTCGATGATTCCTTGGACGGGTTCACGCGCAATTCGTCGGCGCTGCTCGAATTCGGCGTTATCCTGGCGATCTGCGCCATTGTCTGGTTCGGCATTTCCGCGGTGTTGCTCGGCACCGTATTTCATATCGCCGCCCCCGATATCAGTGAGACCATGTACCGCGGATTCATCGACTCGGCAAACCGCACGCAGGTTCTGGCGTACGTTGCGGTCGGCGGTGTGCTCGCAGCGACCGTGTTCGCAGTATCCGTGGTCGCGATACCCTTGATCATCGACCGGCATGCGACCGCATGGCAGGCGATGCACGCGAGCGTCAAGGCGGTGTTCGCCAACATTCCCGCCATGATTGTCTGGAGTGCGCTGATCTTGATCCTGACCATCATCGGCTATGCGCCCCTGCTCGGCGGATTGCTGATCATCGCGCCGCTGCTGGGGCATGCCACGTGGCATGCTTATAAGGGGATGATCCGCTAGGGGGATCCGCTAGCCCGCCGGTCGCGCACCGCTCGTCTGCCAGAGCAAAAACGCATAGGTGTCAGCGGCCTCGCGGTCCTGCTGCGAGCGAGTGGAGCCGATTCCGTGCCCAGCGTCGAAATCGACCCGTAGCAGGACAGGCTTGTGCGAGCTCGTCGCGGCTTGCAGACGTGCCGCCATCTTCGCAACGTGAAACGGTGCCACGCGAGGGTCGGTCACGCCGGTGGTCAACAGCACCGCCGGATATGGCGTTCCGTCCTTGACCGCTTGGTAGCTGTCGATGGCTTTGAGCGCCCGATAGCCTGCTTCGTTCGCGACCGCGCCCCACTCCGGCTCCTCACCGAAGCCGTTCTGTTCGACGACGTAGCGCAGCGGATTCGACCAGCCGACACCATCGACCACTGCGGCGAACAAATCGGGACGTTCGGTCATCGCGCGACCGACTGCGACCCCGCCGGCCGAGCGGCCGCCGATCGCGAGATGCTCGGGTGAGGTGTACTTCTTTGCGCATAACTGTTCGCATACGGCGATGAGGTCGCCCCAGGTGTTGGGTTTGTTCGTGAGTTGTCCGGCTTGATGCCATTCGCGGCCATATTCGCCTCCGCCGCGTACATTCGCATAGCCTACGATGGCTCCGGCATCGATCAGTGCCAGCGCACGTGCCGCGAAAGCCGGCGTGTAGGGAGTGAGCCCGTAGGAGCCGTAGGCGGAGATCCACGCCGGCGTTCCGCCGTCGCGCTTCGTGTCCTTGCGATGGATCAAGGTGTAGGGAATCTTAGTGCCGTCCGGTGCGGTTGCGAACCCGCGCTCCGTTTGATACCCACTCACATTGATATCGGGTTTTGGCGTGATGCCGGTGTCAGTCACTCGGCCTGCGGCGTCTACCGACCAGATTCCGCTGGGCGTGAGCCAACCGGTGAGCGGCATCAGCGCACCGTCTTCGTCGCGGGACGCGAACAGGGCGCCGATCGTCCCGTCGAACGGCAACGCCACCTCGGCGATTTGACCGCCGCGGTCGACCCGCCGCAGCCGGTTGACGCCGCCGTCCATGATTTTCAAGTAGAGGCCGTTGCGCGCCCGAACGATATCCTGGATCACCGTCGGACCCTGCGGAACGATTTCCTCGGCGGTGGCGAGGCTCGGCGCCGAGATCGAGGTCTTGAGCAACCGCCCGCGCGGGGCGCCCCGGTTGGAGACGAGACACAGATCCTCGCCGTCGAGATCCGCCGCGCTCACCTCGTCCTCGAAATCGGCGATGCGCATCCACTGCGCGCGATTCGCCACGACGTCCGCAAGAGGCGCCGTGAGCAGGCGAACGTCGGGCCGCACGTCGGCGAGCGCCAGCAGCACGTATCGCGCGCTCCGATACGTGAAGATGTACGGGGCTTGGATTCGCTCGTAGTCGACGCCTGCAACGAGCCCGCGTTTCATCAGGATGGGATCGGCGGACGGATTTTGCCCCAGCCGATGAAAGCGCGCCTGGCTGTCCAAGAAGCGATCCGGCGTATCGACCGCTCCGGTGAGCTGGTTGTAGAAGAAGCCCGTTCCGTCATCGAGCCATTGCGGATTGGCATCCTGGGTATTGGCGATTCGCTCGGGCAGATCGCGGCCGTCGGCAACCCGCAGCACGTGCAAAACCGAATCCTCACTACCATTTCTCGACAGACCATAGACGAGATGACGGCCATCAGGCGACGCGCGCCACCAGTCGAGCGAGACGTGTCCCGCGCTACCGCCGAGCGTCGTCGGATCCACGAGAATCCGCTCGCGACCGGCTTCACGAACGGACAGCCGATAGTTGTCCGCACCCGGGGGCCTTTGCTCGATGAACGTGAGGCCGCCGGCGCGCTGCACACCGCTCGTCAGCACGGTCTCGCGCGATAGCTGTTCGATCCTCGCAAGCAGCGCCTTGCGCTGGGGAAGACCCTCGAGCAGTCTGCGGGCGTGGCGATTCTGGCCCCTGAGGAAAGGCAGCCATTCGGGGTCCTTGTCGTTCTCCATCCATCGATACGGGTCGCTCAGCGTCTCGCCGAAGTAGACATCGCGCACGACGTCGATCCGAGCCACGGGAGGGACCGGCGCGGGCGCAGCGCCCTGCGGCTCATGGCTGGTCACCGCGCGCGACCTCGAAGTGAACAAGAATGCAGCGAGCGTACCGACGCTGCCGGTGAGGAATTCCCGTCGATCTAACATTGTGACTTGTCCGCCAGTGACCCCCGATTGGCTCGGCAGTATGCGGGCTTGACACGGCTTACGCGACCCCTCTGCGGCGCTCCGCAGTGAAAGCGCTTTCCAGCGTACGGCGTTATAGAATCGAGCGCGAACAGCGGCGGACACCTTCGGAGGCCGTCATGGCGGCAGCAGCAAGCAAGGCGGATCAGCGCGCGCGAGGCGGCACGCGAGCGATCCTCGCTGCGTCGGTCGGCAATCTGCTCGAGTGGTACGATTTTTCCGTGTACGCGGCATTCGCGATCTACATCGGCGCGAATTTCTTCCCGAGCGGCAGTCCGGGCGTCGACCTGGTCAAGGCGTTCCTGGTGTTCGGTCTGGGCTTCATCATTCGTCCGCTCGGCGCGATCGCGATCGGAGTGTACGCAGATCGCGCCGGCCGCAAGGCCGCTCTCACCGCGACCATCCTCATCATGGCGGGCGGCACCCTGATCATCGCCGCGACACCCACCTACGCGGTCATCGGGGTCGGGGCACCCTTGTTGCTGCTCGCCGGGCGGCTCCTGCAGGGGTTTTCGGCCGGCGGGGAGATCGGCAGCGCGGCCGCGTTCTTGGTGGAGCATGCTCCGCCCGGCCGAAAAGGACTGTTTGCGGCGTGGCTGCAGGGGAGCATGGGCATGTCGAACATCTTGGGCGCTCTGGTCGCCTTTGCCGTCACCTCGCTCCTGCCGATGAGTCAAGTCATCCGTTGGGGGTGGCGCATCCCCTTCATCCTCGGCCTGGCAATCGTTCCGATCGGCATCTGGCTGCGGCGAACGCTGGAGGAGACCCCGGAATTTCGCGTCGAATTCGAGCGGTCTCACTCGGCGCCCGCCCGAGGCGAAGCGTCCGCCCGACGTGAGCCGCGGCTGCCGCTCGTTGACGTGTTTCGCGAACACTCAGCGGCCCTGTGCGTCGGCTTCGGCATTTCGATCCTGTGGGCGGTGGCGGTGTATGTGCTCCTCATCTTCATGCCGGTGTTCGTGCAAAGGGCCTTCGGCTACACGGCCGCGCAAGCCTTCGGCAGCTCGTTGATCGAGAATGTCATTTTTGTCGCCGGTTGTTTCCTATTCGGTGCCATGGCCGATCGCATCGGCCATTTTCGCATGCAGGCGCTCGGCGGCGCGGCATTGCTGGTTGCCGTGGTGCCGCTGTTCGTGTGGCTCGATCACGCGCGCTCGACTCCCGCGCTGGTCCTGGTGCTCTCGGCGTGCGCCGTCATGGTCGCGAGCTTCACGAGCATCGCACCGACGGTGCTGTCCAACCTGTTTCCGATCCGGGTTCGCTCGACGGGCGTATCGCTGGTCTATAATGCAGCCATCGTGATCTTCGGCGGCTTTGCACCGGCAATCTTGACCTGGTTCACCGCCGTCGGGACGGGCTCGGTGCTCGCTCCAGCGTGGTACGTGGCATTGGCGGCTGTTCCGGCCCTTCTCGCCATCGCCTACCAAGGCCGGCGCGCCGCCCGCACGCGGGCACCGATGTCGAAGGATACCGTGGAGGTCTCCCCCTGATGGAGCTCGAAACAAATGCGATTCAGGGGATGGACCGCGAGGCGCTGCGAAGGCTGGCGAGGCGCTCGGATGCGCGCGGGCTCGCGCAGCTCGCCTTGCATGCGGCGCTGATTTGCGCGACCGGCACTCTCGTCTGGGCGAGCCGTGGCCGAGGCTGGCTGCCGGCCGCCCTGATCGTCCACGGCCTGGTATTGAATTTCGTCTTTTGCGCGCTGCACGAGAGCGTGCATCGCACCGCCTTCGCGAGCCGCCGCATCAACGATGCCGTCGCGTGGATTTGCGGCGCGATTCTGATGCTGCCCGCGGAGTATTTTCGGCTGTTCCACTTCGCGCATCACCGCTTCACCCAGGATCCGGCACGCGATCCCGAACTCGCGCAGCTCCCGCCCGCAACGTTGATGGGCTATCTGTGGCGGGCTTCGGGACTACCAAATTGGTATAAGCGCCTGACGGTCACCCTGCGCCACGCACTCACCGGCCGCGTCACCGAGCCCTTCATACCACCCGCGAAAGCAGCACTGATCGTTCGCGAAGCGCGCTTCCTCTGGGGCTGTTACGCGGCGGTTTTACTCACCTCGCTGGCGCTGCGCCGGGACGATGCACTCGTGTACTGGATCCTGCCGGTGATGGCGGGACAGCCGTTCTTGAGGCTGTTTCTCCTCTCCGAACACTCGGGCTGCGCGTTGACGGACGACATGTATGCCAATACGCGCACCACCTATACGAACCGCGCCGTTCGACTGCTCACCTGGCAGATGTCCTTCCACGTCGAACACCACGCATTTCCCGCGGTGCCGTTTCATGCACTCGCGCAGGTGAATGCGCTCATTCGCGAGCGAATCGAAATCAGCGCCCCGGGATATCTCGCCCTTCACTACGCGATGATTCGTCGCTTTCTCGCCTACGCCCGGGGCACGGACTCCACGTTTCGCGGATCGAGCGCCAGTTCGCGCCGGTAGTACTGACCGCGCGCCGAGTAATGCTTCGCGATGTCCTCGATCAGAGCAAGGTCACGCTCACTGACCTCGCGCACGATCTTTCCGGGCATCCCCATCACGACCGATCGATCGGGAATGACTTTTCCCGGCGTCACCACCGCGCCCGCGGCGATCAGACAATGCCGACCGATTCGCACCCGATCGAGAATCATCGCCCCGTTCGCAATGAGCGTGGAATCCTCCACCGTACAGCCGTGCAGCAGCGCTCGGTGTCCGACCGACACGTTCGAGCCGAGCGACACCGGTTCGCCCTCGTCCGTGTGGATGATGGTGCCGTCCTGGATATTGCAGCCGTCGCCGATGCGGATCCAGTCGTTGTCGCCGCGAAGAACACAGTTGAACCAGACACTCGCGCCGATTCCGAGCCGCACGTTGCCGATCACGCTTGCGCTCGGCGCGACGTAGTAGTCTTCGCCGGCCGTTTGAACTCTCTTCTCGCCAAGCTGATAAATCACGGGGCACTCCGGTGGAACGCACTACAGTACATGCGCGAAGCTTATGATATTTGCGGTCGCCGGATCGCGCGTTCTTCAAGGAGCGGTGCCCGCGGAGCATTTCGCGCCGTTCGTGGCAGGCGCACCTTTCTTTCGGCAGCCGGGAATGATCGCTTCCTTCCCTTGCGCAACGGCGGTCGATTTCTCCTTCAAGACCGCGGCGAGGCCTTGGCGGGCAGCGAGCTCGGTCAGCCGCGAGCGGCACGCCCACACGCTCTTCAGATCGTCCATCGGCCTCTCGCCCTTGTAAACCGCGCGTTCGAGACCGGCATTCCATCCGCATTTCGTCGCCATGAGCCGCTCGAATGTCGGCGACATCGCGCCGAGAGTCTTCTCGTCGGACTCCGAGAGCCAGTACACGTCGTTTTCCGTATGTGCAAAGAGCTCGTCGACCAGAAAATCCGGGATCTCATTTTCCGCGAGAAAGCCCCGCACCTGCGCCTCGTTGCCCGGTTCGGGGTTCGGACGGTGAATGCCGAGCAAATGCGGGCCGTCGGTACCGCGCTGGGCGGCGGCGGCATAAATCAGAAAGCACGTGCCGATGCAGCGGCCCGTCAGCGGTCCGACCAGCACCTCCGTATCGAGCGACTTGACCAGATTGGCGATTCGCAGCGTCTCGGGTACGTCCCCGCCATCCGACCCGACGATGAGCTTGTTCTGGGCGATGAACCGATTCGCGTCCGCGGTGATTCTCGCAAGCAGCTGCTCGTAGTCGCCCGGCTCGATGTCGCCCGAAAGTACCAGCGGACCCACCGGACCCACGTACTCTTTGGACAACGCGTCGTGGTCCATGTAGAAAAGATCGGCGCCGGACGCGGGCGCCACAAGGAGCAGCGCCGCGAGCCGCAAGCCGGCGCGCCGGCCCGCCGCGCTAGAGCCGTGCCGCAGAGAACGTGTCACAGGCGTCGATTTGGCCGGAATCGACGCCGCGCTTGAACCATGCAACGCGCTGCGCGCTCGTTCCATGCGTGAAGGATTCCGGCACGATCGTGCCGCGCGCGTGCCGCTGCAGCGTGTCATCGCCGATCTGCGAAGCCGCATTCAGCGCGGATTCGATGTCGCCGGGCTCGAGGCGCCATCCCTGCTCCTTCTGAGAACGTGTCGCCCAGACACCGGCGAAGCAGTCGGCCTGCAGCTCGATGCGCACACTGAGCGCGTTCGCCTCCGCCTCGCCGGCCCGATCTCGCTGCGCGTTCACTTTCCCGAGGATGCCGAGCAGGTTCTGCACGTGGTGCCCCACCTCGTGCCCGACGACGTAGGCGTGCGCAAATTGACCCGGAGCACCGAGTTGTCGGGTCATCACGTCGAAAAAGCCGAGGTCCAGGTAAATGATGCGATCGTTGGGACAATAGAACGGTCCTGCCGCCGCTTCCCCCTGACCGCACGCCGTCGGATAGCTGTCGCGAAAGAGGCGCAACCGGGGATCCTCGTAGCGTTGGCCGCGCTCTTCGAACACGTTGCCCCAAACCGTTTCGGTGCTGCGCAACACTTGCGAGACGAACTTCGCCTGCGCATCGTCGGCGGGCGGGGCCTGCGCCGGCTGATTGGGGGCGGTTTGCACCGACGAGGAGCCGCCGCCACTGAGCAACCCCAGAATCTGCAGCGGGTTGATGCCGAAGATCCAGCCGCCAACGAGGGCGAGCACGATGGTCCCGATTCCGACGCCGTGAATCGGCCTGAATCCGCCGCTCGAGCCGCGGACGTCTTCGACATTTTGGCTCTCTTCCTGGTCATCCATGCGCATGGTCGTACTCCGCTAGAGAGGCTCTCGGACGGATTGTACGACAGCCGGGCCGCCCGGCGTCAGCGCCGCCTCACTCCCCCAGCAAGTGCAGCGCCAGCGTACGGGTGTGCGGGCGCCGCCGATGCTCAAACAAGTAAATGCCCTGCCAGGTGCCGAGCGTCAGCCGGCCGTCGATGAGGGGGATTGTGAGCGTGACTTGCGTGAGCGCAGTGCGGATATGCGCCGGCATATCGTCCGGCCCCTCGTCGTCATGGAGGTAGGCAGACGCATCTTCCGGCGCCAGCCGCGCGAAGTAGGCTTCGAGATCGCTGCGCACGGCCGACGCGGCGTTCTCCTGGATGAGCAAGGATGCGGACGTGTGCCGGCAAAAAATGGTCAGCAGACCCTGCTTGACCATTTGCAAGCCCGTCCACTCGCAGATTCGGCCGGTGATTTCTAGCAATCCCTGCCGCTCCGTGCGAATCGAGAGGAGAGCCGTGGCCTGCCGCATCCGCCCAGTCTATCCGCGCCCGACGGGCGGCGACAAATCCGGGCATCCGGCATAGAGTCCCATCATGCCGCTGGCAGCAAAAAACAATCTCGACGAACTCTACGCCAGGCAGCGTATGCTCGAGCGGGAAGCGGCACGCCTGGAGCAAGAGCATGATGCGCTGGATCCGGACGGTCCCGGGGCCGAGCGGCGCTACATTTTGGATATCGAGAGCCGCGCGCTTCGCGAAGAAGAGGCAAAGCTCGCGTCGCTGATTTCCGACATTCTCGAAAGAGACTTGCAACGCTGACACCGTCGCACCAGTGCTGTCGGTGCAATGCCGACATCGCTTAGCGGGTTCCAGGTCTTGCCAGGACCGCCCAGCGGCCCATACTCCTGAAATCATGAGCCGTTCACCCACACTGGTCTCGGACCCATGAGCCCCACCCGCCTGGTAACGGTGGTTGCGATGACGGGGCTGCTCTTGGTGACGATGCAGGCGTCTGCCGTGGACACCGGCCAGCCGGCGCTTACCAGGCGGCAAATGCTGACTCAGATCGTCGGCTGCATGAAGAAGCGCATGTCGGCGAGCCGTACCATCTCCTACAATCAGGCGGCAAGGGCCTGCAAAGACGAACTCAAGCAGAACGACGGCTCGCCCCTGGTCGCGGCCGATACGCCCGCGAAGCCATGAGTCTCGGTTAACGGTCGGACTGTCGTGGGACAGCGAGCCCCATGCTGCTGCGTATGAACGCGTAAATGTCCGCCGTTTCCTCGACACGCTTCGAGACTGGCTTGCCGGCGCCGTGACCCGCCCTCAGGTCGATGCGGATCAGGATCGGCTTTCCAAGTGGGTTGGCATTTTGCATTGCGGCAGCAAACTTGAAGCTGTGCGCGGGGAATACGCGGTCATCGTGATCGCCGGTGAGAATGAGGGTTGCGGGGTAGTCGATGTTGGGCCGCGCATTGTGATACGGCGAATACGCGAGCAGCGCCTTGAAGTCCTGTTCGTCGTCCACCGAGCCATAGTCGGCCTCCCAGCCTCGACCGACGGTGAACTCGCGAAATCGCAGCATGTCCATGACACCGACTTGTGCCACTGCAACCGCAAACAGCTCTGGCCGCTGTTCTTCGGCCGCGGCAACGAGCAAGCCCCCGTTTGATCCTCCCAGGATTGCGAGCCGCTCGCGGCGGGTCCAGTGGTGAGTCGTCAGATAGTTGGCGGCCGCGATGAAGTCATCGAATACGTTTTGCTTGTGCGTCTTCATTCCCGCCTCGTGCCAGGCGCGTCCGTACTCTCCGCCGCCCCGCAGATTGGCGACCGCATACACGCCGCCGAGCTCGAGCCAGGCGGCCACGCCGGCGGAGAATGCCGGCTGCAGGGAATGATTGAAGCCCCCGTACCCATAGAGGATGGTCGGATTGTTGCCGTCGAGAGGTATTCCCTTGCGTGCGGTGACGTACATCGGTATGCGCGTTCCATCCTTGCTCGAATAGAAGACCTGCTGCGTCTCATACTCGGCCGGCTTGAAGGCCGCGAGGTGTGGTGTTCGCCAGAGCACGCTGCGGCCGCTCTTGAGGTCGAGACGATAGATCGATTCCGGCGCCGTATAATCCGTGTACGTATAAAAGGTGACCGCGTCTCCGAGGCGCCCGGCGAAGCCCGAGGTCGTACCCAACCCCGGCAACTGCACGTCGCCGATGAGTTTGCCGCCGGGCGTGAAGCGCCGTACGGCGCTGTGCGCATCGTGCAGATACTGCGCGATCAGCTGCTCGCCAACCAGCGTCGCACCATCAAGCGTATCCTGGGACTGCGGCACCACCGTGTGCCAGCGCGCGCGGTCGGGATCCGCCAGATCGATCGCCACGATGCGGTAGCGTGGCGCATCGTCGTCGGTTTGCACGTACAGCGTCGCCCCAATATTGCCGATGAAGGTGTAGCTGGCGCTCGGCTCCGCAATGACCGCTTTCAGGGTGGCGGCATTCCCGGCGTCGAGGTCGGCGACCAGCAGCGTGTTCCTGACATCGGTTCCGTGGTTGGCCGTAACGATGAGGTAATGACCGTCGTCCGTGACTTGCCCGGCAACGTACCAGTCCGAATCGTCGGTGCGCGCGTAGATTTGTGGATCTTGCGACTGCGGCGTGCCGAGCTTGTGAAAGAACAGCGTGTGGTAACGGCTCGGCGCCTTGAGCGATTCGCCTTCCGGCGCCGCCGAATAGCCCGAGTAAAAAAAGCCGCTAGCGTCCTTGCGCCAGGACGCGGTGGTGAACTTGGCCCGGCGGATCTCATCCGGCAAGTCCCTGCCGCTTGCGACGTCGCGCACGCGCCAGATTTCCCAGTCCGATCCCGCTTCCGAGAGCCCATAGGCCATCAAATGGCCGTCATCGCTATATCCCGCTCCCTTGAACGCAATCGTTCCGTCTTTCGATAGTGCGTTCGGGTCGAGCAGGACTTTAGCCTCCCGATCCGGATCGGCGGTGGCGAACAGCGCCGACTGATTTTGAAGGCCGTCATTGTGCAGATAGAACCATTCTCCCCCGTGCTTCTCCGGCGCGCCCCAACGCTCGTAATTCCAGATCTCCCGCAGACGCTGCGCGATCTCGTCGCGCCCGGGAATCGAGGCGAGATAGTCGCTCGTGAGCTTCGCCTGCGCTTCGACCCAAACACGCGTCGCCGGCGAGTCGATGTCCTCCATCCAGCGGTAGGGATCGGCAACCTTGATGCCGTGATACTCATCGACGTGATCGCCGCGATGCGCCACGGGATAGGACGGCGTGCGCGGGGCCGCGGAGGCCGCCGTGCCGGTGGCGGCGGGAGAAGGCAAAGCTGCCGGTCCAATCGTGAGCATCGCTGCGAGTGTGAGGGATTGGATGCAGAATTTCGAGGCGCCGCTCATCTTTCGGGGGCTTCCGTCATGGGTGGTATCGTCCCGCGCGCGCGCAGCTCGCGCGAGTTCGCGTTCGCTCAAACCGAGATCTCGCGACAGGAGTGCGGCGGTATCCTCGCCCAAGCGCGGCGCCGGACCCGCCGGCTTGCGCGCCGGTATCGAATGGCGCAAGGGCGAGGCGGCGCTGCGCAGAGTCCCGGCCCCGAACTGTGCGACCTCACTGAACAGCGGATTGGCGAGCGAACATCCGGGGTCCTCGCGCACCATCTCGCTCACGCTCTGGTAAAAGCTCCAGCACACGCCGGCTCCGTCGAGGGCGCTGCGCGCCTCGTGCGCACTGTGGGCGGCAAACCAGGCGCCGAGGATGTCGGTGATCTCCTTGCGCGCCGCATATCGGGCCTCCTCGCGGCTGAAATCCAATCCCCGTCGCCGCGCGAGAGCGTCCAGGGGCGCCTGCGTGGCGGTTGCGGCGACGAGCGCTTGCCATTGACGCAGCGTGATTCCGACCGCCATCAGACGACGCCCGTCCGCCGTGACGAAATCGCGGCCGTACGCGCCGTAAATGTCGTTGCCGATGCGCAGCCGCTCTGCGCCGAGCTGCGCCTCCGCAACGAAGCCTAGTGCGCTCATCGCCGCGTAGGCAACGTCCGAAAGCGCGATATCGACACGCTGTCCCGCGCCGTGCCGGCTGCGGTAGCGCTCGGCCGCCAGCAATCCGACGGCCAGCTGCATTCCCGCAATGAGATCCCAAGCCGGCAGCACGTGATTCACGACGCCACGCTCATTCTCGCCGCCGGTGAGCTGTGGCAGGCCGACGGCCGCGTTGACGGTGTAGTCAACTGCGGTGGTGCCATCGGCATGGCCGCTCAACACGAGCATGATGAGGTCATCGCGCCGCGCCCGGAGCGCGTCGTAGTCGAGCCACCCGACCGCCGGCAGGTTGGTGAGCAAGATGCCCGCTCCCGCGCCGGATTTGGTCGCGAGTGCCGTGGCAAGCTCCCGGCCCTCCGCGCACTTGAGATCGAGCGCCACCGAGCGCTTGCCCTTGTTGAGGCCGGCCCAGTAAAGGCTCGTCCCATCCGGGGCGAGCGGAGCGCGGTGAATGTCCACTCCCCCGCCGATGGGGTCGATGCGGATCACCTCGGCTCCCAGCTGCGCGAGTGTCATGCCGCCGATTGGCGCCGCCACGAACGCGGACGCCTCGACGATGCGCAGCCCATCCAAGAGGGCGTGATTCAAGGCCGTTCAACCATCGCCGAGAGTGCTCAATGCATCACCGTGCCGCCATCGACCGCGATGTTCTGTCCCGTCGTGAATCGACTCTCGTCCGACAGCAGCCAGATGACCGTGCCCGCGACATCGGCGGCTTCGAGATTGCGCGGGATTGCCTGACCCGCCGCCACGGTGGCGAGCACCTTGTCGGCTTTCTCGCCGAAGAACTCGCGCGTGCCTTCGGTCAGCACCGCACTCGGGGAGACGGCATTGACGCGTATGCCTTCGCGGCCGAGCTCGCGCGCGAGCCCGCGTGTGAGCCCGATGACGGCCGCTTTGGACGTCGTGTAATGCAAGGCGTAGGGAAGACCATAAGTCGCGGCCAAGGAGGCGATGTTGACGATGCTACCGCCGCCCGCGCGGCGCAGTGCGGGAACGGCGGCTTTGCAGCAATTCCAAATGCCGCGGACGTTCACCGCCATGGCCGAGTCCCACTCGCTCTCGGAAATTGAATCGAAGCGCCCGCCTCGCAGCGACCCGTACCGTGCGGCGTTGTTGACCAGGCCGTCGAGACGTCCGAAGGCGCTTTCAGCCGCAGCGACCGCGCTCGTCACCGAGGCGGGATCCGTCACGTCGACCTTCGCCGCCATCGCCCGTCCGCCCGCACGCTTGATGAACTCGATGGTCTCGTCGCACGCGTTGATGTCCACCGCCATGACCGCGGCGCCGAGCGCGGCCAGGCGCTGGCAGTATTCGCGGCCGATGCCGCGCGCAGCGCCGGTAACGAGTATCACTTTTTGCTCGAGAGACATTGTTTTCACCTCATTTAACTCATCAATCGCCGCTCAAGTGGCATCGGCAAGAAGCCGTCGCGCGATGACCTGCGCTTGGATCTCGGCAGCGCCTTCAAAAATACTCAAGATGCGCGCATCGCACAGGAGGCGGCTGGCCGCACATTCCAGGGCAAAGCCATTGCCGCCGTGAATTTGCACGGCGTTGTCCGCCGCGCTCCAGGCGACCCGCGCCGCGAGCAGCTTCGCCATACCCGCCTCGAGATCGCTGCGTGCGCCGGAATCTTTGCGCCGTGCCGCACGGTACGTCAACTGACGCGCGGCGGCGATCTCGGCTGCCATCAGCGCGAGCTTGTTGCCGATGCGCGGAAAGCCCAGGATGGAACGGCCGAATTGCTTTCGCTCGATGGCATGGCGCAAAGCGCATTCCATGGCGGCCTGGGCGACTCCGATCGCCCGCGCCGCGGTCTGAATGCGGGCCGTTTCAAATGTCGCCATCAGCTGCGAAAATCCCCTGCCCGGACGATGTCCCAGCAGATTGTCCGCGGGCACTTCAAAGCCGTCGAAACGGATTTCGTACTCTTTCATGCCGCGGTATCCGAGCACGGGGATGTCGCCGCCGCTCATGCCCGCCGCCGGGAAAGGTTGCGCGTCGCTTCCGCGCGGCTTCTCCGCCGCCAATATCGACAGGCCCCGGTGATCGCCGCTCCCCGCCTCGGTACGAACGAGCAGCATCATGAGATCCGCCCGCGCCGCATGGGTGATCCAGGTCTTGTTTCCCGTGACGAGGAATCGATCGCCGTCGAGCACGGCACTGGTGCTCAACGCACCGAGATCCGATCCGGCGCCGGGTTCGGTGAATACCGCCGTCGGAATCAGCGTGCCCGATGCGATCGCGGGCAACCATTTGGTCTTTTGGTCCGGAGTGCCTGCGCAAAGAATCAACTCCGCGGCGATTTCGGATCGGGTGCCGAGCGAGCCGACGCCGAGATAGCCGCGGCTGAGCTCTTCGGAGACCAGGCACATCGCGACCTTGCCCAACCCCGTGCCGCCGTATTCCTCGGGAATCGTCAGACCGAAGACCCCGAACTGCGAGAGTTGTTCGATCAGATCGAGCGGAATCAGCGCGTCGTCCAAATGCCAGCGCTGCGCCCGTGGGGCTATTTGCGCATCGACGAAAGTACGAAACTGATCGCGCATCAGGTCGAATTCGGCGGCGAGTCCCGTGGCCTCCGCGGTCGGCCGGCCCCGGGGTTCCGCCAGCAACGCCGCGAGGCGGTTCCTGCTCCTCTGCCGGGCCGCACCGTCCCGCGCGCCTGCGAGAGTGTAAATCGCGCGCAACGCGCCGCCGGGAAGATCGAAATCCGAGGGTCTGATGAATTCGCCCTGGCTCATGGCGATGCCGCCGGCCATCTGCGCGAGGTACTCGTCGAGCAGAATGTCGGCGATGCACTCCTCGACCTCGCCGAATGCCCCGGTGCGGACGAGCCCGCTCGCCCATTCTTCGACGCTGCGCAACGCTTCGGCGTAGGTCGCGTACCAGGTCAGGCCGTGCGCTGCGTGCTGCTCGCGATCGAGGAGAGCACGGTCGAGCTTTCCCTCGATTCGCACTTGGCGCGCGACCACCGCACGGATGTCGCCTACCAGGTTCTCGGCCGCGGCGACGCCGTCGATGAGCCGGCCGGCAAGGCGATCGATGCTGGGATCGCGCGCTTGATTCAAGAGATCATGGTCGCATGCAACATGTCGCCCAAGGTTACCATTTCACGAGCCCGCCGCCCGTGGCGACAGACTAAGCCCGGATGGCTTGTTCGACGTCCCGCACTTCGTCGGTCCAGACGCGAAATAGCTGCAGGATGTTCGGTCCGAATGCGGTGCTGATGGCGACGTCAGCGGCATCGCGTCCCCGCGCAATCAAGATTCTACCGATGCGGCGCTCGTTGTTGCGCGGATCGAAGGTATGCCAGGCGCCTCCGACGTAGGCTTCCAACCAGCCCGCAAAATCCATCGGAATGTCGGTCGCCGGCACGCCGATGTCGCCGAGATAGCCGGTGCAATAGCGCGCCGGAATGTTGAGACAGCGAAGCAGCGTGATCGCGAGGTGTGCGTAATCGCGGCATACGCCTTGGCGCTCGGTGTACGCCTCCGCGGCCGTTTTCGTCGGCCTGGCAAAGTGGTAGCCGAAAGCGATGTGTTGATGCGCGAAATCGCAAACCGCCTGCACCCGCGCCCAACCGGGTGCCAAGTGCCCGAACAGGCGCCACGCATCGGACATGAGTCGCTCGGTCTCGCAGTAGCGGCTGCCGAGCAAAAAGACCAGGGTCTCCTGCGGCAGCGCTTCGATCGGGTGTTCCTGGGCGTGCGGAAAAATCGGATCCGGAAGCCCGCTATCCTTGATGAGGCCATCCGCCGTCAGCCGAATCCCGCCGGCCGGTGCGACGATGCGTGTGCAGGTATTTCCGAACCCATCCACATACAGATCGAGCGGGACCGCGGGCTCCGTCGTCATTCGGTCGGGACGGATCAAATCCGCCATGCGGCTCGGATGGGAGTGCAGCATCAGGATCATGGGGACCGGCTGCGAGCACGTGTACCTCAACTCGTAGCCAAAGCGGATTCTCATGGCACCCCTAAATCCCGCGTATATGATGCATTGCGATGAGCCTTTTATGACACCGTTGCGGCCGTTGTCGCGTAGGAGTTCCCAGGAAACACGCGTAGGCGGCTGCCCGGATCCGCGGCGGGCCGCGGGGGCTGCGTTTCCGGCGCGCGCCATACTTCGAGTATGCGCCATTCACCGACACGCGATGGCGCGGCGACGCGAGCGCTTTTCGACGACAATTTACTCTTAAAGCCTTTCCTCGGAACCCTCGATGTTGCCCAGATGAAAACATTTCATTGCACGCATTGCGACAACTTGATCTTCTTCGAGAACCTCCGCTGCCTGAGCTGCGAGCATCAGCTCGCCTTTCTGCCCGACCAGGGAATCATGGCTGCACTCATCGAGAGCCCCGATGGGCTGTGGCGCTCCAAAATACGCGACACTCAGGATCCGGCCCCGGATCCTGCCCCGGATCCCGCCCAGGACTCCGGCTATCGGCGCTGCGCGAACTATGATCAAGTCAGCGCCTGCAACTGGGCTGTCCGGGCGGATGACCCAAACCCGTTGTGCATCTCCTGCCGGCTCAATCGCACCATTCCGGATCTCTCCAATGCGCGCAACACCACCGCCTGGTACCGATTGGAGCTCGCCAAGCGCCGGATGCTCTACACCCTGCTCGGCCTCCGGCTGCCGGTGATACCGAAGCAGGAGGCTGGGGATTGCGGTCTCGCGTTCGAGTTCTTGGAGGACTCCACCGACGGCGACGCCAATCGCGTTCTCACCGGCCACGATAATGGATTGATCACGCTCAACATCGCCGAAGCGGACGACGTGCACCGCGAACGGGAGCGCACGCTGCAGAATGAGCCCTATCGCACGCTGCTGGGGCACTTCCGTCACGAAATCGGACATTACTTCTGGGATCGACTGATCTTGAACGGCCCCAAGACGGACGCCTTCCGGGCGGTCTTCGGGGACGAGCGCGCCGACTATCAGGAGGCGCTGCAGCGGCACTACCGCGACGGGCCGCCCGGGCGCTGGGAGCGTAACTTCATCAGCGCGTACGCGAGCATGCATCCCTGGGAAGATTGGGCGGAATCCTGGGCCCACTATCTGCATATGGTCGATGCGCTCGAGACTGCCGGAGCCGCCGGCCTCGCGCTGCGGCCGCAGCGCGCCGGCGAGCCCAGCATGCAGCCGCCGCCGGACCCGCTCAATCCACGCCATCAGGACTTCGGCGCCATGGTCGATTCATGGCTCTCGCTCACCTACGTATTGAACAATCTCAGTCGAGGCTTGGGATTGCCCGACAGCTATCCGTTCGTATTGTCCGCACCCGTGATCGGCAAACTTCGCTTCATTCACGACACGATCAACGAGCACCGTGCGGGTGTCTCGGCGTGATATACACTGGATCATCCTCGCCGGAGATTCCCAGGTGTCGATCCACGTCGCGCTCAACCATGTCATGCATTACCGCTATGAACGGCGCGTAACGCTCGGGCCGCAAATCATCCGGCTGCGTCCCGCGCCCCATTGCCGCACCCGCATTCTCTCCTACTCGCTCAGAGTCGATCCATCCGACCACTTCATCAACTGGCAGCAGGACCCGCAGTCGAATTATCTGGCGCGAGTCGCCTTCCCCAAGCCTGCGGGTGAGCTGCGCATCGAAGTCGATCTGGTCGCTGAGATGGCCGTTTTGAACCCTTTCGACTTTTTTCTCGAACCGTACGCACAGCAATTCCCCTTCCAGTATGAAGCGACCGAGCAGCGCGAGCTGGCGCCGTTTCTCGTCAAGGCACCCGTCACTCCGCTCGTCGAAAGATATCTGGCGCGGATCAGGTGTGAGCCGCGCACCACCATCGATTTCCTCGTGCAATTGAATCAGCGCCTCGCGGCCGACGTGAAGTACGTGGTTCGCCTGGAGCCCGGCGTACAAGAGCCCGAAGAGACTCTGCTCAAGCGATCCGGTTCCTGTCGGGATTCGGCCCAGCTGCTCGTGCAACTGCTGCGGCATTTGGGACTGGCCGCACGCTTCGTCTCGGGCTATCTGATTCAACTGGTCGCCGATGTAAGACCACTGACCGGACCGGCGGGCCCGACGGCCGATTTTACCGATCTGCACGCGTGGTGCGAGGTGTACCTGCCCGGCGCCGGCTGGATCGGGTTGGACGCGACGTCGGGCCTCCTCACCGGCGAGGGCCACCTTCCGCTCGCATGCACCCCGGACCCGCAATCCGCCGCGCCGCTCACCGGTGCGGTGGAGGCGTGCGAGACCACCTTCGAATACAGCATGAAGATCGCGCGCATCTGGGAGGCACCGCGCGTGACCAAACCATATTCGGACGACCAATGGAGAGCGATCGATGCGTTCGGGCGCAGCGTCGATGAACGCATGAAAGCCGACGATGTGAGGCTCACGATGGGTGGGGAGCCGACCTTCGTCTCGAGCGAGGATGCGCTCGCGCCCGAGTGGAACACCGCCGCCCTCGGCGAGAGTAAACGGCGCATCGCCGCGGAACTCTTTCGACACCTCCAGGAGCATCATGCGCCGCGGGGCCTCGTGCATTTCGGACAGGGCAAATGGTATCCCGGCGAAACACTGCCGCGCTGGTCGCTGAATTGCTTTTGGCGTAAGGACGGAGAGCCGCTGTGGAACGACCGAGCGCTCGTTGCCGACGAAGCACGGGGCTATCCGGATGCTGCGGCAAACTCACCACGCATCCTGCGATCGATTGCACGGCGGCTGGGCGTATCACCGGCACGCGTATTTCCGGCCTACGAGGACGCAATTTACTACGTGTGGCGCGAGCGCAAACTACCGGTCAATGTCGATCCTTCAGACGCGAAATTGACCGATGCACGCGAGCGCGAGCGTCTGGCCCGCCTTTTCGAACGAACGCTGGGCGACGCGGTGGGTCATGTGTTGCCGCTCGGCCGACCGACGGAGGATGCGCCGTGGCAAAGCAGCACGTGGCACTTGCGCCGCGACCGATGCTATCTGATTCCGGGCGATTCGCCGCTCGGCTATCGCTTGCCGCTCGATTCACAACCCTGGGTCGAGCCCGCCGATTATCCGCACGTGCATCCGCCCGACCCGACGCAGGAGTTTGCGGCGCTCGCGCCCTACGCACATTTTCAGCGGCTGACGAAAGACCAGGCGGCGGGTGCCAACAGGGCTGCCGCAGCCGCCGTTCAATCGCCGCACGATCCGCCGACTGTCGTTCGAACATCCATCTGCGCCGAGGCGCGCGGTGGTGTCCTCTACATCTTCATGCCCCCGACGCGCATCCTCGATGATTATCTCGAGATTCTCGCGGCGGTGGAGGCAGCCGCGGAGGAGATTGGTCAACCGGTCATCATCGAAGGCTACGAGCCGCCCGCGGATCCGCGGCTGGTCAATTTCAAGGTCACGCCGGATCCGGGCGTCATCGAGGTCAATGTGGAACCAAGCGCGAGCTGGGATGAGCTCGTCGCACGCACGACGCATCTTTATGATACCGCGCACGCATGCAAGCTGCGCCCCGAGAAATTCATGCTCGATGGCCGGCATGTCGGAACGGGTGGCGGCAATCATATCGTGCTCGGCGGCGCCACGGTCGGGGATTCCCCCTTTCTGCGCCGCCCGGATCTGCTGCGCAGCCTCATTTCGTACTGGCACAATCATCCGTCGCTGTCGTATCTCTTCTCGGGGCTGTTCATCGGACCCACCTCCCAGGCGCCGCGGGTCGATGAGGCGCGCAACGATTCGTTGTACGAGCTCGAAATCGCGTTCCGACAATTCCCCGAAGCCGGAGCGCGCTCGCCGCCCTGGCTTGTCGATCGGCTGCTCAGAAACCTTCTCATCGACGTCACGGGCAATACGCATCGGGCTGAGTTTTGCATCGACAAGCTGTATTCGCCCGACAGCAGCAGCGGGCGGCTCGGCCTCCTCGAAATGCGCGCTTTCGAGATGCCTCCGCATGCGCGCATGAGTCTGGTGCAGCAGGTGTTGCTGCGCTCGCTGGTGGCCCGATTCTGGCGCGAGCCATACGCGCCACAGCGCCTCGCGCGATGGGGCACTCAGCTGCACGACCGGTTTCTCCTGCCGCATTTCATCGCCCAGGACTTTGCCGACGTCATCGAGGAGCAGGGCCACGCCGGTTTCCAGATGAGCCGCGATTGGTTCGCGCCCCACTTCGAATTCCGATTCCCAAAACTCGGCGACGTCGCCGTTCGCGGAATCGAACTTGAACTGCGCCAGGCGCTCGAGCCCTGGCACGTAATGGGCGAGGAGGGAACGGCGGGCGGTGCGGTACGCTACGTGGACTCATCGCTCGAGCGACTCGAGGTCAGGGTGAACGGGCTCGCTCCCGACCGTTACGTCATCACGTGTAACGGCCGGGCGGTTCCATTGCGACCGACGGGCCGCGAGGGCGAGTTCGTGGCGGGAGTTCGCTACCGCGCCTGGCAGCCCTCATCCGCATTGCACCCGAAAATCGGCATTCACTCGCCGTTGACATTCGATATAGTCGACACCTGGATGAGCCGATCGGAGGGTGGCTGTCGCTACCATGTCGTCCATCCGGGGGGGCGCAGCCACGAGACTTTTCCCGTGAACGCATTCGAGGCCGAAAGCCGGCGGCTGGCGCGATTTTTTCGCCTTGGCCACACCCCGGGCCGAATGAGCGTCGAACCGGCCGTGCCGAGCGAGGAGTTTCCGTTCACCTTGGACTTGCGCAATCATCGATAACCCAGGCGATCCCAGACTCAGCAGCTACCGCAGCGATCCGAAGCGCTACGACGAGCTGTTGGATGGCGAAGGCCGTGTTCGCAGCCACTGGCAGACACTGATCGACGGCGTCGCCAAAGACGATGCGCAGGCGGCGCGGCGTGCGACCGAACTCACGCGGCGCATGATCGTCGAAAACGGTATCACTTATAACGTCTACGCCGACGCACAAGGCCGCGACCGTCCGTGGATCCTCGATCCATTGCCGTATCTCCTGACCGCGGGCGAGTGGCGGAACATCGAGGCTGGAGTCGCGCAGCGCGCGCGGCTGTTGAACGCGGTGTTGATCGACCTGTATGGCAAGCAGGAGCTTTTGTCGAAGGGCGCACTGCCTGCCGAGGTGCCATTCGGTCATCCGAATTTCCTCTGGCCCTGCACCGGCATCCGCCCACCCGGCGATCGCTGGCTGTCGATCTATGCCGCCGATCTGGCCCGTTCAGCCGACGGTCGTTGGTGGGTTCTCGCCGACCGCACGCAAACCCCCTCGGGAGCGGGTTACGCGCTCGAAAATCGCCAGATCGTGCGGCGCGCATTTCCCGAACTGACTCAATCGATGGACGTCCGATCGCTGAGCACCTTCTTTGCCACCCTTCGCGATGACCTGTTGCGCGGCGCCGAGGCGGAGCCGCTCGCGGTCGTATTGACGCCCGGTTCGTTCAATGAAACCTATTTCGAACACGCGTATCTTGCGCGCCAGCTTGGATTTCCCCTGGTCGAAGGCCACGATCTCACGGTGCGCGGAGAGCATGTCTTTCTCAAGACTCTCGCGGGTCTGAAGCGCGTGCACGCCATCATGCGCAGGCTGGACGATGATTTTTGCGATCCCGTGGAGCTGCGCGCTGATTCGGCGCTCGGTGTGCCAGGATTGCTCGGCGCCATTCGCAAGGGCAACGTCGCCGTCGCAAACGCGCTCGGCAGCGGCGTTCTGGAGTCCGCAGCGTGGCTGGGGTTTCTGCCCGCCGTCGCAGAACAGCTCATCGGGGAGCGCTTGAGCCTGCCGTCGGTGGCGAGCTGGTGGTGCGGTGAGGCGCCGGCCTTCGAAGCGGTCATTGCGAACCTGCCGCGCCTGGTCATCAAACCGGCGTTTCCGAATCAAAACCTGGGCGCATTGTTCGGTCGCGACCTGAGCACCGAAGAGCGCGCGGCGCTGATCGCGCGCATTCGCGCCCGACCGCACGCCTTCGTCGCTCAGGAACATCTGGCATTTTCGCAGGCCCCCGTCTGGTACACCAAGAACTCCGACGGGTTTTCGGCACGTGCCCTCGGCATGCGCGTGTATGCCATCGCGACGCCGCAGGGCTACCGGGTGATGCCCGGCGGGCTGGCGCGCTTCGCCTCCTCCGCGCATGCGGAAATCGTCTCGATGCAGCGCGGCGGCGGCAGCAAGGATGTGTGGGTGTTGAGCGATCTCGAGCAACCTGCCGAGGAATCGGCAGCAGCAGCCGTCGCCAGGATCGATCCGCGTGCGGTGCCGCGACACCATGATCTGCCTTCCACGCTCGTCGAGAATCTGTTCTGGATGGGCCGCTATGCCGAGCGCTGTGAGGATAAAACCCGGCTGCTGCGTGCGACGCTCGGCTTGCGGCACAATCTGCCCTTCTGGTCGCACGCCATGGAGATCTGCAAGGAATTCGGCGCCTCCTCGGTATTCGACACCGAAAAGCGATTTTCACTCGGCGGAGATATCGGCCGTCTGGGGGAGTGCGCGGCACAGGCGCGCAGCAATCTCTCCGCCGAGAATTGGCGCGCGCTGACCGTTTTGCAGCGCGAATTCCGCCGCGACGAAGCGGCGCGGCGCGACGCGCGCGAGACGCTCGATCGCCTGCTGCTGTCGTTGGTGGCGCTCGCCGGTTTCGCGCTCGATGACATGACCCAGGACGACGGCTGGCGCCTCATGATGATCGGACGCCGGCTGGAAAGATTGCAGTTTCTATCGGACGTGATTGCACGCCGATTGGACGCTGCGGGCCCGCCATCGCGTGGCGAGCTCGAGTGGCTGCTCGAAATCGGCGACAGCGCCATCACCTATCGAACACGCTATCGCGCCGCGCCCGTGTGGGAATCAACCATCGACCTCTTGGTCTACGATGAACGCAATCCCCGCGCGCTCGCCTTTCAGTGGCAGGCTATCAACGCATTGCTGCTCGAGGTGGCGAAGTCCCTTGGTTCGCGGCCGCAGGAGACCCTCGATGAGCCGATCGAGAAGCTCCTCGCGCTACAGGTCACGAACTTGAGCGGTGATTTCGACATGGCGCGCGCGGCGCGGCACAATCTCGCGCAAGGATTGGCCGCTCTGAATACCGCCGCGGGGCTGCTCTCCGACCAGCTCACCTCACAACATTTTTCCCACGTCGAGTTCGACCTGCGTGCGGTATCGGCATGAGGCGCTACGCGGTGCGTCATGTGACGGTGTACGAGTACGGCGGCGATGTAGCGCACTCGCATCATCTGATGCATCTGAAACCCCGCGACTTCGAGTTCCAGCGCTGCGTCCAGCAGTCGCTCGCAATGGATCCGCCGCCGAGTTCGGTTTGGGAGGACCTCGATGCGTTCGGCAACGGGATTGCGCGCCTGGAATACGACCGCCCGCATGATCGGTTGTCCGTAACCGCGGACATGCGAGTCGAGGTGCTGCCCCGTCCGACGCGTACGCTCGAGGAGTGTGAGTCATGGGAGGCGGTGCGGGAGCGCCTGCGCTACCGCGCAGCGGCGGTGGCGGCGAGCGATCTCGACGCATGCCGCTTTCGCATGCAGTCGGGCCACGTGCGGCTCAAACAGGCGTTCGAGGACTATGCCGGGGACTGTTTCGCGGTACACCGCCCGATCGCCGCCGCCTCCGCAGCGCTGATGCGCAAGATCCATCGCGAGTTCGACTACGTTCCGGGGTCGACCACCAATCGCACCTCGATCGTCGAGGTCCTGGCGAGCCGGCGCGGCGTTTGTCAGGACTTTGCGCATCTGATGATCGGCTGCCTGCGTTCCTCCGGGCTCGCGGCACGCTACGTGAGCGGATACATCAGAACCATCCGCACCGAAGGCGGCGCGGCGCTCGTCGGCGGCGACGTGTCGCACGCCTGGGTGTCGGTGTATTGCCCACCACTCGGTTGGGTGGATTTCGACCCGACCAACGACTGCCTGGTCGGCGAGGACCACGTCACGCTCGCGTGGGGCCGGGATTTCGGCGATGTGTCCCCGCTTCGCGGCATGATCGTCGGCGGCGGCCGGCACAAGCTGCACGTCGATGTCCGGGTGCAGCCGCTCGAAGCCGCCGATGCCGCACAGAACGCGAACGCCGGATAACCTGCCGGCTTACTCCTCGCCCCCCTTGCCACCGAAGCGCATGCTCAGGCGCACGCCGAACACGCGCGGCTCGTTCACCGTTTCGCGCAGATCGAAATTGCCCTCGTTGGTATAGATCACCGCATTCTTGTTCAGAAGATTGGTGATGTAGAGTTCGGTCGTCCAACGCTCCACGGTTTGATTGACGCCGAAGCGCAGGTTCATCACCGAATAGCCTGGCTGCAGGACGTGCGGCAGGCCGTTGCTGCCATTCGATTGCAGGGTGTTCCACATGTCGCCCTTGTGCGAAACGTCGTATTGCACGTAGCCGTGCAGCGCATCCTTGAGAGGCGCCTCGTAGCGGACGTTGTAGCTCCAATTGAAATACGGGACGTAGGGCAGCCGCTCTCCCGGATTCACCTGGAAGGAAGCGTTTTCGAATGTATTGGTCTGGATACGCGAGTCGTTGTAGCTCGCCGAGAGGTCCATGCTGAGGAAGGCATTCGCCTGATATTTGATATCGGATTCCATGCCATACACGCGGGCATTGCCGATATTGGCGTTGAAGCTGCTCGACGGGCAGAGTCCGGGGTCGAATAGCAGGGACTGCAGATTCTTCCATGGCATGTAGTACGCGGCGCCGTTCCATTGCAAATGCTTGTCGAACATGGTGGACTTCCACCCGAGTTCCCAGTTGGTCAGCGTATCCGGCGTGAACTTGGGGGGAACACCGTTGGCCGTGCAGCTACTCGGTATGCCCCCGTTGACACCGCCGTCCCTGAACCCCTGTGCCCAATCGGCATAAACCAGCAGACCATCCAACGGCTTGTAGCTGATGCCCGCCTTGCTGTTCCACTTGGCGGAAGATCCGCCATAGAGGGCCGGAACCTGCGGGGTGAACCAAAATCCCCCGTACGTCGAGGTGTGGAACGTGGAGTGAAAATGCACCGTGCCGGCTTCGACATGTAATTTGGGCGTGATGTCGAAGGTGACGTTGGCAAATTCGGTTGTCTGCAAATAGTCGGAACGCGCCTCGTAGCTGTACCAAGCATCGGGTTTCGGCGGCTTTAACGTCTGTTGGTAGTAATTGTTGTAGTACTGCCAGGCCTGACTCGTAGTCTGCAGTCCAGGCATGTGATAGTAGCTGCTGTAGGGGTCGATAGTCTTCTCCCAGTACGCTCCGCCGAGCCAGTGAAGACGACCCCCTTCCTTCGACTGCAGGCGCAGCTCGTTGGACCAGCGCTGGACGTTTTGGATGTAATCGTAATACTGAATCGGTACGTTGCAACCGCTGTACGGCGTGCCGGCGCCGCCCCAGTACGGGTCGGTCTGGCAGGTGAAGCCCTGCGGGTAGGGCGCGGTGAGGTTCGAGGGCGGACCCGTGTTCACATACTGCATGTATTCCGAGTACTCGTTCGTCCAGTGTTGGTCCTGCGCCCAGTAGGTGTTCGCGTAGACCAGGTCGCCGATGCCGACATCCCCTTCGAGATGAAAATCCAAGGTTTTCACATAGTACTGTTTGTACTCCGGCCCGAAGCGCACGACGTTGTGCGTGCCGATGGAGCGTACCGGACCGTTGACCAGGGTGGTGCCGTCGGCGCCGATCGCACCGCCGATGGTAGGGTCCTGGTCCCAGGCGCCGTGTGTGAGCTGACGCTGATAGCTGTACGTCAGTGTTGCCTTCCAATTCTCCGCAAACTTCTGGCCGATCGCGATGCGGGCGCCCGTGACCTTCTCGGTATTGTAGTTCTTGCCCGCCCACTGAGAATTGTTCGAGACGACGCCGTTCACCCAGGTTCGCGTTTCGTTGAGATTGTTGATGAAGCCGCCGTGATAATCGCTGTATGCGGAAATGCGCAGCGCCGTCCAGTCGGCGATGATGGGCAGGTTGATGAACCCTTCGGCCGTGCCATTGTGGCTTCCGGACTCGACCTTGCCGCCGTCGAGGTCGACGCCGGCGCTGAACGTCGATGCGTCGGGCTTGTTGGTGATGAAGCGCAGGGCGCCCGACATGGCGCCGGCGCCGAACGTCGTTCCTTGCGGGCCGTTCAACACCTCGATCCGCTCGATGTCGTAGAAATGCATATCAGGAGTCGTACCGTAGTAATTCATCGACATGTCGTCGATCAAGAACCCGGTCGCGGCTTCGTTCGGGTAATTCGGATTGGTTCCATCCGACACGCCGCGCATGACGAAGGTCTGCGTGGCGGGGCCCGCACTGATGAAGGAAATGGACGGCGTCAGGGTGGCGTAGTCTTCGAACTGCGAGATCGCGAGGTTCTGCAGGTCTTTGCTCGTGAAGACGTTGATGCTCATCGGAACGTCCTGCAAATTCTCCTCGCGCTTGCGGGCGGTGACGACGATCTCCTCGAGGCTGTCGGACGAGGCGCTTGCGGCAGCGCCAGCGGCCAATGCCGGTGCGCCGTACATGGCCGCGGCCCCCGACAGGGCGGCGGCGACGGCCAGCGCGAGCTTCGAGCGCGCGGGCGGGTTCGTAACGATCGGGGCCCTGAGGGAGGGGGAGGTCGCAGAACGTTTTGCAATCCTGGTCATCGCATCCCTCGTTCCATGTTGTTTTAATGCCCGTACGCGCGCGGGCGATGTCCGGATCATGTCTTGCCGGGCTGCAGCGTGTCAACCGAGACGCGACTCGACACTGATCAAGTGTTCAACAGCCGGGAGCGGCGTTTAATCCGGTGGCGCGAAGCGCTCCAGGCAGTCGCCGAGGGCGCGGCGCAGTGGTTCCAGCTCCGCTTCGAAGTGCCTCCAGTAGCCTACCCCGGAGGCGTAGAGAGGCTGCCGCACCTGTTCGGCGCTCGCCGTACGGACGGAGCGCTTGGTTTCGTGAAAGGCGAGGCACGACGGCTCGAATGGCAGGCCGCAGTGGGTCAGCAGGTGGCGGATGTTCGCCTCAGGCTCGCGCACCAGCTCTTCGTAGCTCAAATGCAACACTTTGTCGGGCAATACCTCGTCCCAATGGTCCATGAGGCTCAGATAGCAGCGGTAATACCGGCCGAGATCCTCGAGGTGGTAGCTGAAGGACTGGCCTTCCGCGAAGTACTGCTTGTAGGTGCTGAAGCAGGAGTCCATCGGGTGACGGCGCACATCGACGATGGTAGCCTTCGGCAGGATGGTATGGATCAGACCCACGTGACTGAAATTGTTCGGCATCTTGTCGATGAAGCGCGGTCGTCCGCTGCGGATCGGGGCGGTCTCGTCGAGGTAGCGCTGGCCGAGTCCAGCGAAGAGCTCCGGCGGCGCGGCGCGCACGCTCTCGGGGTAGGCGTCGTGCTCGGGGTTGCTGTGATCGAACTCTCGGACGATGGTCAGCACGTTCGGCAACTCGAAGGTGCCTTCGACGCTCGAATGACTGGCGAGGATCTGCTCGATCAGGGTCGATCCGGAACGCGGCAGTCCGACCACGAAGATAGGTGAGGGATCGGCACAGCCCGCAGCGGCCCGCGCGGCAAAAAAAGCCGCGTCGAAGCAATCGCGGACGCGGCGGGTCTTGTTCTCGAAATTCTCGATGTTGAACGGTACGGTCCGGCGCCGCCGCCTGTTGCCGGTCTCATAGTGGGCGAATGCTGCCGGGTATTGGGACTTGTGCTCGAGCGCGCGCCCCAGTGCGAAGTGCAGCTGCGCCTGGTCGTCATCGTCGCCGGCATCGCCGCTGAGCAGTGCCTGCATCGCCGCGATTTCGGTGTCGCTGAACACGTAGTTCTTCAGGTCCGCGAGACTCCAGTAGGCTTCGCCGAACTTGGGCTCCATCTCGAGGCAGCGCTTGTAGGCATGCTCGCACTCGCGGCGGTTGCCGAGGGTCTTGTGCAAATGGCCGATGGAGAGCCGCAGGTGCACCTCGGTTGGATTCCTTCGTGCGGCCTCTTCGAACGCGACCAACGCATCCTCCTGACGCATCATCCGGGTATATATCCTGGCGAGCAGCACCCAATTCTGGGTATTCTCGGATTCTATTTTCAAAAGGTGGCGAACCGCCGCCTCGGCCTCGGGCAGACGTCCAAGATCGACCAGCGTTTGACTAAGTCCCCGCCAGATGAGCGGCAGGTGCGCGGACTGCTTGAGCGCATGGCGCAGCAGGCGCTCCGCATCCCGGGGCGCACCCGCGGCGAGCGATACGGCCGCGAGGCCGCACAGAGCGCCAACATGACTGGCATCAGCCTTGAGGATATCGCGAAAGATGAGCTCGGCCTTCTTTCGATCCTCCGCGGCGAGCGCGGCGCGCGCCTCATCGATGCGCCGCACTTCAGGATCACTGAGCCGGGCATGCTCGTATGCGCCTACGGCATCGTGGCACTTCTCGAGGTCCACGAGGACATCCCCGTACGCCAGCCAGGCGAGGTCGAGCCTGGGCGCAGCTTTGAGCACGCGCTGCAACTGCTCTCGGGCGAGTTCCAAACGACCATCGCAGCGATAAGCGCGCGCGAGGTCGGTGCGGGCCAGGGGAAAATCAGGCGCGGCCGCGACCGCCCGCTCGAGTGTCTCGATGGCGGCCGCCACTTTGTCCTGTGCGAGCAAGGCCTGTCCGAGCAGGCGCAAGCTGTTGACTTCGCCAGGCGCGGCGGCTTGAATCGCCCGCAGCTGCAGCTCCGCAGTCTTCGCCCGACCGGCGCGCAGCGCGGCCAACGCCTGGGCGTAGGCAGCCCGAAATTGCGCCTGCGGGGGTTCGTTCATCATCGTCCGGCGAAGATATCACGAGGCGATTCGCGTGCCGAAGTGCCGATCAGAGCCGCGCTCCGGTTCGGCGCAGGTGTACGGCATGAACGATCGATGGCACATCGCTCGTCCACCGCCGTAACACCATCGATATTGCAAGACCCTCAACGTCTACCACGACCCCTGCATAGATCGCGGCCCCGATCAGTGCACCGCCTCTGCCGAGCGCCAACAGGGAGAAAAAACCGCTGAACAACAGGACCCCCCAAACCTTGGACGACCACATGTGATATGCGGCCTCCTTGTTGAACTTGGTGAAATCGAACGCATAGCGGGCCAATTCGAGCGCGCCGAGAATGACGAGGGCCGTACTGTAGTTCCGGAATTCCGAGGGGTACAGATGCCACGCAGCGGACAAAGCCGCGACATAAAAAATGGAATCGGCGATGCTGTCGAAGCGCCGAAGCGTCCACGTCGCCACCTTGAGATGACGGGCGATGATGCCGTCGAAGACGTCCGACAAGAAGGCGGTGACCAGGCAGATGCCGAACGCAGTGCGGTTCGGTTGGACAAAGGCCAGGATGAGAAGCACGGGCGCGAGCAGCACTCGCAACGCCGTGAGCAATAGCGGAATTCGAGCCCCCATTATGTACCCTGACCTCGGCTTCGCGCGCTTCCTGCAGCTCCTCACAGGTCGTACCCGTTTCGTAGTGCTGAAAGCCTTCCTGCGAAGCGCGTGGTAGATTATCCCGAACCAAGGACCTCCGGGACACTGAAACGCATCGCGCCATGACGCACCTATTCTCGGGGTATCAAAAGGATTGGTTTCGCTTCGATGCGGTGGCCGGATTGACGACGGCGGCAGTCGTCATCCCGCAGTCCATGGCCTATGCGAGCATCGCCGGCTTGCCGGTGACCGCCGGCCTGTACGTGGCTCTCGTCCCGATGCTCGTCTACGCTCTGCTGGGGACATCGCGACCGTTGAGCGTGAGCAGCACCAGCACACTCGCGATCCTGACGGCGACGCAACTGGCGCTCACGGTACCGGATGCGGAGCCGGCACGCCTCGTGGCTGCCGCCTCGGCTCTCGCCCTGCTGGTCGGCGCATTCCTGATTGCAGCCTTTGTGCTGCGGCTCGGCTTTCTTGCCAACTTCATATCCGATCCGGTGCTGACCGGGTTCAAAGCCGGTATCGGGCTCGTCATCGTCGTCGGACAAGTGCCCAAGCTTCTTGGTGTACATATCGAGCAGGGACATTTCTTTCGAAAGGTGATTGCCATCTTGCAACACGTGCCGGAGACGAGCCTCCCGACGCTGATTCTCGGCGCCGCCACGGTCGGAATTCTGCTCGGCATGAAGCGCTTTCTCCCGCGGGCTCCCGCTCCGCTCGTTGCCGTCGCGGTGGGGATATCAGCGGCATGGCTGTTGGGATCGCGGCTCGGAGTCGCGTTGACCGGTCATATTCCGGCGGGGATTCCCGATCCGATGGTTCCGGACTTGACGCTTTTGCCGAGCCTATGGCCCGGCGCCCTCGGTATGGCACTGATGTCCTTCACGGAGTCGATCGCCGCGGGCCGCGCCTTCGCCAGACACGACGATCCGCCGCCGGTGGCGAACCGGGAGCTGATCGCGCTCGGGCTCGCCAATCTTGCGGGCAGCTTCTTCCAGGGCTTTCCCGCCGGCGGCGGAACATCCCAGACGGCGGTCAACTCCCGTGCCGGCGCGCAAACCCAGGTGTCCGCGCTCATCACGGTGGCCGTGGTGGCTGCCACGCTCTTGTTTCTAGCGCCGCTCATCGGCTTGCTGCCGCAAGCGACGCTCGCCGGCGTCGTCATAGTGACCACCGCGCCGCTGCTCAACCCCGCGGAGTTTCGCTCCATCCTCGCAGTGAGGCGCACGGAGTTTCTCTGGGCGGTGGTTGCCTGTATCGGCGTGGTGCTTCTCGGGACGCTTCAGGGCATTTTGGTCGCAGTAGCAATATCGTTTTTGATGCTGTTCTATCAGGCCAACCATCCGCTGGTTTACGTCGTCAAGCGGAAACCCGGCACCGAGGTGTTCCGCCCGGAATCCGCCGATCATCCGCAGGACGAGAGCATCCCGGGCCTATTGATCATCAGAACGGAGGGGCGGATGACGTTCGCCAGCGCGCCTTATGCCCGCGAGAGGCTGGCGGGGCTGGTCGGGGAACTGCATCCGCAGGTGGTGATTCTGGAATGCAGCGCGATCCCGGATTTCGAGTACACGGCACTACACGCCCTGACCCAGGCAGAGGAGCGACTTCGAGCGCGCGGCATCACACTATGGCTGACGGCGCTGAATCCGGAGGCCCTCGAAGTCGTGTTGCGCTCGCCTTTGGGGAGAACTCTCGGGCGTCAGCGCATGTTCTTCAATCTTCGAGATGCAGTGACGGCCTACGAGACTCGAAACAGGAACCCCATGGATGCGCCGAGCGTCGAAGAGGTCAGACGATGACCAGGCTCCGCGTGCACTGCTTCGCCATCTCGATCGACGGTTATGGAGCGGGCCCCCATCAGGACCTCGAAAATCCTCTTGGTCTCGGCGGCATGGCACTGCACGACTGGGCCTTCGCGACCCGGACGTTTCAGAAGATGTTCGGCAGCGACGGAGGAGCCACGGGTGTGGACGATGACTTCGCAGCGCGCGGATTTACCAACATCGGTGCGTGGATCATCGGCCGCAACATGTTCGGACCGATCCGAGGAGCGTGGCCCGACGATCAATGGAAAGGCTGGTGGGGCGAAGATCCGCCCTATCACGTGCCGGTCTTCGTACTCACTCATCATGCGCGCGCATCAATCACGATGGCGGGCGGCACGACATTTCATTTCGTCACCGACGGGATCGAGAACGCCTTGAAAAACGCGAAGGAATCGGCGCGCGGGCAAGATGTGCGGCTCGGCGGTGGTGTCGCGACGATCCGGCAATACCTTCGCGCGGGCCTCATCGACGAGATGCATCTCGCGATCGCTCCAACTCTCCTCGGTTCGGGCGAACATTTGTTCGCAGCCTTGGACATCGTGGCGCTCGGCTATCGCTGCACCGAGCATATCTCCACGGCGAATGTCACTCATGTCGTAATCTCCCGCAACAGTTGACCCAAAAAACATCGCCGGCAAATCATTGGCGCAGGGGAAGATCACCATGAGCGAGCAGAACAAGCAGGTCGTCGTCAAATTCATCGAAGCCATGGGCAGGAGCGATGCGGCCACGGCCGCGACTTGTCTTGCCCCCGATGCGATCACGCAGGCGAAGGGTTTCGGCAAATTTGCCGGTGTCCGCCGGCATGATGTGATCCTCGCGACGATCGACGCGTTCCGCAAGCTGGTTCCCACCGGCTTGAGCTGCACCATCCACAGCGTCACCGCCGAGGGCGATCGGGTGGTGGTGGAATTCGAGGGCAATGCCACCCTCGTCAACGGCGCGTCCTATTGCAACCAATACTGCATGGTGTTCACGCTGTGCGAGGGCTTGATCAAGCAGGTCAATGAATATTTCTGCACGAAACTGGCCGATGAAGTGCTCTGGCCGCTGGTCGCGGCGGAGGGGCTCTAGGATCCGTCAGAAAATCCTGCAATGCGAGATTGCCGCAATGCGGACGGGACTTGACAAAATCGCGATCGCCGCTTAACTGGTCCAGGCTATCCTGCCACGATATTTTCCAGCTCCGAGCGCCCCATGTGCAGAAACATCAAAATCCTGTTCAACTTCGAACCGCCGGTCACGGATGCGGAGATTCGCGCAGCCTCACTGCAATTCGTACGAAAGATCAGTGGTTTCGCCAAACCATCGAAGTGCAATGAAGCCGCCTTCACCTCCGCCGTCGAGCACATAGAAGCCGCTTCCCGGACGCTGCTTCGCTCCCTTCAGACGCAGGCTCCGGCGAAGAGCCGCGCCGAGGAATCGGCCAAGGCACAAGCTCGCGCGGTCCGACGCTTTTCGATTTGAGAGGTAACCAGCCATGCGTGCAATCCAGGTGACGAGTCCCAATGGCGCTTTCGAGTTGGTCGAGCGCGCGCTCCCTGTCCCGGGCCCGCGTCAGGTACGCATCCAGGTGCAGGCGTGCGGCATTTGCCATAGCGATTCATTTACCAAGCTGGGAGCCTTTCCCGGAATTCAATATCCCCGTGTGCCCGGACATGAGGTTGTCGGCCGCTTGGACGTCGTCGGTGCCGATGTGCCCGACTGGAAGGCGGGCGCACGCGTCGGTGTGGGCTGGCACGGCGGCCACTGCGGGCACTGCCATTCGTGCCGCAAGGGGGATTTCGTCACGTGCTCCACCCTGCAAATCCCGGGTATTTCCTACGATGGCGGATATGCCGACTACATGATCGCGCCGTTCGAGGCACTGGCTGCGATCCCCGATGAACTCTCCTCCGCGGAGGCCGCCCCTCTCTTGTGCGCCGGCATTACGACGTTCAACGCGCTGCGTCATAGCGGTGCGGCACCCGGTGACCTCGTCGCAATTCTCGGGGTCGGAGGTTTGGGTCACCTCGGAGTCCAGTTCGCCGCGAAGATGGGTTATCACACGGTGGCGATCGCGCGCGGCCAAGACAAGGGGCCGCTCGCACGCAAGCTGGGCGCCCACCAGTACATCGACAGCACGCTCCAAAATGTCGCGGCCGAACTCGCGAAGCTCGGAGGCGCCCGCGTGATTCTGGCCACCTTGACGGACTCGAAGTCGATGAGCGATGCGGTCGGAGGCTTGGGTATCGACGGCAGGCTCCTGGTCATCGGAGCTTCCATGCAGCCGATCGAAGTCTCTCCGCTCGCGCTGATCGGCGGCCGGCGTTCGATCTCGGGCTGGCCTTCGGGTACTTCGCGGGACTCGGAGGACACCCTGGAATTCAGCGTTCTATCCGCCATCCGTCCGACGATCGAAACGTACCCTCTGGAACGTGCGTCCGAGGCTTATGAGCGGATGATGAGCGGTAAAGCGCGATTTCGCGTCGTCCTCACCACCGGTAAGTGACTTCACTGGCCGAACTCGTCAGCACTTCGCAGCGTGTCGGCGCCGCCGCTGGGCGGCTCAGCAAGGTTCGGGAACTTTCGGCATTCCTCAAAACACTCGCTGCGGACGAAATCCAAACCGCGGTGCACTATCTGTCCGGTGAGCTGCCACAGGGTCGAATTGGTATTTCCTACAAGGCGCTCAAGGCCGCCGCGCAGACGGCCGCGGCTGACCGGCCGGTACTGGCGATCGCACAGGTGGAACGCGCCCTGGCGCTGATTGCCGGAATGCGGGGCTCGGGCTCGGCGGCCCAACGCGTGCAAGCACTCGCGGAATTGTTTTCGCGGGCGACGCCCATCGAACAGGAATTCTTGATCCGGCTCGTGGTTGGAGAGCTTCGCCAGGGCGCACTCACCGGGGTCATGCTGGAGGCAATTGCCGTGGCCGCCGCCGTGCCGATCGAGCAGGTGCGCCGAGCGGCAATGTATTCGAAAAGCCTGGGCGCGGTGGCGCGGGTCGCATTGCTCGAGGGCGCGGGACAGCTCGCGCACTTCCAGCTCGAGCTGTTCCAACCCGCCGCGCCGATGCTCGCGCAGACGGCAGCCGACACGGCCCAAGCGTTGAAAGAGCTCGGAGGCGAAGCTGCCTTCGAATGGAAGATGGATGGGGCGCGCATTCAGGTGCACAAGGCGGCCGATGAGGTGCGCGTTTACACACGCGCGTTGAATGAGGTTACCGATGCCGTACCGGAAATCGTCGAGACGGTCCGCGCCTTCAGCGCGCCCACGCTGGTGCTCGACGGCGAGGCGATCGCCTTCGACGCGACGGAACGGCCGCACCCCTTTCAGATCACCATGCGCCGGTTCGGACGCAGGCTCAATGTCGCGGCGTTGCGCGCCGAACTGCCGATCAGGGCGGTCTTCTTCGACTGCCTGCATATCGACGGGCATAGCATTGCCGAACGCCCGGCGCGCGAGCGCTTCGAGGCGCTGACCAGCGCTGTTCCGGCCTCGCTGCGAGTTCCGCGGCTCGTCACGGCGGTCGACTCGGAAGCGAGCGCTTTCTACGATGCGGCGATCGCGGCCGGGCACGAGGGTCTCATGGCAAAGAGCCTCGAGGCGCCGTATGAGGCTGGCAACCGCGGCGCGGAGTGGCTCAAGATCAAGCGTGCGCATACGCTCGATCTCGTCGTGCTGGCGGCCGAATGGGGTCACGGACGCAGGACCGGCAAGCTGTCGAATCTACATCTCGGAGCGCTCGATCCCGCCACCTCCGAATTCGTCATGCTCGGCAAGACGTTCAAGGGACTGACCGATGCCATGCTCGAGTGGCAGACGAAGGAGCTTCTCGCGCGCGAAACACACCGCGATCAGTGGACCGTCTACGTGCGGCCGCAACTCGTCGTGGAAATCGCCTTCAGCGACCTGCAGGCGAGCACCCGCTATCCGGCCGGTCTCGCGCTACGGCTCGCGCGTGTAAAGCGCTACCGGGACGACAAACGCGCGCAAGAAGCCGACACGATGGACGCAGTGCGCAATATCTACGCCATGCAGAGCGGCCAAGGCGGCGACGATCCCGCGTAGCCGCCGGATTCCGCGACGCGCAGGCCGGCGCACCAAAAGAAGGCGATTTGCGGCTGCTGCACCGCAAATCGCCGGAGTCCATCGAGATGGGTGGACACTAGGGGTAGCTGCGCCCCAGTGAGTCGGCGTTGGCATTGGCGAGAAGCTGGTGGACCTGCAGCTTCGTCACCGCATCCGCCGTCGTTTCATTCACGCACTGGACGTAGTCGGGCTGATGGGACAGCGACCAGGGGTCCACCACCTTCTTGCAGAGCTGTCTCGCGGCCTGATGCACGCGCTCGCGCGCCGCTTCCATGCCTTTTCCCGTCGAGAGATCAAGATCGGCAATCGAGACGACCGTGGTCTTCTCGGCGGCGTCGGCCGGCAATTGGTTGCTGATTGCCGCCATCAATGCCAGGGAGGCACCGGCCATCCATGCGAGCTTGGTGTAGACCGAGGCGCCGTAGGGGCGGTTGATTGTCTTTTGTGGAACGTTCATTGGTGAGTCTCCTATGATTTTGATTCCTGCCCTGAAGCTCGGTCACTTGCTGGCGAGACGGAATTCGCTTCCGAAGCGCAGCTCGGTCAGAGGGGCTGACTCGACGCTCCTGACGGCGTTGTCGATCGCCTGGTCGATGCAGTCGCGCTCCTTGGCCATCAGTTGGAACTCCCGGCTCGAAGGACCGCGGCACACCTCCAACGCCGCCGCCTGGATGCGGTGGTAGAGGACTTTGGCTCCCGCGGGCTTCCCGATGTCGAGATCGTCGAATCGCACGATTTTGGTCGGCAGGTCTTCGTCCGCAGCGCTCGCCGTAGCGAGCCCGCCCAGGGCCGTCGTCCCCAAGGCGCAGCAGAGGGCCGTGTAAAGCGTCAGATGGTTGGATCTATTCATGGTCGTTTCCTCGAAGTGTGGATTGGAGGTCAGCACTCGCCACCAGGATCGAACCGATGGCTTGAGGAACGGTGTACGGCGGGGAAGCGGCCGAAGTCCTGAAGCAACGCTAAGGGATTGCTAAAGCTTTTCTAAGCCACCGCAAATCAATCACTTGGAGGGGATTACACGCGCAGCGCGGGCGCGCGGAAGATCGTTTGGCCGCGAAGCCTTTTTAGCCGCGCCCGCTCGCGCGGGGCCGTACTTCGGCGTCCAGCCAGTTGCGGATCTCCAGCACCCGCAGCGTCTCGTCGCGCATCGCCGGGCCAAGTCCGTATTTCCACAGCAGCGGCGCATCGAAGGGATTCATCTGCAAGGCATTTAGCTCGGCCGCGAACGCCGCGAGCGTGGAGGTATCGCGAAACATCCCTTCGCTGACGAGCGTACTGCCGTAGCGCAACGCCGCTGCCGCGATGTCGACGTAGTCATATTCGGGGTGGTATTGCACACCCCAGAAACTTCCACGACCGTATTTGAAGAATGCTGCCTGGAGCCCGAAGTCATTGTCCGCGAGGACCACCGCTCCGGGCGGCAGCGCAGCAATCTCGTCGCGATGGATGCAGGGGGCCTCGAATACCGCCGGCTTGCCGGCAAACAAGGGGTGTTCCCGGCCGGCGTCGCTCAGAAGGATGCGTCGGGCGAACCCGAATTCGCGGCCGCGAGGGTTCGCCCTCACCTCGCCGCCCGCCGCAGTGACGGCGACCTGCAGGCCCCAACAGCTGCCGAAGAACGGCACGCCTGCCGCGAACACGGCCTTCGCGAGCTCGATTTGGCGCATCACCGGTGGGCCGCCGTTGTAGATATTGAGAGCCGAGCCGGTCATGGTGACGCCGTCGTAGTCTTCCAGACCAACGCCGGGCGGCAAGCTCGGATCCGCATCTGCAGCGACCACGATATCGACTCGCAGCGCAGGATCGATCCGCTGCAGGACCCGTGCGTAGCCGTTGCCCGAATCGTAGCCCAGCGCGGCCATGAGCCGCGCGCGAATCTCCGCCACATTGCCGTCGATGACCAGAATCCGCGCTGTGCTCACGCAGCTCTGGCCTCGAGGCGGCCGTCCACCGCGGCCCGGAAAATGCGCTCCAGCGTCGCGGCATCGACTGGGATCGGGTTGCCCCCCGCCGAGGGATCGATCGCCGCTTCGCACCCGATGATGGTGGCCTTGTCGGCGCTCACGCCAATGTCGGCGAGGGTATGGGGTATGCCGAGTTCGCGGCGCAACTCGAGCACCCACGCGAGCAGACCATCGAAGCCGCGCGCCGGCAGGTCGAGAACGCGCGCGATTAGATTCGCCTTGTCCTCGATCGCGGGTCGGTTGAACGTCATGATATACGGGAGAATCACTGCGTTCGTCAGGCCGTGGTGAGTGTTGAACCACGAGCCGACCGGATGCGCAATCGCGTGCACGCCGCCGAGACCCTTCTGAAAGGCGGTAGCGCCCATCGATGCGGCAGCCAACATCTGCGCGCGCGCCTCGATATCCTTGCCGTCCGCGCAGGCGCGCGGCAGGAAGCGGCGAATGAGCCGCATGCCCTCGAGGGCAACGCCGTCCGCGAGCGGGTGGAATCCCGGCGCACAGAATGCCTCGAAACAATGAACGAAGGCATCCATGCCGGTGGCGGCAGTCACCGCACGCGGGAGGCCGACGGTGAGTTCCGCGTCGGAAATGACGATGCGCGGCATCATCTGCGGATGAAAGATGATCTTCTTTTGATGTGTTTCCTCATTGAGAATTACAGCCGCCCGGCCGACCTCCGACCCGGTGCCGGCGGTGGTGGGGACCGCGACGATGGGTGCAATACCGGCGGGATTCGCACGGGTCCACCAGTCGCCGATGTCCTCGAAATCCCACAGCGGACGGGTCTGGCCCGACATGAACGCCACGACCTTGCCCACATCGAGCGCGGAGCCGCCACCAAATCCGACGACACCGTCATGACCGCCGGCATGGTAGGCGCGCAAGCCCGCCTCGACGTGGCTCCAGGCAGGATTGCCGCGCACGGCACCGAACAGCGCGGCATCCTTCAGGGAGGCCAGTGCGCTCTTGATCATCGGGGCACCAGCCAATCCCTCGTCGGTGACGAGCAGCGGGCGCTTGAGGCCCGACCGGGAGCAGGCATCGGAAAGCTCGCTGACCCGGCCCGGGCCCGCCCAGATGGTCGTCGGATAGTTCCAGTTGCCCCGCAATACCGTGGTCATATCGATGTCCTGAAGTGAAAAGACTTGGGCCGTGTAAGCTGTTCGAAGCCGACCCGCGACAGTGTGCAGCCGCGCCCGGAATTTTTGACTCCGGTCCACGCGAGCGCAGGATCGAGGTAATCGCAGCGGTTCAGAAACACCGTCCCCGTCTCGAGCGAATCCCCGAGAGCCTCCGCGCGCTGCGCATCCGCGGAGTAGATCGCCGCCGTCAATCCAAACTCGCTGTCGTTCATCAATCGCAGCGCCTCCGCGTCCGAGGCGACGCTCATGATGCCGACCGCGGGCCCGAAGGTCTCTTCGCGCATGATCGCCATCGAGTGATCGACCCCCACGAGCACCTGCGGCGAAAGATACGGCGTTCCTGGGGCGGACGCGGTGAACGAGCCTTCGTCGATCAATTGGCGAGCCCCGCGAGCGACGGCTTCCCGGATCTGCGAGCGAACGGCCTCGGCGGCGGAGGTGCGCACCACCGGCCCCAGGGTGGTTTCCGGATCGAGCGGCGAGCCAAGGTGATATTGCTTCGCCAGATCGACGAGGCCGTCGACGAATTCCCCATAGCGAGGGGCAGCGACGTAGATGCGCTTGATGCCGCAGCAGGACTGCCCGGCATTGAAGAATACTCCGTCCGTCAGCGATTCGACGGCATGTGCGACATTGGCGTCCGCACGTACGTAGGCCGGGTCTTTGCCGCCGAGCTCGAGGCCCGCCGTCGCAAATCCCGCGCCGGTCGCTGCGACGACTGCGCGGCCGCCCGCCACCGAGCCCGTGAAACAGACGTTGGCGATGCGCCGTTCGCTCATCAGGCGTGCAGTGTCGGCGTGAGAGAGGTGAAGGTATTGGAACACGCCCGGCGGAACACCGGCGCTCGCGAATACCTCGAGAAGGCGCTCGGCACACAGCGGGGTCTGGTGCGAGTGCTTGAGCACCACCGCATTGCCGGCGATCAGCGCCGGCAGCACGGCATTGACCGCCGTGAGATAGGGATAGTTCCAGGGAGCGACGACGGCGACGATGCCGAGTGGCACGCGTTTGATCTGACGCCGGAAGCCGGGCTTGTCGCCGGGCTCGATCGCAGCCAAAGCCTCCGGAGCAATCCGCAGCATATGGCGTGCACGCTCCTCGAACCCGCGCACCTCGCCGGGCGAGTGGCGAATCGGGCGCCCCATCTGCCAGGTGATTTCCAGGGCAATCTCCTTCGTTCTGGCGACGAAGGCGTCGACCGCGCGTGTCAGGGTCTCGCACCGTTGCGCGAGCGGGGTCGCCGCCCAGAGACGCTGCGCACGTTGCGCCGCGTCGAGCGCACGATCGACGCCGGCGGCCGTCTCGAGCGGCCTTTCGACGTAGACTCGGCCGTCGACGGGACTAATGGTCTTGAGCGTATCGGGCATGCAGCCGATTGTACGAGATCGCCGCGTGTGCGCGGGAAAGAACCCCCGTTAGCTCCGCTCACCCCCCGTCGGTCACAGGAATTCGTATTCTATCTGGGCCAGCCACGTCTGGCGCGGCGCCTCGGTATTGATGCCGAGCACCACCCCGACGCGATACTCCAGGCCGCCGTTGGTACCGGGGACATGCCACTCCCCGGCAACGATGGGGCCCGCTTGATAGGCGCGATCGTTCGGCCGCACATAGGCTTCCACGCCTGGACGAAAGACTGTGGACACCGCGTACGTACCCTGATAGCTCGAGCGCAGCATGTATTGTCCACTGGCACCCGCACCGACCTCCTTTTCCCAAATGACGTTGAGACGGTGGTCGAACCTTCCGACATTCTTCTCGACCAAGGGACCGAACTCGATGGCATTTTTCAGATCGGAGACGATCTGGTGCTCGAAAGAGGCCAGAAAACCAAAGTCGGCCCAGAACTCACCCGGCTGTGTGAACTGGAAGGTGTTTTCGAACTCATAGCCGAGCAGCCGGCCGCCGATGCCGGGGTCGGTTTCGTATCGGACGAAATAGATCTCCGGCTTCCACCAATCGGTGAACGAGTGCGCAACGGAGAACTCGGCGGCATTACCGCCGTGGAACTCCGCTCGTGAGTCTCCATACTGATAGCCGCGCAGCTCGATTTCCGATTGCGTGGCTTGGATGTGCGGTGAGTAGACGATGAAGTCGTCCGCCTGAGCGACGGCGACGGTGAGTACGAGAAGGACGGCAAACCCTACGGCGACCGGACGAAAGCCGCGCAAAAGGACCGACGATCGGATCAACTCAATGGCTCGGAATTGTGCTCTGCGGGCAGTGACCGTAGCCCGGGCGGGCGCAGCGACACGGCGGGCCTCAGAAGTTGCATGCCGGCCACCAGCATCACCACGGTGGTCGCGTAGAAGAGGATCTGAATCCCGGCAGGACTCGGGTCATAGCCGATGAGGACGCCGAGCGTCTTGCCCGCCAACGAACCGCTCGACAGGAGCCACGAGCTATCCCATAGCTGCGTGCCCAGGGCGGGCAGCAAATTTGCCTGCAGCAGGAAGCGCGCCGCGGTGGAAGCGAGCCCCGCAGCGAGCAGCACCAACATCCAATTGGTGACGTTGAAAAAATGCTTCATCGGGATGCGCAACAGACCGAAGTACAGCGCAAAACCGAGCAGCGCACCGCCGGCGACGCCGAGCGCGATCCCGCCGGCCAAACCGGCGGCGCCGATGCCGCCGATCGCCATGCCGTACAAAAACAGGACTATTTCCGAGCCTTCGCGCAGTACCGCGAGAGCCACCACGATCAGCAGCAACGACAACGAGCTCGAGCCCGCGCGCACGGCACTGCCGATCGCGCCCATGTGCTTCGAGAGCTCGGAGCCGTGCTTGGACATCCACACTACATGCCATCCGATCATCAGGACGGCGGCCAGCAGCACGCAAGCATCGAAGATTTCCTGGCCGGAACCATTGGCAAGTCCCGCAATGACACCCGCGCCCATGGCAACCAGCAGGGCCCCTGCAATGCCGAGGCCGATGCCCGTGCTGACGTACAGCCCGCGCCGGGGCACCCCGCGCGTGGCTGCGCAGACGATGGAGATGATCAGCGCCGCCTCCAGCACCTCACGGAACACCAGCAGGGCGACGGCGGGCATGTGATCACTCCACGATGAGCCGGCCTTGCGCCGTAGCTTGGTGAAAGTCGCCGAAGAAGCCGTAGGTACCCGCCTTCAAGGGTCCTACGAAGACTGTGATGCTCGCGTTCGGAGGCACGATTTTTTCGCGCCCGAAATCGGTGCTCTCGAATTCTTCGGGAGTGTCGTCCTGATTGCGCACGATGATCTTGAACTTGGTACCGGCGGGAACGTGGAGTTCGCTCGGTTCATAGAGGTGGTTTTTGATGACCAGCGTGTATTCCGGCACATTGTCTGCGACGCCCATTCCAGCCAACGCCAGCAGCAGCGGGGCTGCAGCCATCCATCGAGACTTCAGGTAGACAGTGCCGCACATCATATAATATTAATGATAATCATTCGTATTCGCATAGTCAATGAGCAGGGCGTCCACGCTGCTGGACGCAGCGTCTTGGGTGCACGGTCTAAAATCGGTGGGCGGCCCCTGGAGTCGGAACGTATAAGTGCAGAATGCACCGTACCAGGGCGGCGGTGTCCTCGGGACTAGCGACGCGAAGTTCGCAGGCCCGGCGTCGCAGCGCTCATATCGCGGCGCCTGCGAATGATGCGCTGCAGGAGGTCCAGAAAGGGGACCCAGGCGACCATGAAGAACAGGATTGCGAGACTCAAGATGAGGGAAAGCAGTTGATCCGACATTTTCGTCTCCTCGCGATGCGCGATCTCGGAGATGATGGCAACAGGACCCAGCGGTCCCCTACTCACCAGATCGTAAAGGCGCCTCCGAACCGGCCATCGCGACCGCAGTTTTTATGGGCTGGAGAGAAAATCCTCAGACGAGGTCTCGACTTGTGCTGCCGCGGCCACCGCAGCCACGCGTCCTCCTCGGAACAGGCCCGAAGGAGCGGCATTGAGTTTGTTCATATTGGTAGACGGGCGATGCACGCCAATATTTGTCCGCGATCCGCCCGTCTACCGGCATTATGGGGCGCATCGCCTCATCCGAAGACGAAGCGAACTCGACAGTAAATTATCGAGCCAGGAAAAGTACGACGGCAATCGTCAATAGTCCGGTCGCGGCGATCAATACGTTGTGGCCCCAGCGGGCAATCAGTCCAAGCATCATCTCAATCTCCTAAAAGCGTTCAAGAGGCAGCCCTCGTGGCTGCGGTTCGTAGCACCAGATATGGGTGCGGAACCTTACATTTCCAGACTGAATGGCGGCCGGGCCGGGTTCACAGAACGTGGCGAAATACCTGCCATAAGTGCCGCATGAACGCCTGGTCACGGCTCGCTTGGGCGCGGGAATCCATGCCACAATCGGCCGCGTGACACCCCCGTCCGCCGAACCAGACGACCGCAGGCAGCTCAGGCGTGCGGTCATTGCGAGCACAGTCGGCACCACCATCGAGTGGTACGACTTTTTCCTCTACAGCACGGTGACCGGATTGGTGTTCGCGCAGCTCTATTTCCCAAAATCCGATCCCGCCGTGGGGACGCTGCAGGCGTTCGGGATCTATGCCGTCGGATTCGCCGCTCGGCCGGTAGGCGCCGCCATTTTCGGGCACTACGGCGATCGCATCGGCCGCAAGTCGACGCTCATCGCCACCCTGTTGCTGATGGGCATTGCGACTTTCCTGGTGGCCTTCGTCCCCACCTATGACCAGATTGGCATCTGGGGCGCGGTGCTGCTCACGATCCTGCGTTTCATCCAGGGCGTCGGCGTCGGCGGCGAGTGGGGAGGCTCGGTGCTGATGTCGATGGAATGGACCAAGACCAACGCGCACCGCGGTTTCGTCGCTTCCTGGCCTCAGTTCGGCGTGCCAGCCGGGCTGTTCCTCGCGAATCTCGCGGTGCTCGCGTTCAGCCAGATCTCCGGCAGTCGTTTCCTCGCGTGGGGATGGCGCATCCCGTTCTTTCTCAGCATTCTGCTGGTCGCCATCGGGCTGTACATCCGACTCAATGTTCTAGAGACGCCGGTCTTCTCGCGATTGGTATCCGAGAACAAAATCGAGCGCACTCCGATGCTCGAGGTGATCAAGCGGCAAGGAAGGGAAATCCTTCTCTCGGCGGTCGCGCGCATGGGCGAGCAGGCGCCCTTCTATATCTTCACCGCGTTCGTCTTCACGTACGGCACCAAGGTGTTGGGCGTGTCGCGCGACCTGCTGCTCACTGCGGTGCTGACCGCTTCGGTGCTCTCCTTCTTCATGATCCCGTTCTCCGGATATCTCTCGGATCGAATCGGCCGCAAGCGCATGTACATGATCGGCGCAGCGGTGACCGGCGTATTCGGGTTTCTCTACTTCGCGCTCCTCAACACGATGATTTCCGGATGGATCTTTCTCGCTGTCATGCTGTCCCTGATTCCGCACAACATGATGTATGGGCCGCAGGCGGCGCTCATTGCCGAATCATTCTCCGGTCGCCTACGCTACAGCGGAGCATCGCTCGGCTATCAGCTCGCTTCCGTCATCGCGGGCGGCCCCGCCCCCTTGATCGCAGCGTGGCTGTTCGCCACGTATGGATCGGGCTACGCCATTGCCGGCTACATTCTGCTCTGTGCGATTCTGAGTTTGATATCGACCGCGCAGCTCAAGGACTACACGAACCGGGACATCTCGCAGGAATACGACTCGACACTGAACCAGCCGTCGGCCTCCGGTCATTGAACGGGTTGAGTACACGGGCAAGCGACAATGACTCGGCACAGCGCTCAAAATGAAAAGATCCTCGACCAATTCACGAAGCAGGCGGACTCCTACGCGAAACTGACGCGGCACGTCACAGGGATCGATCTTACCGCGGCAATGATCGACAAAGGCCGAGCGCTGCAGGCCGAGACGGGAATTGCGAACGTCGATTGGCAGGTCGGCGATGCTCTCCCGCTGCCTTTCGCGGACGGCGCCTTCTCGCTGGTGGTATCGCAAGCAGCCTTTCATCACCTTGCTGACCCGGCTGCGGTACTCACCGAGATGACGCGGGTATGCTCGCGGAGCGGCAGGATCGCGGTCAATGATCTGTCGCCCGATCCTCAAAAAGCGGCTGCCTTCAACATGGTCGAGAAACTGAGGGATCCCTCCCATGTACGTGCGCTTCCCCCTGCGGAGCTTCGTGCAGTGGGAGTACAACTCGGCCTCGTGGAAACGGCCTTTTCAACTTATTTCGTCCCACAGTTACCGCTGGATGCGGTCCTTGAGACCTCGTTTCCGAATCCCGGTGACCTCGAGAAAGTTCGCGACCTCTTCCGCGGCGATGCGCAGAGCGGCGCGGACACTTTGGGCTTGAGGGCTCGGTTCTCAGCGGGTCAGATCATGATCCAATATCCAATGTCACTGGTCGTTTGGCAGCACCCCTCAACGGGGAATGATGCGCAAGGCGATGCGTGGGCATGCCGATTGCCGGGCACGGAATGACGCTTCGGCGGTTCGCAGGCTATTTGGCCGCTGTCGTCGCATTCTCGGCCGCCGCGATTTGGCCCAGCGACGCGCTGGCCAGAATTCGCAACTGCGAGCATGCTTCTTTGCTTCCCGATGATGTGCGGCGACTCTATTGGGTTGCTCGACGGGTGCTGCCGGCGCAGCGCGAACTGATGCTGGCTGAGCGGTGTCGGTGGGCCGATAGCGCGTTTGCGTGGGTGACGACGGCCAAAGTCATCGGGGAGCACGGCGTCGCTCAGTGGTGGATGGCGAGTTGTTCCCGAGACGCTCGCAACTGGCGGTGCGAGCCGGGCGTATTGCATCAGGAGATCGAGACCGATATCGATGTCGGCGGTGCATCCCGCCGCATCAGGATCAGTTTCGATGCAGAAACCGCGTTCGAGATGGCCGAGCGCGTCTCGTCCCAAGCATTGGACGTCTACACCAAGCAGGCGGCAACGCTTCCCTATTGTGGGGGGATACCAGATCAAGAGTCGAGGTGGCGTATTTTACGGGAGAGCCACCCGTTACCGACGGGAACGGAGGAAATCCATCTCACCCTCAACCGGGACAAAGGCCGGGTGTCCGTATGGTTCGGTGACCTCGTCCGCCCCGACGACGAGCAAATCGGCATCGATTTTCCGCTTCCGGACGCTGAGCAACGGGGACCGTGCTGGAGTGCCAAGGGGTCAGGTTGAGTAACGGTCGGCAGGGTGCAGATCAGACCGGCGCGGGAGTCGGATACGACCTCCGCCTATGAATAGGAGGCCTCCGCATGCAAATCGATCCCGCCCGGCACACGCACGCCGATAACTACAAGCTGCTGACCAATCTGGTGGTCCCACGTCCGATCGCGTGGGTCAGCAGTGTGGGACCGACGGGCCTCATCAACCTCGCCCCATTTAGCTTCTTCAATGCCGTGGCCAGCGATCCGGTGTATGTGATCGTTAGTATTGGAGCCCGCGATGATGGCGCGCCAAAAGACACGGCGAAGAATATCGAGAGCCGCGGCGAGTTCGCGATCAACATGGTGACCGAGAATTTGCTCGGGGCCATGAATATTTCGGCGGCGGATTTTCCGCCGGACCAAAGCGAACTGACCACCGCGGATTTGCATGTAGCACCATCGACCCGCATCCAGGCTCCAAGGTTGGCCCAAGCGCAGGTGAGTCTCCTCGGTTCCCCCTCGATGTACCGTCGCACCACGGATCGGTTGGAAATTGCGCGCATATCCTTTGCCGAATGGCGGGAGAGGATTCGCCGCGTGCTTTGATGCGGCGCACCCGCATGTAAGATTTCTCTTACGCCGTCCTCCTTTGACGTTCGCTGACGCTAATCTGCAACACGTGAGCGCATCCCCTGATGCTGTGGCAGTATCGAACTTGGCATTCAGTACGGGAGCGGGATCATGAGCGTCTCGAATCTGCGGCGATTCGTTCATGCACTTGCAGCGGCCAGTGTAACGATCTGTCTATCGGCCTGCGGCGGTGGCGGCGGCGGCGGTCCCACCAATCCGGTTCTGGGCGCAACCATGTTCTCAACCAACGAAAACGTTCCTTTGACCGGAGCGTTGAGTGCCACGGATCCGAGCGGAAGCGCCGTGACTTTCGCAATGGGCGCCGGCCCCAAATCAGGCACCGTCAGCGGATTTACGGCGGCGGGTCAATTCGTCTATACGCCGAACAAGAATTTCACGGGGAGCGATTCGTTCTCGGTCACGGCGACCGACGCAGGCGGCCATGCCGCTACCGGCACGATTTCAATCACGGTAACGGTGAATCAGCCGCCGGTGGTGACGGCTGACACCGTTCTGCGCGCCGACCCTGACGCGAGCGGAAAGTCCACCGTCCAAGTCCTGAACAATGCCACTGATCCGGATAAGGACAAGTTGACAGTGACCGTCGTTCCGAACTCCACCCTCGTGGGGACGGCGGCCGTCAACAGCGATGGAAGTGTCAGTATTTCGGGATTGACTGGATTCAAAGGCGTGACGCGTTTCGACTACACCGTAACGGATCCCAGCAATGCCAGCGCCACCGGGCATGCCGCAGTGTTCGTTGGTGAAGATCCGTTCCGAGCGGCGTTCGTTGCGGACGCGACTGGCAAAGGTATGAATGAAGTGTACATGTCGGACTTCGCGGGAAATCCGGTCGCCGAAACCACCGCGAGCAGCGGAACGGTGCGTCTGGTGGGATTTGCCGTCTCCGACAATGGGGCAACGGTCGTTTACCGCACGCAGAATACGAGCAACTCGGCAGCGACGAGTCTCAGCTTCGTCCAGACTGCAACCCCCAGCACGCAGGTGGCCATTCAGTTACCGAGCGGCATCGTGCCCGTTGCCGATGCTTCCGGGAAAGACCAGTTCATCGTCAGTCCCGATGGCAATTGGATCGCTTTGATCGCGGGTCAGGGAGGCACGGACTCATTGTACGTTCTCAACGTCTCGCAACCTGCAGTGGTAACCGCGGTCATTCCGGGTGGGGCGGAGTTCGCGAGCCAACCCACGTTTTCGGTCGATTCAAAAAACGTCTATTTTTTGGCTACGAGCGTCTCGGCTGGAACCGCCAAGTCGCTCTACTTCGTCACCCTGAGCAATCCGAGCGCCATCGCGCTCGTGTCCGCCGCGAGCGATCCCGCGAAGAGCGACGACATCTATAGCTATTCCGTCGCCTCGGATCAGTCCCGTATCGCGGAGTTGGCCAATCGCAACGGCGGTGTGGGATTGTATTTCATAGATCCTGCGCACTTGCAGGTTGAAAACCCAATCAACCAGACGCTGAGTTTCGGCCAATCCATTGCCGCGAGTGGAAGCAGCACCATCGGCCTGCCTCCGGGCTTGGGTGGCAGCCCGGACTTGAAGCGGGTCGCCTACCGGGTGCAGAACCCGCCTAGCGCCCCGCCGACGGACATCGACGGAGTTTATGTCGCGGAGGTTTCCACGACCCCCAACCCGCGATCGGTGGTGCGTTTGGACTCGGTGATCGGCCTGCGCTCGGACGATGCCGCGCTGTTGTATACGGACGGCGCTCAGGTATTCGAAGCGGTCATCGATGCGGGAACCCCAGGCCAATCCTTGGGAGCGGGGACCAACGGATGGTATGACTCCACGGGCAACATCGTTCTACTGCAAAACCCGCTGACCCCGGGAGCGCCGCTTTCATCCGGTTCGACGCTGTCGACGACCTCTCGCGGTTCGTTCGGCGCGACCCGTCAGGTTGGGAATTCGTCCCTGACGACATACTACGTGGACGTGTCGGGATTCCCGCAAGCCGCTGCGGCGATCATCGGACAGGGCTCGTCCACGGGCGGCGTACCAACCACCGCCCGCTTGGGCATCGTCAATGCGCTCGCGCCGACTGCGGTGTACTACCTGACGCAGTTCCAATCGCCCCTGCAACTGACCTCGTATGCCTCGAGGATAGTGCAATGAATCCCTGACCGCATCCGGTCGCTCGGTGCCCACGAATCGCGCTCCGAGCGACCGGCAAACGCCCGGTATCAGCAGCGGGCTATTTCAAATTGAGATGCCGGATCAGCTGGCTGCCGAGTATTTCGCGCATGCTCTCGCGATCGGCGTCCGCCTTATTTGCCGCATCTCGCGTCGCCCAGACTTTCCGCTCGATGGGTTCGAGCCGGTCGTCGAGTCCATCCAGCGCTGCCAAGTTTTTGAAGGTAACAGTCAGGTACAGATCGGGGTCGTGGGGCGTGCGGGGCACGGCTCCGTAGACCGCGTAGTCGACGATGATACCGGCCTTCTTCTCTTCCTCCATGAGCTGCTTGTACGTGGTGTCCAGCCATTTCATGTACGCATCGAACATACCGGGCTTGGTCCGGACCGAGCTGACGTCGGTGACCGTCCCCTCGGTAAAGGATTTCGAATCGTCGGCCAGGGCGGACGACATTGCGCTCATCGACAATACCGTCATTGCGAGCGCGGTCAGGAATCGTAGTTGCATTTTTGATGGCTCCCGTCATTGGTTGGATTATTGGAATTTCGACGCGCGGATTCTACCTCGCGGCGGCGACGGCGGCCGGCCCATTTCGCCGCGCAGCTCCGATTGCGAGGATCCCGCGCATCCCCCGTTGGGTACGAAGGTTGAGAGTTCTGGGACGAGCGCGCCAGTCTGCGTGACGAACATGACTTGACGGCATTGATGCGCATCATGCCGGCGTTTCGTATTGCACGCATGCGCGGCCGCGTCGGGCCGCTCGATATTACGGCACGATCTCGACGCGCGTCGGGCCCTCGGTCATATCCCATACGTCCTGCAAATCCTCATTGGAGAGGGCAATGCAACCGTTGGTCCAATCACGCGTTTTGTAGTAGGAAACAGGTTTGGTGGGCCGATTGGGCTCGCCGTGAATGAAGATATTCCCGCCGGCGCGCGAGTGCAGCGCAGAGGACCGCCTCAAGTCCTCGCGGCTTGGATAGGAAATGTGCAGAGCCTTGAAGTAGTGGCTATGCTCCTGGCGAAAATCGATCATGTAGCTGCCTTCGGGAGTGCGAAAATCCCATTCGCGCTCCTTTGCGCCGGTGGGACTCAGGCCTAGCGCGATGCGGAAACTGCGCAGCGGATAATCATCGCGCAGCAGGTAGAGCCTGCGTTCGTGTTTGACGATCAGAATCGTATCGGCGCGCAGATCGTCCAGGATCGAACGTGCGGAGCTTTGCTCACCAAACACGAGCGACAGTACGATTCCAAGTCCAAGCAACCGGAAGACGTGAGTTGACATATGCTCGCGATGGTCACTCGTGAATAGATGCAACCACCTTAGCCAAAGCGAGCTTTGCGGAACTTGGCCGCAGATCCCAAAGCGTGCAAACTTCGCCGGCATCGCTTCGTACGATGCAGTCCATCACACTTCACAGACGTATTAAGACAAGTTCCTTTGGTTCGGCGCTCGGCGTGTGGTGGTGGTTCCAGGATGGTGGCCGTGCGAGAGGCCCCGAAAAGGGTTGCGCTGGGCGGCCCGATGCGGCGAAAGTACGTGCAGTGACTGGAGGACGGTTCGCCATGACCTTTTCGCGCCGCGGGTTTAGGTCGGGAGCATCGGCGGCGCGAGGCACGCTCTGACGCCATGACCATACCCTCCTCGGAACGCCCGCGTCAGCGAAGGGACAGGGGCCAGCGCGTCCGCCCGGTGCACCCGGCAACCGCACCGTTCATCAAGCGGGTAATCCCTCCCTACGAGATGCTCGATGAGGAGCAACTGCGCGCAGTCGAGCTGCAGGCGGATCGTCTGCTCGAAGAGATCGGCATGGAGATTCGCGGCGATCCCGACGCGATTCGCTTGTGGAGGGAGGCCGGGGCGCATATCGAGCGCGACACGCGGGTGAGTGTACCGGCGGGCTTGGCGCGGCAAATCATCAAGCGCTCGGCGCCTGCGGAGTTCATCCAACACGCGCGCAATCCCGCGCGCTCGGTGCCGATCGGCGGACGCGCCACCGTGTTTGCGCCCGCCTATGGGTCACCGTTCGTGAGCGATGCCGAGCTCGGCCGCCGCTACGGCACGCTCGAGGATTTCAAGAATTTCGTCAAGCTCACCTACCTGACGCCCTGGTTGCATCATTCGGGCGGCACCGTGTGCGAGCCCACCGACCTGCCGGTCAACAAACGCCACCTCGATATGCTTTACGCGCACATGACGCTCTCTGACAAGGCGTTCATGGGCTCGGTCACCACGGCGGCGCGTGCGGCAGACTCCATCGCCATGTGCCGCATTCTTTTCGGAGCGGATTTCGTCGACCGCCACTGCGTGATTCTCGGCAACGTCAACGTGAACTCGCCGCTGGTGCTCGACGGCGAGGCGAGCCGCGTGATCCGCACCTATGCCGCGGCCAATCAGGCGCCGGTGTGCGTGCCTTTCATCCTGGGAGGCGCGATGGGACCGGTCACGACGGCGGGTGGTCTCGCCCAATGTTTCGCCGAGGCGGTTTTCTGCGTGGCGCTGGGCCAGCTCGAGCGTCCTGGCTCGCCCGTCGTGCTCGGCAACTTCTTGTCCTCCATGTCGCTCAAGAGCGGCGCTCCCACCTTTGGCACGCCGGAACCGCCGCTCGCCTACATTGCGATCGGACAGCTCGCGCGCCGCCTCGGCGTACCCCTGCGCTGCGGCGGCAATCTGTGCGCCTCAAAAGTCCCCGATGCACAGGCCGCATACGAAAGTGCGAACTCGATGTGGCCGGCATTTCTCGCGGGCGCGAATTTCATCCTGCACTCGGCGGGCTGGCTGGAGGCGGGTCTGGTCATGTCTTACGAGAAATTCGTCATGGACGTCGAACAGTGCGGTGCCTTTCACGTGGTCGGCCGCGGACTCGATCTCGACGCCAACGGCTTCGCCATGGACGCCTTCCGCGAGGTCGGGCCCGGCAGCCATTTCCTCGGCTCCGCGCACACCATGCGCAACTACGAGACGGCGTTCTTCGACTTCGAGCTGTCGGACAACAATTCCTTCGAGCAGTGGTCGCAGGAAGGTGCTCACGACATCGTCTGGCGCGCCAATCAAAAATGGAAGGCAATGCTCGCATCCTACCAAGCACCGCCCGTGGATGCCGCCAGGGACGAAGCGCTCGCGGCCTTCATCGCAGAGCGCAAAGCCTCCATGCCCGATATGAACTATTGAGATGATCCGCAAGGCGGTGTGGATTCGCGAAAATCATAGGCGATGTCGCTGAATGCCCGTTGCGCAAATCCGTAGACGATCGAGAGTCCTTCGGGCCCCGCCACGACGCCGTGCTCCGTATTGCCGGGAATGAAGACGGCCACGCCTTTCGCGATTCGTAGCGGCACGCCGTCGGCGATTACGGTTCCTTCGCCCGCGAGGCCGAAATAGAATTCGGCAGGCGCATGGCGATGAGAATTCAACCGGCCGTGCGGCGGGAAATCGGCGACGCCGACGATCATTTCGCCGGACGGCGTGCGATCAGCGGAAATCAACGTCTTCCAAGTGAGCATCCCCGATTGAAGGTCGCCCGCTCCTTCGGCCGGCACCTGCTCCAAGCTGACGGCGAACGGCTGCGACTGGGCACTTTCGGGCTGGGGGTGTAGGACATTCTGGTACTTGATTTCCATGCGCGATCGTAGCATCGCCAAGTGCCCGGCACGCACCTCGAGCGTCTCGCCAGCGCGGCGAGGTCCGCCGCCTCGCATCCTCAAGCCCCGCCCGGATGCCGAAGGGGATCCGCCGTGACGATGAGGCGCAGCGGGCCGCCCGGCACGACGGCATCGAAGGGATAGCACGTCACCAAGGTCAGCCGCGGCTCACCGGCATCGAGCGCGATGCGCACGCGCCGGCTGTCGATGACCTCGATGCTCGTGACCTCGAAGGTCGCATGACGATGCCGCACCGTATCGACCGACATGGTATCGCCCAAGCGGATGCCCCGGAGCACGGCAAAATGCGTGTCGCGATGGCCTTCGATCACGCTGTTGCCCGCCTCGCCCGGCATGACGCTCGCCGGATCGTGCGCCGGACCGAAGGCGAGGTTCCGCCCGCTCGAGCCCTCGAGGACCATCAATGCGTGCGCCGCACCGCGCGCACGGATCGTGAGCCGCGCCGACGGGCGAGTATCGGCCCAGGGCCACGGGCGCGCATCGGGTGATCCCGCGAGCTCTCGCTGCCACGCGGCCTCGATCAGAAACTGAGCGAGCGTTGCCTTGACGTGAATCCACGCGGCCGCGGAGACGCAAATGAGGCCGGCCCCCAACAAGGCGATGACCCCGGCAATGACGGCCGCCTTGCTTCCGGCCGAGCGGCGCGGGGCCGCCCGGCGCATCACCGCGCACGCTCCCGCGCGAGCATCGTCCAATAGAGGAAGCAGCCGAACGCGATGGACAAGAGGCCACAGAGAAGCAGCAGTCCCGCCGGTGTCGCGGTCTTTGCAAATCCCGTCGTCGCCCAATAGCTCCCGACCGGCGCCGAGGTGGGTGCCTGCTCGACGTGCCCCGGGGATCCCGGCGCGCGAGCGATCTCGGCATCGATCGCAACCAGGCTCGTGAACTCGCTCACCAGGTGGTGGCGCAACGCGAGATCGAGTATCGATGCGCGCGACTGCTCCCGGTCGGCCCCGAACTGCAGCTGCCTCGACAGATCGGCGATGCGCTCGCGCGCCCAGAGCTTCGAGAGGCCGGACTGCTCACCCACCTGCGTGATCGACACTTGATGCACCCACTCCTCGCCGCGAATGCGGCCGGACAGCGTGAGGGAGCCCGACGGCGGGTGCGGAAGTCTCGCCAAGATCACCAGCGGGTCGCCCGCATACACATCGCCCGGCAGGCCCGCCGCCAGATCCGCGGCGAGATGATCCGGCCAGGATAACGTCAGATCGACGAGCGCCGGCCGCTCGAGCTTGTGAAACAGATCCTGCATGCGCGACCCGACTTGTTCGCGCTCGGCAATGAACGTGTAGCTGCCGCGTCCCGCTGCCGCCGCCTGTTCGAGGAAATACGAGTTGGGTGCCGCGCCGATGCCCACCGTGAACAATCGTGCGGTGCCGATGTCGTGGTGGATCAGCGCGATGAGCTCCGCTTCGTTGCCGACGCTGCCGTCGGTGATGAACACGATCTGCTGCAAAAACCCCTCGCTCGGCGGCGTTGCCATGGCGCGCTCGAGCGGTGCGCGCATCTCGGTGCCGCCCGAGGCGCGGAGCGATGCGATGAATCGATTCGCCTCGCTCCGGGTGGCGGCGCCCACGGGCTGGGGCGATGCAAAGAGATTCGAGTAGTCGCTCGCAAAACGGATGATGTTGAAGCGATCACCGTCCTTCAACCGGTCGACGCCCATTTGCAGCGCGGCGCTCGCTTGTGCGATCGACGGCCCTTGCATGGAGCCCGAGGTGTCGATGATGAAAGTGACCTCGCGCGGCTGAGTCGCCTCGTCGGCATCGTTCGGCGGGGTGAGCACCACCAGGGTAAACGTGTCGCCGCCCACCTGTTCGGCAAAGGCCGCGGTCGCGACGCGCTCGGAGACCGCCGGAGTCCACACGAGCTCGAAGTCGTGATCGGCGGGAATCTGGGTCCCCGACAGATGAATGTGCTGACCCGACCCATCGTCCTTCATCGTCACCAGGTGATGCAGGCTCTCGACCTTTCCCAAGGGGACGCCCGCCGCCAACTCGATGGTGATATCGACGTTCTGGCGGGGCGCGGTCACGCGCTCGGGCGTCGCCGTGGTACCGCTCAAGGCATTGACGATGGCGGCATTCGCCGCGGCGAGCGGCGCCGCCGGATCGAGCCCGGCCCCGGGCGTGTAGCGCGGCGTGATGGCGAGCGGCAATCGCAGCGTATAGCGCGCGTCTCGATAGGAGATCGTCTCCAGGTACGTGATCTCGATCGACAGCGTCGAGTGCGGCGCGATATTTGCCACTGCGCTGGTGAACATGTTGGGGCGCTCCTGGTCCACGATGCTCGCCCGCTTTCCCTCGCTGCGGGCCTGCGCATAGTTCGCCTGCGCCTGCGCCTTTTCCTGAATGTCCCCGCGGATGGTGCGCTCGCCGACATGCATCAGCAGCTCATCGACCGCCGCATTCGCGGAGAGCGGGAACACGTACAACCCCTCCACCCAATCGCCGCCGGTATTCGAGAATTGCTGAATGACGTGCACCCTCGCGACGTTGCCCGTCACCTGCGCCCGCATGGTCGTTGCGACCCGCAGCGCCTCCACCGCGTCGGCGTCCGGCGAGGCTTTCAAATACAAGGTGCCGGATTGGACCTCGGATAAGTTCTGCGCGCTCGCGGACCGAATCGGCGCGAACCACGCGCACAACCCGGCGGCAATCGCTGCGATGAAGACGGCTCGGAAGGAATAGTTGGACTCGACCATCGGCAGCTCCCTGGTGACGTGGGAGCATTAGGACAGCCGATTAGGTCCACGCAGAGCGCCAACCATGGCACATACGCGATCGATTGTGGCAAATCGTGGCGCGCTACTTCATGAAGGGCTGGCTTTCGATTTCGCGCGCCTCCTGATTGTGTCCCTCGGCGCGCAGCGCATCGGCGAGCAGCCGTCCGGCCTGCCGCTGCGTGACGGGGTCGCCGCTTGCGAGCGCGAGCGCCTTGTGTCCGCACCCGACCGCCTGGTGCGGATCGTTCTCGGTGAGCCGCAACCGTCCGAGCTCGATCCACAGCAGGGGATTGTTGGGCTCGATGCGCAGCGCCCGCTCGAGGGTCGAGGACGCCCCGTCGAAGTCCCCGTGAGCGGACAGCGTGCGTGCTTGCGCCACGAGCGAGCGAGTCGCGGGCGAGAGATGATTCTCGCGCGGCGGCGGAGGCGGTCTCGGGGTCGGCGCACCGGGCGGCGGAATGGCAGGCGCCGCCCCGGTCGCGGGTGGGCTCGGCGCGGGCGACGGCGGCGGCGATGGACGCGGCGCAGGTGCCGGACAGCCGCTGAGCAGCAGCGCTGCAGCGCTGAGCGCGGCGGCGAATCTCAGTGAATGATGTGCTTGAGCCATGCCTTTACCTTATCAGTGACCGTCGGCGATTGTGCCGCCGCGGCAGGCTTCGAGGCACTGCAGCCCGGTTTGCCCGGCAGCACCGTGCCCTTCGGCACCGCGATCTCGACGGCGTCCGCGCTGCACCCGGGCGTGGTCTCCAAGCCGTCCGCAAAGCCGATCCAACGGTCCTCGATGAGTTCCGGGGACACCGGTTCGAACGAGGCTGACTTGAGTCTCGCGAGAGTGTCCGCCCACACCGGCAGCGCCCCGGCGGCGCCGGTGAGCCCGGTGGCTCGATTATCGTCATAGCCCACCCAGACCACGGAGAGATAGCTTCCGGTGAATCCCGCGAACCAGCTGTCGCGGGTATCGGAGGAGGTGCCCGTCTTGCCGGCAACGACCGTGCCGCGCGGCAGGCGAGCCGGCGCGTCCCGGCCGGTGCCGCGGGTGGTCACGAGCGTCAACATGCGATCGAGTTGATACACCGCGGCCGGCGGTGCCGCCTCGTCGACCTGCACCTTGAAGCTCTTGAGCGGATGGCCGTGCTCGTCGAGCACGGCACGCACGGCGCGCAGCCGGGCACGAAAGCCGCCGTTGGCCAGCGATGTATAGACCTGTACCACTTCGAGCGGCGTCATCTCGACGGTACCCAGCAGCATCGACGGATTCAACGCCGGGCGGGCCTCGAGCCCGAGGTGCTGCAGCGTATCGGCGATCTGCGGCAGGCCCAGGTCGAGACCGAGCCGCACGGTGGCGAGGTTCATCGACTCGGCGAGCGCGCGCGCCATCGGCACTCGGCCGTAAACCTGATGCTCGAAGTTCTGCGGCGCCCAGATGCTGCCGTCGGCGAGCTTGAGCTCGATCGGCGCATCCTCGATGAGCGTGGCCGCATTGTAGCGGCCGGTCTCGAGTGCCGTCAGATACACCGCCGGCTTCACGAGCGAACCGATCGGCCGGCGCGCATCGAGCGCGCGATTGAAACCGTCCGTGCCAATTTCGCGGCCGCCGACCACCGCGACCACATCGCCGCTGTTCGGCTCGGCGACGATGACTGCGCCCTCGAGATGCCCGCCGCGCACCCTGCTTGCGGCATCGAGACGCTTCAGGTTCACCGTCAACGCACGCTCCGCGGCCGCCTGCGCGCGCGGATCGAGGCTCGTGTACACGCCAAGGCCGGCGGCGGCGAGATCCGCCTCGGCATAATCGCGCTTCAAATGCCGCCGCACGAGATCGAGATACGCCGGTACGTAGCTGCCGCCGGACGGCCGCAGTCCGAGCGGGCTCGCCATCGCACGCTTTGCGGCCGCCGGGTCGACTAGATGCGCATCTGAGAATTCCTGCAGCACGAGATTGCGCCGCGAGTGCGCGCGGTCGGGATGCTTGCGTGGATCGTAATAGGACGGACCCTTGACCAGCCCGACCAGCAACGCAAGCTCACCCACGTCGAGCTCATCCAGCGGCTTGGCGAAGTAATACTCGCTCGCGAGCCCGAATCCGTGGATCGCACGCGCGCCATCCTGACCGAGATATACCTCGTTGAGATAGGCAACCAGGATTTCCTCTTTCGAAAAATGTGCCTCGAGCCTGAGCGCCATCACGGCCTCGGTCGCCTTGCGGCCAACAGTCTGTTCGTCGGAGAGAAAATAATTCTTTACGAGCTGCTGTGTGAGCGTGCTGCCTCCCTGCACGACACGCCTGGCGCGCACATTGGCCCAGAGTGCCCGCAACATTCCGTACGCATCGACGCCGGGGTGCTCGTTGAAGCGCCGGTCCTCGATCAGGATGATCCCCGAGCGCAGCAGTTGCGGCACGTCGGCGGGCGACAAGACGAGCCTGTCCTCGCCGTGCACGGGAAAGACGCTGCCGATGACGAGGGGATCGAGCCGAAACACCGGCAGATCAGTGCCGTCGGCGCTGCGCAGGTCGGTGATCGCATCGCCGCCCGCGTGAATAGTCAGCCGCGAGGGTTCTCGGAGTTCATCGACGAAGCGCACGCGGCGCGCATGCAGATCGAACGAGCCGGTGGTGCGCCGATAAAACCCCGGGCCCGCGCTGGGATCGCCGCTGCGGTAGTGCAATCGGCGCAGTTCCTCTTCGAGGTCATCTGCACTCACCGGGGCGCCCGCGTACAGCTCGAGCGGCGCCGCGAACACCCGCGCCGGCACCGACCAATGGCGACCCTGGAACTCCCGGGTTACGACGCTGTCGAGGTGCAACACCCACAGAACGACCGCGGCCGCGAGTGCGACGCAGCCAAAAAACCCAATGAGAAGCACGAGGCGCCAGCGCGGCGCCCGGCGGCGAGCCACGCGGCGTCTAGCCAAGATCGCCGCAAAACCAGGGGGGCTCGAACGCCGGTCGGTCTTTCATGAGGGTAAGTTTACGGTCTATCCTGAAACTGAAACATATTTGGCCCACGATTATTGGTTCGTTGCCGGGGAACGGAGTTCCCATGAACGAATCGAATAGGCCGGTCATCCAAATTTCAGTATATCGTACCAGGAGGCAACCATGAGCACGCGTCCACCGTTCGAGCACGACGAGCTCATGCGACGCATCAGCCGCGATCTCACCGACGGCTACGATGAAGAACTGGAGATGGAGATCGAGGACCGCCACCCGCTCCCGGACGGCGCCTCATCACCGGCGCACGCCGACGCCGAGAGGGATTACCGGCGCGAGTACTTCACACAGCTGTTTCGACTCCAAGCCGAGCTCGTGAAGCTGCAGGACTGGGTCGTGGCTACGCAGCAAAAGGTCCTCATCCTTTTCGAAGGCCGCGATGCGGCCGGCAAGGGCGGCGCCATCAAGCGCATCAGCCAAAAGCTCAATCCACGCGTCTGTCGGGTCGTGGCGCTGCCGGCGCCCAACGATCGCGAGAGGACACAGTGGTATTTCCAGCGCTACGTGTCGCATCTGCCCGCGGCCGGCGAAATCGTTCTCTTCGACCGCAGTTGGTACAACCGCGCGGGCGTCGAGAAGGTCATGGGTTTCTGCTCCCCCGAGGAGTACGAGGAGTTCTTCCGCTCCGTTCCGGAGTTTGAGCGCATGCTCGTTCGCTCCGGCATCAAGCTCTTGAAGTATTGGTTTTCGATCACAGACGAGGAGCAGTACCTGCGGTTTCTGGGCCGTATTCACGATCCGCTGAAGCAATGGAAGCTCTCCCCGATGGATCTCGAGTCGCGTCGCCGATGGGAGGACTACACGAAGGCCAAGGAAGTGATGCTCGAGCGATCGCACATTCCCGAGGCGCGCTGGTGGGTGGTGCACGCCGTCGACAAGAAGCGCGCGCGGTTGAACTTCATCGATCACCTCTTGAAGCAGTTTCCCTACGAAATCACCCCGAGACCGCCGATCGTCTTGCCGCAGCGGGAGCATCACGAGCACTACTCCCGACAAGCGGTACCCGCGGAAATGCTCGTGCCGGAGGTGTACTAATGGCCGTTCCAAAATCAGCCGGAATCGATTCTCACGGTCACCTGGATCCGGCGATGGACCGGCGCCTCGAGCGGTTGGGTCTGGCGGACAAACCGGGCCAATGGACGGAACGGTACCTCTTGTGCGAACAGCTGGTCGATCCGCTGTCGGCCAGTTCGCGGCAGAAGTTCGAAGCCACGAGCCGCTTCATCCGCGACCTGATTGCGCATCGCTGGGTCATGACGCGTCGCGCCCGCGCCACAACCGATCCGAAGCGCATTCACTACCTCTCGATGGAATTTCTGCTCGGCCGGACGCTTCGCAACAACGTCATGAATCTCGCGGCGGACCCGATCGTGCGGCAGGCGATGCACCAGCAAGGCTGGGACCTCGAGGTATTGATCGAGGAGGAGCCGGACGCGGGTCTCGGCAACGGCGGCCTCGGCCGCCTCGCCGCCTGCTTCATCGATTCCCTGGCGACGTTGCAGTACCCCGCCATCGGCTACGGGCTTCGCTATGAATACGGCATCTTCCGCCAATTGATTCTCAACGGATCTCAAGTCGAGCAGCCGGATAATTGGCTTTTCGAGACCGATCCTTGGGAAATTCCGCGCCCGCACAAAGTCTACGCGGTACCGCTCAACGCCACGTTCGAGCTGCGCGGATCGTCGGTCAAAATCACGCCGAACAAGCCTTCGAGGCTGCTGGGGGTGGCCTATGACCGCCCGGTCGTCGGATACGGCGCGCATTGCGTCAATACACTGCGGCTGTGGTCCGCCGCCGCGCCGCATTCGTTCGACTTGGGCGAATTCTCCCATGGGGATTTCGCAGGCGCCGTGATCGACAAAGTCGCCGCCGAATCCGTCACGCGTGTGCTGTATCCCGACGATTCGACCGAAGCCGGTCGGGTGCTGCGCTTCTTGCAGCAATATTTCCTGGTGAGCTGCTCGCTGCAGGACATCTGTTCGCGCTTCTTCAACACGGGGAATCTGACCTGGAGCTCGCTCCCGGACCGCGTGGCCGTGCAGATGAACGACACGCATCCGGCGCTCTCCGTGGCCGAGTTGATGCGGATTCTGCTCGATCAAGCGCGGATGCCCTGGGACGAAGCCTGGAGCATCACGCAGCGCACGCTGGCTTATACCAATCACACGCTGCTTCCGGAGGCGCTCGAAAAATGGCCGGTCGATCTGTTCGAGGCGCTCCTGCCCCGGCAACTGGAAATCATCTACGAGATCAACCGCCGCCTCCTGGACGGAGTCCGCCGGCGTTACCCCGGCGACGATGCGCGGATTCGGCGCGTCAGCCTGATCGAGGAGGAGCCGATGCGCCGGGTCCGTATGGCGCATTTGGCCGTGGTCGGCTCACACAGCACCAATGGCGTTGCGGCGATTCACTCGGACCTGCTGCGGACGCATGTGCTTCGCGACTTCGCCGAGTTGTTCCCGGAGCGCTTCAACAACAAGACGAACGGTGTCACTCCGCGGCGCTGGCTGCAGCAGGCGAATCCCGCCTTGTCGCGATTGATCACGCAGGCGATCGGCGAAGAGTGGATCACCGATTTGGCGCACCTGCGCAAGCTGCTGCCGCTCGCTGAAGACGCCGGTTTTCGCGAGCGATTCCGCGCCGCGAAGCGCGAGGCCAAGGCCGCCTTTGCCGGCTGGCTCGAGGCTGCCGGCGGCCAAATCGTGGACCCCGACTGGATATTCGACAGCCAGATCAAGCGCATTCACGAGTACAAGCGCCAGCTCCTCAACGTCTTGCACATCGTCATCCTCTACAATCGCCTGCGCAACGATCCGAACTTCGCAATGACGCCGCATGTATTTTTCTTCGCGGGTAAGGCGGCTCCTGCATATCACTTTGCCAAGCTCGTCATCAAGCTCATCAATCAGGTCGCCGCCACCATCAACGAAGATGCCGCGGCTCGCCGCCGCCTGAAGGTGCTGTTCCTGCCCGAGTACAATGTCAGCCTCGCCGAGCGGCTCATTCCCGCGAGCGACGTGTCCGAGCAAATCTCCACCGCCGGCTACGAAGCGAGCGGCACCGGCAATATGAAATTCATGATGAACGGCGCGCTCACCATCGGTACGCGCGATGGCGCAACCATCGAGATGGCCCAGGAAGCCGGCGAGGAGAACTTCTTTCTATTCGGATTGAGCGCGCAGCAGGTCGAGGATAGCGCCGGGTGGTACGACCCTCGCTGGCATTATGCGAACGAGCCCGAGACCAGGCGCGCGCTCGACCTGATCTTCTCGGACCATTTCAGCCGTGACGAGCCGGGCGTTTTCGAACCCATCCGCCACGCGCTGGACGGCGCGGATCACTATCGGCACCTCGCGGATTTGACCGATTACGGCCGCGCTCACGCCGAGCTCGATGCATGCTATGCGAATCCGGAGATCTGGTCACGCAAAGCCATCGTCAACGTCGCTTGTTCCGGCAAATTCTCGAGTGATCGCACGATCCGGGAGTACGCGCAGGAGATCTGGGACTTGAAAGAGTCCCCCGTTTCCTGACGTCAGCTCCCGAGGGAATCCGGGTGCCGCCAGCCTCTCTCGAACGGCAGGCGCCAGGCATGAGGGGCGATGAGCTGGTGAATCGCGTTCGGCCCCCAGGATCCGGGGTCGTAGAATCGTACGGGCGGGTGTCTTTCAAGCAACGGGCCCGAGACCTCCCACAGTCGCTCGATCCCGTCGGCGGTGGTGAAGAGCGTGGGATCCCCCCGCATCGCATCCAGGATCAGGCGCTCATACGCCTCGAGAACGTCGCCGATGTGCCCGGTATCGTGCATGGCGAACTGCATGCTGAGCTTGTCGAGACGCATGCCGGGGCCGGGGCGCTTGCCATAGAACGACAGGGACATTTTCGCAGCGTCCGCCAGATCGAACGTCAAGTGGTCCGGCCCTTGTTCGCTCACGCCGGACCCGGCGGGGAACATGCTTTTCGGCGGCTCCCGAAACGCAATCGAGATGATGCGCTGACCTTCGGCGAGGCGCTTGCCCGTGCGCAGGTAGAAGGGCACGCCGGCCCAGCGCCAATTATCGATGTAGCATCGCAAGGCAATGAAGGTCTCCGTGTCCGAATCGGCCGAGACCCCCTCTTCCGAGCGGTAGCCGGTATATTGTCCGCGCACCACATCGGTCGGCTTGATCGGCAGCATGCTGCGAAAGACCTTGTTCTTTTCCTCGCCGATGGGCTTCGGCTCGAGCGAGGTCGGCGCCTCCATCGCCATGAATCCTAGGATCTGGAACAGATGCGTAACCACCATGTCTCGGTAGGCGCCGGTTTGTTCGTAGAAGCCGGAGCGCTTGCCGAGAGCCAACTTCTCCGGGACATCGATTTGCACGTGATCGATGAAGTTGCGATTCCAGATCGGCTCGAATAATCCGTTGGCAAAACGGAAGGCGAGAATATTTTGTGCCGCTTCTTTGCCGAGAAAATGATCGATGCGGTAAATCTGTTCCTCGGCGAATACCTCGTGCAGCTTGGCATTCAATGAGATCGCGCTCGCGAGGTCCGTGCCGAAAGGCTTTTCCATGACGACCCGCGAGCGCTCGACCAGATCGGCCTCCCCCAGCAGCCGCACCGCAGACAGCGCCGCATTGGGTGGCACGCTCAAGTAGTGCAGCCGTCGGCTTTCCCCGTCGAAACTGCGCTCGGCCTCGAGTACCGCCGCCCGGAGCGCCGCGGCCCCCGCCGTCAATGGAACGTAGCGAAGGTCGCCTGCAAAGGCATCCCAATCCGCCTCGCTCACGGGGCGCGTGGAGAATTCGGTAAGCGCATCGCGCGCCAACTTGCGAAAGCCTTCGGTATCCAGATCCTCCAGGGATACGCCGATGATCCGGCAGCCGGGGATGAAGCCCGCGCTGACCAGATGAAACAGCCCCGGCAAGAGCTTCCGCCGAGCGAGATCGCCGGTGGCGCCGACCAGAGCCACAACTTGGGGATGCTGCGGACCAACGCCGGGCGGTATTTTTGCCACCACTCACTCCTTCGTAGCGCTGGACCGGAGTGTAGAGCACCGTCGACGCGAAGGTGAACGAGATTGATACGCGCGGCCTGTCGCAAAACCGTAACAATGCCGGTGTGGCGCCGTCAGACCGGAGCCAGCTTCTCCTACAGGAGATCGCGATTGATCGTAGTGTCCCAGCGTCTCTCGAAAACGATCTTCTCGACTTCCAGCGCCCGAATCGACTCCTGCATTCGGAATTCGGTCTCGGTGGAGGTGAGCTCGAGCGTCGAGCGCAAAGTCGTGTCCCAACCCTTGCGCTGCAAGCGGCTGAACCACTCCAATTTCCAGACGCTGCTGTTGGGATCGCCCTCCTCGATCGACATGTGCCAATCGCTGCCTCCCGACATGGTGGTATCGATGTCGGTGAGTGTTTCGGGGGGGTCCCGCAGCCGCTTGTGCAGCGTCACCCGGCCCTGTGCATCGGGTCCGCTCTGCGTGATCACGGCGTTGCCGAGTTCCGCGGGGTTTGCGTGCACTTTCCTGCGCACTCGATCCGTGAGCAGGGCAATGGGCATGGACTCCGATTCGCTCTCCTTCGGCCGGACCGGTAACGACAGGCGAGAGATGCCGGTGATGATCTCGAGGGTCACGGGCCGGGGTGATGGCCACAGCATCGGCCAAAGCGATTCGCTCAAGGCTACTCTGATCAGGCTCCCTTTCTTGAATCGATGCGCGGTGAAGTAGCACGGGATCTCGACATCGTAGCGACGGCCCGGCTCGAGTGCCATCGGTGTCTCGTGTCCATCGCGGTGGGTGAGATTCAGCACGCCATAGCTCACGGACCAGGATTTGCCCTCCGGCGTGACCTCATTCAGACGAACTACGAGCTTGGCGACCGGCTCATTGGACGAGACGCGAATGACGGCGACGGGTTGGCCCAATATTTCCACATCGTCCAGGAGCGGGGCGCTATCGAAGGTGAGAGACCGCTTGTCGTCCGGAGTCTGGTCCGGAGGCAGATCGATGTTCAAGTTCCATGGGAACCACTCGCGCTTGGTGAGACCGAGCGTCTCCCGCGACCGGCAAATGTGCGGCGTCTCGACGCCCGGCTGATCGCCCAAACCGTCCACGTTGAGGTGAAGAATGCGCGACGTGATGTGAGGCGACGGCCACGAAGGCTCCGACACCCACCGGCCCGGAACATCGTTCGGCCAGACTTCAGAGGCGGTGCGATTCTCGAGAAACACCCGCAACATCGGCTCATCCATGATTCCCGTATCGACCCCGAGAAGCCATTGACTCCACCAGCGGACTTCTTCGGTAACCCAGTCCAATCCGGGTCCGGCGTCGGCCAGCTGCGGATACTTGTGTCCCCACGGACCCATGATTCCCCGACGCGGAACACGCAGATGGCTCAAAAGGCGCGGCAGGAAATCGCGGTAGGAGTCGATCTGCCCGTCAACGACATAGACGGGACACTGGATGCGGGAATAGTCCACCGCGACCGATCCATGCTGCCAAAATCCGTCGTAGCGCTGATGCCGCAGCCACTCTGCCAGTATCGGTGGCGTCGCTTTCAAACGGCTCAGCCACATGTCGCGCCAGCGATCGCCAACGATCGCCGGATCCGGAGGTCCAACCAGCACCGTCTTGAACTCCGCGCCCCAGTCCAGGTCGTCGAGGGTGAGGGCGCCGCCGACATAATGCGCATCGTCCGTATATCGGTTATCCGATGCGCATTGCGGAACGATGGCCTTCAAAGCCGGCGGAGCGAGAGCTGCGGCTTGCAGCGAGCTGAAGCCGCCCCAGGAGATTCCTCGCATTCCGACCGACCCGTTGGACCACGGCTGACGCGCCAACCACGCGATCACCTCGAGGGCATCATCCTGTTCCTGCTGCAAATATTCGCCGAGCAGCACCCCATCCGACTCTCCGCTGCCGCGAATGTCCACCCGAACGAAGGCGAATCCATAAGGTACGAACGCCTCGGCCCAGCCCGTGTCGCGATGGCGTTCGAAGTCGCGCTTGCGGTACGGCAGGTATTCCCACACGACGGGAACCGGGGTCTTATCGGCGGCCACTGGAATCCACATGCGCGCCGCCAACCGCGTGCCATCCTTCAAGGCGATCCACTCGTTCTCGACGCGCCGGAACGGTTGCTTGTCGGGCAATCTCCAGTGGTGACCGGCCGCGGGGGAGAATGCGATCGATCCATCGACCCCGATGCATGCGATGACGGCGGTCGAACCCGCGATGAAATGCCGTCTGGATACCGGCATGGTTGAAAGGCCGCGTCGATGACTCACAGCAGATCGCGCTTGATCGTGCTGAATTGCTCGCGCTTGAATATTTCCTGATCGCCCTTCTTTGCTCGCAGGACCTCTTTCAATCGGAACTCCTCCGGCGTCGAAGTGAGCTCGAACGCCGCGCTCACGGTGCAATCCCATTCACCTCGCCTCCAAGCCGTCATGTTCTCCTGCGACCACACGCCGCTGTTCGGTTGACCCTCCTCGATGAGGAGCCGTTCGCTCGATTGCGTGTCGACCGCGGTTCCAACGTCCGGTATCAAGGTGTGCTGCAAGGGTGAGGCCAGGGTCGCTTGCGTTCCCGGTCCCATATCGGTGTGCGTGTAGGGACTTGAGCCGGGGGAATGGATCTCGGGAATCGAGAATGCCGCCTCTCGCGCGGGCGCGGCACGAACCGGCAGCACCAGGCTCGAAGCACCCGGATCGATCGTGAGCGTCGCGACCCGGGGTGAAGGCCACACGAGCGGCCACAGGCTTTCCGAGAGAGCGGTACGGATCCGGCTGCCCTCTTTGAATCGATGGGCGACCATGTAAAGAGGAACCTCGACGTCGTACAGCTCTCCAGGTTTGAGCGGTGTCGGATTCTCGTGAGAAGCGCGGTGCGTCAGGTTCAAGATGCCGTAGCTCACCAGCCAGGATTTTCCGTCCGGCAATACTTCCGTCAATCGCACCGCGACTTTGGCGACGGGCACGTCCGCACCGATCCGAAGCTTGGCGAGCGGGTAGCCGAGAATCTCCAGATCCGCTTCGAGCGGCTTGGAATCGAACACCAGGGATTTCAAGTCGTCCGAGGTTTGATCATCGGGTCGGCTCGGCATCCATTGCGGCTTCGACATCCCGACGATTTTGTCGCCGACATAGGTGAGTGAACCATGCGACGTCGGCGAGGCGCCAAGCGTGCCTTTACCGAAATACAAAACACGCGGGCGCAGGCCGCGCGCCGGCCACGTGGTCTCGGCGATCCATCGGCCGGGGATCACGGCCGGGTAGACTTCCGACAAGGTTCGGTACGGCATATAGGCGCGCAACATTGGCTCGTCCATGATCCCGGTATCCACTCCGGCCAGCCACTGCTGCCACCAGCGCACTTCCTCGTATGCCCAGTCGAGCCCCAACGGGGCCGGCAGGTTGGGCATGATGTGGCCCCAGGGGCCGACCAACCCCTTGCGTGGGACATCGAGGCCGGCGAGCAAGCTGCCGACCACCGTCGAGTACGGGTCGAGCCACCCGCCGACGACGTAGACCGGGCATTTGATCCGGCCGTAATCGGCGGCTACCGAGCCGCGCTGCCAATAGCGGTCATAGCGCTGATGAGAAGTCCACTCCTGGAGGATGGCGGGCGTCGCCTCGAGCCGCGCGCGCCAGGCGCTCTCCCAATCGGGCCCGCTGATTTGCGGATCGGGGGGCGCGCCCATGAACACCTTGAAGTAGGTGCCCCATTTGAAATTCTCCGTCGCGAGCGCGCCGCCGATGTAATGCGCATCGCCCAGGAAGCGATTGTCGACGCAACCCATCGGCATGATGGCCTTCAGCGCGGGAGGTTGCCGCGAAGCGATTTGCAGCGAGTTAATGCCGCCCCAGGAGATGCCGCGCATTCCCACCGAGCCGTTGGACCAGGGTTGCCGGGCGAGCCAGGAGATGCATTCCACCCCATCGTTCAATTCAGGTTCGCCATACTCGTCCGTCATCACTCCGCCCGAGTCGCCGGTGCCTCGAATATCGACTCTCGCAAAGGCGATCCCGTAGGGGGCGAGATTTTGCGCCGTCGCATCGTCGCGCTTGCGCACGCCATCGCGCTTGCGATAGGGAAGGTATTCCCACACCACGGGCACCGGCCGCTGCTCTGCGCCTTCGGGTATCCACAGCCTGGCCCCCAGTCGTGTCCCGTCGCCCATGGGAATCCATTCATTCTCGATCACGCGAAAGGGTCGCTTTGCGGGCAACGCCCAGCCGCCGCGGGGCGCGGCCCGAACTGCCGCGTGCGATGGGTGCACGGCGGCGGCACCGCCAACCAACACGCCCGTCGCGGCGAGGAAATCGCGTCTCGTCAACCCCATAGAACCCATCTCCCGGCCTGAACTCGTACGCAACGCTATGACTTGTCCTTACCGCCGAATTTATACGAGAAGCGGCCTCCGAGGACGCGGGGTCGATTGGTGGTGGTAAGCGTCGTGTAGCTGGCCGAACTGATAAAAAGCTGAGCGCGCGCATCGGTCAGGTTGTCGCCGAAGAATTCGAACTCCCATGCGTCCCTGGCAACGCCCAGGGATGCCGCATAGGTGGTGTACGGCGCGAGCTCATAGTCCGGAGGCGCCAAGGTGCCTTGCGTGATGACATCGGCAAACGAGTGATCGGTGTGCTGCGCACCCACCTGCACGTGCCACCGGTAGTCGTACAGCGGCACCTCGTAGCGCAATCGCAAGTTGCCCTGGAATGGCGGCGCGTTGGCGAGCGGGCTGCCGACGCCGCGGGTCGGGAAGAGCGAAATATCCGTGCCCTGCACCACGAGGGACGGCTCGTTGACCTGTTCGCTGCGATTCCAGGCGAACGAGGAATTCAAGGTGAGCTCATCCGTGATGCGGAAGATCACATCGCCCTCGACGCCGCGCACGCGGTAGTTCGGGCCGTTCACCGTGAAACCGGAATTGCCGTACAACGTCGGATCGTAGATCTGCAGTTGCACGTTCGACCATTCCTCGTCGTACACCGCGCCGTTGAATTGCAGACGGTGGTCGAACCACTGCGTCTTCCAACCGATCTCGTAGTTCTTGAGCGTATCGCTGTCATAGAAACGCGGCACACTGAATATGCCGTAGAGCGGCGAGGTTTTCGGAATCAAACCGACGCCTTGGTTGAAGCCGCCGGGTCTGAAGCCCTCGGAGTAGGTGGCATACAACAACACACCGTCCATGGGCTTCCAGCTCAGGTTGGCCCTGCTCTTGTGACCGGAGTTGGTCTGCGAGAAATTGAACAGATCGAAGATGCCATTCGCGGGGGTGCAGGGATTGACGTTGCGGCAGCCATACACCGAATCCGATTGGCCGCGATCGAAGTTATCGAAGCGAAAGAATCGCGTCCCGGCCGTGAGCGTCAACGAGTGCGGAATGATGTCGAAAGCAACCTCTCCGAAAGCGGCCTCCTGCTTGTAGCCGCGCGTGATATCGCTCACGAACGCCGTGCCCGCGACGCGCGTACTATTGTCGAAGATCTCGACCCCGGGCTGCAGCGTCAGCGGCGGAAATCCCGCCTGCGGATCTGCATAGAGAAAATTCTGCGACGTCTGGATATTGAACTCTTCCCAGAAAATGCCGGCGATCCCGCGCACGCGGTCCTCGTCGGGCGTGCTCACGCGAAATTCGTGGCTCTGGTGGGTGTTTCTCTCGATGTTGTGCCAGGTCGCGCTAGGGGAGTAGCAGGTCGCGGGCGCGGTGGGCGTGGCAACAATATTGCACTGATAATAGGCTGCGAACGGGCCACGCGAATAGGCGGTGTAGTCGGCGGTTTGATCGACGTTGCGGACCAGGTAGCCGCCTGTATAGACCAGTTTGAGAGGACCGGCGCGTCCGTTCAAGGTCCACGCAGTATCCTCGAACTTGTCCTTGTCCACGGACGGATTGTACTGTTGCACCTCGAGGTCGCCGAGTTGCGGGTTGTAGGCGAACACACCGTCCGCCTCCATGTTTTGGTAGCTTTGCTGCAGAAGCACATTCCAGTCGTCGTTGAACCGGTAGAAGGCCGAAAGCCGCGCGCCCTGGTAGGTCACCGGGTTGAAGGCATTGCTCACGACGGGATAGTTCGAGAGACTCGTGCTTCCCGGCGGCACGACGCCGCCGAAATAGCTCACGATCCCGAGGTCGGTCGGCGAGCGGGTAAAGGTACCCGGTATGTTGTGAATGTAGCCGCCGCGCGAATCGTTGTAGATCACCGCGCGCAGCGCCAGCGTATCGGCAATCACCGGGATGTTGATCATGGCGACGCCCGAGGCGTTCGGATCACCGTGGGCCGTGGTCGAATAGCTGGCGTCGACCGCTCCTTCGGTCACGTCCAACTTCGGCTTGTTGGTGATGTAGCGCACCGCGCCCGCCTGCGCACCGGCGCCATACAGCGTGCCCTGCGGACCCTCCAGCACTTCGATCCGCGCCAGGTCCGCGGCATAAACATCGAGGTTGCGGCCGGGAAGCTGCACGGATTGATCGTCGAGATAGACCGCAACGTTCGGGAATGTGCCGGTACCGCCGACGACCTGCGTACCCTGGTGCGTGGTCGAGAGACCCCGCATATACACCTCGTTCTGTCCCGGCCCGGTACCTGCGGTGCTCACGTTCGGCAGGTACTTGACGAAGTCCTCGAGGGTCTGCACGTTGAGCTCGCTCAGCGTGTTGCTGGTCAACGCCGTGATGGCGATTGGAACGTCCTGCAGGTTTTCCGTGCGCCGGGTGGCGGTGACGACCACCTCCTCGAGCTCGTTGCCCGCAACGCTTTGTGCCCATGCCGCGCCGGCACCGCCGATTCCCAACGCCATTGCGATTGCCCGCGATAGCGGGCGGCGGCTCAGCCGCGATTCGATCCCTTGCATCCCCTGGCCCTCGCTCTTTATTGATTAGGCGCCGCCCGGTCTCGACAGCACTTTATCGGCTCCCGGATTTCCGAGCAAATAACTATTCCACGGAAGCGCGAGTGGTGCGGCTATTGAAATTTTTTCAATAACGGGCTCGCGGCCGCTACGGAAGATGCCGTGGGTCGATCGGACTCGCGAGATCGTCCGCTCACACGAACGGAATCTCGGTGACGATCGCAGCAGGCGACCCCATCGGGTGGTGAATCCGCAGGCGCTCGCCCGTTTGCACGGCCGCATCGACGAGTGCGATGCCGATGCTGCGGTTCAGTGCAAACGAGTGCGTCGCCCATCGGACCTCGCCCGTACCGCCGCGCTCATCGCTGATCGGCCAATACCATTCGAGTAGCGGCAGGTCGCCCTCGATCAGCACGCCAACGGTCTTTCTCATGGCGCCCTCGATGACAATTCTCTGCAGCGCATCGCGTCCGACGAATTCACCCTTGTTCAGATCCACGAGACGCTCCTGGCCGGCTTCGTACGGATTCATCCCGGAATTCGAGTAGTACGCGGTATCCGTCACACCCTTCTCCACCGCCCGGCTGATATTGGGTCCCGTGATCATCATTCCGTGAGGCCGTCCCGCTGCCGCGATTCGATTCCACACGTACAGCGCCTGATCGCTGCCAAGCGGAAACACCTCGTAGCCGAGTCCGCCGCTCCATCCGGTGCGCGACACCACCGCCGGCACGCCGGCGAGGCGGGTGAGGGTACATTTGTAATAGCCCAGGTTGTCGAGCGGTGCCTCGACGAGATCTCGCAGCACATCGAGCGCCTTCGGCCCTTGAATTTGTATCGGCGCCACATCGGGTTCGCGCACCTCGACTTGCCATCCGGCGTGGAGCGCCACGCCGCGCGCCCACAGCGTCAAATCGACGTCTCCGTGCGAGAGCCAAAGAACGTTCTCCCAGGGATGGAGGAGCACCGGATCGCACAAGATCTGCCCCTCGGGATCACACACCAGCGTATACCTGCAGTCCCCCGGCTTGATCGTCGACAGGTCTCGTGTGGTCAGATACTGGGCCAGCTTCAGCGCATCGCGGCCGCGCAGTTCGGTCTGGCGCTCGCAGGCGACGTCCCACATCGTCACCCGCTCGGTCAACGCCACGTACTCCTCCGCGGGGGAATGATGGTAGATGAGCGGAAAATACATGTGGTTGTAGACCATGAATTCCGCTACGCCCGACTCCACCGCACCGTCCCAATAGGGCGATCGGCGCGTGATCGGGTAAAGATGCGCGCGTTCGCGCGGCTTCAAGGGCTTGGTGTCGAAATACTCCGACCAGCGGGAAATTTCTCCGTCGACGAGTTCCACGACGGCGACGAATTTGAAATCGAGCCGCGAAGGTGTTCCATCGACGTGGGGCGGTATGCCGATGTGCACCGCACCGAAAACGCCCTCCGCCAGGAGATCCGACTCGTCCTCGATTACATGATCGAGAGCGATGCTGATGTCCTTGAGGCCGGCGACGGCCGTGCGAATTTCGCGCATGATCGCCTCGCGACCGTGGATGCGGCCCTCATGCAAGGGCAGGTCGAAAACGGCGTTTTCGGCAAAAAGCGGCGCGATCTCCTCTGGAGCCCGCCGTGCGAAGGCGTCGCAGTAGCGTTCGAGGGTCTCGCGGGGCGTGGGCTTAGCCGACATGCACTGCACCTCCCGAGATACCCGGCGCCGCACCGAACACCGGTCCGTCGCACCACAATCGGAATGGCCGTGCATCCAGGTAGCATGAAAGCCGCGCAATCCTGCCAGCCTCCCTTACCAGTACCAGCGCCAGCGGCGCCGCCATCGGATCGCGGTCGCGATACAGCTTGGCTTCCAGCCGCCCTTCTGCGATGGTGGCGTTGGGACCTGGCTTGCACGTCCGGCAGGTGATGGAACAGGAGTCGATGACGGAGAATGCTCGCATGAATCCCTCGCGGATCTCACCATGCCCAACCAGGCGCTGCCCGAGGAGCGGCAATTCGCACAGTCCCTTCGGGTCAAACAGCGCCGCTATTTTCCCGAAGTCCTTGGATTCAAATGCACGACAAAAGTCGTGCAGCGAAAGATCGGATGGCATGAGAAGGTTTCCGGGCGGCGCGGCGCGTTAATTATGAATGCATGTTTCTTTCTTGAGCGCCGGGGTTGAACGCATTGCAGTCAACCACCGTCACGTTATCTCGCCGCCTGACTTCGGGCTCGGTGGCATTGTTTGGACTTTCCTATATCTGTCCGACGGTGATTATAAGCACGTTCGGCGTGCTCGCACAGGACACACGGGGCGCAGCCGCGTCTGCGTACCTGATCGCAACCCTCGCGATTCTGCTGACGGCCATCAGCTACGGACGGATGGCTGCCCGGTATCCACAAGCCGGGTCCGCCTACACCTATGTCTTGCGCACGGTCAACGTTCAAGCGGGATTCATCACCGGGTGGGTCTTGATTCTCGACTATTTTTTCGTGCCCATGGTGATTTGCCTCTTTACGGCCAAAGCGATCGAGGTGGTTTTGCCCGGGATCTCCTATCGAATCTGGGTCGGCGTCATCGCGGCAGCCACCACACTGGTGAACGTCCTGGGGATTCAAGTCGCGAATCGCGTCAACTTGGTCATCATGGCGGCGCAGCTGGCGGTCATCGCAGCATTGATTCTCCTCTGCATCGCTTATCTGCACTCCCCCGCCCATCCCGGCGCGGCATGGTCGCTGGCGCCGGTGATCAACTCGCAAACCACGCTTCCCACGGTCATGAGCGGTGCGTCGATCGCTGCCTACTCGTTCCTCGGATTCGATGCGGTGACGACCTTGTCCGAAGAGACCATCGATCCGACCAGGAACATTCCGCGGGCGACGGTGTTCGCGGCCGCGGCGAGCGGCGCGATCTATGTCGTCGCCGCCTTTCTCCTGACGCTGGTTCATCCCTCCCTGGCCTTTCAAGACGTCGACAATGCGGGCTATGAGATATTGGCGGCCGTCAGCGGCAGGGGATTCCTGCTGCTGTTCACGGTCGTGCTGGTCGCCTATGGCGCCTCGGTGATGTGCGCCCAGGCGGGCTCCTCGCGCCTTCTATTTGCGATGGGCCGCGACGGGATGTTGCCGATCCGAGCATTTTCCTACCTTCATCCGCGGCTTCGAACGCCCGTGTTCGGCATCGTGCTCACCGGCTCTATGATGCTGATCGGCGAGTGGATCGACGTCGAGACGGCCGCTTCGTGCGTGAACTTCGGAGCGTTCAGCGCCTTCCTGTCGGTCAACCTATGCATTCTCATCGACCACGTGAAGGGCCGGAGAGAGTTGCCCGGCGGCGCATTCAAGCTCGTCCAAGCGGCCGCAGGCGCCGTCTCCACCGTCTGGCTGCTGGTGAGTCTGCATCGAAGCGCGCTCACCGTGGGACTCCTGTGGCTGGCGCTGGGACTAGGCTATCTATTTGTGCGCGCCCCGAGCCTTCCTCGCTCACTATCCTAGCCCGGCCCTGGAACTTACCGGCTGCGTAGCCGGGTTCGCAGCTCGACGAGAGTTTCCGTTTCGCTACCGGCGCCAGCGGTAACACGCGCAGAATCTCATCACGGTAGGTTGCGCTCGAGTGCAGGCAGGCCCCCGACGTGAGGGTGAACGCAAATGCCCCATGACCAGCCATTTCCGCGTACAAAACCGCTCGAGTGTTCATGAGCAGCGAGCGTTCAATACGAACGAAGCCAAGCTCGGCCAGCTCGGTCGCCAGACGTTTGATGGAATCCCGGCTGATGTATTCCACATTGCCCGTGCGGATGGTTACGTAATTGCCGTCCGCCTCGATGTAGTCTATTTTCTTCGGGTCAAGCGGATAGAATCGATGTTGGCGCTCGCCGACCAGAAGCTTCGGCTTGACTCCCAAGGCTCCGATCAGATCGTCCGCCGGTTGCAGCACTTTCGTCGGCCTTACGCTTGCCATGGCAATGGACCCGCATTTATCAGATCTCAAACGCCGTGGCTGATCTACCCGTGCGCATTGAGTTCGTCCCCGAATCCGACTCACTCGTCCCAGAATGGGCCTTTTATTGCACGGGGCGCAAACGTATTACGGTAAGCTCCCGCCTTCGTTTTGATCAGCCGCGATATGCTCGCCATCCATGAATGCGCACGCATCCCAAAAGCCCGAAATCGCATCCCTCAGCGCGACGGGAAAGCGCATGCCGCTGCGCACATTGCTTTTGCTTACCAGTATTTTCTGGGTGTACGTGACCCTATCCAACATCCTGTACGCGCACAGTATGCAGATCAACACGACTCAGATGACTCATACCGTGCTATTCGCACCCTGGAGCGTGCGAGTTCTGCAGCACGTCCTGCTGCTGCCCGTGCTATTTGCATGTTTTTGGGCATCGACACGCGTGGGCTGGGCACCTCTGCGGGGCCTACCGATACAACTAGCCCTCGGGGTGGGGTTCGCCGGTTTGTCATTCTTGGCCATGGAAGCAGCACAGGCTCTATTCATGTGGCTAATTCCGGAACCAAAGGACGCCATGCAACCCGAGGAAGCCTTCGGGGCGCTGTGGACTGCGAGCTTCACCAATTTCTTTCTCACCTACAGCTTCGGAATCGCCCTCGTCACGGGGTTCGCCTTATATCGGGGCTTTCGCGACTCTGAACTACGCCTCAAGGCGCTCGAGCAAGGATGGACCACCGCGCGTCTCGCGGCGCTGCGCATGCAACTCTCGCCCCATACCCTGTTCAACCTGCTGCATACCATTCGCGGCCAGATCAACCAGGAACCGCAGGTGGCGCGCTCCATGGTGGTGCAACTCGCCGATCTGCTGCGCCGAGTCTTGAGTGCCGGGCAACGCGATTTTTCGATGCTTTCGGAGGAGCTGAGCTTCGTGCGGCTGTATCTCGAACTGCAGCAACAGCGCTTCGCTGATCGGTTGACGGTGACGTTGCCGGACGCCGACGCGCAACCCCCCCTTTGGGTGCCGAGTCTCATCCTTCAACCACTGGTGGAGAACGCCGTCATCCATGGTCTCGCAGGTCATGACCAAGCGGTCGCCATTCGAATCGAGGCACTGACGTCGTCTGAAACGCTCATCCTGCGAATAGTCAACACGACCGCGCCGGGCTGCGCCGCGGGACGCGACGGCATCGGCCTCAACAATGTGCGCGAACGCCTGGCCGTGCAGTTCGATACGCAAGCGACACTGAGCGCCGGCCCCACGAATGCCACCACGTGGGTTGCCCAAATCACGATGCCGGCACTTCGCGAGTTTTTGCCGCAACCCGACGTATCGACGGAGGTTGTTTCTGATGGACGTCATGATCGTGGACGATGAGCGAGTCGCACGTACGGCGCTGCGCGAGTGCTGCGAAGCCGAACCCGACCTTGAGATCATCGGCGAATACGCCACGGCCGAATCCGCGCTCATTGCAATTCGCCGTCACCCTCCGCATCTGCTATTTCTCGACATAGAGATGGCTACGATGTCGGGGATGCAGTTGGCGCGCGCGCTGAATAGCGGTCCCGGAATCATGCCGCTGGTCGTATTTGTGACCGCCCATGATCACTATGCGCGCGAGGCCTTTGAGGTCAGCGCGGTCGACTACTTACTCAAACCATTCGACGAAAAGCGCTTCAACTCGATGCTCGCCCGCGTCCGGCATCGCTACGGGGCGGAGACCGTCGCGGACCGTCAGGCCGCGTTGGCGGAGCTCATTACACAGCTGGAGCGGGCGGGGCGCACGGCTGAGGAGAAGCGGCCGCGACTGATTGCCAACGCCGGTGGCCGGATGCAGATGCTCGACGTCGCCCAAATCGAAGTCATCGAGGCCGACCGCAACTATGTGACGCTGCGAGTAGGCAGGGACACGTTTCACGCGCGCACCACACTGAGACAGGCAGAGGAAGCGATGAGTTCGCAGCCGATGCTGCGGATCAGTCGCTCCTGTCTGATCAATATCAATCACGTGCGCGAGGTGAACCGCACGCCCCGTGGCGACTACGTGCTGGTGCTGAGTGGTAACACCACCGTTTCGAGCAGCCAGGGATACCGCGACAAGGTGCGCACGCGCCTTGAGAAACTGATGATCTGAACGGCAACAGACCTCAAGAACTCACCGGCAACCCATTCCATAAAGTGCGCAAGCAGGTATTTGTTACCTGCCAACAGCACCCCACGCGACGCGGCAGGGACTCGAGCGGAGCTTTGACGGGCAATTCAATTTCCGGTCGAGGCGGAGCCATCAACGCTCGTCCCGCGATCAGCGGCCTTCGTCACTCCATCAACGCGCTTCTTCACATACTTCTTTCGCCTGGCCAGGCTGAAGTTATCTTTATCCCTAAATAGAGCGTCCACGCTCAAATGGGGGATGTAACCGATGCGCAACAGATCCTTACTCAGGCGTGGCAAGACATTGACGGTCGGGGTCATCTTCAGCATGGCGATGGCTGTCATCGGCGTACCCGCAGTCGCTCAGCAAGCGCCCGCTACAACCGCCGAACCGGATCAATCGCTGCAAGAGATCATCGTCACCGGTTCCCGTATCGCGGCACCGAATGAGGTTAGCACGAGCCCGATCGTGTCAGTGGATTCGAAGTCGATCGAGATCACCGGCAAGACCGATATCAGCGACCTCATCACCCAGCTGCCGCAGAACTTCAATAACGCTTTGGGCCAGGACTTGGGCAACGGCACGCCCGGTCTGTCGACTCCCGGCGGCGTCGCCACCGCGGACTTGCGCGGCTTGGGTCCGGACCGCACGCTGGTGTTGGTGGACGGCCGCCGTCTCGGACAGGGCTCTCCCAATACCGCCATCGCCTCGCCCGCGCCCGACCTCGACCAAATTCCGACGGGCCTGGTCGAGCGCATCGAAGTCGTCACTGGCGGTGCGTCGGCAGCGTACGGCTCCGATGCCATCGCGGGCGTCGTGAACTTCATCATGAAGAAGAACTTCGACGGTTTCCAGCTCGATGGACAATACGACGAGTACCAGCACGATAACAACAATGTCTACATTCAAAATTTGGTGAGACAGTTCAATGCCTCCGTACCTGCGACCGGTTCGTTGACCGACGGACGCCAGCGTACCTTCGATGCATTGATGGGAAGGAATTTTGACGACGGCAAAGGCAATATCACGGTTTTCTTGAGCTACCGGCACGCCGATCCGGTGCCGAGCAGCGACCGTGATTATGGCGGCTGCCAGTTGGAGCCGACCAACGACGCGAAAACCGGGTTTGTCAACGGCATCACCTGCGGCGGTTCGTCGAATTCGAATTTCTTTCGTCCGACGAGCACACTCAACCCCAACTCGCTCACTCAGTACAGCGTCTTCGGGACGAACTTTGTGCCGCTCGGCTCGGTATTGACGACCCCGCCGGGCTCCTTCAACTCCCAGCCCTATATCTACATGACGCGCGAAGACGACCGGTACAACGCCGCGTTCATGGCGCACGAAGCGATCAGCGACGCATTCCAGCCGTACTCCGAGTTTTTTTTCATGGATGACAAGACCCATCAGCAAATCGCGCCGGCCGCCCTGTTCAGGAGCCTCGATCCACTCGACCCCGTCTCCAACAATTACAACATCAATTGCAACAATCCTTTATTGAGCAGCCAGCAGCGGTCCATCATTTGTACGCCGGCGCAGATTGCTGCCGCAATCGCCGCCCCCAATGCCGGGTGCACCTTCACGGGCAGCGCAGTGTCGCCCAACTGTACAAACGTTGAGATCGGTCGGCGCAACATCGAGGGCGGCGGCCGATTTTCGGATTTCGAGCACGAGAACTACCGAGCAGTGATCGGTACCAGGGGGGATTTCTTGGATGCGTGGAGCTATGACGCTTACGGTCAGTACTACTACACGACGTTCTTCAATTCCAACGACAAATACCTGAATTTCCAGAGCATCGCCAATGCCCTGCAGGTGACGGGCACCGCGGCCAGCCCGGTGTGCGTCAGCGGCGGCTCATGCGTGCCGTATAACATCTTTGCGGACGGCGGCGTGACGCAGAAGGCGCTCAATTACCTATACCTGGCAGGCACCAGCCAGGGAACCTCGACGTTGCGCACGCTGCACGGGGAAATCACCGGGCAGCTCGGCAAGTACGGCATCTCCTCGCCCTGGGCGACGGAGGGGCTGGCCGTGGACATCGGCTTCGAGCATCGCAACGATCACGAATACTTCCAGCCGGACTACGCCGAAGAGAGCGGCTTGCTGTCAGGATTCGGCCAGGCGGCGGTCCCCATCGACAACAGCGTTTCGGTCGGTGAGGAGTTCGCCGAGTTGCGCGCACCTCTCGTGGAGGACAAGCCATTTGCAAAGGATCTGTTGTTCGATACCGGATTCCGACACTCGGACTATTCGTACGCCGGTGCTCCTTCCACCATCACCAACACCTACAAGTTCGAGGTGCAGTACGCGCCGATCGCGGATTACCGGTTCAGGACCTCCTATGACAAGGCAATCCGTGCGCCGAACGTCATCGAGCTGTACAACCCACAGAGCGTCGCCGGTTTCCAGTACGGCAACGACCCATGCGCGCCGGTCGGAAAGACGCCGGCCACCTATAGCCTGGCTGAATGCGAGAACACGGGGGTGACGGCTGCGCAGTACGGCAACGGCGGCTCCACCAATCGTGTGCCGCAGGGTGCCGGCGGGCAACTCTCGGAATTGACTGGCGGCAATCCGCTGTTGAAGCCCGAAGAAGCCGAGACCTACACCATTGGCTTGAACTTCGCGCCAAGCCAGATCCCACACCTGACCGGTAGCGTTGACTACTATCACATCAAGCTGACGGGCGAAGTCACCACCATTCCGGCATCGGTCATCGTCAGCACGTGCGCGACCACCGGCAATCCCGTCTACTGCAGCCAGATTGTGCGCAACCCGAATACCGGCGCCCTGACCGGCATCTCGATCGCGGGCGGCGGCTATATCGTGCAAACGAATATCAACGCCGGCGCCGCGCTGGTCAGCGGCATCGATGTGCAGATGAACTACAAGCTCGACCTGCCGGCGGGTTTTGGGGACCTGGTGTGGACTTTGAACGGCGCGTACCTGCAGCACGACGAGTCAACCCCGATCCCGGGGGCCCATACGTATGATTGTGCCGGACTCTTCGGCTTCACCTGCCAGACAATCAATCCACGCTGGCACCACATCTTTCGTACGACCTGGGAGACGCCTTGGAGCGCTTCGTTCTCGGCGACATGGCGTTATATCAGCAAAGTTTCAGAAGACAACAACACTGCGGATCCGACGCTGCACTACTCCACATGGGGCACGTACGACGCCTTCAACGCGACGATCTCATCCTACAGCTACCTCGACCTGCAGGCGACCTGGAACGTCAATAAGATTTTGCAGATACGAGCGGGCGCCAATAACGTCCTCGATACGGCCCCTCCCGTCATCCTAAATCCGATCGTGGCCGGCGGCGCGGCAAATACTTACGATATTTACGACATCTTCGGTCGCCAGCTGTTCGTCGCGTTCACGGCGAAATTCTGATGTGGCGCCATCGCCTTGAGCTCCTGCGGGAGGCCGTCGATCTGCCGCTCGATCAATATCCCTGCAAGCCCTGATCGAGCGCGCGCTCGGAGCGCCGGCGCCTGTCGTGGGACGAATTCGTCGGCCGCAGGGACGAACTCGTTCGAAGGGCATGGACGCGGGACAGGGCCCGGGTTGACATGGCCTCGACGCGCGCGTGCGCCTGGTGGGAGATCCGAAGGTGATGCCAACGCTGCTCGTCGGCGAGCGCGAACGCCGACTGTATCCGTTGAATGCGGAAAAAATCGATTACATCGAGTCGGATCGGAACTACGTGTCGATCCACAGCGGCAATGCGACATACATCAGCAGAGATTCCATCAAACGGCTCGAGGGCGAATTGGCGCACCTCGGCTTCATCCGCATCGAGCGCTCGCTGCTCGTGAACATTCGCGCCGTCATGTACGCGGAGCCGGTCGGGCGCGGCCGATTTGCTTTTACGCTCTCCTCCGGAGCGTGCCTGCAATCGAGCTCGAGATGCCGCGAGGCGATATTGCGCGCGTTGCCGCTCGCGCCGTCATCGGGGAGGCGCGCCGTCGCACTGACATGAGCCTGACACAATGAGACTCGCTGATCGGATCGCCCAGTGTCGCAGACCGTTCGTCGTTCAGAATGCGACGACCCAAGCGGCGACGCGCTTGAACGGTGCCGCCGATTTCGCGAAAGACCTCGCGCAATGTCCGGTTCGCTACGTGCTCAGCGACGAGTTGACGCGCCTCTGCACCGCCCTGGCGTATTCGAAGGGCGCGCGACATCTCGCATGCACGGACCTGTTGCGAATGCCGGCGGAGCGTGTCTGGGTAGAATGGTGCGAAGGCGCGTGGCTCGCGGAGCTCGAGCGCTACGGATTCCAACCGGGCGACACGGACCCGGGACGCGCAGGGCGCCGCGGCGCCTGGATTCGATCATCGCCCGACGGCCGCCGCGGTTCGATCCGAACGTTCTGGAGCATCGGTGATACAGACTTCGATCTTCTCGCGAGCAGCATGGAGGCGTACTTCGATCTGGACACCGAGGAAGGTGAAGACCCGGTCCCGCCCGATGCGGAAGTTCAGCCGACGCTCTGCGTAGCCGACGGCGCCAACGGGAGCACTGATATCTTGTGTCGCTGCTTTCGCTTCCGCTACGAACGCACGTGGGCGGGGTATTATCGGCACGCGATGCTCAGCTCCGAGCGGGAGAGAGCGGTCGCACGTCACGCGCTCGGCACGATTGCCGCTGACATCCCCGTGCTGCTGGCGTTCTTCCTGCTCCTGTCGAGTCGGACAGGCTTGCCGCAGCGGCTGCCGGCGCTCGACCGGCTCAATCGATCCCGGCAACGCGCCGGCAAGGCTCCGTTGCTCGATCACATCGAGGTGCTATCGCCGATGTTCCTCGACTCTTCGCCCCCGAGCCGCGGAGGAACGGCGATGACAAGGCGTGGTCCACGGCTGCACCACGTACGCGGGCATCTCGTGCGTCGCGGCAGTCAGCTGTTTTGGCGCGTGCCGCACCTTCGAGGCAATGCGCGGTCGGGGGTGATTCGCGCCCGCACCGTCACGTGGACGATCGACTGCCCGCCGTCGAGATCGAGCCGAGAAGGCATTGATGGCGCCCGAGAGTCGATGGGTTCCCCCCAGCAGGCAAGACACACCGCCGAGCGGGTCAGGGGGTAAGCGCGGCGCTGACGGCGCCCGCGTCGTAGTCCTTGCAATAGAGTTGCCACGCGCGCTGCATCCGGGAGGCGACGCGCGCTCCCAGCCGATCGGCCTCGCGGGACCAGCGCTTGGTGCCGGCGTAGGCCTGCAGCGCCTGCGCCGATGCGGCTCCGTGTTGCCCTGAGCTGCGCAGGTGCGCCCACGCGGCGACCTTGCCCATTCCCTCGACCGCCTGCATCAGGCGGCGCGGCCTCGCGCGCCAGCGCGCAAGGTCGAGCCGGTCGATGCTCGGCTGCAATTCTTTCAGCACGAAGGGGCGCTTACGAACCCTGGCGGCATGCAGCAACGCGGGTGAGATGGCCTGCATGATGCGCTGAATCGACACGACGCGGACGGCTTCGTCCGGCCAGTCGGGCTGGGGGGCGGCCAACCAGGCCGCGACCGCCGACGGTGCCGCGAATTTCAGATCGAGCACAAAATTCTCATCGGGCGAGGAAGGCCCGTGCACCAGGAGAATGTAGCGCTCGAGCCCCAGGCTGCCGTTGCCAGCGCCGCGGCGGGCCGCGTCGAGAAGCTGGAAGAACCGCTGGCCGGGCTTCGGTGCAGGCAGGCTCTTACGCAGCCGCAGGAGAAGTTTGGCGAGCCGTCGATGCTCGCGTATCGGAAGCTTCAATGCCTTCTTTCCGTCGATTCGTAACTTCCGCCGGCCGCCCTTGAAAATGGTGTATCGATCGAGGAGTTCCCGCCGGGTGCGCAGGATCGCCCGGCGCAACAGCGCGCGAAACACGCCCTTGGCGAGCGAGCGCTCGATCCAGCGTGCCTTGCCGTCGGCGACGCCCTCCCGGTAGGCGATAACGAAATGCTGCACCAACCGCTTCGTCTGCTGGCGATCGAGCTCCAATCCGTGCGCCGCCAAGTAGATTCCGGCAATGAACCGTACGATGTCGATGGTGAACGGCGCCCGGCTTGCCTCATCGAAATCGTTGATGTCGAAATAGACGAGCCGGTTGTCCCCCTTGAAGGCACCGAAATTCTCGAGGTGCAGATCTCCGCAGACCAGCATGCTCGGAGCGTGCAATAGGGGGTGCGCACGCGGTAGAAAATCGAGAAACAGCGGGTTGGTGCCGCGAAAGAACGCAAACGGGTCCTGCCGTAGAAGCTTGAGTTTCATCGTCAGGCGCTCGAAATCCCGGCCGGCGTTTTGCGCTAGAATCAATTGCGTTATTTTGCTGATGCGGCGCATACGGGACTGAAGTCAGTATAGAGAAACCAGCCCCAGATCCCAACGGGTGTCGAGGCGGCCGGAGAAGGAAGCCACCATCCGATGAATCAGGAACTTGCCTCAGTCGATCACATCAAGAACACGGTGTTGGACCTCGCGATCCGCTTTGGTCCCAAGCTTCTCGTCGCCATTCTGATCCTCGCCGTCGGTGTTGCCGTCAGCCGGTGGGTGAGCCGTTGGTTCCTGCGCGGGCTGAGCCACGTGGAACTCGAGCCTCCGGTACGTGTGCTGCTCGCGCGAGCCGGCTGGGCCCTCACGTTCTCTCTGTTCGTGATCCTTGCGCTGCAGAACCTCGGCGTCGAACTATTACCGTTGATCGCGGGCCTCGGAGTGGCCGGCGCCGGCATCGCGCTCGCGACGCAGGGCGTATTGAGCAACGTGGTGGCGGGACTCTCGATCATCTTCACCAAGCCCTTTCGGGTCGGCGAATACATCTCCATCGTCGGCGAGGAAGGCGTGGTCACCACCATCACGCTCTTCAATACCACCTTGACTCACGTCGACCACTCACGCGTGGTGATTCCGAATCGCAAGATCGTGGGCGACATTCTTCACAACTTCGGCGGCATCCGTCAGCTCGACATCGTGGTTGGTGTCGCCTACGACACCGACCTCAACGCAGCGGTGGCCGCGATCAACGCCGTGCTCGCGGCCAATCCGCGCGTGCTCACGGATCCGCCGCCGGTGGTTCAAGCCATCCGGCTCGCGGATTCGGGCGTGAACATCGGGGTGCGGCCCTGGGTCCTTGTGGCGGACTATGTTGCCACGTCGGGCGAAATCAACGGCGCCATTCTGGAATCGTTCCGCAGCCGCGGCATTGTGATGCCCTTTCCCCAGCGTGAGGTACGGCTCATCGGCAAAGACCCGTAAAGGAGAAGAGGGAGATTTGGACGCGAGCGATCGCCGCCGGCCGCGAAGATCCGACGCAAAACATGAGCAGACTCTTGCTGCCGGCCCTCAACCAAATGAGCGATGTCGCGAATCAGCGCGCCATCGCCCTCGAGACGTATATGCCGAAGTTGGTTTTCTGGCTGCTGGTCGGTGTGGTGCTCATGAGCGGGATTTTGGCGGGCCACGCCATGGCGAGGCGGCCGCGGCGCAGCTGGCTGCACATGCTGCTCTTTTCCGCGATCATTTCCCTGACCATCACGGTCGGGTTCGACTTCAATTACCCGCGCTACGGTTTGATCCGCATCGACGCCGCTGACAGGCTGCTCCTCCAGCTGCGCGACTCGATGTGAGCACCGGGCGGCTGAATAGCCGGTCAACCAAAACTGCCGATGATGGCGCGACGACTCCACTCGAGATCGTCGCCCAGCATCGGTCGTTGTCGTGGCGGAATGTAGTGATGTCTACTGTGCGGCGGTCAGCCACTCGGCGACGCCGCCGTGGCTCGAGCACGTTCCGCTGCGGTGCTGTGACTTCGAGTAAGTGCCATCTTTACATTTAGCCGTCGCGCCCGTCGGGTCGGTGTTGCTGGCCGTCGTAGTCGGCGCTGACTTCGTCGCGGTCGGGGTCGACTTCGCGGCGGTTGTCGCCGGTGCCGGTGCAGCGGAAGGAGCCGGGGCCGGGGCAGCCGCAGTAGGCGGGGCCGCCGACGTGCTCTTGGGCGCTTTTTGTACACCGCCGTGACCGCTGCAAGCACCTTTACCGGTGGCAGAGGAGGTCGTGCCATCCTTGCAGGTGGTTGGGCCGCCGCTTGCTGCCGGTGCGGCCGGAGCTGCAGGTGCTGCTGCCGGAGCTGGAGCGGCACTCGTGGTGGACGACGCGGACTTCTGGACCCCGCCGTGACCGCTGCAAGCACCCTTGCCGGTGGCATTGGAGGTCGTCCCGTCCTTACACGTGGTCGGAGCGGTCGCATCCGCCGCGTAAGACGGCAGAGTCAGCGCGAACGCCAGCAGCGGTGCTGCCATGACGCTCATTAAAGATGTCTTTTTCATGGAAGGTCTCCCCGGTTGATTCGATGGGCTACGAATTGTAAACCCAATTGCGTTCAATCCAAGAACCGTGAAATATAAGAAATGACGGCTTCTTCGGCACACTGATTGCTGCGCTCACCAGACTAGACGTTTCCGCTGAAACGCGTCCGCATGTCGCAATTTTTTCACGTACGGCCTCGTCCCCGGCCGTATGACGCGATTGCCGCCGCTTGCCATCCCGCCGCACCATTCTGGGGCGGCGCTGCGATCAGGTCTTCGCTACCGTGCCGCCCGGAGTCAGCTTGTCGATCGCCTGAGGCAGGACGGCCGACAGCTTGGTCGCCAACTCCTCCGGATTGAGCCCGAACTTAGCCGCCAGCTGCTTGACCGTATCGGAACCGAGGGCTTGGTGAATCTGATCCGCCGTAATCGGCTGATTCGCCCCGGTACCGACCCAGGAGCGAACGGTGCCCCCAAGTCCCTGTTGCTCGAACTGAGCGATAATGCCCTGCACACCGCCGTGCTTTTCAATGAGCCCATTGACCACGGTCACCATCTCCGCCCCGACCGCACCACCCAACAATCCATCGAGTAAGCCCATGTTCGGTACCTCCTGTTTGAACGCCGATATCAGTCGACTGTCGCCGCGGTGCCGATCCTTTTGAGGCCACCGGCGATTTGGTGTCGTCGATGATCATACTGGCTAGCTTTGATTGCAAATCTACGATCCCGGAGGCGGTGCTCTACCTGCGGGATCTAGCCCTGTTCCTACAAGAACAGGTCCGGAAGGAGTTGCTTGCTTCCGGGGACCACCGAGTAGGACTCAAAGCTCGTCACACCGTGAGCAGCGAGCACCTGCTCGTCAATGTAGAAGTTGCCGCTATTGGCCTTGTCGCGCGCGTCGCTCTTGAGAATCAGCACGGTGGCGTCGGCAATGATCGCGGGAGTGCGGCAATGCTCCGGAAGGACCCCTGGAATCATCTGCAGTGCGGCCGTTTGGATCACGGTAGCCGGCCAAAGCGCATTGACCGCGATGCCATAGGGCTTGAACTCCGCGGCGTGTCCCAGCACGCACATCGACATGCCGTACTTGGCCATGGTGTAGGCGGGATGCGGCGCAAACCAGCGCGATTCCATGTTGAGCGGCGGTGCAAGCGTTAGGATATGGGGATTGCGTCCGCGTTCGCCAGATTGCTTCAGAAAGGGCAGGCACGCCTGCGTACAGAGGAAAGTGCCGCGTACGTTGACGCCAAACATCAGATCGAAACGCTTCATCGGGGTCGCCGCGGTGCCCGTCAGACTGATGGCACTCGCGTTGTTGATGAGCACGTCGATCGATCCGAAGCGCTCCTGCGCGGCTTTGACCGCCTCGAGGACTTGTGATTCCTCACGGATGTCCACCTTGAGCGGCAGACACGCGCCACCGGCTGCCTCGATTTCTTTGGCCGCCGAGTAGATCGTGCCGGGCAGACGCGGGTTCTCCTGGTCGCTCTTCGCAGCGATGACCACATTGGCCCCTTCGGATGCGGCCCGCACCGCAATCGCCAACCCGATACCCCGTGAGCCGCCGCTTATGAAAAGAGTCTTGCCTTGAAGAGACATGAGCATCCTCTGAGGAGTGGCGATCTGCGCGCTGCCGCCAACCGGTGTTTCAATTGAACCGCGAAAAATCCGGCCGGCGCCGCTCGAAAAACGCTGCGAACGCCTCGCGCGCCTCAGGCGACTGCAGGCGCTCCCGGAATTCCTCACCCTCGAGCTGCATGCGCGACTCGATCGCTCCGATTCGGCCGTGCTTCATGAGCCGCTTGGTTGCGCGCACCGCCGCGGCCGGGAGGGCCACCAGCTTACCCGCTTGGACCCGCGCATGCCCGGCCACCGCATCGGCAGGCAGCACGGCACCTACGAGACCCAGCTCGAGTGCCTCGTCGGCTCCAAACGGTTCGCCGAGCAACAGGCGCTCAGCGGCGCGCTGGTAGCCAAAAAGCTCCGGCAAGAGCAGGCTCGACGCCGCCTCGGGTACGAGGCCCAATTGCACAAAGGGCAGACTGAACTGAGCGTTGTCTCCCGCGATCACGAGGTCGCAATGCAACAGCATGGTCGTCCCAACACCAACCGCCGGGCCGCACACGGCCGCGACGAGAGGCTTGGGGGCGTGACTGATCTCCTTGAGAAAGCGAAACACCGGGCTGTCATCGCCGCGCGGCGGGTTATTCATGAAATCCTGCAAATCGTTGCCGGCCGTAAATACGTCGCGGCTCCCGACGATCATTACTGCGCGAATTGAGGCGTCCTCCCGCGCTTGAACCAACGCATCGGCGAGCGCGCCGTACATCTCCGCCGTGATGGCGTTCTTCTTCTGCGGCCGATTGAACGCGATCGTCAGGACGCCGTCTTTGGGTGTCGTCAGGATATCCATAGCATGTGGCACCTTCGATCGCATTGACGGTTCTAGCAATTCTGACCCTATTATAGGCATTCTTAGCGAGAGCTTGAACATGACAGCGAAGACGCGACTGCGGACGACATTCAGCATTCTGATGGCGCTCGGAGCCGCCTGCCCCGCTTCGCAAGCTCTGGCAGATGGGAGCTTTCGTCCCATCAAGGCGACCCTGGCCGATAAGACGATCACCCTCACGGGCCATACGCTCACGATCGATCAGCTCGTGCAGATCGCACGCTTTGGCGCGAAGGTGGTGGAAAGTCCCGAGGCGATGCAGCGCGCCGCGGATTCATTCGGCTTGATGCTCGAGGCGCAGGCGGAAGGGATCCCCGTGTATCGTTTCAACCGCGGTGCCGGCTCAACCCGCGAGGTCGTTACGCTCACGGGTGATCCGGATTCGCCGCAGGCCAAGGAGGTCCTCGATCGCCGGCACTCGGCCGAGAGTAACGGTTTCGGCGGGGGATTTGGTGAGGACATCGCCGATGAGGAAATCGGCCGCGCCATGCTCGCGGTCGGCGCGAACATCATAACCTATGAGGCCGCCAGTCCCGCCTATGTGCAGGGCATCGTCGATTTGCTCAATCATGGCGTGACGCCCGCGGTGCATTGGCGTGGCGCCATCGGCGAAGCGGACTTCGTGCCGACCGCGCAGACCATGACGGGCCAGGGCTTCGCGTATTACGAGGGCGTCCGCATGCCGGCCTCGGAAGCACTTCAGAAGGCTGGATTGAAGCCGATCAGAATGGAAGGAAATGACGAAGCGCTCGGCACCACCAGCGCGCTCACGGCCGGCTTCGCGGCCCTTCTCGTGCATGATCTGCACGATCTGATCGCATGGCACGACCTGATTTGGGCAATGGACCTGGACGGCATGAACGGCAGCATCGGGCCGCTCTCGATGCCGGTGCAATCAACGCGTCCGTTCGCATGGGCCAATTACGCAGCGGCCCGAACGCTGGACATGCTCAAGGGTAGCTATGTCTTCAACGGCGAGTACCGGATTATCCAGGACCCGGAGAGCCTACGCGCCACGGTATGGCGCGACGGAGGTGTCTGGCAGGCCTGGGCGCGATTGAGGGACAGCGCACTGATCCAAATGAACGCAACCGACCACAATCCAACGGTGCGCCCCGACGTCGCGCCCGAGGATTCCTGGGAGCTCAACACCCCGCAGCTGCTCAAATACTACGTGAAGGGCGGTAAATACTCGCACGGAAAGCACGGCTTCATTTTCTCCAACTCCGATTGGGATCCATACCCGCTCGTCGACGACGTCGAAGCCTTCCCGATCGCACTCACCAACCTGATGGTTGCAGTGGTGCAGCGCATGCACCGGTTCGATGATACGTTTTTTACCGTCACAGACGCGCAGCAGCTGCTGAAGGCGCAAGCGGGACCAGGGGGTGCCAGCGGAGTGGGCGGGGGCGGGGGCGGCGGCGCAATTGCTGATGCACTCTGGCAGGAGCTCAAGCCGCTCGCCAACCCGGTCCCACCGGATGGCGTTACCGCCGACAAAGGTGTCGGAGACCTCGATGCCGTGCCGATGCTCAAGCTGATGCGGCTGCGCCGAGCCATGGACGTCTCGCGCGACATCCTGGGTCAGGATCTCCTGAACGCTGCATTTTGGATCGACATTCGCAAGCTTGAGCATCCGGAGCGCGATTTCGGAGCGGCTCCGACGGCGGTCTGGACGGCATTCCGTAAGATTGTCCCGTTTCGTCGCGATCCGGGCGTGTTTCTACCTGCCTCGGTGAATGACTTGGCAACGCAATTCCTGGAGAACACGCCGCCGTCCGCATTCTACGCTGCGACCGCCGTCGCGATGCCCGGCGGCGACCAACCGGCCATCCCGCTCGCAAAACCCAAAAAAATGTCGAAGAAATAGGCGGTGGCGCGGACAGGATCCTACTTCGGCACAAATTCCTTCGGCTTCTCCGATCCCTCGCCGAAGAAAAACTTCTCCATCTCCTTGACCAGGAACGCGCGTGCTTTGGGCTCGATCGGCGTCAGCCGGTTCTCATTGATCAGCATCGTCTGGTGCGCGACCCACTGCGCCCATGCTTCCTTCGACACGTTGTTGTAGATGCGCTTGCCGAGCTCGCCGGGATAGGGGAGGTAATCGAGGCCTTCGGCCTCGCGCTTCAAAAGAACACATTGCACCCTTCGCGGCATGCGCCAATCTTACCTCAAGCGCCGGCGCTTACGCGCATGCGATCGAAGAGCGCTACGATGGGCCGCGGCAGGCCGACTCGCGGCGGTGCATTCAAGGCGTACCAGAGTCGGTCCTGCGCCTCGCGCACTACCGGCACGGGTTGGCAGCGCACTCGCAACGGATTCAGACGTAAATCGAAATGCGTGAAGGCGTGATCGATGGGCTCGAGGCGCTCCGTGAGCTCGACGCTCCCGAGTTCCCGTCCGCACCATTCGAGCGCCGTCGATTCGTCGTCGAATTGCGGCGGTGACCAAAGGCCGCCCCAGATGCCTGGCGCAGGACGCCGCTCGAGGAGGACGGTGAGCGCAGTCTCATCGCCTGTCTCCGCGATCAGCAAAGTCGCTTCGCGCGCCTTGCGGACGCGGCGCTGTTTTGCTCCGGGGAGCTCCGCCTGTCGCCCTTCGCGCGCCGCGACGCACCTCATGTTCATCGGACACACCGTGCACGCGGGCCTCGTACGAGTGCATAGCGTTGCGCCCAGATCCATGATGGCTTGGGTATACGCGGCGACACGGTCGGGGGGAGTGCACTCCTCCGCCTGACGCCACAGCGCCGCGACGACCGGCGTCGAGCTCGGATCGCCCGCAATACCGAATACTCGCGCGAGCACCCGTTTGGCATTGCCGTCCAGGATCGGATGCCGCTGTCCGCGCGACAGTGCCAGAATCGCGCCCGCGGTGGATTGACCGATGCCGGGGAGCGACGCGACCGCGTCGATTTGCGCGGGAAACTCCCCGCCGAACCGCGCCAGCAAAACTTGTGCGCAGGCCCGCAAGTTACGCGCACGCGCGTAGTACCCAAGTCCCGTCCAGAGATGTAGCACCTCATCCTCAGGCGCCGCCGCCAACGAATTTACGTTGGGAAATCGCGCCATGAAACGCTCGTAGTACGGAATCACGGCGGCGACCTGCGTCTGCTGCAGCATGACCTCGGACACCCACACGCGGTAGGGGGTGGGATTTTGCTGCCACGGCAGGTGCTTGCGACCGTGACTGTCGAACCATTGCAGCAATTGCGCGGCGAATTGACCCGCTTGCACCGTCATGGTTTGCCCAATAAGCCCTTCAGCTTATCCTGCAGAACGTTCTGCAGCTTGTTCTTCAGCTGGCTCTTCGCGAGCGCCTCGAGGTCAGGCCGTACCGTCGGATCTGCGAGCGATCCCGTCACCTTCACTGGAACCTGAATCGGCGTGTTGCCCGCGACTTGCAACGTATCGGCGAGCAGCGCGACATCGAGCGTCTTTGTGGGCAGGTTGATGCTTCCCTGTCCCGTCACCTTCAGCACCGCCGAGCTGATGAGCAAATCGTGGGTCTGCGCGACGCCATTCGCGATGTCAGCCGAGAGCTTGAACGCGGTGAACTGAGTGCGTTTGCTATTTTGGGCCGCGGGCGGAGCCTGGCGCCGGACCAGTGCTTCCGCAACCCCGAGCTCGTAGCCCAAGTCGATGCCTTCCACGGCGCCGTTCGCGATGTTGGCATCGAAGCGTCCATTCAAGGACTTCAAGATCGCGTCTGCTCCCACGCCGCGCGCGGTGGCCTTGAGATTCACGTTGCCGCGACCGGTGACGCGCAGAGCCTTCGATCCGGCGGCGACGAGGGGGGCCACGTCGATGCCACTCAAGTGCTCGTCCAGCGAAATCACCGGCACGCGTGCGCGCCGATCGAACGTGATGTCGCCCGCATAGTCGCCGCCGTTCACTTGTGCCTTCAACGGATAGATATGCATCACGCGATCGCTGGTCGCGACCGTGACCTTCACGTTGGACAGACTCAGGGGCGCAAAATGCAGCGAACCAACGGATAGGGTGCCATTGGCATCGAGCGGCTTCGATTCGGACGCGGCCACCTTCGACTGCGGTTCCACCGCGGGCGGCACCCCGGCCGGACTCGGCGGTGGCAGATACCGGTCCAGATCGAGCGTATCCACGGTGAGCGCGAACTTCATGGCCTCGGTGCCGGCGTCGAGCGCGAGACTGCCCTTCAACTGTGTCTCGTCCAACACTGCCTCGAGCTTCTCGAACTGCGCAAGATTCTTGCCATACGTGAAGTCGCTCGAGGCCGCAAGGCGCGACAGTGCCTTGGCGTCGCGCGTCTTCGGCAGCGCTATCCCCAGCGGTGGCAGCACCTCGCGGAGCGCCACGGGCTCGAGTTTCACCGTGCCCTTGAGATCCATCGCATCCAGGATCTTCGTCCCCTCGAGGCTCACATTCGCCACTGCGCCCCCCGCATTCAACTTCAGGGTGGGCACACTCAGGGCCCCGGCTTTGAGATCGAGATCGACGGTGGGTGCAGACACGCTGAGGCGCACCGGCCGGGGGTTGCCGGCGAGAGTCACGGCGCTTGTAAGCGCAAGCGAGGCGAGCGAATAGCGCTCGACCGCCGGATCGCTGCGCAGCTCGAAATGCGCATCGAGGCTCGCCTTCTCGCCGGATGTCCCGCGATGGGCATCGACGTGGAAGCTCACCGGCGCCGCGCCACGGTGCCCGAGCGATCCCGTCTCGAGCGAGAGGTTCTCGAGCACGAGGTCCTCGTAGCTCACCCGCGCGTTGGTGATCTTGAATCCCGCCACTTCAGGGACTCCGCTGCCGCTCGCGGTCTCGGCGGCAGGCGCGGGTGCTGCACCCTGCGAACGACCGAACCCCTCCCAATTGCCCTTGCCCGATGAGTTCTTGAGTAGCTTCAAGTCCAAGCCATCGAGCTCGACTTTGCCGATCTCGAGCCGCTTCGCGAGCAGCGGCAGGAGCCTGACCCGCACCGAGGCGTGCTTGAACGAGATGAAGGGCTGTGCTGGGAAGCCCGGTGGGTTCCCGAGGGAGGCAGGGCCCAGTTCCAGCGCGATCCATGGGAACACCGAGAGCGCAAGCTTGCCCTCGAGCACGAGTTCGCGCCCGGTGGCGCGCTTCACCGCCGCGGCTATCTGTGGCTTGTAGTCATTGGGGTTGACCAGCAGCCAGACCGCGAGGAGCGCAAGTGCGACCACCGCGATCAGCGCGCTGAGCGCCAAAGCTATCGTTTTGACCCTGCGCATGAGGCCGATCATAGCTCAAGCCGGCCCGGCCGCTGCCGATACCAGGGGGTGGAGGGGCGCACGCCCAATTTAGCTTTGGATGACGCATGCGCAGCTGGCCGATTCGCATTAAATTGTTCGCTATTCCCCCCATAGCCGCGGTTCTGACCGCTGGGCTCGTCTTCGTCCTGGCCCGCGCTCTACAAGGCGGGAGCCCGGACCACCGCGGCGCGATCACCCTTGCCACCATTGGGGCTTTCCTCGCCCTCACGGCCGCAACCTGGGCGATCGGCGCGCGCCTCGCGCGGGGCATCGATGAGCTCGGCGAGACGTTCGCGCAGCTGCAGGACGGCGAAGTGCCGGCGCCGGGCGGTGACGAGATCGGGCAGCTGTCCACGAGCCTGCGCCGGGCCGTCTCGCGCGGGAAAGAGCGCGAGACGCGCACGCGCCGCTCCGCCGATCTCTTGAAGTATGCGCAAGTCGCGAGCGGCTTCGGCATCTTCGAGCTCGATCTCAATCTCGCGCAGCTCACGGGCACCCCGGTCTTCTTCGAACTCTTGGGCATGGAATCGCGGAATCTTACGATCTCGCGCCAGGAGTGGCTGGCCACCATTCATCCTGAGGACTTCGAAGCGGTGCTCTGCGAATTGAACGCTGCGGTCGTCGCGGGCGGCGTGTTTCATGCCGAGTATCGATCGGTGCTGCTCGACGGCGGCATCCGCTGGCTCTCAGGCCGGGGCGAGGCCCTCAAGGACTCCGAGGGCCAGCCGCTGCGCCTCATCGGCGCGGTCAAGGATATTTCCGAGCGCAAACGCCTCGAGGAAACGCTGCGCCGCACCACCGAGTCGCTCAACATCGCGCAGACCGCCGCGGGCGTCGCCACCATGGATCTCGATTTGGAGCGGCACAGCTGGATCTGCTCCGACAACTTCCATGAGCTTCTCGGCATCTCCCCCTCAACCCGGCTCGACGATCTCGAGGGGCGCCTGACGCGCGTGCATCCGGAGGACCTCGAGCGTGCGCGCCGCGCGCCCTTCGATTTCGATGAGCGCACGCCTTTTTACAGCTGCGAATACCGCTTGATGCTGGAGGACGGCAGCGAGCGCTGGATCGCGGAGAAGGCGAACGTCAAGCATGGTGCGGAGGGCGAAGTGCAGCGGATCACGGGCGCCCTCATCGACATCACCGACCTCAAGCGTACCGAGGCCGCATTGAACTCCACCGAGAAGCGCCTGGCGCGCACCATGCGCGGCACGCGCGATGGCGTGTGGGAATTCGACATCCCAGCCAACCGGCTTTGGTTCGGACCACGCTTCGAAGAACTCCTGGGATTTGAGGTCGGCGAGCTCGAACACTCGCGCAAGCGCTTCGAGAGCATGATCCATCCCGAGGACCGCGCGCTTTCGCAGCAGGCCATTGAGAATCATCTTGAGCGCGATGCGGTATACGACGTCGAACTGCGTGTCCGGCACAAGGCCGGGCATCATGAATGGGTGCGCCTGCGCGCGCACGCAGAGCGCGATGCAGGCGGCAAGCCCATCTGGCTCGCGGGGTCGATGCAGCTCGTGACGGACCGCAAATTGGCCGAGCAGGCAGCCCTCGAGGCGAAGCTCGTGGCCGAGGCGGCCAGCCGCGCCAAGACTGACTTTCTGGCCAATGTCTCCCACGAAATCCGCACGCCCATGAACGGGGTGATCGGCATGTCGCAGATTCTCGCGGAGACCGAACTCGACCACACGCAGCGCGAGTACGTCGACATCATTCGTGGCAGCGCCCAGGCGCTCCTCTCCCTGATCAACGATGTCCTCGACCTGTCGAAGATTGAGGCCGGACGGCTCGAACTTGAGAACGTCGATTACGATCTGCGCGACGTCATCTACGACACGGCGTCCGCCACGGCGCTGCAGGCCGCGGTCAAAGGCATCGAGCTCGTCGTGAACATCGACCCCGACGTGCCGGTGCTCGCCCGCGGCGATCCCGGGCGCATGCGCCAGATCACCATGAATTTGATCGGCAACGCCATGAAGTTTACCCACGAGGGCTATGTACTGCTGCAGGTCTCGAGCACACTGAACAATAGCGGCGGCGCGGCCCTGCACATCGAGGTTTCCGACACCGGAATCGGAATTCCGGCCGACCGGCTCGACCGGCTGTTCAAGACCTTCTCGCAGGTCGATTCCTCCACCACGCGCCATTACGGCGGCACGGGCCTCGGGCTATCGATAGTCAAGAGCTTGGTCGATCTGATGGGCGGGAAGGTGGGCGTCGACAGCGAACAAGGACACGGATCGCGCTTCTGGGTCACGCTGCCGGTGACGACGCTGCGTACCCAGCGCGGCCCGAGCCCTCTAGGCGCCGGCAAGCGAATCCTCGTGGTCGATGACCTTCGCGTCTGCCGCGAGGGTATCGCGACCAAATTGAATCTATTCAGCTTCGAGGCGGTGGCCGTCCCGAGCGTCGATGAAGCCTGGCAGCGGCTTGGCTCAGGCGAGGCGTTCGATCTCGTGGTCGCCGATGAGCTCATGCCCGGCAGAGGGGGACTCGACCTCTTGACGGCCATGCGCACTGATCCCCGCACCGAGCGGGTGCCCTTCGTGCTGCTCTCGCTCTTCGGCTCCGACCATGCGGCAGTCGGCGACCAGCCGTACCAGCCGGACGCGATCGGCCTGAAACCCATTCGCGCCCTGAAGCTCGCCAAACTCCTGGACAAGGTCCTCGCGGGCGATACACCGCGCTCGGCGAACGCCGTCGCCGCGTCCCGAGCGGTCGCCCCCTTCCGAGGTCATCGCATCCTCTTGGTCGAGGACAATCCCGTCAATCAGCGCGTCGCGCAGCGCCTGCTCCAAAAAATGGCCGCCGACGTGACCATCGCCAACAACGGCGCCGAAGCCCTGGATCGACTTGCCGAGGGCGAGTTCGATGCGGTGCTCATGGACTGCCAGATGCCGGTGATGGATGGCTTCACCGCCACGACGCGCATCCGCGAAACCGAGCGCGAGGCCGGCCTCGGCAAGCACCTTCCGATCATCGCCCTGACGGCGAATGTCATGAGCGAGGACCGCGAGCTCTGCATCGCCGCCGGCATGGACGCACATCTCGGCAAGCCCATTGTCGCGAGTCAGTTGGCCGATTGCCTCGGCCGCTATCTCGGCGGCGGCAAAGTGCGGCATGAGGTCGACCTCGAGGCGCTGCATCAGTTGACCGGTGGGGACGTCGATTTCGAGCGCGAACTGATCGCCACCTTCATCGAGAGCGGCGACAAGTGCCTCGCGGAGATCGCCGCCGCACTCGAAGCGAACGATTTCGAAACCATCGGCAAGCGCGCTCATGCGCTCAAGGGTGCGAGCGCGAACATCCACGCACATCGGCTCGCCGCTGCGGCGTCGCATCTGGAGATCGCAGCGCGGACCAACTCGGCGAACGAGATCAACGGGTTGGTGCGCCAGGTAACCGAGAGCCTCAGCGCCGTCAATGCGCAATTGCGCAAGGCCGGCTGATGGAATCTAGCCGTGTGCCGCGAGATTGGAGGACGCCGAGATCTCGACTCCGTGGGTGCAGTTGCGCCCCGCCTGCTTGCTGCGGTACAGGCACTCGTCCGCCATCCGAATGAGCGCCTCCAGCGTGAGTGTCAAATCGGGCCCGTGCGGCGCCGTCGCCGCCACGCCAAAGCTCGCCGTCACCACTGCAGCCCCACCGCGAGTCGCGAAGGGCGATGCGGTCACCATCAAGCGCATCTTCTCCGCGACGAACACCGCGCCGTCGTAACCGGTTTCCGGCAGTACGATGAGAAACTCCTCGCCGCCGTAGCGCGCCACCCAGTCGCTCGTCTTGCGGATGGACTTTTGCACCCTGGCCACGAATTGCACCAGCACCTCGTCCCCCGCCGCATGACCTTGCACATCGTTCATCCGCTTGAAGTGATCGATGTCGCACATCAGCACCGACAACGGCGAGGCGTAGCGGCGGCAGCGTTCCAGCTCGCGCGGCAGTTGCTCCATGAGATAGCGGCGATTGTAAGCCCCGGTGAGGGCATCGGTGATCGACAGAACCCGGTTGCGTTCGTTCGCCGCGCGTAGCGAATGCTCGAGCGCCAGAATGCGCCGGCCCGCATTCAGTCGCGCGACAAGTTCCGGTTCGTGCACGGGCTTGACGAGGTAATCATCTGCCCCGGCCTCGAGGCCGGCGATGATGTGCTCCTTCGAATCGCGTGCCGTCAGAAGCAGCGCGTAGACATAGCCATCAAGTTGCAGGCTGCGCACCGCCTTGCAGAGTTCGACGCCGTCCATCTCGGGCATTTCCCAATCGGTCACCAGAATGGGGTAGTAGCGCTCGGTCATCCGCTCGAGCGCCTGGCTGCCGTCGGCGACGGCATCGACTTCGTAGCCCGCCTTCTTGAGAAAGCGGGTCATCAGCATTCGCGTCACCGGATCGTCTTCCGCCAACAAGATGGCAGTCGAGTTCCCGGCCGTAACCGCGCTCTTGGGTTCGGTGTCGAGCACCTTCGCAGCTCCGTTAGGTCTCCCCGCACTGGTCATGCAGGGCAATCATCTCGGTTATCGGCGCTGCGCGATGTGACTTGATCGCCGCCCCGAGGGCCCGAACCGCCCGGCCGCAGCGCTGCGACGCATATCACTTCTGAAAATTGTGGCCCAGGTCATCGGGCTTTCCCCTACAGAGCCGCGCGGCCCCATCAAGATGGCGGTTGCAGGACCGATAAGCCGTCAATGCCCGAATCGCGATCACGACCTCGAAAAGCACCCTCCCCCGGATGGCTCGCACTCAACGCCTGCGGGGATGGTTTCTGGGAATTCGACCTCTTGAGTGGGTCCGCCTGGTTCAGCGACTGGTTCTACCGCAAGCTCGGCTGGTCCGACAGCAGGCGCTCGATGCTGGATCTGCAGCCGCTGATGCGGCCTGCGGACTGGGAGGTGCTCATGCGGAAGCTCCGCGGTCAGCTCGAGCAGGCGCAGCCGCTCGACTTGGAAGTGCGTGTCCGGGTCGCTGATAGCGTCGAGCGCTGGCAGCTGCGCGGCGCCGCTCAGCGAAATGCCGCGGGACAACCGGTCGGGCTCGCCGGCAGCGTGCGCGAGGTGAGCATAGGCCGTGCGCCCGAACCAAGCCAGAGCCTGGCCTGCTCCTGCGGTGCATTCGATGCGCTGCCGGTGGCGGCGGCGCTCATCGATGCGCGAAGCGCCATTCTCGCCGCCAATCGCAAGTGGCGGGAACTTCCCGAGCCCGCCGCGGCACACGCCATCCGCTCCCTGTTGGCGTCCGGCCCGCAGGAGGAGTGGCTCGTGCTCACGCACGATGGCGCGCCCGGAAGCAGTCCGCGATCCCTGCGTGCACGAGCCGCACCCCTTCACCATGGCGGCGTGCAGCATCTCGTGGTGATGCTCGACGAGCACTAACCGGCGGCCCGGCATCTCTCCCGCTACGCGTCGTGCTGCGGTTCAGCCTCGCTCGACTCGTTCTTCTGGGCGAACGCAGCGCCCTCGCGGCCGGTGAACCAATTGACGGCGTACTGAACCAGCTGGGTTCCGGTGTTCAAGTTGAGCTTGCGCTTGATGCGCTGGCGGTGCGATTCGACCGTCTTGATGCTCAAGTTGAGCGCATGCGCCGTCTCGCGCGTGCTCATGCCCTTGCCGATCATGTGCAGGATCTGCAGCTCGCGGTTGCTCAAGCGGTCGATCGGGTTCGCCGAGATATACGAGCCCCCGGCGGCAAACTTTTGAATCATGTTGTTGCCGACCGCCTCGGAGACGTAGATGCCACCATCGAGCACACGCCGCAGAGACACCAGAAACTGCTCGCTCGCCGCCTGCTTCATGATGTAGCCGTTCGCGCCGGCCGAGAGCATGCGCTCCGCATAGATGGTTTCATCGTGCATGGAAAGCACCAAAATCGGCAGCTGTGGGTAATGGGCGCGGACGTCGCGCACCAGTTCGATCCCATCGCCTTGCTTTAAGCTGAGGTCGGCAATCACGACGTCGGGGTTGAGTTCCTTGATCGCGGCTCGCGCGTCGCGCGCGGTCTCCGCCTCGCCGCACACCGTGAGATCATCTTCGTTCTCCATGACCCGCCGCAGCCCCTGGCGGACGATCGGGTGATCATCGACGATCAACACTCGCCGGACGCGGCGCTTACCGCCGCCGGGCGCGCCGGACTGAGCCATCGATGTACGCATCCATGTATTGCTAGCGCCCATAGTCATTTCCTCCTTTAATGGCGTCGCGGCAGTGTAGCGTACTCGGCGCCGGGGGCAACTCGCCTCTCACGCGCACCACCGTGCCTCGCGGCGCGTTCGGCCCGATCTCGAATCTCGCGCCGATCATGCCCGCCCGATAGCGCATGATTTTCAGCCCCATTCCAGTTCCCGGTTGGCTTACGCAGCCGATTCCCAGCCCGTCATCGGTGATCCGCAGCAAGAAATCCTCCCGGGTCACCGACAGGAAGATATCCACCCGCTTGGCGTGGCCGTGCCGTGCAGCATTCGTGAGAGCCTCTTGTGCGATGCGATACAGGTGGCTTGCGCTCGCTTCGCTCAATGTAGGTTCGGGCCATAGTTCGGCACGAAAGTTCACTTCGATGCCCGAGAGCTCTCGGATGCGCGCGGCGAGCGTACGCAGCGCTGAGGACAGGCCACCGTTGTCCGCGTGCACTGGGAGCAACCCGCGCGCTAGCGAGCGCACACTGTCGATCGACTGATTCACAAGGCCGACGATTTCATTGATGTAGCCCGTCACTCCGGGCGAGCTATGCTGAATCCGCGTGGCGAGGCCGCGCAGCATCAGCGCCACACCCGTGAGTTCCTGCCCCAAGCCATCGTGCAGATCGCGTCCGATGGCCTGCCGCTCGCGACTCGTCACCTCGAGGATTTCCTGCTCGAGGCGTTTGCGATCGGTGATGTTTCTCACGCTGATGGAGATGCCCGTACCGATCGCGTCGTCCCGCACCGGCACCGCATTATTTTCGAAGTACTGCATCACGCCATTTTCCTGGTACTCGAATTCGTAAGTCGCGGCCTCCCCGCTGCTGAAGACGGAGTGCAGCTTCTCGGCCACCACCGCTCGAGCCGGCTCTGGCAGCACAGCGGAAATTTCGGCGCCCACGATTTGCTCGATCGTCAAGCCGCACAGAGGCTTGTTGATGAATCGTACGCGCATGCCCGTATCGACCAAGAGGAGGGTGTCCGCGGTATTCGCGGTGGTCGCACGCAGCAGCTGCTCGGAGCGGCGCAGTTGTGCCTCCGACTCGCGCCGCTGCGTCACATCGCGTGTCACGCCGACGAGGCCGCTCGGTGCCCCGGCCTCGTCGAACAGTGGTCTCGCGACTGTGGCGCACGCGCGGTAGCTGCCGTCGCTCGCCTGGAGACGAAATTCTTCGTACACCTCGGTGCGATGCGCGAAGGCGTCCTGGATGGCGCGGGTTGCGGCCGTCCGGTCATCCGGGTGCATGCGCCGCAGCACCTCCTTCAACCCTCGAGAGGTCACAGGCAGGTGCTTCTCTTTGCCATCCAGATTGGCGAATTCCAACACGTCCCGCGCCTTGTCCCAGCGCCAGCCGTGCATGTTCGCCATGTTCATCGAGAGCTTCAGCCACTCGGTGCTGGTCTCGAGCGCGATCCGCGAGAGCTTCTGCCCGTGAATGTTCTGCAGGGAACCAAACTCGCGGAACAGTTTGCCGTCGAGAATCTCGATGTGGCCGACCATCCGTACCCAAATCCGCCGCTCTTTGAGCGTCGTGATCTCGAGCTCGATGTCGAGCTGCCCGTCGCCCGATTCGGCGCGCGCCACTGCTTCGTAATAGCGCTCGAGCGATTCCGGCGTGCACTGCCCCAACATCGAGTCCCAAGACACGACGAATTCCGCCGGCGTAGTCTCGTAGATGCGAAACATCTCCTCGGTCCAAGTCAGCTCCCGCGTGACATGGCTATATTCCCAGCCGCCCATCTGGGCGCTGCTTTGTGTCTCGGCGAGCAGATCCGTGAGCCGCTTGATCTCGGATACGTCGACACAGCAGCCGATGGCGCGCACCGGATCGCCGTTGGAAGTGCGCTGAATATGGCCGCGCTCGAGCATCGAACGGTAGCGCCCGCGCGCATCGCGAATCCTGTACGTCGTGTTCCAACCGCGACCGTTGATCAAGGCGAGTCCGAGCTCCTTACGGTACACGGCGAGGTCGCCCGGATGAATCCGCTCCGTCCAGGCATCGCTCGCAGGCGCGAGCTCTTCGGGCTCGATTCCCAAGATCTCACCCGCGCCGCGGGAGCGGGTCACCGTTCCATGCAGCAGGTCCCATTCGAAAACGACCCCTTGGAAGGCATCGGCGGCGAGTCGGAAGACTTCCTCGCGCTGCTCGAGCTGATGTTCCACTTGTCTGCGCTCCGTGACGTCGCGCGAGTTGATCACGACGCCCTTGATCAGTGGATTGTCGAGCGCGGAAACATAAATCGCTTCGAGCCACCGATACGTGCCGTCCTTGTGACGGACGCGGTACACGTAGGTAAACCGGTCGATCTCACCCGCCGTCAGTTTTTCGAATTTCTCGCGCAGCTGACGCGCATCGTCGGGGTGCGCCACATCGTAGATAGAACTCTGGTGGCGCTCTTCGGTGGTGTAGCCGAGAGCGTTCTTCACACCGCCGCTGACGTACTGCAGGCGCCCATCCGGACCGGCGACCGTGATGATGTCGCGCGCGTTTTCCGTCAGCGCCCGCAGCCGACGCTCGGTGGCGCCTTGCAGCCCCTGGAGCGAGTAGCGCTCGCTCACCTCTATCGACAGGACCAGCAAGCCCGCCACGGCCGCGTCGGTCTTCAGCGGTTGCACGAGCATCTCGAAGTAGCGCGGCGGCGCATCCGGCAGCGCGAGTTCTACGGCATCATCATGATAGAGGCGCCCTTCCAGGGCACGGATGTATAGATCAAGGGGCAGTGCGTTGGTGGGCACCAAGCTCAGGGCATTCATTCCGAGCAGGCCCGCTGTGGTACGGCTCGAGCGCACCGCGCCGGCGTTCGCGTAGGTCACGTTGAGCCTGCCGTCCAAGATCAGCAAATCGAAGGGCAGTTGCTCGAGGGCATTCACGAGGTCCTGCGCGACGCCCGCAGGATCGAACGTCAGCATGACCAAGCGCTGATTCTGGGCGCTCGCGAGCACCTTCAATTCGGTGGCGACCGTCTTGTCGCCCCGCCCCAAACGCCATGTGAGAGCCTGATTCCTGGAGGAACCGTCGTCGCTCAGGGAAGCGAGAAAAGCCTCGATGTCGGCGGCGGAGGCCGGTGACAGGAGACCAAGGAGCGAGGTGTCCGCCAAGGCCGCGGCGTCCGTTTCGCCGGCGAGGCAACCGCGGGCAGTCGCGTTGGCGAGAACGAGCGGCAGATGCTCGGGACGAGTATCGACGACCAATACCGCTTCGCGGACGCTGTCGAAGGCTGTATCCGCTAATGATCGCGACGCATTCTTCGCGAGACGCAGATAGTCCGGAGAAGTCGCCATCCTCTACTAGTTCCGCGGGCTAGGCCCTTGTTGTATCCACTTGTTTCTTATACGCCAAATCGGGTCGGGGCCGAACGTCGCAAACGCAATATGAGGGATTCCCTGAAGGGCCCGTAGACTGCTACGGAAGATCACGGCGGTTTTGGGGTGCGCCTGGTCCTGCATGCCCGGGTCTCATCAAGTTGGCCCGAAGGACATTCACTTGCGGAACAGGGCATCCAGCGCGGACTTGGCTCGCTCGACCTCGGCGGTATTTTTGGCGACGTAGGCCCCCGCTTTAGGCTTGAAGTGGTCGCAGAAGTTTGCCTCGTCCTTCTTACGGACCTCTTCCGCGGTCGGCTCCTTGCAATGCTTCGCATACCCGATGTCGTACTCGACGCACATCTTGCAAACGTGTAGCTCGGCGTTGCATGCCTTACACACCTCGAGCCGCCGCAGCGGCAAACTCAGTGCCGCCAGCGAAGCCCCGCAGCGCCAACAGACTAGGGAGTGCGACATAGTCCTTCTCGTGTATAAATGGTGAATTGCCAGCGATTTACAGCTTCACTTCCATAGAAACGAATTCTAGGTTGCGTCGGGTATGAAGTGCTACTAATGTCATTTCCAGCCCAGCTATACGAGTATTTCAGTCATTAACATTCTAACCTGCGCTCGCATAGCCATCGCATCTTCTAGACACTATTTGCTTTCCGATCTTTGATCAAACCAATCGTTTTGGACAATTCACCGATGACAGCTCCGCGGCGCAGATCTGAAAAGCCCGATCCAATCAGGAAAGCGACCATCAGTGCCTTAACCCATGTGATCGATCACCTTGTTGAACTAATGTTCGATACGGGTGTAACAGTGCAAGAATTCAATCATTTATTGAGAAATAGGGCGGTACAGGTTGCCGCCGGCCGAGTTTCACGAGAGTCCGGACGCTGTAGTAAGTCTCGCGTCGCAATTATGACGGGGCTGCCGCGCTCCGAAGTCACGAGGATACTGGGCTTAATCCATTCGGAGTCGGAAATTTCGTATAGGCAACACCCAGCCCGACGGGTTCTCGCGGCGTGGTATGACAACCCGTCCTTCTTGACCGACTCCGGCGAACCGGCTGTACTACCAATATTTGGTAAGAGACGTAGTTTCGAACATCTAGTGGCTATGCACGGTGCAGGTATCCCGGTACGCGCCATGCTGGACGAATTAACGCAAATCAATGCCGTGGAGCGCCTTGCGGATCAGAAAGTGACGGCCATTTCTCGTGTCCCAATCTCTACTGGCTTAACGCCTAATGCACTTGCCGCCGTCGGCGAACGGTGCGGGGATCTGCTACGTACGCTCACCAAAAACGTACGGCGGCACTTGCCCGCTTTATTTGAGGCTACTGCTTTGGCACCCGATGCGGATCCAGAGATGGTGCCGATTCTTCGGCGAGAGCTCGCGGAGCAAGGAGCCAGCTTTATTAACGGAGCACACTCCTTATTGAAAAGATCGCGATCCAAGCGCGGAGGGACCTCGACAATTTCCACGGCAAAATGTCGGCTCGGCGTGACCGTTTATTATTTCGAGGAGGGAATGACAACGACCAATGACCATGCGATAAATCTGGAGGAGCGCCACCGAAAGAATCTTCGGCGTCAGCAGCGTCCAAGGAAAAGGATAGGGTCAAAGAAGTCTAACAAGAGGGCGCTACTATGATCACCAACACACACGCGCCGCGTTACCAATCGGTAAAGCAGCAAGGCGCGGAATCCCTTATAGCAACCGCCCTGGATTTTCTTCGTAGAAATAATATTTCCGAAACAGCGATTGCTAGCTACGCGCGTCGCCAACAACGCACTCGTGACAATAAAACGAACAGCCTCAAGCTATACAGAAAGTTCATGAGGGCCTATGAAGACATGGGTGTCCTAATGGCCACGTGGTATTCGAACCCAGGCTTTTTGAACAAATCTGGTGAGCCCTTGCCACTCACTACCAAGCCGGGACCAAGATCTATCGCCAGCCTGCTCCGAGTTTCGGGCGTTCGAATTCCGAAATACTTTGCGCTCGAGCTGATGCGATATTCGCCAAGCGTGAAACTGCATGGCGACGGCACAGTCGTTGCCCTGCGTCGCGTCTTTATATTGCCGGATTTTGAGGTACCGAGAGCTGCCTTCGCCATCGAGCGGTATCTCGACACCTTACGTCGAAATGCACTAGGAAGAAGAGGCGAAACGACGTTGTTGCTCGAACGCAGTAGTCACGTATCTGGGGTTGATCTCCAGACAATCAGCCCAATTCTTCGTGATATTGATGAGAGGGGAACCGCACTTATGGATTCCGTTGATGGTGAAATCGAGGCTTGCAGACTTAGGCGATCCAGGCGCAAAGGCGTTGGGGAGATGGGCGTTCTTATTTTTGCATGGGCTAGACCGAGGATCACCCGCGCTAAAGTATCAGCTAGAAAGTAATTATCACTTTTGGAGCGATCTAGAGACGGTCGACCTTGGTCACGAAGTTCCGCTAATCGAGGATGTGCCGCTAATCGACGAGGTGCCGCTGATGGATTTCGGTGCCACCAACGAGGTACCACTGATCGACGACGTGCCACTGATTGAGGATGTGCCACTTATCGACGAGGTGCCGCTGATAGATTTCGGTGCCACCAACGAGGTACCACTGATCGACGACGTGCCACTGATTGAGGATGTGCCGCTAATCGACGAGGTGCCGCTGATGGATTTCGGTGCCACCAACGAGGTACCACTGATCGACGAGGTGCCGCTGATGGATTTCGGTGCCACCAACGAGGTACCACTGATCGACGACGTGCCACTGATTGAGGATGTGCCGCTAATCGACGAGGTGCCGCTGATGGATTTCGGTGCCACCAACGAGGTACCACTGATCGACGAGGTGCCACTGATTGAGGATGTGCCGCTAATCGACGAGGTGCCGCTGATGGATTTCGGTGCCACCAACGAGGTACCACTGATCGACGAGGTGCCACTGATTGAGGATGTGCCGCTAATCGACGAGGTGCCGCTGATGGATTTCGGTGCCACCAACGAGGTACCGCTGATCGACGACGTGCCACTGATCGAGGATGTGCCGCTGATAGATTTCGGTGCCACCAACGAGGTACCGCTGATCGACGACGTGCCACTGATCGAGGATGTGCCGCTAATCGACGAGGTGCCGCTGATGGATTTCGGTGCCACCAACGAGGTACCGCTGATCGACGAGGTGCCACTGATTGAGGATGTGCCGCTAATCGACGAGGTGCCGCTGATAGATTTCGGTGCCACCAACGAGGTACCGCTGATCGACGACGTGCCACTGATTGAGGATGTGCCGCTAATCGACGAGGTGCCGCTGATAGATTTCGGTGCCACCAACGAGGTACCGCTAATCGACGACGTGCCACTGATTGAGGATGTGCCGCTGATCGATTTAGGCGCCACAAGCGACGTGCCACTAATCGATGATGTTCCACTAATCGACGTCGGAGTCACGACGGAAGTGCCGCTTATGCTACGTGCTAGCATTGCTCCGTTTGCAGCCGGTTGTGTACCGATCGCTTCGACTACTTGGCCCACCTCTACATTTGCAAATGTCATCTGGGACATGGCAGGCGTTAGGTCAATCCTCAGCTCATCGATCTTCGCAAACCCTACGAATTGCTCGACGGCCGCGATCTTGCCCTTTACAAAAATTGTCGTAGCACCAGGTACATAAGCAATTCTTAACCTATCAACGGAGACCGCTGGTGCGTTTAACGGCCCTGATATGGCGAGCAACTCACCCGGCTGAATCGCACGAAAGGCTTTGGCCTGGTCTGCTACAGCGACCTTATCAACCGAAAAAACGGTCTCTTTTGATATTGCTACATGCTGACCGGCAACGACCAATATTCCCTTCGAAAGATCTATCCCCTCCACTTCACCCAATACTTGCAATTCTGAGCCATATAGGTTCTTTAAATCGACAACAGCAACCTCCGCCTTTACAGGCAAGGAAGTCAACAAGCTTAGTGAGGCTATCGCGCCTGTGATCTGAGAAGTTATCCCTAACCTATTGTCCTTCATCCCCGTTCTCCCTAAAAACAAATCAGTTCAATGCGGTGGCCGATTGAAATCGATTGCATCTCGCAACCGAATTCCATCGACACCCGGTTCAACGAACAAAAAGCATTCCAATCCCGCACGGATATTCGCTACTTCACCCGGCTTTACTCCCATCTTTTCTTGCAAATCAATGGCAGCAAACGCATCCACTCGTTGCAAAAATTGTGCACCAACTACTTTCAGGTAGGCTTGTAGTTCCAGCAATTGAGCGCCGGTGAGCGGAGCATCAACACTCATCGTTCGCTCAAACAAGTCCGTACCGTCACGGTTTCGGCGAGTATTGTTTTCAAGTGTTGATAAAGAGGGACTCGACCAAGCCTGGCCATTCGGCTCAGATTTTCGGGCGACAAACTCGGCTCGATATATTCTTGTTTCAGGGGTTTCCAGACGTTTGCGCCCACCTCAGTGACGGCGCCGACGCGTCGGAGCTCCTGCAAAATAGCGTCAGGAGATACTCCCGGGGAATGACGCGCCGCTAAAATTGTAAAGTTAAGCGGGCCATCAACGAAGGGCAGGTCCACCGGGAATCCATAAGGACCAACGTAATCACGATCGTTATGCCAGCCGTGAAGAACGCGCGCGAAACGGGTTGGAAAGCTGCAAAATGTCGCTCGCTTCGTACCGCTCCTGCTCAAGCAGCACGCCTTCAACTTGCTCTAACGGCATCCCCGTAAGAGCACACACTGACTCGACAGTCGATTTCATTCCCTTTCCAGCAAAGTCCTTTGCGGCAGATTCCACAAACGCCATTTGCGCAACTGCTAGCAAAATGAGAGTACGTGAGACCTTCCCGCAACATTATTCTTACCAGCGGCCGCAACAGCCGCCTGATCGATATTGTTAGCGCTGTTTTTACATTATCAGGCATTTGTGACCAATTTCACACATTTACATAGCAAGCTGGTGTTTTCCCGAAAAAACGCGTTTATGAAGCTTATGTCAAAAGACGCCGAAAAGGTATGCAGCAAGTACCTGAAATGGCTAGCGTTGCACGCCAACGGCAGTGGGCTGGCCTAGTAGCAATTGAGGGAGTGCCCCTAGCAAGATCAGTGATCCCGCCCGAGTAGCTATTAGGGGATTGCTGCACTGCGGTATCTTATTTTCTTTATGATCTTTTGGCGTCGGGCTGCGACGGTCAACGTAAGAATGCTGAAGCCTCAGCCTACTCATCCATCTGCTGCGCTGACAGGCACCGATGGTCGGACACTCAGGCGCGGCTTGCCCGGCGAACCCGCGAACCTTGGATCCCCAACTAGCCGATGATAACTATTCCTTTCAAGTGGTCCGAGATCTTTATGAGGGACTTACTACAGAAGACCCAGCCGGACAGAATTGTCCCGGGGTGGCAGATTCTTGGACAATTGACGTCAACGGGTAAGGTCTACACATTTCAATTGCGACCCGATGCGAAGTGGTCAAACGGAGATCGGACGATAGCGACCGAATTCGTACAAGGATTAAGGCGTGCCGTAGATCCCAAGAACTGCGTCCGATTCAGCAGGCCTTCTGGCCGTGATTAAGGGTGCAGGCGAAATCATCGCCGGACATAAAGCCTGTCGCAGAACTCGGCGCTACGGCCATCAATGAGTCTTCATTAGAGAATCGAACTTGAATACCCGGCCCCGTTCATATTGCAAATTCTATCGCAGCCAATCGCCTCCCCTGTCCATTTGGGGCACGAAGGCCCCACCCGCGCGTCAATTCTGTCGACAAAGGAGAAGGTTTCTACAATGGGGGCTTACGTTTTGGTCAGTCGTGTCCCAGGGTCGTTCATTGAGTTGGCGCGCAATCTCACTGATTGGAACTCTTCTCACGTGGCCATCGAGAAGGTACGTATGTGAATTGGGACTCGGAGGCAACTGAGTTGCGAGAGTACATAGCAGAACCAGCTAGATATGACCTTCACAATTCCAATGCCAGATCTCAGCCGGGTCTTGGAGGGCTACAGCTCGGAGGTTCAAACGGCGCCCTACCTTGGAACATTCTATTTGGCGTTGAATCTTTCCAAAGCGCCGTTAAAGGATAGCGTCTTACTTCGCCAAGCTCTTTCGATGGCTGTCGATCGAGAACTCATAGCAGACCACGTCATGATGGGTGTTGCGCCGGCTTACACATTTGTCGCAAGCGGCACGCGAGGATACGATCGCCCAGAATACGAGTGGGCGACGTGGACTCGCGAACGACAACTAGCGTACGCGCGATCCCTCTATGTCCGGTCGGGATATTCAGAAAAGAACCCACTTCACCTTAAAGTCTACTTCAACACGAGCGAGGGCATACGACGGATCATGATAGCTATCGCGGGAAGCTGGAAACAGAATCTCGGAGTTCTTTCCGAACTTGATAGCGACGAATTTCGTGTGTTCCTCGCGGGTCGAAAAGACCGCTCTCGTTGGGATGTTGCTCGTCTTGGCTGGGACGCGGATTATGACGATCCATCCAGTTTCCTAGACGTCTTTACCCCCGGCAACAATCAAAACGACTCTGCTTATAACAATAACGCATTTAATGAAGCGGTTTTGGAGGCAAGAGTGGACCCGCGGCCGGACAGTCGCCTGATGCGACTAAGCTCAGCAGAAAAAATTCTTCTCAACGATTATCCAATAATACCGATCTACTTTAAGAAGGCCAGACGTTTGGTGAAACCTTACGTGGGCGGCGCTCAGTTGACGGCCATGAATCGGACTTACTCCAAGAATTTATATTGGAAGTGAACATCGTAGGATTGAATAGATTTAGGTTTGGTATTGAACAGCGCAGTTCTGAACTTTATCGAGAATTGCAGTGTGAGCGATAGATAACACACGACGCCGGATCTCGAAATCACAAACGTCAGATTACTTCATTACTTTCTCCGCCCCGTCCGTGGCGGAGCTGCCGGGGTTTTGATCGTCTTCTCCTTGCTTCTCGCCATTGCGGCCCATGCGGGATTATTGGGGATTCCGCTGGCGTTCATATTGGTTTCTTGGTTTTTCAAGTACGCGTACATTCTGTTTGATCACACCGTTTGGGGGTTCGACGAACCTCCCGCGCTGGATATTCAAATGCTCAATCCACTCGACGAGCAGCGCCCTCTCGCCCAGGTGGTGATTCTAGGCCTGATCTACGCGGCTGTGAAACTTGCGGAGACCAGGCTCGGCTCGGCTGTGGCAATTTGCCTCGCGGTGGTGGCCGCCCTCCTCCTCCCGGCTTGCGTTGCGGTCCTTGGCCTGGAAAGAACCATTCTAAAGGCGCTCTCACCAATGGCTCTAGCCAGAATGATCCGGGGCCTTGGCATGATGTATCCGGCGGTGCTCGCGCTGATCGCATGCGGCCTCGTCGGTGCAGCGCTGCTCGAACGCCTCGATCTGTGGTTGCCTCTCCAGCTGGGGATCGCGATGTTCGTGATTCTTTCGATGTTCAGCGTGCTGGGCGGCGCCCTCTATGAACAACGCCATGAGCTGGGCCTCGAGACGAGGCGCTCCCCGGAACTTTTTGCAGAGCGTGAGAAGCGGGAGGATGTGCGGCAAAGCGAGCTCATGGTCACTCACGCCTACGGCCAGATGCGGGCCGGCTCGCACATCAAGGCGTGGGAAGAACTGCGGGGCTGGCTCGCCGCGCGCGGGGATTCTCCGGCGGACTATCGCTGGTTGTGCGATCGCTTAAACAGTTGGCACGACAAGCGCTACCCCAACCGCCTGGCGGAGGAGCACATCGAGAAGCTCCTGCGCTTAAGGCAGGAGGGTCAGGCGCTCGATGCCGTCGTGCACCGGCTTCGCCAGGACCCGAGTTTCCGTCCCAAGACTGCGGCTGCCACTCTGCGCATCGCCACTCTGGCCGCGCAAGGCGGCGGCGCACGGAGCGCCGCCCGGACCCTGTTATCCGACTTCGCCGAGCGGTTCAAGGAGGATCCCAACCTCGCGGCGGCGGAAGCATTGGCGAAGCAGCTCACGGACTAGCGCACCATCGCGGAGCTGACGCGCCTTGACTTGGTGCGTCGTTGCAGCGCGAAAGCCCTAAGTCCATGATTACCGGTACGGCAACTGGATTGGCATGGAATTCGCTGAAGATGCAACGGGGGTAGTTTTTGCGCGGCACACCGTATAACGAAATGTATCTTGGCGACGGCGCTGCGCGCTCCCATTACCTGCGTTACGCCGAGTGGCTGAAGGAGCAGCCGGCCGAGCGCTTGACGCAAAAGCGTGCGGAGGCCGATGCACTGTTCCACAGGGTGGGCATCACGTTCGCCGTGTACGGACAGGAGGAAGGTGCGGAGCGCCTGATCCCGTTCGACATCGTGCCGCGCGTCTTGCCATTGAGCGAATGGATTCGTCTCGAAGGCGGACTCAAGCAGCGGGTGCGGGCGCTCAATGCCTTCATCCACGATATCTACCACGACCAGCAGATCATCCGCGCCGGCGTCGTTCCCGCCGAGCAGGTGCTGTGCAATTCACAGTACCGTCCCGAGATGCAGGGCGTCGATGTCCCGGGCGGCATCTACGCGCACATCGCGGGCATCGATATCGTGCGCGATGATGCGGGGGAGTTCTGTGTGCTGGAGGACAACCTGCGCGTGCCCTCGGGCGTCTCGTATATGCTCGAAAACCGCAAAATGATGATGCGCCTCTTTCCGGAGCTGTTCTCGGAGCACCGGGTGGCACCGGTCGATCGCTACCCTGACGTGTTGCTCGACAATTTGCGCAGCGTCGCGCCGGTGGGCGTCGCCGATCCTACGGTCGTCCTGCTGACGGCGGGCGCCCACAACAGCGCCTATTTCGAGCATGCCTTCCTCGCCCAGCAAATGGGCATCGAACTGGTCGAGGGCCAGGACTTGTTCGTGCGCGACGAGGCGGTGTTCATGCGCACGACGCAGGGCCCGCAGCGCGTCGACGTCATCTATCGGCGCATCGACGACGACTTCCTGGATCCGCTCGTTTTCCGGCCGGACTCGATGCTCGGCGTTCCCGGGCTGTTGACTGCCTACCGGGAAGGCCACATCACCATTGCGAATGCCATTGGCACCGGTGTTGCCGACGACAAGTCCATCTATCCATATGTTCCCGAAATGATTCGTTTCTATCTCGGCCAGGCACCGATCATCCGCAACGTGCATACCTGGATGCTGCGGCGACCGGAGGATAAGGAATACGTACTCGCGCATCTGTCCGAGCTCGTCGTCAAGGAGACCCACGGTGCGGGAGGTTATGGCATGCTGATCGGACCCGCCGCGAGCAAGGGTGACATCGATGCGTTTCGCAAGCAGATCATGGCGACCCCGGAGCGCTACATCGCGCAGCCCACGCTGGCCCTGTCGACCTGCCCGACCTTTGCACATGATCGGCTCGCGCCGCGGCACATCGATCTGCGTCCGTTCGTGCTGTCCGGCCGGGACGTCACCATCGTTCCCGGCGGCCTCACCCGCGTGGCGCTGCGCGAGAGACTCCTTGGTAGTCAACTCCTCGCAGGGCGGAGGCACCAAGGACACCTGGGTGCTGGAAGACTGATGCTGAGCCGCACCGCCGATCATCTTGTATTGGATGTCGCGCTACATCGAGCGGGCGGAGAGCCTCGCGCGCCTGGTCGATGCGCATTATCGCATGTCGCTGCTGCCACAGTCCGGCGATACGCTGACGCAGTCGTTGAATGCGACCATGAAGGCACTGCACATGGGCGAAGCCTATCTCGAGCGGCATGCGACCATCGAGCCGCGAGCGGTGTTCGAATTCGTGAGCCTCGACCGCGACTACGGCGGCAGCATCGTCAGCTGTCTGCGGTCCGCACGCGAGAACGCGCGCGCAGTGCGCGGCTCGCTCACCTCCGAGCTCTGGGAAACGCTCAATTCCACCTGGCTCGACGTGCGCTACGTTCATGCTGCGGGGCGCGGAGCGCGCGGACATCGGCCACTTCGTCGAATGGGTGAAGGAGCGCTCGCATCTGACGCGCGGCGTCACCATCGGCACCATGCTGCGCGATGAGGCCTTTCATTTCACTCGCATCGGCACCTTTCTCGAGCGGGCCGACAGCACGGCGCGAATTCTCACCGCGCATCAGAGCGACCTCACGCCCGGCGCCGACGCCAATGCCGTGCCGGATCCCTACGAATGGAGCGTGCTGTTGCGGGCGCTCTCCGCGTTCGAAGTCTACCGCCGCGTCTACCGCGACGTGATCACGCCCTACAAGGTGGCGCAGATGCTGATCTTGCGCGACGACATGCCGCGCTCACTGCTGCGCTGCTGCAAGGAGGTCTACCAAAACCTCAAATCGGTGGCGAACGAGCAATCGCAGGAAACCGAGCGGCGCGCAGGCGAAATGCATGCCATGCTGCATTTCACCCGCATGGAGGTCATCATCGCCGACGGCCTGCCGCACTTTCTCGAGCAATTCTTGGTTACAGCTGCGCGATGTGGGCGATCGCATCGCATCGGACTTCCTGGTCCCCCCGGCCGAGGCGTAATCATGCAGCTGCACATTCGGCACGAAACGCTCTACCGCTACGAGCGGCCGGTCAAATACAGTGTGCAGAGCTTGCATCTGACGCCGCGTCGCGACGCCTGCCAGCGCGCGATCACCTGGACCATCCCCGCCCCCGGGCGGCGCCTCGAGCAGGTCGATGCTTACGGCAACATCTCGCACTTGCTCACCATCGAACAGCCGCATCGCGAAATTCACATCGTGGTGCGCGGCGTGGTCGAAACGGCGGATACCGAAGAGCCGCCAGGACGATGGGCCGCTCTCGCCGCTCGCCTATCTCGCCCCCACGCGCGCTCACCGCGCCGAACGAGGAGATGCAAGGCATTTGCGCACCAGCGCTTTGGAGAACGTCGCCGATCCGCGTGCACGCGCCCACGCGCTCGCCGAAGCGGTATTCCGCGCGGTGCGCTACAAATCCGGCACAAGCGACGTGCAGGACAGCGGCGGCCGCGCTTCAACAGCGGCGAAGGCGTTTGCCAGGATCATGCTCATGTGTACATCGCCTCGGCGCGCGCGCTCGGAATTCCGGCGCGCTACGTGAGCGGCTATCTTTACACCGGCGATACCAGTGATGCCGCCAGCCATGCCTGGGTCGATGTCTGGCTCGGGCCCGACATCGGCTGGCAGAGCTTGGACGTGACCCACTAGCGGCCGGCGTTCGCACCTATTGCCGGCTCGCGGTCGGCCGCGACTACCTCGATGCGGCGCCGGTGCGCGGCGTGCGCCAGGGCGGCGGCGGTGAGAAAATGGAAGCCAACGTGCTGGTCGCCGAGTCGGCCCAACAGCACCAACAATAGGTTAGAATTTCGCCTCATGACTTACTGCGTCGGCCTGCTGGTCGACACCGGGCTCGTGTTGTTGTCCGACTCGCGGACCAACGCCGGTGTCGATCAGATCAATACGTTCCGCAAGATGGCGACCTTTCAGCGCGCCGAACGATCGGGTGCTGGTGCTGATGTCGGCCGGCAATCTCGCCATCACTCAGGCGGTGGTCAACCTGCTGCACGAGACGCCCGACGGGTCAGCGATGAGCCCGCACGCATCTATCGCGCGCCAGAACATGTTCAATGCGGCGCGCGTCGTCGGCGACGCCTTGCGAGAGATCCACGATGCGCGACGCCGAGCATTTGCAGGATCACGGCCACGAATTCAACGGCACCTTCATTCTGGGCGGCCAGATCAAGGGCGAGGAGCCGCGGCTCTTCCACATTTATTCCGCCGGCAATTTCATCGAGTCCTCGAGTGACACGCCGTATTTTCAGATCGGCGAGTCGAAGTACGGCAAACCCATCATCGATCGTGTAATCTCGCGCAGCAGCAGCCTCGCGCAGGCCGCCAAATGCGCGCTGGTATCCATGGACTCGACCATTCGCTCGAATCTCTCGGTCGGACCGCCGCTCGATCTCGCCATCGTCCGCCGCGATGAATTCAAGCTCGCGACGCACATCAGCATCGATCTCGACAATGAATACTTCAGGATGATCCGCACCCGTTGGGGGTTCGCCCTGCAGGAGGTGTTCAGCGAGTTGCCCAATCCCAATTGGTGATCGGGCCCGCTGGGTGATCGCGATCGTCGCCGGAATTTTGCAGCGCTAATTCGCTTCGGCCGCCGGGAACTCGTAGCCCGAGAGCGACCGGGGCCTGCCGATCAGGAAACCCTGCGCATAATCGACGCCGAGCGCACGCATGGCCTGCAGCTCGCTGTCCGATTCCACCGATTCGGCCACCGTTTGCACGCCCAGATCCCCCGCCATGCGCACGATGGAGGAGATCACCGCACGCGCCACCCGATCGTTCGGTGCCGCCAGCACCAGCGAGCCGTCAATCTTGAAATAGTGCGCGGGCACCGAGCGCAGGTATCCGTACGAGGGGGCGTTTGCTCCGAAATCATCCAGCGCCACCTCGCAACCCAGCGCCTCGAGCCGCCGCATGGATTCCGCGACGCTGATGTTGCCCGATGAGGCGAAGCGTTCCGTGATCTCGAAGCACAGCGCTTGCGGCGGTACCCCGCTCTTCTCGACGCATGATTCGAGGTAGCTGATGAAGCTGACGTCGGTCATCGACTGCGATGCCAGATTGATGCAGAAGACCGACGGCCGCTTCGTCCAGACCTTGCGGTTGTTCGTCAACCACGCCAAAAGCGATCGCACCACCCAGCGATCGATCGAAGGCATCAGATTCCGGTGCGCCGCGGCATCGAGGAACGAACCCGGCTCGAGCAGGATGCCCTCGAGGGTGCGCAGTCGCAGCAGCACCTCGTAGTGTGCCATCGTCGGATTGGCGCGCAGCGAGCAGATGGGTTGCAGGAAAAGTTCGAAACGCTCCGCGTTGAGCGCGCTCTCGATTTTCGCGTCCGCCCGTGGCAAATTCGGCACCGCCGCGCGGCGTGCGAACTCGGCCGCGAGGCATACCATGACCGGGGCCAAGCGCTGTTCGAGCGATTCAGCGGTACGGGGATCGTCAACGTCCGAGTCGATGCTCAAGCGGACGGCGCCGTTGACCTCGTTCCGCGCATCGCGCACCGGGATGGCGATCGAATAGCGGGAGCCTTCGCGCGTGCCGTACTGAATCGAGTGCACGCCGGTCGAATCGACCGACAGACAGTCCTCGACGAGTTGATGATCTTCTGGAAGCAGGAAATCCTCGCTCAACAACAGCGTCTCGGCGACACCGTCATGAAATGAAACGCTGCATACCTCCGGTGCCAGAGCGCGTATGACTTGAGCGAACGCATCCAGCGTCTTGCTCGAAGCAATCTCGGCGGATTCTGCCAACTTGTTGAGCACCGGCATCATTACTCACAGTGATTGGTACGGGAGCCATTGTATGGAGGGGATACGAGGTGCGGAATGTCTTTGGCCGGCGACGTAGGGGAGGAGCGACAGGAATTCGCCGCGTTCGGAGGGCCGCTGGAGAGACTCGCGCTCGGTGTGACCGCCGTCACGCAATCCTAAGTGATCGGCATCACACTTTTGCGGGCGCGGGCGATCCCGCAGTGGCACGGCGCCACTCGATCGGGATGAGCTTCGGCACCATGCCGATCCAGCCCACTATCCCCAAGGCGCTCACGATGGCGGCGGCGACGAACGCGAGCTCGTAATGGCCGGTACGCTGTACGATGAAGCCGGTGAACGCCGGTGAGATCATGCCCGAAAGGTTGCCCACCGAGTTCTGGATGCCAACCCAGCGCCCCGACGCCCTCGGTCCCGCCAGGATCTGCCCCATGACATAGACGCCAGCGGACGAAGCACCCATCATCACCTGGAATCCGAACATGGCCGCGATCGCGAGCGGTTGCGAGCCCCAGGCCATCATCAGCATGAACACGACCGAGCCGCTGTGCGCGAGCACCATGATGAGCTTCCAAGCGAAGTTCGCCGATCCTCCACGCCGCACGTAGCGATCGACGAGCCAGCCGGTGAGTAGCGCCATCGAACCATTCACGAGATAGCCTGCCGTGCCGACGCGCTCCATCTCGTGCATCGAGAAGCCGTGTTCCTCCTCAAGGTAACTCGGCAGCCAGCCCAGCATGAAGTACCAGAGGTAGTTGCTCGAGAAGAGCCCGAGGCTCGTACCCCAGAGCCCCCGTTGCGACAGCACCATGCCCCAGGTTGGCGTGCTGGCATCGCTGCGTGCGGTCGCGAGGTTCGGTAGCTTGATACGCGACCATGGCAGGAGCCAGAGCAGCGAGGCGACGCCGAACACGAAGAACATGCCGCGCCAGCCGACCTGATCGATGAGCAGCCCGGCGAGCCAGATGCCGACGCCCGGCGCCATGAGGTAGCCCAGGCCCACGATGCCGTTCGCCTTACCGAGGCTCTCGAGCGGTACGACGCAGGCGAGAAGCTTGGAAACGCAGGGAAAACCGGCACTCTCGCCCAAGCCGAGCAGGAGGCGAATACCGAGCAGCGACCAGAAGCCGACGGCCACACCCATGAGGACAGTCGCCGTTGCCCAGATGACGAGGCCTACCGCGAGCACCCAGTGTGCGCCGAAGCGCTCAGCGAGCCAGCCCACCGGAATCTGCACCCACGCGTACATCCACCAAAACGAGGAGAAGAGGATGCCGTAGTCCTGCGCGGACAGGCCAAGGTCGTGGCGGATCTGCAGCGCCGCGGTCGGCATGGCACCACGGTCGATGTAGTTGATGCCGAGCACAAGAGCGAGCAGCGCGACCACGTAGAACGGACGTGACAAGCCCTGCGCGCGCGCCTCCGCAGCCGTGAGCACGGTGCCACGATCATAGCCGGGATTGGGCAGTGGACTCAGCTCGCGTAATCCGGTTGGCTGCGATCGAGCATGCGCTTCAAGGCATCGAAGTGCAGGTCGGCGCGATCGCGGCCGCCGACCCTGGCGCCCGACACGAATTGCGCGGCGGCGCTGCGCACCACGGCCTCAGGGATCCGCCGCAAGGCGCGCCCGGTTGAGAGCGCCAGCACTTGCGCCTGACTCGCCCGCTCCAGGAAATACAGCCGCTCGAAAGCCACCGGCACCGTCTCTCCCACCACCAGCACACCATGATGCGCCATCATCAGCACGGATTTTGTGCCGAGCGCACGCGCCAGCCGCTCGCCCTCGCGATCGTCGAATGCCAGCCCGGTGTAATCGGGGTCGTAGGCGATTTCGTCGTGGAAGGCGAGCGCGCTCTGCACCGCCATTTCCAGGCGCGGATTCTCGAGCATGCACAGCGCCGTCGCGTAGGGCATATGCGTGTGCAGCACGCACCGGGCGCGGGGCCCCAGGCGGTGCACGGGAAGGTGGATGTGCAGCGCCGTGTCTTCGATGGGCCCGGGCCCGCTCACGAGCTTGCCGTCGAAATCGACGACCATGAAATCGCTGGCCTTCACCTCCGACCAGTGCAGACCGAAGGGCGCGAGCAGAAATCGATCCGCGTGGCCCGGTACGAGCAGGGTGAAGTGGTTGTCGATTCCCTCGTTCAAACCAAAGTGCGCCGCCAGGCGGTAACAGGCAGCCAGGTCGATTCGTGCCTGGCGTTCGGCATCCGTCGTGCTTTGCACGGATCTGAGGCTCGCGTTCATGGGGCCGCCTTACATCATTTCGATGAACTTCAATGTAGCATTTCTGACAAGCGTCAGCGAGTTTTAGGAGGCGCTGAACGGCTCCTTATTCCTGCACGGTTCGCATAAACTACAGCGGTCCCGTAGCCGGAGCTCATAAAGAAAATGAACGACGCGCCCGCCCTCAAAGCCATCGACTTGGTTTACTTCAATGCGGGAGGCGGCCATCGGGCCGCCGCTACGGCTCTCGAGACCGTCATCCACGCGGAGGGCCGTCCATGGGAGGTTCGGCTCGTCAATCTGATGAAGATTCTCGATCCCAAGGATGTGTTCTTGAAGACCACGGGCATGAACTGGGAAGATCTCTACAACACCCGACTGCAGCGCGGCTGGAGCGTCGGGTTGGCGCAGGAACTGAAGCTGCTGCAGGCTCTCATTCGCCTGAGCCACCGCTCGATGACCAGCCGGTTGCGGCGACACTGGCGCAAGACCAGGCCGGACATGGTGGTGTCGGTCATTCCGAATTTCAATCGGCCCATGTACGAAGCGCTCGCCATGGCGCGACCGCAAGCGCCCTACGTGACCATCCTTACCGACTTCGCGGACTTTCCGCCACATTTTTGGATCGAGCCGCGCCAGGCGCAGCACTTCATTTGCGGCACGCCGAAGGCGGTAGCCCAAGCGCGCTCGATGGGTTACGGGGACAGCCAAGTACACGCGACGTCCGGCATGATCATTCGTCCCGACTTCTACGGGGAGTCGTCGGTCGATCGGCGCGTGGAACTCGAAAAGCTCAACCTCGATCCCAATCGGCCGACCGGTATGGTGATGTTCGGCGGTCACGGCTCGCGGGTCATGCAGACGATCGCGCGCCGGTTGGATGATATCCAGCTCATCCTGATCTGCGGCCACAACGCCGCGCTCGCGCAGAGGTTGCGCGCGATGAGCGCAGCCGCGCCGCGCGTGGTGATCGGATTCACTTCGGCGATCCGTCGCTACATGCAACTGAGCGATTTCTTGATCGGCAAGCCCGGACCCGGGAGCATCAGCGAAGCGATTCAGCAGGGTTTGCCCGTGATCGTGGTGCACAACACCTGGACCATGCCCCAGGAGCGATACAATTCCGTGTGGATCAAGGAGAACAATGCCGGCATCGTCTTGGACTCCTTCAAGACGATCCGCGGCGGCGTCGAGGAGATGATCGGTCGACTCGAGGAGTTTCGCCGCAGCATCTCTCACATCCGCAATCGCGCCGTTTTCGAAATCCCGTCGATTCTCGCGCGCATCCTGCAGAGCGATCAGGCACGCGCCCGGAGCGGCAACCCGGAAGGTGTTCGTCGAACGGCGCTCCTCCATTGACGGTCAGGCCATTGACGATAACGCCATTGACCATCGCGATAGAGAACTGAGATGGCCACGTTCCTGCTCGCCTTCGGCGCGCTGTTTTCGATCGTCAATCCCTTGTCGGGCGCTTTCATCTTTTTCGGCGCGACGCTTGGGCTAGAGCCCAAGGTGCGCACGCAAGTCTCACGCTGGGTGGCGATTTACGCCTTTTGCATCGTCGCGGCATCGCTCTACATCGGTGCCTACGTGCTCAGCTTTTTTGGAATCTCGATTCCCGTGCTGCGCGTGGCGGGCGGGATCATCGTGGCGATGTCGGGCTGGCGGATGCTGACCGAGCCGGACGCGACCGAACAGCGCCGCAGCGAGACGCCCTACCCGCGCTCGGTCGATGTGCCCCCGAGTCGGCTCGCGTTCTATCCCCTGACCATGCCGCTTACCACGGGTCCCGGCACGATCTCGGTCGCGATTTCGATCGGCGCGGGGCGCCCGAGCGGCTTTCATGCCTCATCGCTTGCCTTCTTCGTGGAAACTCTGGCGGCCGTCGCGCTGATCGCCGTGCTCGTCTACCTGCTCTATCGGCATTCGGCGCGTCTCGCCGATCTGATCGGTCCCACCGGCACTACGATCATCGTGCGGCTCTCGGCTTTCCTTCTGTTCTGCATCGGCATTCAAGTGCTCTGGAACGGCGCCGCGGAACTCCTGGGTACCCTGCCGCTCGGCAGCGCGGGAACGAGCTGAGCCGGCGGGGCCGCAGTACGCCACCGGCAGCCTTCTAAGGCTCGACGCCTCGCGATTTCAAGTACTCATCGTAAGTGCCCTTGAAGTCCGTCGCGCCCGCGCCCGGATGAAGTTCGATGATGCGCGTGGCAAGGCCGCCGACGAACTCCCGGTCATGCGAGACGAAGATGAGCGTTCCCACGTAATGCTCGAGTCCGATCTGCAGCGACTCGATGGTTTCCATATCCATGTGGTTGGTGGGCTCGTCCATTAAGAGCACATTGGGTTTCATGAGCATGAGCTTGCCGTAGATCATTCGGCCCTTCTCGCCGCCGGACAGCACGCTCACCGATTTCTTGGTTTCATCGCCGGAAAACAGCAGCCTTCCCAAGGTCGCCCGTATGAGCTGATCGTCGTCCGCCTTGCCGGTGTACTGAGACATCCAGGTGAAGAGGTCGCAAGGCGGCTCGAATTCGGCCTGCGGGTCCTGCGGCATGTAGCCGATATGCGCATTCTCCACCCATACGATGCGGCCGGAGGACGGCGGTAACTCCCCGGCGAGGCAGCGCAGGAGCGTGGTCTTGCCGACGCCGTTCGGGCCGATGATGGCCACCCGCTCGCCCGCCTCGATGTTGAAGGTGAGACTGCGGAGCACTTTGCCGTCTGTCCCCGGATAACCGAAGCTCAATTTGTCGACCGACACCGCGGAGCGGTACAGCTTCTTGCCTTGCTCGAATCGAATGTAGGGATTCTGGCGCGAGGAGGGTCGCACTTCCTCGATCTTGATCTTCTCGAGCTGCTTCTTGCGCGATGTGGCCTGGCGCGCCTTCGAAGCGTTGGCCGAAAACCGGCGCACGAACTCCTGCAGGTCGGAAATGCGGTCCTTGGCCTTGGCATTCGCGGCTTCGACGCGGGCCCGGGCCTGCACGGAGGCGAGCATGAAATCATCGTAGTTGCCGGGATAGATCTTCAGCTGCTGGAAATCGAGATCCGCTATATGCGTGCACACCTGATTCAAGAAGTGCCGGTCGTGGCTGATGATGACCATCGTGGCATCGTAATTATTGAGGGCGCCCTCCAGCCAGCGGATCGAATGAATATCGAGGTTGTTGGTCGGCTCATCGAGCAGGAGCACGTCCGGCTTCGAGAACAGCGCCTGCGCAAGTAGTACGCGCAGTTTCAGACCCGGCGGCACCTCGCGCATCGTGCCGTCGTGCCGTGCGGGATCGATTCCCGCATCGGTCAGGATGCTGCCCGCCCGCGCTTCGGCGTCGTAGCCGCCGTATTCGGCAAACACTCCCTCGAGCTCTGCCGCCTTCATGTAGTCGGCGTCGGTGGCGTTCGGATCCGCATATATGCGGTCGCGCTCCTGCATCGCCCGCCAGAGCTCCGTGTGGCCGCTCATGACCACATCGAGCACCCGCTCATCCTCGTATGCGAACTGGTTCTGATTCAGCTTGCCGAGGCGCATCCCCGTCTGCAGCATGACGTCCCCGGCGCTCGGCTCGAGCTCGCCGCCGAGTATCTTCATGAGGGTGGATTTCCCGGAGCCGTTCGCGCCGATCAGGCCATAGCGGTTGCCGTCGGAGAACTTGACCGTGACGTGTTCGAATAGCGGCTTGGCGCCGAACTGAACGGCGACGTTGGAGGTCGAGAGCATGTGAATCCAAGAAGTACGAGATTAGCCAGTCCGGCCGCGCTCACGCTTCAGTGGACCAACAATGACGGGCGCGATTCTAGCCGAGCCAGGCAACGGGCGCTGAGCTTTTCGGGCGCGCCTCAGGGCGGCCACCGCCTGACAGCCCGACGCTCCCCGGCCGTCCGCCGCCTCCGGCGCGCTACTGGAAATTGGAGCGGCCACGCTGCAGCGCGGCGGGCCGATTACGGCTGGGACTCCGGAGGCGTGTCGACGGGCGGCGGCTCCGGCAGGGAACCGGTCGCTTTCTGACGCTTCAACTCGTCCTTGCAGTAGCGCTTCATATCCGATTTTGACATCGTGACGTCCTTGGTCTTTTGCCGCTCGATGCACTCCTTCATCATCTGATGATCCGATGGAGTGGCGCGCGACATGCTGTCATCCGCGAACGCCGCGGTGCCCAGCAGGAAACCAAAAAGGGTGACGGCACCGATCGAGCGGGCCATCCGGGAACGGTTCATGGGACCTCCGGCAGAGTGGATCCAAAGCGCGGATCCTTCGACAAGAATTCTCGAGTGTGCGCCCACGATGCGCCATCCGCCGGGTGCGCCGCTTGGTGTCGGCCCCTACCTACGAGCCCAAACAGATCGGGCGACTTCTGCGACCCACCAATAAAAAGGGCGTCCTGCGCGGCTGCGCAGGACGCCCGATCAGGTCAGACGAAACCTTTATTATTTTTCGATTCTGTTATTCCTCCAGGATCAGCTTCGGCACCCAAGGCACACCCAACCCCGTCACATCGTTGTAGCCGGCAGGCGTCGGCGGCGAGGTGGCCGGTGACTCGGAGGTGTAGTTGAACTGCTCATTGATTCCCAGACACACTGGCAGGCCGCAGACCACCTGAGCATACGGCGCTGTGGTGACGAAGGTGCCCACCGAGTTGATCGTCACCACCCGGACCAGGTTGAGATTGCTGGCATAGCCGCGAAGCACCGAGACGGCCTCCTTCGGAGCTATGATCTGGTTGATCGCCGCCGAGGTGAAACTCGTGCCATTGCCGCGGCTGCCGATGCTGTAGAGCAGAGGATTCGCGAATCCGACTAGCGGTTCGCCGTGCGCCGCGCGTCGCTGGTTCATGACCGCGAATACGCCGGCCATGAGCGGGGAGGCGAGGCTCGTCCCGCCTTCGGTGTTCTCACAATATTCCTCGGTCTTGGAAATCGGCGTGCATCCGGCGTCGGCGAACGGATTACCGGCGATGGTGAACGTCTCTCCATATTTGTAGCCGGTGTAAGGATCGGCATCCATGGCCACATCCGGGCTCACCCGTTGCGGGTTGGGAAGCGGCTCGGTGTACCCGCTGGCGAGGTTCAAGGTCGTCGCAAGATAGTACGGCACGTCCTTCGCCTGATAGGACGGCTGCGCCTCGAGCAGGCTGATACCCCCGCCCGAGCCCGCGTAGTACGCGTAATCACCGTACGTCAAGCCGAAGTTGCTGGTCATCGTGATGCCCGAGGTCAGTACGGAATGTGCGCTCTTCACTGTCGCATCCGCGAGGGCCACACGGTACGTGCCCCAGCCATACTCGGCCTTGGCCCCTGAAGAGTCCTTGAGCTCGAGCGTCGTGCCGCCGACGCCGGTGACCCAGGCGCTGGTGGCCGGCCACGAGCCGGACGCCACACCATTCAGAGCCGCCAAATCGCCGTCATCCCCGGTGCTGAACACCACCGTCATGCCTTGTGCGGCACCGGCCATTGCAGCCTGGTCATACAAGGCTTGCGTGCCCGGAGCGATCGACTCGCCGTTGTTGCCCCAGCTGTCGGTGACGACATCGGCCACGTGGTTGTACACCGTATTGACGAAAGCAATATCGAGTGAGGTCATGCAATCCCGGGAGCCCACGAAGACGATGTTCGCCCCGGGAGCGGACCCGTGCACCGCCGCCACGTCGAGCGACTGCTCGGTCCACCACCCGTAGGGGTCGCAGACTTCGCCTGGATCTACGTCGTAGATTCCAATCGGAATGATCTGCGAGAAGTTCTTGCCCGTGACCAGCTTCGGCAGCTTGTGATTCGCCGCGTAGCGATTTCCGTCCGTCTGCAGCGTGGGCGAGGCATAGGCATCGACGATGGCAACGGTAACTCCCGTTCCATCATAATTGACCTTGTCGAGACCGTAGGCTGTGCGGATTTGCCCCGGCGTATAGCCGCAATTCAGCCACGGAATCGCGGCACCATACACGTCCGCGGCGCTGCTGAGCTTGGCGACGATCACGCCGGCGCCATAATTGTCGTTGCAATAGGGCGATGGATTGTTGGCGGATACCGGAGGCGGTGTAACCGAAGCACTGGCAGTCGCCGCGGCGTCGAGGTTCGCCGCATCCATATGGGTCCGTGCAGCAGGTGCGACGAGATTGCCCTGGTAGGCCGAGATATGGAACGGCGTGCGCAACGCCATCGTATCGTCCAGACCCTCGATATAGAGAACCTTCCCCGCGAGCGCTGCTGGAATGGTCGCCTCCTCCTTGTTGGCACGCAGCGTCTTGCCCTTGTAGGAATAGGTATTCTGCGTCACTTTGAAGGTGGAGCGAAGCTGGCTCACCGTCGCGGTGGCCGACACGTACACGCCGTGCGGGCCAACCTCGACATTGGACATGCCGGCGTGCTCGAGCAGTGCCTTGACCGTATTCACGTCGGCGGCGTTCGGGGCGAAACGTGCACCGAATTCCGCAGTTGTCAGGTAGCTGCCGTAGCTCTTGCTGGTGGGCGATGACACGTCCGTAACCAGCTGCTTCAATGCCGCGGTGTCCTTGAGCGACATGTGAACGGCGATCTCCACCGACTGACTCGAGGGAGCACTGCCCACCTTGATCGCATTTTTCACCCAGCCCGACACATTGCCGGTCGTGGTGGCCGCCTGCGCGGGCGCACTAGTCGATGCGCAGGCAATTGCGGCCATGAGGCCGCCCCATATCCATGGAGTTCTGATTTTAAACACGAGTATCCCCTTTATGCACTGAAGTTATGTCGAATAGGCGGAGCCCGGAGCCCCGTGGTCCGTGCCGCGCGTTAGTCGCCGACGTATCGCCGGCAAAGTTTCGGATTCATCCCTCAATTGTTTTTCGCAACCGCAATCACTGGCCGCGAGTCTTCGCGCCGCCTGCATGGACGGCAGGAAAACCAGCGATCAGGTCACAGTTCCTGTGTCTCCACTTGACCACAGCTGTGAGGGGATTCGCAAGTTAAATAAAAACGCAATATGTTGAGCCGTCTTATGGCAAATGGCTGCGGCGGGCAACCGTCCCATGGCAAATAAACAACGGGGATTGACAGCACGGCCAGTTCCATGCAAAACGCGCTGCTTCGGGAGCGTTACGGCCGCTTGTTCGACTGATGGCTCGAGAGGGTGCGCCGGCACTGCGCCTTCGCTGGGATAAAGGATTGGTGATGATCAGGAATCTGAAGGTGACGGCGATTCGCGGGGCGGCCGTGCGCTTCGCCGCATCCGTGCTATGCGCGGTCTCGCTCGCCGCGAGCGCTCCCTCGGCACTCGCGACCGATGCGAGCGACTACCACGCGCGAGTGATCGAGGTGCTCAAACGCACCCCCTTGATCGACGGGCACAACGATTTTCCCTGGGAAATTCGCGCGCGCTTCAAAGGGCGGCTCACGCTCATCGATTTGGCATCCGACACGTCGAAGATTCCGCCGCCGCCGGACGAGGCTGCCCTCATGACCGATATTCCGCGCTTGCGAGCGGGTCTCGTCGGCGGCCAATTCTGGTCGGTGTGGGTCCCGGTCGACATCCCGGGCGCGGAGGCCGTGCAGATCACCCTCGAGCAAATCGATTTGGTGAAGCGCATGGCCGCCCGCTACCCGAAAGATTTCGAGGTCGCCTATACGGCCGCCGACGTGCGCCGCATCCACAAGTCCGGAAGGATCGCCTCATTGATCGGCATCGAGGGCGGTCACCAGATCAATGAATCCCTCGCCGTGCTGCGGCAGATGTACGATCTCGGTGCGCGCTACATGACGTTGACGCATACCAGGAACACCGGCTGGGCCGACTCGGCGACCGACGCGCCGCTGCATCATGGACTGACGCCGTTCGGCGTCGAGGTCGTGAAGGAAATGAACCGGCTCGGGATGCTCGTCGACTTGAGCCATGTCTCGTCCGAGACGATGCAGGCGGCGCTCGCGGTGAGCGAGGCGCCGGTCATCTTCTCGCACTCCTCCGCACGCGCGCTCGTCGATCACCCGCGCGACGTACCCGACGACATCCTGCGTCTCGTGGCCAAGAACGGCGGCGTCGTGATGGTGAATTTCGCGACAGGCTATGTGTCGGCGGCGCGCAATCAATGGGACGCGGATCGGGCCGCGGAGATGACACGCAACAACAGCCCACCCTACGTCGGGCTCTACATCGGCCAGCCGGACCGTGCCAAAGCGGCGCTCGCACGCTGGGATGCCGAGCATCCGCAGCCGGTCACGACGCTCGAGCAGGTCGCCGATCACATCGAGCACATTCGTCAGATCGCGGGCGTCGAGCACGTCGGACTCGGGTCGGATTTCGACGGCATTCCGGATGGGCCGCGCGGCCTCGAAGATGTGGCCGGCTTTCCCGCCCTGCTCGTCGAACTGATGCGCCGCGGCTGGTCCGACGCGGATGTGGCCAAGGTGGCTGGCGAAAATGTGCTGCGGGTCATGAGCGCAGCGGAGAGGGTCTCGGCTAAACTCCGCGCACGGAGGCCGGCGTCGGAGGCTGCAAAGTGACTCCCCGGCTCCTCAGCCCCGGCTTCGTTCGTCTCAGGGATGCGCGTCGCGCGCCTCCGCGGCGCTCGTCTCGCGCAGCAATCGCACCAAGCTGTTGAGCTCCTCCCAGCCGGTATCGGAGACCGCGCAATACGCCAGATTCCCCGCCCTCCAGCAGGCGATGTGATAGCCGTTGCGCGTCGCATCGCGCGGTAACGCCCCCCGATCCGCAGCCCAACTGAACACATTGATGAAATGGGCGCCGTGCTGGTAGACCACCGCGGCCGCGCGTTGACGTTCGAGGTAGTCCGCTCGCCCGCCGATGAGCCGATACCCTTGCGCGGCGAAGTCCGCCACCACCGGTGAGACATCGGCGTGGCCGGCGAACCACGGCTTCACCGTGTGGCGATCGGTGGACTGCACGTCGATGAGCTGTGCCGTCGGCATGAGCGAGCGAACATGGGCGCTCACCAGTTCGTCGAGCACTGCATTGGCCGCCGGCGGCATCATGATCAGGAACGCAAGTCCGGCGGCAATCGCGGCGCTGCCAAAACCGCCCAGGGCGCCCGCCCAGAAAGGGCGGCGCGAGCGCCAGGGGCGGGCGCCTTTGCCCGCGGTGCGCGCCGCCGCAGCGCCCGAATCCGCAGCGCCCGAATCCGCAGCGCCCGTTGCGGATCGCGGGCTTTCTTGCAGCGAGCTCTCGCGATCGATCGCACTGATGATTCGCGCACGCAGCCCGGGGCCAGCGCGGTGATAGGTCGTATCCCGGCGCAGCGCTGCCCGCATGCGTTCGAGATCGTCGAGCCATGCACGGCACTCGTCGCAATCCTCGACATGCCGTTCGATCTCGGCGGCGGACAGCGAATCGACCTCGCCGTCGAAATACGCCTGTATCCTGAGCGATTCAGCGCACGGCACGCGGCTTGACCTCGTTTTCGTCGAACCAGCGGGCTTTGAGCGCGGCGCGCGCCCGCGCGAGGCGCGACATCACCGTGCCGAGGGGTAGCTGCGTGACGGCCGCGATCTCGCGATACGGCATTTCCTCGATTTCCCGCAGCACCAGCACTTCGCGATGTTCTTCGGGCAGAGTCGAGAGCAGCCGGTCGAGGGTCCGCTCCTCATCCCGGCGAATCGATGCGGACTCGGGATCCGGCAGGGTCGACATCACCGCGTAGCCGAGGGCGGCATCGTGCTCATCCGGCAGGGGCACGTGCATGCGCCGTTGGCGCTGGGCGGCCGCCGTCGCATGGCAATTCCTCACGATGGCGAGCAGCCACGCCTTCGCGTCCGATCCCCGCAGTCCGTCAAAGGCACGATAGGCACGCAACATGGCCTCCTGAATCACATCATCCGCATCGGCCGGCGAGCGAACCAGCCAGCGCGCAAACCGGTACGCGGCGTCCAGGTGCGGCAGAACCTGCGCATCGAATCGCGCGCGCCTGTCATCCATGGATGCGATCCGACACGATCCTCATGACTCCAGAAGACTCCGGGAGGGGGCATTCTATTCCCGCCGGCCTCGAGCGCCTACGCGGGCTGGGCATGCCGCCGATTGCGTCGCTCCGCCCGGACGCTATCCTTGGGCCATGAGAGACTGTACGCCATGAGGAAGCTGCTCCTGATTCCCGCCGCCGCGGCGCTGTTGACCGTGGCCCGCGCCGCGGACCCCCCGCCGCTGCAGGAGGGCCTGTGGGAGATTCGCGGGCAGAGCATCGCGAATCCCGGCGGCAAGCGCACGGAGTTCACCTACCGGCTGTGCAGAAATCACGCCTATGACCAAGCGATGGATGCGCTCGTCAAGAACCAGAAGGACTGCACCACGTCCTTCGACAGTCTCGGCGGCGGCCGGTACAGCTCCGCGTCCCGCTGCACCGTCTCGGGCACTGTCATCGAGTCCAAAGGCACCTATACCTACCAGGGCCCGACGGCGACGCGCTCAGAATCCTCGGCCACCTACACGCCCGCCTTTCACGGCAAGACCGATGAGACGGTGATCCAGGACCAAACCTACGTCGGCAGCTGTCCGGCCGGGATGAAGCCCGGGGACCGCATATCGACCGAAGGGGCTTTGCAGCGCTATAGCAGCCAGTGAGGCGCGCCACGCTGCACCGGCCTCAGGCATGTCAAATTGACATGCTATCTTCGGGCGCATGCCCATCGCCCAAAAGCGACGCCTCGGCGCTCTCTGGCGCCGCCTCAAAGCGCACCCGCTTGCCCGGATCGGCCCCGGACTGATCACCGGCGTCGCGGACGATGATCCGAGCGGCATTGCCACCTACTCGCAGGCGGGCGCGCAATTCGGTCTCAACATGCTCTGGACCATGCCGCTCGCCTACCCTCTGATGTCGGCGATTCAATCCATGTGCGCGCTCATCGGCCGCGCCACCGGCAAGGGACTTGCCGCGAACATCAAGCTCGCGTTTCCTCCCGTGGTCCTGCTGAGCGTGGTCGCGCTGCTGCTGATCGCGAATGTGCTCAACATCGCTGCGGACGTTGCCGCCATGGGTGAGGTCGCCGAGCTCGTGACGGGCTTCAATCGCCATCTGATGACCGCATTCTTCGTGATGCTGTCGCTGCTGCTGCAGGTCTTCGTGCCCTACCATCGCTACGTGTGGTTCCTGAAGTGGCTGACACTGTCGCTGCTCGGCTATGCGGCGGTGCTCTTCACCGTTCATGTGCCGTGGGGGGAGGTCGCGCTGCGCACGGTCTGGCCGCGATTCACACCGAATGCCCCCGCGGCCGCCGTCGTGGTCGGCGTTTTCGGCACCACCATCAGTCCCTACCTATTCTTCTGGCAGGCCTCCGAGGAGGTCGAGGACATGCACGCGGCCGACTCGCTTCCGCTGGTGCGCGATCCGTCGCGTGCGCCGAAGGAGCTGCGGCGCATTCGCTGGGATACCTGGAGCGGCATGTTCTACTCCGATCTCACTGCCTGGTTCATCATTCTGGCGACCGCCGTGACGCTCCACGTCGCCGGCATCAGGGACATCGACACCGCTGCGCAGGCGGCGGGCGCGCTTCGTCCGCTTGCCGGCAATTTCGCATTTCTGCTGTTCGCTCTCGGCATTCTCGGCGTCGGTCTCATCGGCGTGCCGGTGCTCGCGGGGTCGGGAGCCTATGCGCTCGCCGAGGCCCGCGGTTGGCATTTTGGGCTCGAGCGACGTGCCGCGGATGCGCGCGGATTCTACGCCGTCATCGCGGTGAGCATGCTCTTGGGATTGGGCATTCAATACTCGCCGATCAGTCCGATGAAAGCCCTGTTCTGGAGCGCGGTCATCAACGGCGTGGTTGCGGTGCCGCTCATGGCGGTCATCATTCTGCTGGTCTCGAAAAAGTCGGTGATGGGCGCGTTCACCGCCAGCCGGCCGATCGTCATCCTCGGGTGGATTGCCACACTTGTCATGGGGGCGGCGGCGGTGCGAATGTTCATCCACGATTGATCGGCAACCGCATGAGGATTGTGCGCCTCGTGCGCGCCGCGCCGAGGAGCACCAGTTCCCACAACGACAAAGGGTCGATCGCGCCCCCGCCGCCGCCGCTCGGCGGGTCAGTCACGGTCAGGGACACCGACACCGGGGCGGAGGAGCCCGCCGCGTTGACGCATGTCAGGGTATACATGTCGTTGCCGGCCGCCGCCGGCGTTACGGTTTGCTTGCCGCTGTTCGCAAGCGCTCCGCTCCAGCTACCCGAGGCCGTGCAGCCCGTCGTGTTGACGGAAGACCAGGCGATGGTGGTTGAGCTGCCTGCTGCGATGGAAGCGACTCCGAGCGTCAAGGTGGGCACGCCCGGCGCGATGAGTGCGAGCGCCGCGTCGGCCTGAATGAACCCGTACCCGGAATCATAGTTAGGCGTGACTCCCGACATCGCCAGCGCGCTCTTCTGTAGCGCAGCGTAGATTTCGCCCGGCATCGCGGCGGCGTTCGACTGCCGCATCAGGGCGGCAACGCCTGCCGCATGCGGCGTCGCCGCTGACGTGCCGAAGAAATTCGGAACCTGCGAATCATTCTGGCACTGGGGCGTGGTGGTCGTCAGCTGTCCATTCGAGCCCGTGATTCCGGCCGAGGCCAAGGTAAATCCCAAAAAGGTATCGTTCACGCCGTCCGGAGCGACAAAATCCGGTTTCTGACGAACTAGCGCCGCCGGTAGGCGGGCACCGGAGGTATCGAAAAGAATGGGCGCACCACCCGCAGAGGAGAAGGACTCGAGCTGCGCCGGAGTGGAGCCGCATCTGGGGGTGAAGAAATAGAACGCGGCTCCCACCGCAGCCGCGCCGGCCGCACCTGGATGCCCCTGCAGTGTCGCACTGCCGGTCGCAAATTGATTGATCGTGCTACCCAAACCGTCGTCTTCGACGGTGACGATGAGGCGGCCCGGCGCTGCGGTCGCGCCCGCAAGACCGACGAGGATGTTGAGATTTTGCTGGGCGCTCATGCCGGCGGCGTTCGCCGGATTGCCGATGAACATGATCTGGTAGGCATCGGCGCCCACCTTGTTCGGCCCGGTGCAGCTGAAGGCGTTGCCATCGTAGTCGGTGATGGTGTCGCTGCCCGTGCCGCCGGTGATGCACAAGTCGATCTGACTGCTCGCCCCGGGGCTACCGGGCGCGCCCGTGACGTAGGGCTGATCCCATTGCAGCACGACCCCGACGAAGTCCCCGGGAGGAATCGGTGGCACCGTGATCGGCAGGTAGTTCGTCGTCGTCTTGCCCGAGGCGTCGAAGTTCAGCAGGTATTCACCCGTAGTGGGAGCGCTGCTCGACAGGGTGGCAAAACTCGGCAAGGTGTTTTCATAGGAGAGCGTGCCATTGTTGCCCGCGGCGGAGAAATACGCGGCACCCTTGGCCTCGACGGCGTCGATGGCCTGCGCGACCATGCCATCTTGGAAGTAGGGCTCATCGAAATAGCCGATGTCGTCGGCAATGACCTGGGCTCCCGCGGCGGCGAGCTTGCCGATGCCGCTCGCGAAATCCGCCTCGCTGTTGTACGCGGTGTAGAAGGCGAGGCCCGCACCGGGAGCGACGGCGTGCACGATCTGCAGCATCGCCCGACCCTCATCGCCGTAGGGCAGCTGCGTCGGTGCGCCGTAGTTCAGGCAATCGGCCTCCCCGCCGACGAGCACGTTCACGCCCGACGGCAGGGCGCCCGTGGAGACATCGGTCGCGTAGTCGGCAGTGAAGCCGTTCGAGGCATAACCGGCGTTGCCGGAGACCGGAACGTTGTTGACCGGATCGGCGTAGACCGCGTAGCAGTTGAAACTGTCGGAGAGGATGCCGACGGTGACGCCGGCGCCGGTGAGCGTGGGGTACGTCGTGCGCACCACGTCGCTGCGCTGAACGTAATCGCCCTGCAGCGCGACCGGCCCCGTGGAGCGAGCATGCGGCATCGCGGCGCGGATCGAATGCACTTCGGCGCGCGCTGCAGCAGCTTCGATCCGATCGACAGGCAGCCAGCCGCCGACGTCGTTGGAATACACCGCAGCGCGCTGCAAGCCCAGTTCGAGCAGCGCCGCTTTGAGCAGTTCGGGACTGCCGCGGGTCACGGCATCGATGAGCACGAGTGGCGCCCCGGTCACCGCGGCTGCGGAAAAGCGCGCTGCCGGACTCAGCGAGTGCAAGTCCTCCAGGAGGTGCTCGGGGCGTGCACGCGCCACGTGCCGCGACAGATCCGCCAGCACCGAATCGAGTTTGCTCGCGGTCGCACTCCGGCGCTGCTCGGCACTGCGGCTTCCGACAACGACCAGCCGCGCGCTTCCGGTCGCCGCGGCCCGCCGGGCCTTGGCGCTATGCGCCGGGACCGCCGATGCGGCGGTGAGGGTGATGGACAGGGCCAACGACCCGAACGCGACGTAAAGTGATGCCATCTCCCTGTCTCCCGGGGCACGCGCTGCGAGGCGGCTGCGTTTCAGCGGCTGCGTTTCAAAAGTGTAACAGCATAGGCAACTCGGGCCCCCGACGGGCGGCCTTGTCAATCCTTGAAGATTCTTGGCAGTTCCCGAAATTTGTTCGACCCGAACAACCAGCTGCCCCCATCAAGGTACGTACTGTCATGACCGCGTCGTAAGCACGCGGCCAACCATAACAGGGGAAGTAGCATGAACAAGAAATATGAGTCGAAGACGCGGATCACGTTAACCGCCCTCCTCGCGTGCCTCGGTCTTTGGTCAGTCCTTTCGGCGCCGGCCAACGCGGATGAGACATTCCTGCCGAAGGCGATCAATTCCTCGACGATTCCCGCCAACGGCGATCTGAACCCGTATGGTGTCGCTTTCGTACCGGAGGGTTTTCGCGGCGGCGGCAGCATTGCGGCGGGCGACGTGCTAGTCAGCAATTTCAACAATGGAGGGAGCCCGCCCACCGGAAACATCCAGGGGACGGGAACCACCATCATCCGGCAGCCCGCTCACGGGCCGATCGCACCGCCGGGATCCGCGATCACGTTCTTTACCAGCAAGCTGCCGGGTTTGAGCACCGCGCTCGGCGTGCTGCGACGCGGATTCGTCATCGTGGGCAACGTCCCCACGACCGATGGAACATTCGCGACGATCGGCCAAGGCGCTCTGCAGGTGATCGATCGGCACGGCCGATGGCTCGCGACCTGGACCGATCCGGTATTTCTCGATGGACCATGGGATCTCACGGTCGATGACCATGATTCCGAGGCGCATATCTTCGTGTCGAACGTCCTCAACGGCAGCGTGGTGCGGCTCGACGTGGCCGTCGGGTGGAATGGCGTGACGCTGCAGAAGAGAACCACCGTTGCAATTGGATACCCCCACGTTCCCAATATGGCGGCCGTCGTCCTCGGGCCCACCGGTCTTGCCTACGACGGCTCGACGGACACTCTGTTCGTCGCCTCGACCGCGGAGAACGCCATCTATGCGATCGGCGATGCCGCGCACCGGTCTCACGCCGCCGACAAGGGCGAGTTGGTGTTCGCCGATTCGCATTTGATCGGTCCGCTCGCGCTGCGCTTCGCGCCCAACGGGCATTTGCTGACCGCCAACGGCGATGCAACGGAGAATGCCGATCCACTGCACCCGAGCGAGATCGTGGAATTCACGCGCTGGGGGCAATTCGTGCGCGAATACGATGTTGATGCGAGTCAGGGCGGGGCCTTCGGACTCGATACGGTCGAGGATGCCGACGGGGGCTTCAACTTTTCCTTCATCGACGATGTGACCAGCAATCTGACGATCATTCGGTTGCGGTGAAGTCGGCTCAGTGCGGACGCCGGCTACAGCCGCGCTCCGCCGCTGACGCCGAGCACTTCGCCGGTGACGTAGGAGGCGCCGGCGCAGAGAAATACGATGACTTCCGCATAGTCGTCGGGCTGGCCGACGCGCGCGAGTGGAACGCTCACCTTGGCGATCGCATCCAGGTCGCCGAACGAGCATTCCCAGTTGGAGTTCACCAATCCCGGTGCAATGCCGTTTACCCGCACCGTCGGAGCCAGGCCGCGGGCAAGCTCCCGCGTGAGGCCGGCAAGTCCGGCCTTCGCCGTGGCGTAGGCGGTGCTGCTACCGCCGCCGCCAAACGCGGAGACCGACACCGTATTGACCACCGCGCCGCCCGAAGCTCTCAAGGCTGCGGCGAGCGCCTGCGTCATCCAAAAAGCGCTGAGCAGATTGATGCGCAGGATGCGATCCCAGAATTCGTCGCTCAGCGCATCGAGATCTGCCGGAGGAATGGGCGAGCGGGTGGCGGGTGCACCCGCATTGTTGACGAGATAGTCGAGGCCGCCGAGCACCTCCAAGGCGCCCGAGGCGACCTTTCTAGCACTCGCGGCGACGCTGAGATCACCCGGAACCGCCTCGACGGCGAGTCCTTCGTCCCGCAAACCGGCCACCGCCTGATCCAGCGCACCGGCACGCAGGTCGTTCATCGCCACGCGCGCGCCGCTGCGCGCAAGCAGGGCGGCGGTTGCCAAGCCGATCCCCGAAGCGCTGCCCGTCACGAGCGCGCGTCGTCCCTGAAGTTGGAACTGAATCATGATCACGTAGTCTCACTCGAAGTTGTGCGGTTCTTGCTCCATATCCAGCAGGTTTCGACCTGTACCACGTATGGAACACAGATGTCTCGATACACCGACATTTGCCGCATTTTGTAAAGTTGCCTTACACTTTTTGGGCGTAGTGACGCGATTCGATGATAAGGCAATCACCTCGCGCGAAGGGAGCGATCGATGACTCACTGGCTCGACAACACACTTGAGCGTCTGCAACTCGGCGAGACGTTGATCGCCAGCGGCGTCGACGGGTTGTTCCACGGCTGGCACGCATCGACCGAGGTCCTCGGCAAATTGTGCACCGGCGGCGCGGAGCGCTGGCAGGCGGCCGTGCGGCAACTACAGGCGCCGGTGAAGGTGAATCTTGCCGAAATCTTGCGCGCCCGGACGTTCATCTAGCCGCAGTTCTCGTACGGCGGATTCTCGCGAGACTTTGACAGACCGCGCTGCCGCCGCCTAGGATTCGGCGGTGAAATCGCTGATCGCCGCCGCTTGTTGCTTGTGTTGCCTCTTTTCCGTTCTAGCGCAGGCGGGATCCTCCGCGCCGCCGCCGCCCCCCAACCCGCCCTCGCAAGGCGATCCGATCAAGATCATGGTGGGACGGCTCGATCTCGAGAAGTACAAGGCGACGATCAAGGGTCTCACGCGGTTCGGCGACCGGCGCGAGGGCACGGACCGAAACCGCGCTGCGATCGACTGGATCGAGGCGCGCCTGAAAAGTGACGGGTGCGCCAACACGGCGCGTCTCAAATACACCTACTCACCCGACGATCCGACCTTGCCGAGCGGACCATCGATCGCGCGCAGCCCGGATGCGGCGGCGGGCGGCGGGCACTACCGCGGCATGCGGGCACCCACGGGCGTCAACACCGATCCACTGAAGCAGCCGGATGAGAAATTGCGCGCGCTCAATGCCCAACCGAGCCGGGCCGGCGATCGCGAGGAGGTTTACTGCACCAAGGTCGGCACCACGCATCCGGAAGAGATGTACATCGTCGGCGCGCACATGGACGGACACGGGTGGGGTGAGGCGGCCAACGATGACGGATCGGGCGCCGCCCTCGTGATGGAACTGGCACGAGTGTTTTCCTCGCCCGGCGTCAAGACCGAGCGGTCGATTCGGTTCGTTCTGTGGAATAACGAGGAAACCGGCTTGAACGGAGCACGCGCCTATGTCGCACAGCGTGCCTCGCTGCAGGGGCGCGAAGAGCCCCCCGGCTCGGGTCAATATCCCGAACCGAAGTGGCTCGGCATGATTCAGCACGACATGATGCTCTTCGATCACGGCATGCCGCGCGCCGACGGGACGGTCTCGAAGGAGCAGCGGCTTGAGGCGGATGTGAACATTGAGTTCCAATCCCTGGCGAAAATGGCGGAGGGTGCGCAAAAGCTCGCATGGGTGCTGTACGCCGCGAATGAAGCCTATGCCACGGATTATCCGGCGGCCATTGGCCCGCATATGACCAATACCGACAGCACGCCTTTCATGGATTGGGTGCCGGCGGTCAGCGTGCGCGAGAACGAGCGCGGTACGGAAATCGGCGCCGGTTGGGATCCGCATTGGCACCAGCCGTCGGATGTGTACGCCACGTTCAGCGATGCAGACTTTCGGCTGGGTCTCAACGCCGCACAGACGACGCTTGGCGCGCTCGCCCGCCTCAGCGGTGCGGAGCTAATTTCGCGCTGACGGTCACGCGCGTCCGTTCGACCGCCAAATGCCCGGCGAGCGCGTCCACGATCTCGTAGGGCCGCTCCGCCATCAGCATGTGTCCCGCTCCCGGAAGCGCCAGCAGCTTGGCGCCGGAAATCCTTGCCGCTAGCGCCCGTGCGCTCTTGAGGGGCGTCATCTGGTCGCGCTCACCACTGATCAGCAGCGTCGGCGTCTTGAGCTCCGCGGCAGCGGCGGGGCCGTCGCGGTACGCGTCGCAGGCGGCAAGATCGTTGTGCAGCACGCCGGGCATCGCTCTCTCGAGCAGCCGTTCGCCGGCGCCAACCATCCAAACGCCCGGGGCACGGCTGCCGCCGAGAGTGGCGGCGAATCCATAGCCCCAGAGATTCACCATGTCGATGGCGGCGTGGTCGTTGGCGGCGGCAGCGGCGAGCAGGTCCGGATGAACCGGCATCGCAGCGGCGGTGCCGATCAACACGAGACTTCGCACGCAATTGGAAAACTGCGCGGCGGCCTCCAGCGCGACCAGCGATCCCATCGAATGCCCGATCACCGCCGCGAATGGGTGCGGCTCCGTATGCGGCTCTGCCGCGTCGATCACGGCCGCGAGCCACGCCGCCATCGCGCCGATACTCGGCAGCGGCGGCCCGGCGCAGAGACCATGTCCGGGTAGGTCGAGTGCGAGCACGTTCCAGCCGTGAAACGCGAGCCATCGGCTCTGCAGCGCCCAGACGCTGTGGTCCAGCCCCGCTCCGTGCACGAAGACCGCGAGCGGGCGACCCGCTTCATGCGCTCTGCCGCCCGTCGCGCCGAAAACCGGTCGACCCTCGATCGTGAACTGCATCGCGGCGACCTCCTCAAGGCTTCATCGCGGCACGCAGCGCCTGACCCAAATCACTGATGATGTCATCGACCGACTCGATCCCGACCGACAGACGCACCATGTCCTCGCCGATGCCGGCCGCCGCGAGCTGTTCGTGACTCATCTGCTGGTGGGTCGTGGTCGCGGGGTGGATCACCAGAGTCTTGGCGTCTCCGACGTTCGCCAGGTGACTCGCGAGCCGTAGAGCCTCGATGAACTTGGCCCCGGCCGCGCGACCGCCCTTGATGCCGAAGCTGATCATGGAGCCCGCGCCGCGCGGCAGCAGGCGGCGCGCCAGCTCGTAATCCGGGTGGCTCGGTTGACTCGGATGCAGTACCCACAGCACGGCATCGCTTCGCTGCAGAAACTCGAGCACGGCCGCGGTATTTTCCACGTGCCGTTGCATGCGAAGACTCAAGGTCTCAATACCTTGCAGGAAATAAAATGCATTCATGGGAGAGAGGCACACCCCGAATTGTCGCAGTCCCTCGGTGCGTGCGCGCATCACGAAGGCTGCCGGACCGAACTGCTCGCTGAAGATGATGCCCTGATATCCCGCGACCGGCTCGGTCAAAGTCGGGTATTTACCCGAAGCCTGCCAGTCGAAGCGGCCGCCGTCGATCAAGGCACCGCCGATCGCGATGCCGTGGCCGCCGATCCACTTCGTGAGCGAATGCATCACCAGATCGGCGCCGAAATCGAGCGGCCGGCATAGATACGGTGTGGCGAAGGTGCTGTCGATGAGCAGCGGGACGCCGGCCCGATGGGCGATCTCGGCGATCGCCGGAATATTCAGGACTTCGAGGCCGGGGTTGCCAATGGTCTCCCCGATCACGAGACGGGTATTGGGCTTGAGCGCCGCCCGGAATCCCTCGAGGTCGCGCGGCTTCACGAAGGTGGTGGTGATGCCGAAGCGTGGCAGCGTGTGCGACAGCAGATTCACCGTCCCGCCATACAGCGAGGCGGAAGCGACGATGTGATCGCCGGTGCCCAAGAGCGTCGCGATGCCGATATGCATGGCCGCCATGCCGCTCGACGTGCAGATCGCGCCCACTCCACCTTCGAGTCCCGCCAGCCGCTCCTCGAGAACCGCGACCGTCGGGTTCGAGATTCGACTATAGACATGGCCCGGCTGTTCCAGATTGAAGAGCGACGCGGCGTGATCCGCATCGTCGAAGACGTACGAGGTGGTCTGGTAAATCGGTACGGCGCGCGCACCGTTAACCGCATCGGGGTGGTGGCCGGCGTGCAAACTCAGCGTATCGAACCCAGGCGGTCGCGGTGCGGCCATGCTTGATCTCTTATGGTGTTGCGGATGCCAGGAACCGGCGCGGCATGATACTCCCGCCCCGACTCACGTAACATCCGATCTTCTCGAAGCGGCTGTAGAAAGAAACTCCATGAAGCAAATACTCGCCGCTGCCGCCTGTTGCCTCGCACTTCTCCTTCGCACAACGTTCGCCGCTGCGGATGTGCCGACGGCTCTGTCGGGAGGCTTGCCCGCGGGCGCCGCGCCTGACCTCGTTCTCCCGCATGGCGGCAACCAAGGATCCGGTGGGCGGGCGCATCGAGCGCGACTCGGCCGGCAATCCGACCGGAACGCTGCGGGATACAGCGGCCGAAATCGCCCTAGCCGCAAAACCGATGGAGGACCTGGCCGCGGAGGCAACGCGGCTCGACAAGGCATTCGCTGCGATGCGCGCGACCGGCATCACCTCGGTGCAGGATGCGGCCGCTGATGAGCACGACCTCAAGATATACAAGGCGCTTTACGATGCGCATCGGCTGAACATGCGGGTGCGTGCGGCGTACTACTTGAAGAATCTTGTCGAGACGCCCGATGCACTCATCAGCGCAGCGGTCCAATTTCGCGCGAAGTGGGCGGTCGATGCGGAATTTCTGCGCGCCGATGCCGTCAAGATCTTCACCGACGGTGTCATCGAATACCCTCACAGACGGCCGCCCTGCTCGAGCCCTATCTCGACACCGGCGGCCATCCGACCGGGACATGCGATCGGCGATCGCGCCGTGCGATCGGCACTCGATGCCTTCGCGGAAGCGCGGCGACGCAACGGCCTGCGCGACAACCGCGATCAGATCGCCCATCTGGAACTCATCGACCCGGCGGATTTCCCGCGCTTCAAGGCGCTTGGCGTCATCGCGAACTTCCAGCTGCTGTGGGCCGAGCGCGATCCTTACATCGTCGAGGCGACCCTGCCATACCTCGGACCGGAGCGGTCCCGAAATATTTACCCGGCGGCCTCGCTCCTCAACGCCGGTGCCTTGATTGCGGGCGGCAGCGACTGGGGCGTCAGCAGTTTCAATCCTTTCGAGGCAATCGAGCACGCCGTCACCCGGTGCGAGGCGAGGGGCCGCCAGCCGCTCCTCCCCGAGCAGAGCATCACGCTGCAGGTTGCAATCGATGCCTATACGATCAACGCAGCCTACGCGCTCAAGCAGGACCAGACGACCGGAAGACTGGAGCCCGGCAAGCGCGGCGATTTCATCGTGCTCGATCGCGATATTTTCGCGATCGATCCGTTCGAGCTCCATGAGACACGGGTGCTCGCGACATATCTCGATGGGCGCGAGGTCTACAGCGCAGCCCGGAACTGAAGCTCACTCCAAGCGTCGGGCGCCGGTCACCACCGACTGTCCGCTTCACAGGAGTGCTCCTACGCGCGCCCGGGGTGCGCGCCTACAGCCCGTGGTGGGCCTCGGCCCTACGATCTGCGCAAAACACGTTTAACAAGTCTGGACTGCGCTTTTCACCTATGACCGATCTCCGCCGTCGCGATTTGCTGGTAGGCACTGCCCTGGTGATCGTTGGCGAGAAGGTGGCGCGCGGTAGCGTCGTCTCCGGGCATCTACCTTGGGCACCAGTCGCTGAATCGCACCCGGCGCCGTCGACGGCGGACACGTGGCTCTTTTTAACCAATACCGAAGCGGCCATGGTCGAGGCAATCGCCGACCGCATCATCCCTCCGGACCCGCAAACGCCGGGTGGCAAGGACGCGGGTTGCGCCGTGTTCATCGATCGCCAGCTTGCCGGACCCTATGGCAAGAGCTACGGGCTCTACACTCGGCCGCCGTTCGAGAAGGGTGAGCAGAATCAGGGTCCGCAATCAGCTCACACACCCGCGGACTTTTACCGCACGTTTCTCGCGGCCATCGACCGCTATTGCCGATCGCAGGGCGGCAAGTCCTTGGGTGCGCTTCCGGTGGAGCGGCAGGATGAAATTCTTCAAGGATTGGAGAACGGCTCGCTGCAGCTCGAGGGCGTCGAGCCGAAGGTCGTCTTCGATACTCTTGTCAGGGACATACAGGAAGGCTTCTTCGCCGACCCCATCTATGGCGGAAACCGCGATATGTGCGCTTGGAAGATGATCGGATTTCCGGGCGCGCACTACGATTATCGCGAGTGGGTGGGACGGCACAACGAACGCGTGACCCTGGCGCCCGTCGGCATCGGCGGGCGCCCCGACTGGACCCCCAAAGGCTGAAGCGCCATGCCGCGCAAACTGCCAGCCAAGGATGTCGTCATCATCGGCCTCGGTTGGACGGGCTCGATTCTCGCACATGAGCTCACGGAGGCGGGACTGGATGTCGTTGCGATCGAACGCGGCCCTTGGCGCGACACTGCGACCAACTTTGCGCCGAATTATGCGCAGGACGAGCTGCGCTACCGCATCCGTCACGAGCTCTTTTTGCGCCCAGATCAGACGACGTTCACGTTCCGCAATAAAATGAATCAGACCGCGCTGCCCATCCGCACCTGGGGCGCATTTATGCCGCCCAATGGCGTCGGCGGGGGCGGCGTGCATTGGAACGCCGAGACCTGGCGGTTCCTGCCCTCCGACTTCGCTGTGAAGACGCATCTGACGCAGCGCTACGGCGCGCACTTCCTGCCCGCCGACATGACCATTCAGGACTGGGGCGTCACCTACGAGGAGATGGAGCCACACTACGATCGCTTCGAATACCTGTGTGGCACCTCGGGTACCGCCGGCAACCTACAGGGGAAGATCCAGGAAGGCGGCAATCCGTTCGAGGGACCCCGCTCCCGCCCCTACCCCACCCCGGCGCAGCAGCAGCCGTTCAGCCACACGCTCTTCGGCAAGGCTGCGCGGGAGCTCGGCTACAAGCCTTTCCCACAGCCCTCCGGGAACCTTTCGCAGGCCTACACGAATCCGCTCGGCGTACGGATGGGGCCGTGCAGCTATTGCGGTTTCTGCGAATGGTTCGGCTGCGGCAACTACTCGAAGGCGAGTCCGCAGACGACCCTGCTGCCCGTGCTGGTGCGCAAGACGAATTTCAGCGCGCGCGACCTCTGTGAAGTCACGCGGATCAATACCGACGGCTCCGGAAAGCGCGCCACCGGCGTCACGTTCGTCGACAGCAGCGGGAACGAGTGGGAGCAGCCAGCCGATCTGGTGATTCTCTCCGCGTACACGATCTTCAACGTGCAGCTCCTGCTCCTGTCGCGGATTGGCGCGCCCTACGACCCGGTGGCGAACAAGGGTGTGATTGGACGTAATTTCACCCACCAGACGATCTCCGACGTCGAGAGCTTCTTCGATAGCTCCAAATTCATCTTCAACCCGTTCATCGCCTCCGGCGCCATCGGGATGTGCGTCGATGAGTTCAACGGTGACAACTTCGATCATGGCCCCCACGGCTTCGTCGGCGGTGGCTACATGGGTCAGGTTCAGACCGGCGGCCGGCCGATCCAGACGACGCCGGTACCGCCCGGCACGCCGCGCTGGGGCGCGAAGTGGAAGCAGGCGGTGCGCGACAACTACTTGAGCGCGCTCAAACCCGGCACCGGCGTTCACGGTGCCATGTATAGCTACCGCGATGTGTACCTCGATCTGGATCCTACTTACCGTGATCGCTTCGGCCGACCGCTCGTGCGCATCACGATGGATTTTCACGACAACGAGTTGAAGCAGAATGCCTTCCTCACCGACAAGTTCGCGGAGATCTTCCGCGCGATGGGCGCGCAGCAGATCGTCAAGAAATACCGCAAGGGTCCCTACGACATCACCGATTATCAGACGACGCATCTGTGCGGCGGCGCGGTGATGGGAACGGATCCGAAGACCAGTGCCGTCAATCGCTTCCTGCAGAGCTGGGATGTGCCGAACCTGTTCGTCATGGGCGCGAGCGGTTTCCCGCAAAACGCCGGCTACAACCCGACGGGCACTCTCGCGGCCCTCGCGTTCTGGTCGGCAGAAGCGATCCGCACCCGCTATCTCAAGAATCCGGGGCCGCTCGTGCATGCGTGAGCAGCGGCGAAGTCGCGGCGCCGCGCTCGCCGCAGGCGCGGCACTTCTGTGCGCAGTCGGCATAGCGGCCGCTCAAAGCCAGGACCAGCAAGCCTTCGACAGGATTGAGCGCGGCCGCTATCTGACGGTACTCGCCGATTGCGCCGCGTGTCACGACGACAAACAGAGTCATAGGCCCTTTGCGGGCGGACTCCCCATCGAGACGCCGTTTGGCAACGTGGCGGCGCCCAACATCACCCCCGATCGCGACACGGGCATCGGCGCCTGGAGCGATGCGCAATTCGATGCGGCCCTGCGGGAGGGCAGGCGGCCTGACGGTGCTCGTCTCTATCCAGCAATGCCGTACCCTTACTACGCGCGCATGTCGCGTGAGGACGTGCTCGCCATCCGTGCCTACCTCAACACGCTCGAACCGGTCAGTCACGCCGTGGTTTCCGACCAGCTGCCATTTCCGTTCAACATCCGCGCCGCCATGCGGGTCTGGGATGCCCTGTATTTCAGCCCGGGAGAATTCAAACCCGAGAACACGCAGTCGGCCGCATGGAATCGCGGCGCCTATCTGGTCGAAGGACCCGGGCATTGCGGCGCCTGCCATACGCCCAAGACCGCCCTCGGCGGCGACAAGCCCGAGCAGCGATTGGAGGGTTACTCGATTCAGGGTTGGTTCGCGCCGAACATCACCGACGATCCCCGGCAAGGTCTCGCGAACTGGTCCACAGCCGACATCGTCGAGTACCTGAAGACGGGACACAATCGATTTGCGGGCGCTTCCGGTCCCATGGGCGAGGAGGTCTCGGATTCGAGCTCGCACATGAGGCGCGAGGATCTCGAGGCGATTGCCACCTACCTGAAGGACCAGCGGGGGCAAAGCGGAAGCGCGAAGCCGCTGTCGGCCCATGATCCGATCATGGCGGCGGGCGGCGCGATCTATCAGGATCTGTGCTCCGCCTGCCACAAATCCGACGGCAGCGGCGTGCCGCACTTGATCCCCGACTTGGCGGGCAGCGCCTCCGTCGCATCGCGCGAGCCGACGACGCTCATCCGCGTGGTTCTGCAAGGCGCTCAAAGCGTGGCGACACCGGAAGAACCGACCGGCCCCGCGATGCCGGCTTTCGGCTGGCAGCTGACCGACGCGCAAGTGGCCGCGGTCACCACTTATGTGAGCAACACGTGGAACCACGCCGCGCCGGTGGTGAGCGAGAACCAGGTGCGCGCCGCGCGCGGACAACTCGCAGCCGGGACACGTTGAACGCCGTCGCGCGGCAAAGAGATCCTCGGGCTCAACGACACGCGCCCGCTCAGGGGACGATTTCGTACGTGGTCGCGAAAATGGCCGGGGAAACAATGCCGAGGCTGCCGTCGCCGTAGTCCACCAGCCAGTCGCCCGCATGCCCGCTCAAGCGTGACACACCATCGGCGAGCAACACGTCGAACGAATGCGTCATCGGCAGGGCGAGTATTCGATTCGGCAAGCTCATGTAGCGCCCCGATTGGCCCGCCACCGTCGGCGGCACGGGGCGGTACTTCTCCTTGAAGTGTTCGTGCGAGACGCGCCAGCGCTCCCCGCCGATACCCGTGACGATCGCATCGCCCGGCCTCGCGTGCACCACCCCTTCGAAGGTCTGCACCGTGCAGCCGACCGGAGCGAACTGCACCTGAATCTCGCGCTCCAGTTTGCGCGCAAATACGCGGCGCGGATCGGCGCTGATCTCGCTCGAGTAGCCGCGCTGCCCGCTCGAGCGGAACTGATGCGCGCTGCCGGAGCTCACCCCACGCCCTGCTGCGCCTGATGGATGCGCTCGCGCCATTGCCGCACATCGTGCACCGGGCGCATCGTCGCGGGCAGGCCATCGACCAGCGCCGCGGCCTCGCGCAGCAGCGCCGCACTCTTTTTCGGGTCGGCGAGCGCCTCGGCATACAGCGCGCTCGCGAGTTCCAAAGTCTGCCACCGGTCGCCCATATTCTTTGCCGCGAGCGCTCGGTGGAATTTCACCACCGGTGCAATGACCTCGGCGGCCTCGCCGAGGCGGTTCTGCCGCGCCAGCGCCATCGCCAGCAACGTGGACTTTTCCGCCACATCGCGCCGGTCGCTGACGGCCTCGGTGAGATATTTCTTGCGCGCCTCGATGGCTTCGCGCTGGGCGCGTTCGGCGGCGGGATAGTTGCCGAGCAGATACTCGGCATGGCCGGCGATATTTGAGGCGAGGAAAAGGGTGACGTACTTCTGAACCTCCTGGACGCCGCGCGCGGGCTTGCTCGCCTGTACTCGGTTGGCGGCCTCCACGGCGGTGCTGCGCGCGACAACGAGGTCATCGCGTTCGTACGCAGCTTGGGCAGCTCCCACACTGCACAATGCGTCGAATATGATCGGCGCCATGCCGCCGGCGGGTTCGCTCTGCCGCAACTTCGCCAGGAATGGCGCACAAGTTGCCAGCGTGGACGCTACCGCCGAAGCATCGCCGACCACCGATTGCGCATAGACCACTTGCGTCAATTGATAGGCATACAGGATGATCTGTCCGGCGCCCGCCCCGGATGCTTTGGCGAAATCGTTGAGGGAAAAAACATAGTAGGGAATCGCCTCGTGAAGCCGCCCCATTGCCCAGAGGGCATCCCCCAGGCTCTGGTGCGCCGACCCGAGATTATTGGCGCTTACGAAGCTATTGGGGTCGAGATTCAGGAGCGTGGTTGAGATTTGCTCGTTGTGCTGGCCGATGCGCAGCGCTTCGGCCGGATTCAGGTCATTTTGTGCCACGCCTGAAAGCGTGCTTTCGATGACCTGCTGCGCGTGCAAAGCGAGCCGGTAGCCAGGACGCTGTTCGAGTACTTTGTCGGCCAGCGCCACCGCGTCCTCGCCGATGCTCCGCGCCTCATCATTGCGGCCGAGGTTCTGCAGCGCAGTCACCAACCAGGCCGCGGCGTCCGCGTAGAAGGCCGCCATATCGATATTCGACAGGTCACGCGCACCGAGGCCGGTAGCAAGCCGCATGGCCAGCTGCTCCGTTCGCACCGCATCTTCATTTTGGTTGTCGGCTTGCTGCTCGTAGCCGCGGCGCACCAGCACATCGACATACGCGCGCCGCGCCGCCACCGAGGCGTTCGGAGCCTCCGCGATGGGTTGCAGGATATCAGCCGCGCGTTTGCCCGCGGCCGGCCCGGCTGCGTCATTTCTGGCATCGAGTACCTGGGCCTGGACCGTGTAAGCGAGCGCCAGCGCAATCGTCGTGGCCTCCGAGGTATCCCCGGTGCTTCGTAGTTGTTCGAGCAGCTCGATGGCCTCCGTCGCGCTCGCGCCGCCGGCGTCCAGATTTCCCATCGTGCGCATCGCGCGGCCGTAATGCACCATCGCAAGCGCGCCATTGCGAGTGGTCTCGGGACCCTTGAGCGCGGGCGGCAGCGCATGAAAATAATCGATCTGCCGCTTCGAGAATTCAGCCACAACCTTGAGGCGCCCGAAGCTCTCGAGCTCGCGAACGAAGTCATCGGTCAGATATCCAAGAAGGTGCTCTGCGCCGGCGCGCGCCTGTTCGGCAGAGGCTCGCGTCTGTTGCGCCTCCAATTCGGCACGCCGTGCCCTCTGCGTGCTCAACACCGCCAGTACCGCGGCGAGTAGCGCGCCGGCCGCAAGCACCGTGCAACCGACGGCGATCTTGCGCGCCCGCACCAGCGCTCCTCGGGCGGCGAGCTCCCGCTCGCGCTGCTCGGCGAGCACACGCTCCGTTGTTTCGCGGGCCTCGCGCTCATGGCGCAAATCGCGGCTGCTCTTGACCACACTACACAGAACATCGTGGGTGAGCTCGACGCGGCGCACATCGAGCCGCTCTTCGATTCGCAGCAGGCGCCGGTTGACGAGGACGGCGAGCGTGTCGGGCGCCGCGCCTGCAGCCTTGAAGCGGCTGTTGAGCCGCTCCTCCGCGACGTTCTCGCGAAAGCCCGAACTTGTCAGCAGATCGTCCTCGATGATCTGCCGCACGGCGGGCGGCTGGTCGGCAAGGGCGCGTTCGTAGAAATTGCTGAGAATCGAAGCGTGAGAACCCGCGAGCAGATCGAGCGAGATCTCGCTTCGTCCCTGGGCGATGCGGGCATCGTTCAGTTCGCGGCAGATCAAGCTCAAGAGCGCGGGCTCGACCTCGGCATTGGCGAGCTCGGCGCCGCCGGCCACGAAGCGCACGATGGCGGCGGCGACCTCCTCGGAGACGAGTCTTTTGCCCGGCTGCAGCACGGCTGCCAGCGCCTGGGTCCCAGTCATCGGCGCAAGCCTCAGGCGGTTCTGCGAGATGCTCGGCATGGACTTCTTCAGTCCCTCGAGCGGCGCGAGGTAGTCCTCGCGCAGTGCAATCAACACCCGATAGTCGCCGCGCGCGAAATCGAAGCGCTCATGCGCCGTCTCGTCCTCGTCGAGCTTCGCTTCGAGGGACTTGGGCGGACGATTCTCGACGAGATCCGCAAGTTCCTCGATGAAACGTGCCGCGCGCGCGCGCCCGAAGTCGTCGCTCTGGGCGAGCGTGAAGATTTCCTCGAACTGATCGAAGATCAGCAGCGGGATCAGCGTGGCCCCGGACTGATCGCGCAGCACGTCGTCGCGATGGTGCAGGAATTCCCACAAGGACTCGCCTTCCGTCGCCACGCCCGCCTGCGTCCATTCGCCGGCATGCCGCGCGGTTCGATTGATCGCCTGTTTGATCTGCTCGACCGGCTCCGGGGTGTCCTGCGCATAGTCTATGCGCACGTAAATCGGGCAATAACCCTGCGAGCGCAGGCGCGGCACGAGGCCGGCGCGCAGAATCGAGGTCTTGCCCAGACCCGATTGGCCGAACAACACCGTCGAGAGTTTGCGCTGCACACGCCGCGCGAGCTCGGCCACCTCGTCGTCGCGCCCGTAGAAATACGCCCTGGTCTCCTCGGTAAAGGATGCAAGACCCAGCCAGGGATTGCGTTCATCGACCGCCGTTGCCACGGTGTCGATTACGCGGAGTTTGGCGGCAATCACAACGAACGCGCCCGCATGAAATCGCTCAAGCGCTGCGCGAATTCGGCCGGCACCTGGCCGCCTGGAAGCTGGCTGAAATGCAGCGCCTTGAATTTATCGGGGACCAGCGCGTCGGCCGCACTCGTCGCATCAATGCTCACCGGGAGGATGAACCGGGCGCCATCCGCCATGTTGCGCACCCGGTCGATGGCGTAGCTCCACTCGCGCCGGAAGTATGCCTCGAGGCGACGCTGCGTGGCGGCGGATACGACCGGGATGAAATACGAGCAGCGCCCGATGTTACGCTGAATCTTGCGGTCGTAGTCGTCGCCGACCTCCAGCCGGTCGATGTCGAACCAGGTGGTGATGCCCGCAGCTTCGAGCCCGGCCTTGATGTGCTGCACGGCGGCCAAATCCTCGCGCGCGTAGCTGATGAACACGGCGTTGTCCGGCATCTCGCGCGACGGCGGCAGGAAGCGCGCGGGGCCCGTACCGGAGACTGCGCTCGCGGCGGGCTTGCGCCGCGCTTGCCACCGCGCATGCAGCTCCTCGACGAACCGTTCCGCCCCCATGTAGATCCTCGTGCGCACGCTCACCTGCTGCAGAAAGGCCATCAGACGATCGTCCTGACTGCTGTGATCGTCGGCGAGCACCTCGCCGACATCGCGCGGATCGGACAAGCGCTGGCGCTTCGCCATGCGCAGGAAGAGACGCGCGAGCCAATTCGTAAAATTGCTGCCGATGAACAGCAGGTGGTTGTGCTCGAGCTCGTGAAAGAGCTTTTCCGGCGCCAGGTGCTCGCTTTGCAATGCACAGATGAACTCGAGCAAGTCCTCATCGGAGATGACGTAGGTGGGCGAGGCCGAAAGCTTGCCGAACAAGTGATAAACCACCGGCCGCTGCAGGCGGTCCCGCTCCGCAGGCAGATCGGTGACGCGATTGGGGGCGTAGGACAGGATTTCCGTCGACGGCGCACCGGCGAACCGCTCGAGATTAATCGCCGTCTCGAGCAGCGGATCGAACGTCGTGGAGACGAAGAGATCGAAATCGGTGATTGCGGCCAGCCGTCGCAATGCCAATGGTGGCTCGAAATTCGCGTCCTTGATGATGCTGCGCAGTCGAACATACGCCTCTTCGCGTCGCCCGCGCGCCGCGAGAAACCAGCACACGACATCGTTCAGCGTATAGGGCTTCGGCAGTTCGGCGACATTCACATTGAGCCGGCCGGCCAGCTTCTCCGCCACCCAGTCGAGCAGCAGCCGTGGACCCCGGTCGGTCGATACCAGCAGGAGCTCCGGTCCCACGATGGGAATGACGCGCCGCTCCTCGATGAAGCTCAGCAAGTCATCCCAGGCGTCGTCGTCGAGCGTGCTCATGGGCAACGCCGTCGCCGAAGCGCTAATCATGCGGAGCGAACACGTGCACCGGGCGTCCCCACCCATACTTCAAACTTGACAAAGGCATCCCCGCTTCAAAGTTTACTGACCCTTCGGCCGCCGAGGTGTATTCGAATTCTTCGGCTCGTAGCGCCTGAACATAACGCCGCCCGTGGCGCACCGGCAGGACAGACTCGCTAATTGTTCGAGTGTGCCGCACTGCAGTGCGGAGTGCAACGCGCGGCCCCGGGGCAAGGGTGTTGCAACGAGATTGCTGAAGCCGCGATCCGCCGATGCCTGGCGGGGCATCGTGCCGCGCTGCAGCGCCGGTCGCAAAAGCCATCCCAGGGGCGATCTGCAGGTGAATCTCCATCGCATGCGGCGTGTAGCTCCGCAGATCCACCCTTTTCGTCCGGGGGCCGGAACTTCTTTTCCCGCGACGTTACAGATACGTGACAACCACGGGGAAATTTCACGCGATACGACCCTATTCCATCGCGGCTTCTCCGTATTCCTGCGCCGGGTGGCGCCTGTTAGATTTGTCCCGGAGTACAAAATCGTGGTGAACCAATTGCATGCTCGACACGCGCAGCCGGCGTCCTCGTCTTCATTCGACGACAGCGGCGGGATCGATCCGACCGGGAGCGATTTGTCGTCAGGAAAGGAACATGTTCAGGCGATCACGGCACTTTCCGAGAAATTGGGCGTGGGCACGAAGGATGTCGCGAAAGTCTACAAAGCGGAATTTGAGAAGCTGGCGGCAGGCGCACGCGTGACGAGTTTTCTGACCGTGCTGGCGCTGAACAGGACGCGTTCAATCCTGGGCGCGCGCACCGCGCCCAATTGACCGCATAATTTTCGAGCATGACCGCACTACCGTTACGCGCCGAACAGGACTCTCACGAGCGCGGGCAGGAGATCGCGGAGCTATGCGGGGAGTTAGGCTCCCTGCACGCTGATATTGAACGCGTCGGAGACGCAAACCGTAGTTTCATCCGCGCGGTGCCGCCGCACTACCAAGAGAGCGCGAGCAACCTGATTCACTATCTCGCCTTGCGGCGCCACGACCTTCGGATCCTGCAACCGAGGCTCGCGGCACTCGGGTTGTCGTCGCTGGGCCGTTCCGAAGCTCGCGTGATGGCATCCGTCGCTGCGGTCCGAGCCGCATTGCAGGCACTGGCGAAGTTCCCGGACGTTCCGGGCCCGATGGTTACCGACTCGGCCAGCCAACTTGAACTCCTCGAGGCGCATACGCAAGGGCTGCTCGGTCCGGCTCCAGCCAATCGCCGCGTGCGCATCATGGTTACGATGCCGACCGAGGCCGCTCATGACTACACACTCGTGCACGAGCTCGTGCGCAACGGCATGGACTGCATGCGGATCAACTGCGCCCATGACGATGCGGACGTGTGGGCCAAGATGATCGAGCATCTGCGAAGAGCTGTCCGTGCACTCAGCCGGCCGTGCCTCGTCGCGATGGATCTCGGCGGCCCGAAGCTGCGCACCGGACCTTTGGAAGCCGGGCCGGCCGTGATAAAGATTCGTCCCGAGCGCGATGCCTATGGCCGAGTCACCGCTCCCGCGCGCGTATGGCTGGCAGCGCCGGGCGGCCGCTGCGCACCGGTACCGGCAGATGCAACATTGCCGCTGCCGGCTGCCTGGCTGAAACCTCTCCGCACCGGCAGTACCGTCGAATTCAGGGATGCGCGCGGTTCGCGCCGAATCTTGAAAGTCGTGCACGCCGATGCCGAAGGAGTTTGGGCCGAGCTCGACAAGACGAGCTACATCATTCCCGGCACGCGGATGCGTCGGACCGGCACGAGAAGCAAGACAGCCGAGGCCGCTGTCGGCGAGTTCATCTCGGGCGAGGAGCCGATCGTGCTGCACGCCGGCGATACGCTGGTGATCCAACGCAGTCTCGAGCCCGGCCGCTCTGCGACTCGCGACTCGCGAGGTCGAGTCCTGACGCCGGCGAGCATCGGGTGCACCTTGCCCGAGGTGTTCGACGATGTGCGCAGCGGCGACTCGATTTTTCTCGATGACGGGAAAATTGCCGGGATTGTCGAGGACATCGAGCCGGAGCGTGCAACGGTGAAGATTCGGCGGGCGCGCGAGGGCGGCGAAAGGCTGCGCGGCGACAAGGGAATTAATCTTCCCGACAGCGTCCTGCAGTTGTCCGCACTCACCCCTAAGGACATCGGCGCGCTCGATTTCGTCGTGCGCAACGCCGACATGGTCTCCCTGTCCTTCGCGAACAGCGCCGCCGACGTGGAGCTGCTGCAGGAACATCTCAAACGGCTCGGCGGCGAGAAACTGGGGGTGGTTCTCAAGATCGAGACACGCCGCGGATTCGAGAATCTCCCGGAAATGCTCTTCACGCTACTGCGCTCCGCGCGCTGCGGTGTGATGATTGCACGCGGCGATCTTGCGGTGGAATGCGGCTTCGAGCGGCTCGCGGAAGTCCAGGAGGAAATGCTCTGGATGTGCGAAGCCGCTCACGTGCCAGTCATCTGGGCGACGCAAGTGCTCGAAAGTCTCGCCAAAGGAGGTCTGCCGTCTCGCGCGGAAATCACCGACGCCGCCATGAGCCAGCGCGCCGAGTGCGTGATGCTCAACAAGGGACCGCATATTCGCGAGGCGGTGGCCGTGCTCGATGACATTCTGCAGCGCATGCAGGCGCACTCGACCAAAAAGCGCTCGATGCTGCGCGAGCTGAAAGTTGCCGAACGCTTCTTGAGGCGGGAGCCACACTAAGGAAGATCGGTGGCTGCGATTCGCGGTGGATGCACCTCCGGCTTCACGTTCACCAAGTTCGACGGCAAATCGATCACGGTCTGACCAGCCCACGGGCGGCCCGGGTCTCCGGGCTGCCCTGCCCTCGACAGTGATGCTCAGTGCACGCCGAGCACACGGAGCACGAAGAACAGTGCCGCACCGAACAGCGCCGCACCGAGCAGCACGCAGACCGGTAACGTGAGCACCCAGGCGAGCACGATGTTGCGCACCGTCTCTTTTTGAATGCCCGAACCGTTGGCCACCATGGTGCCGGCGATGCCGGAGGAGAGGATGTGGGTGGTGCTCACGGGTAGACCGAGCAGATCGGCGGCCTCGATGGTGCCGAATGCAACTAATTCCGCCGATGCTCCCTGAGCATAGGTGAGGTGCGCCTTGCCGATCTTCTCGCCGACCGTCACGACGATGCGTTTCCACCCGATCATCGTCCCGAGCCCCAGCGCGAGGGAGACGGCGATCTTGACCCACAAGGGAATGAAATTGGTCAGCTGCTTCAGCGATTTCTGGTAGCTAGTGGCCAACTTTGGGTCGATCCCGGCCGGTAGTTGATGCGCTTTTTGCATCCGGTTCAGCGTTTCCGCCACGAGATAGATGTCCAGACGCAGCGCCACTCGGTCGGCCGATGGGAGCGCCGCCAGATCTTCGACGTGAGCCAGCCGGGCGGAGGCCCCGGCATTCGCTACACGGAGCGCCGGCAGGGTCTCGGGCTCGATGTGACCCGAGCGAAGGTATCCAGTCAGCGCTTTGTGCGCCGCCTCGGCGTCGATGGGTTGCGCCTGGGAGCCCGGAATCGGCTCGAGCAATTGAGAGAACATCGTGGATGTCGTCGCCAATCGGTGCAGGTCAGCGCTTGAGGTCGCGAGGTTCAGCGCGAATACGGTCGGCACAATACCGACCAGAATCAGCACGATCAGTCCCATGCCTTTCTGCCCGTCGTTCGAGCCATGCGCGAAGCTCACTCCGGTACAGGTCAGCACCAGCAACCCACGAATCCAGATCGGCGGCGGCTTCTCGCCCTCGGGCGCCTTGTACAGGGCAGGATTCCGCAGAATCGCTTTCGCTGCCAATAGCAGCAGCGCCGCCGCAATGAAGCCGAGCAGCGGCGAGAAAATCAATGCCTTCACGGTGTCCTGCACCTTGGCCCAGTTGACTCCATCGCCGAACGCGCTGCCCGGGCTCATCAGAGAATTCATCAAGCCGACGCCGACGATCGAGCCGATCAAGGTGTGCGAGCTCGAGGCGGGCAACCCCAGGTACCAAGTGCCCAGGTTCCAGAGGATCGACGAGAGAAGAAGCGCGAACACCATGGCGAATCCGGCCCCTGATCCGACATTGATCACCAATTCGACGGGCAGCAGCGCGACGATCCCGAAGGCCACGGCGCCGCTGGAGGTCAGCACGCCGATCAGATTCCACATACCCGACCAGACGACGGCCTGGCTAGGCTTTAACGTGTGGGTGTAGATCACCGTTGCGACCGCGTTCGCGGTGTCATGAAAGCCATTGACGAATTCGAAGCTCAGTGCGAGCAAGATGGCTAAACCCAGCAGGATCGCGGTCGCCAGATCAATGCCAAGGCTGGACAACACGGGTCATCTCCATCTTGTTATCTTGTTCGTTAACGGGTCACAACCCTTCAATACCCTAGGGTGGTGAGGTGACAATTGTGTGACACAGCCCGCGGTCTGTTCGGGCGGCCGGCACCCCGGCTGTCCCGCTGCATGGTGGAGGCGTAGATTTCCCCCATGAACGCGGAACGCATGCAACTCACCGGCGGGGACCGCTTACGGTATTTCGTACCGACCGCGATCTGCATTTACCTTGCAGCAATTTGCGCCGTGCTCATCGTCACCTCGGCGTTTCTCGTCAGCATGCAAAATGCCGTCGCCGTCACCGGCGCGGGCCTCTTTGGGCTCGTGCTGTCGAGCGGCCTTGGCCTGGTTTTCTGGCGCTCGCAGAGGCGGGATCTGCTGTTCTTGCGGGTTGCCACCGATTGCGACGCGCACTTGAATTTCGCGGCGGTGCGGTCCGCGGTGGATCGCGCCGGTTGGCGTATTCTGGTCGAGGAGCCCGGGTGCAGACTCGAGGCGCAGACAGCAGGGATGCTGCTGAACGTCGGCGAGCGCGTCGCCATTCAGTTTCGCGGTAGTGAGGTGTTGATCGCCAGCATTTGCGACCCGAGCATTGGCTTCTCGCTCGCCGGCCGCCGGCACTGCGCGCGTCACCGGGAATTCCTGCGTGCGGTGGTGCTGCCGAAATCTCCCTGACTGACGGCCCGTTGCAGCCAAGCATGGGCAGCCGCGCCGTCCAATATGGGCAGATCCACCGATTCCAACGAGGGATCAGCGCGCCATCATGCCTCTCCGCCGGAATTGCCGGCAGATACTCAGAAGCCTACCTCTACCAATAATTTGGGAGTCAAAATGAGAAGAGTCATTGCAGTTCTTTCTCTCTTGATGATCGCTCCGGCCTTTGCGGAGGACATTCCTGCGAACGCAGGGGCCGCCGCCACGCAACCGGTCGTTCACCGCTATTTAATTGAGCGCACATTCCCGTCCGGAGCCCTCAAGGGACTCGATGCGGCCACCAAGAAGAAGGTGAACGCGAATAACGCATCGGTTGGTGTGCGCTGGGTCCAGTCCTACGCCAATGCCGATGAGACCAAGACGTTTTGTGTCTATGAGGCGCCGAGCGAAGCGGCCGTTCGCAAGGCGGCCGAGCTCAACAAGCTTCCGGTGGATAGCATCACCGAAGTCCCGGTGACGCTGTTGCCAAAATGAAGGGCGCCGGCGGTGGCGGCGCGACGGTGCCGCCGCCGGCGCGGCCTGCACCGGGATCGATTGCGAGCCAGCAGTGACGCCAGAACCTTGATGAACGAACCCCGCCGAAGCACCGATCGACGGTATCAATCAAAAGACCGTCCGCAGCCGCGTAGAGACTGTGGGAACTGGACGATGAGACCCGGCGCGTCGTAGGACCACGCACGGACACGCCAGACAACGAAAAGTGAAGCAAATTCTCGCGGTACGCGGGACGACGTTGGGCCGCGCGAGAGTCTGCCCCTCTCGCGCGGGTCGAGTTAAGCTACCGGCGACGCGGCGATAACGCCGCGACAAATTCGGCTTGAGGTCCGACTGGTATGGCCGACGTCTTCGTTTCCTACGCCCGCAGCGACAAAGTGCGCGTTGCCCCGCTTGTGGCTGCGATCGAGGCGAACGGCTGGACGGTCTGGTGGGACCCGGAAATTTCTCCCGGCCAGGAGTTCGACCGCCAGATCGCCCGGGAGCTAAAGAGCGCCACCGCCATCTTGGTGGTGTGGACCCGGAATTCAGTGGAGTCCCGCTGGGTGCGTGGTGAGGCGCGTGAGGGGGCTGAGCGCGGAATTCTCATCCCCATTCGCTTCGATCACGCCGAGCTGCCGATCGATGTGCGCACCCTTCATACCACCGACTTCGATGACTGGAGGGAGGATTCGCGCAGTTCTCAAGCCCAAGAAGTGATGCGCGCGCTCGGCACCATGATTGCTCGCCGGCGCGCGCTGCAATCAACGACGGTGATTTCCGCTTCGCCCGCCCCGGCCCACGGCTACGCGCGCCCTGCGATCTGTGTGCTGCCCTTTGCCAACATGAGCGGCGACCCGGAACAGGAGTACTTCAGCGACGGAATTACCGAGGACATCATCACGGATCTGAGCAAGGTCTCGGCACTGTCGGTGACATCGCGCAATAGCGCCTTTGTATTCAAGGGCAGGCATGTCGACGTGCCGAAAGTCGCCCGTGAACTCAAGGTCGACCATATACTTGAAGGCAGTGTGCGCAAGGCAGGTGGTCGCGTACGTATCACCGCCCAGCTGGTGAACGGGTCGAGCAATGATCATGTCTGGGCCGAGCGTTACGACCGCGACCTCAATGACATCTTTGCGCTCCAGGATGAAATTTCCGAGGCGATCGTAAACGCCCTGAAGTTGAAGCTCCTGCCAGCGGAGAGGCAGGCCATCCAGCAGCGCGGCACGGACATCGTCGAGGCTTACAATCTATACCTCATGGCGCGACAGCTCTATATCACCGGCCATGAAGGCGATGCGCGGCGCGCAGAGGGGATCGTCCGGCTGTGCGGCCGCGCTACCGAAATCGATGCCAACTATGCGCGCGCTTGGGCACTCTTAGCGCTCGGGCAGACGATCCTGCGCTTCCTGCATGGCCGAAAGTTTGATGGCGGCTTGGCGGCGGCGGAACGGGCTCTCGCGTTAGATCCCACCCTCGCCGAGGCCCACGCCGTCAAGGCCCGAATTTACTCAGAAGACGGCCGATATGAAGCTGCGTCCGCCGAAATAGACGCCGCGCTGCATTTGGACCCAGACTCGTACGAGGTCAACAGATCCGCCGCGTATCTGAGATACAGGCAGAACCGGCCGGGCGACGCAGCTCGCTACTTTGAAAAGGCGCTGACCCTGTTGGACACCGATGTTAACTCGGCTTCCATGTTGATATCCTGCTACACCGCCGTAGGCGATTTACAAGCGGTTGCGCGCGTTGCCGAGATAACACTCACCCGCGCCGAAACAATATTGAAACAGGATCCGAACAACGCTGCAGCCGTTGGGTACGGCGCTAACGCATTAGCGGCCCGGGGGGAGTCCCAGCGGTTCAAGGAATGGATGAAACGCGCTTTGCTGCTTGATCCCGACAATATAAAGTCGCGCTACAACTTTGCTTGCGCGCTCGCCGCGCAATTGCACGAGACGGATGCCGCGCTAGAATTGCTTGGGCTGGTCTTCGAAAACGTTTCCATCGGCCTTCTTAACCACGCAAAGGCAGATCCGGACCTCGATTCGCTCCGGAGTGATCCGAAGTTCACCGCTATGGTACAGGCGGCCGACGCGCGCATCGCGGTAACGGGTGAAGTGGGCTCCTCCACCCGGAAGGCGCTTCCGAGCCTTTAAACGAGCGGTTTAGTGCGATGGCGGCGTATGCCAAATGTGATTAGCCTGTGAATTTTGGCGGTTTGTGGGGCTACGTAGGGATACCCGCTGCGCGAGGTCCCGGGCTCGAGCTCTTCAGTGGTAGGAAGGTCATTTACTTATGAAAGTGCAAGGCAATCCGCTGGCGCACGAGCGTTCGAATGACATCAGTCAGCGCGGTGTTCTTGAGGCGCTCAAGCAGGACGTTCCTGCGTGTCATGCCGTGTCGAGCCAGTTCCAAGGTAAAACTCAGGTCCTTTTCCCGGCCCGCAACATACTTGGAGATTGCTAGGTCGTGTGCCTCCAAGCACAGGCCTACGGCCTGCCCCGTCGCCTCACTCTTCACCTGTATTACACGCTCAATCCACTTTGCCGGTAGCGTCGCGGTTTCGGGACCTACGCCCTGCGCGTAGTAGCCGTAGGTGTCATGAAATGCAGAGAGTTCGCCGATCGCACCATCAATCGCATCGGCAAGCTCCGGCTCTCGGAGCGGGTAGAGATCCGCCTCCATGGAGCGGAGCAGTGCCCCTGGAGCCTGCGGGTACTGTCCCAGGATCGCCTGGCTGCCAATTACCACCAACTCTTGGGTGGGTGATCGGCTGCCGCTGTTGATCAATATGGCGGCACTCGCGCGCAGGAGATGCTCCAGCTGTTCGCGCGTCACCGGAAAGCCTCGAAGATCCTCCCGCGCTCTTCGGGTGTCAGGAGATTAGTAAAGGGAGAGGATTGCCGAAGGCGCGCCGCGTCTTCACGCATGCTTGCCAGAAAGGCGGCGATCTCCCCCGGGCTTCCCTCCAGGATGCGTCCCCACTCGAAAAAGTATGACGGCACTGGTTCTGTGGCCTGCGCGCTCCAGCGCGCAAGCGTATTGCGCGCCCGGACGATGAGTGTTGGGTCCGCGAGAAGTTTTCTGGCGATGAGGCAATGCATCGCGAGGCTCCTGGCATCGAGACGCTGGTGATCCGAGTATCTCTGGGGCGCAACATTGACCCAGCCCTGATGCAACCGAAAGCCCGCGCGACGTTTGCGCTCTCGAGTCGCGCGCATCCGCTCTGCCGCATCGGGAGCGCCGGGTTTGCGGGGCCGACCGGGTCCTCGTTTGGATCTCTCCACGATAATAAATGTAACATGTTACGTTTATTATGACCACTACCGGCGAGCGCGGATCGCGCTTCGCTCCGAGACCAGCCTCGGATTTTGGCAAGCCGCTCAGCAGGTTTCTACCCGGGGTCGTCACTGACGGAAATCGCGCTCGCCGGGCACTGGTTGACGGCTTGGCGCACCGCACCTTCGAGTTCCGATGGCACCTCGTTGACCCGCACGATGGCGTAGCCGTCGTCGTGCAATTCAAACACCTCGGGGCAGAGCCCCACGCAGACCCCGAAACCGGCGCATACGTGCGCGTCGACATGGACTTTCATTGTGAACCACCCGACACCGGGTCAAACTCCAAGTTGATGTGAGTCAATCCGCGCAATATGAAGGTTGGCAGATAACTGTAGCGTCGTGCGCCGGGCGGCCCATGGACTTTCTCGGAGATGCGAATGTCACTGGTCCGGTCGAACATCCGGTTGAGACTGACGACCGCCTCCGCCCGTGCAAGGGGGGCGCCGGGACAAGCATGACGGCCGCGGCCGAATGCCACATGTAGCCGGGCGTTCCCCCTTTCTATCTGGAACTCTCCGGGGTTTTCGAACTTGCGGGAATCTCGGTTGGCGGCGCTGTTGGCGATATACAGGAAAGTGCCGGCCGGAATATCGACGCCGCCGACCGTGGTCGGCTTTTTCGCCAATCGGAAGTCGCCCTTGACAGGACCCTCTATCCGCAGGCATTCCTCGACAAAATTGGGGATGAGACTGCGATCCTTGCGAAGGCGTTGCTGGAGGTCGCGGTGCTCGCCGACCACTTGGAAAGCGTAGCTAAGCAGTCGCACCGTGGTTTCCTGCCCGGCGGCGAACAGGTTGGAGGCAACCCGGGCGACATCGAGAGGCTCCGGCACCGAGCCATCGGGAAAGGTGGCTGCCGCGAGCTTTGTGAGGATATCCCCTTTAGGATTTCGCCGACGGTCCTCGATATACGCCGAGAAGGTATCGTAAAGCCAGGCCAGCGGCGAGTGCTCGACTTTGCCCTCGGTCACGCCGCCTACCCCGGCTCCGCCACGCTCCTGTTCCTGGCGTATGAGTTTCTTCCGGAACTGCACTCGATCTTCGGGTGGTACGCCCAACAGATCGGAGACGACGAGCACGGCGAAAGGCTGGGCGTAGTCACCCATGAACTCGCACTCGCCACGGGAGATGAAGCTGTCGATCTGCTGTTCGGCCAACTTCCACATGAAGTCCTCATTTTCCTTGAGGCGCTTTGGGGTGATCACAGCCATCAGCAACGCCCGGTGGGCTGTGTGCTTCGGCGGATCCAGGGTCGGGAGCTGATCGCTGAATGGCGTTTTGTCGCGATAAGCTTCAATCAGCTCGGAAATGTCCTCGTTTTCGTGTCCCTTCAGGGGAATGGGGCAGCCCGCAAACGGTCCAGTGGTCGACATGCAGGAGGAAAAGCGATCGGGATCATTATAGACCTCGAGGGCTTCGTCGTAGCCCGTTACCATGACGATACCTTGATGCGGCTCGCGGAGTACCGGAGACTGTTCTCTCAGGTAATCAAAATAGGAATATGGATCGTTCACGAACCGGTCGCTGCGGAAGAAATCGTACTTTTCAAACTCGTGGTGCTTATCGTTCATATTGGCTCCCCCTTCGAGCTTCTGCCGGCGGCGGAAGCGTTTACGACCAATGGCCGGGCTTGTCTGGGATAGTTCCGGGGGCACGGGATGGGCGCCGCCGACATGCCCACTTTTTACAATCGGCTGAAAGCCAAGCGAGCATGGCGATGGAGTGTAATTAAACAAGCGGCGCACTTCAAACACCATCAAGCCGCCGATCCATGGCGCGCAAGGTCTACGCGCATCGGGAATGCGATTCACACTGACTTGAGTGATTGAGAGGTTGAGCGCACGCGCCATTTCATGGACGCTCGAGCAGATGAGATCGCGGCGGGAAAGTGGCCACTTAAGGATTTCAGGTAGGCTATCAGAATGATAACTATGAGAACGTAAATGGCTGACCGCGCCAAAGCAGAAAACCTTCGGAGACCCGCCGCGACGCGGACGCCGTGACAGACCCGGTCCACGCAGTGTTCCTGAGCTACGCGTCCCAGGACGCCGGGGCAGCGCTGCAGCTTTGCAACGCTCTGCGCGAAGCTGGTGTCGAGGTCTGGTTTGATCAAAGCGAACTTCGCGGCGGCGATGCCTGGGATGCATCGATTCGACGCCAGATCAAAGCCTGCACCTTATTCATCCCAATCATTTCGCGCCATACGCATACGCGCGACGAAGGGTATTTTCGCCTCGAGTGGAAGCTCGCCGTTGACCGCAGTCACTTGATGGTCGCCGACCGGCCGCGCTGACCAGCTCCCCGGCCCGTGCCGCGCGCGCCAGCAGCAGCGCATCGCGCCGATCGGTCTTGATCCGATCCCCGGGCCGGCGCGCAATCTTCGCCGGCGCGATCACCTCGCAGGCATAGCCGTGCGAGCGCAGCTGTCGGGCCAGCGTGTAGCCGCACGGACCCGCCTCGTACACGATCTGCAGCTCCCGGGCTCGACCCAACCGACCCAGTGCCTTGCACAACGACAACCATTGCGGCACCACGGTACCCACAAAACGCGGCGGCTCGCGACCCGCCGGCGCTACCCCCATGGCGATGGAGTCTTTGTGTACATCCAATCCGACAAACGAAGTGATAATCTTATCCACGGTCTGCCTCGTTTGACTTGGCAGCAGTCGCCCTCGGGCGCTCTGCATGTAATGGGATGGACGCCCCCCTTCCTGATCGGCTTCAATCGAGGCGCGGCGTTTAACTACCCGGAAGGAGCAGCCCAAATGATCACAACGACGATCGGCTTCGACATCGCTAAGTCGGTATTCCAGGTGCACGGCATGGATGAGCGTGGCAAGGCCACGGTGTGCCGGCAGGTCAGGCGAGTGGAAGTGATGAAGTTTTTTGCGAACCTGCCGCCGTGCCTGATCGGGATGGAGGCCTGCGCGAGCGCGCACCATTGGGCACGCAAACTCAGCTCGCACGGCCATACGGTAAAACTCATTGCACCTCAATTTGTTAAGCCATACGTGAAGACCAACAAGAACGACGCGCGCGATGCCGAAGCGATCTGTGAAGCGGTATCTCGTCCGAGCATGCGTTTCGTACCGGTCAAGACTGTGGAACAGCAGGCGGTCATTGCGTTACACCGGGTGCGACAGGGGTTTGTCGAAGCGCGCACAGCTCAGTCGAACCAGATCCGCGGTCTGCTGGCGGAGTTCGGGATCGTGCTACCAAGAGGGACCTCGCATTTGCGAGGCCGTATAGGCGGGATCCTTGAAGATGCGGATAACGGCTTACCGGGGATTACTCGAGAGCTCTTTGTGCGCCTGTTCGCCCACTTCAAAGACCTTGACCGGAACGTCGCGGAGCTTGAGCGGCAGATCCGAGCCGCGCACCGTGAAGACGACGCGAGTCAACGTCTCGAGGCAATTCCCGGCATTGGTCCGCTCAGCGCCAGTGCGCTCGTGGCGAGTATCGGCGACGCGAAGGCATTCAAAAATGGGCGGCAACTCGCCGCCTGGATGGGACTGGTTCCTCGGCAGAACTCTAGCGGTGGCACCACCCGCCTCTTGAGCATCAGCAAGCGCGGCGATTCATACCTGCGCACACTGCTGATCCACGGCGCGCGCTCCGTTATTCGGCATCGCACCCGCCAGGCTGGTCAGGCTGAAGGATGGCTCACACGGCTAGCCTCGAGACGTCACCCCAATATCGCCGCCGTTGCGTTGGCGAACAAGAACGCCCGGATCGTTTGGGCGTTGCTGGCGCATGACCGTCAATATCGAGCGGAACACGGCACGCCGACAGCGGTCGCTGCCTGAGAAAATGAGCGTACTACCCCTACCACGATTGCTGAGGCGTTCTTGAACGTGATGGCACACCAGGTCAAACCGCGGTTGACTCAACCTGCCCGAGCCACCGGACATCAAAAGTCCACGTATGTGCTGAGGTGTCAACCGGCGTATTCCATCAGGGCCCGCAGCTCGAAGCTGCAGAAAGAGGCCGGATGTATGGCTGCAATCCCGACCTGTGAACCGGAACATAAAGATCGCTTGGCAAACGGGGGGCGTCCATGTATGGCTCGGCGCACCCCAGTGCGCAACCCACGATACCGGGAGGCAGACCCCTTCTGCTCAATCTTCCCAACTACGCCTGACTTCCAATACCTGTCAGGCCATATTGTCTAGGTCCTGTTAACACTATGTGATATTCTATGCGTCATGGAAATCACTCAAGAGCAGTTCAGTCGGATCGAGGAATTTTTGCCGGTTCAGCGCGGCAATGTCTCGCTCAGCAACCTTCAAGTCGTGAACGCAATTCTGTTTGTAGCGGAAAATGGCTGTAAATGGCGCAGCCTCCCCAAGCGCTTTGGCAACTGGCATACGATCTACACGCGCATGAATCGCTGGGCGAAGGCGGGTGTTTTGGATCGATTGTTCGAGGAATTGCAGCATCAGCAGCTTGTGCGCATCAGGATCGAAGCGGTGAGTCTGGACAGCACCATCGTCAAAGTACATCCGGACGGGACCGGTGCTCTAAAAAAAACGGCGCTCAAGCCATCGGCAAATCCAGAGCCGGATGGAGCACCAAAATTCATATGGTTGCCGCGCATGCTCGGTGCGCCATCGCGTTCTGCTTGAGTCCAGGACAAGCGGGCGATGCGCCTGAGGGTCGAGAACTGCTGCGTGGCATGCGGCCCTTGCCCGATGGATGCCGTCTGATCATGGATCGAGCGTATGAGGGCAACGAGACTCGACAGTTGGCGTTGGATTTAGGGTTCATTCCGGTTGTCCCGCCACTGTGCACGCGCGTCGAACCTTGGCAATACGACAAAGCTATGTATAAACGTCGCAATGAGATCGAGCGGCTGTTCCGCAGGCTCAAAGGCTTCCGCCGTATCTTCAGTCGCTTCGATAAACTCGACGTGATGTTCATGGGCTTTCTGTGCTTCGCACTCGTCATCGAGGGACTTCGTTAGTGTTAACAGACCCTAGCCCGGCATTCCTGCCACTGCGTGGGGATCCTCGCTTCCAGGCGATCTTGAATGACCCGAAAAGCCGCGCGCAACTTTTCTAGTCGCGTCGCTATTCTTCTTTGTAGCCAGCCCCAGCCGATCTCGAACTGCCAGAATGTTGATCTCGAGGACAGCACGAAGCAGTTCGTTTCGCTATTCCAGGTAGGGCGCAAGCACATTTTCGATCCATTTCATGAATGCGCGCACTCGGCGCGAGAGGTTCCGCCGATGCGCTACTACGAGGGACACGGCAAGCGACCGGCGACGAAAGTTGGGTAGAATTTCCACGAGCGCTCCACCCTCCAAGTATCGGCCGATCCCAAGAAGTGGGGCCTGAATTACGCCAAGACCGGCGAGGGCAGCGGCTTCGTAGGTTTGTGCGCTGTTGACGTGCAGCGCGCCCGGCAACTGAAGTGTCACGTAACTTTCACCGTCCGGGTATTCCCATCCTAGGGGTCTTGCGCCCAGCGTCGTCTCAAAGTGAATTGTCCGATGTTTCTGGTGCTCGAGATCTACCGGCGATCGAGGGACGCCATAACGCGCCAGATATGCGGGACTGGCGGCGTTGACTATGCGTAGCCTGCCCAGCGGGCGGGCAATCAGCGTCTCGTCTCCGATAGGACCCAGTCGCAATACGCAGTCAAACCCCTCTTGAACCAGATCAACTTGGCGATCCGTGCTCGAAACCTCCAACTCCAACTCGGGATGAGTCGCCATGAAATCCGGCAGCGCCGGCACAATCGTGGTGCGCGCCACCTCGGTCGGAAGATCGACGCGTAGACGCCCGCGAAGTGCCACACGATCGCCTGCGAACATCGAGTGAAGATCGTCAACGTCCGCGAGCAGATCGCGGGCACGCGCATGAAATACCCGTCCGTCTTCGGTCAACTGCACGCTACGCGTCGTCCGGTGCAAAAGCCTGACGCCGACATCTTCTTCCAGCTTCCGGACCGCCGTTGAGGCCCTTCCCTTCTGAATGCCCAGGCTATCGGCTGCTTGGGTGAAGCTCCCCATTTCCGCGACCGTTACGAAAATGAGGAGGGGTTCGAGATTCTGCATTGTCGTGCCCCGGTATTGTTTACCACAGAGAGAACAGTGAGTTCAGTTCGGCGATGATTATCATACCCAAGAAGCACAGTAGCCTTCGAACATTGGGATTTCCCCCATAGGAGAACGACAGGTGCTCGAAACCATGAAACCGCATCCGGTGCCTGGAACCGCGACCTTACAAGGCGCCCTGTGGGCCGGCCGGACAATGAGCGCGTTCGTAGTTATCGCTCTGTTGGCAGACGGCACCATTCAGCTTTTAGCGCCCGCGCAGATCGCGAGCATGTTGAGGGAAACCGGGTTCGCGATCGACACTGACCCGTGTCTTGGGTCCGATCATCCTCGCCTGCGCCATCCTTTACGCCATCCCGGCCACCGCCGTACTCGGCGCAATCCTAGTGACGGGCTTTTTGGGAGGCGCCATCTGTGCCCATGTGCGCATTGGTGAGTTGGGATCGCCGCCAGAAATCATTGCCCTGCTTCTGGGCGCGATGACATGGGTCGGCCTCTGCGCGCGCGACCCCCGGGTCCGCGCCATTCTGCCGTTCATCCGTTAAGCCAACCGGGGCAGCCCTCTGTCCCTCAACATCAGGAGAAATCGCATGTTTCTAGTCATGGGAATCACGGGAAAAGTGGGCGGCGCAACGGCAGAGCATCTGTTGGCGCACGGCAAGAAAGTACGCGCGCTAGTCCGCAATCGGGAGAAGACGTCAAGCTGGGCTAACCGGGGCGTGGAACTGATTGAGGGTGATTGGAATGATTCGGCAGCCATCGAGCGGGCGCTCAATGGCATCGAAGGCGCGTTTGTCATGTTGCCGGCTGTCTGGGCCCCCTCGCCGGATTACAAAGAAGCCAAGGGCGTGATTGCGAACTATGTCGAAGCGCTCACCAAGGCAGCGCCGCCGCGCGTGGTAGCGCTTTCGTCGATGGGTGCGAACAGGACCAGCGGGCTTGGGATGATCACGGCCTTGTCGCTTCTGGAGCAAGGTCTTCGCGACCTGATATCGCCAATCGCATTTGTGCGCGCAGGTGGATTCTTCGAAAACTTCCTCTACGGCTTGCAGGTCGCCCAGGGCGGAATGCTACCGGTCTACTACAATCCGACAAACCGGAAATCGACCATGGTCGCGACGAACGACATCGGCGCGGAGGTCGCAACCCTTTTGACCGGCCCAGCGTGGTCAGGGCAGCGCGCCGTCGAACTTGGTTCGATGGTCGCCGCGGATGAAGTCGCGGAGCAATTGGGTGAAGTACTGAATCTCGACGTGAAAGCCTTTGCAGTCCCGCGTGCAGGGTGGGCGAAAGCGTTCGAGCAATTCGGCATCCCGAAGGGCCACACCGGACCTGCTGAAGAAATGTTTGAGGCCGTGAATGCAGGATGGATGGACCTCGGAGTCGAGGGTACAGAGCACGTAGCGGGCACGACGTCCGCACGCGACGTCTTCGCGGCGGCCCGGAAGGCAGTGACGGCGTGAACCGCGACGCCCTGGCGAGAGGCTGATCGTCACACCAACTTGTCCTTCGGCGAATGGGGCGCCGTGTTCGGCGCGCTTCATATTTCGCATCATATAGTGCTATGATTGATGCAGGCGATTTGGAGAATTCCATGCGCACGACGGTTACGCTGGACGACGACTTACTGGCAAAAGCCGTCAAGTTGACGGGGGGTCTTGATCGTTCGACAGTGCTCCGAGAAGGTCTCAAAGCACTCATCGAGCGGGAAAGTGCCGCGCGACTTGCCAAACTCGGCGGCACTCAGCCCAAGCTCGAGTCCGTGCCGAGGAGGCGTGCGGCGGCAGCGACGTGATTCTCGCCGACACATCGGTCTGGATTGACTACTTTCGCGCAGGCCTTCCTGAACTTGCCGAGCGTCTTCGTCGCAGTATCGTTGTTATGCATCCGTTCGTGGTTGGTGAACTCGCTTGCGGAAATTTCTCGAACCGCGATGCGATATTCGAACTCCTCCAACAGCTACGCTCAGTGACCGTGGCCGAACATGATGAAGTCTTGAGCTTCATACGGGCGCGGGAACTGTACGGTCGTGGCATTGGTTATGTGGGCGCCCACTTGCTGGCGGCTGCAGTGATCGAGGGATGTCGGTTGTGGACCAGGGACAAGCGACTTCACAGACTGGCCGCCACACTGGGAGTCGCCGTCAATTAGATTTTTCGATACATGAGGCTAGCAGCGCCTATGCCGCCCTCGCGCCACCGAAATTCGCTCCGCGAATTTCGGAGTGGAGCGGGCGATGGGTTTTGGCGCTATGTTGGGCAACGTAATGCAAAGTAAAGACATATCGACACGCGCGATCCCGCGTTTTAGCTTCTCAGTCGGCGGACATTTGGAACCGGACGCACATGCGTCGCTATTCTTCTTTGTAGCCAGCCTCCAGTTGATGTCGAACCGCCAGAATCAATATCACGTCCTCAGCGGGCACCCAACGATATTTGGCCACGTAGCCGAAGCGGCCGCGCGACAGTATCAGTTCACGGCGGCCGTCTTCAGCTTGTCGGCCCAGCAACGGATGATCCGCGAGTAACTCGAAGGCTCGCCGGACACTGAGCATCCGCTCACGCGGTAGTTTTGGGTTATGTTCCGCCAGGAAGTCGAATAATCGCTCGAGGTCGGCGAGCGCTCGGACGCTTATTTGGACGCGCGCCATGTGCGCGCTCGAGGACGACGGACCGCCTTTCCTGCAGCGCGACCCTCAAGAGGGGCGTGATGGAGCGCATGAAAGAGCAAGGGTGCGATTCTGTCGTGCTAGGTTGCACTGAGATTCCGTTGATCATGAACGATGACAATTCCCCGCTCCCAATAATCGACTCCACGCGCTCGCTAGCGAGAGCGGCGTTACGGCGCGCGGTACAGGCACATAAGCGGACGAGTGCACCGGTGAAGTAACTGGCGGCCTCAACTCAGCTCTGGAACCCGCGGTCCCGCGCGAGGACGATGGCCTCGGCACGCGAGCGAACGCCTAGCTTGTCGAACAGGTTCGATGCATGATTGCGCACCGTCTTTTCAGTGATCTGCAACCGTTCCGCGATGCGGGAATTGTTCAATCCATCGTTCATGAGCGCCAGTACTTCGCGCTCGCGTGCAGATAGCGCCGCGAATGCCGAGTCCGTGGCCCCCCTCTTGGTCGGTACGAACGACAGCACTGCTTCCTGAAACCTCACCCACGCAGGCTCATTCTCAAGCAGCACGTGATTGCGCGAATCGAGTTCCACATACTCAGCGCCGGCAATACCACCTGCGAGCATGCGTCCCTCATCTACTGGCACGACCTCGTCATTACGTGAATGCACGACCAGCGCGGGTTTCTGAAGCTGCACTAGGCGGGTGGAGATGTCCACGATCGAGCGCGCTTCGAACAGTTTGGCGATGGTCTCCCCGGTCGTGGATTTGCGGCACAGTTCATTCCACCACTCCAATTGCTCGGCAGTTCCACCAGGGATGAACCGCGAGGTGTAGATCTGTCGAAAGGTCGCGTTATCGCTGCCCCAGGCGACTCGGGCCAAATCGATCATGGCCTGGTAGGCCGATTCCGCGGCAGGATTCCCGCGCCTTAGCGTGCCTCGCGCGTAGCCGCCATACAGAATCAGCCGCGATACCCGCTCAGGGTGCCGAATGGCGTAGTCGATGCAGGTTGCCGCGCCTTGGGAGATCCCGAGCAGTGTCACGGGGCCGGAGGGCCGCGCTGCATCGATAATGGTACCGAGATCAGCAGACCATTGCTCCAGGGATAAGGTGCCGGTTTGCGGACCGCTCATGCCGCACCCGCGCTCGTCGTAGCGCACGAACCGGTATCTTGAGGAAAAGAACTGGATCCAATGCTTCCACACCGGGCTTTCCCACTCATATTCCAGGTGCGTCAGCCAATTGGCAGCCTTGACCACCATCGGGCCGGTACCAGCCTCCGCCCACGCCAGTCGGGTGCCGTCTGAGGCATACACGTAGCGAACGTGCTGCTGAAGTCTCATAGGGTCGATCCAAGTCCATCCGGGACATTTGTTGGTCGTTCCAGCCGGGATTCTAGGCCCTTTGGGACAAAGTGCTCATGGCGATTCTCGTACGCGGCATTCATTCTGGCCGCCACAAAGGAGAGATTCCCATGCTCAGACGTCTGTCGTTCTTCATCTATGGTGTAACGGCCTATTTTATCTTCCTGGCCACGTTCCTGTACGCCATCGCCTTTGTCGGCGGTTTTGCGGTTCCCAACAAGCTGGATGGTCCGCTACAGACTTCTGTCCCGAACGCCCTACTGATCGATGCCGCGCTGCTCGGGGTGTTCGCCGTTCAACACAGTGTCATGGCGAGGCGGTGGTTCAAAGAGCGCTGGACGCAGATTGTACCCTGGGCTGTCGAACGCTCGACCTACGTGCTCTGCGCCAGTCTCGCGTTGGCGCTACTGATATGGCAGTGGCGACCCATAGGCTTCCCGATCTGGACGGTGCAGGAGCCAGTCGTGCGCGTAGTGTTGTGGACGCTGTTTGCTTCAGGCTGGGGTCTCGTCCTGGTCGTAACCTTCCTAATCAATCACTTCGATTTGTTCGGACTCCGCCAGGTGTGGCTGCTGCTGATCGGCAAGCCGTATAAGCCCGTCCGCTTCGTGACTCCGCTGCCCTACCGGTACGTGCGGCACCCACTGTACTTCGGGTTCCTGCTGGCGTTCTGGATGACGCCCTACATGACGCTGGCCCATTTGGTGTTCGCCGTTCTCACGACCACCTACATTCTGATTGCCATTCAGCTCGAGGAAAGGGACTTGGTCGCCGAGCATGGTGCCGCATACGAAGACTATCGGCGCACCGTGCCGATGATCTTGCCAGGGCCACGGCGGCGCGCGGTGGCGAAGCGCACCGCCCCATCGCTCAGGGCTTAGGACATTGGCATTCCTAGCATTCCCTAAAAATTCAGTGTCAGGGCTGGGTGTAACACGTGTCTATAACCTCAGCTACAGGAGAACTCAAAATGCCAGTAATCACGCAATACCGACGGCTACCTCATCATTGGCTACGTGCCGCGATTCCGGCGCGATGGGCTTGCACTACGTAAACATGCAATTGGTACGAAGCGGCATCGTCGATGCCACGCGCCCGCAGATCATCATCTACGAACCTGCGGCGAACGGCAGTTTGAAGATGACCGGCGCCGACTTCCTGGTCCTGGCTGATCCGTGGGACCGGGCGCACCTCGGTGCGGGTGCTCCGCAACTGATGGGTCAGCTCTATCACTATTTCGAAAGCCCCAATCGTTTCGGGCTCCCCGCGTTCTACACGCTGCACGTCTGGGCGTGGAAGGACAATCCTAACGGGGCGTTTATGAATTGGCATCCGAACGTCTCTTGTAACAACTATTCAGCGCCGTAGATCAATGCCCCCAGCCCGCCGCGCCCGTGTATGACCACGGGCTCGCTCCGGAACCTATGATGCCAGCGATCAAATCGAACTCTGGCCTCGCGGCAGGCCACTGGAGTACGGAATACCGTCTGGTGTTGCCTTGAGAGTGGAGCGGGCGATGGGAATCGAACCCACCGGCGCGGCGGACAGAGGCTAGCCAGCGTGTCGGGAACTTCGCCGCTTGATCTTATACGGCACTGCCGTATAATCCTGCGATGTTCAGCTTCATCGAGACGCGCCTCTTTACGAAGCTCGTTCTCGGCTACATGACGGATGAAGAGTACTTAGCGCTGCAGACAGCGCTGATGACGGATCCGGAGGCTGGACCGGTAATCCCGGGCTCGGGCGGTGTCCGCAAGCTTCGCTGGGCAGCACCGGGGCGCGGCAAGCGGGGCGGTTACCGCGTGATTTACTACGTCCGCCGTGCGCATGGCGTGATCTGGATGCTCACGATGTATCCGAAGAACGTCGCCGACAACATCCCTACTCACGTACTCCGGCAGATCCGGAAGGAAGTGGAAGATGGCTAAGACAAAGAGAAATGTGGGCCGTGAGATCCTGGATGGGCTGCGCGAGATCAAGCGCGGCGAGTACGGTCGCGTGATCAACGTGCCGGATGTCGCGATGATCCGAGAAAAGACTGGACTTTCCCAGTCGCGGTTTGCGTCGTTGCTCGGAGTATCTGTGCGAACGTTGCAGGACTGGGAACAGGGACGGCGTGCACCGTCGGGCGCCGCGCGCACGTTGCTGCTCGTTGTCGCCAAGAACCCGCGGGCGCTGCTCGACGTGGCGTAGGCTGAGTCGGAATCCGCCGCGAGGCCGCGCAGGAACGACACCGGCAGCAAAGATCAATCCGGCGGCAGTCGGGCCAACTCCGGCCACTTGAGCACAACCCTCAATTTTCTACATAGCGGACATTGGAACGATCTTCGAGGGACCAAAGGAATTGCGTCGGGGCCGCACCGCGACTCACTCCGGAAACTTCAACTCCCGCATCAATCGCCTTGAAGCGCGGCTCTTGGCGTAAGGGGTCCAGGAGCGGGGCGGTCTTCTGGCCCATCAGACCGGGGTCACGTAGCCTCAACGCCGTCTCGAGCCATTCGAGCGCATTAGCCAGATCGCCCCATCGCGCATAGATCGTGGCATACTGGTACGCCGAGGTATCGCCCGCCGCTGCCTTATTTAGCAAACACGACCTCCGCATCCGCATGGCGTCCAAGCTTGTCATAGATCACCGCGAGGCACTGTTGACTCCGCCCGTCATCCGCTTCGTCTCGCATGAGGCGCGAGCGCTCTCAAGATCCCCGAGCCCGAAATAGGCGAAGCCGCGTACCCATAAGTCGGCTTCCAGTCGGGATCAAGAATGATGACTTCCGCGAAAGCTGCAACCGCCTCCTCATAGCGGCGCGCGCATACAGCGCCAGGCCGAGCTCGGAATGGCTTGCGCGATAGAGCGGGTCGAGCACGACCGCGCGGCGGGTGGCTGCAACGCCCGCATCGAAGTGGCCCATGTTGGCTGCAAATACGCCGCTTACTCGCGAAACCTGTGCATTGCCCGGTGCGAGTGCCAGGGCACGCTCGTACGCCCCATCTGCCTGCCTGAAGTCGAGGTTGTATTCCGAAACTTGCGCCAATGCGAGGTGGGCCTGCGCCATATCCGGCGCGAGCGTAAGCGCCTGGCGCGCATCCGCTTGCGCCTTTTCAAAGCCTTCATGCATCGCGGCTGCGGTCTCGCCCCGTGGCGGCGAGGTAAGCGCCAGGATCGGCCTGCGAACGCGAGCGCATAGTGCGGATCCAGGCGGATCGCTTCCGTGTACGCGGTAATTGCGGGACACGCCAGGCAACAAAAGATGGAGCGGGCGATGGGAATCGAACCCACGGCTCAAGCTTGGGAAGCTTGGGTATTACCATTATACGACGCCCGCTTCAGCCTGATTCTAGTCGGGTTACGGGGGGCCGGCAAATGGATGCGTAACCAATCCCCGGGCGAGGCCGAGCGCGTCACGTCACGACTCGTACACCCACTTGCCGCCGAGCATCGTTCGCTCGACCCTGATGTCGAGCCACCGGTCTGCGGGAAGGGCGAGCGGATCTTGCTCGAGGACGACGAGGTCGGCCAGCTTGCCGGGCTCGATCGATCCTTTCTCGTGCTCCTCGAACGACGCGTAGGCCCCATCGAGCGTGGCGGATCGCAGCGCTTCGGCGAGCGAGATGCGCTGACGTTCGCCCCAGACATGCCCGGTCGGATCTCGTCGCGTCGTCTCCGAGTAGAGCCACAGCATCGGCGCCGGCGGGCTCGCGGTGTAATCGGACGAGCACGGCGGTCGCAGCCCCGCATCGATGAACGACCGGTAGGCGAACATCCGCGTGGCGCGCTCATCGCCGTAGAAGTGCAGTACGTCGCCATGAAAATTCACGTAGCCGGCGAAAGGGATGGGGATGGCTCCCACGGCCCGGATGCGTGCGATGAGTTCGGGTGTCACCACGGTGCAGTGCTCGAGCCGGAATCGCGGATCGCGCCGCGGCGACTCGCGCTGCAATTGCTCGTACACGCCGAGCATGCGATCGATGGCGCGTTCACCGTTGGCGTGCGTAGCGAGTTGAAAGCCGGCCGACCAGGCCTTGCGCGAATGCTCATACAAGCTATTGCGCGTGCCGAGCTCGACTCCCGTGTAGTTCGGAATTCCAAATATACGGCTCGGCAAGCCACGCGGTTCGCTCGGAGATCGAGCCATCCGCGTACTGTTTGATGCCGCCGATGCGCACCATCGTATCGCCGAATCCGGTATGCAGCCCCGCGGCGATGTAGCGATCGAGATATGACACGTCCATGTGGCAGTACGCTCGATACAGCAGTTCGCCGGCCTCGCGGGCATCCTGGTACGCCTGCAGCCCATCGGGGCTGGTGTCGGCCTCGCACACGGAGGTGATGCCGTGGCTCGCATAGAGCTTGGAAATGAGGGCGACGCCGCGTCGATGATCGTCGCGGGTCAACTCATCGGGAATCTTCTCGAGCACGGCTTCGAGGGCCCTGTCCGCCACGCGCCCGTTGAACTCTCCGCTCGCGTCTCGCTCGAGGCGGCCGCCGGGCGGGTCGGGCATTCCGACCACCGCGCCGATCTTGGTGAGTGCGAGAGAATTGACATAGCCGGTGTGGCCGCCGCGGTGCTGCACGAGCACCGGGTGATCGGGCACTGCGGCGTCGAGGTCGGCCCGCGTCAGCACGCGCGGCGTCTTGCCGTCGTCGTAGAGGTAGCCTTGCACCCAATGGCCCGGCACCGTCTCGGCCGCCCTTGCACGAAGCGCTGCCAGGATTTCTTCGATCGAGCTCTTGTCGCAGGCGACGTTCTTGAGGGCAGAGATACCGCCCAGCCAGGGATGCGCATGCGCATCGTTGAAGCCCGGAAATACGCGCCGCTGCGCGAGATCGATCCGGCGCGTACGCTTGCCCGCGAGCGCCAGCACATCTTTGTCCGAGCCGGCTGCCAGGAATCGCGCGTCGCGAATGGCCAGCGCCGTCGCCTCGACCTGGCCGGGATTAATCGTCGATACCAAGCCGTTGTATAAAACGGTGTCGGGTTCTGCACGATTTAGCCGAATCAGCGGCAATGCCGCGAGTGTCTTGACGATGTCACGCCGGGTATGCCCCACGATCTCTCCCTGCAACTGCCGCGCCGAAATCGTACACTGCCGCTCCAGATGGCGTCTCACTCCCGCGAACCTTGCACGCGCGGAATGATAAGCTCGGGTCGGTGCGGCCCTACTCACGGCACAAATCACCGGGGAATTCGTCTTGACGGCGCTCGAATTTCGGATTTTCCTGAAGGCCCTTGTGCTACCCCCCTCCGGCCTGCTCATTCTCGGCGTTGCGGGACTCCTGGTGTGGTGGCGCCGCCCGCGCATCGGCTTCGCTCTTTGTGCCGCCTCCATCGGCAGCCTCTGGCTGCTCGCGACCCCCATCGTTTCGGACGCGCTTGCGCACGTCACGGAGGGCTATCCCGCCTTCGATCCGGCCCATCTCACGGAGATGCAAACACGTGCTCAAGCCATCGTGATTCTCGGTGGCGGCGTGCGCCGCAATGCGCCCGAGGTCGGCGGCGATGCCCCGGGCATACATGCCGGCCTTCGACTGATCGAAGGCGCGAGAGTCGCACGCGCCACTCGCCTTCCAATTTTGATCTCGGGCAGTCCCCGTGAGGCCGCTGCCATGCGCCACTTCATGGAGGAAGATTTACAGCTTCCCGTTCGCTGGGTCGAGGGCGCCTCGAAGGACACGCGCGAGAACGCCGTTTTTTCCGCGCGCTTGCTTCGACAGGAGGGGATCGATCGGGTCATTCTCGTGACATCGAGCGAGCATATGGTTCGCGCGGCAGCGGAGTTCACCGCGGCAGGGTTGGAAGTGACGGCTGCTCCGGCCGGGATGTGGACTCACGATGAACCCGGCCCGTTGGGATTCGTGCCGTCGATTTCGGCGCTCGACCGATCGCGCACGTGCCTCTACGAGTGGATCGGGCGACTCCTTCAAACTCGCTAGCAGGCGCGTCAGAACGCGACGTACGGGCCGGTACCCGCCGAGGTCGTGTACCCGATGATCGCCGTCGCTACCCGCCGGTTGTAGAAGAACGGCAGCCCCCAATCGAAGCTGCTTGCGGTCGGGTTCGTCCCGGCGAGACCGGGGAGCGCCGTCACGGTCGAGGCGATCCCGGCGAGACTTGTCACGCTGAAGCTCTCGGTAGCGCTGGTGCCGTTCAAACCTTGCAGCGTCGCACTGAGGGTTTGCGGACTCGCAGGACAGTAGAAGCTGCTGTTCGGACTTGGGCATAGCGCGATACCGGAATCGGTGAAAAACGTCCCGTTCGAGCCCGAATCGAGAAAGCTCGAACCCAAGGACTGTCCGTTGAAAATCGTGGTGAGGAATACGCCCTGATTGAGGGTGAGCACGGTCTGGCTGCCGGACTGATTATTAGACTGGGTATCGATGCCGAAGATGAGCGATCCCGTGACGCTCGCCGCGCCGCCTGCGGCGACCGACGGCAGCTCGATGATCGTACCGTTGTTGTCAGTGGCAAACAGGGTGACCGGATTTTGCACCTGACTCGTCAAAGGAACCGTGGTCGCCAAGCAGCTGGCTTGAGTGCATGAATAATACGTCGCTGCCTGAGCGGCATTGACGCAGGCAGTGCCGCAGTCCTGTACCAGCGGCCCGATGCCCAAAATGCCGTTGGCGCCGAATTGCTTCACCGTATCCTCGGCCGTCGGACCCGCACTAGAGCAGTCCGCAGGCACAGGAGGGGAGCGACTATCGCCGATCAGCTGCACCGGTATGGAATGCGCCGTTTCGCCTGAAACCTGCAAATCCACGCGCGACACGGGACCCCAGCTGTAGCCATCGACGAAGACGGTGCATTCCAAGAGCGACGCGCCACTCGACGAGGTATTGATCGGCAAGCTCAGCGTCACGACCTCTCCCAGCAGCCGCAATCCATAGGAGCCCGTATCGACTTGGATATGATCGATGCTTTGGCATGTCGTGGTGCCCGGCACGCACACCTTGACGGTGGTGTAGAGCGTATTGATCGCCGGGCCGGTGAGCCCGGGGGGACCCGCATCGACCACCACGCTCGCGACGTTCGCGGCCGGCGTCACCGGGCCACCGCCGGAAGAGGACCCTGATACCGTGTTACCCCCGCCACAGGAAAGCGTGGCGACCGTAATCAACATCGTGCAACCGATCTGCAGTGCCCTCGCGATGGCGAACCTCACTGTAGATCCTCCAAGGACACGCCGCCGGGAATGGCTTGTGGCAGGTACGCGCGCCCCATGAAGGCGCGCATGTGCCCGCTCACCTGCACCACGAAATCGCTTTGCTGGAGTTGCAGGCGATGGTGGTCCGCGTGCCCGGCCTTGGCCGCCGTCGCATAGGTATCGAAATACCGACCCAGCGTCTGGCGCAGATTCGGCATGAACGGCCCCTTCCAGGTGACCGCGAACACGAGGCCGTCGGCCCCCGAATACTCGCGCACCACCGTCCCCGAGGGCAATTGAATCTCATGCTCCCGATAGCTGCCGTGATCGGCAGCTTTGATCGAGCCCTGAAGTTCCTGAACATCGGTCTGCACCGACACCTCGGGTTCACCCAGTGTGGCGGATGCCGTCCGGGCACCGAGCAGCGCGAATGCCGCGGCGCTCGACAGCACGAGCGCTTTCAATGTAATTCCCGTTTGCACCCGCATCCTGGTCATTCCTTGCTCTGATCCTTTGGAGTCATTATCCGGCAATTTGGTTCACGAATGTTCCTGTCTCACTCGCGCGACACGAGCGCAATTGTCGCTCATCGAATCCAAAGAAATGTGAAGACCGTCTCAAAAAACGCGGCGCGGCGTACGTGACGTCGACGCCCGCGTCGACCGCGATGTTCACCTGTTCGTTCACCGCCTCTTGCCGGGCGTCCATACTTGGACCAAGTGTGGACTGTTGAACGAAGCGGGCGAAGCATACAATCGATCGGCAAGACGTCGATCGACAATCGCTCCAGCGGTGGATTCTGAATGCTACAGCATGAAATTCGCGTCTCTTGGGTTGCTGCCCTTCTCACTGCGGCGGTCGCGTTGGGAGCGACAGCCTGCCACATCGGCGGTGGGTATACCGTTGGAGGCAATCTGACCGGTCTCAAGGGATCCGGACTCGTGCTGCAGGACAATTCGGGCAATGACCTGCACCTGAGTTCGAATGGTACGTTCGTGTTCACCTCGGCGATCGATCAAGGCGGCGCCTATTCGGTCACGGTCAAGTCGCAGCCCTCGAACCCGGCGCAAACGTGCCTCGTCCACAACGGCTCGGGCACGATCGGGACCGCCGACATCATCAATGTCGTCGTGACCTGCACGCAGGCCGGGCGCTACGCCTACGTGGTAAATCAGGTTTCGAACACGATATCCGCGTACGCGATCAACCCTTCGAGCGGCTTCTTGACTCCGGTCGCAGGGTCACCGTTCGCATCGACGGGGACGACGCCCGTGGCGGCCGTGGTCGATCCCAACGGCGTTTATCTATACGTCGCGAATAACGGCTCCAACAACGTGTCGGTCTATTCGATCGACAACGCGAGCGGCGCCCTCTCCTCCGCCGGAGCGCCGATTCCGGCCGGCAACGGTCCGTTTGCCGTGTTGGTGGACCCCGCCGATCAATTTTTATACGTGGCGAATATGAACGACAACACAGTCGGCGTGTATTTGATTGACGCAAGCACCGGCCTCGCGAACGTGATCAGCGGCTCACCGTACTCCGTCGGCACCAAGCCCACGTCGATGAAGACCGATCCGGGCGGCAACTTTCTCTACGTGACCAACTATGCCAACGCTCAGGTCGCGGCATTCTCCATCGAGGCGGGTGCGGGCACGTTGGCCGCCATCGTCGGATCGCCCTTTAGCGCGGGCGCGGGTCCCGTATCGATCGCCATCGATCCCACGGGAACCTTGGCCTACGTGGCCAACGAAACCGGCCACTCGATATCGGCCTACTCGATCAATCCCAGCACCGGCACGCTCGCGGCGGTCTCGGGGTCACCCATTGCGACCGGGTCGAGCACCGAATCGGTGGCGGTGGATCCGGCTGGTCGATACCTCTACGTGGCCAATGTCACGAGCAAGAACGAGTTCAGCGATTATTCCATTACGCCCTCGAGCGGGGCGGTGAGCGTGGCGTCGACGGTCGGCGCCGGAGACTTTCCCTTGAGCGTGGCGATCGATCCGGCGGGTCAATTCGCGTACGTCGCCAATGAGCTCTCCAATGACGTCTCGGTCTACTCGATCAACGCTGGCTCTGGTGCGCTGACGCAGGTCGCAGGTTCCCCGTTCGCGGCCGGGGGCGATCCCCACGCGGTCGCCATCGATTGATCGTGCCGCAAACATAAAGCGACCGGCCGCGGGCGAGCCGTGCACGCTCATCGCTCACCCGGGCCGGCCGCTTCACCCACCATCACCCGTTCTTCGCATTGGTGGCATGCACCGCCGCCAGCCGCGGGTTATTGATTTTGAACACGGCATTCGCAATCGCCTGATCGCGGCAATGCCGCACTGCATCGGTGACCCAGCGCGAGCTGCCGTATTGAGGGCACACTTCGACAGCGGCGTTGACGAGCCGCCGGTACAACGCCTTGGCGCCTTGCTCGGTCTCGAGGCTCGACGGGCTGTAACGGACGGTCATGGTGGGCGCGTCCTCATCGGTGGTCGAGGCGCTCACGGCGCCGGCCGAGACGGCGCCGACGATGCCGCATATGATCATCATCATAGTGACCTTGGGGCGCGATACGCCCACTTGACCGGAAGTGGTCTTGTTCATTGCCGGATCTCCTTTGCGGGGGTTGGTTTTGACTCACCGCTATGAGACGCCAGGGGATGGCATCGCGTCAGCGGCCGCGCAACGAGGTCGTCCCTGATACCCACGAATTCGTCCCCGGAGACGGTCCGACGGCCGCAAATACGTCGTTTTTGCGCTAGGCTGGCGTCTCATGAACAACCACCGGTACCGGGAACCGAAGCAGCGCTATGCCGGGGGACTGACCCTGCGGCAGTTCTTCGCCATCGCCTGCCTGTTCTGGTCCTACGTCGCGCTTTCGAACGTCTTGTATGCCTACGGCATGAGCACGGGCATTGCCAATATCACCACCGAGTCGCCGTTCGCGCCGTGGGACGCGCGCGTGCTGCAGCACCTGCTGCTGCTGCCCTTCCTGCTGGTCTCCTACTGGGCATCGCTGCGCATCCAGTGGCGTCCTCTGCTCGTCGCGATCCCGCTGCAAATCGTCCTCGCCATGGTATTCGCCGCTCTCGCCTATCCGGCGATGATCGTTGCGCAGTTGACGCTGGGCAATGAGCACTGGCACGAGGAAATGACGAAGCATGCGGATAAGGATTCGAATTTCCTGCTGCTGTGGCTCGCCAGCTTCGTAAACTTCCTGCCGGCCTATGGTTTCGGCCTCGCACTCGTCACCGGGCTCGCGCTCTACACGCGCTTTCGCGATTCCGAGCTGCGGCGTACCGCCCTCGAGCGCGAGTGGAGCGCGGCACGTCTGTCGGCGCTGCGCATGCAGCTGTCGCCGCACACGCTCTTCAATTTGCTGCACACCATCCGCGGCTACATCGAGTGGGACCCGAAGGGCGCGCAGGCGATGGTCGTACAGCTCGCGGATCTATTGCGCCGGCTGCTCAACGCCGGGGAGCAGGATTTCGCGCGCCTGAGCGACGAGCTGCAATTCGTTCGCCTCTATTTGGAGCTGCAGCAAAGACGTTTTGCGGACCGGCTCAGCGTCATCCTGCCGTCACCCGAGGACCTCTTCGAAGCGTGGGTGCCGAGCCTGATTCTGCAGCCCCTCGTCGAGAATGCCGTGGTGCACGGGCTGGCGGGCCATCAAGGTCAGGTGACCGTGCGCGTTGGCCTCGAGAGGGCGCCCGGAACGATCGTGCTGCGCGTGACCAACACCATTGCCGCCGGCAGGCCGCCGAGCGTTGATGGGATCGGACTGAAGAACGTTCGCGAACGGCTGGCCGTGCAATTCGGCGGACGCGCGGGCTTGATCGCCGGGCCGCAAGGTTTGGAATGGATCGGCGAAATCACGCTGCCCGAAATCAAGGATTCCCCCGAGCGACGCGGTACACGGCGCGCCGCATCGTTGGAAAGTGCATGATGGATGTGATCATCGTCGACGACGAGCTTGCGGGACGCCGCACGCTGCGCGAGTTCTGCGAGTCGGAGGGGGACCTGCGTGTCGTCGGGGAATACGGCGACGGCACCGTGGCGCTCGCGGAAATCCGCGCGAAGCGGCCGCAGCTCCTGTTTCTCGACATCCAGATGGACCCGCTCAACGGCATCGATCTCGCACGCGCTTTGGCGCCGGAGGAACTGCCGTCCCTCGTGTTCGTGACAGCATACGACGCCTACGCGGTCGAGGCATTCGAGGTAAGCGCGGTCGACTATCTGCTGAAGCCTTTCGATCAGGAGCGGTTTCGCAAGACCCTGTCGCGCGTCCGTCCGCGCCATCATGCGACCGGCACCGATGAGCGCCAAGCACTGTTGGCGGGGTTGCTGGCGCAGCTGGAGCGCGGCGCCCGCACGCAGCCCGAAGAGCGCCCGCGTTTGCTCGCGGAGTTCAACGGCCATTGGCACGTGATCGACGCAACGCAGGTCGAGTCCATCGAGGCCGACCGCAATTACGTCGTCATTCGGGTCGGCCGCGACAGCTATCACGCCAGGAGCACCTTGAGCCAGGCGGAGCAGGCGCTGCGCTCGCAGCCGATGCTGCGCATCAGCCGCTCCTGTCTCGTGAACATCAATTATCTTCGCGAGGTGAACCGGACATTGCGCGGGGATTTCATCCTGGTGCTCGCCGGAGGCACGACCGTGACGAGCAGCGAGGGATTTCGCAGCAAGGTCAAGGAGTATCTGGGCACCTTGCGCATTCCGTCGTCCGGTCCCTGACCTTCACAATAGCTCCTCGCCGGCGAATGGCGCCAGCAGCTTCAATAGAAAGCGCTGCATGCGCGTGGTTTCCGGTTCCGCGTGCCAGATCTGTTCGGCGCCCGGCTCGCCGCTCGTCCACACCACGCGATCATGCGGGTCGAGCGAGAGCCGGTAGCTCCCATCCGCGCGGATGTCGTCCAGCAGGCTGATCACCTGGCGAGCGATTTCCGGGCTTCGGATCACGACACCCAGCTCGCTGTTGGTGCGAGCCGACCGCGCATCCATGTTGAGCGATCCGATGAAGACGGTCTTCTCGTCGATGACCAGCGCCTTCGCGTGCAGGCTCGCGTTCGAGCCGCGGAACGGGTGAAAGCGCGGCCGCCTTTGCCCGAGCGTCGGACGCACTTCGGAGAGCTCGACGCCGAGCTTCAACAGCGCCACGCGATAGCGCGCGTAGCCGTTGTTCACCAGCGGAGAATCGGTGGACGCCAGGGAATTGGTGAGGATTCTGATGTGCACCCCACGATCGACCAGCTCGCGCATGAGCTTCACGCCGTCTTTCCCCGGTACGAAATACGCCGAGATCACGATGACTTCGCGCTGCGCCGAGCGCATCAGCGCGGAGATGCTATTGGCTATCGTCACTTCCTCGTCGGGCGAGGTCTCGCTCGCGATCTTGGCCGGCCGGTCCGCCAGCACGGTGGCCGGCACCCAGTTCAATTGCAGGGCTCGTGCATCGAGCTCATGATCCAGCCATGCGGCCTCGCCGCTCGGCGCGCTGTCATCGAGCGGCTGCAGCTGGGGTTGCGTCTCGCTCTGTTCGGGTGAGGCGATCGAGGCGATCGGATAAGCGTACTTGCTGTTCCAAAAGGCATCAAACGTAGCCGACAACTGCGGCACGATGGGCCCCGCCGCCACCACGTCGAGATCGATGAAATTGCTGTGCTTGTCGCGCGTGAAATATTCGTCGCCGATGTTGCGGCCGCCGGTGATGGCAATGGTGTTGTCGGCGACGAACAATTTGTCGTGCATCCGATGATTGATGCGCGGAATATCGGATATCGAGGCGAGCATGCGCGTCCATATCGCCGAGCGGCCGCCGGGAAACGGATTGAATACCCGAACCTCGACGTTGGCATGCTCGCTCAGGTGCAAAAAGCGCCGGTCCTCTCCCGCGGTGTTGAGATCGTCGACCAGCACTCGCACCCGCACGCCGCGATCCGCGGCACGGCGCACGTGCTGCAGCAGGATACGCGCCGACTCATCCTGGTGGATGATGTAGTACTGAATATCGAGGGTTCGCTCGGCATGATCGGCGAGCGCGATCAGGCTATCGAAGGCCTCCTCGCCCGAGATCAACAGACGGATTCCCGACAGGCTGCGGGGTGTGCCGTCCTCGCTGTCCGCGACGATGCGACCGAGGTTGGTGGCCTGCGGCGAGCGCAGCGCAGCGCTCGGATTTTTCTTGACGTGCTGCGGCAGGCCGACGCAACCCGTAACCAACAGCAGCGCGCACGCTAACCAGACTTTGCGCATCGGGCCATGATACAGGCACACTTCGCACGCATGCATGCCCGACGTCCCATTCGCAGTTTCGTGTTGCGCGCCGGCCGGGTCACGGTCGCGCAGGAGCGCGCACTTTCCGAACTATGGCCGGCGTTCGGTGTGGCGTTCGAAGGGAGCGAGCTGAACCTCGACGAGACATTCGGACGCTCGGCCCCCAGATGCCTCGAGATCGGGTTCGGCACGGGGGAGGTCATCGGCATGTTGGCGGAGAATAATCGCGAAATCGATTACCTGGGCATCGAGGTGCATCGATCGGGAGTCGGTCGATTGTTGTTGCGCGCCGCGCAGTCGAAACTCGCCAACCTGCGCGTCATCTGCCATGACGCGGTGGAGGTCCTCGAGGCTGCAATTCCCGACGAATCCTTCGACACCATTCTCGTCTTCTTTCCTGATCCATGGCACAAGAAACGCCATCACAAACGGCGCCTGATCGATGCGGACTTCGTCGAAACGCTGGCCGACAAGCTGCGCCGGAACGGCGTCCTGCGTCTTGCCACCGACTGGCAGCCATACGCCGAGCAGATGCTCGAGGTGTGCAACGCTTGTGCACGACTCACCTCCCACAGTCCGGACGGCACCTTCACCGCGCGGCCCGAGTTTCGGCCTCCCACCCGATTCGAGCAGCGCGGCACGCGCCTCGGACATGGAGTGTGGGATTTGGCTTACATCAAGTGCCCGACGGCGCCGCCCTAGACCATGGCGCGGGCCGCGTACACGGCGCGGACGGCTAGGACAAGAAGCTGCCGCGGATGCCGTCGACGATGAACTGCACCGCCAGCGCCGCAAGCACCACCCCCGACAGGCGGTTCATGACGTTCGCTCCCGTCACTCCCAGCACTGTCATGAGGCGTGGCGCGGCGAGCATCAAGCTCCAGCAGACGATGATCACCAGCGCGACCACCATCAGGAATCCGGCGAACAAGGCGGGCTTTCCCCACACTTCGCCGGCGGTCAATAGAATGGTGGCGAGGGCGCCGGGGCCGGCGATGAAGGGGAAAGCCAGCGGAAATACGGAAATATCCTCGCGCCGCATCGATTCTTCCCGCTCCGGCGGGGTCGTTCGGGTGCCCGAAGGACGGGCGAACACCATCTCGAGCGAGATCAGGAACAGCAGCGTCCCTCCGGCGATCCGAAACGAACTCAGGGAGATTCCCATCAGGTCGAGAAATTTGGCACCGCCCAACGCGAATAGGACGCAGATCCCCAGCGCGATGGCCGCCGCCTTGCAGGCCATGACTTTCTTGTAGCGGCTGCTGGCGCCGTCCGTCAGACCTGCGAACAGAGGAATCAGGGATATGGGCTCTACGACGACAAAGAACACCACGAAAAACTTGATGAGCTGTTCGGTCATGGGCCGGTTGATGCTGCTTCGCGCCAAAATTTTTGATTGCGTGAACGACTCTTTGAGAGTTGAATTGCAGTGAGCATAACAGACGGAGACGGCCATGAACGTAGTGAAGCCGATCGTAGGTCAATGGTACCGAGGCGGTACCAACGAGCTCTTTGAAGTCGTTGCGATCGACGATGAGGATGAGACCATCGAGATCCAGTACTTCGATGGCACCGTCACTGAAATAGAATTCGATTCCTGGAACGAACAGCTGCTCGACGAGCTGATCGACGTCGCGAATGCTCCCGAAGATTGGTCGGGCGCCGTCGATGTGGAAGCCGAGGATTTGGACCGCGAATTCGAGGACAACGCGCGCACGGTCTGGTCGACGCCCCAGGATCGCTCGCTGCGCCGCTGAGCGCCCCGCTCGGCCGCACACCCGCAGGCATTTTTGTCGTGAGCCAGCGCGGCTAAGCGCGGTCACTCGCCGCTTCGCGCGCCTCCAAATCATTGATGCGGCGGCGTAACACCAGCAACAATGCAAGCCCCGGCATGGCGGTCAGAAAAGTAAAGATGAAAAAATTTGCCCAACCGATCTTCGCAACGAGGAATCCCGCGACCGACCCCATGGTGATCCGCGGCAGGCTCGCCATCGCCGACAGCAGGGCATACTGAGTTGCGCTGAAATCCTTGCTGCACAATGACACGAGATAGGCGACGAATGCAGCCAATCCCATTCCGCCGACCCCCGTATCCAATGCCGTGGCGAGGACCAGAAGCCATACCTTCTTACCCGCGAGCGCCAGCCATACATACAGCAGATTGGTAAGTGCCTGGCCGACGCCGAAGATCAACAGCGACTTGAAGGTGCCCCAGCGCAGGTACACCCAGCCGCCGAACGCCACGCCGACCATGCTCGACACCGTCATGTTCACCTTGCCGGCGATGCTGAGTTCGTCGAGAGAGAATCCCACACCCTTGATCATGAAGGCGCTGTACAAGCTCAAGGCGAGCGCATCGCCCACTTTGTACAACAGCACCAGCAGGACGAATCCCCACGCGCCCTTCTGGCTGAACAACGCGCGCAGCGGCAGCCAAACGGCGTCGGCCAAGGTGCGGGGTGGGTGGCCGGGTACTTCCGGCTCTGGTGCCCAGAGCGTCCCCAACGTCGTCGCCGCCATGAGGCAAGCGACGATGAGAAAGGCCAGCCGCCAGCCCATGTGCGCGGCAATCAACACCAGCACCGCGCCTGCCAACATCGCGGCCGAACGATAGCCGAATGATTGGGCGGCGGCGGCCAGCCCGCGCTCGCTGACCGGAATCGTGTCCACGCGATATGCATCGATTACGATGTCCTGAGACGCGGAAAGAAATGCCACCAGCACCGCGAAGATGCCGAGCACATAGAGTTCCTTTTTGGGCGAGCAGAACCCCATCACCGCAATGGCGACCGCCAAACAGACTTGATAGATCAAGATCCAGCCTCGGCGACGGCCCAATATGGGAGGCAAGTAGCGATCCAATAGCGGCGCCCACAGAAACTTGAAAAAATAGGGGACGCTGACCAGCGTGAAAATGCCGATCGCCTTGATGTCGAGACCCTCGGAAGCGAGCCACGCTTGCACGGTGAAACCCGTCAGGTTGAACGGCAGCCCGGAGGCGAAGCTCATCAGGAGGACAGCCGCCATACGCTTATCTCCCAGCGCCTGCAACAGCGTGGGCTTCTTTGCGGCCGTCAAATCCTCAAACTCACATCAAGCATCGCGCGCGATGATAACAGCCTGCCGACGCAAGCGCTGTGCTTGCGCACCGGCATCCGCCTTGCGAGACTGCGATCCCTATGATCCGCCCCCACCAAAGCGAATTCATCGAATTGTGCGAACGGTTGGGCGTTTTGAAATTCGGCTGCTTCAAGCTCAAGTCCGGGCGCGACAGCCCGTATTTTTTCAATGCCGGGCTTTTCAGCACCGGGGCGGCGATTGCGGCCGTCGGACGCGCCTACAGCGACGCGATGATCGCCTCGGATCTCACCTTCGACATGTTATTCGGGCCTGCCTACAAGGGCATTCCTCTCGTGACAGCGACTGCTGCGGCGCTCGCCGAACGGCACGAGCTCAATGTGCCGTTTGCATTCAATCGCAAGGAGCCGAAGGATCACGGCGAAGGCGGTGCCATCGTCGGAGGTCCGCTCCAAGGCCGCGTGCTGATTGTCGACGACGTGATCACCGCCGGCACGGCCATCCGTGAATCCATCGACATCATTCGCGCGGCGGGGGCGCATCCTGCGGGGGTGCTGCTCGCCCTGGACCGCGAGGAGCGCGGCGCGCTCAGCCCGCTGTCGGCGGTCCAGGAGGTTCGCGAACAGTTCGGGATGCCGGTGATCGCCGTGATCAGCCTGTCGGACCTCATGGACCATATGCTTCGGTGCGGCCGCGCCGCCGAACTTGCGAGCATGCAGAGCTACCGGGAGCGCTATGGCCTCACAGATTGAGGCATACGCCCTAGAAAACAGGTCCTTACCGGCTCACAATGGCGCCGGTTTTCATGGGGACTAGTGCGTTGAAACACCTCGTTTGGACCTTATCGGCAGGCATGCTGTTCGCCGGACTGACCGCCTCGGCCGGCAACACGTCGTCGGGCGGCAGCGACCGCAAGCTCTACAAATGGGTGGATGAGCAGGGAATCACCCACTACGGGGACCGTATCCCTCCCGAATACGCGACGCAGGAACAACATATCCTCAACTCGCGGGGCGTCGAGGTGCAACATCTCGAGGCGCAAAAGTCCGCCGAGCAGCTCGCCGCCGAGGATCAAGCCAAAATCGATGCGGAACAGCGCGCCAAGAGCGATAAGAACTTGCTCAACACCTATGTCTCGGTGCAGGAGATCGAACACCTGCGCGATCAGCGGCTCACCCTCGTGTCGGATCAGATCAAGGTCACGGGCCAGTTCCTCGACGTGCTCAATGGGAAATTGAAGAAATTGCGCGCGACCAGCATGATCTTTCGACCCTACAGCGCCGATCCAAAGGCGCCGCCCATGCCCGATCAGTTCGCCGAGGATCTCGTGCGAGTCGCCAACGACATTCATACGCAGGAGGAGAATTTGCGCGAGAAGCGCTCCGAGGAGGCGACCATGAGCAAACAATTCGAAAACGATATCGCACGCTTCAAAGAACTCAAAGGCATCCATTGACGCCCAAGACTCGTATTCTGCTCGGCGTCACCGGAGGGATTGCCGCCTACAAGAGTCCTGAGCTGGTGCGCCGGCTCACCGAGCGCGGCGCCGAAGTGCAGGTGGTGATGACCGCGGGCGCGCAACGGTTTGTCACCCCTCTGAGCTTCCAAGCGGTGTCCGGCCGGCCCACGCGCACCGACTTGTGGGACAGTGCGGCCGAAGCCGCCATGGGTCACATCGAGCTTGCCCGTTGGGCGCAGCTGGTGTTGATCGCACCCGCGAGCGCCGATTTCATCGCGCGCCTGGCCGCCGGCCGCGCCGATGACCTCCTCTCGACGCTGTGTCTCGCCACCGAGTCGCCCATCGCGCTTGCACCGGCGATGAATCGGGTCATGTGGGCGAACAAGGCGACGCAGGCGAACATCGACACCCTGGTTTCCCGCGGAGTGCGTATCCTCGGTCCGGGTTCGGGCAGTCAGGCGTGCGGTGAAATCGGCGCGGGACGCATGTGGGAGCCGGCCCAATTGGCCGAGACCCTGCTCGCGCCGCCGATGAATGCCGGCTTGCTCGCCGGTCTCAACGTGCTGATCACGGCCGGCCCGACGCGTGAGCGGCTGGATCCGGTGCGCTATTTGACCAATCGCAGTTCAGGAAAAATGGGCTTTGCCGTGGCCGCCGGGGCGCGCGAGGCGGGCGCACACGTGACGCTGGTGACCGGGCCCGTGAATTTGCCGACGCCCGCCGGCATCACGCGCATCAACGTCGAGAGCGCCCGGGACATGTATGCGGCCGTGCACCGTCATGTCGCGGAGGCGGACGTGTTCATCGCCGCGGCCGCCGTAGCGGACTTTCAGCCTGTCGCGGTTGCCAAGCAAAAGATCAAGAAACAAGGCGGTTCGGTGACGCTCGATCTCGAACCGGCCCCGGATATTCTCAAGTCGGTGGCTGATATGGCGAAGCGTCCGTTCGTCGTCGGTTTTGCCGCGGAAACGAACGATGTCGAGGATAACGCGCGACTCAAACTCAAGCGCAAGAAGCTCGACATGATTGCCGCCAATCAGGTCGGCGATGGAATCGCCTTCGACTGCGAGGACAACGCACTCACCGTGCTGTGGCCGGCCGGGAAGGTCGAAATCGCGCGCGGACCCAAGATCGAGGTCGCGCGCGCGCTGATCGCGCTGATCGCCCAACGGCTGCCGCCGCCCGACGGCGGCCCGCGCCGCGGCCCGAGAAAGCGCCGCACGACACCGGTCGATTCGCGCAACCGCCTGCGCAGCCGTCGCATCCGCCGCTGAAGTCGATGATGCGCACGATCAAACTGCGGATACTGGACTCGCGGATCGGGCGCGAATTTCCGCTCCCCGGTCACGCGACGCCGGGCTCCGCCGGGTTGGATTTGCGCGCGTGCCTCGATGCGCCGCTGGTCCTTTCTCCGGGGAGCGTCGAGCTCGTTCCCACCGGCATGTCGATCTATGTCGAGGATCCCGGGCTTGCGGCGCTGCTGCTGCCGCGTTCCGGGCTCGGTCATAAAAGCGGCATCGTGCTCGGTAATCTCGTTGGCCTGATCGATGCCGACTATCAAGGACCGCTGATGGTGTCCTGCTGGAATCGCGGATCGGCCCCCTTCACCATCCAGCCCGGCGATCGAATCGCGCAGATGATCATCGTGCCCGTGGTGCACGTCGATTTCGAAGTCGTTCAGGACTTCGCGGCGAGCGCGCGTGGTGAGGGCGGCTTCGGCAGCTCCGGACACCGCTAGCTCGGCAGCCTGAAAGCCACCGCGCGACGGCGCTCCAATCTGCCTCCTCGCCAGCGAAATGGCGCTAGTGCATCCTGGCCCATGGCGCCATGCTCCGATCCCATGGCAATTCGGGATTGGCCGAGCGATGAACGACCTCGCGAGAAACTCCTCGAGAAGGGCGCCGCTGCATTGTCGGACGCCGAACTGCTGGCGATTCTGCTGCGCACCGGGATCGCCGGCCATTCCGCTCTCGATCTGGCGCGGAGCGTTCTCAAGGAATTTCATTCGTTGCGCAAGCTGATCGCCGCGGATCGGGCGCGTTTCTGCGCCGAACCCGGGCTCGGGCCGGCCCGCTATGCCGAACTGCAGGCCGCGGCCGAAATCTCGCGGCGTCAGTTATCGGAGACGCTGCGCACCGGGCCTTCGCTCGCGAACCCGCGGGCAACCTGCGATTTCTTGAGCGCCAAGCTCCGCGACCTCGAGCACGAGGTCTTTTGTTGCCTGTATCTCGATAAGCGTCATCGTCTCATCCAATTCGAAGAGCTGTTCCGCGGCACCATCGACGGTGCGAGCGTGCATCCGCGCGAGATCGTCAAATCGGCGCTGCAGCGAAATTCTGCCGCGGTCATTGTCGCCCACAACCACCCCTCCGGCATCGCCGAGCCCAGCCAGGCCGATGAGCTCATCACGCAGCGAGTCAAGGAGGCGCTTGCCTTGGTGGACATCCGGCTTCTCGATCACATCATCGTCGGCGATGGCGCGAGCGTGTCGCTGGCGGAGCGCGGATTGCTTTGAGCAGGCGGTTTGAGGCAGTCCAGTCTGAACACGGGTAGCCGCACGGCGTCGCCGACCCCCTCCAAGGCACCTACCTTGCTCCTTTTCAGCCCGCCTGGTATAAAGCACGGCTGTTCCAAGGTCCAAGTTCCGAAGGTCTAAGCCATGTCGCGAGTCTGCCAGGTCACGGGTAAAGCCCCGGTAACCGGTAACACGGTCTCCCACGCCAACAACCGCAAGCGGCGCCGGTTCCTGCCGAATTTGCACTTCCACCGCTTCTGGCTGGAGAGCGAGAAGCGCTTCGTCAGCTTGCGTGTGACCACACGCGGCCTGCGCACCATCGAGAAGCGCGGCGTGGACGTCGTGGTTGCCGATCTTCGCGCCAAGGGCGTCAAGGTTTAAGGAGCAGTTCCAATGCGTGACAAAATCAAGCTGGTCTCATCCGCGGGTACGGGACACTACTACACGACGACCAAGAACAAGCGCCTGCATCCGGACAAGATGGAGACGAAGAAATTCGATCCCGTCGTGCGCAAGCACGTCCCCTACAAAGAATCGAAGATCAAGTAGCTCCTGCCCGAGCTGCCTGAAGTAGAAACCACCCGGCGCGGCATCGCGCCTGCTCTGCGAGGACGGCGCATCGCCGCGGTGGTCGTGCGCGACCGCCGGCTGCGCTGGCCGATCCCGGCGAATCTCGAGACTGCGATCGGCAATCGGCTCGTGCGCAGCGTCGCGCGGCGCGCCAAGTACATTTTGATCGCCCTCGAGGGCGGGACCTTGATCATCCATCTCGGCATGTCGGGAAGTCTGCGCCTGCTGAGCGCCGATGTGCCGCCGCGGCTGCACGACCATTGGGATATTCTCCTCGACACCGGGCAGGTTCTGCGTTTTCACGATCCGCGCCGCTTCGGCAGCCTGCATTGGACGGAATCGGATCCCGATGCGCATCCGCTATTGGCCAAGCTCGGCCCGGAGCCGTTGAGCAAGCAGTTCGATGCGGACTATCTGTATCGCGCCGCGCGCCGGCGCAAGGTCTCCATCAAGCAATTCATCATGAATTCGCAGGTGGTGGTCGGCGTCGGGAACATTTATGCGAGCGAGGCGCTGTTTCGCGCCCGCATTTCGCCGCGCCGCGCCGCCGGCCGCATCAGCCGGGCACAAGCGAAGTCCCTGGCGAAGGCCGTCAAGGACGTCCTGGCCGAGGCGATCCGCATCGGCGGCACGACGCTTCGCGATTACGTCAACGCCGAGGGTATACCCGGGTATTTCCGGCAGCGCCTGTTCGTCTACGAACGCGCCAGGCAACCCTGCCGCGTGTGCAAGGCCCCGGTGAAGCAGTTCACGCAGGGTCAGCGCTCGACGTATTGGTGCGCCGCCTGCCAGCATTGACGCCGCCGGCCGGCTCCATTTCGTCGCAATAGCGGTCTAATAAACCAACCCCTCGCCCTCGCCGCGCGGGTCGGCCGCCGCCTGTACCTTGCCGCTCGCATAGTCCCACGTGATCACTTGCATGTTGCCCCAGGCGCGGCTGCCCAGTTCGAGCTTGTGGCCCATGCTCTCGAGTTGAGAAACTTCGTTCTCCGCCAGCGCCCCCTTTTCGTACTCGACCACGTCGGGCAGGTACTGATGGTGGTAGCGCGGATCCCTGACGATCTCCGCCGCGCTCATGCCGCTCAGGTAGTCGAGCGTTCCCAAGAGCACCATGCTGATGATGTAGCTACCGCCGGGCGTGCCGATGATCATCAAGCCGCCCCGCGTTTCGACGAAACTCGGCGTCATGCTCGATAAGGGGCGCTTGTTCGGCGCGATGTCGTTCTGTGCGTTGCCCACCAAACCGAACGCGTTCGGCGTTCCGGGTTTGACGGAGAAGTCATCCATGGTGTTGTTCAGCAGTACTCCGGTGTGCGGCACCATCTCGCCGGTGCCGAAGAATAAATTGACGGATATCGTCCCCGCCACGCGATTGCCGGCGGAATCGAGAACCGAGAAGTGCGTGGTCTGCAGCCCCACCGGCGCTGTTTCGACTCCGGGCAAGAGGTCGCTCGGCATCGCCTTGTCGGGCCGAATGCTCGCGCGCTGGCCGGCCGCGTAATATTTATTGGTGAGCCGGTCGAGCGGAATCTGCACGAAATCCGGGTCGCCCAGGTATACCGCGCGATCGCGATAGGCACGGCGCATCGCTTCGACCACCAGGTGCTTGCGGGTGGCCGAGTCGACCCGCTCGAGATCGAAGCCCGCCAAAATATTGAGCGCGTCCAACAGCGCAACGCCTCCCGATGAGGGCGGCGAGGCGGAAACGATCCGCGCGCCGCGGTAATCGCCGATGAGCGGCTTCCGCTCGACCACCCGATAGGCCGCGAGATCCGCCAGCGTCCAAATACCGCCGCCAGCGCGCACACCGCGCACCAACTCCTCGGCGACGCGACCACCGTAGAAGCCTTTTGCGCCCTGGGCGGCCATCGCCTCGAGCGTCATCGCAAGGTCGGGCTGTTTGATGAGCGCGCCGAGATCGGGCACGGCGCCATCTGGGGCCAGGAATACCTTGGCCGCATCGGGCGAACGCAGCAGGAGCTCGCGCTTGTAGCGGATCGCTCCTTGCAGGCGCGCGTACAGCGGAAAGCCATCGCGCGCCAACCGGATCGCGGGCAGAAGACTCTCCTTCAAGGGCAGCTTGCCGAACTTGCGGGCCAGATAGTCGAACGCCGCGGGCTCGCCGGGGATGGCCGCTGCCAGCGGGCCATCGATCGAGGCTCGGGCAATCGGATTGCCGCTCTTGTCCAGGTACATGTCGCGCGTCGCAGCGGCGGGCGCCTTCTCGCGCGCGTCGAGCATGGTCTCGAAGCCGTCGGTTTGGCGATGAAGCAGGTAAAATCCCCCGCCGCCGACCCCGGAACTCGTCGGTTCCACCACGGCGAGCGCCGCCGATACCGCCACCGCGGCATCGAATGCATTGCCGCCTTTCGCGAGCACTTCCTGGCCCGCACGGCTCGCCAGCGGATACGCGCTGGCGATTGCTCCCTTGTGAGGGGCGATCGCTGGAAGGGTGGCGGGTGCATGGATGGCGCCGGTAGCCCCCGGGGGAGCGTCGCGACCGAACGCGAGGGCCGGCGTCCAAATGAGGAACACCATCAGCCCTGCGACAAACGCCCGGCTCATCCGCCCCGCCGCGGCGGGCGCCGGCGCTGCGATTGGAAGGCTCAAAGCTTGCGGTGCCGTTTCAGTTCGATTTCCACGATGGGATGCACGAACTCGGAGACATTACCGCCCAGTACGGCGATTTCCCGTACCAAGGTCGACGAGATGAAGGTGTACTGCTCTTGCGGGGTCATGAATACGGACTCGATCTCGGGAGTGAGGTGCCGGCTCATATTAGCCAACTGAAACTCGAATTCGAAGTCCGATACCGCGCGCAGACCACGCACAATCACAGCGAGCCCGTTCTGCCGCGCGAAGTCGACGGTGAGACCGACATAGCCCTTCACCTCGACATTGTGGACGTCCGACAATACGCGTCGCGCCATGTCGACGCGCTCTTCGAGCGAGAACATCGGTGCCTTGCTGGGGTTGGCGGCTATTGCGACCACCAAGCGATCGAAAATGCTGGCTGCGCGCCGTACCAGGTCGTGGTGGCCATTGGTGATCGGATCGAATGTACCGGGATATACCGCGTTTCTTTTATTCATTGCCCTGAAGACCGAGTGCTGACGCGCGCCAGATGATAACCCACCTCGCCGGCGGACTTCGATTTGAGCAGTTCCCAATGCGGGGGCAGATCGGGCACCCCGGCCGTCCGTTCGTTTTCGAGGTACACCAGGCCACCCGGCTCCAGCCACCCGCCACCGTCGAGCAAGGGAACATATTCCGCCAGCGCGTTTCGTCCGAAGGGCGGATCGAGGAAAACGAGGTCGAAGGGGCCGCCGGCCGTATCGGGCGGAGTGCGCAAAAATCGCGCCGCCCCAAGTTCCATGACGCGAGCCCTGGCCGTGCCCCCCAGACGCTGCAACCCACCTTGCAAAGCGCGCGCCGCCGCCTGCGCCTGTTCGACGAACACCACCTGCCGGGCGCCGCGCGACAGCGCCTCGAGGCCGAGCGCCCCCGACCCGGCAAACAAATCGAGGCAGCGGGTGCCCACGATGGAATTCTGCAGCCAGTTGAACAACGTCTCGCGGACGCGATCGGGGGTCGGGCGAAGCCCGGGGGAATCCGGAAAACTCACGCGCCGGCCGCGCCAACCGCCGCCGATGATGCGTACGAAATTGCGGCTCCCCGGCGCCGGCTTGTCGAGCTTGGTGCTCACACGCTCATCATACCCGGTGGCAGCTCCTCGTTTCGGAAACTCAACTCCGTGACCCCCTCTGCTAAGCTTTGCGGCTTATGACGAACGAAGCCGACAAACCCGGCGTCCGCGGCTTCTTCAAGCGATTGCGCGCGAAGTTGAACGTGGGGCCCGCGTGGTTGACGACAGACATCAAGGAATTGCTGCCGGGCCGCAAGATCGACGCCGAAATCCTGGACGACCTCGAGACCCGTCTCATTACCGCCGACGTGGGCATGGAGGCGACGACACGGATTCTCGACGATCTGAAGCGCAGGGTCGCGCGCAAGGAACTCAACGACGTCGACGCATTGCTCAAAGCCCTGAGCGAGGCGATGGTCGAGATTCTGAAGCCCGTCGAGCAGGCGCTGGTCATCGATCCTCGCGTGAAACCCTATGTGATCCTGGTGGTCGGTATCAACGGCGCCGGCAAGACCACGACCATCGGCAAATTGGCGCACCGGCTGATTGCCGAAGGGCGCAGCGTCATGCTCGGTGCCGGAGATACCTTTCGCGCGGCGGCGCGCGAACAGCTGCAGGTCTGGGCCGAGCGCAACCGCGTGCCGATAATCGCCAATCAATCCGGCGCGGAACCGGCCGCGGTAATTTTCGACGCCCTGCAAGCAGCGCGCGCGCGCAACATCGATGTCTTGATTGCGGACACGGCCGGGCGGCTGCACACTCAAACGCACCTTATGGATGAGCTCAAGAAAATCAAACGCGTGCTCGCGAGGCTCGATCCCACGGCGCCGCATGAGGTGCTGCTGGTGCTCGACGGCACGATCGGCCAAAACGCCGTGGCGCAAGCCGAACAATTCAACAACGGCTTGGGCGTCACCGGCTTGGTCGTCACCAAACTCGACGGCACCGCCAAGGGCGGCGTCGTGCTCGCCATTGCGCAGCGATTGAACATTCCCATCCGCTTCGTGGGGGTCGGGGAGGAGACCGAGGACTTCGGTGTATTCAACGCCCGGGAATTCGTGTCGGCGTTGCTGAAATCGGCGGACGAGCCGGAAGCCGCGTGATCCGCTTCGATCAGGTGCACAAGCGCTACGCCAACGGACGCGAGGCGTTGGCCGGGGTGTCATTCACGGTCGATGCGGGCGAGCTCGCGTTTTTGACCGGACATTCCGGCGCCGGCAAGAGCAGCGTCCTGAAGCTGATCGCGCTCATCGAGCGCCCGACTCGCGGTCAAGTTTTCATCGACAATCGCAGCACCTCATCCATCAAGTCGCGCGGCATTCCGCAATTTCGCCGTTCGGTCGGCGTGGTGTTTCAGGATCACAAATTGCTGCACGATCGCACGGTGGCGGACAACGTCTCTTTACCGCTCATCATCGCCGGCATCCCGCAGCGCGAGATCGACAAGCGCGTCCGCGCGGCGCTCGATCAAGTCGGCTTGCTGTCGAAGGAGAAGTGCCGCCCTCTGGAGCTTTCAACCGGAGAGCAGCAGCGCGTAGGCATCGCGCGCGCGGTGGTCGCTCGGCCTCAGCTGCTCATCGCGGATGAGCCGACGGGAAATCTCGACCCCGATCTCGCCCTGGAGGTCATGCGCTTGTTCAAGCGCTTCAATGACGTCGGCGTTACCGTCGTCATCGCCACTCATGATGTGCACCTGATCGATCGCTTCGACGCACGACGCATCGTGCTCGAGGACGGGCGGGTGGCCGCTTGACGTTGCGTGAAGCGATTCGAGCGTGGCTCGCCCGGCATGCTCAAACGCTGGTGGGTTCCCTCGGACGCATCGTGCAGCAGCCGGTCGCCACCGGAATGACCATGGCCGTGGTCGCCCTCGCGCTCGCCCTGCCGCTGTTCCTGAATGTTCTGCTGCAAAACACGCGCTCAGCCACGGCTCATTGGAATCAAGCGTTCGACTTGTCGGTCTACCTCGACATGAAGGCCGGTATCGAACGGGCCAGGGCATTGGCGAAGCAACTGCGAGCCCGCGAGGATGTGGCCGACGTCCACATCATGACCGCCGAGCAGGCGCTGGCGGAGTTTCGCACCGTGTCCGGCTTCGGAAGGGCTCTCGATGCTCTCACCGACAACCCCTTGCCGAACACCTTGGTGGTCACCCCGACTCCGGCGGCGAGCACTCCCGAGGGCACGGCGGCCTTGAGGACGCGCATTGCGGCCCTTGCCGATGTGGAGGCGGTGCAGCTCGACACCGAATGGGTCGAGCGCCTGAATGCCATGCTGGAAGTGCTGCGGCGCTTCGTCTGGCTCACGGGAGCCCTTCTCGGCCTCGGGGTTGTCGTCATCGTCGGCAATACCATTCGCCTCGATATATTGAACCGCCGAGCCGAAATCGAGGTCATGAAATTGGTAGGGGCGACCGACCGATTTGCGCGCCGGCCGTTCTTATACAGCGGTGTTTGGTATGGACTTGGCGGCGGCTTGGGGGCGTTGGCCGTGGTGGGAATCGCCCTCGCAGTGCTTGCCAGACCGATCGAGCACCTGGCTGGTTTGTACGGCAGTGAGTTTCGTCCGCGGGGCCTTTCGCTCGGCCCGGCTCTCGGCATTCTGGCGCTCGCCGTGGCCCTGAGCTGGATCGGTTCCTGGCTTGCTGCGACGCGACATATCCGGGCCGTCGAACCTGGCTAACTCCATGTCTTATCTGATGTTTTTGCGTCGCGTGAACTCTCTGGTTCGTTAGCACTCTAACGTTAGGAGTGCTATTATCGCACTCATAATTTCACCAGGAGGTTTTAGATGGCTTCCGCTTTGATCCCCAAACAAACCGGGTTGGTATTAGCAGGCCCCGTGGGGAGCCTCGATGCGTATATCGATCGGGTTTCGCAGATTCCAGTCCTCTCGAAGGAAGACGAAGTGGCGCTCGCCACCCGCTTTCGCAATGAGTCGGACTTGGATGCTGCTCGACAATTGGTGCTCTCGCACCTGCGCTTCGTCGTGCACATCGCGCGCGGTTATCTGGGTTATGGCCTGCCGATGGGCGATTTGGTGCAAGAAGGAAATGTGGGCCTGATGAAGGCCGTGAAGCGATTCGATCCCGGCGTCGGAGTGCGTTTGGTGTCCTTCGCGGTGCATTGGATTCGCGCCGAAATTCACGAATACGTGCTGCGCAATTGGCGGCTGGTGAAGGTCGCGACCACCAAGTCGCAGCGGAAGCTGTTCTTCAATCTGCGCCGGATGAAGAAGAATCTGGCGTGGCTGTCGGAAGAGGAAACCCGCGCTGTGGCGCGTGATTTGGGCGTCGAAGTGAGCGACGTTCGCGAAATGGAGCAGCGGCTCTCGGCACGCGATATGTCCTTCGATCCCGCGCCGGAGAGCGATGAAGAAGAGAATTACTCGCCGGCGATGTACCTGCCGGCCAGCAACGCCGACCCGGCTCTCGAGGTGGAGCGCGAGGAGTGGGACGAGGACTCCAGTGACCGGCTGACGATCGCGCTCGAGAAGCTCGATGAGCGCAGCCGCAGTATCTTGAAGCGGCGCTGGATGACCGACAACAAGGCGACTCTCCACGAGCTCGCGGACGAATACGGCATTTCCGCCGAACGCGTGCGGCAGGTCGAGTCGAATGCAATCAACAAGCTCAAGGGGCTGATGGCGGCGGCGTAGAGCCGCTGCCGCTGGCCCGCGCGCGCCGCGTGTTACGGGCAGCACCGCGCGTTACGGGCGATGAGCCATGCGCACCGCCGCCGAATGGCTCGACGACTACGGGATCAGCCACCGCAATCCCGCCAATAAGCTGCTGCATTGGATCTGCGTGCCGGCGATCGTGTGGTGCGTCATCGGTTTGCTATGGTGCCTGCCGTTCCCGATGGCGGTACGGAGTGCGATTCCCGCCGCCAACTGGGGCACCCTTGGCGTGCTCGCCGCACTTGCATACTACGCGTTTCTCTCCCTGCCCCTCGCGCTGGGTGCGCTGCCGGTCCTGCTCGTGATGCTCTGGTCGATCGATCAGGTGCAGCACTACGCGCCGCTACCGCTGTGGAGCATCTGCGTTGCGCTGTTCGTGCTTGCATGGATCGGACAGTTCGTCGGACACGCGGTGGAGGGCAGGCGGCCGTCCTTCTTCAAGGATATTCAGTTCTTGTTGATCGGGCCGCTTTGGCTCTTGGCCGATGCCTATCGGCGGCTCGGAATTCGATTCTAGCGAAGCAGCCGCTTTCGGAGCGGACTGCGCGGCTCTCGGAGTTCAGTGGCTCCCGCTCCGAGCGCGCCGCTCATACGCCGCCGCTTCGCGAAATGCGTGGGCGTGCAGTTCCGCGGTGCGCGCACGAGTCGCCGCATAGCCGCCCGCCAGCACGATCACCAGCGGCACTCCACGCCTGCGTACCGCATCGATGACCATGCGCTCGCGGCATCGAATCCCCTCCTCGGTGAGCTCGAGTTTGCCGTAGCGATCGCCGGCGGCCACGTCGACACCGGCAAGAAAAAAGGCGATGTCCGGCTCCGAGCGCTCCAATACCGAGGGCAGATTCCGCTGCAAGGTCTCGAGGTATTCGGCATCGCGCACGCCGTCCCGCAGCGGCACGTCCAGACTGGAGCGCATTTTTGCGAGCGGATAATTTCTCTCCCCGTGCATCGAAAAGGTGAACACTTCCTCGATTGTCTCGAAGATTGCCGCCGTGCCGTTGCCCTGGTGCACATCGAGATCGATGACCGCCGCGCGCTCGATGGTACCTTCCGCCCGCAGCTTGGAAATGCCAACCGCCACGTCGTTGAGCACGCAAAATCCCTCGCCGTGGCCGGCGAAAGCGTGATGTGTACCGCCTGCCAGATTGCCGGCCAGACCATCCGATAGCGCCGCTCGGGCGGCCAGCAAGGTTCCCGCCGCTGCCAGTCGAGAGCGTTGCCAAAGGGCTGGCGACCATGGCAGACCGAGCCGGCGCTGTTCCGCAGTCGACAGCCTCGAGGTCCGCAGCTTGTCGAGGTACTCATGAGTGTGCACGAGTTCCAGTGTCTCGATGTCGATCTCCCCGGGCTGGAGAATGTCGGCGTCCATCAGCACGCCCTCGGCCAGGAGTTGCTGCGCGAGCAGCGGATATTTGCTGATCGGGAACGGATGACCGGCAGGCAGCGGCACCTGGTAGCCTGGATGATAACTGCACCTCATCGGACGAGTATGCTCATCCGGGCGAATTCGTCCAGGCCCGTCAGGGGGTCGCGGAGCTCGGCGATCGCGGCGCGAGTGCCAGGTCCAGTGGCGCTGCCAGTCGCGCAGCCGCACCTTGCGCGCGCAGCAGCCAGTTGGCGGCCGGAACGAACGGAACGCGCGGTTCCGGCGAGCTGCGATGGGCGATTGTGCCGGCCGCAGGTTCGGTGGCGAGTTGTGCCGCGAGGCTGCGCTGCAGCGCGTGCCAGGGCCGGCTCCACATCTCGACTCTGTCGCTCATGGCGAGAACCTGACCGTCATGCGGCTTGTCCGACGGGCAGTGCGGCCGGCTCGACGATGATCTGCTCGCGCAACTTCGGCCAGTCGATCAAGCGCAGCTGACCGTTCATGTCTTCGACCAGCGAGGTGCAGCTTTCGACCCAATCCCCGTCGTTGCAGTAGAGCAGGCCGTTGATGTCCCGCAACTCGGCGCGATGTATGTGCCCGCAGACCACTGTATCGACGCCGCGCTTGCGCGCCGCTTGCGCCACGGCCTCCTCAAAGCTGCCGATGTACTGAACCGCGGTCTTGGCCTTGTTCTTCAGATAGGCTGACAGCGACCAATGGGGCAGCTTGAACAGCCGCCGTACCCAGTTGATATAGGGGTTGGCAGCGAGCAGGACGTCGTAGATGTTGCTGCCCAATCTGGCCAGCCACGGACTGCACTTCACCACGCTGTCGAATTCGTCGCCATGCAGTACGAGCATGCGCCGGCCATCGGCGCCCTCATGGATATATTCACGATGGATTTCCAGATTGCCGAACACGGCACCGTCGAAGTCGCGAAACATTTCATCGTGATTGCCCGGGATGAAAATGACCTTGGTTCCGCGCTTGGCCTTGCCCAATATCGTGCGCACCACGTTATTGTGCGGCTGCGGCCAGAACATGCTCCTTTTCATGCTCCAGACGTCGATGATGTCACCGACCAGAAACAGGTAATCCATCTCGACGTGGTGCAGGTAATCGAGCAGTAAGTCCGCACTGCAGCCCTTGAAGCCCAGATGAATGTCTGAGATGAACACCGATCGCAACCGCAGCGGCGGTGGGGCACTGCGCTCAAGCATGTACTTTCCTCACGCCTTCCATGTCGGATGCTACATTCGCCATTTTTCATGACGAATACGTGACCCTCGGAAGAAGAATTCTTTACAGGGAAAGAACTTGCGCGTGAAACATCGCGTGAAACACTAAAAGCGTGAACCGCTGCCCATTTTACCCGGCGACGCGAAGCGGTAACCGAATCCGCGTACCGTTTGAATGTAGGTCTGACGCCCGGACTTGTTTAGGATTTTTCTAAGGCGCTGCACGTTCACGTCGACGGTTCGTTCAACCACCGCACTCTCGCCCCCCCACACTTGCGCAAGCAGTTGGGTCCGATTGAACGATTGGCCCGCGTGCGACATCAAAAACGCCAGCAGACGATATTCGGCGCGGCGCAAGTGGACGAGTTCGCCGCCGACCGTCACCCGATTGGTCACGGCGTCCAGTACGAGATCATCGCAGCTGAGCGACGCCGTCGGCGATTCGGGACGGTAGGAACGCAGGACGGCCGCTACTCGCGCCAGCACCTCGCGCAGGGAAAACGGCTTGGCGATATAGTCGTCGGCGCCGAGATTGAGTCCGGTCACGATGTCTTGCTCACCCGACAGGTTTGACAGGATGATCAGCCTGATCGGGTGAGTGGCTTGCGCATCGCGCACGCGCTGAATGAATTCGAGCTCGGCGAACCCGGGCATGATCCAATCGGCAATCACCAGATGCGGAGGCTCTTTGACCACCACCGCTGCCGCGGCGAGCGGGTCAGTGACGGTATTCACCGAAAATCCGGCGGCGCGCAGTTCATGACAGAGAGGCTCGACTGCGGCCGGGTCCGTATCAACGATGAGGATGCTTCTAGTCGGCTGCTGTGCGGGCATTCCTCTGATTAGAGGTTTCCCGCTTTACAGTACGTTGACGTTTTTGTGACCGCACGCACGGAGACACACGAATAGCCACGAAGTCTCTCGGGCCGGCGTGCGGTCGGACTCGCATCGTTGTCGGCGCTGTTCCACGCGGCGAGCAGCAATCCAAGCGCCAGCCAATTGAGGGATGCCTCACGGCGCTGCGCCGCCCAGAAGCCGCCCGGCGCCACGTATTTGCGAGACAGGATAAATTCTTGCATGGCATCGCCCTCGGTGCTGAGTACCCGGGGGGCGGGTACGAGTTGCAGTGTCGGCTCCGAATCGCGCGCCCGACGGCCCGAAAAGCGGCCGACGGCAGGCGAAATCTGACCAATAGTGGCAATCGTCCGCCTCGAGATCCGAGCCGGCTTGAGCCCTTCGCGACTGAGCTATGATCGCGCCATGAAGAAGCACATCGCGATCGTCGAGGACGAGCCCGCCTTGCGGGACAACTACGCGGCAGCTCTCGCCCGCCACGGCTATGTGGTCAAAACTTTTGGCGACCGCAAATCCGCCATGCAGGCCTTCACCACCCACCTGCCGGATCTTGCCATCATCGACATCTCGCTCGAGGATGAGGCCGAAGGCGGCTTTGACCTGTGCCGCGATCTTCGGGCGCTCTCGGCGGAGCTGCCCATCATCTTCCTCACTGCGCGTGACAGCGAACTGGATGCGGTATCGGGCTTGCGCCTTGGTGCGGATGACTTCCTGACCAAGGACGTGAGCTTGCCGCATCTGGCGGCGCGAGTGGCGGCGCTCTTTCGGCGCATCGATGCACTGCGCCGGCCCGGGAACTCAGCCGAGATTTTGAAACGCGGGGCGCTCGCGCTCGACGGTGAGAAGATGCAGACCACATGGAATGGCGCGCCCGTGACGCTGTCGTTGACGGAATTTTGGATCGTGTTCGCGCTCGCGCGCAATCCAGGACATGTCAAGAATCGGCAGCAATTGATGGACGCTGCCAACGTGGTGCTGGACGACAGCACCATCACCTCGCACATCAAGCGGGTGAGGCGTAAGTTCTTGGCTCTGGACGCCGATTTCGACGCCATCCAAACGGTGTACGGCATGGGTTACCGCTGGATCGAGTGAGCATCCGCCTGCAACTGCTGATCGTCGCGCTCACCACTCTGGTGCTGCCGTGGGCCGGCTGCCAATATGCGCGCGAGCTCGAGACAGCGTTGCGTGCGTCGCAAGAAAATGCCCTCGGCGCGAGCGCCGATACCATTGCGCAGGCCTTGTCGGCCGAGCCCGCGCGGGTGTTTCGCGAGGAAGACAGCGGCCCGTTCGAGGCAAATCAGGCGGATCTCTACGTCTATCCGCTGCGGAACCAGCCGCTGCTCGATGGCTATCGCGAAGATTGGAATCTGGCGGCGGATCCCCAGCCGCTGCCGAGTGCCGCCGCGCATCCGGCCCGTCTCCTCGCCGGCATTACCGACCGCTACCTGTTCCTGTACCTCGAAGTCGATGATCCGACGTTCGTCGCCGAGCCGCCCGACGTCCATCCCGAACACGACCGCTTCGACCGTGTCGATCTCACGCTGCAAAGGCCCGATGGGACACTGGAATCCCACTTCTTTGCGACCGGCGCGCCCGGCCTCATCCAGGCGCAATCCGTCATCAAGGGCGATGACGGCATCGATCGGGCGGCAAGCGAACCGCGTGTTCAAGCTTTTTGGCTGCAGACCACCCGCGGCTATCACCTGGAAGCCCGCCTGCCGTTGAGCATGGTGGGATCGCGTCTCTGGTTGGAAGTGCGGGACGGCAGTGGCGGCGTGTCCGGGTTCATGGGAGCCGAATCGATGCGCGGCGGCAGGCTGTTCACGACGACGCCGGGCTTGAACGAGCTGCTCGAAACTTTCATCAGGCCGGGCACACGCGCCACCGTAGTCGATTCGAATGCCCTGAAGCTCGGCGCGGCGGGCGCGCTCGGTTCGAACGCGCCCGGCGAGGAAGCGGTGACCAACGGCTCCTGGTACCGCTATTTCCTCACCGTTGAGAGCTCCCAGTGGCCGCTCAAGGTCTCGTTGCCCGACCGGCTCACGGGAAAAAGCGTCGCCGCCGCACTCGCCGGATCGACGGCGGCGGAGTGGCTGCGCAGTGGCGGCCAACGAGAGGTGCTGCTGTCGGCGGCCGCTCCGATCACGGTCGGGGGCCGGATTCGCGGCGCCGTGGTGCTCGAGCAGGCGGGCGATGAGTTGTTGGACTTGCGCGATCACGCCTTGACGCACCTCTTCAATCTCACGTTGCTCGCGAGCGCGCTCGCCGTCGCCGTCGCTTTTGGCGTCGCCACGTGGATCAGCGTGCGCATCGGGAGGCTCGGCGCCGCCGCGGATTCCGCCCTCGGTCCGGACGGTCGAATCCGGCTCGACATGCCGGAATCCGCGCGCGCCGATGAAATCGGCGCTCTATCGCGTGGGTTCGAGCGTCTGTTGGCACGACTCAACGAGCACACGCTGTATTTGCGCACCCTCGGCGGCAAGCTCTCGCACGAGCTGCGAACGCCCCTGACCATCGTGCGCTCCTCGCTCGACAACCTGGAATCCGAGGGCGTGCGCGCGGACCAGCGCGGCTACGTCAATCGCGCACGCGAGGGAGTCTCGCGGCTGCAGTCCATCCTGAGCGCGCTCGGCGCGGCCGCCCGCGTCGAGGAAAGCATCAAGCAGGCCGAACGCGTGAATTTCGATCTCAGGGAATTGCTTCATTCGGCCGTGGCGGGTTACCGCGATGCCTTTCCCGGGACGCGCATCGAGCTCGAAACGCCGCCCGATGCCTGCTTCATGCGCGGCGCACCGGACTTGATCGTTCAGATGCTCGACAAGCTGATCGAGAATGCCGTCGATTTTTGCCCGGCGAAGGGCACGGTCACCGTACGCCTCACACGCGCGGGAAGCCGCTACGAGCTCGCGGTGGTCAACGACGGACCGCCGATCCCGAGCGCCCTCCTCGAGCGGCTGTTCGAGTCCCTATTCGAACACCGCCAGGACCAGGACGGCAAGCCGCACTTCGGCCTGGGACTTTACATCGTGCGGCTCATCGCCGAATTTCACGGCGGTAATGCGCTCGCGGCCAACCGCCCCGACAGCGGCGGCGCGATTTTCACGGTGACCTTGCCGCTGATTTGATCGGGTCGCACGGTTAATATGGAGCCTCAATTGGAGCCAGCCGTGAAATACCCTGCTTCGCGCCGTACCGCCATGCGCTCGAGTTGCGTCCTGTTCGCGCTGCTCGCCGCTGCAGCGGTGCCGGCGGATTCGCCACCGCCGGGGAGCTCGCTCTCCGGACCCGATCTGCTCCTGGCGCTTCAGGGCGGCGGCTACGTGATCCTCATGCGTCATGCGAGTTCGCCCGGCAAGCCGCCCGAAGCGGCGCAGGCGAATGCGGATAACATCCGTCAGGAACGCCAGCTCGACGCTGAGGGGATGGTCACGGCGCGCGCCATGGGAGAGGCGCTGCGGCGGCTGCACATACCAATCGGCGAAGTGCTGTCCAGCCCCACGTATCGGGCCCTCGAGACCGTGAGACTCGCGGGGTTGGGCCGGCCGGTGACGGCGCCGGAACTCGGCAAGGACGGCTCAGGCATGGTGCAGGACAAGAGCGGCACGCGTGCATCGTGGCTCAAGGCAAAAGTCGGCGAGACGCCGCCCGCCGGCAAAAACACGGTCATCGTCACGCACTATCCCAACATCGTGGAAGCCTACCCGGAAGCCGTGAAGGGCCTCGCCGAGGGCGAAGCGTTGATCCTGCGCCCCGACGGGCGCGGCGAGGCACCGATCGTCGCGCGTGTGAAGATCGACGAATGGGCGCGGCTGGCAATGACCCGCTGAGCGGCCGGCACCGTGGCATCGTCATCTGCGAATCGGTATTTCGGCGGCCTCTCACGCAACGTTTTTCTGCTGGCCTTGTCGAGCCTGTTCGCGGATGTCTCCACCGAGATGATCGTGCCGATCCTGCCGATCTTTCTCACACAGACGCTCTCCGCCGGCGGCAGCGCCGTAGGCCTGGTCGAGGGCGTTGCAGGCGCCGCTCAGAACATCACTCAGGGGTTATCGGGCTCGCTATCGGACAGGCTGCAGCGACGCAAATCCATCGCGCTGCTCGGATACCTGCTGGCTGCGCTCGGCAAGCCGCTCATGGGTGTCGCCACCGTTTGGCAGGGCGCGCTCGGCGGGCGCTTCCTCGATCGGTTCGGCGCCGGCACGCGCTCCGCGCCGCGCGATGCGCTGATCGCCTCCTCCGTCGACGACGCCGACCGGGGCAGAGCTTTTGGCCTCGAAGGAGCAGGCGACAACGTGGGCGCATTCCTGGGGCCGCTGCTCGCGCTCTTGTTGCTCACCGTTCTGCACCTGCCGCTGCGCTCGATCTTCTACCTTGCCGTCATTCCAGGCCTGCTCGCCTTCGTCATGGTGCTGCTCGTGCGTGAGCCGCGGGTGCAGAGGAGCGAGAAATCTGGGATTCGCATCGGCCTGCGGGAATTTCCGCGCCCCTACCGGAACTATCTCGCGGCGACCGCTGTTTTTGGGCTGGGTAATTCGAGCAACGCCTTTTTGATCTTGCAAACGAGGGAGATCGGCGCCTCGTTGACGGCGACCATTCTGATCTATGCGACCTTCAACCTGGTGGCGGCGCTGGTGTCCTATCCGGCGGGTTCTTTGTCCGACCGCTTCGGCAGAAAGAACCTGATGATTCTCGGCAGCGCGGTTTTCTTCGCGACCTACCTGGGTTTTGCGTTGACCCGAAACGCCGCTTTCATCGGCGTGCTCTTCGTGTGCTACGGGGTCTATCAGGGAGTCTTTCGCGCGGTCGGCAAGAGTCTGGCGAGCGACTACGTGGGAGCCTCGCTCCATGCCAGCGCGATCGGCTGGTACAGCACCACGATCGGCTTGTCCGGAATGGTGGCGAGTCTCGTCGCGGGCCGGCTCTGGGATCGGGTTGGACATGCTTCGGTGTTCATCTTCGGCGCCGTGTTCGCGGCGGCCGGCGCCGCCGCCTACATCGTACTGATTCCGGCGGGGCACGTCCGGCGCTAGTGCAGCCCCTCGTGGGCCAACAACCAGCGCTTACGCTCGATCCCACCGCCGAATCCGGTGAGCGACCCGTCGGCCCCGATCACGCGATGACACGGCACGACGATCGCGATGGGATTGCTGCCGTTCGCCAATCCGACGGCACGCGAGGCATTCGGATTGTCGATGCGCCTGGCCAATTGGCCGTAGCTCCATGTCTCGCCGTAGCGGATCTCGGTCAGGCTTCGCCACACGCGCCGCTGAAAATCCGTGCCCTGCATGCGCAGCGGCAAGTCGAACTCGCGGCGAGTCCCGGCGAAATATTCCCGCAGCTGCAGCACGGCCCGCGGCAGCGGAGATGCGTTCGCATCTTCCACCCACTGGTGCAGATCTCGCGGCGGCCGGCTGGGGACGTCCATGAACAATCCGGTCAACGCCTCGCCATCGCAGGTGAGCAGCAGCCGGCCGATGGGGCTGTCGGTGTAGGTAAAGTGAATCATGGGACCACTCCTATTGATTGCCATAAGTAATGCGCGGCATACGCCCGCCAGGGGCGCCAGGCCTCCGCGCGCGTCTGTAGCTGCTTTTTATCGACCTTGGCGGCCTTGAGGAGCACGAGATCGCCGCTGGGAAAGGCGTCGGGCCAATGCAAGGCGCGCATGGCGATGTACTGCGCCGTCCACGGCCCGATGCCCGGCAGCTGCATGAGGCGATCAATCTGCTCCTCGACATTCGCAACATAGGCCAGCACCACCCGGCGCTCCTTCACCGCTTCCGCGAGCGCCACCAGGCAGCGCGCGCGGCTGCCGACCACGCCGAGCGCGCTGATTTCATCCCCTCCCACGGCCAGCATTCGATCGGCGCCGGGCGCAAGGCGAGTGAGTTCCGCGAATGGCGTCGCGATGGCCACACCGAACGCGTGCGCCCAACGTCCTACCATCGTGGTGGCGGCCCTGACGGAGACCTGCTGGCCGAGCACGGCGCGCACCGCGAGCTCGAAGCCATCGAACGCGCCCGGCACGCGCAGCCCCGGCAAGCGGCGCACCACTTCGACGAGCATGGGGTCCTGCTCCAACAGCAAGCTCACCGCATCCGGCGCCGCGCCGAGATCGAACAGATTCTTCACTCGTGTGATCACCGCCCCGATCACTGGAGCGAGCGACGGCGACATTTCGACGTCGAGCGCAATGCCGCTCGGCGCCATCGAGACAGCGATCCAGCCCCGCGCGTCATTGATCGCGACGGTGCGGCGGTAGTGCGTGGCGTCCACCCACTCAACCCCGGGGATTGAGCGCAGCCGCAAATACGTGAGCAAGCTCTGCCATGCCAGTGGCGGACGGAATTCGAGCTGACAGCGCAGGCTGCCCGCCTTGTCGGGACGCCCGCGCAGGGAGCGCGGCGAGAGCCCATAGCGGGATTTGAACAACGCATTGAAGCGCCGCAGACTGCCGAAGCCGCTGGCATATGCGATATCGGTCAGCTTGAGCGAGGTGTCGCTCAGCAGGCGTTTCGCAAGCAGCAGCCGCTGCGTCTGTGCCAGTTCAATCGGCGACACACCGAGCTCGGCCTCCGTTACGCGCCGCAGATGCCGATCGCTGATGCCCAGCGAGGCCGCAAGATCGGTGACCCTGGCATTGGAGAGCGCATGCTCCTCGATACCGGCAATGGCGGCGCCGATGAGGCGGCTCGAGGCATCAACGGTCGCAAGGCCGGGCGCCCGCTCGGGACGGCAGCGCAGACATGGCCGGTAGCCCGCCCCCTCCGCCGCGGCGGCGCTCGGGAAAAAGCGCATGTTTTCCCGCTTCGGTGGGCGCACGGGACAGACCGGGCGGCAATAAATGCCGGTCGATGCGACCGCCGTGAAAAAGCGACCGTCGAAGCGGCGATCGCGGGCGCGTACCGCACGAAAACAAGCTTCCGGGTTCAACTCCATGGCGCCAGACTAACCAAACTGGACGATGGATACTCGCCATTTTCGGACGTCAATATCGGAGCCGCGGTGCGCGCTGACCCGCCGCCAACGGCGGCGCCGCCAAAGGCGGTGTCCTTAATCCTCCGCCGCGCTCACGCCCAGATATCGCACGATCCCCTGCGCCGCCTCGCGCCCTTCGAACACCGCGGTCACCACGAGATCCGATCCTCGCACCATGTCGCCGCCGGCGAACACCTTGGGATTGGTGGTCTGAAACTTGAGGGGCCGGCGTTCCGCGGGCAGGCCATCCGGCGGCCGGCGGCCCGGCAGCTGAGATTCCGGGGACAACCCGGCCAGCGATCCGGTGACGCGCACCCGGCCGTTGCCGTGCAGCGCGATTCGCTGTTCGTCGAACCAATGGGGCGGGCTCGGCAGAAAGCCGAACGCGATGATCACCGCGTCCGCAGCGATGGTTTCCTCGCTGTCCGGAATGACTTCGGGAACCCGCCGGCCGCGCAGGTCAGGCGGCCCGAGGCGTGTTTGCACCAGCTTCACACCCTGCACGCGGTCGGCGCCGACGATTTCAATCGGCTGCCGATTGAACAGGAACGTGACTCCTTCCTCCCTGCTGTTCTTGTAGTCGCGCCGCGAACCCGGCATGTTCTCTTCGTCCCGCCGGTAGGTGCAGGTGACGCTCGCCGCACCCTGCCGAATGGCGGTGCGGTTGCAATCCATCCCGGTGTCCCCGCCGCCGAGCACGACCACATGCTTGTCGCGCAGGTCGATGAATTCCGAGCCGCCATTGCCGATCTTCAGTTCGCGGTTGATGTTCGAAATCAAATAGGGCAGCGCTTCGTATACCCCCGCTAAGTCCTCGCCGCTGAACCCACCCTTGACATACCGATAGGTGCCCATGCCGAGAAATACGGCATCGAACTCTTCCATGATCTCGCCGAACGCGACGTCGCGTCCGACCTCCCGATTCAAGCGAAATTCCACCCCCATGCCTTCCATGATTTCGCGGCGCCGCTCCACCACGTCCTTTTCGAGCTTGAACGGCGGTATGCCGAAGGTGAGCAATCCGCCGATCTTGGAATAGCGATCGAAGACAACGGGCGTGATGCCGTTGCGCGCCAGGACATCGGCACACGCGAGGCCCGCGGGGCCCGCGCCGACGACCGCAACGCGCTTGTCCGTGCGCACGACGTTCGACAGATCGGGCTTCCATCCCAGCTTGAACGCTTCGTCCGTGATGTACTTTTCGATGGCGCCGATGCTGACGGCGCCGAGGCCGTCGTTGAGCGTGCAGGCGCCCTCGCAAAGCCGATCCTGCGGGCAAATGCGCCCGCACATCTCGGGCAGCGAGTTGGTTTGATGGGAAAGCTCCGCCGCCTCGAACAGTTTTCCCTCGTTGACCAGCGCCAGCCAATTGGGAATGTAGTTGTGAACCGGGCATTTCCACTCGCAGAAGGGATTGCCACACGACAGGCAGCGGCCGGCCTGGGCGGAGGCCGACTCGGCGCTATACTGCGAATAGATCTCGCGAAATTGCTGGACACGCAGCTCGACGGCGAGTTTTTCCGGCTCGCGGCGCGGGACGTCCAGGAATTGCAGGTACTTGTCGGCCATGGGGATACGGTCGAACGAGATCGCTACGCTGCGCGGCGCAGATTGACCAGCAGTGAGTCGATTGCCGCCGCTTTGGGCTTCACCACCCAGAATCTGCCGATGTAGGTGCGAAAGTCATTGAGCAACTGCATTCCCCAAACACTGCCGGTGGCGTCGACGTGCTGTTCGATGAGTCCCCGCAGATGCTGCACGTGGGTTCCCATGCCTTCCGGCGACACGCGGTGAATGTCGATCAATTCGTGGTTGTAGCGGTCGACGAAGTCCCGCTCCATGTCGAGCACGTAGGCAAACCCGCCGGTGAACCCGGCGCCGAAATTCACTCCCGTGCGCCCGAGCACGCAAACAACCCCACCCGTCATATACTCGCAGCAGTGGTCACCCGCGCCTTCGACGACCGCCAGGGCGCCGGAGTTGCGCACTGCAAAGCGCTCTCCAGCGGTGCCGGCCGCATACAGTTCGCCGCCCGTCGCGCCGTACAGGCAGGTGTTCCCCATGATCACCGTCTCGCGCGCCGTAAAGCTCGAGTGCGTGTGCGGCTTCAACACGATCTTCCCCGCCGCCATGCCCTTGCCGACGTAATCGTTCGCTTCACCCTCCAGATGCAAGTGCAGCCCTCCCGCATTCCAGACGCCGAAGCTTTGGCCCGCGGTACCCTTCAGGCTGACCACCAGCGGCGCCGCGCTCATGCCGGTGTTTCCCCAGCGCTTGGCAATTTCGCCGGAGACGCGCGCGCCGATCGAGCGGTGAAAATTGCTCACCTGGTAGGAGAAGGCGCCGCCTGTCTTGCTGGCAATGGCCTCGTGCATGTCGCGCAGCATGCGCTCCCCGAGGGCGGCCTCATCGGACGGCTCATTGCGCGGGTCGATGCAATATTGCGGTTTGTCCGATACCAGCGCGGAGTTGGCGAGCACCGGACGCAGGTCGAGCTTGCGCTGCTTCGGTGTCTCGCCCGGCAGGATCTCGAGAAGTTCGGTGTGGCCGATCAGCTCCGCGAGCGTGCGCACGCCGATCCCCGCCATGATCTCGCGGCATTCCTCGGCCACGAATTTGAAGTAGTTCATCACCATGTCCGGCAGGCCGATGAAGTACTTTGTACGCAGCACATTGTGCTGGGTGGCCACCCCGGTTGCGCAATTGTTGAGGTGACAGATGCGCAAATACTTGCACCCCAGCGCGACCATCGGGGCGGTGCCGAAGCCGAAGCTCTCCGCGCCGATGAGCGCCGCCTTGATCACATCGAGGCCGGTCTTCAAGCCCCCATCGGTTTGTAGTCGCACTCGATGGCGCAATTCATTGGCGCGCAGCGTCTGGTGGGTCTCGGCCAGACCGAGTTCCCAGGGGGTGCCGGCGTATTTGATGGACGACAGCGGACTCGCACCGGTGCCGCCGTCGTAGCCCGAGATGGTGATGAGATCGGCATACGCCTTGGCGACGCCCGCGGCGACGGTGCCGACCCCGGGCTCTGCAACCAGCTTGACCGACACCAGCGCGCGCGGGTTGACCTGCTTCAAGTCGAAGATCAGCTGCGCGAGATCCTCGATGGAGTAGATGTCGTGGTGTGGCGGGGGCGAGATGAGGCCGACTCCCGGCCGCGCAAAGCGCAGCCGCGCGATCATGTCGTTCACCTTGTGGCCGGGCAGCTGACCGCCCTCGCCGGGCTTCGCGCCCTGGGCGATCTTGATCTGCAGCACTTCGGCGTTGATCAGGTATTCGGGTGTCACGCCGAAGCGGCCGGACGCGACCTGTTTGATCTTGGAATTCTTCTCGGTGTGGTAGCGCACCGGGTCCTCGCCGCCTTCACCGGAATTCGAGCGCGCGCCCAGCCGGTTCATCGCGATCGCCAGCGCCTCGTGTGCTTCGGGCGACAGAGCACCCAGGGACATGCCGGCGCTGTCGAAGCGCGCCAGGATCGCGGAGACCGGTTCCACCTCGCCGAGCGGAATGGCGGGCTTCGGTGAGTTCAACTTCAATAGGTCGCGGATGCAGGAGACGGGCCGCTCGTTGACGAGGTCGGCGAACTGCCGATACTGTGCATAGTTTCCGGACATCACCGCCGATTGCAGCAGGGCAATCACGTCCGGGTTGTACATGTGGTACTCGCCGCCGTGCATGTACTTGAGCAAGCCTCCCTGGCTGACGCTTTCCGTCCGATCCCAGGCACGCTTCGCCAGGTGTTCGGCGTCGGCTTTCAAGTCGTCGAAGTTCGCGCCCTGAATGCGGCTCTCCGAGCCTTCGAAGCACAAGGAGACCACCTCGTCGCCGAGACCCACGATCTCGAACAATTGCGCGCTGCGGTAGCTCGCGATGGTCGAGATCCCCATCTTGGACATGATCTTGAACAATCCCTTGCGAATGCCGCGCCGGTAGCTTCGGCCGATCTCCTGCCGCTCGATGGCGTCCATCTTCAGCGCACCCTTGCGCAACAGATCGAACAAGGTCTGATACGCCAGGTACGGATACACCGCGGTGGCGCCGTAGCCGATGAGACAGGCGAAATGATGCGCATCGCGCGCCGTGCCGGTCTCAACCAGCAGATTGCACTTGCAGCGCAAACCCGTTTTGACCAGGCGGTGATGCACGGCTCCGGTGGCGAGCAGGGCGTGAATGGGGATCTTGCCCTTGACGAGGTATCGATCCGACAGCAGCAGGACGAGCTTGCCGGCGCGCACCGCCGCCTCCGCCTGATCGCAGACCGCGCGGATTGCGGCCTTGAGTTCGAGCCCGGCGTCGAATTGCAGGTCGATGAACTCGTGCGGCACGCCCGACTCCTGCAGACCCATGATCTGGCGGAGCTTGCGCTGCGACAGCACGGGGGAACTCAATACGATTTGTTCCGCGTGCTGCTGGGCCGGTACGAAGATGTTGCATTCGGGACCGATCTGCGTTTGCAGCGACATGACGATGCTCTCGCGCAGAGAGTCGATCGGCGGATTGGTCACTTGCGCGAACTGTTGGCGGAAATAGTCGAAGAGAGAGCGGACTTTCTTCGACAGCACCGGCATCGGCGTGTCATCGCCCATCGAGCCCACAGCTTCGCTCTCGTCCTCGGCGAGAACCCGGATGATGTCATCCCGCTCCTCGGCCGAGACGTTGTACATCTTCTGAAACAATGCCAGCGTGTCCCGATCGAACGGCTCGGCCGCGAGGCGCGGGTCGATGAGATCGGTCTGCAGGTAGCGCACACCTTTCTTGAGCCAAACCTTGTATGGGTGCCGGTCCTTGAGCAAATCGTCGACCTGCTTGGTATCCATGAGCTCGGAGGTCTGCAGATCGAGCGCCAGAATCTCGCCCGGCCCGAGCTTGCCCTTCTTGACCACATCCTCGGGGAGGTAATCCCAAACCCCCGCCTCGGAGGCGATGGTGATGTGGCGATTCTTGGTGATGACCCACCGCGCGGGCCGCAGTCCGTTGCGATCCAGAGCGCAGCAGGCGTACCGCCCGTCCGTGAGCACGATGCCTGCCGGCCCATCCCAGGGCTCCATGTGCGTGGCGTAGTACTCATAAAAGGCTTTGAGATCGGGATCGATCATGTCGACCGATTGCCACGCCGGCGGTATCAGTATGCGCATGGCGTGCATGGGATCGAGGCCGCCCATGAGCAAGAGCTCGAGCATGTTGTCGAGCGATTGAGAGTCCGAGCCCGTGAGCGAAACCACCGGCAGAACATCGCCCAGGTCGGGAAGCAGCGGCGAACGGAACAGCGGGCCGCGTGCCACCGCCCAGGAACGATTGCCCTGTACCGTATTGATTTCGCCATTGTGGGCGAGATACCGGTAAGGATGGGCGAGCCGCCACTGCGGCAGCGTGTTCGTCGAAAAGCGCTGGTGGAACACCACCGCCGATGCCTCCATCCTCGGATCCTTCAGATCCGGATAGAACTGCGCCAGGAATTGCGGCATCACCATCCCCTTGTAGACGATGGTGCTCGCTGACAGCGACGGGATGTAAAACACCGGGTCGGTGGCGCCCAGGATCTTTTCGGCGCGCCGGCGTGCCATGTACAGCTGGCGATTGAAGGTGGCCTCATCGACGTCCGCGCCCGAATTGACGAAGATCTGCTCGATATACGGCAACGTCTTGATTGCTTCCTCGCCGCAGGCGCAAGGATCCACCGGCAAGACCCTGAAACCGGCGACGCTCATCTCCTCGCGCTCGATCTGCGCCGTGAGCACGCGGCGCGCCTCGCCGGCCTTGGCGGGGTCGCGATCCAGGAACACGAGCCCGGCGGCAAACTGCGCGCCCAGGGTAAGGCGCGCCTGCGCAGCGACCGCGCGTAGAAAGCGCTTCGGAGTCTTGATCAAGAGGCCACAGCCGTCGCCGGTCTTTCCATCGGCGGCGACGGCGCCCCGATGCGTCAGGCGATTCAACGAACTGATCGCGGTCTGCAGCACCCAGTGGCTCGGCTGATCATCGAGGCTCGCGATCAGACCGAAGCCGCACGAATCGCGTTCATAGGCGGAGCGGCACAGACCGAAGTCCGCGGTACGCGGATCTTTGCCGTTCAAACTGGTCGCTGGGACTGGAGTGTGCTCTTTCGCCATGACTTAGTTGGCCACGCAGATCGCTCAAACAGGCTCCTCAGCCCGTGCATAACCGCACCGCCGCGAAAAATTCGCAGAAGCTTCCCGCAAAACAATCACTTAACTCGGTTCTAGGCGCTGATTGGATACGCGCCGGATGGGCAAACGCCGCTAAACGCGCCAGTGCATCATCTCATGATACCGAGGTGGCGAGCCTCGTCAACCGCCACGGAGTATGACCTTCGCTCCGGGCGCTCGCCCTCCCAGGTCGATAAGCGCCTCAGCCGGCGATGTAGCGCTCCAATTGCTCAATGTGTGCCGTCTGCTCCTCGATCACGGCCTTGACCAGGTCGCCGATCGACACCACGCCCACGACACGGCCCGACTCGACCACCGGCAAATGCCGGAAGCGGCGCTCGGTCATGAGTTGCATGCAGAAATGTACGGTGTCCTGCGGTGTCACCGTGATCGGGGGTGCGGACATGATGTCGCTCACCGGAGTGTCGTGCGAGGAGCGCTTTTTCAATATCACCTTTCGCGCATAGTCGCGCTCCGAAATGATGCCGACCAGGGAGCCCAGATTCATGACCAGAAGTGCGCCCACCTCGTGCTCGGCCATGATTTCCATCGCCCGCAATACTGAATCGGTCGGCCCGACGAAATAGAATTGGGGTCCTTTGGAGCGAAGCAAGTGACTGACGGTTTGCATACCACCCCCGAATTCCCAGGAACATGCAACGTTTAGAGAGGTCTTAAGCGCCTGTCAGGTTGACTATACTCCCGCCCCGTTGAAGGACAAGTGATCGACCCATGAGCTCCAGGGAAACAGCGCCGGGCGCCGCCACACCGGATACCGCGGCACCGCTGGCCGCCGCACGACCGCATCCGATTGCGGCGCCGCACGGCGTGCGGATCGACCCCTATTACTGGTTGCGGGACGATGAGCGTCAAAACGGCGAGGTGCTCGCCTACTTGCGCGCCGAGAACGCCTACAAGGAGAGCAAGCTGTCGGCGATCAAGCCTCTGGAGGAGAAGCTCTACGGGGAGATCATCGGACGCCTGAAACAAGACGATACCAGCGTCCCGTATCGCAAGAACGGTTACTGGTATTACACCCGTTACGAGGCCGGCAAGGAGCACCCGATCTTTGCGCGGCGCAAGGCCACCCTCGACGCACCCGAACAAATCGTCCTCGACGCAAATGAGCGTGCGAGCGGACACGGGTATTACCAGCTGGGCGCCGTCGAGCTGTCGCCCAATCAGGAGTGGCTCGCGTTTTGCGAGGACACGGTCGGCCGGCGCGAGTACACGCTGCGCTTCAAGAACCTGCACAGCGGTGAGACTCTCGCCGACGCCATCCCCAATGTCGAGGCTGAGGTGGCGTGGGCCAATGATGATGCGACGGTGCTGTACGTGGAAAAGGACCCCGTGACCTTGCTCGGGCTCCACGTGAAGAAACATCGAATCGGCCAGGATCCCGCGGGAGATGCGCTGGTGTTCGAGCAGAGGAACCGGAGCTTCTATACGGGTGTTACCAAGTCCAAGTCGGAACGTTTCATTTTCATCCACATGGAGAGCACCATCTCGTCCGAATGGTGGTATGCCGAAGCCGCCGACCCGTCGCTGTCGTTCAAAGTCTTCCTGCCGCACGAGCGCGATCACGAATATCAGATCGAGCACGTGGCCGACCGTTTCATCGTCCGCACGAATTGGCAGGCGATCAATTTTCGCCTGATGCAGGTTCCGATCCACGAGGCGGGAGATCGGAACCGGTGGGTGGGGCTGGTTGCGCACCGCGACGATACGTTCATTCAGGAATTCGACGTCTTCGAGCGCTTCATCGCGTTATCGGTGCGCAGCGGCGGCTTGCGCAAGCTCAGCATCCAGCCGTTGATGCCGGCAGGCGTGGGGGAGTTCTTCGTCTCGAGCGACGAGCCCGCGTATACCATGGGCTTGTCGGTCAATCCGGAAATCGACAGCGATACGCTGCGCTACACCTATTCCTCGCTCACCACGCCGACGACGACGTACGACTACGACATGCGATCCGGCGAAAAGACCGTGCTCAAACGCGATCCGGTGATGGGCGACTTCGATCCCGCGAATTACCATACCGAGTTCTTGTTTGCGCCGGCACGGGACGGTAAGAAAATCCCGGTGTCCTTGGTGTACCGCGAGGGCTTCGTGCGCAACGGCACGGCGCCGCTGCTGCAATACGCGTACGGCTCCTACGGACTGTCGATGGACCCGAGCTTTTCATCCGCAAGGCTCAGTCTTCTCGATCGCGGGTTCGTGTATGCGATCGCTCACGTGCGTGGCGGTCAGGAATTGGGCCGCGCTTGGTACGACGACGGGCGCCTGCTCAACAAGAAAAACACCTTCACCGACTTCATCGACGTCACGCATCACCTGGTGGATGGAGGCTATGGCTCCAGGGACAGGATCTTTGCGATGGGTGGCAGCGCGGGCGGGCTGCTGATGGCGGCAATTGCCAATATGAGCCCTCAGGACTACCGCGGCATCATCGCGCAGGTACCCTTCGTCGACATGGTCACGACCATGCTCGACGAGGGGATTCCGCTCACCACCAACGAATACGATGAATGGGGCAACCCGGCCGATGAGAAATACTACGATTACATGTTGTCGTATTCGCCCTACGACAACCTTCGCCGGCAGAGCTATCCGGCCATCCTCGTGACGACCGGTTTATGGGACAGCCAGGTGCAGTACTACGAACCTGCCAAATGGGTGGCGAAGCTGCGCACGCTCAAGACCGACGACAATCCCCTGCTGCTGCACGTGGAAATGGAGGCGGGACATGGGGGCAAGTCTGGACGGTACTTGCGCTACCGCGAGACCGCCATGGAGTACGCATTCGTGTTGAGTCTGCTCGGAATCGAGGAGTGAAAAAATGGCGCCGCGAGCGGGGAAGCTTAATCGCGGCGCCGAGTTACCAAGGGGAGAAACACAAACAAAACATCGACAAAACAAACTTCAACGAACATCAACCAAAAAGGCCATCGATCCTGAAATCAGTGCGGGACGACGAGCGCGGCGGTGTCCCATTCGACCGAATTCTCCCGCCCGGCCGGCTCCTTGGGGAACCACCCGGCGGCAACGCGCGCGGCAGCTGCGACGCGCGCATCTATTCGTTCGAAGGCAAAGCCACCGTCGGCACGCCGCACCACCAATGTGGCCGCGGGACTTCCGTCCGGCATCAGCATCGCGAAGATTTCCGATCGCATGCCAGAAGTGAAGCAAGCCGCGTGCCAGTTCGCGAAACCATAAAATTCAATAAGTTACGCGCAGCGCTGCCGCACTGTCACTGACAAGAATTGTCAGTGATGTGACGCAGTTCGGCGAGCGGTGTCCTCCACCGCCGCCGCAACCTCAGGCTTGCGTCGGCCGCAGCACCACACAGGTCTGCGACTTGGCTTTCAAACTCTTGCAGATGTCACGCGCGTGACGCTCCGTCGCCCCGAACGCCTGGAGGCGATAGAGCGTGCCGCTCGTCGTCTTCTTGGGCACCACCTTCGAGGACATGCCTGCCAGGAGCTGCGGATATTCCTTCTGCAGACGAGCCCACCGTCGGTTGGCGGCAGCCGCTCCCGATTTGAAGGCGCCGAGTTGAACACCGTAGGTTGCCGATTTCACCGCCGCGCTCGTCTTCTGCTTGGGAGCCTGGCTGGCGTGGCTTGGAGGCTTCGCCGCGGACGATGCCGGATTTTGCGCAGTACTGCTGCCGGGCGGGGCAGGCGTGCCCTTGTCCTCGCTGCCCGGCGCGGTTCCGGCCGACGCGGCGGTGCCCGGGGCGGCGCTGCCCGTGCCCGACGGGGTCTGCGCCAGGGTGAAGTTCTCGACTCTAATTCGCGCTTCCTCGGTCCATTTGCCCTCCGGATATTGCTTCAAGAACGCTTGATATGCTTCCGGCGTATCGGCATCGCGCGCCTTTTGCCAATCGCGCTCTTCGTAGAGCTCCTTGACGCGAGCCTGCGCCTGGGGCGCAAATTCTCCGCTGGGGTATTTCTTCAGGAACTGCTCGTACGATTCCGTCGTGTTCGTCTCTCGGGCCTTTTGCCAATCGCTCTGTTGGCGACTGCAGCCGGACATTCCGAGAACCAGTGCGCAACACACCCCCAGCACAATTCTATTGATGGCCATTCTCCTCAACTCGAGCTGATTCCCCACACGGGCGGGTATTCTACTTCGATTTGCGGCGTCTGTCGGCGCCGCCAAGCTCGTCACATCAGCCCCTCCCCCAGATAGGATAAATAGGGCGGCATGAGCGAACCACCCAAGCGCCGGTTCTTCGAACGCTACACGGCGGCCCCGACATTCATCGGCCCGGAATCCGTCATCGTCGGGGACGTTCGCGGCGCCGGCCCCTTCGTCGTCTGCGGCGAAGTGCACGGCGACGGGGAGTTGGGGGGCGGTCTGCATCTGTCGGTCACCGGCAGTTGGCATGGCCACGTCCGGGCGGAGCAGGCGATCGTCGCCGGCAAGATCAACGGCGGGCTCACCGTGAAAGACCGATTGGAAATCGGCTACACCGCCGTGATCCGCGGCAGGGTGAGTGCACGCACCATCGCCATCGCCAAGGGAGCAATCGTCGATGGTGACATCGAGGTGACCTCGGGAGTCCCGATGTTCGAGTTCGAGGAAAAACGCGGCGGCAAGTGATTCCCTCCGGCGCAGCTGTTCGGGAATGGCGACATGAATCGGATATTTTGTGTGTTCGCATGCATTCCCTCATCCTAGTCGCACCTCGTACTCTAGAGTCCAATGAAAGATTTCGACGTCATCATCGTCGGCGGCGGCATTCATGGGGCGGGCGTGCTGCAAGCCGTTGCCGCCGCCGGCCATAGCGCACTGCTCATAGAGAAGCACGCGCTTGCGAGCGGCACATCGAGCCGCTCGAGCAAGCTCATTCACGGCGGCCTGCGCTACCTCGAGTCCGGCCAGTTCGCCCTCGTGCGCGAGAGTTTGCGGGAACGCGCCGTGCATCTGCGAATTGCGCCGGACCTGGTCGAACTCAAACCGTTTTTCATACCGGTGTACTCCGATACGCGACGCCGTCCCTGGCAGCTGAAGTTGGGCCTTTGGCTGTACGCACTGCTGGGCGGGTTCGACTCGAGCACCCGTTTCGGCACCGTCCCGAGGAGCGAGTGGCCGCAGCTCGACGGCCTCGACACCCGCAATCTCGATGCGGTGATCCGCTATTTCGACGCGCAAACGGACGATGCCCTGCTGACCCGCGCGGTGGTCGATTCCGCGCGAACGCTCGGCGGAGAGCTGGCGATGCCGGCAACCTTCGTCGCGGCGACACTCACCGACGACGGCGTCGTTGCGACCTATGAGAGCGGCGCGACGCGGGTCGAATGCCGGGCGCGGGTGCTCGTCAATGCGGCCGGCCCGTGGGCGAGGGAGGTCGCGCGCGCGGTGCGGCCCGCGATCAGCGTGCCGGACGTCGATCTCGTCCAGGGCACCCATATCGTCGTGCCCATGCGCGTGACGAGCGGCATCTACTACGTCGAGAGTCCGAGCGACGGCCGCGCCATCTTCGTCATGCCGTGGCAGGGGGCTACCTTGATCGGCACCACCGAGACTCCCTTTCACGGCGCACCGGATGAGGTCCATCCCCTGCCCGAGGAAGAGGACTATTTGCTCGCCGTGGCGCGCCGCTATTTTCCCGCAGCCGCCTCGATGACCCGCGCGGACATCGTGCGGCGATTCGCAGGACTGAGGGTCCTGCCCGCCGCCTCCCAGTCGGCATTCGATCGATCGCGCGAGACGATTTTTACCACCGACCGTGACCCGCATCCGCGCGTGCTCGGCATTTATGGCGGCAAACTCACAGGTTGGCGCGCTGCCGCCGCGGAGGTTCTGTCGCGCATTGGTACGTCGCTGACCGCAAGACCCAGGCGGGCAGCGACCGATCAGTTGGTATTGAGGAGAGTCTAAATGATCAGGTACGGCATCGGGGCGCTGCTCGCGTTGATCGCGGTCTCGGCTCTCGCTGACGGCGACTACGTCAGTCCCACAAACGACAGGGTGCGGGTATCGCTCGGCGTCATGGACGTGATCTCATCGACGAGCTTTCAAATCAACAGCAGCACCACCGGGGTCCCGGGTACTTACGTCAATGCGGAGGACACGCTCGGCTTGAGCAAGAACGACGTCGAACCCAAGTTTCAATTCATGGTCCGAGCCGGCGAGCGCAACCGCCTGCGCCTCGATTATTTCACCCTCGATCGGACCGGCAGCGCCACACTCACACAACCGATCCAGTTTCGCGATTCGCTGCTGCAAATCGGCGATCCCGTGCAGACCACCTTGGATTTTCGCGTGCTCGGCCTGACCTACGGATATTCGTTTTGGCATAGCGAGAAGCTCGAGATCGCGGCGACGTTCGGAGTCGACTCGGTCGACATCTCGGCCCGGGCGAAGGTGTCGACACAAAACCGGCACGTGGATCAGCGCGAGGATCAGGCCGGTCCCTACCCGACGCCCGGCATCGATGCCACCTGGGTGGTCAGCAAGCGGTTCTATTTGGACGGACGCATTCAGTACCTGGACTTGCACTTCAACGGTACCGACGGATCGCTCGGCTTCCTGGAATTCGATGCCCTCTACCGCTTCCGTCCCAACGTGTCGTTCGCATTGGGATTCAACGCGGCCAAAGCTCATCTCTCGTCGACCCAATCCAAGCAATCCGGGTTTTATGATTTTCACGCCGACGGCCCGGAGGTGTTTGTCCGAGTCGCCTTCTAGCTGGTCCGGCCCGCGTGCACGACAATACCGATCTTCATGCCTAGCTCAACCTAGAGCGCCGGACTCGGCTCCGCCACGAACTCGACGCGGTTGTTCGCCGCCGCCGCCCGATTCCATTCCCCGGCGGTGAGCAGCTCGTTGCGCGACGGATACGGGGTCGCGGCATGCGAAGCACCCGCGTTCTCGAAGGCAACCGTGATCACCCCGGACGTGCGTTGACGGACGCCTGCAACCAAATTGGCGAAAGCCAACGATTGGCGTTGCTGGCCGGACAAGGATTCCTCGAAGGGATTGCCGATCAGATCGCATTTGCTGGCGGGCAAATTCGCGCCGGCCGGCACGAAGCCGTCGACCGCATTGCCGCTGAGACAAAACAATCCCGGCACGCTCGTGATTTTCACCACACCGTGAAAGCCCTGCGCCTCGAGCTTCGCCAGCAGATCGCGCAGCACGTCGAGACGGCTGCGATCGAAGGGTATTTCGCCATACGGAACCGGTTCGGAGCGCGGCAATCCCGCCGACGGGCCGGTGTTCGGACCGGCCGTCGCCGCGGTCGTCGCAGCGAGCGCGGCAGTCAGATCCTTCACGGCGGCGGTGAGATCCGCCCGCGCGCGTTGCAGGTCGGTATTGGTCGCGTGCAGGGAGGCGAGCTCGGCACGCGATTTCGTCAAGTCCTCGCGGGTCGTCATCCACAAGAAGGCGCACGCTCCCGCGATCAGGCACGCAATCGCGAGCCCCGCCGGCCAGGCCCATCGCGGCGGCCGCTTCGAGGCGGGTGGCTGCAGCGGCGGCGCTTCGCTCGCGGGTGCGGGCATCAACGCCGCGCGCAGATCCGCGGTCATTCGGGCGGCAAAGCTGTCCAGACTCGCCACGATGAATCGCCGCAGATCGACCGACTGCTGCTTGACGGCGGCCTCGATGCGGCGTCCCCATTCCGACGCTGAGAGGTCGACCCTGCGGGCGCCGGCGCCCGCTCGACGGCGGCGCCGTTCTCCAGCTCCACCGGCAAGAGCGCGGGTTGATTCATGTCGCGCCGGTCCGGCAGCAGATGCAGCTCGTAGAGCACCTTCGAGACATCGACCGGCCTCACCTGCTTCGGCAGCACGCCCATCGCACCGAGCGCGCGCGCCTGGCCGACGTACAGCTCTCCCTCCTGCGAGGTGTACATCATGATCGGAATCATGGCGGTCTGCGGATTGCTCTTGATCGCCTGAACCGCCTGCAGACCGTCCATGCCCGGCATGAGATGGTCCATGAAGATCGCGTCGGGCCGATCGTGCTTCAAATATTCGATCGCCTGCTCGGCCGACTCGGCCATGTCGACTTCGATGTCGTATTTTTCGAGCATGCGGCTCAAGATCACGCGCGCCGACTTCGAATCGTCGACGACTAAGGCACGCTTTGCTCCCATCGCATTAGTGTAACGCACTCCCTTCAGGCCCTCCTGCCGGGCCCCATGCTTTTGTTCTCATGCGCGGATCCGCGACACCACGCATCCGCAGGCGCGGTGGTACCGCCGCGTTCGGTGTCGCGTAATGGAAACACCGGATGATGCACCGCCCGATTAAGCGGCCGGTTCGGAGCCCGGCGATTCTTGTTCTGGCCGATCCAAGTCAATGCGGACTCCACGTCCGCAAGCTCGCTGGCCGTGAACCCTTCGATCCGCACGCCGGTCGCCTCGGCTTTTTTCTTGGCGAGTTCGGCGCTGGCGACCGAGTGCACCCACACCAGACCGCGGCGCACCTTGGCGGTGAATTTTTGCTGCTTTTCTTCGGTCATCACTCATCTCCTTGAAATTGTCTCGACGTCGCACGACCGCCACGATACACGACATGGCGCGGCCCGCTGAGGAACCTCCGCCATCAGTCGCGGATGCCGGCGCCTCGGTTCAACAGCATCACCGCCAGCGCGAACATGGACGCCGCGGCGCCGATCATGATCCCATAAGCCAGCCGCAGATCGACGTCGGTCGTGCCGAGGAAGCCGTAACGGAACGCGCTCACCATGTACAGGATCGGGTTCACGTGCGACACGACCTGCGCCCAGGCCGGCAGCATCTTGATCGAATAGAACACGCCCGCCGAGGTAGGTGAGCGGCGTCAGCACGAAGGTCGGGAAACCAGGAGATCTGGTCGAAATTCTTGGCAAACAGCGCATTGATGAAGCCGCCGAGCGAGAAGACGATGCTCGTGAGCAACACGGCCGAGAGAATCACGAGCACGTGCTGCACGGCAAGACGCGTGAAGAACAGGGCGACGATGGTCACGACCGAACCCGACCAGCATGCCGCGCAGCACGCCGCCCGCGATGTAGCCGGACAGGATCAGCCAGTTCGGCAGCGGCGACACCAGCAGCTCCTCGAGGTGCTTGCCGAACTTCGCGCCGAAGAACGAGGACACCACGTTGCCGTAGGAATTGGTGATCACGGTCATCATGATGAGACCAGGCGCGATGAACTGCATGTAGTCGTAGCCACCGACCAGGCCGACCCGCTTGCCGATGAGGCTGCCGAAGATGACGAAATACAGCGTCGCGGTCACCGTCGGCGGCACGATGGTCTGGCCCCAGATGCGTACGATGCGATTGAATTCGCGGATCACGATGGTCGTGAAGCCGATCCATTCGGTGCGGGCCGCGATCGGTGCCATGCCGCAGCTCGCCTCTGACCGCGGCGCGGACGCTGTCGTCGACCAGGCGGATGAACAGTTCCTCGAGCCGGTTGACCTTGTTGCGCATGCTGTTCACCCGGATGCCCTGCGCGCGAAAGCTGCGCGAAAATATCGTTCAGGCTCTGCTCCCTTCGACACCTCGATCTCGAGCGTATGGTCGTCGGTCAGCTGCGCCTTGAACGCCGGCAGCTGCGGCGGCACGGCTCACGGCTCGGCCAAATTGAACACGAACGTTTCGGTCTGCAGCTTGCGCAGCACGTTCGCCATGGTGTCGCGCTCGATGATCCGGCCGCCTTCGATGATGGCGATGTTGCGGCACAGATTCTCCGCCTCTTCCAGATAATGCGTGGTCAGGATGATCGTCGTGCCCTGCATCGTTGATATTGCGCAGAAATTCCCACATCGAGCGGCGAATCTCGATGTCCACCCCGGCGGTCGGCTCATCGAGGATCAGGAGCTTCGGCTCGTGCATCAGCGCGCGCGCGATCATGAGGCGCCGCTTCATGCCGCCCGACAGCGAGCGGGCGATCGAATTGCGACGCTCCCACAGCTGCAGCTGCTTGAGATATTTCTCGGCGCGCTGCTTCGCCAGCCGGCGCGGGATGCCGTAGAAGCCCGCCTGGTTCACCACGATCGTGAACAAGGTCTCGAACATGTTGAAATTGATTTCCTGCGGCACGACGCCGATGCAGGACTTGGCCATCTCGAGCTCCCGATCCATGTCGTGGCCGAAGACCTCGACGGTGCCGCCGGTCTTGTTGACGAGCGACGTGACGATACCGATGGCGGTCGTCTTGCCCGCACCGTTCGGGCCGAGCAGCGCGAAAAAATCGCCTTCCTCCACGTCGAGGTCGATGCCTTTGAGCGCCTTGGATGCCGTTCTTGTAGACTTTGGTGAGCTGGCGAAGGACGAGGGCTTGCATAGGAGCCGCGTAGACTAAACCTCGCGAGCCTCCGCCCGCAAGACACCCGCCTCCTAGGGCAACCGCGCCGCGGCCGCCAATTGCAGGCCGAACAGCTGCACCTTGCGCAGCCGATCCGCGATCCGCGCGCGAGGCGGCGCGCACCAGGGCGCGCCAGTACGCGTCGCACGTGCACCATCGCGCGCGTCAAGTTGCACAGCTTCGCCGGCGACGAGCGCCGGCAGACCGTTGAGTGTCGCGCACCGGAATGCAGCCGCCGTGTGCTCGCTCATACCGAGCAGCAACTGCGCCGAGAATCTCGCGGTCGCGGCGACGTGCCACGCGTAGAACAGCGCGAGCCGCACGAAGCTCGCCGTGTCGTCGATTCGCGATCGACTCGTCGGCGACGCGCCAATGGTCGGCATTGCTGCAGGCGCGCCCGCCAGTGCTCATCGATCCTGAAACGCAGATCGAAGAGCGCGTACGGGCAGTTCGCCGCCGCCGCCCTCTGCGCTGCGGAGAGCGGCGCCACCGCACCGAGACTTCCGCGGAGAGCCCTGCCGCTGCGGCATGCTGCCAGTCTGCGCCCCGACCTCCGACCAGGTCGAGGAAGCGGTGGTTCAAATCGTGCAACGTGCCGAGCATCTCGACGGGAAAATGCGGCTGGCGTCGCCCAGCCGCCGATGATTGCGTCCTGCATGACGGCCTCCTGGATACGTTGGATTGCAAAAGGATCGGCTTCGGCGGCTGCGCATTTCTCTGCAAACGCAGCGGCAATCGCCTGAACAACCACTGGCAGGCACGCTAACTTTGTGATTAATTTCTGTCAAATTCTTTTTGACGCCGAAACCGCATGAATTGCACAGCCACCTCAAGGAGCCGCACCATGAGAGTTTCCGATGACCGCTACACCCGCGACCGCCAGCGCTTGGACCTCGCTCTGCGCCTGATCCGTCACGAAGCGCGTACCTTCACGATCAGACAGTGGACGGGGCTGAGCGATGATCGCATCCGCAAGCTGTATCGCAGCTATGTGCTCAACCACGACCCGAAGACTCGTCCCGCAGGCACCGCGGCAAGTCGCCGCGGCAGGCGGCGTTCTTCTTTCGAAGCGCCGAATTGAGTTTCCAGGCGGCGCAGCTCGCCAGCCTGTTCCTGGTGTACGGACTGTTGTGCGCAACGGCGCTGGGACCCGAATCGCGCTATCGAGTCGGCTCGCTCGAATCTGGCACCCTGCTTTGTCAGGCTTACGAGGCCTATTTGGAATTGCACGTGCCGGCACGCATTTCCTTCGAACATGCGTGGTTTTTGCTGCTGGCGCTCGCGCGGCGCGATGAGCTCGGCATGTCGCGTTGCCGCTCTTGCGGTGGAGTGTGGCTGCACGACCTGTTGGCGAAGCGCCGCGCGGCCTGCACGAATTGCGAGCCTTCAGGCCTCGCGCCGCTGCTCCCGAATGACAACGGAAATGCCGCGCCCTGCTAGAATTGCAGCCATGCAGAGCAGGAACGTGTACGCGGGCCCATACCTGGAGCGGGCCGCACATCTGCGCTCGGATCCGGCCTGGTTCGACAAAGCACTCGCCGATCCGGGTAGCCGGGTGGTGCCGGTCTGGAATTCGCGCAGCCTGGTCGCCGACAGCGATGCGCCGGGCGTCGCCACGCCGGGCGTCGCCACGCCGGGTGCCGGTACGCCACGCGCGGCTTTCCTCGAATTGACGCGTATCCCGCGCGAACGGCACAACGTCAACGACTTGATTTTGCTGGGCCACTTCAACGGCACGAACTATTTTGCGTATGAAATCGAATCGGCCGACCCGCCCGCCGCGCCGAGCGGAGCTCGGTACGAGGACCTGCGCCTCGTGGCGGCAGTGCTGCCCCCCGAGGACTCGGGCTTATTGGGGTATGCGCGTGCGATGGTCACGTGGCGGCGGCGCCACCGGTACTGCGGCACGTGCGGCTTCAAAACCATGCCCGCCAAGGGCGGCCACGTGCTCGTGTGCACCAATCCCGCCTGCCGGCACGAGAGCTTCCCGCGCCTCGACCCCGCGATCATCGTGCTGGTGAGCGATGCGGAGCGCGCGCTGCTGGGACGACAGGCTTCATGGCCGCGCGGCCGGTACTCCACAATCGCCGGGTTCGTCGAACCGGGCGAATCCCTCGAAGATGCCGTGGCGCGCGAGGTCTTCGAAGAGACCGGCGTGACTGTCGATGGGATCGAGTACCACTCCTCCCAGCCGTGGCCTTTTCCGAGTTCGTTGATGCTCGGATTCACCGCGCGTGCGGTGACCCATGAGGTGCACCTGCGGGATCAGGAGCTCGAGGACGCCCGCTGGTTTACGCGCGCCGACCTGCGTGCGGGCATACCCCTGGTGCCACCCAGTCAATCGATCTCCTACCGTCTGATCGAGGATTGGTTCGATGCCGGATCGGATCGCCCGCTGCGGGAGATCGTTGTACCGGCCGCGGCCGCGGCACCATTGCGATCCCCGTCTGGCTAGATCAGGCTAACCGCGCTCCCACCGGCCGCCCTTGAGCCGCCAGCCGTCGCCCTGCCTCACCCATTGATACGCCACCCAGTGATGCCCGGCATGAGGGGTGGCCCAATGGCCGGGTACCCACTCGTGGCGGTTGCCGACCCAGTTCCAATATCCGCCAATCCATACGTAGCCGGGCTGGGGAGGCTCGCCGATCACTTCGACACGCGGCGCTGGCGGCGCCACCAGCACCACCCCATCTGCGTAGTGGCGCTGATCGGGCGCCATGGCGCACCCCCCCGCGGCTGCCACGCCAAACACAGTTGATGCCAGGAGGATTTTGAACCACCGTCGACGCATACGCATGAGAATAGCGCCCGGTAATGCAAAGATCACCCACCGGGGCGCCGTACCCGCTCAATCGTCACGCCGGCGCACGGGTGTCGGGGATCGTTGAATCCGATCAGAGGTGCGATCGCGCGCCACTGCTTTGGCGTGATACATCCGTTCATCGGCCTGCTGCAACAGAGCTGCCGCCTCCCGCCCGTCCTCCGGATACACTGAAACGCCAATGGCGGCCGTTACCTGCAGCTTCTTTCCGGCGATGAGATAGGGGAGGGCAAGTCGCTCGCCGATCACCGAGCCTACCTCGATCGCAGCCGCCCGATTCGGAATGCCGGGCAGCACAGCCACGAATTCATCGCCTCCGTAGCGGCATACGCTGTCTCCTGCCCGAGCGCGGGTTGCGATCCGGCCGGCCACGCGCACCAGAAGCTCATCGCCGATGGCATGACCATGGCAATCGTTGATTCCCTTGAAGCCGTCGAGGTCGATGAACAGCAGGCCGACGCGTTGTCCGGCGCGCGAGGCCTCGGCGATTGCCGCATTGAGCGCTTGCGACAATCGTCTGCGATTGAACAGCCCGGTGAGGCCGTCCCGATCCGCGAGTTGCTGTGCTTGTGCCTCGCGTTGCTTGAGCAGCGCAATCTGCCGCACCAGATGGGCGTTGATCGAGCGCAGAGTATCGATTTCGGCGTTGACGTCCCGCAGCCGCACGAACCGGCGGTGCGCCACGGAGGCTGCCGACACATCACCCGTTCTCGCGACGATATCGCCGTCATAGAGTGAGCTGGGTGCGTGGGCCATGGGTGATCTCCCCTGTTGCAGGATGGATCATCGTGGCAGCGCCGCCTGCGCGGCATCGGCGAGGTGCCCTTAGGGCTTGTCAGCGCCCACTGACGCTCCGTAGTGCGGCTCCGCCCCTCCTTGGCGCCGCTCGGGCCGCAGGCCAGGGGAGGGCTCGGTTCGCCCGCCTGGCCTTCTGCGCTGCCGCTTAAGTGGCCGGAGTGTCTGCGCTCGCCGAGGACGGCAGCGGCGACATCGGCTCGTGTCCCATCTCCGAGGCCGGCGCAGGTTCGGGCGACGACGCCGGTGCCGGTGGTGCGATGCTCGCGGGCTTCGCAACTTTCTTCGGCGCGGCTTTCTTCACCGCCTTCTTCGCGACCGGTGCCCTCTTCGGTGCGGCCTTCTTCACCTTCTTCGCTTTCTTGGCGACGGCCCTGCTCGGTTTCTTTGCCGGACGCGCCTTCTTTTTCGCCACGCTGCGCTTCGCAACGGCGCGCTTCGCTTTCGCCACAGGACGCTTTTTCCCTTTACGCTTCTTCTTTGCCATGGTCAGTCTTCTCCTCGCGGTCGTACGACTCCTCTGCAGGAGAGTAGTCCCGAAAAAGTCCGCTGTCATCTGCGCGTGATGCTGGAGTCGCCGATACGGATTGCGTACGCTGCTCTGGTGTTACCAAACGAACCCGCCGCGGAACCCATTCGCCCGCTGCACGATGTGTGGCTGCGCCCGAGGCGCGTGTTTCGCGAGCTGTCATCGCAGCCCATCGGCCGAGTGGATTACCTGCTGGGAGCCGCGCAAGGCATCGTCGGCTGGCTCGCCTTGAGCCGTACCACCAACGCAGGCGCCACCGGCAGCGTAACGGAGATCATCGGCCGGGCTGCCGTCTTGGGTTCCTTGATGGGAGTCGCCAGCCTGCTGTTGTTTGGGGAGATCTATCGCCGCTTGGGCAACCGGCTCGGGGGTAAGTCGACGCGTAATCAGGTAGTGCACGTCCTCGCCTATGGGGGCGTACCCCACGTGGTGTCGCTCGGACTTTGGTTGGTGACCGCGTTGCTCGCCGGCAGTGCGACGTTCATGCAGACGCAGGGGCCCGACGTGGAGGGATTCGTAGCGCTGCTCCTGGGTGCTCAGTTCCTCGCCTACGTGTTGCTCATGATCTGGAGCGTGGTGCTTCAGGTCATGGGTTTTAGCGAGATTCAGGGGTTCGCCACACGCAAGGCGTTCGGGTTGTGGGTGCTCGGCCAGCTGGTCGGTTTACTCGCAGCCCTGTTTCTGGCGATTTTGATCGCCCTGCTCTTCCCGAATGCCACCGGGTGAGATGGCCGGGCGCCGCGCGTCCAGCACCGACGGTGCGGCTGGCACCTACGGCACCAGGAGGTTACGGCTCCGCTTCCGCCTCGGTGGCGCCATTGACCACCGTTCCCTCTGCGTCTGGCCCGGTCTCCAGTCGACTGATGACCGATCGCGCCACTGCCGCGGCCGATTTTCCGGGGGATGATTTGGCAGCCCGTTTCAGAGTGCGGCGCGGCTTCGCGACAGACGGAGCGCGAACTGCGCTAACGGTTTTGGAGATTGGCGGTGCTTTCGACGCGGCTGCAGATGCGGCCGCAGATTTAGCGGCGCGGGCCTTTTTGGACACACGCGCCTTGCGAGCTCCTCGCGCGCCCAAGGCTTGCGCCGCCCGGGCCTTTTTTCGCGCCTGTTTCGCCGCTTTCTTGGACAGCTTCGATGCCTTGCGCGCCTTCTTCAGTTCCGCCTTCGCCAGGCGCACCTGCTGCTTCGCCTCGTCGGCCCGCCGGACGGCCACTTCTGCGGCAGCGTTCAGCCGTCGCACTGCCGCGCTTTTCGCTCGAGCCGTCGTCGAAAGGGTGCTTGCCACGATGATCACTCCGCGTAAATTTACGGGCGTCGAGCTTAGTCCCGGGCAGGGTTTCTGTCACTAAGGCAGCGCGCCAAGGCGCTGCGCTAAGGCAGTACGCGCCTCAGAAAAGCCCGGATATCGGCGATTTCCGCCTCGCAGACCGAGTGCGCCATCGGGTATTGATGCCACTCGACCGCATGGCCCAGACCCGTCAGCGTCTGGCGCGAATTGAGTCCGAGCGCGAGCGGCAGCATCGGATCCGAAATGCCGTGCGCCATGAAGATCTGCGCACCGTCATTGGCCGGTGCGCGTTCGGCATTCAGCCTGCCGGCAAGCGGCAAATAGCAGGACAGCGCAATGATACCAGCCAAGCGCTGCGGATAGCGCAGGCCGCTGTACAGCGATACTGCCCCCCCTTGCGAAAAGCCTGCGAGGACGATCCGGCCGGCGGGAATTCCACGCGCGGCCTCGTTCTCGATCAGCTGACGCACTTCCTCATCGGTGCTGCGAAAACCGTCCACATCCTCGCCCGCACCTCGATCCAGTCCGAGGATGTCGTACCACGCGCGCATCGCCATGCCGCCGTTGATGGTCACCGGGCGAACCGGAGCGTTCGGGAAGATGAAGCGCCAGGCGCGTTCGCCGCGGCGCACGATTTCGGGCACAACGGGCTCAAAATCATGCGCATCGGCGCCGAGGCCATGCAGCCAAATGATGGCGGCATTGGGCCGCGGAGCGGTTTCGATCTCGAATGTTTCCAGCGCCATGCGCATAGCCTACAAGATTTTCGGCAAAACGCATTGACTGCAGTTGCATTTTTATGCAGAATTCGCGCAACTTTATGCAACCTGCCCATCTCGAATCCAATGCCAATGCGCCGGCGCGGCGCACCGCACTCGCGAAGATCATTCGTGAACAGGCGGTGGGACGCCAAGCCGAGCTGGTCGCCATGCTGCGCAAGCACGGCCACGCCGCAACCCAGTCGAGCGTGAGCCGGGACTTGCGCGAACTCGGCGTCGCGAAGCTCGGCGACCGCTACGTATTGCCTGAGGCCGGCATGGCGCCCCCGCAGGATTTTGCGACGCTCAAACAGTTCGTGAGCGCGATTGCGACCGCCGGCACCAATCTCACCGTACTGAAGACCACCGTCGGCTCGGCGCAAAGCGTCGCAGTGGCCATCGATACCGCCCGCTGGCCCGAGGTGATCGGTACGATTTCCGGCGACGATACGATATTCATCGCCACTTCCGGTGTTCGCGAGCAGCGCAAGCTCGGCGAACGTCTCCGCACCACCTTCGGACTGTAAACGCCATGACATCGATTCACGCGAAGGGCGCCGAGCCCATTCTCCTCGCTTTTTCGGGCGGCCTCGACACCTCGTTTTGCGTGCCCTGGCTCAAGGACACCTACGGGCGGCCGGTCATCACCGTCACGGTCGACACCGGCGGTATCGATCAGGCGGCGGCTGAATCGCTCGCCGTCCGCGCCGCGCAGCTTGGCGCGATCGAGCATCACCTGATCGATGCGCGGGCGGCCTATTTCGAGCAGGTTTTGAAGTATCTCATCATGGGAAATATCCGCCGCGGCGGCGTTTATCCCCTCTGCGTGGGCGCGGAGCGGGTGCTGCAGGCACAAACGATCGCGCAGATGGCGTTGTCGCTCAAAACGACGATGGTGGCGCACGGCTGCACGGCGGCGGGCAACGATCAGGTGCGTTTCGAAGTGGCGCTGCGTACCCTGGCGCCGGATCTCGAAATCATTGCACCGGTGCGCGACCGCGCTTTCAAGAGACCAGAGCAGTTGAAGTACCTCGAGGATCGGCGCTTGCCGATTCCGCCATTCGGCGCCGCCTACTCGGTCAATCGCGGTTTATGGGGGACCACGATCGGCGGCCAGGAGACCCTGACCTCGGCCGGCAGCATTCCCGAGAGCGCCTGGGTGCTGTCGAAGGATGCATTCTCCGATCCCCGGGCGCCCGAACGGCACAGCATCGGCTTCGAGCAGGGGGTTCCGGTGAGTCTTGACGGCGCCTCCCTGCCCCCGGTGATCATCATCGAACGCATCGAGGCTCTGGCCGGCCCGTTCGGCATCGGCCGGGGCATCCACCTCGGCGACACCGTGATCGGCACCAAGGGGCGCGTCGCGTTCGAGGCCCCCGCGGCCGAAGTGCTGCTCACCGCGCATCGTGAGCTCGAGAAGCTGGTATTGACGGGCAAACAATCGCGCATCAAGGAATCCGTGGCGCAACCCTACGGGGACCTGGTGCACGAAGGTCAGCACTTGGACCCGGTGTGCCGCGACATCGAGGCGCTGCTCGTGTCGTCGCAGGCGCGCGTCAGCGGTGAGGTGGCCGTATTGTTCAGGCCGGGATCGGCCTTCGTCGAGGGCGTGAGTTCTCCTTACTCGCTGATGGCGGCATCCAAAGGAGTGTATGGCGAAGCCGCCGGCGAGTGGACGGCGACCGATGCGCTCGGGTATTCGAAAATGCTCGCCTTGACCGGGATCTTCTACAAGCGCGCCGGGGATAAGCGCGCCGTCACCGCTTCGAGGTCCGCCGGCCATGCCGTGAAGGTGACATCGTCATGAGCGGCATGCGCACGGTCGTCGTGGACAAGATCGCATCGGTAACCCAGTCGCTGGGCCTGACGCACGAGATTCGCATCGCCGCGGACATTCCGTGCGAGGAAGGCGTGGTGGTCGTGGTCGAGATCTTGAACAACAAGTCGACCTACAACACCCTGGAGTTGACCAGCGGGCGCATGGCCAAGGTGGCCCGCGGCGACGTCGTTGTCGGGGCGCTTGGACATCGCAAGGCTTTGTTCGGCTATTCGGGTCATATTCCCGACGCGCTGGTGCCCGGTGATGTGGTTCAAATGCTGAACATCGGCGGCGTGCTGGGGATCTGCGACTCCGCGACCCCGGACAAGGGAAAGCCCTTCGACTGCAAGGTGCTGGGCGCCGTGTTGACCTTCCCGTATCTCGGCGAACGCATCGGCGTGACGGCCCGAACGGGCTACAAGCCCTTGGACTACGATGCACCGCTCAACGTCCGCGGCGTTCCCGTCGTTGCCCTCGCAGGCACGTGCATGGAGGCGGGAAAAACCGCGGCCGCCTCTGCCATCATCGCGCGCATGCGGCATCGCGGCCTGACGGTGGATGCTTTCAAGGCGACCGGCGTGTCCCTGCGGCGCGACATACTGGCGTTCGAGGACTCGGGCGCGCGGCGGACCATGATCTTCACGGATCTTGGGATCGTGACCACCACGGCGAAATGCGGACCCGCCCTGACGCGCACCATGCTGACGGAAATGGCAAGCGGGCTGCCGGACGTCATCGTGTTCGAATTGGGCGACGGTCTGCTCGGAACCTACGGCGTGGAATCAATCCTTCGGCAACCCGACATCAAGGCCGCCCTCACGGCCGTGGTGCTGTCAGCGAACGATCCGGTGGCCGCATGGGGCGGCGTCAAGCTGCTGCGCGAGCGCTTCGGCATCGAACCGAGCGTGGTGACCGGCCCCGCCACCGACAACCAGGTCGGCGTTGAGATTATCCGCGAACAAATGGGCGTCGAAGCCTTCAACGCCATCAGCAATCCCACCATGCTCGGCGATCATCTGATTTCCCGACTGAGCCTGCGCAACGTCGGCGACGCCAAGGTCGTCGGCGCATGAGTGAGCGCACGCCCGCGATCGTTCTCGGCGGTACCGGCTATGTGGCCGGCGAACTGCTGCGTCTGATCGCGGGGCACCCACAGCTCGAATTGGCGGGGATCCTGTCCGACAGCCAGCCGGGCGCACCGGTCGCCGCTGCCTTCCCGCAATTGCTGAGCGCCTATCCGGAATTGAAATTCGCCGGCCTCGAGCACATCGAATCCCTGATGCGGCGCACCGCAAATACCGCACTCTTCTGTGCCGCGCCCCACGGCGCCGCCGCCGGGCTAATCGACCGACTGCTCACGGCGGCCGAGGTAGCCGGCGCGAACACGCATTGCGTCGACATTTCGGCGGATTTTCGCTACGCGAATGCGAGCGCCTACGAGTCGGTGTACAAACATGCCCATGGAGCTCCGTCGAGAATTCGCCAGTTCACCTGTGCCGTCCCGGAGCATCTGGCGCGGGCACCGACGCCTCATATGTCACATCCCGGATGTTTTGCGACCGCGACGCTGTTGGCGAGCGTGCCCCTGTTGGCGCTGGGATTGACGGAGCCGCGGCTGTTCGTCACGGGCATCACCGGCAGCACCGGTTCTGGGCGCAAACCGGGCGAGTCCACGCACCATCCGCTTCGCCATAGCGATCTGTACAGCTATGGTGCGCTCAGCCATCGGCACGTACCGGAGATTGCCGCCTGCGCGAAGCTCGCAACCGGCATCGAGGCGGAGTTCAATTTCGTGCCTCATTCGGGCCCCTTCGCGCGCGGCATCCACGTCACCGTACAAGCGAGCCTGAAGAAGGCGATTGGAACCGCACAGGCGCTCGAGGCGCTGTCCTCGTATTACCGGGGCTGCCCGTTCGTGCGCGTCATCGATACCGCCCCACGGGTCAAGGATGTCGCGACCAGCAACTACGCCAACTTGAGCGCGGTCACGAACGGCACCTCGATGGCGGTGATGGCGGTGCTCGACAATCTGAACAAGGGCGCGGCCGGCGGCGGCGTTCAGTGGATGAACCGCCTGCTCGGGTTTGAGGAAGGCTCGGGGCTTTCTGCCCCGGCTCCCGGCTGGACCTGATCACCCATGACCACGGCGCCTCTCATGATGACACCCGACTCGACCCGTTCGGCACTCAAGAGCCATCTTGCGCAGGTCTTCGCGCAATACCCGATCGAGGTCGCGCACGGTGAAGGCGTTTGGCTCTATGCGCGCGACGGCCGCAAGATCTTGGATCTGTACGGCGGTCACGCCGTGGCGGGGTTGGGTTATGCCCACCCGCGCTGGCTGGCGGCGCTCGAACGTCAGGCACGGCAAATGGCGTTCCAGACGAACGCGTTGCCCATGGCAATCCGCGAGCGCGCGGCCGCGCGGCTGGTGAAATTCGCCGCCCTGGGGCTCGACACCGTGTTCTGGGTCAACAGCGGCGCCGAAGCGAATGAAAATGCGCTCAAAGCGGCTTTCAAACTCACCGGCCGTCTCAAAGCGGTGGCGCTGCAGCACGCATTTCACGGCAGAACTGCGGCGGCTGGTGCGCTCACCTGGGGCGCCATGGAGAAGTGGTATGGGTTTCCGCGCACCCCCTTCGAGGTGAGTTTCATGCCGCGCGACAATCCCGCCGCGGTCGAGCGCTTCGTCGACAGCGAAACGGCGGCGGTCATCGTCGAACCCATTCAAGGGGTGGGCGGTGCGTACGAAATCGGCAGACCGATGCTGCAGGCATTGCGTCAGCGCTGCGACGAAGTGGGGGCGGTGTTGATTTTCGACGAGGTCCAATGCGGCATGGGACGCAGCGGCGCGCCCTTCGGAGCCAATTACTTCGGCGTCACACCGGACATGATCACGGCCGCGAAGGCCTTGGGCAACGGCTTTCCGGTTGCCGCTTTATTGCTGTCGCGCCGAATCGCGGGGCAGCTGAAAAACGACGACATGGGCACGACGTTCGGCGGCGGACCGATGGCATGCGCCGTCGCCGAGTCGGTCATCGACACCATCGAGTCCGAATCGCTGCTCGCCAACGTTCGGCAGGTATCGACCTATATTCGCTCCACCTGCGTCATCGGACCGGTCACGGGCATGCAGGGCGCGGGATTCCTGCTCGGCCTGAAGACCTCGCGCCCCGCCAAAGAGGTGCAGGCCGCCCTGCTCGAGAGAAACATTCTGACCGGCACCAGCGGCGATCCACAAGTGCTGCGCTTGCTGCCCGCTTACATTCTCAATGAAGGGCATGTCGATCAGCTGCGCGACGCGCTGTCCAAGATCTCCGCATGAGACGCTTTCTCGACCTCGCCGATTTCGCGCGCGCAGAGATCCTCGATCTGTTGGCGCTTGCGCAAGCACTGCAGGACAAGCCGGAGCCGCACGCCCTCGCCGGCAAGATTCTCGGCTTGGTGTTCTTGAATCCGTCGCTGCGCACGCTGGCCTCTTTTCAGGCCGGAATGGCACGGCTCGGCGGCAGTTCCTTCGTCATCACCCCGGGACAGGGGACGTGGCAGCTCGAAACGCGGCTCCATGCCATCATGAACGGTGCCGCCGCCGAGCACGTGGCCGAGGGCATACCGGTACTCGCATCGTATTGCGATGCCCTCGCCGTGCGCGCTTTTGCCGAGGGCAAGGATCTCAAGAGCGATTTGCAGGAAACCCTGTTCGGCTTGATCGATGGTCTGTGCGACAAACCCATGATCAACCTCGAATCCGCGATGAATCACCCCTGTCAGGCACTTGCCGATTGGCGAACGCTCGATGAGCTCGAGGTACCGAACCGTGCGAAATTCGTACTGAGCTGGGTATATCACCCCAAGGCATTGCCGCTCGCGGTGCCGGCCGCCATCGTGCATATGGCGGCGATGCGCGGCATGGAAGTGGTCGTCGCACGCCCCGAGGGTTTCGCGCTGCCGCCCGAGATCATGGCAAAAGCGCGAGCCGCCGCCATCGCCGCCGGTGGCTCGGTGACCGAAACCGCCGATCGCGAATCAGCCCTCCACGGCGCCGCCGTGCTCTACGCCAAGGAATGGGGCAGCACCCGGTACTACGGCGACCTCGATGCCGATGCACGCTTGCGGGCGGAACTCTCCGAGTGGTGCGTCCGCGAACGCTGGTTCACCCGGGCGCTCCCCCAGGCCAGGCTCATGCACTGTCTGCCGGTGCGCCGCAATGTCGCCGTCGCAGACGAAGTCTTGGATGGCCCACGCGCCGTGGTCAGGCGCGAGGCCTTCAATCGATTGGCGGTGCAGATGGCAGTGCTGCATCGCATGCTGGCTTGAAGCATCCGAGTTGCCGGAGACGTATCCATGATGATGAGCCGACCCGATCCCTCCGTCGCCGTGCGTGCGCTGAAGAGCGCGGCACCGTACATCCGCATGTACAAGAACAAGATCTTCGTGATCAAGGCCGGCGGCGCGGCGTTCAGCGACGAGCAATCGATGCGCGCCCTGATCGAGCAGGTCGCCATCCTGCATCAAGTGGGCATCAAGACGGTGCTGGTGCATGGCGGCGGACCGCAGCTCGATGACCTGCAGGGAAGGCTCGGCATCGAGACGCGCATGATCAATGGGCGCCGCGTCACCGATCATCGATCGATCGACGTGACGGCGATGGTGCTCAACGGCCTGATCAACACCCGTATCCTCGCGATTTGCCGGGAGCTCGACGTCGAGGCGATCGGCCTGTCCGGCGTCGATGCCGGCCTGATCCGCGCCCATAAGCGCGGGCCTGTTGCCGTCTCCCCGGGATCGGGTGAAACCGTGGACTACGGCTTCGTCGGCGATATCGATTCGGTCAATGTCGCGGTGATCGAAAAGCTGCTGGAGAACGGATTGATGCCCGTCGTCAGTCCGCTGTCCGCCGATTCGAGCGGAACGCTGCTCAACATCAACGCCGACACGGTGGCCGCGGCGCTCGGCGGGGCATTGTCCGCGGAGAAGCTGGTGTTGTGCACGGGTGTGCCCGGCATCCTCGAGCGCGCCTCGGACGTGGGTTCGGTCATCTCCTATACCGACATTCGCGGATTGAAACGTCTGCGCGATGCGGGGAGCCTCAAGGACGGCATGCTTCCCAAGGCCACGGCAATCGAGAATGCGATTCGTGCCGGCGTGCGCCGCGTCCATGTCATCACCTACAAGTCCGCGGACAGCCTGCTCGCCGAGATATTCACCAACGAGGGTACGGGCACGTTGGTGGTGGCCGACCTCACCGCCTTGAGCCCCGCCGAGCAAAGCACCGCGCAGGCGCCCTCGCCATGATGAGGACCGCGTCATGACGCGCCTCTGGGACAAGGGCGCCGTACTCGATGATCGCGTGCTCGCTTACACCGCCGGCGAAGACCATCTGCTCGACAATCGTTTGGTGCGCTACGACATCTTGGCCTCGATCGCGCATGCGGAAATGCTGGGGGAGCAAGGCCTCCTGTCGGCCGGGGATCTGGCGGCCATCAGTACGGCGCTGCGCGCAATCGGCGAGGAGCACGAGCGTGGACAATGGCGCATTACGCTCGAGCAGGAAGACTGCCAAACCGCGATCGAGAATTTACTCACAGCGCGCATCGGCTCCGCCGGCGGGCGCCTGCACGCCGGACGCTCGCGGAACGACCAGGTGCTCGCCGCTCTGCGGCTGTATCTGCGCGACGCCACGCACTCCCTGCAAGAGGGCGCTGTGGAGGTCGCGGCCGCGCTCGACGCGGTGGCGGTGCGCGACGGCTCGATCGTGCTTCCCGGGTACACCCATATGCAGCAGGCCATGCCGAGCACGGTTGGACTCTGGGCGCTCGGCTTCGCCGCCGAGATCCGCGACGATGCGGAGGGTTTGCAACTTGCGAAGCGGCGCGCGGCCAAGAATCCGCTGGGATCCGCGGCGGGCTATGGCACACCGAATCTCGACGTCAGCCGCGAATCGACGCGGCGGCGGCTGGGTTTCACCGTGACTCACGAGCCGGTGACCGCGGTCCAGCTGTCGCGCGGCAAGGCCGAAGCGCACCTGTTGTTCGAAATCACCTTGCTCACCCAGGACCTGGGCCGTCTCGCCGCCGACCTGCTGCTGTTCTACACGCAAGAATTCGGCTTTGTGAACCTGCCCGACGCCTATACCACGGGCTCGTCGATCATGCCGCAGAAGCGTAATCCCGACGTGTTCGAACTGATGCGCGGCCGCAGCGCGGTGGCGCAAGCGGCGCTCAACGAGGTGCTCGGCATCACGCAGAAGCTCAATTCGGGGTACCACCGCGACTTGCAACTCATCAAGGTACCCCTGTTTCGAGGCATCGATTCCTGCCGTCAGACGCTCGACATCCTGCCGAGCGCGCTCGGGGGTCTGGCGTTCCGGCCGGAGAACATTCGCCTGGATCCGGACATTCACGCGGCAGCGGCGGCGAATGCCCTGGTGGCGAAAGAGAACATTCCCTTCCGCGAGGCCTATCTACGGGTTGCGGCAATGCTCAAGGGATCGAAATCAAAATGAGCATCTGGCGCGGCATCCACACGCTCGAATCGTTGAACGCCGGGAACTCCGGCACGATGATGCGTTTTCTCGGGATAGTGTTCACCGAGATCGGCGCGGACTTCATCCGCGGCACCATGCCCGTGAATGAGCGGACGCACCAGCCTTATGGATTACTGCACGGTGGGGCTTCGGTCGCGCTCGCCGAAACGCTCGGCAGCATGGGTGCCACCATGTGCGTCGATCAGGCGCGCTACCGCTGTCTCGGCCAGGAGATCAACGCCAACCACGTGCGATCGGTTCGCACGGGACTGGTCACGGGAACCGCCCGACCGCTGCACATTGGCGGCCGCAGCCAGGTGTGGGGCATCGATATCACCAACGAAGCCGGTGAGCTGATTTGCGTGTCGAGGCTCACGATGGCGGTGTTGCGGACCTGAAGCCTTTCCACCCACCCTGCCCCTCGACGTGCTGGCCCTCTCGCCGCGCTGGCTTTTGCGACATGCAGTGGGTATCGTTCGCGCCATGAAACAACCGACCTATCGATTGCTGACACATGCCTGCGGCTGCGTGTTGCTGCTCGCCGCCGCGCCCCTGGCGGGCGCCCAAACGCCTTCGACGCACCCGGCTGCACCACCCGCGTCTGCGCCGCCGACCGCTGCGCCGGCACCCGCTCCGACACCCCCGGCGCTGTCGAAGGAGCAAGCGGGCTATTTGTTCGGCCTCACGTTCGGCGAGCAATTACGTTCCATCGGTGTCGGAACCGATGTCACCCCCGAGTCCATCGACCGGGGATTGAAGGATGGATTAGGAGGCAGGAAGTCGACGCCCGCCGAGCGGCAGCAGGTGCAGGAGTTCGCGCGCGCCTCGATGCTCGCCCAGGGTGTCCACAACAAGACGGCCGCCGAAGAATTCCTGTCGCGCAACGGCAAGGAAAAAGGTGTGACGACGACACCCTCCGGCCTGCAATACAAGGTGCTCGCGGCGGGCGATGCGAAGGCACCGACGATCACGGCCACCGACCAAGTGACTGTGAACTACCGCGGCAAGCTGCTCGACGGCACCGAATTCGACAGTTCGTACACGCGCGGCACGCCCGCGACGTTTCCGGTCGGTGGCGTCATCAAGGGCTGGCAGGAGGCATTGGTGCTCATGAAGCCGGGCGCGAAGTGGCAGTTGTTCGTGCCGCCCGAGCTCGCCTACGGCGCAAATCCCCGACCCGGAATCCCGTCCAACTCGCTGCTGGTCTTCGACGTGGAAGTGCTGAGCGCCAAATCGAACGGCGCAGCCTCGCCAGGAGCGCTCCCACCGGGCGCACCGCCGATTCACAGATCGATGCCGCCGACGTCCGCCCCGCCGCCGCCGACACCACCGAGCACGCCGAACTAGCCGCTTAATGGCGCAGATCGAGCGCGTTGGTCAGATCGCCCATCGGCGGCTCACCATGCTCGGCGAGCGCGCGATCGCGCCGCTCGATGCCCGGCAGGCCGGCTAGCCCGAAGCGTCGGATCAAGAGCCGCAGGATCGATCCGGTATCGTAGGGCGTGTGATCGACCATGCCTTTCCTTGCAAACGGCGAAATGATCAGCGCCGGTATGCGAACACCGGGGCCCAACAGATCTCCTTGTGGCGGGGCGACGTGATCCCACGCGCCGCCGAACTCATCGTACGTGATGACGATGACCATGTTGCCCCATTGCGGACCGGCGCGAAGCCTTTCCACGAGTTCGGCGATATGAGCGTCGCCGTCGGCGATCGCGGCGTAGCCCGGATGTTGATTCAAATTTCCCTGAGGCTTGTAAAACACGACCGGCGGAAGGCTCCCTGCCGCGATATCGGCAACCAGCGCGCCATAGTCTTTGAGGTGCGCCGCGCGCTGCGACGCACGTGTCGCGGGATCGAACTCCGCGTAATAGTTGAACGGTTGATGATGGGGTTGGAAATCAGGATTGCCGGCCGGCGTTTCCGGGGCATAGATGATCCGACGCGGCTTACCGGCAGGCTGGCGACCATCCGCTAGCGCAGCCTCCCACGCGCCGGCATACCAGGCCCACGGGATATTTCTCTCGTCCAGGCGATCGCCGATCGTAGGCGCGCTCTGCGGTGGCAAGGTCGTCGGTCTGCGGGGATCCGCGTATTGACCGGCATCATCCCCGGCGGCCGGAGCATTACCGCTCGGCTGGTAGGGAGGCTGCATGGTGTTCACGGCGTAGGAGAGGCCATCGCCGAAATACCCGGCCGGGGCGAGATTACCGCTCTTCACGTATTTGGGCGGCCCGTCGAGCGCCGATACGGGGGAGTCTTTCGCCGTCTCGAGCCGCGGTAGATACCGGCCGCGCGCATCCTTCTCGAGGACGGCGATCGAGGGCTTGGCGGCGGCCGTCTCGGCATCCGGGTACCGCGGCGCGCAGGCGCAGATCAGATATTGATGATTCAGGAACGAGCCGCCGAACGCCCCTTGAAAAAATTCGTCGGCCAACACGTACTCGCGCGCAAGCGCATATAGCGCCGAACGGCTGGTGTCGTAGTGGCCCATCGAGAGGGCGCCCGCATCCGACCATGCGGCGAATCGGTCGTTCTTGCCACCGTCGATTTGCATCTGGTTTTCAAAGAAGCGGTGTGCCAGGTCACGCGTCACGACCGAAGAATCGAGCGTGACTCCCGATTGTGGCGTGAAGGCACGCTCGATCGGGAACGGGGCATTGGGCAAGCCCGCGCTCTGTGCCTGGGTCACCACGGGAGAATAGCCCGATGCGGTCACGCCGCCCCACGTCGGTGGCAGCGTCGCGAGGACGCTACCGTCGCGGTCGAGCTGTGCTCGATACGCCGGCAGGGGCCGACCGTCTGCATCGATCACTTCGCTCAAACCCCGCGCACCGGGAAAATTGCCATAGAGATTGTCAAAGGCGCGGTTCTCGGCATAGATCACGACGATGGTGCCGACATTCGCGCGCAATGCCGCGGTGGCGGGGTCGGCGCCGGACGTCGGAGGCGGGACGGAATGCGTCGCACACGCACCGAGAACAACGGTGAAGCACAGAGCCGTGAGCTGGAAAGCGGCGGTCACGGCGACATTATAGATGGCCGCGCGTTCGAGTTCGCTAGAACTCCCACGTAAAGCCGACCGTGAAGGCGGCCGGGTTGCCGTACTGCGAACTGATGCCGTCGTATTCGGCGCGGAATGCGAAATCCCGGAAGTGAGTTTGCACGCCGACCCCATACGCGAACTTATCGTTCCACTGGTCTATTTGATAACTGCAACCATACGCCGCCGGCGGCTGGCATACCGAATAATACGCGGTCTGGTTGATCTGCAGCCGTGCCACCCCGAGCTTGCCGTACACATCGAGAAAGGGCAGCGGCAGATACCCAACCCCGTAGAGCACGGTCGCCTTGGGATGTGAGCTCGGAGTCGAGTAGTAGTAGTTACCGTACCCACAGCCGTAGCCGTAGCATCCGTTCTGACCATTGCTGCTGCCGAAGTCGATGTACTCGAGCTCGGCACCCACGAACGCTATCGGCCGTATGCCCACCATCGCCTTCCAGGCGACCTCGTTGCCGTAACCCCCGTTATAGCCATAGTTGTAGTAATTATCATTGCCGACGTTGGAGACGCCAACGCCGGCGCCGATGTAGGCTCCAAGCGGATTGGCCGCCAACACCACAGTCGAGCTGCCCAGAGCCCCGGCGGCGGTCATGGCCAGTGCGGCTTTCAAAATAATGCGGTTCATGCGCCTCTCCCTAACTTGAGTCCTCGAATCACCGCCGTTCGCGGCGGCACACTTCCACCTAGAACGTCCAAGTGCTGCCGGCGTTTACCTAGAAGGTCCAAGTAAAGCCGACCGTAAAGGCTGCGGGATTGCCGTACTGCGAATTGATGCCCTCGTATTCGGCACGGAACGTGAAATCTTGGAAATGCGTTTGCACCCCGACACCATACGCGAACTCGTTGTCCGAATGATCGAAGCGGTATGGAATGGGCGTACAGGTACCGCAGTTCTGATAACCAGGCGGGTAGGAGAAGCTGGTGATGTCAGTCTGCAGCCGCGCAGCCCCGAGCTTGCCGTACACATCGATAAAGGGCAGCGGCAGATATCCCACGCCATACAGCACGGTCGCCTTCGGATGCGAGTTCGGTCCGAAATAGTAGGAGTTGCCGTAGTAGCCGTCGTGGCCGCCGTTGCTGCCGAAGTCGATGTACTCGAGTTCGACGCCCGCGATGGAGATCGGCCGGATGCCGGCCATCACTTTCCACACGAGATTGCTGCCAAAATTGCCGTTGTACCCGTAATTGTAGGAGCTATTGTCATTCCCGATGTTGGATATACCGGCGCCCGCACCGATGTAGGCCCCGAGCGGATTGTCCGCCAGCACAGGCGTCGAGGCTCCCAAGGCACCCGCGGCAAACATCGTCAACAACACCCCGGAAATGCGGTTCATCAAAACCTCTCAACCAGCCAATCCTGCAGTCTCGGACTGGCTGCGAGTGACAGAAGTTCCGGCCGGTCCGCCGCGGACGCGCGCGGTATACTTATGTTCATGAGAGTTGCATCCTCCTTGTGCGTCCTTGTGAGTTTGGCTGTGATCGCCGCAGGATGCGGTCAAAAAGGCCCGCTGGTGTTGCCCGATGCGCAGCATCCGCGCAAGAAAGCCAAGCTTCCGACCCAGCACAGCAACCCGGCCGCGCCGCCGGCCGCACCGGCGCCGCCCGCCGGGCCTTCTCCGACCACGGCGCCGACCACGGCGCCGCCCGAGGCTGCGCCCGAGACGAGCATCACGCCGAACCCCGCGCCACAACACTAGCCCGTGTTGTCATGAGTACGCGCAAACTCCTCTTGGTCGACGGCTCTTCGTATCTGTACAGAGCCTTCCACGCGCTGCCGCCGCTCAGCAATTCGCGCGGCGAGCCCACCGGCGCGGTGCTCGGCGTCCTCAACATGCTCAACAAGCTGATCAAGGACGAGGCCCCGCAGCGGGTCGCCGTGGTCTTCGATGCGCCGGGCCGCACCTTCCGCGATGAGTTGTTCGATCAATACAAGGCGCACCGCACACCGATGCCCGATGATCTGCGATCGCAGGTGCAGCCCTTGCTCGATGCGGTGGCGGCACTGGGTCTGCCCATGCTGCGCATTGCCGGTGTCGAGGCGGATGACGTGATCGGTACACTCGCCAAGCGAGGCGCCGCGGCCGGATACGACGTGCTGGTCTCGACCGGCGACAAGGACATGGCGCAGCTGGTGGGCCCGCACATCACGCTCGTGAATACCATGAGCAACACGCGTCTCGACCGGGCCGGCGTCAAGGCGAAATTCGACGTCTTTCCGGAGCAGATCGTCGACTACCTCGCCCTCGTCGGCGACAGCTCGGACAACATTCCGGGAGTCACCGGAGTCGGACCGAAGACGGCCGCGAAATGGCTGACTCAATATCAGGCGCTCGATGCGCTCATCGCTCATGCCGCAGAGATTTCCGGCAGGGTCGGAGAGAACCTGCGCAGCGAGCTTCCAGCACTCGAGTTGTCCCGCAAGCTCGCCACGATCGATACGGACCTGCAGTTGGACGTGACTCCCGAAACGCTGCTTGCCGGCGCACCGGATCTCGAGCGGCTGCGCGAACTGTACACGCGCCTCGAGCTGCGCGTGTTGTTGAGATCCCTGGAAGCCTCGATGGCCGCATCGAGCGCTCCGGTGGCCGCAGCGGTGTCGATTGCGACTTTCGAATCCGGCGCCGTAGCGGGCGCCGCGGCAACGATGGTGACTCCCGATGGGGCCATCACGGCGGTCGTCGGGGGCGCGGCACCGGGCCTCAGCGGGACCGTCGCACCGGCGCTCGCACTTACGCAGCCGCGCAATTATCAGAAAATCGTATCGAGGGAAGCACTCGAATCCTGGCTTCCCAGACTCGCCGCGGCGCCTCTCATTTCTTTCGACACCGAGACGGACAGTCTCGACTACACGCGGGCACGCATCGTCGGCTTGTCGTTCGCGGTCACCCCGGGTGAGGCGGCGTACGTGCCGCTCGGCCACGATTATGCAGGCGCACCGGAGCAGCTCAATTCACAAACGGTGCTGGCGTCGCTCAAACCGCTGCTGGAGAACGAGACGGTCGTGAAGCTCGGGCACCATCTCAAATTCGATACGCACGTGCTTGCGAATTACGGCATCACGCTGCGCGGGCAAAAATACGATTCCATGCTGGAGTCGTACGTTCTCAACAGCGTCGCCACCCGCCATGACATGGACTCGACCGCCGAGAAGTATCTCGGAATCAAGACCATCCATTACGAGGATGTCGCCGGTCGCGGCGCCAAGCAAATCAGCTTCAATCAAGTCGACGTCGATCGGGCGGCGGAGTACGCCGCGGAGGACGCCGACGTCACGTTGCAGCTGCATCGCGCGCTTTGGCGGCGAATCGAGGCGCTGCCGAGGTTGAAGGAACTCTACGAGACCATCGAACAGCCGCTCGTGGCAGTGCTGTATCGCATGGAGCGCGCGGGGGTGCTGGTCGACAGGGGGCTTCTCAAGGCGCAAAGCTTCGAGCTTGCGGCGCGCATGCTCGAATTGCAGGGTCAGGCGCACACCGAAGCCGGCGGGGCGTTCAATTTGGACTCGCCCAAGCAGCTGCAGGAGATCCTCTTCGGCAAGCTCGGGTTACCCGTGATGCGCAAGACGCCGACCGGCCAGCCATCGACTGCGGAGGATGTGCTCGAGGAATTGGCGGCAACTTACGCGCTGCCCAAATTGATTCTCGAGTACCGGAGCGTGGCCAAACTCAAGTCGACCTACACGGACAAATTGCCCGAGCAAATCAACGAGCGGACGGGACGGATTCATACCTGCTATCAGCAGGGCGTCGCCGCCACCGGCCGATTATCCTCATCGGATCCCAATCTGCAGAATATCCCGATCCGTACACCCGAGGGACGGCGCATCCGCCAGGCCTTCATCGCGCCGCCGGGGCACTCGTTGATTGCCGCCGATTATTCGCAAATCGAGCTGCGCATCATGGCGCATCTGTCCGGCGACGCGAGCCTGCTGAGAGCCTTTGCAGAAGACCGGGACGTGCACCAGGCGACCGCCGCAGAAGTCTTCGGTGTTTCGCTCGCCGCAGTGAGTGGCGATCAGCGTCGTTCCGCCAAAGCGATCAACTTCGGTTTGATCTACGGCATGTCGGCATTCGGCCTCGCCCGTCAATTGGGCATAGGTCGTACTGAGGCGCAGCGCTATGTCGACTTGTACTTCGAGCGCTATCCGGGGGTGAAGCGCTACATGGACGAGACTAGACGCCAGGCGCGCGAAGCCGGCTTCGTGGAGACCGTCTTCGGCAGGCGTCTGTATCTGCCGGACATTCAGTCGCGCAACCAGGCATTGCGCCAGTATGCCGAGCGCAGCGCGATCAACGCACCGATGCAGGGCACGGCTGCGGATATCATCAAGCGCGCCATGATCGAAGTCGACGGCTGGCTGCAACGCGAAGGCACACCGGCGAGGCTCATCATGCAGGTGCATGACGAGCTGGTGTTGGAGGTCGCAGACGAGGCCATCGACCGCGTAGTCGGGCGACTGCGGGAGCACATGGCCCGGGCGGCGGAACTCGCCGTGCCGCTGCGGGTCGATGTAGGAATTGGCAAGAATTGGGACGAGGCGCACTAAAAGGCCGATCGAGCGTGCGTCAGACGACGAAAAGCTCTTTTTTACGGCGTATTCAGTGACTTTTGCAGGTTTGTTAATTTCCTTCCTGCCGCAGGATCCCTTGACGATTCTTTACGATGAATCCCCTGGAACTTTCCGAAAGGGTCCCCATCTAACCTAATGAGCGTGAAAGACGCTCCCCGCTCTTCTCCCTGAGCGGGCAAGACCCGGTTTGTCATCCCCATGCCGGGTTGGTCTGCCTCGGTGGCTGCTCAAGAGCGTCCACCGGGGCCTTTTTTTATGCGCAGTTCAGGCGCCTGCCAGCCAGCCGTCCATCACCGCTTGAGCCTCGGCGATGCCTTGTTTGGCCCGCGCAGAAAACAGCTGTGCGGTGACCGCCGTGTCGCGGCAGGCTTCCAGGGTTTCGCGCAAAACGCCCGCTGCATCGCGGCGGTTCAACTTGTCGGCCTTCGTGAGCAGAATATGCGCTTGCCTGTCGCGTGCCAGAAGCCATTCGAGCATCGCAGCATCCTGCACGCCGAGACCGCGCCGGCTATCGACGATCAGCATCAATCCGCACAGCGATTCACGCACATTGAAATAATGTTGCATCAATTGCAGCCAACGCACGCGCACCCTTTCGGGCACCTTGGCGAACCCGTACCCCGGCAGGTCGACCAGCCGCCGCTCGGCCGTCAGTTCGAAAAAGTTGATCAGCTGTGTGCGCCCGGGCGTGCGGCTCACCCGCGCGAGTGAGGCGCGCTGCGTGATGGCGTTGATCGCAGTCGATTTGCCCGAATTCGAGCGGCCTGCGAAGGCGATTTCGCGGCCCGTATCCGGCGCGAACTGATGCGCTTCGGCCGCACTCGTCACGAATTTCACATGGGGGTAGGTCGACATATCCGCCGCTTGATCGCAAATCATTGACTCTAGTGTACAATTTGCCGCTCTCAAGAAGTCCGTATTAGATGGGGTCACCAGCGATATGAAGCGGTTTTTGATGTTCGCAGCAACACTCTCAGGGACGATCGCGAGCACGGCGGCACTCCCGGCCGGCAATGCAGCGACCGGCGCCACCAAGGCCGTCGTGTGCCAGGCGTGCCACGGCGCAAACGGCAACAGCGCAAATCCCGAGTGGCCGAGCCTCGCCGGTCTCGGCGCCGATTACATCGCCGAGCAGCTGCAGAATTTCAAGGATGGCAAACGCAACAATCCGGTCATGGCCCCGAATGCGGCACCCCTGACTCCGGAGGACATGGCAGATCTCGGCGCCTATTTCGACAGCCTGGTCAACACCGGCCTGGAAGCGGATCCGTCCTACTGGCAGGCGGGCCAGAAACTGTATCGTGGCGGCGACAAAGACCGCGGCATTCCGGCATGCATGGCCTGTCACGGCCCGACCGGTCGCGGCAATGAGCCGGGAAAATTTCCGGCACTGCGCGGACAACAATCCGTCTACGTCTCGAAGCAGCTGAACGATTACGCGTCGGGTGCGCGCGCAACGGGTCCCAACGCCATCATGCCGATCATCGCGAAGCGTCTATCGCCGGACGACATCCGCAATCTTTCTTCCTACGTTCAAGGACTTCGTTGAATGCGTGCTCCGCGATTGGCAGCGCTGCTCTGCCTCATGATGGCCCTCGCTGCGTGCGGGAAACAACAGGCGGCTGATACGCGCGAATCCGGTGCGACCACTCCTGCGACCGCACTGAGCCCACCACCCGCTTCCGCCCCCGAGGTCGGGGCGGGGGCTGGTCAAAAGGCGGCCTCCGGTCAAAAGGCCGCGCCAACACCGACGACTCCCGCGACCTTGGGCCGCACGAATGAGGACGGCTCGGAGACGGTGGAGGATACCGGCACGCACAACCCGCTGCTCGCGGCTGTCGCAGCGACGGTGGCTGCGGCCATGCCGGCGGCGGCGGCGCAAAGTCCGACCGCCGGCACGTCCTGGCAGGAAGGCGTGAACTACACGCGCATCGTGCCGGCTCAGCCGACCGCCGTTCCGGCGGGTCAGGTCGAGGTGCTGGAGTTCTTCTGGTACGCCTGTCCACACTGCTACGCAATCGATCCGCTGGTGGAGTCGTGGAAGAAGAGCAAGCCGGCGTATATCAGCTTTTCACGCGTGCACGTGACGTGGAACGAGGGCCACCGCTCGCTGGCGCGTCTGTATTACACGCTCGAGAGCATGGGCAAGCTCGACCAGATGCACGGCGAGATATTCAAGGAAATTCACGTCAACAACGATCCTTTGATCGCCAGCGATCCGACCAACACCGCGGAATCCGAGCGCATTCAGACCGCATTCGTCAAGAAGTTCGGCATCCCGGAAGACGCGTTCAAGAAGGCCTACCACTCCTTCGCCGTGGAGACTGCGCTGCAACGCGCGGATCAGCTGGTGCAGCGCTATCGGATCGACGGCGTTCCGACGTTCGTCATCAACGGCAAGTACGTCGTGGACGTTCGAAGCGCCGGCGGCCCGGATAAACTGCTGTCGCTGGTCGGCGACCTCGCGGCGCAGGAGCACAAGCACTAGGCACGTTGGATTATTCCGGAGGGCGTCGATGGTTACTCACGCGGGCGGTTGTCACTGCGGCCGCGTTCGCTTCGAGGTGCTGGCGCCCGCCAGGCTGGAAGTCGCAGATTGCAACTGTTCCATCTGCCGCAAATCCGGCTATCTGCACTTGATCGTGCCCGCCGATCGCTTCACGTTGATCAGCGGTCGCGAAGCGCTGGCGACCTATACGTTCAACACGCGCGTCGCCAAGCATCACTTCTGCACCCACTGCGGCATCAAATCCTTCTACGTCCCGCGTTCGCATCCCGACGGCGTCAGCGTCAACGCATGCTGCATCGACAGCGACACGATCGAGGAGCTCTCGGTGATCCCCTTCAACGGTCGCGAATGGGAGCAGGCGCGCACCGCTTGGCGCGATCCCGCCTGATGCGTCGGGCGGCACAAGTACCGGACATAATCAAGCCGCATTCGCTCATTATGTTGACATGACCGGGCCCTCGATCGAGGGATAGCGAGAATTTGTGACGCGTCTCACGCGTCCTCCGCTCAAGATTGGTGGATGCTGACGCAGTCTCTCGCAACGGCGGGCGCAGTATCCGAACCCTATGTCCGACATACGCCCAACTCCAGTCGCACGGCGGCCCATCGGTGTCGTGTACGGCCTTTGCGGACGAGTTCTTCTCGCTGCGGCGCTTCTGGTTCGCGGCGGTTCCACTCTCGCAGCCGAACCAGCACCGCCGGTCGGCGTCGCCGGGAGCCTCGCGCCCCACAGTGCGCCTCTCGAATTGGCGCTGCCCGCCGGGTCCTACTCGGCCTCGTTGTTTTCCGCTCCGCTGCTTTCCGTTCCGCCGTTCACCGCGCCACTGAGCTATCCGCTGCCGCTCGTGGCGGATCCCAAAACCCTTTCGGGAAAGGACTTCCGTCCGCGCGGCCGGTCGATCTTGGACACCGACTTTCAAGTCAACGTCGCGGATGGCGCGCTGATCGACGACACCACCGTTTGGCAGCGATTGGCGGAGTACCGAACGCATGATCGGGTGCGCGTACTCACCCTGTGGGAATCCGGCGCAAGCACCGTGTCGCTGCAGGCGGGCAAGAAAGGCGACCCCTCTTTGCAATGGACCAGCCGCCTCATGAACCACGGCGGGGCCACGCGCGGTCTGCTTGATCGCTTGTTTCCCGTGATCGGGACCCACGAGAGCGGCGGTGGGCATGGTATCGCGCATACGGTCGGTCCTCTGCCGGCGGGGCGACCGGCGGGGACCTTGGTCGGCGCTCCGCACCTCGGATCGGCGGGCATTCCGCCGTAGGAACACCGCTGAACGTTCCGGGGCGGACCGCACGGAATTGGTGGTGGAAAATCGCGCGGACTATACTCCGCCACGCTTGAATGACTTCCTCGCCATCGCGCTGATCGCTCTCTGTCTGTCCTCCCCGGTGCCCGCCGGCGATGCACGGCCCGACGGCGTGCGGGTGTTGAACGGCGATGCGTATTTTCCGGAAGGACCCATCTGGTATCGCGGCAAGCTTTACTACGTCGAATATGGCCGAAATACGGTGATGACGTGGGACGGCAAGAACAACGCGGTATTCTCGGCCGAACAGGGTTGCGGCCAATCCGCCGTCACTCCCACGAGCCGTGGTGAATTCGTGACCACGTGCTTCGACAACGGCAGCATCGGACGCATGACGGCCGACGGCACCGTGTTGCCGGCCTACACGAAGGATAGGGACGGCAACGCGTTCCTCGGACCGAATGATCTCGCACCGGATGCTCGCGGTGGGATTTATTTCACGGCGTCCGGTCATCCCGGCGCGGCGATCGACGGCAAAGTCTTCTACATCGCCGCCGATGGGACGATCACGCAAGCAGCGGCCGATCTGCACAATGCCAACGGTCTCGCCGTCTCGGCGGACGGTACGATTCTCTACGTCGTCGAGACCGAGGAACATCGTCTGCTCGAGTTCAAGATCGGATCTGATGCGACACTGTCCGAGCGGCGCGTGTTCGTGAACCTGGACGAGCTGGTGAATCACGCCGCACCGATCTGGCCCGACGGTGTGAAGGTTTCCTCGAAGGGCGAGCTCTATGTCGGACAAAGCCCACGCGATCTGCGCGCAGCGCTGCTCGGCCAAATCTTCGTGCTCGATGCGCGCGGTAAATTGCTGCGCACCCTGACGCTGCCATCGCCCAAGGTGCCGAATCTGGCTTTCAGCCCGGACGAGAAGACCCTTTACGTCACCGCAGTGGATGAAATCGACAAGCGTCCCTACCGCGGCAAGGTCTACTCCATACCGAACCGGTGATCACATGAAGCGGCTGCTTTCGATTCTCGTCTTGTCCCTCGTTGCCGGATCGGCATCTGCGGCGAGCACGTCCGTCTACATCGAGGATCTCACCTGGCCGGAGATCCGGGATGCCATCGCCGCGGGTAGAAACGGCGCCATCATCTACACGGGCAGCACCGAGCAAAATGGTCCCCACATGGCCCTCGGCAAGCACAACTTCATCGCGCGCTACGCGGCCGGAAAAATCGCGGAGGAACTGGGGGATGCATTGGTCTACCCGACCTTGCCGTTTGCTTCCACCGGCGATCCCGTGAAAAAGACCGGACACATGCGCTTCCCCGGATCGGTCAACGTCCAAGGCGAGACCTTCAAGGCAATCATCGAGCAGGTCGCCGCGAGCGCGATCTCCTCAGGATTCAAGAACATCTACCTGATGGGCGACCATGGCGGCGGACAGGAAGAACTCAAGCAGGCGGCGGCGGAGTTGGATGCCGCACGAGACGCGGGCGGTGCGCGTGTCTATTACATTTCGGATGTGTATTTCAAATCTGCTGAGCAGATGCGCGCGTACCTCGCGGCGCGCGGCATACCGGCCGGAGAGCACGCCGGCATCGAAGATACGAGCGAAATCATGTTTCTGGACAAGGATCGGAAGTGGATCCGCCGGGACAAACTGGCCGCCAGCGACAGCACCCGCGAACCGGTCACGGGTGTCGAGGGAGATCCGACGGGGGCGAGTGCCGCGCTGGGACGCGTGTTCCTGGATTTCAAGATACGGGATGCCGTCGCGCAAATCCGCGCGCTGCGCCGCCAAAATTGACGGAGATGGCGCGCCTGACTGGATTCGAACCAGTGACCTTCGGCTTCGGAGGCCGACACTCTATCCAGCTGAGCTACAGGCGCGTGAACCGGGCCGCGATAGTACTAGCCGCCACCGAGCCCCGTCCAGCGGCGCCTCGCGCCGCGCCGGCATCCTTTCCCCTCACCGCTCTTTGGGGTAGAGAATCAACTGGGTGCAGCGAAACAGCGCAATCGTCCTGCCGGATTCCTTGTGCGTCACCACCGCGTCCCAAACATGTGTCGTCTTGCCCAGATGCACCGCAGTTGCCCTGCTGACGATGGTCCCCTCGTGGGCGGTACCGATGTGATTGGATTTGAGCTCGATGGTGGTGAATCCCGTCGCACCATCCGGTAGGTTCGCGTACGTGCCGTATCCACACGACGTATCGGCCAGTGTGACGATAGCGCCCGCGTGCAGGTAGCCGTTCGGTGCCATGTGCGTCTCCTGTAGCGCCAGTTCGCCCACGATCTGAGCAGCGCCGAGCTGGGTGAACACGACACCGAGATAGCCCGGTAGTTTCCCGGAGCTGCGTTTGTTGAGCGCTTCCAGCGTAACCATTGGAACCCCCGCGGCTTACCCTACCCCATCGAAAAAATCGACCACGCCTGTCTCGAGACAATATTCCGCGCCGACGACGAGCAGCCCGTCTTCCCGGATCAACTGCTCGATGATTTCAGACCCATGGCGCAGGTGCTTCACCGATGCGCTGATATTGGCGCGAACCGCCCGATGCAGCAGTGCGTTCAAGTCGTGGCGCAGATCCGACGCCAACAAGCCCTCCACCGAGGGTCGCACCAGGTCCACGATCGCATGCAGGTTTCGGGACTGGTTCTCCTTCGGGCGCTGCAATTGTTCCAACGTCGCCACGATGGCGCCGCATCGCGAATGTCCGAGGACGACTACCAGACGCGTGCCGAACTGTTCGGCCGCAAATTCGACGCTGCCAATCTGGGACGGCGCGACGATATTGCCGGCGACGCGGATGACGAACAGGTCCCCCAACCCTTGATCGAAGACGATCTCCACCGGGACTCTGGAATCGGAACAGCCGAGAATGGCCGCGAAAGGCGCCTGGCCCGCAGCCAGCTCGATGCGGCGCGCGCGGCGCGCCAATGCATCATGACTGCGGACATCCGCGACGAAGCGCCGGTTACCTTCCCGCAGCAGGGCAAGGGCATCCTGTGCCGAGATCATCTTGTTGGTATCGCGCCGATTTGCCGCTCGAGGTGCTCGAGAACCAGGGGCCACGCCTCCCGATGGCGGTCGCGAGCCGCTTCACCCGCGAAACCTCCGTGAGACAAACGCAGCCTCGTGCCTCCGGCCGCCGCCTGCAGCTCCACGGTGAGGACGGTTTCCGACCCCTCGGTACCGCCGGCGCCGGTGACCCAGGTAAGTTCGATCAACGTATTTTTTTCCAGGCGAAGGAATCGCCCGTAATGCGGGTAACGCTTCGCGGCGCTTGCATTTTCCGCCTTGAACTCGGTCTCGAAGAAAAAAGGTGCATCGATCGCGGCTCGCATCAAGACCGTGCCACGAGCGGCAAACCAAAGATCGAAATGTTCGGTCCATGCGGCATACAAAGCAGCCGGTGGCGCACGGAAGACGTGCTCGACGTTCAGGGCGTATGGTCGGTCCGTCAGGTCGGGCTCACATATCACCGCACGTCTCACTTCGCCCGCAACAGCGTGCGGCGTTCCAGACTGGCCTTCGGCCAGTATTCGGACGCCCGATAGAACTCCTCCACGGCGGGGATTCCGGGCGAAAGCACCACCCAGGGTTGCTTCGCTGCCGTGAAGATATGGATATCCGGCGGTACCCGGTCGGGGTCGTCGAGCGTCCCAACGCGCACGAAACGTACCGCATCCCCCGCGCCGGCGTAGTTGCTCCACAGCGCAACGCTGCATTTCGGACACCTCGAGATTTTTTGGCCCTTGCCGCTCAGGCTCGGCGTTGAAATCATCTCCACCTCGCCTTCCAACAGCCGAACCCGGTCCGCCTCGATCATCGCATTCAGCGCAAACGCGCTTCCGGTCTCCCGTTGGCACCAGCGGCAATGGCAGCAGTGAACGAACAGCGGCTTGCCTGTCATACGGTAGCGCACGAACCGGCATGGGCAGCCGCCGTCGCTATGGTTGGCTTCTTGGGTCATGGGGAAAGGCTCCCGCCGTCGCGCGTGTACCGTTCGAGTCTATCAATTTCGCCGCCGTTCGTGATACCAAAGGCCGGCTGAGAAGGTGAACCACCATGCGATCGTCACCCACAGGGCACCGGTGACCGGCGGATGACCGACCGTACGGAGGACGGCAAGCGTGGTGAGCGCACAAGCCGCTGAGGTGGCAGCGAGAGCCCGCGGTGGAAATTCCGCAAACCTGAATCGTCGGATGAGAATTCCGTAAGTGAGGGCACCGAGCAGTGAGGCAATCCCGAGCAGGGCGGCACCGCCCGCAACTCCCGGTAGTTTGCCGACGAAGCGCATGCCGTAGAGGCCGATCCCGGCGACCGACATGGCGAGTCCCGCCGCGAGGGCCACGAAGAGCGACCATCGCCACCACGGCTGTCGATCGCGAGCACTCGCCACCAGCGCCGCGGCGTGCAGCGCGCCGTACAGGGCGAACCAGGCAGCGGCGCCCAGGGCGAAGCGCCAGCGCACGGCGAGTATTCCGGCGGCAATGCACGCGAGAAGCGCGAAATGGCGCGAATAGTGCAATCGTCCGGGAGCGGCTAACATGCGTTCAGGTTGCCGTGGGAGTCCTTCCCGCCGGCGTTACACTGCCGGGGTGCCGCCGCCGAGAATCTGACCGAGCCTCGCGCGCTCGATATTGCCGCCGCTGAGAACGAGCGCAACGCTCTTATTGGCCATGCGCTCGCGCTCCTGCAGCAATGCGGCAAGCGCGGCGGCACCCGCTCCCTCGGCGACCTGGTGGGTATCGTCGAAATAGATTCTCACCGCATCGGCGATGCCGTCTTCGCTCACCGTCACCACACGCGCCGCGCCGCGGCAGATGGCAGCAATGGCGTGGGCGTTGGGTTCACGCGTCGCCAGACCGTCGGCAAAGGTTTTTGCGGACGGCGTGGCGGTGGGACGCCCGGCGGCGAAGGAGAGCGCCGTGGCCGGAGCATTGGCGGCGCTCACTCCGATGATGTCGGTCTTCAGGCCGAGCAGATCGCGCACTTCGATCAGCCCCGCGATGCCCGAGCCCATGCCGACGCCGACGTACACTGCATCCAGTTCACCGGCCGAACGGAACAGTTCGAGCGCGTAGCTTGCGACGCCAAGGACCAGATCGGCGTGAAACGACGGAATGAAGTGCAGCCCCTGCGCCTCGGCAACACGACATGCCTCGTGCTTTGCCTCATCGAAGTCGCCGCCGAACTCGATTACCCGCGCACCGAAGGCCGCAATGGCGGAATTCTGGTCCGCAGAATTGCCTCGCGGTACGAATATGGTTGCGGGGACGCCGGCGCGCGCTGCGGCAAATGCGATGGATTGGCCATGATTGCCGCGGGTTGCGGAAATGACGCCGCGGATCTTTGGGTCCCCACGGCAGAGACGATCCAGGTAAACCAGTCCACCACGGACCTTGAAAGCTCCGGTCGGCGTATGATTTTCGTGCTTGACCCACACCGTGCAGCCTGCACGCCGCGCGAGCTTCGGCCACACGTATTGCGGGGTGGCGGGAACCACCCGGTGCACGAGCTCGGAGGCACGCTCGAGTTCTTGAAGATCGAAAGCCATGGTCACGGTCGATGGCGCATGTCGCCGCCAATTTTTGATCGATGGTGCGATTGCGGAGTATTGTAGCAGCGCGAATCCACACACAGATCTCGATTCCAGCGGGTAACCAAATGGGCAAAGTGATCGACTACCAGCGCCCCGATGGGGCAAGCGTCAGCGGCTACCTCGCCGAAGGTGCGGGCGGTGCTCACGCGGCGGGAATTGTTGTGATCCAGGAGTGGTGGGGGCTCAACGACCAGATTCGTGGTGTCGCGGACAAGCTTGCGGAAGCTGGATACCGAGCGCTGGTACCGGATTTGTACCGCGGCAAAGTCGCTCATGACGCACACGAAGCCGAGCATCTCATGAAGGGTTTGGACTTCGCCTCGGCCGCCGCTCAGGACGTGCGCGGTGCGGTACAGTATTTGAAGGCCTCGGGCAGTGCCAAGGTCGGCGTCACCGGCTTCTGCATGGGTGGAGCACTGACCCTGCTCGCGGCGGTCAACGTACCGGAGGTGGACGCCGTGGTCGTATGGTACGGCGTGCCACCGCTCGAATACATCGACGCGACCCGGATCCGGGCGCCGCTGATGGGGCACTGGGCGACAGAGGACACCGCCTTTCCGATTGCCAAAGTCGATGAACTGGAGAAGAAGCTCCGCGCTGCAAACCTCCCATTCGAGTTTCACCGTTATCGAGCAAAACATGCTTTCGCGAACGAGACCGCGGATTCCAAGAAGCTGGCGTTCCTGAAGTACGATGCGGCCGCTGCTGAACTTGCATGGCGCCGTACCATGGAATTCCTCGCGAAGCACCTGAAGTGAACGGTGTGACGATGACCGGCTCAGGCTCAGGGATTCGTACCGGGCCCGTCCTGCTTACGCAGGCTGTTCCAGACCGCGATATCCCAGGCATTGTGGATGCCGACGAACATCAGGAGCACCAAGGAGGCCGCGACGCCGTAGATGCTGCCCACCGGCCAGCGCCAGATCAGTAACGCGACGGCGAGCAAACAGCCGAAAGCGGCGGCCGGTAGTATCACGTTCCAGATCCAGTCCTCGCGCACCGGCACGTAGGCGGTCGCCATGCGACGAATACCCGCACCGATCGCTCCGACGTAAAGAATGCCGGCCGCGCCGGCGAGTCCGCAACCCCAGCTCACGCTGAGCACGGTCTGGTGCGGCATGCTCAGATAGGCGGCAGCGCCGAGGACCGTCGAAAAGTGAACGATCGTCGGCGTGATGAAGATTCGCAGGCCGTTTGGGTTGACGCGCCGCGCCTCGGCGGCCAACGTAATGACGATGAATGTCAACCCGGTGAGCCCCGCGGCCGATGATCCGGCGATGACGTAGAAATTGTCCCATCCCGTCAACGGTGAAGTGTCCACGAATGGATCTCCTCGCATTTGCCTTAAGGCGCCCGAGTCGCGGTCCCAATCGTTAGTCTGCGCAAAGATTCGATCAGCCGGAAGATGGCGCACGCACTCGCCCGTACACGCTCGCGGGCTATTTCGGGTTTCGCGCGGTATCGCTATACTGCCGGCCTCCTGGGCCTTTTTCATCAATATTCAGCGAGTTACCGTGTCACAACCCGAATCTTCAGATACGCATTTCTTCAATTCCTTCAGCGTGGTGCTCGGTATTCTCATCGCCTTTGCGATAGTCCTGTTCGCGGTAGCGCGAGTGATCGGCCGAGATGTTCAGGAGCAGGAAGTCCTTCAGGATCCTCTGCACGAGAAGGCCGTGCAGCAGAACATCGCTCCGTTCGCACATGTGGCGATCGCGGGTCAGGACAACAGCGCCTTGGCCGCGTTGTCGGCGCCCAAGGCCGATGCGGCGGCCGCGGAGGTTCCGACCACCGGTGAGCAGGCATTCAAGCAAGTTTGCTCGGCCTGTCATGGATTGGGTATCAACGGCGCGCCCAAGGTCGGAGATCACGCGGCGTGGGGACCGCGCGTCGCCCAAGGCAAGGATGCGCTCTACGCGCACGCCATCGCAGGCAAGGGAAACATGCCTGCGCGCGGCGGCACGAACTGGCCCGATGCCACGATACGCATGGCCGTCGATTACATGGTCTCGCTCAACAAATAGCCCGGTCCAGCGCGCGCAATGTCACGGCTTCGGCCACATCTTGGCGGCGGATGTGAGGCTCGGCCGCCAGGTCGGCGCACGTGCGGGCGAGCTTGAGCACGCGGTGGTAGGCGCGGACCGATAACCCCAGGCGCGCGATCGCCGTTCCGATCAGCACCCGCGAATCCCGCTCGAGCCGGCAAATGCCCATCGCCTCGGCGGGTGCCAGATGCGAGTTGAGTTTCCCTTGGCGCTGTAGTTGCAGTTGCCTCGCGGTCGCGACGCGTGCGGCCACTGCCGCGGAGCTTTCGGCCGGAAGCGCCGCGTCAGAGATGAGATGCTCCACTGGTACCGCCGCCAGCTCGACGTGCATATCGATCCGATCGATCAGCGGGCCCGAGATTCGATTGCGGTATCGGGCCACTTGCGCCGCCGTGCAGCTGCAGCGGCCCTGCCGGTCGCCGGCATAGCCGCACGGGCACGGATTCATCGCCGCGACCAGCTGAAACCTCGCTGGGAACTCACAAGCGTAGTTCGCCCGCGAGAGCGCGACTACGCCGCTCTCCAACGGCTCGCGCAGCGCCTCCAGCGCGTTGCGCGCGAATTCCGGGAGCTCGTCGAGGAACAGCACGCCCCGATGAGCGAGCGACAGTTCGCCCGGCCTCAGCGAGCCGCCGCCGATGAGCGCCGCGACGGAGGCCGTATGCTGCGGGCTACGAAATGGCCGGCGGCCCCCGAGGCGCGGCCGGTGGCCCGCGGCGGATTCGACGCTCGCCACTTCCAATCCCTCGTCCGCGGCGAGGGGCGGCAACAGCCCCGGCAGGCGCTGGGCCAGCAGTGTTTTTCCCGCGCCAGGCGGCCCGATCATGAGCAGCCCGTGCCCGCCCGCCGCGGCAATTTCCAGCGCCCGTTTGCCGCTGAATTGACCGCGAACCTCGGCGAGGTCTGGGAATGGATGCTGATCCGGCGCCGCCAAAGGACGAGCGGTAGGAAGTGTGAGCCGGCCGTTCAAGGCATCACACACCTCGAGCAGGTGCGTCGCCATCTTGACCCTCGGACCGGCGACCCAGCTCGCCTCGAGTGCATTCGCCGCCGGCAGAATCAATTCGCTCCCGGTGCGCGCTCCAGCCATGAGCGCCGGCAGAAGTTTCGGCGTCTCCCGCAGCTCGCCGCTGAGGGCGAGCTCGCCGTAGAATTCGCGCCGGGCAAGGGTGCTCCGGGATAATTGGCCGCTTGCGCCCAGGATGCCGACGGCAATCGGCAGATCGAAGCGGCCGCCTGCCTTGGGCAAATCGGCGGGAGACAGATTGACCGTGATGCGCCCGGCGGGAAAATCGAAGCCTGCGGTAACCAGCGCGGAACGTACCCGCTCCCTGCTCTCGCGCACCACGGCTTCCGGAAGCCCCACCAGGGCAAAGGTCGGCAATCCCGGCCCCAGGTGCACTTCGACTCGCACCAACGGCGCCGAGAGCCCGGCGGGCGCGCGGCTGAGAACCGTGCTGACCCGCTTCTCCACGCGTCCTCCCGCAATACCGAGACGGGCTACGGAGGTGGAAGATTCGCTTCGATGCTCTTGAGCCGCTCTTCCATGGCTGCGAGCGCCGCCTGCGTCCTCGCCAGCAATGCCGCCTGGACATCGAACTCCTGACGGCTCACCAGGTCGAGCTTCGCCAATTGGGCCTGCAAGACCGCCTTGAAATTACCCTCCAGGTCCCGGCCAAAACTGCGTACCGACTCGGGTACGGCTTCCGCCAAGCGCCGTGCGAGCTCATCCAACCCATTCGAATTCATGAAAGTCATCGTCGCCTCCGATTGAAGCCTTCGTTGCGTCCCGCACCCCGATGACGCACTATCGCCCGTCGCGGGCACCAAAGCGGTGCATTTCCGCCATCCCCGCTCATGCAAGTCCCTGAAGCACAAGCCCTGTGCGGTGGCATGAAATCTGCAGTAACCATTGGTAATGGTACGCGCCGGTGGCCCGGAAGGCGGCCTGATTTCGCGATGGATACGGGCATAAATGCATGAAGTTGATCACGGCGGTCATCAAGCCTTACAAAGTGGATGAAGTGCGCCAGGCAGTGGCGGACATTGGAATCCAAGGCGTCACGGTGACCGAAGTGCACGGATACGGGCGGCACCAAGGTCACGTGGAGATTTATCGAGGCGCCGAATATCCGGTCGGGTTCCTGCCGAACGCGAAGGTAGAGCTCGCGGTGGATGACACGATAGCGGAACAAGTGATGGAGGCAGTCTGTAACGTGGCTAGGACAGGCAAAACGGGAGATGGCAAGGTGTGGATTTTCGAACTCGAGCAAGCACTGCGAGTGCGCACCGGGGAAACGGGCCCGGACGCCATTTAACGCGACGCTGGTCACAACCTCGCCCGGAGTCGGGCGGGGTATCAATTTTATGTTTTAGGAGCATCTCGCGCCGGCAAGCCAGCCAACTCCCCCGTCGGTGCGATATCCCGGCGGCGCGGGTTCCTCAACAGAACTCGCGCCGTTTTTTATATTCGCGCGCGCCCGGCGCAAGACGCGTGTGCGGTTATACATCAGAAAAATTCAATACTCCATGCTGTGATGCAGCAATTCTCGTGCAATACTCGCTGCTAGACTGCGACTTACTCGGATATAGGAGTCAGCCCGTATGAAAATGGTCGTCGCCATCATCAAACCCTTCAAGCTCGATGACGTGCGTTCGGCGCTCGCCGAGGTTGGGGTTCAGGGCATTACCGTGACAGAGGTCAAAGGCTTTGGCCGCCAAAAGGGCCACACTGAGCTTTACCGTGGAGCGGAGTACGTGGTCGATTTTCTGCCCAAGGTAAAGCTCGAGCTCGCCATCGATGATGAGCAAGTCGAGCGGGTGGTGGAGGCAATCATCGAGACGGCTCGCACTGGGAAGATCGGCGACGGTAAAATCTTCGTATTGGATCTTGGCCAGGCGGTACGAATTCGTACGGGTGAGGCAGGGTCGCGTGCGCTGTAGTTCACAAAGCGAGGAGCTCTAAATGAAGCGCGTTCTTCTGTGCGCGGTACTGATGGCTTGCTCCGGCATGGCCTCCGCAGTTGTGTACAAGTGGGTAGATGCTCAAGGCAAGATTCAGTACGGCGATCGGCCGCCCGATGGCGTACACGCCGAGGTCGTCGAATTGCTCGGCACGCATACGGGTCGAACGACGAAGACCGACGCGCCAGCTCCTGCCGCAGCCAAGAACTCCGCCGTACCAGCCGCTGACCTCGAAGCCAAGAAGGCCGTGCAAAACGACGTCGCGCAAACCCGCGACAAGCAGTGCGCCGAAGCGCAGGAACGCTACAAGAAGCTCATCGAGGGCCGGCATCTCTATAAGCCCGGGGACAACGGCGAGCGTCAATATTTGACGTCGGAGGAAATCGACTCCGAACGTGTGAATGCGAAGCGCGACATCGACGCCATTTGCAACAGCACCACCTGACCGCGAACTCCTCGTTCCCGGGCAGCCTGCCTCAGACAGGCTCCTGCCGCTCGCCACATTGAGTTTTGCCGCCCACGGCGCAAAGCCGTAGGCTACGCGTTCGAATTTCAATCGCAGGGAATACGCGTATGCAGACAGGCTTTGTCGGTTTGGGGGCGATGGGTGCGCCGATGGCGCGCAATCTTCATCGGGCGGGTCTTCTCACGGGCGTGTGGAATCGCACCGCCGAGAAGGCGGCGCTGCTCGCCAAGGAACTGCACTGCCATGCCTTCGCAAGCCTGACCGAACTCGCGGGCAACTGCGAAGCCGTCGTGATCTGCGTGTCGGCCGATGAGGACCTGCGCGGGGTGATCGCAGGCCTGGAGCCTGGCCTCAGTCCGAACATGATCGTGATGGATTGCTCGACGGTTGGTGCGGGAACGGCGCGCGAGATGCACACGCAGCTCGCCGCTCTCGGCGTCGGATTTCTCGATTGTCCGGTGAGCGGCGGCGTCGAAGGAGCCCGTGCTGCTTCCCTCGCCATCATGGTGGGCGGCGATGACGAGGTGTTCGGCCGCGCGTTGCCAATCCTGGAAAAGCTCGGCAAGACCATCACCCACTTCGGACCGAGCGGCGCCGGTCAGGCCGCAAAGGCCACCAACCAGATCATGTGTGCCGGCATCATCCAGGCCGTCGGCGAAGCGATGGCGTTCGCCCACGCCGAGGGACTGCCGCTCGATCGCTTGATCGATACGCTGGGCAAGGGCGCGGGCTCGAGCTGGTACTTCGTCAACCGCGCACCGTTCATGGCGAAGAACAGTTTCCCCGCCGGATTCCGTGTGCGCCTGCACGCGAAGGACCTGCGCATTTGCCGCGATATGGCCGCACAACGCGGCGCGAAGCTCCCGGTCGTCGAATCAACCCTGCAGCAGTACGCTCAGCTGATCGTGCAAGGGTTTGGCGACGAGGACATCTCATCGATCTACCGCCTCAAAGCGGCCCTCTTTCACGAACCGGGATCGGATACGACGTGAGCGCGGCGCTCGTGAACGCGCCGTTGCGGATCGCAACCCGCAAGAGCCAACTGGCGCTCTGGCAAGCGGAGCACGTAGCGGCGCAGCTGCGCCGGGGGCACCCGGGCCTCGAGGTGCAGCTCGTGCCGATGAGCACCAAAGGCGACCGCATCCAGGATCGGAGCCTCGCTGCGATCGGCGGCAAGGGCCTGTTCATCAAAGAACTGGAGACGGCTCTCGAGGACGGACACGCGGATCTCGCCGTGCACTCCATGAAGGATGTGCCCGGCGAGCTCCCTGAAGGGTTGATGATTGCCGCCGTGCTGCCGCGCGCCGACGCCCGCGATGCGCTGGTGACCCCCGCCGCCCGGCACCTGCAAGACCACGCCCGCGATGCGCCGTCGAGTTTCCCTTCCGGCCTTGAGGCACTGCCGCGCGGTGCGCGCCTCGGTACCTCGAGTCTCAGACGTCAGGCGCAGGTATTGGCCGCCCGGTCAGACCTGCACATCGAACCGTTGCGCGGCAACGTGGATACACGCCTGCGGCGCCTCGATGCGGGCGAGTTGGACGCGATCATTCTCGCCTGTGCGGGCCTTGTGCGGCTGGGCCTGGAGTCTCGCATCGCGGCGCGCCTCGACCCTGGCGTTTTGCTGCCGGCCGTGAGCCAGGGGATCATCGGCGTCGAGTGCCGGTCTTCGGACGGAAGGTCGCGCGACGCTCTTCGCGTGCTCGATGATCCCATCACCCGGACCGCCATGGAGGCGGAACGCGCCTTCGCGCGGCGCCTCGGCGGCAGCTGCCAATCCCCGATCGCTGCACACGCACGCATCGATGCGAATCGTTTGACGCTCGAGGGTCTGGTCGCGGAGCCCGATGGCTCGAGGCTGCTGCGCGACTCGATTTCAGGCAGCGCTTCCCACGCCCAATCCCTCGGTGAGGAACTGGCTGAGCGCCTGCTTGCCTCGGGCGCGGGTGACCTCCTGCAGCGGTTGCGCACCGCCTGACGCCATGCTCCCGCTGCATGGTCTTGGCGTTCTCGTGACTAGACCGCACCACCAGGCGATGCCGCTCTGCCGTCTGCTCGCGACACGGGGCGCGACTACGTTTCTTCTGCCGGCCATCGAAATCAAGCCGTTGTCCGAACGACGCGACTTGGCGGTCCGATTGGGCCCTCTGCAGCATTTCGATCTCATCATCTTCACGAGCTCGAACGCCGTGAGATTCGGTGCCGTGCTGCTCGATCAGCGGCGCGACCTGGCCTTGGCCGCCATCGGCCCCGCGACCGCGCGTGCGTTGAATCAGGCCGGCTACCGGGTGACCGTGCAGCCTATCGAGGATTTCGATTCCGAAGGTCTTTTGCGGCACGCGAGGTTGGAGCACGTGGCGGGTAACCGGATATTGCTCATCAAGGGCGAGAGCGGCCGGGACCTGTTGCAGCAGGAACTCGTGCGCCGGGGCGCGCACCTGACGGTCGCCGATGTGTACCGGCGCGAGCGCGCCAATCCCACCAAGGAGGAATTGGCGGCCCTCGAGGCGCATTTCGCCGCCGGCACGATTCACGTGATCACGGCGACCAGCGCGGAGATTGCCGCCAATCTGCTCGCGGTGGCGACGCCGGGACTGCGTGGTGAGTTCGAGCGCGTGCACTGGGTCGTGCCGGGAGCCCGGGTGGCACAGAGCCTGCGCGAGCGCGGGCTGTCGGCTCCGCTGTTGCAGGCAACCTCGGCCGAAGATCAGGACTTGGTGGATGCTGTCGTCCGCTGGCGCGCCAACGAATCGGGCGCATAGTCGAAGGAATCGAACAGAAGCCGCGTCGCCGGTACGCCGCGCAGTGCGAAGGTTCCGCGCACCGCCTCGATCATCGCCGGCGGCCCGCTGGCATACACCTCATAGCGTGCGAGTTGCGGGAGATCGTCGAGCGGCGCCTCGTGAACCCAGCCGCGTCGGCCGGACCAACCCGTCGCTGCATCCGAAAGAACCGGTATCCAGCGGAAGTTGACGGCGCGGCGCGCCAGGTCATCGAGCACCGTCCGCGCATACAGATCACGCTCGGCGCGCACGCCCCAGTAAAGGATCATCTCGCGGCCCAGGCGGTTCTCGATCACGTGGCGCAGGATGCTCTTCAGGGGTGCGAGACCGGTGCCCCCGCCGAGCAACAGCATCGGTGCATCGTCGCCGCGGGATCGCGCCTCGGGCGGTCGATACACGAAATGCCCGAAGGGTCCCTGCATCGTGAGCAACGCGCCACGCACCGCCTCGCGGAACAAGGGCTCCGTGAATTCACCGCCCGATACCCGGCGCACGTGCAATTCCAGCAGGCGTGAGTCGTGCGGCGGCGAGGCGATCGAAAAGCTGCGCCGCCGGCCGCCGGGCAGCAGGAAGTCGATGTATTGCCCGGGTAGAAATTCGAAGCGTTCCACCGCGGGGAACCGCACGAACACGCCCATCACGTCGTGCGACCATTGCTCCACGCGATCGATGCGGCAGGGCAGGCGTTTGACGAGCGCTTGATCGGCCAAGCTGACGTCGAACAGTTCCAGCGAGAGATCGGTGCGGGCGTGCGCCTGGCAGAGCAAAATGAGGCCTTCCGAGACTTCGGCCGTGGTGAGCCCGAGCGGCGGACCGTTCGGATAATCGACCTGCCCGGTCAACAAACGAGCCCGGCAGGCACCGCAGGCGCCGCTCTTGCAGCTATGCGCTAAATTCAAGCCGGCATCGAGCGCGGCATCGAGCGCCGATTGGTCCGGTGCAGCGCTGAAACTGCGATTGCCTTTGGATACACTGATGCGCACACCCTTCTCCACGAGCACAAGGAGCCTGTCTGACTATTGTACGTGGCCGCGACGCACAGGCTCACGGCGCGCCCTGGGTCGCCATCGTCGGTTGCGGATACACAGGCTTGCGCTTGGCGGTGCGCTTGCATTCGCTCGGCCGCGCCGTCCGGGGATTCTGCTGTCGTCCGCAAAGCCTCAAAGCGGTCGCGGCCGCCGGCGCCATGGCAATGCCGCTCAATTTGGACCTGCCGCTCGAGCGTCTGAAGTTCAGCGGCGAACTGCTTTATTACATGGCTCCTCCGGCGCCTGACGGTGTTCGCGATACACGGTTGGAACAGTTTCTCGAGCACGTGCAGGGCCGGCCGGAGCGGATCGTGTACCTGAGCACCACAGGAGTCTACGGCGACCGTCAAGGCGCACGGGTGAACGAGGAGACCGCCCCCGCGCCGCAGACGGCGCGCGCCGTCAGACGGCTCGCGGCCGAAAACGCGGTCCGCCGGTGGGCCGAGGTGCGCAGAGTGTCCTGGTGCGTTCTGCGGGTCGCCGGAATCTACGGGCCTGGGCGCTTGCCACTCGAGCGGCTGCGCCGCGGGGAGCCGGCCATCTCACTTGAGGAGGCGACCCCGACCAACCGCATCCATGTCGAGGATCTGACGACAGCGTGCCTCGCGGCCGGCTTTGCTGGGGCCGCCGACGGTCGAATCTACAATGTCACCGATGGCAGCGACGACAGCCTCACCTCCTACCTGCAACGTGTGGCTCGCATCGGCGGTCTGCCCCAGCCGCCGCTGATCAGCCGGGCCGAGGCTCGTGAACGCGCCTCGGAGCGTTCATGGTCTTTTCTCGGCGAATCTCGCCGCGTCGACAATCAGCGCCTGCGCGAGGAACTCGGCGTGGCACTGGCGTACGCGGATTTGGACGCCGGTATTCGCGCGAGTCTTTGAGCATGCCGGCGCGCGGCGCACGGCGGCGCAGAGCTTCAGGGCCGGCTTCTCTTGCTGTCGAGCCATTCGCCGATCGGTTCCCACTGCTTCCAGTCGGGCCACGCAAGGTATTCGGGAAGCTCCAGAACGCCCATTCCGCGCGCATACGCCCGCACGTAGTTCTGCGCTTCCCGCAAACAGCCGAGATACGGCACCTTGAGCTTGGATAGGTACTGGTCCAGTTCTTCATAGATCAGCGTGTATTCGCGTACGCGGTTGGCGACGACGGCCAATCGCGCCTGCTTGCGCGACACTTTGCCGATCTCGAGCAGTTCCGCCATGAAATGCGCGCACGCTTTGATATCGATCGTCGACGGCAGCACGGGAATGATGATGGTTTCAGCGCGCCGTACCAGTTCATTGAGCTCGGTGCCGTGCACCCGCGCGGGCGCGTCGATGACCAGGATGTCGGTTGCGCGTGCGACGCTGCGCAAACCGTCCTCGTATGCCGGCGCGCCGCTGATCGCGGGCAAATCCGCGGGGCGCTGCGCGAGCCAATCGAGACTCGAACGCTGCGGATCATAGTCGGCGATGCAAACCTGGTGCCCGTCTCTGGCGAAAAACACCGCGATATTCGTGGCGAGCGTGCTCTTGCCGCACCCGCCTTTCGCGTTCAGGACCATTACGTGGCGCATAAACACCTGGGTTTGTTGTTGTAACTTCGGCAAGACTAGCGCATTGCGCGGCCCGCGCGCACCTTGGGAGCCCGAGTCCTTGCAATAAGAGCCGCGGCTGGCTCGCGACAAACAGGTGCATGGGCTATGCTCTCATCCATGCGGATCGAGTTTTTGAAGATGCAAGGACTGGGTAATGATTTTTTTGTCTTCGACGCCCCCGCCGCCACGGGCGAGCCTCTACCACCGGATACGATACGTGCTCTCGCCGATCGTCACACCGGCGTCGGATTCGACCAGGCGCTGATGCTCGAAGCGCCGCGCAATTCCGGCAGGCGCGTGTTCTACCGAGTCTTCAACTCCGACGGCGGCGAAGTCGAGCAATGCGGCAACGGCGCGCGCTGTGTCGCGGCGCTGCTGTACGCGAGGGCACCGCAACTGGGCCGCGAAATCGACATGGAGAGCGTGGCCGGCCCCGTGAGCGCACGCGTCCGCGAGGATGGATTGGTGTCGGTCGACATGGGAACACCGGACTTCGATCCGCGCTCTCTGCCGATGGATGCTGATGGGGAGGCGGCGCTGTACACGCTCGAGGTCGGCGCCGAAGCGATCGAGTTCGGTGTTGTGTCGGTGGGCAATCCGCACGTCGTACTGCGGGTTCCCGATGTGAAAGCAGCTCAGGTCGCTCGAATAGGGCCTACTATCGAGCATCACCGGCTCTTTCCTCGACGCACCAACGTGGAATTCATGCAAATCGTCGACCGCGGCCGGATCCGTCTGCGCGTATTCGAGCGTGGTGCCGGCGAGACCTTGGCCTGCGGCACCGGGGCCTGCGCCGCTGCGGTGGTCGGCCGACGCCAAGGCCTGCTCGATGGCGAGGTCCGGGTCGACCTGCCCGGCGGCACTGCTTATGTTTCTTGGCCGGGGCCCGGTCAGCGCGTCTGGCTCACCGGCCCGGCCACCACGGTTTTCACCGGAATGATCGATATTTAACGGGATGTAACGGGAGCTCACAAATGACGACGAGTCAGGCACGCGGGATCAAACAGGACGCGCTCAACGACTTGAGCGTGTCGGAATACTTGCAAACTTATCCGGATTTCTTCGAGCGGAACGGCCCCTTGCTCACCAAGCTGAGGCTTCCCCATCTGCGCGACTCCGGCGCGACGGTGAGTCTGGTGGAGCGCCAAGTCGAAGTGCTGCGCGAGCGCAATCAGTCGCTCGAGCGCAAGTTGAAGGAATTGGTGGATGTGGCGCGATCGAATGACGCGCTTGCCGAGCGCATCCACCGTCTCACTCAGCGGTTGATCCGCGCGCGGACTCTTTTGGATACCATCGGCGCCGTCGAGGCGAGCTTGCGCGAGGATTTCGACGCCAGAGATTCACTGCTGGTGCTGTTTCTCGAGGAAGCGCGCTCCCTGGAGGCCGCGCCGAGCCGCTTCCTGCGAACCGCCGACCCGGCCGACCCCGCGATGAAGACCTTCGAGTCGTTGCTGCAGGCCGGCAAGCCGCGATGTGGGCAAATCCGCGATGCCCAGCGCGACTTTCTCTTCGGCAAAGACTCGATCGAAATTGGCTCGGTGGCGCTGACACCGCTCGGCTCAAAAGGCGCGTTGGGCATTCTGGCCATCGGTGCAAGCGACGTCGAGAGGTTCCATCCGGCCATGAGCACGGAGTTCCTCTCGCGAATCGGCGAACTGGTAACGCAAGCAATCATGCGTTGAGGCGCCCGGGCGTCGCGCGGTGAATTCGCAACAGCGCGCATGGATCGATCGTTTCGCCGGGCATCTGTCGAGCGAACGGCGCGTGAGCCCTCGTACGGTTGCCGCGTACCGGCGCGATTTGCTGATGCTGCAGGGGTATTGCGATCAGCGCAGGATCTCCCGCTGGAGCGCGCTCGACAACGCCCAGGTGCGCGCCTACGCGGCGGCCGAGCACGCGGGCGGACTGGGCCCGCGCAGCATTCAACGGCGGTTGTCGGCGGTGCGGACTTTCTACGATTTTCTAATGCGCGAGGGCTGCTGCACGCGCAACCCCGGCCAAGACGTGCGTGCGCCGAAAACCGGTAAGCGGCTGCCGACCACCCTCGATGCGGATCAAATGGGCCGTCTGCTGGAGTTTCGGGTTCAAGACTCTCTCTCGATCCGCGACAAGGCCATTCTGGAATTGTTCTATTCTTCGGGACTTCGCCTGAGCGAACTGGTAAACCTCGACATCCCGGCGATCGATTTCGCCGACCGAACCGTGCGCGTCGTCGGCAAGGGCGACAAGACCCGGATCGTGCCGATCGGCCGCTTCGCGCTCGATGCGCTCAAAAAATGGCTCGGCGAGCGCACCTCCCTTGCCAGGGGCGGCGCCTCCGCGGTCTTCATCGGTCGCGGCGGGCGTCGGCTCAGTGCGCGAGCCGTGCAGCTGCGTGTGGACATGTGGGCGCGCCGCCAGGGCCTCGGGGTGCACGTGCACCCGCATATGCTGCGCCATTCCTTTGCGACTCACTTGCTGGAGTCGAGCAGCGACTTGCGCGGCGTGCAGGAGCTTTTGGGTCACGCCGACATCGGTACGACTCAGGTCTACACCCATCTGGACTTTCAGCACCTGGCCAAGGTCTACGACGCGGCTCATCCGCGTGCGCGCCGCGGTCGCCGCAGCGCTTGAAAGGCGCCCGGACGGCCCCACATGATCGGATTCACATGAATCACGATCCAGAGCGGATTTACGGGACCACGATTCTCGCGGTACGGCGTAACGGACGGGTTGCGGTCGGCGGCGACGGCCAGGTGACGCTCGGACAGAGCGTCATGAAAGCCAACGCCCGCAAGGTGCGCCGACTGTACGGCGGCAAGGTGCTGGCGGGATTCGCCGGCGGGACGGCGGATGCTTTCACCCTATTCGAGCGTTTCGAGGGGAAACTTGAGAAATTCGGCAATCTCACGCGGGCGGCCATCGAGCTTGCCAAGGACTGGCGCAGCGACCGCAGCCTGCGCAGGCTCGAAGCCCTGCTATGCGTCGCGGATGGCGCGAGTTCCTATGTCATCTCCGGCAACGGCGACGTGATCGAGCCCGAGCACGACTTGATCGCCATCGGTTCGGGCGGCGGCTATGCACAAGCTGCGGCACACGCGCTGATGGAGAACACCGCGTTGTCGGCACGCGACATCGTCGAGCGTTCGCTGCAAATCGCCGCGGACATCTGCATCTACACGAATCGTAACCTTACGATCGAGGAGCTGTAGCGCCTCATGTCGCAGATGACTCCACGCGAAATCGTCGAAGAGCTGGACAAGCATATCGTCGGCCAAAAAGCGGCCAAGCGCGCGGTCGCCATTGCCTTGCGCAATCGCTGGCGGCGCCAGCAGGTCTCCTTGAGCCTGCGCCCCGAAATCACCCCCAAGAACATCCTGATGATCGGCCCGACGGGTGTCGGCAAGACGGAAATTGCCAGGCGCCTGGCACGCCTCGCGAAGGCCCCCTTCATCAAGGTCGAGGCGACGAAATTCACTGAGGTGGGCTATGTCGGACGCGAAGTTGATTCGATCGTCCGCGATCTTGTCGAAATCTCCGTCAAAATGACTCGAGAGGAGGAGATTGCGAAAGTGCGTCATCGGGCCGCTGACGCCGCCGAGGAGCGCATCCTCGATGTTCTCCTGCCCCGGCCGCAATCAGGGTTCGTGCAGGAGGGACCCCCGCGGGACGGTGATACTCGGCAGCGCTTTCGCAAGATGCTGCGGGAGGGCGAACTCGACGAGCGTGAGATCGAAATAGACGTGCGCGCAAGCCCCCTCGGCGTTGAGATCATGGCGCCCCCGGGCATGGAGGAGATGACGCAGCAATTGCAGGGCATGTTTCAAAGCCTGGGTGGCGGACGCACGCGCCAGCGCAAGCTCAAGGTCAGGGATGCCGCGAAACTACTGCTCGATGAAGAGGCCACGAAAATCATCAATGAGGAGGAACTGAAGGTCCGCGCCGTGGAAAATGCCGAGCAGAACGGCATCGTATTCATCGACGAAATCGACAAGATCGCCCGCCGTCAGGAAACCGTGGGCGCGGATGTGTCGCGCGAGGGCGTCCAGCGCGATCTCCTGCCGTTGGTGGAAGGCTGCACCGTCAACACCAAGTACGGCACGGTCAAGACCGACCACGTGTTGTTCATCGCCTCGGGCGCCTTTCACATGTCCAAGCCCTCTGATTTGATCCCCGAGTTGCAGGGCCGCTTGCCGATTCGCGTCGAGTTGGAACCACTGCTGGTGCAGGACTTCGTGCGCATATTGACCGAACCGGATGCCTCCCTATGCCGGCAGTACACGGCGCTGCTCGCCACCGAAGGCGTCGAACTGCGCTTCGAGGAATCCGGCGTGCAGCGCCTCGCCGAAGTCGCCTTCGAAGTGAACGAGAGGACCGAAAACATCGGCGCACGCCGCCTGCACACCGTCATGGAGCGGCTGCTGGAATCGGTTTCCTTCGACGCGGCCGATCGCAGCGGCTCAAGCGTCGTCATCGATCGCGATTACGTCGAGGGCAATCTGGGCGAACTCGCGCGCGATCAGGACCTGTCGCGCTACATCTTGTAGCCCGATGCCTCAGCCCACCGACATCACGCTACGCACCTCGTCGCATATCCTCGATGTGCGCTTCGACGACGGCGCGCATTTCGAGTTGTCGTTCGAGTATCTGCGCGTATTCTCCCCCTCCGCCGAAGTCCGGGGGCACGGCGGCGGCGAAGGCGTATTGCAAACCGGTAAGGAGAACGTGGGCATCGCGGGCATCGAACCCGTGGGCAACTATGCGCTGCGGCTGAACTTTGACGACGGGCACAACACAGGGCTCTATTCCTGGCGTCTCCTGTACGAACTGGGCACGGACTTTGAGACCAACTGGGCACGCTACCTCGAGCGCTGCGCCGAAGCAGGCATCCTGCGAAAGGCCGGCGCGTAACAGCCGTCGAGGCGCCTCGCAGACAGGCTCCTCGGCTCAGGCGCACCGCAGTCGGCTACAATGCGCCATCCACGTTCAGGAACGTCATGAGCAAGTCCAACGGCACGGTTGATTTTGGCTTTGAAACGGTGGCTTCGGCCGACAAGGCCGGCCGCGTGGGCGCGGTCTTCTCCTCCGTGGCGGGCAAATACGACGTCATGAACGACTTGATGTCGCTCGGCGTGCATCGCCTCTGGAAGCGGTTCGCCCTGTCACTCACCGGTCTCAAACCCGGCCAACGCGCGCTCGATGTCGCCGGCGGCACCGGCGATCTGGCGATCGGTATGCTGCGTCAGGTGGGCAAGGAAGGCCGGGTCGTCCTGTCGGACATCAATCCGCGCATGCTCGAGGTCGGCCGCGACCGGCTCCTCGATGCGGGGCTCGTGGGCAACGTCCAATGCCTCATCGCCGATGCCGAGCGCCTGCCCTTCGCGGATGACTCCTTCGACTGCGTTACCATCGGCTTTGGATTGCGCAACGTGACCGACAAGGCGGCGGCACTGCGCTCCATGTACCGCGTCTTGAAGCCCGCCGGACAGCTTCTGGTGCTGGAGTTTTCCACGCCCGTGGCGCCGGGTCTCAAACCGCTGTACGACGCCTATTCCTTCAACGTGTTGCCGCTGCTGGGCCGGCTCGTCGCGCGGGACGCCGCCAGCTATCGATATCTGGCCGAATCGATCCGCAGGCACCCGAATCAAGAGATGCTGCTCGAGATGTTGCGCAGCGCCGGCTTTGAGCAGGCCCGCTATCACAATCTGACGGGCGGCATAGTCGCTCTGCATCGCGGGTACAAGATCTGACATGCCGGCTACTCCCGCTTGGCTCGCATCCGTCGAGGCGCTGCTCAATCGCAGCATCGACCGGTCGATACAGGCTACGGCCTCCGCACGCCGCCTGAACGGCACCTCGCTGCAGATCGACATCGACGGCATGCTCGGCGTGCGCGCTGCGGTGTCGGCGGCCCGGCTCTCACTCAGCGCGGACGCCGCGCCCGCGGCGGACGCGGGCATCTCGGGGTCGGCCCTGGCGCTGTTCGAACTGGTGCGGGGCACACGCGCCGGCATTGACCACACGGCCGTACGCATCCGCGGCGATGCCGAGATCGCAAGCCGTTACCGGGAGTTGCTCGCGTTGGCGCGACCGGATCTGGAAGAGGAGCTCTCCCGGCATATCGGTGATGTGCCGGCTCACCGACTGGCGCGAGCGGCCAGGGGGGCCGTGGCATGGGCGCGCAAGGCCCGCCGCACCGCCTCGGAGAATCTCGCCGAGTATCTGCAAGAGGAAAGCGGCGACCTGGTCAACAACACGGAGCTGCAGGAATTCCTGCACGGCGTCGATCGCCTGCGCGAGACCGCCGACCGCGTCGAGGTCCGCCTCGCCAGGCTCGAGAATCGGCTGAAAGGGACGCGCTGATGCGCCTGCGAGTCGCGGCCCGGCTGCTGCAGATCCAGCGGGCGCTGGTCCGCCACGGGCTCGATGATTTCGTGCGCGCAACGCATTTGTACCGGCCGTTCCGCTTCCTCTTCTATTTATCCCCGTGGACCTGGTTTCAACGCAGCGAGGGCACCACCCGGGGCGAACGACTGCGCCTGGCACTCGAAGAGCTGGGACCCATCTTCGTGAAATTCGGCCAGGCACTCTCGACCCGCCGCGATCTGCTGCCTCTCGACATCGCCGACGAATTGGCGAAGCTTCAGGACCGGGTACCCCCGTTCGGCAGCGCGGTCGCCGTCGCGACCATCGAGCTCGCCTTCGGCCGGCCATTGACGGAGATCTTTCTGCGCTTCGATGAGAGCCCCCTGGCGGCGGCTTCGATCGCGCAGGTGCATGCGGCGGCCCTCAAGAGCGGCGAAGAAGTGGTGGTGAAGATATTGCGTCCCGGAATGCACGAAATAATCGAGCGCGATCTCGAGGTGCTGCATGCGCTTGCAACGCTCGCGAACGAGTACTGGGTCGAGGCGCGGCGGCTCCGGCCGCTCGAGGTGGTGCGCGAATATCGCAAGACCATCCTCGATGAGCTCGACCTCATGCGCGAAGCGGGCAACGCCGCGCAGCTCAAGCGCAACTTCGCCGGCTCCAAGCTGCTCTACGTTCCGGTGGTCTATTGGGATTATTGTCGCGTCAATGTGATGGTCATGGAGCGCATACACGGCATCATCGTCAACCGCGTCGATGAACTCCGGGCCCGCGGTACGAACATCGCGAAGCTTGCGGAGAACGGCGTGGAGATCTTCTTCACGCAGGTCTTCCGGCACAATTTTTTCCACGCCGACATGCATCCCGGGAACATCTTCGTGCAGGTGGACGATCCCGAGAACCCACGCTATGCCGCAGTCGACTTCGGCATCGTCGGAACCCTGCAGCCCCGTGATCAGCATTATCTCGCGGAAAATTTCATGGCTTTTTTCGATCGCGACTATGCGCGCGTCGCGACCCTGCACGTCGAGTCCGGCTGGGTTCCCAAGGGAACACGCATCGATGAGCTCGAATCGGCGGTGCGCACCGTTTGCGAGCCGATATTCAACAAGCCGCTGAAAGAAATATCCTTCGCGCAAGTGCTGCTGCGGCTGTTCGAAACCGCCCGACGCTTCGACATGCAGGTGCAGCCGCAGCTGATCCTGTTGCAGAAGACGCTGCTCAACATCGAAGGTCTCGGGCGCGAGTTGTACCCGGAGCTCGACCTGTGGAAAACGGCGCAGCCGATCCTGCGGCAGTGGATGCGTGAAAGAATGAGTCCGCGCGCCGTGCTGAGGCGGCTGCGGGCCCAGCTTCCCGACACCATCGAGGCGTTGAAGCAGCTGCCGCAACTGTTCCAAAGCGCGGTGCGCGAAGCCTCGGAGGGGCACTTCACCATCCGCGTGGAGAATCCCGCTCTGGCGCAAATGCGCCGCGAAATGCAGCATGCAAACTTTCGCCGGGATCTCGCCGCTGCAGCCGGCATTCTCTGGCTCTCCGGATTGATTTCGCTCGCATTGCTCAGGCCGTACCAGTGGATCGGCTGGCTGCAGATGGCGGCGGCCATCCTTCTTTTCGTCTGGTACCGCTCCTCGAGGCTGCGCATCGAATGAAGATTCACATCGGGAGCACGACGAGCTACCGGGGCCGCAATGCGCGGCCGAATTGGCTGGCATTGGTCATCTCCATCGGCCTGGCGTTCAGCGCCGGCGCCGCGGGTGCGATTTTCTCTCCCGGCGGGTCGGCGCGTGCCGCCGAATGGTACGCGATGCTCCTGAAGCCCGCATGGTCGCCGCCCGACCGCTGGTTCGGCGTCGTCTGGTCGGCGCTCTATCTGCTGATGGGGACTGCTGCGTGGCTCATCTGGCCCGAACGCTACCATCGCAAACGCGCGGCGGCGCTCACCGCCTACGCGATCCAACTGCTGCTCAACGCATTGTGGGCGCCGCTTTTTTTTGGTGCGAGGAATATCGGGGCCGGTTTGTTCATCGCAGTCGGCTTGTGGCTCACGATCATCTGGACGGTGCGCGAATTTGCCGCCGTGCGCCCCGCCGCCGCCTGGCTGATGGCGCCGTACGTGATTTGGGCAAGCTTCGCGATGGCGTTGAATTTAAGCATCTGGCGGCTGAACCCGTGAACGCGCGGCGCTTCAATTCCCCGCACTACGCGGCGCCGTGCACTCATCTGCTCGCCAATGGCGACTACTCGGTCATGATCACGGCGGCAGGTTCGGGCTACAGCCGCTGGCGGGACATCGCCGTCACCCGTTGGCGCGAGGATCCCACGTCCGATCCCTGGGGCTCGTACGTATTCTTGCGTGACGTCGAGAACGGTCACGTATGGTCGGCCGGCTATCAACCGGTGGGTAGCGAGCCTGACAGCTATGAGGTGGCCTTTTTCGAGGATCGGGCCGAGATCAATCGCAAGGACGGGCCGATCATCACGACCACCGAAATACTACGTCTCTCCCGAGGCCGCCGCCGAGGTGCGCTGCATCGCCGTGACCAATACGGGCAGGCGGATGCGCGAAATCGAGCTCACGACGTACATGGAAGTGGTGCTGTCGACTGCAGCCGCGGATTCCGCCCATCCGGCATTTTCGAAGCTGTTCGTGCAGACCGAGTTCGTTGCCGAGAGCGGGGTACTATTGGCGACGCGGCGAAGCCGCGAGCCCGGTGAAGAGCAACTGTGGATGTTCCACGTCAGCGCGCTGGAAGGAGAAGCCATCGGCGGCCTGCAGTTCGAGACCGACCGGGCGCGATTCTTGGGCCGCGGACGCACCCTTCGTAATGCGGTATCCATCCTCGACGCTCGGCCGCTGTCGAACACGGTCGGGACCGTGCTCGATCCGGTGCTCGCGCTGCGGCGGCGGGTGCGCATCCCACGCGGACAAACCGCGCGGATCGCCTTCTGGAGCGGGGTTGCCTGCGGCCGCGCCGAGGCGCTTGCAGCAGCCGGAAAGCACCACGACATCGCGGCCTTCGACCGGACCAAGCCGCTCGCAGGAAACGGAGCTCAGGCGCAGCTGCGCGAGCTTGGGATGGATGTCGACGAGGCACAGCAGTTTCAACGCATTGCCGGTCGGGTGCTGTATGCCGATCCGTCGCTGCGTGCGTCGCAGGAGATTCTCGGAAGAAATGAGCTCGGGCCGCCGGCGTTATGGGCTTATGGGATTTCCGGTGATCTGCCCATCGTGTTGTTGCGCATCGATGAGGCGGCCCACCTCGGCATCGTCAAGCAGCTGCTGCGGGCCCGTGAGTATTGGCGGCACAAGTGGCTGGCGGTCGATCTCGTCATCCTGAACGATCATTCCACCGACGGTGCGGCGGAACTGCAGCAGGCGCTCGATGCCATGACCGGGACCGCCCAGGCGCCCGGCGGCGGCGTGGACGATGCCGTCGGCGGCCGCGTCTTCTGTCTTCGCAGCGACTCAATGCCGCCGGCCAGCAGCGAGTTGCTGCAAACCGCGGCACGCGCGATTTTCGCCGGACGATTGGGCAGCTTGAGCGACCAGTTGGCGCGGCTGGCGGAGCCGGTGGCCCCCCCCGGCGGCGCCTCGCTCGAACCGGGGCCCCGCCGCGGTTCGACGCGCCGCGCGGCGTTCCCGCGCTCGAGTTCTTCAATGGCATCGGCGGCTTCGCCTCTGCCGGGCGCGAATACATTGCCGTCCTCGGGGCTGGTCAATGGACCCCCGCGCCCTGGATCAACGTCATCGCGAATCCCCATTTCGGCTTTCTGGTATCGGCGGACGGAACCGGCAGCACCTGGTCGATGAATGCGCGCGAAAATCAGCTCACGCCATGGTCCAACGATCCGATCAGCAACACCCCGGCGGAGGTGATCTACATCCGAGACGAGGTGAGCGGCGATCTGTGGAGCCCGACTCCGCTGCCCATTCGCGAGCCGGCCTCTTCATACGTCGTTCGGCATTGCTTCGGCCACAGCCGGTTCGAGCACAGCTCGCGCGGAATAGTCCTCGAGCTTCTCCAGTTCGTGCCACTCGAGGATCCTGTGAAGATTTCGCGGTTGAAAGTCATCAATCGCTCGGGCGAGGTGCGCCTGCTGTCCATCACCCATTACGCGGAGTGGATACTGGGAAATCAGCGCAGCCGCACGGCGCCCTTCATCATCACGGAGGTCGATCCGCAGAGCTCCGCCCTCCTGGCGCGCAATCCGTGGAGCACGGAGTTTCAATCGCGGGTGGCGTTCATGGATATGGGCGGCCACCAGCAGACGTGGACGGGCGATCGCGCCGAATTCGTCGGCCGACACGGATCGCTGGAGGAGCCGGCCGCCCTCCTCGTCGCGGCTCGCTTGTCCAACAGTACCGGCGGCGGTATGGACCCGTGCGGCGCGATGCAGGCGAAATTCACGCTGCAGCCCGGCGAGGAGAGGGAGTTCGTGCTCGTTCTGGGGCAGGAGGCATCGAAGGATGCGGCGCTCGCCCTGCTCGCACGTTATCGAAGTGTCGATCTCGATGCGCTGTTGAAAACCGTGACGGATTACTGGGACCAGACACTGGGCGCCGTTCAAGTGAAGACGCCGGACCGCTCCATGGATGTCCTCGTGAACGGCTGGCTGCTGTACCAAACATTGGCGTGCCGGCTTTGGGCGCGTAGCGCCTTCTATCAGACGAGCGGCGCCTACGGATTTCGCGATCAATTGCAGGACGTGATGGCCATGTGCATATCGCGGCCGCCCATCGCGCGCGAGCAAATCCTGCGCGCCGCGTCACGGCAGTTCGCGGCCGGCGACGTGCAGCACTGGTGGCTGCCCACCTCCGGACTGGGCGTCAGGACCCGCATCTCCGATAATCGGGTGTGGCTGCCGTTCGTCGTGGCGCACTACCTCGAAGTCACCGAGGACTTCGACGTGCTCGACGAGCCCGTGAGCTTTCTTGAGGGAGATCCTCTGACGCCTGAGCAGCGCGAAGTGGTCTCCGCTCCGGCGGCCACGGCACGGACCGCGCCGCTGTACGAGCATTGCGCGCGCGCGCTCGAAGCGAGTCTGGCCATCGGCTCGCATGGACTGCCGCTGTTCGGAGCTGGTGATTGGAACGACGGGATGAACCGGGTGGGAGCCGCGGGCCGCGGGGAGAGCGTCTGGCTCGGCTGGTTCCTGTACGCGACGTTGATGAGATTCGCGCCTCTGGCGGAGCGGCGCGGCAATTCCGACATGGCGGCGCATTGGCGCAAGCATGCCTTCACGGTGCAGCAGGCGATCGAACGCGAAGCCTGGGACGGGGATTGGTACCGGCGCGGTTACTTCGACGATGGCACTGCGTTGGGATCGGTATCGAGTGATGAGTGCCGCATCGACTCGGTGGCGCAATCATGGGCCGTGATATCCGGCGCCGCCGACCCCGAGCGCGCGGTTCGCGCGATGTCGGCGCTCAACACGCAGCTCGTCAGCCGCAGCGATGGGTTGGTTCTGTTGTTCACGCCGCCATTCGACCGTACGCGCCATGATCCTGGCTATATCAGGGCCTACCCCCCCGGCCTGCGCGAGAATGGCGGCCAGTATACGCATGCGGCGATGTGGTCGACGCTGGCGTTTGCACTGCTCGGCGACGGCGATCGGGCCGGCGAGCTGTTCTCGCTGCTCAATCCCATCAATCACGGAGGGACGCGCGCGGGCATCCATCGCTACAAGGTCGAACCCTACGTCGTCTGTGCCGATGTGTATTCCGCGCCGGCGCACATCGGCCGCGGCGGGTGGACCTGGTACACCGGTTCGGCGGGCTGGATGTACCGCACGGCGACCGAAGGGATACTCGGAATCAACCTGCGGGGCGCCGTTCTGCGCCTCAATCCCTGCATACCGCGTACCTGGTCAGGATATGAGATCACCTACAAGCACGGCTCTTCACGCTACCATATCGCGGTCGAGAACCCACAGGGCGTGAACCGCGGAATCGTTCGCGCCTCCCTCGATGAGCGTGAGATACCGGGTGCGCCCTGCGATATCAGCCTCACGGACGACGGCACGTATCACTACGTCCGAATCACGCTGGGATGAGGGCGGTGCGCGCGCCCGCGCGGCGCCGCAGTCTACTGGTCGCGCGTCGGTTCGCGTTGCGCCTGGTGTTTCTCCCGCATGGCTGAGATTGCACGCAGCAGCAACACGCGCGCGACGGCGCCGATGGGCAGCATTCGCACCAGGCGCAGCGCAAGCGCGGGACGCGCGATGAGCAGACCACCAAGGACCGCGCCCACCGACCCGAGACCTCGTCCGCTCATCAGCACCTGCATGGTGCGGCTGCGCGGGAAATCTCCTGCCGCGCCGCTCGGCGAGGGTCCCGCCCCGGAGGACCCGTCGGGCGGGGGCTCGAGAAGGCGGCGTATTTCGGCTCGCGATTGCACGAGCCTTGCAAGCACCTCCTGCCGTGCCCCGTCGTTCATGGTCATGCTCAATCCTCGTCCGCCAAGATTCTTTCGAGTATGACGCGATCCTGCTGCCATTCTTCGCGTACCGATGCCAGGAACGGCACGTGGTCGCGAACGGCGTTCGAGCGATAGATCACTGCGATGATCGCGACGAGAAGAAAGCCTCCGCCCATCCATCCGATCGCCGGGAGGCGGTTCGGGGTATCCCAAGTGAGCGCAATCACCGCCGCGCAGCCCATGAGCAGGGTGAAAAAAAGGCAAATCACGATCACGACGACGGCGATGAGATTGGCCGCAACCTGACGCTGCGCTTGCTGAATATCGAGGGCAGCCAGCTCGAAGTATGCCGCAAGATGGCGCAACAGCGCCGGCGCCGCCTTGGGCAGTGACCACAGCACCCGCACGGCAGCTCCCTAAGAGCGCCGAGCGACTAGTATACCGACGACAGCTCCAACCACGGCGGCAAGGCCGACTGCCTGCCACGGACTCTCGCGCACATAGTCATCGGCCCCGCTCGCCGCCTTTTGCGCCTGGCGCCGCAACGTGTCCGCGCTCCCCGCCAGACTGTCCTTGGCAGCCGCCAGACTGTCCTTGGCAGAATCGACTGCCCGCATGACTCTCGAGCGCACTCGCGCCACATCGGCGTCGTTGAGGTCGGCGATGCGCGCGACGAGGTCTTCCACGTCAGCGATCAAATTCTTGATCTCATTCGCGGCCACCGCCTTGACGTTGTCGGCCCCGTCAATGGCATCGTTCTTCAATCGATTGCCCGACGCGCTCAGGTCGGCGGCCGAGTCGGATGTCGTTTCCATGAATTGTTCTCCTTGGGATCCGCGAGGCTACACTTGCCGCCGATCCCAACCCATCGGCAGCGAGCAGGTGTTCGTGTCAGAAAAGCCCTCACATGGTAAGCCTTGCGGAGGCGCAGCGGAATAGACGCTGCTCGTGCGCCCCGCGCCGATCCCGCCCGCCGCGATGTACCCGCTCTTGGCCTCAGCCGGCGGCGGGCCGTGTCAAGTGCGCGGTGCAATCGGCTGGTTGCCATCGTTGCCGATGACGACTTCCACGCGACGATTCAACTGCCGGCCGCCTGAATCCGAGTTGCTCGCGACCGGATACGCCTTGCCATAACCTTCGGTTGCGATCCGCGACGGGTCCACGCCTCGCGCCAGGAGCGCCACCTTCACGGCATCGGCGCGGCGCTGCGACAGCTCTTGATTATATGCATCCGAACCGACGCTGTCGGTGAATCCCTCGATTTGAACCCGCCGGTCGGGATGCTCTTTCAAGAACTCGGCGAGCTGATCGAGCTTGGTGGAAGCACCGGGTTTAAGGTCCGCTTTACCGGTATCGAACAGGACGTCGCCGAGCGTCAGCAACAGGCCGCGGGGCGTCGGCGTCGCCTTGAGCTTCTCGATTTCTCCCTGCAGACGAGAAGCCTGCTCCGCGGCTTGGTCGCGCTGCTGAAGGGCCTCGTTGCGTTGCGCCACCGCCGTGTTGACCTCCTGCGAGCGCGCAGCAAGCTGAATGCGGTCCCGCTCGCGCTGACCCTCGGCAACCCGCGCGTCGTCCGCTTTCGCGGCGGCCCGCACCTGAGCGAGGCGCGCCGTTTGCGCCGCCAGGTACGCGGGCTGCGAGACCTCGGCGTTCTTCTGATGCGCCGCCGCCGCCTCAGCCACCTCCAGATCCTTTCTCGCCGCCTCCAGGTCCAGCGGGGCATACTTGGCGACATTGGGATCGGCTTCCGCCGATTGCACCGCGGCGCGGGCGCTCTCCAATGCCGCATTGGGTTGCGGCGTTGACACGCAGGCACCCAGTACGAGCGCCATTCCCAGTCCGACGATGATTTTGGCGTTCATATCGCTTCCTTATTCATTGAGTGTGCGAGTTCATTGAGTGGGCGGTTCGGACCCGGCAGGCGGCAGCGCCGGGGGTGGCGGTGGTGGCGCACCCTGCGCACCATGCGCGGCCTCTTGTCGCAAGGCTCGCAGGCTCGCATCCAGCTCCATCGCCGCCTTGTGCGAACGCTGTTGCTGGGCGGTGGCTTCCGCCAGCTGCGCGTCGACATTCGCTTGCTCGGCCAGCATCGTCGCCGGCTGGGCGTCGTGGTCGGCAGCGGCTTTTTCCGCACGCTGCAATTTATCGCGAGCGGTCGCGAGCTCCACCGGGGCGAGTTCCGGCGCACCGGATTGCTCGGCACGCTGAACCTCCGCCTTCGCAACCGCGATTTTTTCATTGGGGATCGGTGAGCTGGCACAGGCGGCCGCCGCGATCACCGCCGTACAAACCGCGGCACCCCTCATCACTCTACGAAGTTCGTTTGACACGTAATTCCTCCATTCGCACGCAGCAGGCGACGTCTAACAACAAAAGCAGCAGGGCACGTCGGCACGAGTAGGATCGCGCGGCAGGGCGGGAGGGGTAAGTGGATCGCGGATGAATGCCGTGTAAGAAATTGTGTCAGGCGTGGACAGTGGGCATTACCGCGCCGGCGGAGCGGCACCCTTCAATGCTTGGCGAGATGGGCTTCGCAGATCTCGTGTAGAACCTCGGGAAGTCGGCCGTAGTCTCGCGCCTTGTCGAGAAAATGCGTGGCGCCGAGTGCGATCGCCGCGTTCTTGTACTCGGGCAAATCGTAATTCGTCAGCACGATGATCCGCGGCTTCAATTGGGTCGCGGCCAGCGCACGCATGACGCCGAAGCCCGTGCCCTGTTTCAGATGCAGGTCGAGAATGATCACATCGACGGAGTCACGCTTGACCGCCGCCAGCGCGGCCGCTTCGGTATCCGCCGTGCCGATGAGCTCGACATCGGGAATTTGTCTAATTGCTTCGCTCAGCCGTTCCGTGAGGACTTTTGAGTCTTCGACCAATAAGACTCTCACGCCCGGAGCCATCGCGAACCTTTCCACATGAGCACGCATTCCGCCTGCAGTGTACCTCCCGCCCGGCCGGCGATGTCACGGCCGGTACGCAGCTCGTACTGTAGGTGGATTCTCACGGCATGGGCCTTATTGAATGAGGCCGTTGCGCAGCGCATAGGAAGTGATGTCCGCATTTGCGTTGAAGCTCATCTTCTCCAAAATCCTGCTGCGATAGGTGCTTACGGTCTTCACGCTGAGGCTCAGCTCGTTCGCGATGTCCGACACCCCGCGTCCGGCAGCCAATTTGCAGAATATTTGAAACTCGCGCGTCGACAGGCGCGCGTGCAGGGGCTTGTCCGGATCTCCGTCGAGATCCGCGACCAGGATCTCCGCGAGGGCTGCGCTCACGTAGCGCCGTCCCGACAGCACGGTGCGAACTGCCTTCATGAGCTCTTCGGGGGCGCTGTCCTTGGACAGGTAGCCGCTCGCACCGGCCCGCAGCACGTTGACGGCATATTGCTGTTCGGGCAGCCCGCTCATCACCAGAACACGCACGGTCGGGTGACCGGTTTGAATGTGACGCAGGATATCCAGGCCGCTGCGGTCCGGCATATGGATGTCGAGCAACACCAGGTCCCACTCCTGCTGGCGCAGCGCATCGAGGGTCTCGTTGCCGCTCGCCGCCTCGCCGACGGCGTTGATGGTTGGATCCGCCTCCAGGAACTGTTTGAATCCGGCTCGGACGACGGCATGGTCATCTGCGATCAGTACTCGTGACACGTTCTTATTCTCCCGTTGCCTTGCGCTTCAACTGCTCGCGCATTCGTGGCTCTGTGAATATCCGTTGAGTTTGTTATACAGCGTCTTGAGACTGCAGCCCAGGGCGTCCGCCGCTCGACGCTTGTTGCCCTGAAAATAATCGAGCGTCGCCTCGATGAGCGACCGCTCCATGTCGTAGATGCGCGAGCCAACGCGAATATCCAGGCGCTCGCGATTATCCGCGGACTCGCCCGCCTTGGCCGCGCCGCTGCTCTGGATGAGCGGCGCGAGCTCGAGTGTCTGATCGGCCAGAATGAAGGCGCGCTCGATGCAATTCCTCAGCTCGCGCACGTTGCCCGGCCAGGTATGCTGCTTGAGCGTCATTCGCGCGAGCGCGGAGAAGCGCTTTTGAGTACCGGCTTGCGCATTCAGCTCGCCCAGAAAATGTTCGGCCAGCAGATCGACGTCGTCGGCGCGGCTGCGCAGCGGCGGCAGATCGATGGGGAATACGGCCAGACGGTACAGCAAGTCCTCGCGCAATTGGCCGCTCTGAACCGCCTGCAGCGGGCACCGATTGGTCGCCGCGATGACGCGCACGTCGGTCGAGATTTCGAGGCTTGCACCCACGCGATAGAACTTCTTCGTTTCCAGAACTCGCAGCAGCCGGGTCTGCATGTCGAGCGGCATCTCCGTCACTTCGTCGAGCAGCAGCGTTCCACCCTGCGCTCGCTCGAATACTCCGGCGTGCGCACGCACGGCTCCGGTGAAGCTGCCCTTCTCATAGCCGAACAATTCGGCCTCGATCAAGCCGGCCGGTATGGCTCCGCAATTGATGGCGACGAAAGGGCCGCCGCGGCGCTGGCTCCGGTCATGGATCGACTGAGCAGCAAGCTCCTTTCCGGAGCCGCTTTCGCCGGTCAACAGTACGCCAGCTTCGGTCGGTCCCACACGCTCGATCAGGCGGAAGACTTCCTGCATCGCGGGCGAACTTCCCAGCAGGGGGCCGGCTGCGGCGAGCGGGACGGGCTGTTCGGCAATGCTGCTGTTGCTGACGACATTCATCATGACGGGGAACCTCCTGCTGACATGCTCGTGTAATCGTTACACTGAACATGGGTCAATTTGTAACCTGTGCAGGAAGGCGTCGCCATGGGTGCACGCTGAACCTCGGCTCAGACTTTACGCGAAGGAGTGTCGGTGTTTGTCTGACATAACTTTAAGCCATTGATATTGCTTTGAATATTGTCCTGAAGACGTCGCCGATCGACGACATGGGGCTCAAGGAGTCGCGATGGCACACCGAATGCACCCTCCATCCGATGCGTCGGCTGATTGTGTTCGAACGCCGCATGCGGCGGCCCCTCAGCGTACATTGCCGCGAGCACGCTCGCTGCCGCATCTCCAACAGCAGGTGAATTGAGGCTCGAGTAGCTCCCGGCACTCCTCGCAGATCCAAGGGGCGCCGACCGCCACTGCCGAGGCGCAAGCGAGGGCGCTCAAGGCGTACTGCTCGTCTCCATCCTCTACATAGAGTTGCGGCCAGGTTTCCATCATGGGTAGATCCCCCATGGCACCCGCCAGATACTGGTTGCGCATCTCGCATCGGATGCCGGCGGTGATCAGCACATTGCGCGCGTGCGCCACCTGGAGCAGCGATGCGGCACGGTATACACGCTTCATGGAGGCGCCTCCCTCGAATGCTAGGAGCCTGCAGGCTCCCTGCGCAACGAACCCAGGAAAGCTTGCACGTCCTCACCCCGCTCCAGCGCCTCGACCAAGGCGGAGCCGATCACCACCCCATCCACGTGCGGCGCAAATCGCGCGATCTGCTCAGGAGAGCGGATCCCGAATCCGGCGCAGACCGGAACGGCAGAGCAGCGCTTGACGCGATCCATGTAATCGAGCACTTCGTCGGGCACCTCCGCCGACTTGCCGGTGGTCCCGGTCATCGTCACCGCATAGACGAACCCCTGCGCCGCCGCGCACAGCGCGGCGAGCCGCGATGGGGGCGTCACCGGCGTCACCATCTGTATCAAGGCGAGACCGAACGCGTCGAGTGCGCGCTTGAGCTCATCGCTCTCCTCGTACGGCAGGTCCGGTACGATGAACCCGCAAACCCCGGCTTCGGCGGCAGCGCGCGGCAACCCATCGAGCCCAAAGCTCAGCAGGGGATTGAGGTAGCTCATCAGCAGGATCGGCGCGGCGGGTGCGGGCGCGAGTGCGCCGAGTTCCTCGAGTATCCACGGCAGCGTCACGCCCTCCGTGAGCGCGACGAAGCTCGCGCGCTGAATGGTCGAACCATCGGCCATGGGATCGCTGAAGGGAACGCCGATCTCGACCACATCGCAGACAGCGGCGACGGCCTCGAGATTCGCGCGAAAGCCGCGGCGGGTCGGAAATCCTGCCGTCAGGAATCCCACCAGCGCCGGCCGTCCGGCAGCGGTCGCGGCGTGGATCGCGGCGGATATCTTCTCGCGCGGGCGCATTATTTGTTGAGCACGGTGCGCAGCAAGATGTTCATATCCTTGTCGCCGCGACCGGAGCAGCCGATGAGGATGCGCGCCCCGGGGTGCGCAGCTGCATAGCGGCGCGCGCCGAAGATCGCGTGGGCGGTTTCGATGGCCGGAAGAATGCCTTCGCACTTCGCGCACTCCGAGAGCGCATCGAGCGCTTCCTCGTCGGTCGCCGATTCGTACGCCACACGGCCACTGCGCATCAGAAACGCATGCTCGGGGCCGACTCCCGAATAATCGAGGCCGGCGGACACGGAGTGAGTTTCGCGCACCTGACCGAATCCATCTTGCAGGATCAGCGTATAGCTGCCTTGCAGTACTCCGGGAGTACCAAACGTCAGGGACGCTGCATTGTCGCCGAGACCGGGCCCGCGACCGCCCGCTTCGACGCCGAGCAGGCGCACCGACGCGTCGCCGAGGAAGGGATGGAACAACCCGATCGCATTCGAGCCGCCACCCACACATGCAACAGCGACGTCGGGCAAACCTCCCGCCTGCGCCAGCATCTGCGCGCGCGCCTCGCGCCCGATCACGGCCTGCAGCTCGCGCACCAAGTACGGATAAGGGTGCGGACCGACGGCCGATCCCAACACGTAGTAGGTGCCGTTCGGATCGGACACCCAATCGCGCAGCGCTTCGTCGATGGCGGCTCGCAGGGTCTGATCTCCGGTCGTCACCGGCACGACGGTTGCGCCCATGAGCTGCATGCGGCCGACGTTGGGCGCCTGTCGTTCGACATCCACCGCCCCCATGTACACGACGCAGGGCAACCCCAAGCGCGCCGCTGCGGCGGCGCTCGCCACACCATGTTGCCCGGCGCCCGTTTCTGCGATGACGCGTCTGGCGCCGAGACGCTTGGCCAGCAGCGTCTGGCCCACCGCGTTGTTGATCTTGTGAGCGCCGGTGTGCGCGAGATCTTCACGCTTCAGCCACACTTCGGCGCCCCAGCGCGCGCTCAACGTGGGCGCAAAGGAGAGCGCCGTAGGGCGGCCCACCCACGTCTTCAATTCGAGCGTCAACTCGCCCTGAAACTCCTCGTCATGCAGGTAGCGGTCGACGCCGGCCTGCAGGCGGTCGAGTGCCGGCACCAATGTCTCGGGCACATAGCGGCCGCCGAATGCGCCGAAACGGCCCTTGGCATCCGGGTAGGCGCCCGTTTGCATCGCGGCGCTGCTCGAGGGGCTCACGTATCCTGCTCCAAACGATGGGCCGCAGCGCGTGCTGCGCGTACGAACTGATGAATCTTGTCAGGATCCTTCACTCCGGGGACCTCCTCCACGCCGCTGCTGACATCGACGCCGAAGGGACGCACGGCTTGCACGGCCTCTGCGACGTTCTGAGCGGACAGGCCGCCGGCAAGAATCACTTCGGTCTGCCGTGCCAGTTCCGCCGCTCGTCCCCAATCCGCCAGTTCACCGATGCCGCTCGAAGGTCCTTCGAACACGATTCGCGCCGGCAAGGGATTCGGCGTCTTGCGGCCGAAGCGCACGACGGGCAGGACCTTGATGTGCGGCGGAATCTTCAATTCGCGCAAATCCTCCACATCGGTCTGAAAATAATCCGGCTTGAGGATGCGGCAGATCTCGTCCACCTTCATCTGCAGCGGGTGTTGGGCGACCGCAATGCGTAAAATCCCGGGCGGCGCGAGCGCCGCAAGTTGCGCCGCCTGCCCGGGCGTCACTTGTCTCGGGCTCGGTGCGAACACGAATCCGATGGCATCCACATTGGCCGCTGCGGCCGCGCTGATCGCATCGGCACTGGTCATTCCGCAAATTTTGATCCACATGGAAGGGAGTGTAGCCATTTACGGTTGCACTGTCCGCGACGCGTCGAAGATTTCCGCAAGGAACGCCCCCGGGTCATCGCGGCTCATCAGCGCCGTGCCGATCAGGGCCGCGCGATATCCGAGCTGCCGCACCCGCTGCGCGTCGGCTGCGCTGTTCACACCGCTTTCGGCCACGGCCGGCCAGCGTCCCGGCAGGTGGGATGCCAGTTGCGCGAATCGCTCCGGGACGACCTTCAAACTCTGCAGGTCGCGGCAATTGACGCCGACGAGATAGTTTCCCCGGGGCGGTAACCCCTGCGGGGGCGGGATGCGGGTGGGCCGTGGCCCAGCCGCCCCGCGCGCATCGAGCAATTCGCCGGCCAGTTCCAAATCAGCGGCGTCGAATGCCTCCAGGAGCACGAACAAACCGTGGTCGCACGCCACCTCCAGCAGCTCGGCGAGGCGTGCACGCGGCAGCATCCGCAGAATGATCAGCACGCCCCCGGCGCCGGCGGCGCGCGCCTCCAGCACCTGATAGGGATCGACGATGAAGTCCTTGCGCATGGCAGGCACGCCGAGCGGCTCGAGCGCGACAGCGGCCTCACGCAGGTGCTGCAGCGAACCGTCGAAGCGCGACGGCTCGGTGAGCACCGAGACCGCGGCCGCACCCCCCTGCGCGTACGCGGAGATTCGCCCAAGCCAATCGTGGGCCGAATCGCGCAGCACGCCCGCGGCGGGAGATCTGAGCTTGAGTTCCGCAATGACGTCGAATCCCGCCGCCGACAGGCGCAGCTGCGGTGCCGGCGGTGTTTGCCGCGCGCGGCGTTCGAGCGCATCGAGCGATTCGCGCCGCGTCGCCTGCGCCACGCGCTGCGCGCTCGACCGGGCCATCTCATCCAAAAAACCGCTCATGAGCCCTGCGCCGCGAATTGGCGCAACCGGCGCAGCCATTGCTGCGCCAGACCGCTGTCGATCGCCGCTCCCGCGGTGCGGATTCCGGACGCAATGGAATTGGCGCGACCGGCGATGTAGAGCGCGAGACCGCATTGCAGCGTCAACGCAGCGCGATGCGGACCGCGGTCGCGCGCATCGAATACCGCATCGAGCGCCGCCAAATTGGCCGCCGCATCGCCGCCAGCGAGTTCCGCCGATTTACACGGCGACAAGCCGAATTCGCGCGGATCGATATCGTGGCGGCAAATCTGGCCGCGTGCCACGTCGAAGGCGATGAAAGGGCCGATCGGAGTCGCCTCGTCCCAGCCCGCGGCGCCATGCACGACCCACGCGCGCTCGATCGACATTCCGGCCAAGGTCTGCGCCATCAGCAAAGCGGTGGCCTCGTCGTACGCGCCGATCAGATGAAAGCGGGGCGCCGCAGGATTGGTGAGCGGCCCGAGGAGGTTGAACACCGTGCGCACTCCGAGCGCCGCGCGGATCGGCGCCAGCGCCTTCATCGCGGGGTGAAAATAAGGAGCGAAGAGAAACGTGAATCCCGTTGCCTCGAAACACTGCGCCGCCCTTTGCTCATCGAGCGGCAGCGCGAAGCCGAGCCGCTCGATCAAATCGGCGCTGCCGCTGCGGCTCGTGATGGAACGATTGCCGTGCTTCACCACCGGCAGGCCGCAGGCCGCGGTGAGGAGCGCGGCACCCGTCGACAGATTCAAGCTGCCGGAGGAATCCCCGCCGGTCCCCACGATATCGATGGCATCGGCAGCAGCTGGAAACGCCGGTTTGCGCGCGAGCGCGCGCATGGCGCCGGCAAATCCGCGGACCTCGGCGGCCGTCACTCCCTTGGCGCGCAGCGCCGAGAGCAGCGCACCGGCCATGGCGGGGGCGAGGTCCGGCATCGTCAACAGATCGAGCAGCCCTGCCGCCTCCACTTCGCTGAGATCGCGGCGCTCCAGCAGCTGATCGAGGGTTTGACGAGGAGTGTGCATCGCGGGGCCGCGTGTTAAGTCTTGAGAAAATTGCCCATCAAAACCGGGCCTTCGGGAGTGAGCACGCTTTCCGGATGGAACTGCACACCCTCGATCGGCAGCGACCTGTGGCGCACCCCCATGATCTCCCCCTCGGCGGTGCGCGCCGTGACCTCGAGCACCTCGGGAATGCTCGAGGGTTCGGCGATCAACGAATGGTAGCGTCCCGCCTGAAACCCCTGCGGCATGCCGCTGAACAATCCCTTGCCGTCGTGCTGCACCGGCGACACCTTGCCATGCATGAGTCGCGCAGCGCGCACGACCTTGCCGCCAAACACCTCGACCAGCGACTGATGCCCCAGACACACCCCAAAAATCGGTATGCGCCCGGCAAACGCTTCGATCATCCGCATCGAAACACCCGCATCTCGAGGCGTACCGGGGCCCGGCGAAATCACGAGGTGGGTGTGGCTCTGCCGCAATGCCACGTCGACCGAGATGACATCATTCCGATGCACATCGACTTCGGCCCCCAACATCAGGAAGGCTTGCACCAGGTTGTATGTGAAGGAGTCGTAGTTGTCGATCAGCAATATTTTCTGGCGCAAGCTCTAAAGCCCCTCTGCCGCAATGCTGAGAGCCCGGCGCAGCACCGCGCTCTTCGCCATGACCTCGTCGTACTCGGCCGCCGGCGAGCTGTCCGCAACGATGCCGCCGCCCGCCTGATAGCTGTACGCGTCGCCGCGGAACACCAGCGTGCGGATGGTGATCGCCTGGTCCATGTGACCCTGTCGGCCAAAATAGCCGACGGTGCCCCCGTACAATTCGCGACCGACAGGTTCGAGCTCGTCGATAATCTCCATCGCGCGCACTTTGGGCGCGCCCACCAGGGTACCGGCGGGAAAGGTGGCCGCGAACAAATCGAACGCGTCGTAGCCCGGCGCCAAGCGGCCGCCGACGCCGCTCACGATGTGCATGATGTGGCTGTAGCGCTCTATCACGCGGTAGGGCGCAACCACGACGGATCCCGCGGCTGCCACCCTGCCCAAATCGTTGCGCGCCAGATCGACGAGCATGACGTGCTCGGCATTTTCCTTCGGATCGGCCAGCAATTCCGCCTCGAGCCCCGCGTCGCTCGGCGCATCCGCGCCGCGGGGGCGCGAGCCCGCGATCGGCCGCAATTGCGCCTCACCCCCATGGCACTTGACCAGGGCTTCCGGCGAGGAGCCCACCACGGTGAGATTCCCCAGTTCGCAAAAGAACATGTAAGGTGATGGATTGAGCAGCCGCAGCGCGCGATATACCTCGAAAGGTGCCAGTGTGTGCCGTCCTTCGAAGCGCGACGCGAGCACCAGCTGATACACGTCACCCGAGGCGATATAGTCTTGCGCGCGCCGCACACCGGCCGCGTGCGCAGCCGTGGACAGCGAGGGCGTGGCGGGCGCGAAGCGGGCCGTGCCGGAGCTGCCGGCGATATGAAGCGCCGGGACCGCACCGCGTAACGCCTGCATCACTTCGCGGCGCAGGCTCTGCCGTTCGGCCTCCGAGCCGTCATGCAAAAGCGCGACGCTGTGCGTCAAATGGTCGAATACAAGAAGCGAGCAGGGGGCGACGTAGTGTGCATGAGGGGTCGGTGTGTCCTCGAGACGGCGCCCCGGCAATCTTTCGAAGTAGCGCACGGCGTCATACGCCGTGTAGCCGACCAGGCCGCCGGACAGCGGCACGCCGGGAATTTCCGGCCTGGGCTGCGGTGCCCGCGTGAGCGCTGCGCGCAGGGCGTTCAAGAATTCGGCTTTGCAGCCGGGCCGCGCCGAGTGCGTATCGCCGACATGCAGGCCAGAGGCATCCAACCGCACTTCGAGACAATCGCCGAATCCGATGAACGAATAGCGCGCCAACCGTTCGCCGCCCTCGACGCTCTCGAGCAGGAATCTCGGGCGAAACGGCGCGAGCTTCAGATACGCCGACACCGGCGTATCGAGATCGGCTGCAATGTCGAAAGGTGGCTTCATGCTGTGCCCGAACGATTCGAAAGCCCACAAAAAAACCCATCACCGTCGGCGGAGCGGAGATGGGTTCTGGATATCGATGAACTGGAATTAAGACTTAAGCGCCCAGCGCCCACTCCTTCAGGGGATGCGCCACCACCAGCGGGTTTGGGATTGGTTGCTCGAATTGACCATGCTGGGAAGCAGTATCGCCGTGCCGAGCGGGCAGCGTCAAGCTCGCCCTGCGAGGTCGCCCTTGATCGGGATATCGCTCTTGGGTTGGAGGCTTTTCTTGAATTTGCGCGTTAATTCCACGAAACGGGGGGTCAGACCGATATCTTCGTACACAGGATCACCTTGATCATCGCGAGAAATGATCTTCGGCCCCGGCTCGTAGGGCATCGCGGCGGCAATTTCATCGAGGCCGGCATGCAGCAGGTCGGTGATGATCTGCTCGACGCTCCAGCCGGGGAACAGCTCGAGCAGGGCATGCAATCGCGAAGCGTCGTCCAGCGGCAAGCGGACCGCATATTCCTTGGCGGTGCGCGCGGGTGCCGCGTCCTTGCGCCAACGATCGAGCAGGGTCTTGAATTTCACGGCTACTCCGCCATACCAGGCTATCCAGGGTGCATATTATAGGCCGGGAGGCGTGCCGTGCATGTGCGCCCGGTAACATCCCCGAGCGAGGACCTCATGGATTACGAACTCAGCAGCGAGGAGCGGAATTGGGCGATGGCAGCCCATCTTTGCGGCCTGCTGTGGCTTGCGGGCGGCACGGGGTTGCTGTTCATTCCATTCGGCGGATTGGTCCTGTTCACCGTGCTCGGGCCGCTGATCATATGGCGCACCAAGGGCCAAACCATGCCGTTCGTCGCAAGCCAGGCAAAGGAGTCGCTCAATTTTCAAATTACGGTGCTGCTTCTCGGCTTGCTGTTCGCCGTCTTGACGCTCGCGCTGATCGGCTTCGTTCTGTTGTGGATTCTCGGCGTGGTGAACCTCATTTTGGTGATCATGGCGGCCATTCAGGTCAGCAGCGGTAAACCATACCGCTATCCGTTCTGTCTTCGATTGGTGAAGTAGCTCGAGCTTGGCGGCCCATCCTCACGCAGCCTCCGGGCCCGAGCAGATGCCGGACGGCGCCGCGTGGCGGCGCGGTATCCTCTCCGTGTTCGATTACGGCCGGCGGGCCTTGCTGCTGGTCTGGACCACGAACAAGCCCCTCTCGGTCACGCTCGCCGCACTTACATTGGTGGCCGGAATCCTGCCCGCGGGAGTCGCCTACGTCGGCGCGCTGATCGTCGATGCGGTGCTGCACGCCGCGGAGTTGCACCGGCGCACCGGCACCACGGTCTTCGGCGATGTGCTGGTTTTCGTCGCCCTCGAAGCCTTGCTCATCGCCGCCATCTCGATGACTCAACGCGGTATATCGCTCGCGCAGTCGTTGCTGCGCGCGCAACTCGGCCAGCGAGTCAACGTCATGATCCTCGAGAAGGCATTGACGTTGGACTTGACGCAATTCGAAGACTCGGAGTTCTACGACAAGCTGACTCGGCGCGCGCCGCGAAGCCTCGAGCCGGCCGCTGAGTCTGGTGATGCGCACCTTCGGCCTGCTGCAAAACTGCATCTCCTTGATTTCGTTCGGCGGCCTGCTCGTGAGGTTCTCGCCGTGGGCGGTGGTGCTCTTGGTGCTTGCCGGGCTGCCCGCCTTCCTGGCCGAGGCGAAATTCTCCGGCGAGGCATTCCGGCTTTTCAGATGGCGAGCGCCCGAATCGCGCATGCAAATCTACCTCGAGTCGGTACTGGCGCGGGAGGACACCGCCAAGGAGGTGAAACTCTTTCAGTTGGGGCCGCGGCTGCTCGATCGCTATCGGGACATCTTCACCCGCCTCTACCGCGAGGATCGTGATCTGACCGTGCGTCGCGACGCCTGGGGATTCGGCCTGGGGTTGCTCGGCATCGGCGCGCTGTACGGGGGCTACGGCTGGATCGCCGTGGAGACGGTGCTGGGCGCGATGACGATCGGGCAGATGACGATGTACCTGACGCTGTTGCGGCAGGGCCAGTCGGCGGTGAGCGCGGCGCTCACCGCGATCAGCGGTTTGTACGAGGACAACCTGTATCTTTCCAATCTCTTCGAGTACCTGGAGCAGCCGGTGGGCCGCAGCGGCGGCAGCCTCATCGTGGGGCCGCGCCCCGGCGACGGGATCCGCTTCGAGGGCGTCGAATTCGTGTATCCGGGCGCCACCAGCCCGGCGCTCTCGGGAATCGATCTGCACGTGAGGCGGGGGGAAAGCCTGGCGCTGGTCGGCGAAAACGGCTCGGGCAAAACCACGCTGATCAAGTTGCTCACCCGCCTGTACCAGCCCACCCAGGGCCGGATTCTCCTCGACGGGCTTGACCTGCAGGAGTGGGACGAAACCACCCTGCGCCAGCGCATCGGCGTGATCTTTCAGGATTTCGCACGCTACCAGATGCTCGTCGGGGAAAACATCGGCGCCGGCGACGTGCGCGCATTCGACGACGAGGGACGCTGGCGCAGCGCCGCCGCCCAGGGCCTGGCGGCCGATTTCGTGGAGCAGCTTCCCTCGGGCTACCGCACGCAGCTTGGAAAATGGTTCAAGGACGGACGCGAGCTATCGGGAGGACAGTGGCAAAAAATCGCGCTGGCGCGCGCTTTCATGCGCAACGAGGCCGACATTCTGGTGCTCGACGAGCCGACCGCGGCCATCGACGCGGGCGCGGAAGCGGAAGTGTTCGAGCATTTTCGCGAACTCACGCGCAATCGCATCGCCATCGTCATTTCGCACCGTTTTTCCACCGTGCGCATGACCGATCAAATCCTGGTGCTCGAAGAAGGGCGCATCGTCGAGCGCGGCAGTCACGAGTCGTTGATGGCGCTCGATGGCCGCTACGCCAAGCTTTTCACGCTGCAGGCACGCGGGTATCGTTGACCCACCCAGGGTCCTCACGCGGTGAAATTCGCCATGCCATCCTTCGACGTCATTTCCGAAATCGACACCCACGAGCTGACCAATGCGGTCGATCAGGCGGTCCGCGAACTCTCCCAGCGGTTCGACTTCAAGGGCACCGACGCCGAGTTCGAACTCGAAGACACCACCGTGACCATGAGCGCCCCGGCGGACTTTCAACTGAAGCAGATGCTCGAGATCCTCAAGCTCAAGATCGCCAAGCGCGGCATCGACGTGGCCTGTCTGGAGGTCAAGGATCCCGTGGTCAATCTGGCGACGGCCAAGCAGCTGGTGGTGCTCAGAGTGGGCATCGATCAGGATACGGGCAAGAAAATCGCGCGCCTGCTGAAGGACTCGAAGCTCAAGGTCCAGGCGCAGATTCAGGGCGACAAGGTGCGCGTCACGGGCAAGAAGCGCGACGACCTGCAGGAGGCGATCGCCTGTCTGCGCAAGGCGAAGTTCGACGTGCCGCTGCAGTTCAATAATTTCCGCGATTGACGGGCGTCCGATGCTCCGGCACCGGATGTAAACTAGGGCTGCGCCTGCGCTTTGGCGCGCTGCATCCCCTTCGAATAGACCACGGTGCCATCGAGCTTGACGATGATGGCGTCGATGTCGTCCAGACGATTGTAGATTTCCATCGCCTTTTCAGGTCCGAGCACGAAGGCCGTCTTCGACAACCCGTCGGTGCGGGTGGCGTAGGGTCCGATGACGGTGGCGCTGCGCACCTTGCTCGCCGAATGACCGGTGTGAGGATCGATGATGTGATGGTAGCGAACACCCTTCTCCTCGAAGTAGCGCTCGTAGTCGCCGGAGGTGGAGATCGCGGCATCGACGAGAGGAATTCGCGCAATCACGTTCCCTTCTCCCTTGCCCGGATCGCGGATTCCGACGATCCAGGGCTTGCCGAAGCGGTCCCCGATGATGCGGCTGTCGCCCCCCGCGCCAACATAGGCGCGCGTATACCCGAGGGATTTCAAGACATCGATGCCGCGGTCCACCGAGTAGCCTTTGGCGATACCGCCGAGATCGATGCGCACGCCCCGCTGTGAAAATTGCACCGTCTGGTTCTTCTTATCGAGGATCACATGCAGATAATTGACGGCCGGGAGCGCCTTCGCGATCTGGGCATCGTCCGGGCGTACATGCTTGCGAAAATCGTACAAGTATCCGACGCTCGCGTACGTGATGTCGAACGCGCCGTCGGTGATCACCGAATATTCCTTCGCGGTGCTGAGCAGATCGAACAGCTCTTTGCTGATGTGCATCGGACCATCGGCGGCGCTGGCGTTGACCAGCGAGACCTCACTGGTGGGCTTGTAGGTACTCATCGACTCGTCGACGTGGCGCATTTCCCCGAGCACCGCATCGATCGCCTGTTCTCCCTTGGCAGCATCCTCCGCCCACAACTCCACCGTGATGCGTGTGCCCATGATGCCATCGGTGATGCGCCGTACCCATTCCGCGTGCGCGGGCACGGCACAGCACAGCAGCGCCCACAACATGCAGCCCGTTCTAGTGAGGTCGTTCATGGAGGCGTAGCGTAGCCGGTTCGAGCGCCTGAGGGTACGGCGGTGAAGCGTACGTTTGAAAGTGGCCCTTCAACGTGTGCGTGCACGCCGCCATTGCATGACGACCAGGGCGCTGCCGACCATGCCGCCGAGATGCGCGAAGTGCGCCACCCCGGAGAGGCTGCTTGTAACCCCCAGGAAAAGTTCGATTCCTGCATACAAGGTTGCGAAGACCCAGGCCCGCATGGGGATGGGCGGGATCAACAGCATGATTTTGCGCTGTGGAAACATGAGCGCGTACGCGAGAAGCAGCCCGAACACGCCGCCCGAGGCACCGATGGTCGGCGCCGGCGGGGCCGCGAACAGCGCCGGCACGAACAGCTGCGTCAGCGCCGCGGTGAGCACCGAGGCGAAGTAGCACGTGAAGAGACGCCGGGGTCCCACGTAGCGCTCGATCTCGGTTCCGAACATCCACAGCCCCCACATGTTGAACAGCAGATGGGCGATGTGTTGGGTATCATGAAGGAACGCATAGCTGACGAGCTGCCAGGGACGGAACAGGGACGGCCCGCCGTCGGGCTGCAAAGGCCACAGGGCAAACAGCACCTCCATTGCGTCCGGCGATGCGCTTTGCAGTAGGAACACCACCACATTGGCGGCGATCAGGAACTTGACGGCGGAAACTCTCATGTGTAACGGCCCATTGTAACGCGCCATGCGGGCCGTATTCCTTGATTACGCAACCGTCTCCAATGGAGATCTCGACCCCTCGGTCCTGGCGCGAGCCGCCGGCAGCTTGGAACTATTCGCCACGACGAACGCAGCCGAAATCGGCGGGCGCATCGGCGGCGCGGACATCGTGCTGTTGAACACGATCACGCTGTCGCGCACCGCCTTGCAAGCGGCTCCGGCGGTGAAATTGGTCGCTCTGGCTGCCACCGGCACGGACAACGTCGATCTGCAGGCGGCGCAGGAACTCGGCATCGCGGTATGCAATTTGCGCGGCTACTGCACCGCGTCCGTCGCACAACACGCGTGGGCCATGATTTTGAGCCTCACGCAGCATCTGACCGACCATGCGCGGTTCGCGACCGGCGGCGCGTGGCAGCGAGGCGAAGAACCCGACGTGCTCGCCCGGCCGCTGCGCGAGCTGGCTGGTCGCACCCTCGGGGTGGTGGGTTTCGGAGCGCTCGGACGTGCCGTCGCGGGTGTCGGGGAGGTGTTCGGCATGCGCGTGATCGTCGCCCGACGCCCCGGCGCCGCGCCTCCCGATCCCTCGCTGCCTCCCGATCTCTCGCGTGTTGAACTGACGCAGCTGCTCGCAGCGGCGGATGTGGTCTCGCTGCACTGCCCGCTGACACCGGCCACGCGCGGCATGATCGGCGCGCGCGAACTCGCACTCATGAAAAGCGATGCCTTGCTGATCAATACGGCGCGCGGCGCGCTGGTGGACGCTCAAGCGCTCGCCGAAGCGCTACGGGCCGGGAGGCTGGGCGGCGCGGGAATCGACGTGCTGTCGCAAGAACCTCCGCTCGACGGCGACCCGCTGCTCGATCCCGGCATTCCCAATCTCATCGTCACGCCGCACGTCGCCTGGGCTGCGCGTGAAGCGCGGCAGCGCTGCCTGGACGAAATGGCCGCCAATATCCAGGATTTCCTGAGCGGCGGGCGACGTGGTCGGGTGGTGTGAGCCGCTCAGCCCATCAACCCTTCGATTCCCGCTTCGCCCGCTTCGCGGCCCGCTTTTCTTCCAGGGTCTTGGTCGGTTTCTTCTTGCCCTCTTTCTTTCGGTCCATACCTTTGCCCATGACTCGACTCCTTAGGTGATCACGCTCGTACTGACAAACCCCATCAATGCTTCGCGGCGCGCCGGCTCAGCAACGCGCGCTCGGCGTGTCGCTGGACCGGGCTTCGTGCCGGCTTCGGCGGCTTCTCACCGGCCTTGCTGATCTTCAATTCGCGGCCCGCGATCCGCACTTTCTGCAACTGCTTGAATATCTCCTTCGGCATGCCGTGAGGCAGGTCGACGAAACTGAAGTCCTCTCGAATGTCGACGCGTCCGATGTGCACACCCTCGATACCGGCCTCGTTGGCGATCGCACCAACGACGTTGCCGGGCCTGATTCCATGAACTGACCCAACCTCGATTCGGAAAGTTTCCATGGGGCCGGCCACGGAGCGCGATCGCGGCGACCGTTCGTTCGAAGCGACGTCCGCACGCGTCGCGGCAGCGGCGGGCGCCGCAGCCCGCGCGGGTGGCCGCGCATTCCCGCGCTCGACGGTCCGGGGGCGCGGCGACGGCCGTTCCGAGGATGGACGCCTCTCGGCTGCCGACGCCCCGGCACCCGGCGCTGCATCCGCCGCCTTGCCCGCGAGCAGCAGCGGAGTCGTGCCTTGAGCGAGGCTCGCGAGCGCGGCGGCGATGTCGATGAGTGGCAGCCCGGTTTCCGCCTCCAGCTGCTCGAGTACCGGCCGGAAAATCTTCGTATCGCCCTTCGCGACGGTCTCCGAGACCCGCACCTTGAACTTGGCGATTCGCAAGGTGTTGACGGCGTCCACCGTGGGCAGGTTCATGGGTTCAATGGTCTGCCGCGTGGCACGTTCGATCGCGTGCAGCATGTTGCGCTCGCGCGGGGCGATGAACAGGATCGCTTCACCCTTGCGTCCCGCGCGACCGGTCCTGCCGACCCGATGCACGTACGACTCGGTGTCGTAGGGCACGTCGTAGTTCACGACGTGCCCGATGCGCTCCACATCGAGCCCGCGCGCCGCGACGTCCGTGGCGACGAGGATGTCGATTTGTCCGGCCTTCAATCGAGCCACGGTGCGTTCGCGCTGCTGTTGCGGCATGTCGCCGTTGAGCGGTTCGGCGGCAAAGCCGCGTGCTTCGAGCTTCTCCGCGAGCTCGATGGTCGCCTGCTTGGTGCGCGTGAATACCAGCATCGCATCGAACGTCTCGGCCTCGAGGATGCGCGTCAGCGCGTCCAGCTTGTGCATGCCGCTGACGAGCCAGTAGCGCTGGCGGATATTGGTCGCGGTACTGGTCTTGCTCTTGATGGTCACCTCGAGGGGCGCGCGCAGATGCTTCTGGGCAATGCGGCGAATCGGTGCGGGGAGAGTCGCGGAGAACAGCGCCACCTGGCGCTGTGGCGGGGTCTGTTCGAGAATGCTCTCCACCGCATCGACGAAGCCCATGTGCAGCATCTCGTCCGCTTCGTCCAGCACCAATAGCGTCAGTCCCGAGAGCTTCAAGGTGCCGCGGTTCATGTGATCGATGATGCGTCCCGGCGTGCCCACCACCACGTGCACGCCCCGCCGCAGCGCGTTGAGCTGCGGCTGATAACTCTGGCCGCCGTAAATCGGCAGGACATGAAATCCCTTGAGGTGCGTGGCATAGCGCTGGAAAGCCTCGGCAACCTGGAGCGCGAGTTCCCGGGTCGGCACCAGCACCAGCACCTGCGGGTCGTGCGCCGTCAAATCGATGCGCGACAGGGCGGGCAGCGCGAACGCCGCCGTTTTCCCGGTGCCGGTTTGCGCCTGGCCGAGCATGTCGGCGCCCGACAGCAGCACCGGAATGGTGGCGGCTTGGATCGGCGTCGGCGCCTCGTAGCCCACGTCGGTGAGCGCTCGCAGCACCGGTTCCGATAGCGCGAGGTCGCGAAAGGTGGGGGGCTGGAGGGATTCTCCCGCGGGTACTGCACTCATAGGAGACGCCTTGTAGAAGTTGCCCGCAAGTCTAGCGGTTTGACCGGGTATTGCTACCATGCGCTTGGGTGAAGCCGGCGCCCGTTCGAACCCGGCGAGGACTCAGGAATCATGGGACGCATTTTCGAAGTCAGAAAGCATGCGATGTTCGCGCGCTGGAACCGCATGGCAAAACAGTTCACCCGCGTGGCCAAGGACATCGCCATCGCGGTCCATGCGGGCGGCCCGGATCCTGCCGCGAATCCCACGTTGCGGCGCGTGCTGCAGAATGCGCGCGCCGTCAATATGCCGAAAGACAAGACCGATGCGGCGATCCGGCGCGCCTCCGGAAAGGAGGCCCAGAACTATCAGGAAATCCTCTACGAAGGCTACGCACCGCACGGTGTGGCGTTGCTGGTCGAGACCGCCACCGATAATCCCACGCGGACCGTGGGGAGTTTGCGCAATATCTTTGCCAAGGGCGCGGGTAATCTCGGCACCACCGGCAGCGTGAGTTTCCTGTTCAAGAAAATGGGCGTATTTCGCCTGAGTCCGGAGAGTGTCAAGGACCAGGATGAGTTGGAGCTCGATCTCATCGACCACGGTCTCGAGGAGATGGGTGAGGGTACCGGGGACAAGGGCGAACCTCAATTGGTGATCCGCTGCGCCTTCAATGATTTCGGCAAACTGCAGGAGGCCCTGGAAGCGCGCGGGCTGACCCCTCTGTCGGCCGAACACGAATACATTTGCTCCGTCCCGGTCGAGCTGCCCGAAAACCAGGCAGCCGAAGTGCTGGCGCTGATCGACAAGCTCGAACAGGACGATGACGTGCAGAAGGTATTTCACACCTTGGCCTGACGGCCCCGGGGCTCCCCTGGCACCGATGAGCGGGACACGGCTTGCACGTCGGGGCCCCCGCCGCGGGCGTCCTTAAGGTTCCTTCATCCTGTCATCCACCGCAGCTCCCCCCCGTTGTTATTCAGGTGGGCGAAATATCAGGAGACGATCATGAAACGGATTCTTATGCTTTTGATTCCATTGAGTTTAATTGCGTCCGGGTGTGTGGTCGCCCCGTATGGTTACCACCGTGGGTACTATTATGGTCCGCGGGTCGCGGTGGTCGCTCCGGCACCGGTCGTGGTGGTTCGACCCTGAACCCAGGGTGCCACCGTGGGCGTGCGGCCGGCGCCGGTCGCACTTATACCTCGGAGCCCTCCGCGGTCAGTCAGTGGATGGCTTCGGCGCCAAGGGCAGCTCTCCATGGATGATCACGCTATAGGCCCAGCGCACGACCGGCACTAGACGAGGTGAAACCATCGTCAGGGCCTTTTGGTAATCCACCCAACGCGCTTCGTGGTGCTCGGGAACGCCGAGCTCCGGATTCACCGGCAAGCGCACCTGAATTTCCTTGCTGCGCGCGATGTAGTAGCGCGAGATCTTGCCCTTGTTGTAGGGGCCGGTATCCATGAACACCAGTCCCCAGTCGAAGGAGATGTCATCCAGAGTGGTCTCTTCGCGAACTTCGCGCACCGCGGCCTCGATCGGTTCCTCGCCCGGCTCGACCAGCCCCTTGGGAAAGTCCCAGTTCCGATAGGCACGCAACAGCAGGAATCTCAGCTTCCGGTCGACCAAGCTCACCACGACGACGCCGGAGGACAATCTTGTGGGCGGTGCAACTGAGGACATGGACATGCTCGCCTATTTGCCTGCCCCTCTCATTGTACTCGCGCGCGCCCGGCGCGGCCGCCCCCTTCGGGCCGCCCGGCGCTGGCTTGAGGGGGCGTTTGAGCCAGCGGCACACTCATTATGAAAATTGATTCAATTGATGGATTTGATAGACTTCTTCTATCGAGTTGACGGGCTGACGGCGATGAATCTCAAGGACTTGAAGTATCTGGTGGCACTGGCGGACACCGGCCATTTCGGCCGCGCCGCCGAGCGCACGTTCGTGAGTCAACCGACGCTCTCCGCACAGCTCAAGAAGCTCGAGGAATACCTCGGCGTCAAACTCGTAGAGCGCCAGCCGAAGAACGTGCAGCTCACCGAGGTGGGGAAGCAGATCGTCGTTCGCGCGCGGCGCATGCTCGATGAGGGCAACGAGATCATTGCGCTCGCGCGCAACAACGCCGATCCGCTCGCCGGCAAACTCAAGCTCGGTCTCATCCCCACCGTCGGGCCCTACCTGTTGCCCCGCGTGATGCAGAAGATCCGCAAAGCCCTGCCGCAGTTGGGCCTCATGCTCTACGAGTACCAGACGGAACCGTTGCTGAAACGTCTGCGCGAGGGCGACATCGATCTGGGGATCATGGCGCTGCCCGCCGACCAGGAGGGCATGGAGTCGCGCGTGCTCTACGAGGAGGCCTTCACGGTCGCGCTGCCGAACAGCCACCCGCTCACGCAGAAGTCGGCCATCAAGGTGTCCGATCTCAAAGGGCAGACGTTGCTGCTGCTCGAGGACGGGCACTGCCTGCGCGACCAGGCGCTCGAGGTCTGCAGCCGCGTCGAGGTGCGCGAGGCCGAGGATTTCCGGGCGACGAGCCTCGAGACCTTGCGGCACATGGTGGTCGCCGGACTCGGGATCACCCTTCTGCCGGAACTGGCGGTCGAGTCGCCGTTCGGCTCGCAGCGCGGCCTGACCATTCGGAATTTCGTCAAACCCATGCCCCGGCGTACGGTGGGCGCTCTATGGCGCAAGTCGAGCACTCGGACACCCGCCATCCTTGCGCTCTGCGACGTGCTGCAGGGAGCCGCCGTCCGCAGCAACTGAAGCTTGGGCTCGAGCCTGGGTTTGATGCGCATTTGCGATGCATCTCCAGCTTCGCGCTGCCGCTTTTGCCGAATATTTCACATATTCCGGGTCCGGGACGCGGCAACATGCCCGTTCCAAGGACTGTGGATATGAACGCCCGAACTGTTCCGCCAGGAAATATACAGGCCGCAGCGCCCCAGCGCTTCGATGCCAGATTCATCGAACAGCACAAGCTCATCGATCGTTACCTGGAGAACAAGCTGCCGTTCAAGGGCGCACGCGACCTCGAGAACTGGTGCCGCGCGCATCCCGAGTACCTCATCGATCTGAAGCTATCCGAGCGCGCCCAGGCGAGCCTCAAGCTCCTGGAGGCGAGCGGCCAGTCGGTGGACCTTCGCGAGCCGGAACCACCCTGGTGGAAGCACCTTTACGTGCTGATCGGCCTCGGGGTCCTCACGCTGCTCTGCCTGATTGCGTTTTGGGCGCTGTTGGGGAAATACGTGTTGTTGCGCAGCGAGCTGGAGGACACGAAGGTGCGGATGCATCAGGGCTCCCTGATACAACCCGCAACCCAAACGAGCCTGAGCGTGTCGCCGGATCACGCGCCGGGCATCGACCGCGCCCGCGTGGTGGTGAGCCGTTCGGCTCCCCAGCTCATGGATTTGCACATTGATCTGAGCTACTCGAAAGCGATGCAATTTCGCATGGTCGTCGACAAGCAGGATCAGGGACGCGCCTTGATCCTCAACAACCTGGTGAAGGACTCGAACAACGAGTTGCGTCTGACGCTCAACACCAGCGGACTCGCAGCCGGCATCTACACGGTGCGCATCGAGGCGTTGCCGCCGCGCGGCACATCGATCCCGGAGGGATGGCTGATCCTGGAGGTGCACTGAGCCGGCCGCGCCTCGCGCGCCGCGGCCGGGCGGGACTCACCACACACGAGCTCAGTCGTCGCGCAAGGTCACGATCGGGGGTGTGTTCACGACACGGCGCGTGGCGAGGGTGCCGCTCACGCCCACCAGAACGGTTCCACAGACCAATCCCACCACCCACACCCATGGATCGAGGGTGTACTGCAGAGCGAACAGGCGCCGCGCCAGGATCCAGCCGACCGCGGTGGCGCCGAGCGCGGCCAACGTGCCCGACAAAAAACCCAGCGCGGAGAATTCCGCAGCCACGCCCTGCAGTACCGTGACGCGACTCGCCCCCAGCGTGCGCAGCATCGCACTTTCGTAGCGGCGTTCATCCCGCGTCGATTGCACGGCGGCCAGCAACACGACGACACCGGCGGCCAGGGTGAACAGAAACACGTACTGCACGGCGAGCGATGCCCGGTCCATGATGTCGCGAATCTGCTTGAGAATGGCGTCCACGTCGAACACCGACACGCTGGGGAATTCCCTCACGAGATCGATCAGCGCAGGCCGCTGCGCCGTGGTGAGATAAAGGCTGGTCATATACGTCCCGGCCGCCCCATCCAGCAACCCCGGCGGGAATACCAGAAAGAAGTTCGGGCGGAAACTGTCCCAGCGAACCTTGCGAATGCTCGCCACCTGCACTGTGAGGGCTTCTCCTGCGACGTCGAAGCTCAGCTGATCTCCGAGCTTGAGGCCGAGCGCCTCCTGATACTCCGAGGAGATGGAGACCAACGGCTTGCCCAAGTCCTCCTTCGTCCACCAGCGTCCCTCCACCAGCTGGTTGTCCTCCATCAATTGCGAGGCCCAGGTGAGGTTCTGCTCGCGCTCGAGAAAGCCGCGGCCGCGCTCCCCCTTGAGCTTGACCGATTCGGCCGGCATCCCGTTGATCGCGGTCATGCGCGCGCGCACCATGGGATACATCGCAGGTTGGCCAAAGCCGTGGGACGTCAGGAAGCTCTGCAGCGGCTGAATCTCCTCGGGCGTGATGTTGATCAGGAAGTTGTTGGGCACGTCGGCGGGCAGGCTGCGCCGCCAGTCGCTGAGCAGGTCGCCGCGCACCACGGCGAGCAGCAGCAGCATCATGAGCCCCAGGCCGAAGGCGACGATCTGCACCACGCTGGCGCCGCCGCGGCGCGAGACGTTCGCGAGACCGTAGCGCCAGGCCACTCCTACCCCGCCGCGCAAGCGCCCGGTCAGGCGCACGAGTCCATAACCCGCCAACGACAGGACGAGACCGACGGCGAGCACGCCGGCGAGCACGCTTACCACGAGTTCCGTATCGCGCACCAGGCTCCATAGAATCGCGAACAGCGCCGCGAGCGCGAAGACATAGGCGAGCCCGTACCGCAGCGGCGGGGCGGTCACGGTCTTGCGCAAAACCCGTGCGGGCGGCGTATTTTTCAATTGCAGTAACGCCGGAAGCGCGAATCCGAGCAGCATCGCGACCACGGTCACCAAGGCGATGGCGACCGGCGCGAACGAGGCGGGTGGAAGGTCGGTTCGAATGAGATCGCGCAACAGTCGGCCTAGCCCCAACTGTGCGAGATATCCCAGCACGGCGCCGACGGCAACCGCCGAGAGCGCGAGCAGTGTCAATTCGATCAGGGAAATCGCCAGCACGAAGCGTTGCGATGCGCCCATGCACTTCATCAGCGCCACCGAATCGATGTGACGGGACGCATAGCGGCGGGCGCCCATGGCGACGGCGACGGCGGCGAGCAGCACCGAGGCCAAACTCGCCAAATTCAAGAAGCGGCTCGCCCGATCGATGGCCGAGTTCAATTGGCGGCTCGATTCGTCGACTTCCCGCAGGCGCTCGCCCGCCGCCTTGGTGGCGATCACGTAGTCGCGGAACTCGGCCACGGCCGAAGCGGCGCCCGCGAACAACGCCGCATAGCTGGCGCGGCTCCCGGGCTGAATCAGCTGCGTCGCCTCGACGTCCGCGTAGTTCAACAAGGCGGCGGGTGCGAGGTTGACGAATCCGGTGCCCTGATCGGGCCGATAGTCGAGCACTTCAGTGAGCCGGAACGAGGCCGCGCCGATGCGCAATTGGGACCCCAGGGAGATCTTGAGCTGCGCGATGATCCGCGCGTCGACCCACACTTCACCGCGGCCGGGAATCTCGTCGGTGATGTGAGCAATGCCGAAAGGCGTATCGGAAATCCGCACATGTCCGCGCAGGGGATATTGCGGCGTGACGGCATTGAGTGCGGCCAGTTGGCTCAAGTCGCCATTGAAGATCGCGGTCGGAAGCGTCAGCACCTGCGCGCTCTTCAGCCCGAGCTTGAGGCTTTGAGAAAAATAGCGCGCGGGGATGGGATTGGGCGACTCGAGGCGCAGATCGGCCGCCAGAACCTCGGCGGCTTGCGCGCGTACTCCCTGCGAGATGCGGCTCGTGAAGAAACCGACGGCGGTAAGCGACAGAACCGCCACGCACAGCGCGAGCAGCAGAACCGAAAGCTCGCCCGACTTCAGGTCGCGCCAGAGGTTACGCAATGCGAAGCGTGCGACCTGCATGCTAGTTCACCGCGTGTCCCGCATCGAGCTCGAGCAGCCGCTGGCAGCGGCTCGCCAGTCCGCGATCGTGCGTGACCAGAATCAAGGTGCTGCCGCTGCTGCGATTGAGTTCGAACAGCAGATCGGTGATGCGCTGTCCGGTATGGGTGTCCAAATTACCGGTGGGCTCGTCCGCGAACAGCACGGCGGGATGCGTCACGAAGGCGCGGGCGATGGCCACGCGCTGCTGTTCGCCCCCGGATAATTGCTTCGGATAGTGCGCGGCGCGCGGCGTCAGCCCCACCTGGTCGAGAGCCTGCGCCGCCGCGGCGCGGGCATCGGGACGGCCCCGCAATTCGAGCGGCAGCATGACGTTCTCGAGCGCAGTGAGCGAGGGAATCAAATGGAAGGACTGAAACACGAATCCCACATGCCGGCCACGGATCGCGGCGCGGCCGTCTTCGCCGAGGGCGGTCAGATCCACGCCCGCGATCAGCACGCGGCCGGTGCTCGGGGTATCGAGTCCGGCGAGCAGCGCCAGGAGAGTGGACTTACCGGCGCCGGAAGCGCCGACGATGGCGAGACTCTCGCCGGTTCGCACAAGCAGGCTCACATCGGCGAGAATGGTGAGCGGCCCTTCCGGGCTCGCAACGGTTTTCGATACATTTCTGGCTTCGAGAACGATTTCGTCTGACATCGGGGGCGCCCGTGAAGCGGCTATTGGTCCTGCTGATCTTGGTTTGGGCGGCACTCCCCGCCAATGCCGGAAGTCCGGTGATCCTCGTATTCGGCGACAGCATCAGCGCCGGCTACGGGTTGAGCCGCGTTGAAGAAGGCTGGGTGGCGCTGCTGCAGACGAAGCTCAATGCGCAAGGTTACGGATACCACGTCGTCAACGCCAGCGTTAGCGGCGAGACGAGCGCAGGGGGACTCGCGCGCCTCCCGCGCGCCCTGAACCTGCACAACCCGCAGATCGTGGTTCTCGAGTTGGGCGGCAACGATGGTCTACGCGCACTCCCGGTCGCGCAGCTGCGCGACAATCTGGCGCGGATGATCGGACTCAGCAAGGCGGCGGGAGCGCAAGTGGTGCTGCTGGGGATGCGGATGCCCCCGAATTACGGCCCGGAATATACCGAGTCATTCAGCCGCGTGTATTCGGCTCTGGCACACGATGAGAAAGTGCCCCTGGTGCCGTTCCTGATGAACGGCATCGCCCTCTCGCCCGCTCTCATGCAAGCGGACGGCATCCATCCGAATCAATCCGGCCAACCTACATTGCTCGACAATGTCTGGCCGGTGTTGCAGCCCCTGTTGCGGCGCTAGCGGCCGGGAAACGGACTCCTCAGCGGCTGGCCTCCGCATTGGCGGGCAGCAGCGTGATAACGTTCATCAAGAAGCGCGTGTGCTGGTGGCTCGAAACCGCACCGAACAAGGAGCCCTGCACGCTGACGTGCGAACCCTCGACGATGCTCTGCGGAAACTCCGAGATCCCCACGAGCTGCAGTTCGTCGGCCGCCAGGCACGAGAAGCTTTGCGCCGGTGAATACAGGTAGGCCGTGTGGTCGAGCGCCAGAATCGGCACCTCGTCGATACCATCGGGCATCGGAAAGGATCGAAAATGAACGCGCCCGCTCAACGTGTGCTTGAACGGCGCCACCCAGAGGCAGCCGCCGTAGCCGCCGACGCAACCCGCGGCGGCGGCACACGCAACGAGGACGCACAATTGCAGAATTCTCATATGCACCGCTCCGTCGCACGGCTACCGGAAGAACGCATCGAAGCGTTGCGACTCGGGGACAAGCATACTCCGTCGGCCCGGCACGTTGCTGGCGAGTTGCAGCGGTGCTATACACGCGGGACAAAAATGAGGAGTCAGGCTGCGTGGATCGAATTTGGCTGAAGAATTATCCGGCCGGGGTGCCCACCGACATCGACCCCGGCGAGTACGCCTCGATCAAGGAGCTGTTCGAGGAAGCCGCTACCGCCTATCGCAATCAGCCGGCCTACACCAACATGGGAGCGACCCTGACCTACGCGCAGCTCGATGAATTGAGCCGAGCCTTTGCCGCGTGGCTGCAGAAGAAATCCGGTCTGGTCGCGGGCGACCGGATTGCGCTGATGATGCCGAACATCCTGCAGTATCCCATCGCTCTCTACGGCGTGCTGCGTGCCGGCATGGTGGTGGTCAACACCAATCCGCTGTACACCGCGCGCGAGCTCGAGCACCAGATCAAGGACTCCGGGGCCCAGGCGATCGTCATCGTCGAGAACTTCGCCCACGTGCTGCAGCAGGTCTTGCCGCATACCTCCCTCAAGAAAGTCCTGATGACCAGGATCGGCGACCTGCTGGGGTTTCCGCGTGGCATGGTGGTCAATTTCGTGCTGCGGCACGTCCGCAAACAGATACCCGAGTGGAACATGCCGGGCACATTGACCTTCAAGAGCGCGCTGGCCTCCGGACTCGGACTCAAACTCGAGCCCGTCGCAGTCGGGCCCGAGGACATCGCATTCCTGCAATACACCGGCGGCACGACCGGCGTCGCCAAGGCCGCGACTCTCACCCATCGCAATATGGTGGCGAACGTGCTGCAGGCGAGCGCTTGGATCAGGCCCGCATTGCAGCGGCCCACGGCGAATAGAATCGTCATCACCGCCCTGCCGCTCTATCACATCTTTTCGCTCACCGCGAACTGCCTGCTGTTTCTGCGCTTGGGCGCGCACAACATCTTGATCACCAACCCCCGCGACTTTCCGGCGTTCGTCGCCGAATTGAAAAAGTACAAATTCTTCTTCATCAGCGGCGTGAACACCCTGTTCAACGCCTTGCTGCACACACCGGGATTCGACGCGGTGGATTTCAGTCAACTGCGCATTTCGCTCGGCGGCGGCATGGCAGTGCAGGCGGTGGTGGCGGCTCGCTGGAAAAAGGTCACTGGCAATGTGCTCACGCAAGCGTGGGGCTTGACCGAGACGGCGCCGGCCGCCTGCATCAATCCGGTGGGATTGGACTTCAACGGCTCGATCGGGTTGCCCATTCCCTCCACCGACATATCGATCCGCGACGACGTCGGCATGGAAATGCCGACCAACGAAGTGGGGGAGATTTGCGTCTTCGGTCCTCAGCTCATGCGCGGATACTGGAATCGACCGGATGAAACCGAGAAGGTGATGTTCGGAGATTGGTTGCGCACCGGCGACATCGGCCGGATGGATTCCGCAGGCTTCGTTTACATCGAGGATCGCAAGAAGGACATGATTCTGGTCTCGGGCTTCAACGTGTACCCCAACGAGATTGAGAGCATCGTCGCCGAGCATCCGGGAGTGTTGGAAGTTGCCGCCGTTGCACAGCCGGACGAGAGTTCAGGGGAGGCGGTAGCCCTGTTCGTGGTCAGGAAGGATCCCAATCTCACGGCGGAAGACCTGATCAGGCATTGCCGTGCGAGCCTGACCGGATACAAGGTGCCGAAGCACGTGTATTTTCGCGACGAACTGCCAAAGACCAATGTCGGCAAGATCCTGCGCCGGGCATTGCGCGATGAGTTGGCCGCCGCCGCATCGACATCCGCGCCGGCCGCGGCGCCTAGGGCACCGAGGGCGCCGCCGTGAGTTCAAGTGACCGCGTAGTTGCGTACGGTGTCGACCAGAACGGCGACTCGCTCCGGGTCCACATCGGGCGTGATGCCGTGCCCCAGATTGAAGACATGTCCGCAACCGCCGCCATAGCTGTCGAGAACCCGCACCGCTTCGGTGCGCAGGATTTCGGGCGCAGCGAACAGCGCCGCAGGATCGAGATTCCCCTGCAGCGCGACGCGGCCGCGCACGGCGCGGCGCGCGGCGCCTAGATCCGTGGTCCAGTCGACGCCCACGGCATCGCAGCCGATGGCCGCTATCTCGTCGAGCCAGGCGCCGCCGCCCTTGGTGAACACGATGCTCGGTACCCGGCGGCCGTCGCTCTCGCGGGTTAGTGCGGCGACCACCTCGGCCATGTAGCGCAAGGAGAAGTCCTGATACTGCCGCGGCGTCAGCACACCGCCCCACGTATCGAACAGCATGACCGCCTGTGCGCCGGCCGCGATCTGCGCATTGAGGTAGGCGATGGTCGCCCTGGCGAGCAGGCCGAGGAGCCGGTGCAGTTCGAGCGGCACCTCGTACAACATGCGCTTGATGTGGCCGAAGGTCTTGCTGCCCCCGCCCTCCACCATATAGGTGCCGACTGTCCAGGGGCTCCCCGCAAACCCGATCAAGGGCACGCGACCGTGAAGTTCGCTCCGGATCAGAGCCACCGCGTCGATCACATACCTGAGCTCGCCGGCGGGATCGGGAAGTGGCAGCCGATCGATGTCAGCCGAGGAGCGCACGGGACGCTCGAACTTGGGGCCCTCGCCGGCCTCGAACTGCAGCCCCAGATTCATGGCGTGCGGGATGGTGAGAATATCGGAGAAGAGGATCGCGGCATCGAGCGGATACCGGTCGAGCGGCTGCAGGGTCACTTCGCAGGCAAGATCGGGGGTCGTGCACATGGTAAGGAAATCCCCGGCGCGCCGCCGCGTCTCCCGATATTCGGGCAAATAGCGCCCAGCCTGGCGCATCAACCAGATCGGCCGCCGCGGCGTCGGCTCGCGCAGCAGGGCGCGCAGCAGCAGGTCGTTGTGCAAGGTATGCTTCACGTCCGTTCACCGGGATCGAACAGCCGGCGGTGTTCAAGGATTGCGTAGCGGTCGGTCATGCCCGCAATGTAATCGGCGACCGCACGCGCCCGTCCCGCGGGTCCGAGTGTCGCTTCCAATCGCGCGGCGGTTGCCGCGTGCTCTTCGGGCATCAGGCCGAGATCTTGGAAAAAGGCGTCGAACAGGGCGCTCATGACGCGCCGCGCCTTGGATGTCATGCGCCTGACCTTGTAATGCTTGTAGACATGCTCGCGCAGAAACGATTTGAGCTCGAGATTCTGCTCCCGCACCGTGCCGCTGAAGCCGACCAAGGCCGACCCATGCGTCCTCACCTCCGCCGCCGAGCCGACTCCGGATGAGCGCAGGCGCGCGGCCGAGGAGTCGATCAAATCGGTGACGAGCCGGTTGATCATGCGGCGCAAGATCTCGTACACCAGGCGCCGGCCGGCGAGCGCAGGATAGCGCGCGCGCACCTCGACATGGAATTCGCGGAACAGCGGCACCTCGACGAGCTGCTCCACCGTGATGAGTCCGGCGCGAATGCCGTCATCCACATCGTGATTGTTGTAGGCGATTTCATCGGCGAAGTTGGCGAGCTGCGCCTCCAGGCCGGGCTGCTGCCGCTTGATGAAGCGCTCACCCAGCTCGCCGAGCTTGAGCGCATTGTGCTGCGAGCAATGCTTGAGGATTCCCTCGCGGCACTCGAAGCTGAGGTTCAGCCCATCGAATTCCGCATAGTGCTCCTCGAGCTCATCAACTACGCGCAAGGATTGCAGATTGTGCTCGAATCCACCGAATTCCTGCATGCACTCGTTCAATGCATCCTGACCCGCATGCCCGAACGGCGTGTGGCCCAGATCGTGAGCGAGGCAAATCGCTTCCGCCAGAACCTCGTTGAGATGCAGGGCGTGTGCGATGGTGCGCGCGATCTGCGCCACTTCGAGCGAATGCGTCAGGCGCGTGCGGTACAGATCGCCCTCGTGATTGACGAATACCTGAGTCTTGTACACCAGCCGGCGAAAAGCCGTGGAATGCACGATGCGGTCGCGGTCGCGCTGGTACTCCGAGCGATAGGCCGGTTTCGGCTCGGCGAACCGCCGGCCTCGCGATTGATCCTCATGCGCCGCATACGCCGCCAGGCGGCTCATTCAAAGTGCTCGTTCAAGGTGGCCTCCAGGGCGCCGGCCTCGTAGTTGCCGACGACGACCGCGCGCCCGAGTTTTTCCAGCAACACCAGACGCAGCGCCCCGGACAGTACTTTCTTGTCCATCCGCATGAGCTCGAGCGCCCGCTCCGTGCCTATTCTAGGCGTCTCGATCGGGAGCCCTGCGCGCCGGATGAGGTCCCACAGCCGCTCGCCCACGGCGTCGTCGATCAGCCGCATTCGAATCGACAGGTCGGTGGCCATCAGCATGCCGAGGGCCACCGCCTCCCCGTGCAGATAGGTCTTGTATTGAGTGGCCGCCTCGATGGCGTGCCCGAAGGTGTGGCCGAAGTTCAGAATCGCCCGCAACCCCTGCTCGCGCTCATCGCGCCCGACCACCGTTGCCTTGATGTCGCAGGAACGGGCGACCGCATAGGTCAGCGCATCCGCTTCCCGCGCCAGCAGCTTGTCCAGGTTCATATCCAGCCAGTCGAACAACAGCGGATCCCAGATACAGCCGTATTTGATCACCTCCGCGAGGCCCGCGCGCAGCTCACGGTCGGGCAGGCTCGCCAGCGTATCCGTATCGCAGAGCACCGCGACCGGCTGATGGAAGGCGCCGATGAGATTCTTGCCGCCGGCGTGGTTGACACCGGTCTTGCCGCCGACCGAGGAGTCGACCTGCGCGAGCAGCGTCGTGGGAACCTGCGCGCAGGCAATGCCGCGCTGGTAGCAGGCGGCCGCGAAACCCGCGATATCGCCCACCACGCCTCCGCCGAGTGCCACCACGGTCGCATCGCGGTTGAGTTTCTTCCCCACCAGCGCGTCGAACACCCATCCCGCCGTTTGCAAGGTCTTGTGCTGCTCGCCGTCCGGAAGGACGCATTCGGCGATGTTGCGCTCCCCCAGATTGCCGCGCAATTTCGCGAGGTAAAGGCGCGCGACGGTGGTGTCGGTGACGATCATGAGGTCTCGCCCGGGAATCCGCGCCTCGAGAAGCGCGCGATCGCCGAGCAATCCCGAGCCGATCGTGATCGGATAGCTCGTATGCCCGACATCCACTTTGAGCGTTTGCACGCGGGGAACCTCTGAATTGCCTACGGATTATACGAAGCTTCGGGTCCCCGCGCGCGGCGAAGCGCGCGGTGGATTTCCTCCGCAACGACCTGCACGCGCCGCCCGTCGGTCGATACGGTCAAATCGGCGATCTCACCGTACAAGGCCGCTCTGCGCAGCATGAGTTCCTTCAGTTTCTCTTCCGGGTCGGTGTCGTTCAACAGCGGGCGGTGCCGGCCGTGCCGGGTGCGCTCGAGCTGCTGGTCGATGGAGGTCTCGAGGTAGACCACGGCGCCGCGTTCGGCCAGGACGCGCCGATTGTCCGCGTCGATCACGGCGCCGCCGCCGGTGGCGAGCACGACACCGTCCAGGCCGGTCAACCGCTCGATGGCCTCTTTCTCGCGCAGCCGAAACCCGCTCTCCCCTTCCTTCTCGAAGATGAACGCAATATCGACGCCGGTTTTGGCCTCGATATCGGCGTCGCTGTCATGGAATGTGAGCCGGCATAAGCGCGCGAGATGCCGGCCGACCGCGGACTTTCCCGAGCCCATGGGTCCGATGAGGAAGATGTTGTGCTTGGAAAGCATGGCCGCCGATCATAGTCGACGGGGAGCAACCGTGCGCAGCCGTCTGCAAGAGCGGTGCACGGCCGGGACGCACGTCCCGGCCGTCATGTTTCATCAGGGTACGAGGTTGTAGAACGCCGTCGTCACGATGCCGTCGGGCGTCGTGACCGTCAAAATGAGCGAGCCCGATCCCGGAGTCGTCGGCGCCGTGATGTTGAAAGTGAACGCCGCACCGCCCACTGCGGCCGCGCACGGCCATTTGTAGGAGGCCGGACCCGCAATCGTGCCCGCCGCGCTGGCAACCGTCGCAGCCACCGTGGTGCCCGACGGCATTTGCTGATTGCGGTCGTCCGCGATCTGGAAGGTCAGGGACGTTCCGCCGCCGACGTGGAAAGTGGCGCCGGGTGCCGGTGCGAAATTGGCGGTGCTGCCCGACAAGATGATGATGTTGCCCGCGTAGATCGCCACCGACGACGACGAGGTGTCGCAGAGCGGCCCTTGGCACAACGCGCTTTCGACCAATCCATTCGGACCGTCGCGCTGGCCGTTATTGTTGAAGTCGATGAACGGCTCGCCCGCGACGAAGGTCGGCGTACTGAAGCTGTCGAAAAGTTCCCATTCGTTCAAGAACGGTTCGGAGGTATCTTGCCAGGGCTTCGGCTGGCCGCTCATGGCGCCGCTCGTGAAGTTGTTGTCGCCATCCGAGGCATTCCACGCGACCGTATCGGCCGGATTGAACACGCCGCTGCCGTTGGCATCCTTGAAGCTTTCCTCGCCGATGGCGGTGACGATGATGGGGCTGCGGCCGTTGGTGGTTCCGTTGCACAGGGGGCCGGGGCAATAGAGGGCCGACGCACTGGCATTGCCGCTCGTCGACTGGGGATTGCCGTTGACGGCTCTCGGGGCCTTGCTGACCCAATTCACCGTACAGGCGCCCGAACCCGACGTCGGTGTTCCGGTTTGACAGCTCGCGTCGATGCCGCCGAGCGTCGTTTGGAAGTTCGCGGTGGTGCCGTCCGGTACCGGATTGCTGAAGCGATCGGTCATTCTCACCGTCACCGGCACGACCACGCCGTCGTTGTCCCATGCCTCGACGTTCGGGCATTGCACGGCCAGCGAAACGTTGGCGCTGCTCGGGATGCCGGTGGACACCGTCAAGGCGTTCGATTCGGTCGAGATCGTCGCGCCACCGGAGGCGGTCGTCGTGGCCGTGACCCGCACCGTGGTCGCAACCGTGCCGCCGCTCACGATGGTCTGCACCTGGCCGTTGGCATCGGTGGTCCCGGAGGCCGGTGCCATCGTGATGCCGCCGACGCTGGTATTGAGCGAGAAGGTCACCGCGGCGCCGGCCCGGGGACCACCCGAGGTATCCAGCACCTTGAAGATGACGGTCGAGGTGGCCGAGCCGCCGGCACTACCGACACCCTTCAGGGTGATGTTCGCCGGGGTCGCGGAAATGAAGGCGATCGATCCGATCGCCGCCTGCGCCACCGTCACCGTGCCGGTGGCCGTGAGGTTCTGGCTATTCGCGCTCGCGGTGGCGGTAATCACATCGCTGCCGCTGCATCCGGTGGCAACGTAGGTCGCGCTCGCGCTACCAGTCGTCGTCGTGACGATGGGACTCGCGGGTGTGACGCCCGTGGCCGCAATGCTGGCGAGTCCCTGCCCGGCGCAGGGCGAGCTGAACGTGATCGAGGTCGACTGGGTGTAGGCCGCGCCTGTCTGATCAACCAGCGAAACCTGCAGGCTGGTGCTCCCGCCCGCGGACAGCGTGGGCGTGGAAATTTTGATCGCTCCCGCTTGGAAGCTCGAGCCGCTGCCACTGCCGAGCGACACCGTGGTCGTGCCGGTGCCGGTTCCTGTGCCGGTCCCCGTGCCCGTGCCGGTACCAGTACCGGTGCCGGTGCCGGCGCTGAAATTCTTGCTTCCGCTGCAAGCTGCAAGCACTGCCATGCTTGCGGACGCTATGATCATCAATCTGCGCATGTCGTTCATCCTCGCGCGACGGGAGTCGGCGTCAGTAGAGATTTGACCCCTCACGCAGAATCTTTGGCGTGATGAAGATCAAGAGTTCTGACTTGTTATTGATATTGGTCGTGCTCTTGAAGAGGTTTCCCAATATCGGAATATCGCCGAGCCAGGGCACCTTGTTGGCCGAGTAGGATTTGGTCGTGTCCAAGATGCCGCCGAGAACCACGGTCTGCCCGTCCGCCACCAGCACCTGCGTGATGATTTCTCGCGTATCGATGGAGGGCACGCTGCCGCCGGTGGCGCTCGTCACCTGCTGGCCGACATTGTCGTCGCTGATATCGAGATCCAGAATCACCCGATTGTCGGGCGTGATCAGCGGAGTCACCTTGAGCGACAGCACTGCGTTCTTGAACTGGGTCGTGGTGGCGCCGCTCGAGGCCGATTCCTGGTAGGGAATTTCGACACCTTGCATGATGCTCGCCTGCTTCTGGTTCGCCGTGATGACGCGCGGTGAGGAGATGGTTTCGCTCTTGCCCTCGTTTTCCGCAGCCGACAGTGCGAGATCGACGAGATAGCTGCCGCCGAGCAGCGAGATGCCGATGCTGCCGTTGGTATTCGCGGCGGGGACGTTCACCATATAGCGGTTCGACGGTGCCGGCGGTATCGCGACCGGCGTGACCGGCAAGCCGGTGCTGATGTTGTTGAGCGCCGAGGTGATCATCGTATTCGCGCCGGTGCCGCTGCCGGTGACGGCGAGAAGTCCGTTGTTGCCGTTGGTCTGCGCGGTGGTGACGCCGAACTGGGCGCCCAAATCGCGCTCGAAAGTGTCGCTCACGATCACGATGCGCGCTTCGATCAACACCTGTCGCACGGGCACGTCCAGGGTCTGCACCAGGCGGCGAATTTCCGCGAGGTTTTCCGCAGTGTCCTGCACCATCAAGGTATTGGTCCGTTCATCGATGGAGAGGCTGCCGCGCTGCGAGAGCATCGTATTCCTGCCCCCGGCCGAGCCGCCGCCTCCGCCGGCCGCGCCGGTCGGTCTGATCATCTTCGCGATGTCGGACACCTTTGCGTAATTCAGCTGCAGGAACTCCGAGCGCACCGGGGATAGTTCCTGCACCTCTTTGTGAGCCGCGAGCTCCGCCTTCTCGCGCGATGCAAGCTCCTCGGTCGGTCCGATGATGATGACATTCTCGTGACGGCGCTTGTCCAGGCCCTTGGTGCGCAGCACGATGTCGAGCGCCTGGTCCCATGGCACGTTCTGCAGGCGCAGCGTCAGGTTGCCGGTGACCGAGTCGCTGACGACGATGTTCTGTCCGCTGGTGTCGGCGAGCAGCTGCAATACCGAGCGCACGTCGATATCCTGGAAATTCAGGGTGAGTCGTTCGCCCGTATATTCCTTCTTCTCATCCGCCGCGGCTCGCTTCAGCGAGGGCTTGATTTCCACGGTGTACTGATTGTCCGACTGATACGCGAGCTGTTCGAAGTCCCCCTGCGCGCTGATCACCAGCCGCGAACTTCCCTCCACGCGTATTGCATCCACGGTCTGCACCGGGGTCGCGAAGTCCATGACGTCGTACCGGCGCATGAGATTCTTCGGCATGAGCGTACCGGCGAAGTCGACCACCACCTGGTTGCCTTCCTGCCGCACGTTGACCGGTGTACGCGGGTCCGTCAGCTGAACGATCACGCGGCCGGTGCCGTCCGAGCCGCGGCGAAAATCGATGGTGCGGATGGCACGCTCCACCGGCGCTGCGCCTTGACCGGAGCCGGCGCGCGGCGCGCTCTTCACCAGCGAGGCTCCCGGCTGATTGCCCAAGGTCACGATGATGGTATTGCCGTCGACCTGGGTGCTGTACGGCAACAGGGAATCCACGTTGACGACCAGGCGCGTGCGGCCGTTCGCTTCGGCGGCAAGCACCGTATCGACGCCGCCGGAGCGCACGTCGATGCGCCGCGATGCAAGCGCGAGCGTGGTGTTGGGCAGATCGAACGCGATGCGCGCGGGCTTGTCGATGGTGAACGGCAGAGGCTCGGGCGCCGGGCCGTTCAAGTGCAGCTTCAGCTGCACCTGCTGGCTCGACAACGTCTGCACGTCGATGGACTCGAGCTTAAGAGGCTCAGCGGCGTGAACCCTGAGCGTCAGCGCCGCAAATGCGACCAGTGCCGCCCCGATCATCGCCGTTCGTATCTTGAATCTGATCATGCGTTCCTCTCCCTCTCCCTAAGGCCTTCAGTCGGACAATGCCAACGAGGCCGGTCGCTCGATATAACCGCCGAGTCCGTCAGGTATGATTTCGACGAGACTAATTCTGCTGCCAGTAATTTCCGTCACCTTCCCATCGTTCTGCCCGAGATAATTGCCGGGTTGAACCTTGTGCACCAATCCGTCCTTCGACTGCACCAGTCCATAAAAGCTGTTGCCCACCTTGAAAGTCCCCACCATTTTCAGCGTGTCGAGCGAAAATCCTTCGAGGAACTCGCGGTTGCGCCGGATGCTCGGTCGCAACCCCGCCTGGCCGTTGCCGAGGCTCGGACCGACCGGTTGAAACGGCGAGCGCAAGTTGCTCGCGGCATACACGAAGCTCTCATAGGGTTTCACTTCCGGAAGCGCCTGAATCCTGCCGCCCGGCTTTTTCTTGGTCTCCGCGATCCACTTTTGCAGGTCCGACTGGCCGCCGGAGCATCCCGCGGCCGCGCAGCTCGCGACCAGGACCGCACAGATCAGGCGAGCTCCCGCTGGGTTCTTCACGACGCGCCTCCTGTCTTCTTCTTCGCCGCGCCGCTCTTTGCCGCGCCGTGGCCGCCCTCGTCCTCGATATAGCGGTAGGTCTTGGCGGTCACGTCCATGATCAGATTGTCGTAGCCGCCTTTTTCCTTTTCATTCACCGGCGTGATCTGGATGTCATGCAGCGTGACGATTCGCGGTAACGCGGCGATGCCGCTCACGAATGCGCCGAATTGATGGTAGCTGCCGACCAGCTTGATCTTGATCGGCAACTCCGCGTAAAAGCCGTTGCTCTTTTCACCGCCGGGCTGGAACAATTTTTCCTGCAGGCCCGCCGAGAGACCGGTCTGCGAGATATCGACCAGAAGATTCGGCACCTCGGTCTTGCCGGGCAGCTGCCGCAACATGGCACCGAAGCTGCGCTCCATTTCGCCGAGCTGGGTCTTGTAGGCTTCGAGATTGGCCGCCCGCTGCTGCTTGTTCTCGAATTGGCTGCGCAGGTCGAGCTCATCCGCCTCCGCCTTCTGCAGCACGGGCCGGTCCTGGTTCCACACCAGCAGATACCAGGCGAACCCGGCGCATACGCTGAAGATCAGAGCGACGAAGAAAGCGCGAACCGCGAGCGGCCACCGGCCGGGATCGCGCGGATCGAGAGTTTTCAATTGTTCTAAGAAATTCATTTTGCAGCAACCTTCTTCACCGTTGATGCACCGCCGTCCTCGAGATTCACGCCCACGGTATCTGTGAACAACGTGAAGCTCGATCCGCCCGTCGGAGAATCCTTCGCTGATTCGACGACTTGCAGCACCGGGTTATCCATCCACACCGATGAGTCGATGTTGCGCATGAAAGTCGACACGCGCGTGCTCGACTGGGCGACACCACGGATTTCCAGCTTGTTGGCGTTTTGCTTGATGGAGGTGAGATAAATGCCGTCCGGGATGGTGCGCACCAATTCGTCGAACTGATGCACGATTTCAGGACGCTTGCGCTGAAGTTTTTCAATGATCTCCATGCGCGCGACCAGACGCTGCTTGCGGTTCTCGAGATCCTGAATGTCCGCAATCTGCGCGTCGAGTTTGACGATCTCCTTCTTCAGCAAATTATTTTTTTCTGTTTGCAGGTCGATCCAGCTCGAGTAAACGAGCTTGCCGCCCAGGGCAAAAATGACCGCGGCGAACACGGCGCCGCCCGCGGCTATGCCGAACTCGCGACGTCGTACTTTGCGTTCTTGTTCGCGCCAGGGAAGTAGGTTGATACGCGGCATGGCAGGTCTCAGTCAAAGCTTCGCAGCGCGAGGCCGCAGGCGGTGAGTAGTGCGGTGGCGTCTCGCCCGACAGCCTGGGCTTTCGCCTTCGAGGATACTTTCATGTTGCCCAGAGGGTCTCCCTTGTCGGCGGGCACGCCGACCCGGCTCGAAATGACGTCCGCGACGCCCGGTATGTTGGCGCAGCCGCCGCAGATCAGGATCTGGTCCGGTTGCGACCGACCGCTCCCCGAGGCGAGGTAGAACTGCAGCGAACGGCTGACCTGTTGGGTCATGTCGTCGATGAACGGATCCAGCACTTCGGGCTGATAGTTGCTCGGCAGACCGCCTTCCTTCTTGGCACGCCCGGCCTCCTCCATGGAGAGCCCATAGGTGCGCATGATCTCTTCCGTGAGCTGCTGTCCGCCGAATGCGAAATCACGGGTATAGATCACCTTCATGTCGCGCAATACGCTGAAGGTCGTACTGCTCGCGCCGAAGTCGACCACGGCCACGGTGCGGTCCATGCCGCCGTCCGGCATCTGATGGCGCATCAGGGCGCAGGCGTTCTCCAGGGCAAATGCCTCGACGTCGACGATGTGCGCGGTCAATCCGGAGGCTTGCACGGCCGCCTGGCGCTGCTCGACGTTCTCGGTTCGCGTCGCCACCAGGAGCACATCCAGCATGTCGGGATCCTTCTCCGAAGGGCCCACGACTTGATAGTCGTAGCTGACCTCCTCCATCGGGAAGGGAATGTATTGGTCGGCCTGCATCTCGACCTGACCCTCGAGTTCGTTCTCGCCGAGGGTCTTGGGCATCTGGATGACCTTGGTGATCGCGGCGTCGCCGCTGATCGCAATGGCCGCCAAGCGGCTCTTGGCTCCGGAGCGCTTCACCGCTCGCCGGATCGCCTCACCCACCGCTTCCGCATCGACGATGGCCTTTTCGTTGATGGCATTGTGCGGCGTAGGCTCCGCCGCATATGACTCCACCCGGTATTGCCCCCCCGACATCGTGAGCTCGATGAGCTTCACGGATGAGGTGGTAATGTCTAGCCCCAACAGCGGACGATATCTTTTGCCAAGCGACCACACTAGATTTTTCCTTTTCGCTCAATACCTTGGAGGCCGAAATCGGTGCACGAGATTACTATGCCACACAAACTTAGCAAGAAACTGTTAAATAGAACGTGAAGCTACTCACGGTAATCGCCGCCGAATCCGATCGGCATGGCAAAGTGCGAACTACGAGGGGTTCGTAGTGAAGTCGAGGAAGGCGCCGACTCATCCATTCAGACCTCTAGTCGCCTATGCTCTCTTTAGGCGATTGGTTAAGCTTGGTCTGGCAACCCCGCTGTCCTAGGCTTCAACCCGTAGACCGGTGGCTTTGCGTCCTCATCTTTCGATGAGTATGCCTCTGTAGCGGCGGGTAATATGCATGCGCTACTCCGCCGGTGCAATAAGTTAGAGCTGTTTTCTGTGGCCAAACGTTACCTAGTTCTCATATCCCGCATTTGTGCAGCCTTGGTCGGTGCGATCGTGCTGATCGCCTTCGCCAATGTCTGTGCTTATGTCTATTTGAAGCCTGCGCTGCCCGATGTCGACACCTTGCGCGACGTCCAGCTGCAGGTGCCGCTGCGCGTTTACACCCGCGATGGACGGCTGATGGCCGCCATCGGCGAGCAGCGGCGCATTCCGGTGCGCTACGACCAGTTGCCACCGAAGCTCGTGCAGGCCTTCTTGGCCACCGAGGACGACCGCTTCTTCCGGCATCACGGCGTCGACTGGCAGGGCATCTTGCGCGCGGCGCTCGCGAACCTTCGCGCCGGCGGCATTCGTCAGGGTGCGAGCACCATCACCATGCAGGTGGCGCGGGACATGTTTCTTTCACCGCGGCGCGACATGAAACGCAAGATGAGCGAGATCTACATATCGCTGCTGATGGAAGCCGAATTCACCAAGGAGGAGATTTTCTCCCTCTACGTGAACAAGATCTTTCTCGGGCAGCGGTCCTACGGGGTGGGCGCCGCCGCGGAAGTATATTTCGGCAAGAGCTTGGACCAACTCAACCTCGCCGAAATGGCGACGCTCGCCGGCATTCCGACCGCCCCCTCGCTCGTCAATCCGGTTGCGAGCCCCGAGGCCGCGACGATTCGCCGCGCCCACGTGCTGGGTAGGATGCTGGAACTCAACTACATCACCCCGGCGGAATTCGAGGTGGCGAAAAGCACCCCGATGGAATCCCGCCTGCATGGCCCGTCGATCGAGGTGGATGCGCCTTACGTCGCTGAAATGGTGCGCAACGAAATGCAGGCCAAGTACGGCGACAGCGTCTACACGGCGGGCTACCGCGTGTTTACCACCATCGATTCGCACCTCGAAGCCGCCGCGACCGTGGCGTTGCGTACTGGGTTGCTGGAATATGATCGCCGCCATGGGTGGCGCGGCGCAACCGCCAAGGTCGATCTGTCGAAAGCGGCTGCGCCGGCGAACCTCGAGGCGGAGCTCGAAGAGTTTCCCGCCGTCGGCGGTTTGCGGCCCGCCATCGTCACGAAAGTCGAGGCCAAGAGCGCCCGGATATACGTGAAGGGTCTGGGCGAGGTCAGTCTTCCTTGGGAGAAGCTGGCGTGGGCGCGGCGCGAGCTGCCCGACGAAAAGGTGGACCGCTCGCCCGCCCAGGCATCGGATATCTTCGCCCGCGGCGATGTGATCTACACGGTAGGCAACAGTCCGGAAGGGCTGCAATTCGTGCAGATTCCGGAAGCGCAGAGCGCGCTGGTCGCGGTGGACCCGAAGGACGGCGCGGTGGTCGCCCTGGTCGGCGGCTTCGATTTCTTCCAAAGCAAGTTCAACCGGGTGACTCAGGCGCGGCGCCAGCCCGGTTCGGGCTTCAAGCCTTTTGTATATGCGGCGGCGTTCGACAAGGGATACACCCCCGCCAGCATCGTCGTGGATGCGCCCATCGTGGTCGATGAATCCGGCATGGAAAAGGCCTGGCGTCCGAAGGAATTCGAAAACGATTTCGCGGGTCCCATTCGCTTGCGCGAAGCGCTGGTGCATTCGCGCAATTTGGTATCGATACGCTTGATGCGGGAAATCGGCGGCGACTACACGTGGAACTACGTCCAGCGTTTTGGCTTCGACAAGTCGCAATTGCCGAATGATCTCACCCTTGCCGTCGGGACGGCCGAACTCAGTCCACTGCAGGTCGTCGTCGGCTATTCGGCGTTCGCCAACGGCGGGTTCCGCGTCACACCGTACTACATCGATCGAATCGAGGACGCGGCAGGCAAAACTCTGGTGCAGGCAAACCCGCCCATCGCGTGCTTCGAATGCGGGCGCCCCACCGATCCTCCGGTGGCCAAGACCGGCTCCAAGGACCGGCTGCTCGACGAGGCGCCGAGAGACGGTAAGTCGCTGATTCCCGCGAAGGATCTGGCACCTCAAGTGATCCGCCCCCAGGTGGCCTACCTGTTGTCCGACATGATGGCGGATGTCATCCGCCGCGGCACCGGCGTCGGCGCGCGCGTACTCAACCGCGACGATTTGGCCGGCAAGACGGGCACCACCAACGATTTCCACGACGCCTGGTTCTCCGGCTTCAACGGCGACCTGGTGGCAACCGTCTGGACGGGGTTCGACCAGGACCGCTCACTGGGCGAAGGTGAGCAAGGCGCGCGCGCGGCGCTGCCAATCTGGGTATATTTCATGCACCAGGCTCTTGCCGGGGCGCCGCGACGCATGTGGCCGATGCCCGACGGCCTGGTGACCGTACGCATTTCGCCTGACACCGGCTTGCTGGCAAGCGCGGACAATCCCAACGGCATCATGGAAAAATTCATCGAGGGAAATTTGCCCAAATCGGAAGTCTACGAAGGGCCGAACAATACGAATTCGATGAACGATGGCGACAAGCCGCTTTTTTAGTTTTTAGGACGACAGGGGCCTGACGATGGCCAAGAAATACTCACAGCGTGCCGAAGATTTGCGCCGCGCGCTGGCCCAGGAAGCCGCACGCATCATGGCCGAGCACGGCATCGAGGACTTCCTGCAGGCGAAGCGCAAGGCCGCCGATCGGCTGGGCGTGAACGACGTCGCCGTACTGCCCAAGAACGTCGAGATCGAAGCGGCGCTTCGCGCACATCAGCGCCTGTTCGGCCGCGATTCACACGACCATACCCTGAAGGAGCAGCGGCTGATTGCGCTCGACACCATGCGCCTGCTTGGTGAGTTCCAGCCGCGGCTGGTCGGCTCGGTGCTCACCGGAACGGCCACCAACTACAGCGACATCAATTTGCATCTGTTTGCCGACCGCTCCGAATCGGTGGCGATCCGGCTGATCGAGATCGGAATTTCGCATCAATTCTACGAGCGGCGCGTCAAGATGGACGCGGAACGCACCGTCAATTACCCCGCCCTGCGCTTCGATGCGCGGGGCCGCACGGTCGATGCGACCGTATTTCCGATCGACGGTATTCGCCAATCGCCGTACTCCCCGGTCGACGGGCGGCCGATGAAGCGCGCGGACGCAAGGGAAGTGTCGGAGTTGGTCGAGGCGAACTAGTCGCCCGGCATCATCCGGCGATCCGCCCACCCTCGACGACTGCCCGCCGGCCGTTGCGGCGCCGCTGCAGCTGCGCCAAGGCGCAGCCGCTACAGAAAAATACTTAATTGTTAGTAAATTTTCTTGAACATGGCGCAATGCGCGTATTAAGCTCTCCGCGAGATCGGCATATTTGCGCAAACGAAATGGCCGGAAGAGCCATCAAAACCATGGGTCCGGGATGTGGGGAAAAGGCAACAATTGAAGGGGTGCGGGATGCGTGCGGAATCGATCAAGCTCAGCTTGTTACCAATGGCGCTGGCGGGACAGCTCTTGCTGCCCTCGCTTGGTGTGGCGGCCGACCCCGAGTCCGCGACCGGCAGCAGCCTCGAAGAAATCGTGGTCACGGCCACGCGGCGCGTCGAGCGCCTGCAAGACGTACCTGTGAGCGTGCTTGCCTTCAGTCAGGAGAAGATGGATGCACAGGGCCTCAAGAATGTCGATGACCTCGCGCGCCTTTCGCCCGGCCTGAATTTCCAGCGTAACGGCATGAGCTCCTCGGGCAATTACAACGACGAGGGCTCCGACATCAACATCCGCGGCGTCGACTCGACGGCTGGCACCTCGACCACCGGTATCTACATCGACGACACACCGATCCAGACGCGACACCTGGGTTTCGGCGCGATCAATGCCTTTCCGGCGCTCTTCGACCTGGACCGCGTCGAGGTGTTGCGTGGACCGCAGGGCACGTTGTTCGGTGCCGGCGCCGAGGGTGGGGTGGTGCGCTTCCTGGCGCCCGATCCCGATCTCCACAAATCGAGCGGCTATGCGCGCGCGGACGCCGCGGTCACCGACGGCGGCGCGCCGAGCTGGGAGGGGGGTGTTGCATTCGGTGCCCCGATCATCGATGACGTGCTGGCGTTTCGCGTCAGCATCTCATATCGCAGGGACGGCGGCTGGGTCGATCGCTCGAGCTACACGCTCTCGAATCCCCTGGCACAGCTGCCCATTCCGACCTTCGCCGGCGTGACCCAGCCGAATGCGAATTATTCGGAAACCCAGACTGCGCGCCTGGCAGTCAAATGGAAAGTCACCGATGCGCTCGAAATCATGCCGTCGATCTACTATCAGCGCCTGCAGATCAACGACACCGCCGCATATTGGCAAGGTCTGTCGAATCCCGACGCCAACGTGTTTCGCAACGGCAATGCGGGGACCAATCCCAGCAACGATCCGTTCACCTTGAGCGCGATCCGGCTCAAATGGGATCTGGGCTTCGCATCGCTGTTCTCGAACACTTCGTATTACAATCGAAATCAGCGGGCCACGTCGGATTACACGCAGTACCTGCGAGCAACGTGGTCGTCGTTCCCTTCCTACTTTGCCGATGGAAGTCCGGGAAGCCCAAGTCCCAACGGCTATCAGCTGCCGAACACCTACCCTCAGGCCGGCGACAGCGGCTACGCGCAGTTCCGCGACGACCAGCGCAATTTCTACCAGGAAATCCGCCTCTCATCGAACGACACCAACGCGCGGATTCTGTGGACCGGCGGCCTCTACTATTCGCAATTGAGTGAGAACGTCATCGAGTTCATCATCGATCCGACGATCAATCAGGAAATACTCAACTGGACCGGAGGCAACAATTCGCTCTGCTTCCCCGGTCAGGAATGCCCGAACGGACTCATATCGAACACCCCGACCCAGCTCGCCAAAGACACGCAGGTCGCCGCCTTCGGCGAATTGACCTTTAAGTTCACCGACACGCTCAAGGCAACGGCCGGGCTGCGCGTCTCCAAGCTCAATTACAACCTCACCGTGGCGGAGGACGGGCCTTTCGTGGGCTACACCATCAACAGCTACTCGAGCGGCAACGACAATCCGATTACGCCCAAGGCAGTGGTCTCCTGGCAGCCCGATCGCGACAACCTGGTCTACGTGAGCGGCTCGAAAGGCTTCCGCCCGGGCGGACTCAACGTCCCCGTGGGTGGCATCTGCAATCCGAGCCTGACCGCGCTCGGTCTCAACCAGGTACCCGGACAATTCGGCTCCGACAACCTGTGGAGCTACGAAATCGGCAGCAAGAATCAGTTCCTGAATCACACGCTGGAGATCAATACGAGTCTCTACTTCATCGACTGGAATCAGATTCAGCAAAACGTGTATTTGCCGTCGTGCGGCGAGCAGTTCACCGCCAACCTCGGCAAGGCGAAGAGCAAGGGCGGCGACTTCGAGGTCATCTACCGGCCGATACCGGCCCTCACTCTTGACTTTACCGCGGCTTATACCGATGCCCGCCTGACGAACACCTCCTGTGCCGGGGCGTTGGTGTACAACATGACCTCCGCCGCCTGCGTGGCACCCGGTGCCACCGGCGTTGCGGTCTCGCGGCCGATCGCGAGCTCTGGCGATGCGCTCTTGGGTGCGCCCTGGGCATTCACCGGGGCGGCCGAGTATCACTTTGCGGAATGGGCGGGGCGACTCCCCTACTTCCGCGTCGACTATCAGCACCAGAATGCGCAACGGAACCTCTTCCCCATCCAGGATGCGAACAACGCACTCATCGACACGACGCTGCGCGGGCCCCCGGTCCTCAATAATCTGTCGTTGCGGGCAGGTATGCGGTTCAATGGTTTCGATGTCTCGGCGTACGCGAACAACGTGACCAACTCGAATCCCTTGTTGTTCGACGCGCGCGACATCTATCCGTATGCGGGACCGCCGGGGACCGGCGCGAGTCAACTCGGGCCGACCACCGATGATCTCTATTTCGGGCGCGGTGTGCGGCCGAGAACCGTCGGCATTACGGCGACCTACCGCTACTGATTTGCAGGCAGGTTGCGCGTCCCCGGGAGGTGCGTGGATGCGTACCTCCCGATCCCGCGCGGGAGGTCTCTACGGCGTGCGCTTCGCCTGCCACACCGCTCGGACATCTATTTTCGATCGACCGCGAACGCGAGCAATACGTTGCCCGGTTGGCCGCGTTGACCGTCGCCCGAATTGACGTACATGACGCCGTTGACGATGGTCGGACCGCCCCGGTCCAACGAGCCGCCGCTCGCCTTGACCGAGTTGACGGTCGCAAACTCCTTGGCGGTGTCGTAATCCCAGACGATCTTGCCATCGATCGTCGAGTAGGCGCGCAGGTGGCCGTCCATCGATCCGGAGAAAGCGACGCCGGGAATGACGGTAACGGCCTGGGCCTGCGCGTGCGAGCAGGCATGGTCGCTCCAGCTGCAGGGGAATGTGGGCGATGCCGTCTGCCAGCGCTTCAGCCCGGTCTTGATATCGAGCGCGGCGAGACTGCCGGACATGTCCCCGGGATCCGCGCTCAGCCCCGCCACGCCGACATACAGACTGTGGTGATCGGCAGCGAAGCCCCATTCGACGCCGCCCGCACCCTTGCCCTCGGGTATCCTGGTCTGCCAGAGCACCTCCCCGGCGTGATCGGGATCGAAACCGTAGACCATGCCGGAGCGTTGTCCCGCCAAAATGACCTGCTTGCCGCTCGACAACGTGCGCAGGATCGGCGGGCCGAGGAACGCCGTGGCACCGCTCTCCTGGCGCGACGGCTGCCTGGCCCAGCGCAACTTTCCGTCATCGAGATCGAGTGCTACGACGGCATCGGCAAGCGGCTGGTCGATCCCGGTGTATGAGCTGCCAGTGGCGACATACACCAGGCGCCGCTCCGAATCGACGGTCGGCGAGGACGAGACCGGCACGCCGGCGGGTGCGAATTCCTGGACGCCTGAACTGCTCCTGCCGTATGGGCGCGGCTCCTCGTTCACGGTGTAGGTTTTCCACAGTACATGGCCGTCGCCGATATCGAGCGCAGCCACGCTGCCGCGGAAAGTACAGCACGGATACGCGGCATCCGCGGCGGCGATTGGCTCGCTCGAGGCAACCGCAACATACAGCCGGTTCTGAAACAAAATCGGCGCCGCCTGGATTCGCGCATTCGGATGCGCATCGAGCCTGGTCTTCCACAGCAGGGTTCCCTTTTCGGCGTCGAGCGCATACACCACCCCCTTGTCGTCGCCGAAAAAGGCGGCGCTCGGGGCCTTCTGCACATCGAGATGCGCCAGCGTGAGCTTGCGTTTGGACTTCTTCTGTCGCGCCGGCATTTTGGGCACGGCGAGTTCACCGATCGAAATGGCGCTCTCGATCCCCGCCGTCGCGTCATAGGTCCAATAGGTACAGCCCGTCTTGGAATCGAGCGAATACACGCGTCCGGTGGCACTCGCGACGAATACCCGGCCGTCCACGATGGTGGGCTGGCCGGAGACGGTCCCGGCCTGGTACCCGAACGCCCATTTCAATGCAAGCCGTGGGACGTCAGTCGCGCGGATCGCAGGCTCCGGCTGATAACGGGTGTTGTCGAGATCCCGGCCCCAACCGTTCCATTGCGCGCTACCGAGCGCGACGGGACCCGCGGGTTCCGTGCACAGGTTCCTCTCGGGCAGCGCCTGCGCGGTGGCGGTTTCGGCGGCCGCGCAAAGCAGCAGCGCGAGCGCCAGCGATCCCACATGTCGCGACGCCGGCATCAGCGCGTTTCGATCGGCGGGTAATCTCTCTTGACCGGGCCGGTATAAAGCTGACGAGGACGTCCGATCCTCATTTGCGGATCGGAAACCATTTCCTGCCAATGCGCCACCCAGCCTGCCGTCCGTGCGATCGCGAACATGACGGTGAACATGGAGCGCGGAATTCCGAGGGCGCTGTAGATGATGCCCGAATAGAAGTCGACGTTCGGGTAGAGCTTGCGCGACACGAAGTAGTCGTCTTTGAGTGCGATCTCCTCGAGCTTCAGCGCGAGTTCGAACAGCGGGTTGTCGCGCTGTCCCACCTTTTCGAGCACGCGGTAGCACATCGAGCGAATGATCTTGGCGCGTGGATCGAAATTCTTGTAGACGCGATGGCCGAACCCCATCAGGCGCACACTGTCCGACTTGTCCTTCACGCGCTTCAGGAACTTGTCGATGTTCGACGCCGAGCCGATGCCGTCCAGCATGTCGAGCACCGCTTCGTTCGCTCCGCCGTGCGCAGGTCCCCACAGCGCAGAGACGCCCGCGGAGATCGCCGCATAGGGATTTGCGCCCGTGCTTCCCGCCAATCGCACCGTCGAAGTGCTGGCGTTTTGTTCGTGGTCGGCATGCAGGATCAACAGCAGGTCGATGGCTTCGGCGGCGACGGGGTCGATCGCATAATCCTCGCAAGGAACCGCAAAAAACATGTTGAGCATGTTGGCGCAATAGCGCAGGTCGTTGCGCGGATAGACGAACGGTTGGCCGAGCGTGTGCTTGTACGCACGGGCCGCGATCGTCGGCAGCTTGGCAATGATGCGATGTGCGAAGATTTCCCGGTGGCGCGGATTGTTGATGTCGGTGGAGTCGTGATAGAAGGCCGCCATCGAGGCAACCACCGCCGAGACCATGGCCATGGGGTGCGCATCGTGGTGAAAGCCCAGGAAAAAACGCAGCAACTGCTCGTTGACCATGGTGTGGCGCATGATCGAATTCTGAAACGCTTCGAGTTGCGCTTTGGTGGGCAGATCTCCGTAGATCAGCAGATTCGCGACCTCCAGGAAGCTCGACTTCTCCGCCAGCTGTTCGACCGGATACCCTCGATACAGCAGCATGCCTGCGTCGCCGTCTATATACGTGATCTTGCTCTCGGTGCTGGCGGTGGCCATGAAACCCGGATCGTAGGTAAAGATCCCAAGATCCTTCGTCAGATTCGAAATATCGATCACGTCCGGGCCGATGGTCCCGGACCTCGCGGTCAATTCGACGCTCTTTCCGGTGGAGAGATTCTTGAGTTCGTATTTCGTGCTCATGCGCGTTCCGACAATGATGAGGAAGTCCGTAGAGGGCCGCCCAGCGTTGCACGGTCGCCCAACGGAATCAAGCGCGTACGCCGCGCTTGCGCAAAGAGGATTAGAGCGCCCGGAAATTCATTACACGATGCGTCGAACATCACGGCGCGCGGGGCGCGCCGTGATCGTGGCGGAAAAAACTAACCGGATTTGGAAGCCGCGGTCGCGTACTTCTTGCGGAACTTGTCGACACGACCACCGGTGTCGACGATTTTTTGCTTGCCGGTGTAGAAGGGATGGCAGTTCGAACACACTTCGACCTGCAAGTCCTGCCCGATCGTCGAGCGAGTCTGGAACTTGTTTCCGCACGTGCAGGTGACCGTGATGTCTTTGTATTCAGGATGGATGCCGGCTTTCATAGGAACCTCATATGTTGACGGCAGAATCGCCGAGTGCTTGAACGTCGCAAGCAACACTTCGCCACGCCGATAAATTACCTCGCCGGGCGCCTCGAGAACCATGAGGGCCGGAACGGGGGTCGCGTACGGTAGCCTAAACCGGGCGCCGCGACAAGCGATTCAACATAAGCCCTTGGGCCATCAACGCTTGTAGGCTTGTCCACAATATCTGTGGATAACTCTGTGGAGCAAGCCCTGCGCCGGGGTCGGCTGCAGCCGAAATTCGCATAATTGTTAACTTGGTCAAAAAATAGCCAAGTGATATTTCATATAATTTTCAATGGTTTAGAAGATGCATCTGACCTAATGCAGGTGCAATGTGCTGTAGGTGCCCCTCCGGGCGAGGAGCACGGCGCCGTGTGCATAAGCTCTACGGCAGAAAACTCGCCTGTAGGTCGTTCAGGAATTTCCTTCCGAGTTCGGTGGGCCGCCAGCGCTCGTCTGCACGCTCGAGAAGCCCCCGTTCGCTTGCTCGTGACAGCGCCGGCTCGACGTCGCTCAACCGCAGACCCGTGCGCCGTTCGAAATCGACGGCCGCAAACCCCGCGTTCAACCGCAGCGCATTCAGCATGAATTCAAAGGGCAGATCGGTGACCGCGATGTGCCGGCGCTCGCCGATGGCCTCGATGCCGAGCTCTCGCGACTCGCTCACCCTGCTTTGATAGTCACGCGGCTGTTTGGGTTTCTCGGTTCTTAAAATGCGATCGGGCAGGCCGGAGGTGAGCTTGCCGTGCGCGCCTGCGCCGAGGCCCACGTAATCGCCGAACTGCCAATAGTTGAGATTGTGGCGGCACTGGGAGCCGGCGCGCGCATAGGCGGACACTTCATATTGATCGAATCCGCGGGCCGCGAGCATTTGCTGTCCTTCGGCCTGCATCGACCATGCCGCATCCTCGTCCGGAAGCGGCGGCGGGCGCGAGTGAAATGCCGTGCCTGGCTCCAACGTGAGCTGATAGTGGGAAATGTGGGCCGGCGCGAGTGTACAGGCCAGGCGTACATCGGCGAGCGCTTCATCCAATGTTTGCCCGGGAAGGGCATACATCAAATCCAGATTGAAATTGCCGATGCCTGCCGCGTGCAGCTCCTCCACCGCGCGCTGCGTGTCCTCGGCACTGTGGATCCTGCCCAATCGCTCGAGGGTGCGCGTCGCGAAGGTTTGCGCACCGAGCGAAACCCGGTTGATGCCGGCGTCGCGATAGGAGGAGAAGCGGCCGCGCTCGATGGTGCCGGGATTCGCCTCCAGGGTGATTTCGACGTCGTCGGAAAAGGCGATCCTTTTTCGCAACGCCTCGAGCAGCCGCGCAAAGTCCTCGGGCGCGAACAGGCTCGGAGTTCCGCCGCCGAAGAATATCGTGTCGACCCGGCGGCCGGTCAGCAGCGGCGCTTCGCCGTCGAAATCCGCGATCAACGCGTCGATGTAGCCGGCGGGTGGGGCTGGCGATTTGAGCTGGTGGGAGTTGAAATCGCAATACGGACACTTGCGCACGCACCACGGCATGTGCACGTACAGCGCGAGCGGCACGGCCAGTGCGCGCAGATCGCCCGCGGTCGATGCGTCGATCGCCGACTCATCCATCGCGGATCGCTCCACGCGGCTCACGCGCGAGCTGCGCGCGCAGCGCGCGCAGCGCGGCGCCCCGGTGGCTGCGGCGATTTTTCTCCTCGAGCGCAAGCTCGGCTGCGGTCAGATCGAGGCCGGGCAGCCAGAAATACGGATCGTAGCCGAATCCTCCCGAGCCGCGCGGGGACTCGAGAATGTAGCCTTCCCACACGCCTTCGGCGGTCACGGGCGCCCGGTCGGGCGCAGGGTCGACGAACGCGACGGCGCATCGATAGCGGGCGCGCCGCTCCTCGCGCGGCCTGCCGGCCAGCGCGGCGAGCAGCTTGGCATTGTTGGCGGCATCGTCGGCGCCGGCGCCCGCGTAGCGGGCCGAATAGATTCCGGGCGCCCCGCCGAGAGCGTCCACTTCCAGGCCCGAGTCGTCCGCGAGGGCGGCCGCGCCGCTCGCCGCGGCCGCGTGCCGGGCTTTCAGCAGCGCGTTGGACAGGAACGTCGAACCGGTTTCGGCGGCGGGCGCGATCCCCAGCGCCGCCTGAGCGACGACATCGAACCGCAGGCCGTCGAGCGCCGCACGAATTTCTCGCAGCTTCCCCGCGTTTCCGCTCGCGATGACCAACTTCTCAGGCGGCACGGGCACGCTGTTGTGCCTCATGCAATCGCGCGATACCGAGCGTGGCGAGGTCCAAGAGCTGCTCGAGCTCGTGGCGGCGGAAGGCGTGCCCTTCGGCGGTGCCCTGCAGTTCGACGAAAGCGCCGCCGCTGTTCATCACCACGTTCATGTCGGTTTCCGCGTTCGAATCCTCGGCATAATCGAGATCGAGCACAGCGACGCCCCGATAGATGCCCACCGAGACGGCGGCGACCTGGCCGTGTAGCGGGCTTGCGTTGAGCGCGCGCTTTTTGATCAGCGTGTCGATGGCATCGGCCAGAGCCACGAACCCGCCGGTGATCGCCGCAGTGCGCGTACCGCCGTCCGCCTGCAGTACGTCGCAATCGATGGTGACGGTGCGCTCGCCCAATCCCTTCAGATCAACGACGGCGCGCAAGGCGCGGCCGATGAGACGCTGGATCTCCTGCGTGCGGCCGGTCTGCTTGCCGCGGGCGGCCTCGCGCGGCGAACGCGTATGCGTCGCGCGCGGCAGCATCCCGTATTCGGCGGTCACCCAGCCTTGCTGGCTGCCGCGCAGGAATGACGGCACGCCCTCCTCGACGCTGGCGGTGCACAGAACCCGGGTCTGTCCGAAACCCACCAACACCGAGCCTTCCGCATGTGCCGTGTAGCCGCGAACGAAACTCAACGCGCGCAGCTCATCGGGCGCCCGGCCGCTCGGTCTCACGCTCATGCCGCACGCCAGCGCAGCGCCGCGGCGCTGGTGTTGTCGCTGTACGGAGCCGACGCGGCGACCGCGCGTGTACCGAGGTCGGTCAAGGTCTCCCGCAACGGTTTGCCGACGGTCTGCGCGAAGCGCACGAAATCCTCATCGTGCAGGTTGGCCCACAATCCATCGGTGCAAAGCAACAGCACATCGCCACTTTTGAGGCGCCTGCGTGTCGAGATGCTCATTTCCGGCAATGCCGCGTCTCCTCCGAGGCAGCATTCGACGTAGTTGCGCATCGGGTGGCCATGCACTTCAGCCTCGGTGATCAGTCCTTCCCGCAGCAGCACCTCGACGTGGCTGTGATCGCGGGTGCGCTCCAGGACCTGGGCTTGACGCAGCTGATAAACGCGGCTGTCGCCGACGTGCGCCCAATACGCTGCCGCATCCTGCACCAGGCACAATGCGCAGGTTGCGCGCGGGCGGGCCTCGACGCTCAATCCCACACCGAGCTTGACCACCTCTTCATGCGCACGGCCGAGCGACAAGTGCAGGAATCCGAGTGGATCGAATATCGGGTGCGGTGTCTGCCAAAAAGCCTCGAGCAAGGTGGCGAGCGCCGTTTCGGCGGCGCGTGCTCCCTCGGCATGGCCGCCCATACCATCGATGACCACGAGAAGCACGGCGTGCTCCGCGGCCGCTACGGCGACACGATCCTGATTTTCTTCGCGATGGCCGATGAGGCTCACATCCGCGATCTCGATCTGCAATGACAGCTCCTGAGGCTTTCCGATAGACTGAAGCCCGGATTATGGCCGATTTTGGCGCCGACCCCTATGATTCGTAGCATGACCGGCTTTGCGCGACGCGAGCGTCAGTTCCCCTGGGGGCGACTGGCCTGGGAGCTGCGGACGGTCAATCATCGCTTTTTGGAAATCGGCTGCCGCTTGCCCGAGGAGTTCCGCGTCGCCGAAGCGGAGTTTCGCCAGGCGGTTGCGGGTGCCGTGCGCCGCGGCAAAGTGGAGTGCTCGCTGCACTATCGTCCCGCGGTCCTCGCAAGCGGCCTCGAAGTCGATGCGGAGCTGCTCGAGTCGCTCACGTTGCGCGCGAAGCACGCCGCCGCCGCCGCAGGCGATGCGGCGCGCATCGATGTCATGGACCTGCTGCGCTGGCCGGGCGTGGTGCGGGATGAGCAGCGCGACGGCGCTCCCATGATCGCCGCGGCCCTCGCGTTGCTGGGCGAAGCGCTGGTCGAGCTCGCGCGGTTCCGCGACAGCGAGGGTGACCGTCTGCGCGACACGCTCGAACAGCGCTGCGCGGGTTTGGTGGATTTTGCGGCCAGGGTTGCGGAACGGCTGCCGGAGGTGCGTGCGCGCATGCGCGCGAAATTGCTCGAGCGCGTGGCGCAGCTCGTCAGCGAAGTCGATCACGACCGGTTGGAGCAGGAACTCGCCATCCTGGCACAGCGCCTGGATGTCGATGAAGAGATCGACCGACTGCGCGGCCACGTGGCCGAAGTGCGCAAATCGTTCGGCGGCAACGAGCCGGCCGGCCGGCGGCTCGATTTCTTGATGCAGGAACTGAACCGCGAGGCCAACACCCTGTCCTCCAAGTCCCAGGACATCGAGACGACGCGCGCCGCGGTCGACATGAAAGTTCTGATCGAGCAGATGCGCGAGCAAGTGCAGAATATCGAATAGCGTTTTCGGTCGTCTGCGGCGTCGCGGGTTGTCCTCTCAAAGCGCTTGAAACCCCTGCAAAACTAGGCTTTTGCGTCAATTATTGTCTCTGGACGTTTTCCCTCATCGGGACTACCGTTGAGGCTGGGTGCGTAGCTAAATGCGTAGCTAGATTTTCTAGCTACGCGGCTCGCGTGCTAGCTACTCGGCTTCCGCGGAATCTGCCTACGCACCCGGGGGTCTCCACATGGCGTCCGGAAAGCTCAACTCCCTCTCGGTCGAGCGCGCACACCGCTTCGGCGGCCCGGTGCTGCTCAGCGACGGCGATGGCCTTTACTTCAGGAAGCAGACCCGCGAGGGTGCCGCGTGGATGTTCCGCTATCGCTTCGCCGGCCGCGAGCGCTGGATGACCCTCGGCAACTTCCCCGACATGAGTCTCGCCACGGCGCGCACCGAGGCGCGGGAGAAACGCCTCATGCTCGACAAGCGGCGTGATCCGCTCATCGCCAAGCAAGAAGTCGAAGAAGCGCAGCGCGCCGCGATCGCCGCCCAGAAGGCGCGCCAAACCTTTCGCGAGCTCGCGGAGGATTGGTACAGCACGGAGATCGACCCGCGGCGCCTCAAGCACCCCAAGGTGCCGCGGCGTTACCTCGACAAATACCTGCTGCCGGCGTTCGGCGAGCGCATACCCGCCGAGATCACCGCGGCGGATGCCGCTCGACTCCTCGCGCAAGTCCGCAAGACCGCGCCCACCGCAGCGAACGATCTGCTGCGCTTCATGCGGCGCGTGTTCCGCTTCGGCGTGCGCCGGCATGTGTTGACGATCAATCCCGTCGCGGACTTCGATCAAAGCGATGCGGGCGGCCCCGAACGTGCGCGAAGGCGCGCCCTCACCGTCGAGGAGCTGGGGCAGCTCTTTCAGGCGCTGCGTGAGTCCCCGAGCTTCGGCGGCCCCAATCTGCTCGCCATCAAGCTCCTGCTCGCCCTGGGCGTTCGCAAGGGCGAATTGTTGGGCGCTCAATGGAACGAGTTCGATCTCGAGGGCGCTGCGCCAACTTGGCGGCTGCCGGCCAGCCGGACCAAGACCGGCGAAGCGCTGACGATTCCGCTGGTGCCCGCTGTCGCATCCTGGCTCAAATCGTTGCGCGAGGTTGCAGGGGTCGACGCGTTCGTGTTCCCCAAGCGCCGGCGCGACCCGCGCCAGCGGGTGTTGCATCTGGGTATCGACACGTTGAATGCGGCGCTTGCAGCGGTCGAGCACGGACTGCAACACTTCACCTTGCACGACCTGCGCCGCACCATGCGGACGCACCTCGCGTCGCTCGGCGTCCGCAGCGAAGTGGCGGAACGCTGTCTGGGCCATAGGCTCCGCGGAGTCGAGGGCACCTACAACACGCACGATTATCTCAACGAGCGCCGGGCGGCGCTCGAGGCCTGGACGGCGCTATTGCTCGACATCGAAAGCGGCGCGCAGAAGGTCACGCCGATCCGGCGCAAGGCGGCCGGCTGACCTACCGCGTCCGCTCCAGGACCTTGGGGTATCCGCGCTCGCGTCCGTCCGCTTCGATCCCTCGCTGCTCCTCCTTCAATCGGATGAATTGCGCGGCCAGGCGTTGCCGGTCAGTGAGGACGGGCGGGAGATGCATTGCGAAGTAACGGACGTCGCCCGCGCGGATCTCCTCGCCCTGCTCGTCCAGCACCTCGGCGACCTTCATCCAGGTTGACACAAGCGAGCTGCGAGTTGCGAGCAACCTCGCGCGCGCCGGATCCTCAATCGTTCCGGCACGTGACAGCTCTGTCGCGATCCCGATCACCCGGTCACGGATCGCAGTGGACTTCCCGTAGAACTCCGCTTTGAATATTCTTTCCCCACGGTTTCTCTTGTTTTTGCCCCGGATGGCCCGCGGCGTGGCGTTGGCCGCAATGCCCTGTTCGCGCATCGAGCGCGCGAAGTCCTCGCGCCAGTCCCGCAAGAGCTGCTTGTGGAAATGCCCTTCGACCAATAGGCGTCGCTCTATTGCCGTTGTCTGCGATATTGATCTCGCCTATTACGCGGCTTTTCCCGTTTAGCATTTCAGTGTTTGCATATCCAGTAGGTCTGAAAAATCGTTGTTTCAAAGGGCCCTTAAGGAACAATTTGCATGGAAGCGGCCGGTCGCATCCGGCCGGTTGGGTCGAGAGGGTGAATTCGCCAGCGATCCTTCATCCATCGGGCGGCAGGCGGCCGAGGCTGGGTAAAAACAAAAACTGACCTCGCTGAAAATCAATTCTGCAAAATTCAATCTTCGAAATCTCGCAGATTTGAAACACGCTTTGGATCTTTGGCTCGTTTAGCTCAATTTGCAAAAGCGTCGAGGGTTTTCACACAGCCTCGGCCACTACCTGCCGGTCGTCGTGTTGAAATCCTCGCCCTAAAGCTGACTGTGGGACTAGGATCCAATAGTGGTGTGTTTGGCAACAGTGTAAGCCTGCTTGAAGCTTTATCACGTGATGGAGCAAGTCACGAAGGCGCACGGCCAGTAACGCTGGGCGACGGTGGTATAGTTGCAATCGAGATCAAGGCAGTAGCCGAAGAAAACAAAAAATATCAGCGGTGCGGAAGCGTCTTGCCGCGCAGGACGTGTCATGCCCGAAGGAATATCAATGGCCGACGAAACAATTGTCCGAGTCAAGCCTCCGGCTTCAACCAGGAAGAAAGTCCTGATTGCCCTGGGTGTGCTCGCGGCGATCGGTGCTGTAACGGGCATCGGGCTACTTCTCTTCGCTCCCGCACCGACCGTGTTCGTCGGCGGTATGGCGATGAATTTCCTAAGTACTCTGGGCGCGCCGGCTGGCACGATAAGTACGGAATCGAATCCCACTTACAAGGTCCCAGAGACCACCGCGCCTTCTACTTCCGCCGAAGCGACTCCGGTGGGCGCGGTCGCGGACGATTGGCCGAGCTATAACCGAACACTTTCTTCGGATCGCTTTTCGCCCTTAAGCCAGATCAACACGACCAATGTGCGAAGGCTGCGCGTGATCTGCACCTACGACGTCCGCAAATTCACCTCCTTCGAGTCCAACCTGATCATGGTGAACAATGCCCTGATTGGCACCACTGAACACGATACCTTCTCCCTTAACGCTGCCACGTGCGCCGAGAATTGGCGCACACACGAGTCCTATACTGACAGCATATTGCCGGCCGTCCGTGGCGCTGCTTACATGGACGGCATGTTGTTTCGCGGCTTGACCGACGGGCGCGTAGTGGCTTATGACTTCAACACGGGAAAGCGAATTTGGGAAACGACGATCGCGGATCACAAGTTGGGCGAGTCGGTGCCGGCGGCCCCGATTGCCTACGATGGGCTCGTATTCATTGGCAATGCGGGCGGTGATTATAAGGGCGGCAAGGGCCACATGTTTGCGCTCGACGCCAAGAGCGGCAAGATCGTCTGGGAGTTCTTTCTCGTTCCTAAACAGGAGGGCGACACGGTTCGTGGGCCGCTGGGGACAACGCCCCTGGATACATCAACTTGGCAAAACGTTTCGGGCATACCCATCAGCGGTGGGGGCACCTGGACCTCCTCCACGCTCGATACAAAGACCGGGGCGCTGTACGTGCCCGGCGGAAATCCGGCGCCGGATTTTGACGTAGGCGTGCGGCCGGGAGGTAATCTCTATAGTGATTCGGTGGTCGTGCTTGACGCGAAGACCGGGAACTACCGATACCACTACAAGATAGATCCCCAGGATTGGCACGATTGGGACGTGTCGAACCCGCCGGTCCCTATTCAGACTCGCGGAGGGAAGCAACTCCTGGTGGTTTCTCCCAAGAATGGGCACCTTTACGGCTTCGATCTCGGTAACAACAACCAGCTCCTCTACCGCGTACCCGTGGACCAGATCGAGAATGCCGACGTGCCTTTCACACTCGAGAAATACGTTCACTTCTGTCCGGGCGCCTCGGGTGGCGAGGAATGGAACAGTCCCTCCTATGTTCCGACGACGAACCTCATCATTACGGCGACTGTCGATTGGTGCGCGTCGGTGCGACTGCAGAACGACAAAGGGCTGCGGGAGAAGCCCCTCGGGAAAATCTGGTCAGGGATGGGGACGCGCGATCCCATGTGGATGTTGGGCAAACGCGCTCAGGCCGACGGTCACTGGTCCGGTTGGGTCTATGCGACCGACGCTGATACCGGCGTGTGGAAGTGGCGTGTCAAATCGAATTATCCGATTGTCGCGGGTTGGACGCCAACGGCCGGTGGGCTGCTATTCTTTGGCGATGTGGGGGGCAACCTCTACGCGCTCGATTCCGCAACCGGAGCGAAGCTCTGGGGCCAAGCGCTTGACGGCGCAATCGCCGGGGGCGTGATTACGTATATGGCGAATGGCGCGCAGAAAGTCGCCGTGGCGGCCGGCTTTACGCACCCCGAGTGGCCCACGATGATCAGGACCGCAAAGATTGTGGTTCTGGGGCTCGACGAAGGAGCGGTCGCAGCCCGATGAACGGGCGCTTTCGGAAGTCCTAACTGAGTTTCCCGATACCGGACACTCGCGTGTGGCTCCTTGGGGTCGATAGGACTCATTCGCTTCAGCCGAGCACGTCGCGCGCGCTGCCCGCCCGACCTTGGCAGGTCGCCATTAAATCCCAAGCGTGTTTCAAATCTGCGAGATTTCGAAGATTGGATTTTGCAGAATTGATTTACAGCGAGGTCAGGTTTTGTTCGGCGATTCGGCGTCACCGACGGGTGTTAAGCTGTTTCAATGAAGGTGCCCGAGGTACTGCGAATGCCGCTTGACGATGGCTGGTATCAGCACTCCACTCGCGGAAGCCATCGGCAGTTCAAGCACCCGACCAAGCCGGGCCGGGTGACGGTCGCCGGCAAGCCGAGCGACGATTTGGCATCTGGCACGCTCAACAGTATCCTGAAGCAGTCGGGCTTGAAGAAGTGAGGTAAATGCTGTGCGCTACGCAGTCGTGATCGAGGCCGCCGGCGAGAATTATTCGGCGTACGTTCCCGATTTACCCGGTTGCGTCGCTACGGGTAGCACACCTGCAGAGACCGAAGCCGCAATTCGGGAGGCGATCGAATTCCATCTCGAGGGCATGCGCGAGGATGGCACACCGATTCCCCCGCCCTCCAGCCGGGTCGAGTACGTCGAGGTGGCGGCGTAGCTGCGTCATGTTGATCACGGGTCGACATGTGACCTTCGCCGTGTCTCAGATGGATATCTCTTCGGTCGGATCACGCCGAAAGTCACCCATGTCCGGGTGGAGTTGGACCTGCCGCTGACCAGGTCAAGCGATACCTATCAGAGTCGCAAACCAAGTTGATGGGCCATTCAAAGGTAGCAGCGAAAAGCGCGGTACCCACCGTGGGAGCCGGCCGGCTCGCGTGGCTAGCCGCGTAGCTAGGCCGCAGCCAGCAAACCCTCAATCGGTGTACGATCAAAAGCTTATGAATGGTACCCACGAACAAGTCCCGAATATCGAGTAGCAGTCGATGCAGCCCGCGCCAGATCTCTTGCACGATGGACGGAGCGGTGCGCCCGGACGGCTATACGTGGTCGCGGCTCCCTCGGGCGCGGGCAAGACCAGTCTGGTGAAGGCGCTGATGGAGCGCGAGCCGCGCCTGCGATTTTCCGTCTCCTACACCACACGCAAGCCGCGCGCCAACGAGGTCGAGGGTCGGGACTATCATTTCGTCACGCCCGGACGTTTCGATGAAATGACCGCGCGCGGCGAATTTCTCGAGCATGCGAAAGTGTACGACAACTTTTACGGCACGAGCCTTGGCGCGGTGCGCGATGCGTTGGCCAACGGCGAGCTGCTTCTCCTCGAAATCGATTGGCAGGGCGCCCGCCAGGTGCGGGCCGCTCTCCCCGCGGCGCGCAGCGTTTTCATTCTGCCACCCACCCGTCAGGCCCTCGAGGCGCGGCTCAAGGCCCGCAGCACCGACTCCGCGGCGGTGATCCGCCGCCGCCTGCGGCACGCGCGGCGCGACATCGCGCATTGGACGGAATTCGACTACGTCGTGATCAACGATCGCTTCGAGCAGGCGGTCGCGGATCTGCACGCCATCGTGGACGAACGCGGCGAGCCGTTCTCGGCGCGACGGCCGGAGGTGGCGGTGCTCACGAAGGAACTGCTGGCGGCATAGGCCTCGTCGGGCGCGTCGCGAGGCGTGCGTGCCCCCTCGATAGTGGCCTGGGCAGGCGTGTTTCTGCTATGATTTCAACCCCCTTTACTGGAACCCTAAGCCATGGCGCGTATCACGGTCGAAGACTGTCTGCAGAATGAGCCCAACCTGTTCAACCTCGTGTTGCTGGCCGCCAAGCGCGCGCGGCGACTGGCGAACGGCGCGGAAGCGACCGTCGAATGGGAAAACGACAAGCCGACCGTGGTGGCGTTGCGCGAGATTGCAGCCGGAAATATCACCCTGGAAATGCTCGAGGAACCCGAAGAGCCGGTTCAGCAGCCGGTAAGCGAGCTCGACATGCCATCCGATTTCCGCGCGCCGCAACTCGGCCTAGGGGACTGAACCGCCCACCGCAGAGCGAGCGATGGACTATGCGTCTTCCATACTTGGTTTCCTACCCGGTGGAAGACGCACCACGGGGATCAGCCAGCTCATAGACAAGCTCGAGACCTACCTCCCACCCGCTCAAGTGGAGCGCGTGCGGGAAGCCTATGAGTTCGGCGCAGAACGGCATCACGGCCAGAAGCGGGTTTCGGGCGAGCCGTACATCACGCATCCGGTTGCCGTCGCGGATATTCTCGCCGATCTGCGGCTGGACGCCGATACGCTGGTTGCCGCCATCCTGCACGATGTGATCGAGGACACGCCGACGGCGAAGGCGGAAATCGCCTCCATCTTCGGCCAGGTCGTCGCCGAACTCGTCGACGGCGTGAGCAAACTGGATCAGATTCAGTTCAAGAACCGCCAGGAAGCCCAGGCGGAGAGCTTTCGCAAGATGCTGCTCGCAATGGTGCGGGATATCCGCGTCATCATGGTCAAGCTCGCGGACCGCATGCACAACATGCGCACCCTGGGCGTCATGCCGCCGGTGAAGCGGCGGCGCAGCGCGCGCGAGACTCTGGAAATCTACGCACCCATCGCCGAGCGTCTCGGTCTGTACGCCGTCAAACTCGAGCTCGAGGATCTCGGGTTCAGGGCGCTCTACCCGTATCGATACAAGGTGCTCGAGCGCGAACTGAAGCGCGCGCGCGGCAACCAGAAGGAGTTCGTCGGCAAGATTGCCGAGACTTTCAAAGGCGCCCTGAAGAAAGCCGCGATCGCGGGTGGCGTGGAGGGCCGCGAGAAGCATTTGTACAGCATTTACAAGAAGATGCAGAACAAGGGCATCTCGCTCAACGAAATGGTCGATGTGTACGGCTTTCGCATCATCGTCGACAACGCCGACACCTGCTACCGGGTATTGGGGCTCGTACACAGCGTGTACAAGCCGATGCCCGGGCGCTTCAAGGATTACATCGCCATTCCACGTGTCAACGGCTATCAGTCTCTGCACACGACGCTGTTCGGACCCAACGGTGTGCCGATCGAGGTGCAGATCCGCTCCGAGCACATGCACCGCGTCGCCGAGTCCGGCATCGCCGCGCACTGGAAGTACAAATCCGGCGGCGACACCTTCGGCGGTGTCGAGCACGATCGCGCTCGCGAATGGCTGGCGAGCCTGGTGCAGATCCAAGAGGGCGGCAGTTCCGAGGAATTCCTGGAAAGCGTGAAAGTCGATCTTTTCCCCGACAAGGTGTACGTCTTCACCCCGAAGGGGAAAATCCTGCGCTTGCCCACCGGCGCGACGACGGTCGACTTCGCGTATGCCATTCATACCGACGTCGGCAATCGCTGTGTCGCCGCCAAGGTCGACCGCCGTCTCGTCCCGCTGCGAACGCCCCTGCGCAACGGCCAGACGGTGGAGATCATCACGGCGAAGGGCGCCACACCCAATCCGTCGTGGTCCTCGTTCCTGGTGACCGCGAAGGCGCGCGCGGCCATCCGCCAGTACTTGAAGAACTTGAAGCGCGGCGAGGCGCTGGAACTCGGCAAGCGCCTCCTCGGGCTCGCGCTCGAGGAATTTTCGCTCAGCCTCAAAAAGATCCCCGCCGCCGACATCGACGCGGTGGTCAAAGAGCTCAATCTGAAGGACGCCAGCGAACTGTACGAGAAGATCGGTTTGGGCGAACGCCTGGCGCCCCTCGTGGCGCGCCGGCTGCAGCCGGCGCGAGATGGCGGGGAGCACAGTCCCTCGAGCAGTGGACCGCTGATGATCGCCGGCACCGAGGGATTGCTCGTCACCTACGCTCGCTGCTGCTTTCCGATTCCGAACGATCCGATCATGGCTTATCTCAGCGCCGGTCGCGGCGTGATGATCCACCGGCAGAATTGCGGTAATCTCGCCGAATACCGCAAGCAGCCGGATAAATGGCTGTCGGTCGCGTGGGAGGGGACGCAAGGGCGGCTGTTCAGTTCCGAGATCCAGCTCGAAATCAACAACCGGGTGGGAGTGCTAGCGGCGGTTGCATCGTCCATCGCGGGCACCGAGACCAACATCGATCAAGTGTCGCTGGAAGAGCGCGACGTAAGCAGCTCCTCGCTTAGGTTCCAGCTGCAGGTGCACGACCGAAAGCACCTCGCGCGCGTCATCCGCACCATCCGCAGGATGCCGGACGTGCAGAGGGTCTTCCGCACGCTGGCTTGAGACCGTCGGTCACCGGATGAGTCAACATGGAGCGGCTTAACGCATGAGCAAGCAAATCATTTCCACCCCCGACGCGCCGGCCGCGATCGGCACCTACTCGCAAGCGGTGCGCGCGGGCAATACTCTGTGGGTATCCGGACAGATTCCGCTGGATCCGAAAACCAAGGAATTGGTGGTCGGCGACATGGAGGCGCAAGTGCGCCGGGTGTTCGACAATCTGCAGGCGGTCGTCGTGGCGGCTGGGACAAGTTTCGACCATGTCGTGAAGGCCACCATTTATCTGACCGACCTCGCTCACTTCGCTCTGGTCAACAGGGTGATGGCCGACTACTTCCGCGAGCCCTACCCGGCGCGCGCTGCGGTCGGCGTCGCCGCCCTGCCGCGGGGTGCGCAGATCGAAGTGGAGTGCATCGTCGCGCTGTGATCGACCCGCAGCCGGTGACGGTGCTTCGCGGGGTCGGCGGCGCCCTGGCCGAGCGGCTTCGCGCGCTCGGCGTGCAAACCACGCAGGATCTGCTGTTTTTGCTGCCCTTGCGCTATGAGGATCGCACTCGCGTCGTGCCATTGGGGGAATTGCGTCCGGGGCAACGCGCAGCGGTCGAGGGTGAGGTCTTGCTCACGGAGATCGCGTTTCGCGGTCGGCGCCAGCTGCTGTGCAGAATCGGCGACGGCTCGGGCTCGCTGACGCTGCGATTCTTCTATTTCACGGCTCAGCAGCAACTGGGGTTGGCGCGCGGCGCGCGCATCCGCTGCTTCGGCGAAGTTCGCCGCAGTCCGAAAGGCTTGGAGATGGTGCATCCGGAATATCGCCGCGTCGATCGCGAGACAGCGGTCGCCGACGAACACCTCACGCCCATATATCCCGGCACCGAGGGGATCACACAGGGGCGGTTGCGCCAGCTGGTTCGCATGGCCCTGGAGCAGATCAACTCGAGCAAGATCGAGGATTGGTTGCCCGCGGCCATCCTCGCGGATTTGCGGTTGCCGAATTTGCGCGAAGCGTTGCAGTACGTGCACCGGCCGCCGGCGGATGCGCCGGTGGACCTCTTGCTCGACTGGCGCCACCCCGCCCAGCGGCGGCTCGCATTCGAGGAACTGCTGGCTCACCAACTCTCGCTCAAATTGCTGCGACGGCGCATCCAGCAGGATCCGGGCTGGCCGCTGGCCGGCACCGGCGCGATGAAGGCCGGATTGCTCGCTGCACTGCCGTTTCGCCCCACGCGAGCGCAGCAGCGGGTGCTCAAGGAAATCGAGCAGGACCTCAAGCGCGCGACGCCGATGCTGCGCCTGGTGCAAGGCGACGTGGGCTGCGGCAAGACGCTGGTGGCCGCCCTCGCGGCCACTCAAGCCGTGCAGATGGGGCGGCAAGTCGCTCTGATGGCGCCGACCGAATTGCTGGCCGATCAGCATGCACAAAATTTTCGGCGCTGGTTCGAGCCTCTCGGGGTCGAGGTGACGCTGCTGACGGGGCGCCAGACCCGCTCCGCGCGCAGTGCCGCGCTCGAAAAACTCCGCGGGGGCGCCGCACCGATCGTCATCGGCACTCATGCACTGTTCCAGGAGGGCGTCACCTTCTCCTCGCTCGTTCTGGTGATCGTCGATGAACAGCACCGCTTCGGCGTGCATCAGCGTCTGTCGTTGCGCGAGAAGGGCGCCCATGGAGGTCACCAACCCCACCAACTCATCATGACTGCCACGCCCATACCGCGCACGTTGGCCATGACCGCTTACGCGGATCTCGATGTATCGATCATCGATGAGCTGCCGCCGGGACGCACGCCGGTAAAGACGGTGGTGCTGGCTGATGCGCGGCGCGATGAAGTCGTGATGCGCATCCGTACGGCCTGCCTCGAGGGCCGTCAGGCGTACTGGGTTTGTCCGCTCATCGACGAATCGGAAGAAATGCCGTATCAAGCGGCGGAGGAAACCGCGGCCGCATTGGCCGAGGCCCTGCCGGAGCTCGCCGTTGCGCTGGTGCACGGGCGCATGCCGGCGGCCGGCAAGGAGCGCACCATGCGCCGCTTCAAATACGGCGAAATCCACCTGTTGGTGGCGACCACCGTCATCGAAGTGGGCGTCGACGTACCCAACGCCACTTTGATGGTCATCGAAAACGCCGAGCGGATGGGCCTTGCGCAATTGCATCAGCTGCGCGGCCGCGTGGGTCGGGGCCAGCATGCGAGTTCCTGCCTGTTACTGTACCGTGCGCCGCTGTCCTCCCTGGCGCGCGAGCGGCTCGCGGTGATGCGTCAGACCAATGACGGCTTCGAGGTGGCGCGCCGCGACCTCGAGCTTCGCGGGCCCGGGGAGCTGCTCGGCACGCGCCAGACGGGCCTCGCGCAAATGCGGGTGGCCGATCTGTTGCGGGACGCCGATTTGCTCCCGAGAGTGCAAATCGCGGCGGAAACGATGCTGCGCGATTGGCCCTCGAATGTGGAGCCCCTCATCCGACGATGGGTCGGACATGCGGAGCAATACGGTCGCGTCGGTTAGAATGCCAACTATGAGCAACATGACACCGAGCAAAGAGCGAAACCTTGATTCATCGCAATGGCTGCCCGCCCAATGCCTCGGCCAATTCCGAGTGGACGAGAGCGTGCGTCCGTGGCTCATTGGCAAGGGGCTCCTCACGCTGCGCATGAAGGCGGCATGCGGCGAGCGCTTCGGCTTGCGTATGGTGGAGCAGTGGACGGGCCTGCTCTGCCCGGCGCTAAAAGCGGCGCTGGGAGTCACCGACGGCGCCGCATTGTTCCGCGAGGTCGAGCTGTGTTGCGGCGGTCACGTCTGGGTGTTCGCACAATCGGTCATTCCCGATTCCACCTTGTGCCTGCATCCATGGCTTGGTGAATTGGGCGACTCTTCATTGGGCGAAACGCTGCACGAACTATCCGGCGTCGAGCGCAGCTCGTTCGAGTACGCGTGGTTGCCCCTCGAGAACGAGCTGGCCGCGCGCGCGCTGCGCGAGGCGCAGCTGACGCCAGCAGGGTTGTGGGCGCGGCGCTCGCGAATTCTGCTGCGCGGCGCGCCACTGCTCGTACAGGAATTGTTCCTGCCCGCAATGGGCCGCGTCTAGGAGCCGCCCCAGAGTGCAGCTGCCGCGCTCAGGCCTGGAATTGGCGCAGCGAATCGGTGATCGCTGGCGATGGTTTTCCTATCGCGTGCGCTTCCACCCGTGGACGACCAACGAGTTGCCCAAGATCCTGGGCACCTTGCAGGACTACGTACGGCTCATGCGTCTGGATCGCCCGATCGGCATCTGGTTGCTGCTCTGGCCGACCTTGTGGGCCGTTTGGATAGCGGGGAGGGGGAAACCCGATCCGCGTCTGTTCATCATTTTCGTGCTGGGCACGGTGCTGATGCGCTCCGCCGGCTGCGCCATCAATGACTACGCCGATCGCAGCTTCGATCCGCATGTCGAGCGCACCAAGGATCGCCCGCTCGCCGCCGGGCGCATCTCCACGCTCGAGGCGCTCATTTTGTTCACCGTTCTGTCCATGATGGCGCTGGTATTGGCGCTGCAATTGAACCGCCTGACACTGTTGCTGGCGGTTGTTGGAGCCTTTCTCGCGCTCACTTACCCGTTCATCAAGCGCTTTCTATCGGTACCGCAGCTGTATCTGGGTCTCACCTTCGGCTGGGGGATCCCGATGGCGTTCGCGGCGCAGCTCGAGACGGTGCCGCGCGTCGCGTTGCTGCTGTTGATCGCCAACATGCTGTGGGTGACCGTCTATGACACCATCTATGCCATGGTCGATCGGGAGGATGACCTGAAGATCGGTGTGCGTTCCACCGCGATTCTCTTCGGCGACTCCGATCGGCACATCATTGCCGCCCTGCAAGCGATGACGTTGCTCGCCCTCTACCTCGCCGGACGCATGCTGCACATGGGCGTGTGGTACGGGGCTGGACTGGTCGCGGGGGCGCTGTTCTTCGTGCATCACCTATGGTTGATTCGGGCGCGCGATCGCGAGTCCTGCTTTCGAGCCTTCCTCAACAACAACTACTTCGGCATGTCGGTGTTCATCGGCATCCTGTTGAACTATCAGTTCCTGCAGTGAATACGAGCGCCGCAAACGGCCTCGACATCCGCTGGGTGCGACGTTCCTTCGATCGCGCTGCCGCGACCTACGATGCCGCAGCCGTACTGCAGAGCGAGGTGCGGGAGGTGTTGCTGGAGCGCCTCGAGTTGACGGCGCTGGCGCCGCGCGTGGTTCTCGACGCGGGTGCCGGTACCGGGCACGCCAGCCGCGCACTCACGCGCCGCTACCCACGCGCCCGCGTCATAGCGCTCGACTTTGCCCTCGGCATGTTGCGCGTTGCCGCGCGACAACGAAGCTGGTTTCACCCGTTCGCCAGGGTGTGTGCGGACGCCGCGCGGCTGCCGTTGCCGGACGGCAGCGTCGATCTCATCCTCAGCAATTTCATGCTCGCCTGGGCCGATCCCGGGCCCGTATTCGTCGAATGCCGCCGCGTTCTCGCGCCGCGCGGGCTCTTGACGTTCACGAGCTTGGGCCCCGACACGCTGCGCGAACTGCGCGCCTCCTGGGCGCGGGTGGACTCGCATCGCCGTGTCCATCCGTTTTTGGACATGCACGAAATCGGCGATGCCCTGGTGCATGCCGGACTTACGGCGCCCGTGCTCGATGTCGAGCGCTACACCGTGAGTTACACCGGGGTCCGCGAACTCGCGGCCGATCTGAGGTCGGTGGGCGCGCGCAATGCCGCGTCGGACAGGCCGAAGGGACTCACGAGTCCCGGCAAGTTTGCCGCCATGCAGGCAGCGTACGAAAGGTACCGCCACGAGGGCCGCTTGCCGGCGACCTACGAAGTGGTATTCGGGCAGGCTTGGGCGCCCGCCGAAGCGCCGCGCGGCGCCCTCGGCGAGGACAACCGGATTTCCCTTCAGGACGTGAAGCGGCAATTGCGCCGGCAGCGCACGTCCGGATGACATCGGCAGCGCACGGGTTCTTGCAGGTCCCGAGGCTCCTTTGAGTTATCCTACCGGCCATGGAACAGCGCATCGAACTCGCGCCCAATTGTTCGCTTACACCAGGAGCCGCCAAGGTTTTTTTTGCCGCTACGTGCCTGTTTTCGCTGGCTTTTAGTTTGTTTTTCGTGTTCCATGGATTTTGGCCGGTGCTGCCGTTTTGGGCACTCGAGATGCTGGCGCTTGGTCTCGCTCTGCATGCGAGCATGCGTCGGCGTCTGTATACGCAAACCGTTCTCATTACGGAGTCGCAGATCAGTCTCGTCACACGCTCCCGGCGCGGCGAGGCAAAACAGGAGTTTGCGCGGCACTGGGCGAAGGTTAGACTTCGCAGTCCGCGCACCCGGCTCTATCCGAGCAAGTTGACGATCGAGAGTCGCGGGCGGGCGTGCGAGGTCGGCAGCTTCCTCACCGAGGAGGAAAGGTGTCTGCTTGCCCGGCGATTGCATGTGTTGGTCGGCGGCATGAACGAATCGCCGCCGCTTGAAGTTGATTGAAACGTAGGGGATCGGATTAGATGAGCGTGACCAGATCAGGCGATACCGACGACCGCGCGCTGCCTGCGCGGCGCTCCTCAGGGGCCCCGGCGCTTTGCGCGGCCGCCTTCACGGCCGCATTGGGCTTTTGCATCGGCGCCAATGCCGCCGAAAAGGCCTCCCCCAATACGTCCAACGGCTACAACCTGCCGGTGGGCGTCACCGACTTGAGCCACGCCATCTACGATCTGCACATGGAGGCATTTTGGATCTGCGTCGCGATCGCGGTGGTCGTGTTCGGAGCCATGATCTACTCGCTGGTCAAGTTTCGTCGCTCCCAAGGCGCGGTCGCAGACACCACCATGCTGCACAGTACGAAGGTGGAGATCATGTGGACCATCATTCCGGTGGTGATTCTGGTGGTGGTGGCGGTCCCGGCTGCCGAGCTCATCCTCAAGATGGAGGACATGCGCAACTCCGAGATCTCGATCCGGGTGACCGGGTATCAATGGAAATGGCAGTATCAGTACATGGACGCCGCGGAGGGCGTGAATTTCTATTCGACGCTGAAGCAGGATTCGAATTTTGCCCGCGAATTGCACTCCGGCATCGATCCGCGGACCGTACCGAACTACCTGCTGGACGTCGATCACCCTATGGTGGTGCCGAGTGGAACCAAGGTAAGAGTGCTGCTGACCTCGCAGGACGTCATTCACGCCTGGTACGTCCCGGATTTCGGGATCAAGCGCTCGGCAGTGCCGGGCTTCGTCAATGAACTGTGGTTCAAGGTCGATCCGGGCAAGGAGGGCATCTACCGCGGGCAATGCGCCGCGCTGTGCGGCCGCGACCACGGGTTCATGCCGGTGGTCGTCGACGTGCGAACGCCGGACGATTTCAAGAAGTGGGTCGATGAGCAGAAAGCGGCCCTCAAACAAGCTGCGGCGCCCGCCGCCGACTCGCCCCGCTCAGCCCAAGCACTGAATTAAGCAGAAGAGAGAGACACCTCACCATGGCACAGGCCCACGCTCACGACAGCGCCCATCACGACGAGCACCATGATCAGCCGGAAGCGGGAATCAAGCGCTGGCTGTTCGCCACCAATCACAAAGACATCGGCACCATGTACCTGGTGTTCAGTCTCATCATGTTCTTCATCGGCGGCTCGATGGCCATGGTGATCCGTGCGGAGCTCTTCCAGCCGGGGTTGCAGCTGGTCGACCCTGAGCGCTTCAATCAAATGACGACCATGCATGCGCTGGTCATGATTTTCGGCGCCGTCATGCCGGCCTTCGTCGGCCTCGCAAACTGGATGGTGCCGCTGCAGGTGGGCGCGCCGGACATGGCGCTGCCGCGCATGAACAACTTGAGTTTTTGGCTCCTGCCGTTCGCATTCACGATTCTGCTGTCCACATTTTTCATGCCGGGAGGCGCGCCCGCCGCCGGCTGGACCATGTACCCGCCGCTGGTGCTGCAAACCGCCGACGCCTTGCCGATGATGATATTCGCCATCCATTTGATGGGGGCGTCCTCCATCATGGGCGCGATCAACATCATCGTGACCATCATGAACATGCGGGCTCCGGGCATGGGACTGCTGAAGATGCCACTGTTCTGCTGGTCCTGGTTGATCACCGCGTATCTGCTGATCGCCGTCATGCCGGTGCTCGCGGGCGCGGTGACCATGCTCCTGACCGATCACTTCTTCGGGACCAGCTTCTTCAATGCCGCGGGCGGCGGTGATCCGCTGATGTTCGAACACGTGTTCTGGTTCTTCGGCCACCCCGAGGTCTACATCATGATTTTGCCGGCCTTCGGCATCATCTCGGAAATTCTGCCGACCTTTTCACGCAAGCCCCTGTTCGGCGCGACCTCGATGATCTATGCGATCGCATCGATCGCGTTCCTGTCGTTCATCGTGTGGGGTCACCACATGTTCGTCGACGGCATGCCCATGGCCGCCCAGTTGTTCTTCATGATGTCGACCATGCTCATCGCGGTGCCCACCGGCGTCAAAGTGTTCAATTGGACGGCGACCATGTGGCGCGGTTCGCTGTCGTTCGAGCCGCCCATGCTGTTCGCGATCTCGTTTTTGTTCCTGTTTTCGATCGGTGGATTCTCGGGGTTGATGCTCGCCCTGACCCCGGTCGACTTCCAATACAACAACACGTATTTCGTCGTCGCCCACTTTCACTACGTGCTGGTGCCTGGCGCCATCTTCGCCATCATGGCAGCCGTTTATTATTGGCTTCCGAAATGGACGGGGCACATGTACAACATGCGGCTCGCGAAGGCGCACTTTTGGCTGTCGGCGATCTTCGTCAACGTCCTGTTCTTTCCGCAGCATTTTCTGGGATTGGCCGGCATGCCGCGGCGCATACCGGACTATGCCGTGCAGTTCACCGATTGGAACATGGTCTCCTCGATCGGCGGCTTCATCTTCGGCTTGTCGCAGATCCTGTTCGTCATTGTGATCATCCAGTGCGTGCGCGGCGGCAAGAAGGCGACCGCGGAAGTGTGGGACGATGCGACCCCGACGGGGCTCGAATGGACCATCTCGTCGCCGCCGCCCTATCACAGCTTCACGGTGGCCCCGGACGTCAAATGAACGCGATCGGGGTGCCGGACAAGCGCCGGATTCGCCGGCGCGCGCTGTGGCTGATGTCTCTCGCATTGGCGTTTTATTTCGGTTTCATCGCAATTGCCGTCTATCGCAGCCACCACGGATGAGCGCCGATCCGAATCCGTCCGGCCTCGATGCAGCGCAGCGGCGGCGCGCCAATCGGCGCCTGCTGCGCGGACTGCTGATCATGACGGCCGGCAGCTTCGCATTCGGCTGGGCGCTGATACCGCTGTATGACGTGTTCTGCAAAGTGGCCGGGGTCGGCAACGCGGAGGCGAGAGCGGGCAGCGCGAACGTGCAGGAGGCGCCCGATCCGACGCGGGAGGTGACCGTCGAGTTCGTCGCCGATCCGGCCTCGGTGGGAAGCTTCGAATTCCGGCCGAAGGCCGCCTCGATGCGGGTGCATCCCGGGAAGCTCTACGACACCGGGTTCTATGCCAGGAATTTGACGCAGGCGGCCTCGGTGGCCCAGGCGGTGCCGAGCATTTCACCGACGGTCGCCGCCCATTACTTCCACAAGACCCAGTGCTTCTGCTTCAGTCCTCAGCATTTTGGTGCCGGCGAGGGGCGCGACATGCCGGTACGCTTCATCGTCGACCCGCAATTGCCGGGCAACGTGGATAAGATCACCTTGGCGTACACCTTCTACGATACGACGGAAGCCGCTGCGCACCGGTGATCAAACGGCTAAACTTGGACTTTCACAGCGATCAGAGAATTCAACATGGCGCAAGCGCACGCTTCAGAGGCGGATAAGTACTACATTCCCCACGGTAGTCCGTGGCCGATCTTCGCCGCCGTTTCCCTGTTCACCGTCATGGCGGGCGCCATCGCAACGTTGAACGACTGGCTTCCGGCATGGTCCCTGATCCCCGGGTTCTTGATGCTCGCCACCCTGTTCTTTTGCTGGTTCGGCACCGTCATCGACGAGAATCAGCACGGCATCTACAACCTCGCGGTCGACCGCTCGTTCCGCATGGGCATGATGTGGTTCATTTTCTCCGAGGTGATGTTCTTCGCCGCCTTCTTCGGCGCCCTGTTCTACGCGCGCTCGCTGGTAGTGCCGTGGCTCGGCGGTGAGGGGACGAAGGTCCTCACCAACATTCTGCTGTGGCAGGGCTACGGCGGCGTTTGGCCGACCAATGGACCCGCGGCAATCGGTCCGCGGCCCGACGGCACCTTCTCGACGATTCCCGCCCTGGGGCTGCCCGCGCTCAACACCGCCATTCTGCTCTCGAGCAGCGTCACCGTGACGATCGCGCATCACGCGCTGATCGCCGGGAACCGCACGCGATTGAAGATATTTCTCGCGGCGACCTTCTTGCTGGGCTTCTCGTTCGTCATTCTCCAGGCGACCGAGTACCACGAAGCATACACCGAGCTCGGGTTGCAGCTCGGCACCGGCATTTACGGCTCCACGTTCTTCATGCTGACCGGCTTTCATGGCCTGCACGTCACCATAGGGGCGATCATGCTGACGGTGATTTGGTTCCGGGTATTGAAGGGCCATTTCACGCCGCGCCGGCACTTCGCCTTCGAGGCGGTCGCGTGGTACTGGCATTTCGTCGACGTGGTATGGCTCGGTCTGTTTACCTTCGTTTACTGGCTGTAGACGGTCAGCGCCCGTGCTGCGGATCGATCCAGCCCAGGTAATAGGCGACGATCAGCAGGACGAACAAGCCTACTGAGAGTCCAATTCTCCAGGCCAACGCCTTCACCATCTTGCCGCTGTTACCCGGCTCGCTTCTCGACAGGTGGTAGAGCGCCTTGCCCAGGCTCGCAACGATGAGCAGCAGGATCGCGACAATCAGGTATTTGAATTCCACTCGCCCGTCCGAAGGTCGCGGTGAGCACCGCGGAGAGGCCGACAGTATATCGTGACGCTGAGATTCGGATCCCGTCTGTTCGCGCCCCGCCTATCGATGACGCTGCTCGCCATCGGCTTGATTGCGTTGCTGCTGTCGTTGGGCCGATGGCAGTTGCGGCGTGCCGAAGAGAAGCAGGCACTGTACGACGCATTCGCGACGGGTACGGACAGCACGCGGATCATCGATGTTCGAACACCGCCGCTGCCTCGGTATCAGCACGTATCGGTCGACGGCCGATACGATCCTTCACGTCAGATCTTGATCGACAATATGAGCAATACCGAGGGGCGCGCCGGCTATTTCGTGATCACGCCGTTTGCATTGCGCGGCGGCGGCTGGGTGCTGGTCAATCGCGGCTGGGTGCCCATCGGTGCCAGTCGCGCCGCGCGTCCGCACATCGATGTGCCGGCCGATGAGCGCGCGTTGCATGGTCGCACCGACAATCTGCCGCGCCCCGGCATGCAGATGGGTAAGCGCCTCAGCCTCTCGCCGCCTTATCCGGTCGTGGCGAATTTTCCAACGCATGAGGAAATCGCGACGCTTTTGCATGAGTCCACTTGGACCCCTGCAGCGGACCTGGTTCTGCTCGATGCGACGGAGCCTGACGGTTATCGGCGGCAATGGCAGGCTCCCGGGTTTCCGCCGATGCGCCACGTTGCCTACGCAGTACAGTGGTTCGGTCTCGCTCTTGCTCTCGCGGTCATCTACATCGTGACCAATCTACGCCGCGATGGCGGCAGGGAGGGCGCGTGAGCGCTGCGAACCCTGATCACGCGCGACGCCAGCGGCGCACCTTGATCGCCGTGGCGCTGCTGTTCTTCGCCCCGCTCGGCGTCGCATTTTATCTGTATTATGGCCACGTCGGCTGGCGGCCCGGCGGCCGCGTGAACCATGGCGAATTGATCGATCCGCCGCGCCCGCTGCCTGCGCTGACGCTGCCCATGGTCACGAGCGGCCACCCCGGCGGCGAGGCGGCGGAAGGCGCCGTGACCGCCCCGGACTTTCTCAAGCACAAGTGGACTTTTCTCTATCGGGGCCCCGGTAGCTGTCCGGCACGGTGCCGCACCGATCTCTACGACACGCGTCAGGTGCGCATCGCGCTCAACCGGGATATGGATCGAGTGCAGCGCGTTTTCCTCGCGGAGGGCGCGTGCTGCGACCGGAACTTTCTGCGCGAGCAGCATCCGGATCTGATCACGGTGCTGGCGACACCCGCGGCGCTGCCCTTGCTCGCGTTGCTCGAGCCGAAGCGCCGCCCTGAAGCCGGCCAAGACCGTGGCGACGACCGCATCTATCTGATCGACCCGCTCGGCAATCTCATGATGTCGTACGCTCCCGATGCGAACGCCAAAGGCATGCTCGAAGACATGAAGCGTCTGCTGGGCCTGTCTCACGTGGGCTAGGAACCATGCACGCCGAACAGCGACTGCTCTGGTTCAGGCGCCTCGCGCTGCTCGGCGCAATACTCGCCGCCTGTGTGGTCGTCCTCGGCGCGTGGGTTCGGCTGACCGATGCCGGCCTCGGTTGTCCAGACTGGCCGGGCTGCTACGGCCACTGGTATCCCCAGACGACGCATCAGTTCTCAAAGGCATTGCACGAAATGGTGCACCGCTACTTCGCCACCACGCTGGGCGCCGTCATCACCGGCTTGTTCATTTGGGCCCTCCTCAATCGCAGACATCGGGGCCAACCCCTCGTGCCCGTCGCTCTCCTGTTTGCCGTGGTTTGCGTGCAAGGTGCTCTCGGCGCACTGACGGTGACTCTGCTACTCAAGCCGCTCATCGTAACGGCGCACCTCCTGGGAGGGCTCTCGACGTTCGGCCTGCTGGGCTGGCTATCCATCAAACCGGAGCTGCGACAGCCGACCGACGCGGAATTGCGTCTGCGGCCATTCGCTCTTGCGGGCCTCGCCATTCTGGTGCTGCAAATCGCTCTCGGCGGCTGGACCAGCAGCAACTATGCGGCCGTGGCCTGCCCGGATTTTCCGACCTGCCAGCACGCGTGGTGGCCGCACATGGATTACCGCGACGCCTTCGTGCTGTGGCGCGGTCTCGGCATCGATTTCGAGGGCGGCGTTCTTGCCAACCCGGCGCGGGTGGCGATTCATTTCACGCATCGACTGGGTGCGCTCGTCGCGGGTTCGAGCTTGGCCGCCGTTGGAGTCCTCGTGATACTGCGCTCCCGCGCGGCGAGGTTGAAATGGGCGGGGGGGCTGCTGCTGCTCGCGGTGCTGCTGCAGCTATCGATTGGCATCGCGACCGTGCACTTCGGCGTGCCACTGTCACTCGCGACACTGCACAATGCCGGGGCGGCTTTTCTCGTCATCAGCATCGTGATCTTGCTGCGCGCCCTCTGGCCGCAAGCTCCCCATCCTGCGCGCGGCGCGACCCTCGCCACCGTCCCCGCCGCCCCGATCGTGGCGTGATACCCTTTCAGCGTGCCGAGCTTGCCCAATTCCCCCCCACTTTCCGTCGTGCGTGCAGTCCGTTGGCGGGATTTTTTGGAACTCACCAAACCCAAGGTGAGCCTGTTAATCGTGTTCACGGCCGTGGTCGGCATGGTGCTCGCCTCGCCCGGGATGGTGCCATGGCCGGCGTTGCTGTTCGGCACGATCGGCATCGCTCTCGCCTCGGGATCGGCGGCCGCGTTCAATCACGTGCTTGACCAGCGCATCGATGAGCAGATGGCGCGTACCCGGCTGCGCCCGTTGCCGACGGGTCATTTGCTGAAGCGCCAAGCGGTCGCGTTTGCAACCCTGCTGGGGTTCGCCTCCATCCTGGTGCTTTGGCCGACGGTCGGCGGGCTCACGGCGGCCCTGACGTTTTGCTCCCTGATCGGGTATGCCATCGTCTACACCCTGTGGCTGAAGCGGGCCACGCCGCAAAACATCGTCATCGGCGGCGCGGCCGGCGCCGCCCCGCCGGTGCTCGGTTGGGCGGCGGTCACCAACACCATCGATCCGCATGCACTGCTGCTGTTCCTGATCATCTTCACGTGGACGCCGCCGCATTTTTGGGCCTTGGCGATTGCGCGCCGGGACGACTACGCAAAGGTCGGTATTCCCATGCTGCCGGTCACTCACGGTGTGCCGTTCACGCGGCTGCAAATCGTGCTCTACACCATCTTGTTGGGGGTGAGCACGCTGCTGCCGGTGCTCACCCGCATGAGCGGGTTGATCTATCTTGCTGCGGCAATCGCGCTCAACGCGCGCTTTCTCTACTACGTTCTTGCGCTCAATCGGGACCGCGGCGCGCGCCCGAACCTGCCGATGCTGACGTTCAGATTTTCCATTACCTATCTGATGTGGCTGTTCGCTGCGCTGATCATCGACCATTACCTGCTATTCGAGATCTAGCGGCGCCCCAACCACACCCGTCGCACTTATACATCGAAAGCAAAAGAAGGAATAGATCGGATATGAATGTGGCTGCTCAAGGTGTGGCGGACGGCGGGACTAAAATGGGGGAATTGCAGCGCACGCTGACATGGCGCGACGCCTTTTGGGTCGCCTCCGGTGTCCCGGCCTATGTGTTGTTTTCCATCGGCGCCATCGCGGCCACAGTGGGACAACCTGCATGGCTCGTATGGGTGCTGTCGGTACTCATGGGGTTCGTCCAGGCATTCACCTATGCCGAAATAGCCGGGCTGTTTCCCAACAAATCCGGCGGCGCCTCGGTGTACGGGGCCATCGCGTGGCTTCGCTACAGCAAAATCCTCGCGCCGGTAACGGTATGGTGCAACTGGTTTGCCTGGGCGCCGGTCTTGTCGTTGGGTGCCGGTCTCGCCTCGAGTTACATGCTGACACTGCTGTTTCCGCCGCAAGCTGCCATTCACCATTGGTCGATTACGCTCTTGGATTTGAGCGTGCTGCAGCCCGGTTTGCGGCTTCGAATCAGCGCCGGCGCTCTCATTGCGGTCGCGGTGCTCCTGGTTTGCTTCGTTCTGCAGCTACGTGGCGCTTCGCAGGCGGCGCGCACCCAGGCGATTCTCTCGGTGGCCGGTTTGTTGCCGCTCTTGGTGATCAGCATCGTTCCGCTCATCACCGGCGATGTCGCATCCTCGAATCTTCTCCCTCTCGTGCCGATGGCCCACGATGCGGCGGGGCACGTGACGTTCGGAAGCTGGAATGCCGAGGGCTGGACGTTGATGCTCGGCGGCATGTTCATCGCCGGCTATTCGACCTACGGCTTTGAAACGGCAGTCTGCTACACGGGCGAGTTTCGGGATCCGCGGCGAGACACCGCCCGAGCCATCCTTTATTCGGGGTTATTGTGCATCGCCGTCTACAGCCTCGTACCGCTCGCGTTCCAGGGCCATTTCGGCTTGAGCGGCTTGCTCGATCCCGGAATCTACGATGGCTCCGGCGTCGGCGTGGCCATGGCCCAGATGGTGAAGGGTGGCGCGTGGATATCGCGGATCATCGTCGTGATGTTGGTGCTGACCTGGGTCATGTCGGTGACCACCGCGATGATGGGCTCGGCGCGTACGCTCTATCAGGCGTCGCTCGATGGCTGGTTTCCGCGATTCCTGGCGCATGTATCCCCTCGAGGTGTTCCGACGCGAGCGCTTTGGACCAATCTCATATTCAATCTCTTTCTGCTCCTCTTGTCGGACAGCGTTGCGGTGGTCGCGCTGGCGAACGTCGGCTACATCATCTTCAATTTCCTGAATCTTCAGTCGGGTTGGATCCATCGCATGGACCGCGCCGACCAAGAGCGGCCTTTTCGCTGCCCGACGGCGCTGCTGGCTGCCGGATCGTTGTTCGGCTTTTTCAACCTTGCGTTCATGGGAATCGGCGCCGACCTATGGGGCCGCCATACGCTGCGCAACGGACTCATTTTTGCCGCATTCATCGTGCCGATTTTCATCTATCGGCACTACGTACAGGACAAGGGTCACTTTCCCGGCTCCCTTGTCCGCGAGTCCCTGTCGGCAAGCGGTGCGCCGCTGCCGCGTCGTGCCGGCTATTGGCCGTACATTGCGATTGCCGTCGGCTGCGCCGTCGTATGGTTCGCGCATGGTTTGAGCCGCTTGCCCGCACAGTAGCGGTCCGCGGTAAGGTATCGACCGAGCGACTGGCCGGTGTCAGGAAAGCACGTGCGCGGCGATGGGCAGCGAGCGAATACGCTTTCCGGTGGCGGCGAAGATCGCATTGCAAATCGCGGGCGCCACCAGCGGAACCGCGGCTTCGCCAATGCCACCGGGCGCCTCATCGCTCGGCAGCAGGTGCACGTCGAGCTGCGGTAATTCATTGCTGCGCAGGAGTCGATACGCATTGAAATTGCTCTGCTGAACCCGGCCGCCGACGACCGTGATCTCGCCCCACAGCGCCGCCGTAAGTCCGAACACGATGCCGCTTTCGATCTGCGATTCGACGATACGGGGGTTGACGATTTGGCCGCAGTCGACGATGCAGGTTATCTTGTGCACCTCGAGCCGACCATCGCGCACCGAAATCTCCGCGACCTGCGCCAAAAACGTCGTGTAACCCTCCATCAACGCAAGTCCGAGGTGCCGCCCTGGCGGCGCGTGACCCCAGCCCGCGCGCTGCGCCGCGAGCTCGAGCACGCGCGTGTGGCGGGGCTTCTTCGCGAGCAGCTGCAGGCGAAAGTCCAAGGGATTCTTGGACGCCACGGCCGCAAGTTCATCCATGAAGCTTTCAATCACGAAACAATTCGGCGCGTGGCTCACGGAGCGCATGTAGCCGACGTCGAAGCCGATCTCCTGACGCGAATAGGTGAGCGCGAAATTCGGCACGGCGTAAGGATAGTTGGCGGCGTATTCGACCACGGAATCGAAGGGATCCGTGACCGTCGGCGCAGCCCGCGCCGTAATGGAGGGACTGGTGATGTGCAGTTTCCAAGCGACCAACTTGCCCCCGGCATCGAACCCGGCGCTGACGTCTTCCCGTGCCGGTGGACGGAACGTGTCGTGCGTCATGTCGTCCTCACGGGTCCAGATGAGTTTCACCGGTGCGCCGACGGCCTTCGACGCCTCGACTGCCGCCGGGATGAAATCGACGTCCAGGCGCCGCCCGAATCCTCCGCCGAGCAGAGTCGTGTTGACGTACACCTGAGCGGCAGGCAACCCGGCGGCAGTCGCGGCCGCCTCTTGCGCGGACTGCTGCACTTGGGTGCCCACATATAGATCGCAGCGGTCGGCTTTGACGTCCGCGGTGCAATTCATGGGCTCCATGGTCGCGTGCGCCAACACCGGCAATTCATACACGGCCGCGACGGTGCGCGCAGCGCCCTTGATCGCTCCGGCTGCGTCGCCCTCCGCCCGTGCGACCAGTCCGGTGTTCGATTCGGCGGCTTTCTTGAGGACCGCCCGAATGGCCGCGTTATCGAGTTGCGCGTTCGGGCCGGGGTCCCAGCTGATCTTCAGCGCGTTGCGCGCCTGCAGGGACTGCCAGAAATGGTCCGCGACCACCACCACGCCGCTCGCGGTCATGAGCACGCGGCGAACACCCGGCATCGCTTGCGCGGCCGCCGAGTCGACCGAGACTGCCTTGCCGCCCAGCACCGGGCTCTGGGCGAGCGACGCATACAGCATTCCCGGCAACTTCACGTCGACGCCGAACTGCGCGCTTCCGTCCACTTTGCCCGGTGTGTCGAGCCGCGGGAGGGATTTGCCGATCAGGCGAAAGTCCGTTTTCGGCTTGAGCTTGACGTCCTTCGGAACCGGCAATCGCGCAGCCGCCTCCGCAAGTTCCCCGAAGCTCGCGGTCTGGCCGCGCGGGCCCGCCACCACACCATTCTTGACGCGACAATCGGCGGGATCGACGTGCCATTTGTTGGCGGCCGCCGCGATCAACACCACCCGCGCCCGGGCTCCCGCGAGGCGCAATTTTTCCCAGGCATCCTGCAGGCTGTTACTCGTGCCGGTGACCTGACCGCCGTTGAGGGGATTGACGTACGCCTCGCCAACGGGTGCGGCGGCGATGGCGATGCGTCCGAGATCGATTTCGAGTTCTTCGGCTAGCAGCGTCGGCAACGTCGTATAGACCCCCTGGCCCATTTCCGAGCGGTCGACGAGGACGGTGATGGAATCATCCGCGCCGATCTTGAGCCACGCATTCAATTGGCTGACACCTGCCGAGGCGCCGGATCGGGAGCGGCCGCCGAAGGCGGGCAGTGTCATCGCAAGCACCAGTCCGCCGCCGAGGGCAGCCGTGCGTCTACAGAATTCGCGTCGGCCGGGATCGGTCGACCGCGCGCTCAAGGTTGGTTTTCCGGTGTCGTCAATGCCGCGGCTCGATGGATTGCCTGTCGAATCCGCGGATAAGTACCGCAGCGGCAAATGTTGCCGGACATCGCCGCATCGATATCGGCATCGCTGGGACGGGGATTGACCCGCAGCAAAGCCGCCGCGGACATGATCTGGCCTGATTGACAGTAGCCGCATTGCGGCACATCGAGTTCGATCCACGCCCGCTGGACAGGGTGGCTGCGATTCGCCGATAGACCTTCGATGGTCGTGATGGTCTTGCCCCCGACCGCGTGAAGCGGCAGGACGCAGGAACGTAGCGCCACGCCGTCGATGTGCACGGTGCATGCCCCGCACAGCGCCATTCCGCAGCCATACTTGGTTCCGGTCATGGCCAGATGATCGCGCAGCACCCACAACAGCGGCGTCTCTGGTGCCGCGTCCACATCGAGCACTTGATTGTTGACGGTTATCGATGTCATCGGAGGGGCTATGCTACGCGACTCCAAGAAATTTAGGGAGCCGCACCGCCGCCACGCCGATGTTAGGATGGGGCCATGTCTGCGGCATTGACCTTCTATTCCCGCGCATTCGCTTTGGTGGTGGCTGCCCTGCTGGGGTATGCGCTGTTCTTGATTTTCGCGCCGTTCTTCGCGGCGATCTGCTGGGCAGCGTTCCTGACTTTTCTGCTGTATCCCATCAATCTGCGGCTGCGCCGCCGCTTGCACGGCAATGTCCGCGCCGCCGGCTTGCTGACCGTGCTGACGCCGGTCACCATCCTGCTGCCGCTGAGCGCGCTGTCGATCGAGTTCGTGGCGCAGATTTCCGTGCTGATACCCAAGCTGCAAGAAGCCGCACGGCAATGGGACATCAAGAGTCTCTCGGATTTGCAGCGGTTCCCGTTGATCGCCCGTGCCAACACGTGGCTGCAGGGACATACCGGGATCTCCGCCACTCAGGTTCAGTCGTGGATCATCTCGGGGTCGCAGGAGATTCTGCATCGCGCGGCCAGCCTGAGCGGCTCGTTCTTTCTCGGCGCCCTGGGATCGCTCGTCGGATTTGCAATCATGCTGTTCCTGTTGTTCTTTTTCCTGAGCGACGGCGATGAGATGAGCGCCCGGGCGCGCGGTCTCATCCCGTTGGATGAGGCGCGCAAGGAGCGGCTTTTCGTTCAGTTGAGCGCCGTGACGCGGGCCATCGTGTTCGGCACCACGGTCACCGCCCTGCTGCAGGGGTTGCTGTTGGGCATCGGATTCGCGATTGCGGGACTGCCCGCACCGGTGGTCTTCGGCGTGCTGGTGGCGTTCGTGTCGATGCTACCCGTCGGCGGAGCTACCTTCGCGTGGGTGCCGGCGATGGGCTGGTTGTTCTACGAGGGACGCTGGGGCTACGCGATCTTCATGCTCGCCTGGGGGTTGATTTTGACGGGCGTCGACAACGTCTTGCGGCCGCTGCTGATATCCGGGCGTGCGAGAATCTCGGGCCTCGCGGTATTCATCGGGGTGCTCGGCGGCGTTCCGGCCTTCGGCGCCATCGGCATCATCGCCGGCCCGGTGCTGCTCTCGCTCGCCTTGGCACTGATCGAGTTCGCCGAAGAAGCCCTCGGCGCACCGCGTCGCACGTAGCGGATTCGCGCGGCCCTTGTCCTCGCAGGGGGCTGCAGTACAATCCGCGCCCTTATGGACGTATCTCACCTACTCGACGGTCTGAATGATGCTCAGCGACAGGCTGTCGCGGCACCGCTCGGTGCAGCATTGGTCTTGGCCGGGGCGGGAAGCGGCAAAACGCGGGTTCTCGTGCATCGCGTTGCATGGCTCATCCAGGTCGAAGGCGCCTCGCCGCACAGCATCCTCGCGGTCACGTTCACCAACAAGGCCGCCGCCGAAATGCGCAGCCGCATCGAGACCTTGCTGGGACATCCCGGCGGCGCCCTGTGGATCGGGACTTTCCACGGGCTTGCCCACCGCCTGCTGCGCCTGCACTGGCGCGAGGCCGCTCTGCCGCAGAGTTTTCAGATTCTCGATTCCGAAGATCAAGCGCGGGTGCTGCGCAAGGTCCTGAAGGCGCTCGATCTCGACGAGACGCGCTGGGTGCCGCGCGAGATTCTGTGGTTCATCAACGCCCAGAAGGATGAGGGCCTGCGCGCCAAGCACATCAAGGACAACGGCGACCCGACGCGCCGCCAGCTGATCAGGATCTATCAGGCCTATGAGGAGGCGTGCCAGCGAGCCGGCGTGGTGGATTTTGCGGAACTGTTGCTGCGCGCCTATGAGTTGTGGCGCGACAATAGCTCGCTCCTGCAGCATTACCGCAACCGCTTCCGGCATGTCCTGGTGGACGAATTCCAGGACACCAATGCCATCCAATACAAATGGCTCACGCTGCTCGCTGGTCCTTCGGGCATTCCCTTCGTCGTCGGCGACGACGATCAATCCATCTACCGTTGGCGGGGCGCAAGAGTCGAGAATCTGAATCAATTTCGGCGCGACTATCCGCAGGCGGTGCTCTACAAGCTGGAGCAGAACTACCGCTCCACCGGCACGATACTCAAAGCGGCCAACGCCCTCATCGCCAACAACGCCGGCCGCCTCGGCAAGACCCTATGGACCAGCGGAGAGGACGGCGAGCGGGTAAAATTGTACGCCGCCTTCAACGAGCGCGATGAGGCGGACTTCGTCGTGAACCGGATCCGCGAGTGGGTGGAGCACGGCGGCGCACGGCGCGAAGTGGCCGTGCTGTATCGTTCCAATGCGCAGTCGCGTGTGTTCGAGGAGGCCTTCCTCAACGCTCGAATGCCGTATCGGGTATATGGAGGGTTGCGCTTTTTCGAGCGCGCCGAGATCAAGGACGCGCTCGCCTACCTTCGCCTGGTGTCGAGCCGCGCGGATGACACGTCCTTCGAAAGAGTGGTGAATCTGCCGCCCCGCGGCATCGGCGCGAAGACCCTCGATCAGCTGCGCGAGATCGCGCGCACCAACGGGACTTCGCTGTGGATGGCCGCGGGAATTTGCGTGCGTGGCGGTCTTGCGCAGCGCGCGGCGCAGGCGCTGCAGAGTTTCATGAGCAGCATCGAGACCTTGGGTCGGGAGCTCCAGGGTCTGGAGCTGCACGAGCAGGTCGACCACGTCATTCAAATGAGCGGGCTGATCGAGCACTACAAGAAGGAGAAGGGCGAGCGTGGAGAAGCGCGCGTGGAGAATCTCCTGGAACTCGTGAGCGCGGCGCGGGGTTTCTCACCGGAGGGCGAAACCGACATGCAGCCGCTCGAATCCTTTCTCGCGCACGCGGTGCTCGAATCGGGCGAGGGCCAGGCCGATCCCTATGCCGATAGCGTGCAAATGATGACGCTGCACTCGGCCAAGGGTCTTGAGTTTCCCGTGGTGTTCCTCGCCGGCATGGAGGACGGCTTGTTTCCCCACCAGCGTTCGGTGGCCGATCTCGAGGGGCTGGAGGAAGAGCGGCGGCTCTGCTACGTCGGCACAACGCGCGCCATGCGGCAGCTCTATATCACGTATGCCGAACAGCGAAGGCTTTATGGGGTGGATCAGTACGGTCAGCCGTCGCGGTTCATCAACGAGCTGCCGCCCGAGCTGGTGGAGGAAATTCGGCCCCGGCTTCAGGTGTCGCGACCGATCTTCGTCCGCCGCGGGAGCCTCGAGGAATCGCCGAATCCGGCGATGCGGATGGGAAGCCGCGTCAGACACTCGAAATTCGGCGATGGAGTCGTTCTGAATTTCGAAGGCAACGGACCGCAGGCTCGTATCCAGGTGAATTTCGAGAGGCAGGGCACCAAGTGGCTGATGCTGTCTTACGCCAATCTGGAAGTTGTGTAGAGTAGCCGCGCTGTGAGAATCATCATCTTGGGGGCAGGACAAGTCGGCCGCACGGCCGCATATCACCTATCTCGCGAGGAGGCGAACGACGTCACCGTCGTCGACATCAACGAGGAGATTCTCCGCGACCTGCAAGACCGGCTGGACATACGCACGGTCAACGGTAATGCGGCCAGCCCCCGAATTCTCGAAGCTGCCGGCATCGCCGGCACGGACATTTTGGTCGCGCTCACCAACAGCGATGAAGTCAACATGCTGGCCTGCCAGGTGGCTTGGACGCTGTACCGGACCCCGAAAAAAATTGCCCGCGTGCGTTCCGCCGATTACACCGAGCGGGAGAAGCTCTTCGGAGAGAATGCCGTTGCGGTCGACGTCTGGGTCAGCCCCGAGCAACTGGTAACGGAGTACGTTGCGCGGCTCATCCGCTATCCCGGCGCGCTGCAGGTGCTCGACTTCGCGGACGGGAGGGTGCGTCTGGTCGGCATCCGCGCGCGAAAGGGCGGCCCCCTGGTCGGGCAGGAGCTCCGGGCCTTGCGTGAACACATCCCGACCGCCGATGCGCGCGTCGCAGCGATCTATCGCGCGGGGAAGAGCATCAAGCCCGAGGGCACGACGGTCATCGAGGACGGCGACGAGGTATTTTTCCTGGCGGCGCGCAAGGACATCCGCGTCGTCATGAAGGAAATGCGCCGCGAGGAGGCGCCGGCGCGCCGCGTGGTGATCGCGGGCGGTGGCAACATCGGCTTTCGTCTCGCCAGCGAGCTCGAAGAGACCAATCAAGTCAAGCTCATCGAGCGCGACAGCAAGCGTGCGCGGCGCGTGTCCGAGCTCTTGAATCGCACGATCGTATTGCACGGCGATGCGGCCGACGAGGAGCTGCTGCTGGAGGAGAATATCGACAGCGCGGACGTATTCGCGGCGCTCACCAATTCCGAGGAGGCCAATATCCTCTCGGCGATGCTGGCGAAGCGGCTGGGCGCCCACAAGGTGATGGCACTGATCAACAAGCCCTCCTATGCCGAACTCATCGAGAGCGGCGCGATCGATGTGGCGATCTCGCCCCAGATCGTCACCATCGGCTCTTTGCTCGCGCACGTGCGCCGCGGCGACGTGGTCCGGGTGCATTCGCTGCGGCGCGGCGCCGCGGAGGCGCTCGAAGTGGTCGTGCACGGTGACGCGGACAGCTCGAAAGTGATCGGGCGCCGCATCGAAGACATCGCGCTGCCCGAAGGAACCACGCTGGGGGCCGTGGTGCGTGGGGAGGACGTCATCATCGCCCATCACGACACCACGGTGCAGCCCGACGATCATTTGATCCTATTCCTCACGGATCGGCGTCATCTCGATGCCGTCGAAAAACTCTTTCAGGGCTCCGCCTCCTTCCTGTGAAAGACACGCTGCTGCCGGTCGCGCATGTGTTCGCCATGGTCATGATGGTGTTCGCGGTGACCATGCTGGCACCGCTCGTCATGGCGATTTGGGAACTCGACCCCGCCCTCTGGTCGTTCGTCATATCCGGATTCGCCACCTTCCTGCTCGGTGCGCTTCTGTGGCTCGGGACGCGGCGATTCAGGCGCGAATTGAAGACGCGGGACGGGCTGATGCTGGTCGCGTTGACGTGGGTCGCACTTCCGGCCATGGCCGGATTTCCGCTCTGGAATTTCCTGCCGATCAATTTCACGCGTGCCTATTTCGAAGCGGCATCGGGGCTCACCACCACGGGCGGCACGGTCCTTTCCGGTCTGGAATTCCTGCCGCGTTCCATCAATCTGTGGAGGCATTTGCTGAGCTGGCTGGGCGGCATGGGCATCATCGTGCTCGCGGTCGCCATTTTGCCGATGCTCGGCGTCGGTGGTATGCAGATCTACCGCGCGGAGATGCCGGGGCCGATGAAGGACAGCAAGCTGACGCCGCGCATCGGGCAGACGGCAAAACTGCTTTGGGCGGTCTATGCCGGGCTCACCGCGGTCTGCATCTTGTGCCTGCGCTTTGCAGGAATGAATTGGTTCGATGCCGTCTGTCACGGATTCTCCGCCCTCGCGCTCGGCGGATTCTCCACCTACGACGCCAGCATCGGACACTTCAATTCGCTGCGCATCGAGCTGGTGCTGACGGTATTTCAGATCCTGGCGGCGCTGAATTTCGCAACCCACTACCTGGCGTGGAGCCAGCGCGGAGTGCGCGCCTACTTTCGCGATGCGGAAGCGAAGGCGATCCTGGGCGTGCTCGCCGCGAGCTGCATCGGCATCTCCCTCTTCTTGTTTCTCAAGGGGACCTACGCCGACTTCCCGACGGCACTGCGCAACACGACCTTCAACCTGGTGTCGATAGCCACCGATAGCGGTCTGCACACCCAGGACTATTCGCGCTGGCCGATATTCGCTCCGATGTGGATGATGTTCTTGAGCTGCATCGTCGCCAGCTCCGGGTCGACGGGCGGGGGCATCAAAATGATCCGCACGTTGGTGCTCGCCAAGCAGGCCCATCGGGAACTTGATCAGCTGGTGCATCCGAACATGGTGCGCCCCTTGAAAGTGGGGGGAACCATCATCGCCAACCGCGTGGTATTCGCCGTACTGGCCTTTGTTTTTCTCTACTTCATGAGTCTCGTCACGCTCATTTTCGTGCAGCTGGCGAGCGGTCTGGATTTCATGACCGCCCTGTCGGCGATGATCGCCTGCATCAACAATGCGGGCCCGGGGCTGGGCTTGGTTGGACCGGGAAGCAACTACGGCGTCTTGACCGATTTTCAGACCTGGGTGTGCTCTGCGGCCATGCTGCTCGGTCGCCTGGAGGTGTTCACTATTTTGGTGCTGTTTACCCCCACTTTATGGCGAAAATAGCGGCTTTTTACGCGATGATATTCCACTTCTTCCAACAATAAAGAAGAGTGGGTTTGTGATTGTTATGATCCGCCAATTCTACCGATAAAGTGGGCGGGAATATCCATAAAACACGAATTACAGCCGCTCACCGAGGGCGTTCCGTCGATCCAGCCGAGACCCACCCCGATCGCGCCATGAGCAGTTGCGCGTGCGAGAATGCGGCGCATGGCCGCCCGCCTCAAGAAGACAAGCAAAAAGGCCGGAACCAAGCCTGGCAAGGACAGAATTCTCGACGCCGCTGAGGGTTTGTTCGCGCGCCACGGGTTTTACGGTGTCTCGGTGCGCGACATCACCAAAGCCGCGGAAGTCGACGTGGCGCTCGTCAGCTATCACTTCGGCGGCAAACGCGAACTGTTCGCGGCCGTATTCCAGCGTCGCGCGGAGCAGCTCAATCCGGAGCGCCTTGCCATGCTCGAGAACATGCGTCGCGCCGCGTTGCCGGGCACACCGACTGTCGAACAGATCGTCAATGCCTTCACATACCCGTTATTGGAGCGCTCCGCGCGCGGAGGCCCGGGTTGGAAGAGCTATTTTGCGCTCGTCGCCCAGGTGAACAATTCTCCCGAATGGGGACCGGTCCTCATGACCCAGCACTTCGATCCGTTGGTGGAGCGGTTCATTGCAGTTCTGCGCGAAGCGCTGCCCGGTTGCGAATCACGGGACATCTACTGGGGGTACCAGTTCCTGACGGGTGCACTGACATTGACGTTTGCGGAGACGGGGCGTATCGACCGGTTGTCGGGGGGTCTTTGCAGCTCGTCGGATTTGGACAGTGTGCATGAACGCTTGGCGCCGTTCGTCGCCGCGGGCTTTCAGGCCCTGTGCGCTCGTTCCAAGCAGTTACGGCGAGAGCCGTGATCGCCTTGCTTCAGCGCGTCGCCGGCGCGCGCGTTGAAATCGGCGGCGAAGTCACCGCCGCTATTGGCCCGGGACTCCTCGTGCTCGTGGGGGTTCGTCCCGAAGATGATGAGGCCGCCGGCTCCAAGCTCCTTGACAGACTACTCAAATATCGCATTTTCGCAGACGAAGCCGGCAAGATGAACCTTAATTTGCAGCAGATCCACGGTGAATTGCTCCTGGTGCCGCAATTCACGCTGGCGGCCGACACCCGCCACGGGCTGCGGCCCGGCTTCTCCACCGCCGCGCCACCCGAGCAGGGCAATCGCCTGTTCAGCGCCTTGCTTGCCGCTGCGCGCGCCCGGCACTCGCCCGTCGCGAGCGGCACATTCGGTGCGCACATGCAGGTCTCGCTGACCAATGACGGACCCGTAACCATTTGGTTGGAGAGCTAATTCCAAAAGGAGACCGAACACGCATCGGCCGGTTGCTGTCAAATGTCATAATGTGTTTGGCGTATTATCGGCGCACAACTTAGATGCCGTGGGCTCGGAGAAGCGACATGTTCGATTCAAAAATGCTATTGGTCATTCTGGCGATTGCACTGGTGATTTTCGGCACCAAGCGGTTGCGCTCGATCGGCTCGGACCTCGGCGCCGCGGTCAAGGGCTTCAAGCAAGCCATGAACGAGGGCGAATCCGAGGAGAAGCTGAAGCAGCTGAAGCAGGAGAAGGACGCCGATTTCGAGCCGGGCGTCGCTGCCCCCGGCGCCGCGGCGCGCGAAGCGGAGGTCAAGGCGCCGCCGAAGACGAATGCCTGATCCCCAGCATGCTTGATTTCGGTTTCTCGGAAATCCTACTCACGTCGGCCATAGCACTCGTCGTGCTCGGGCCGGAGCGGCTGCCCAAAGTTGCGCGTCAGGTCGGCAACTGGATGGGCCGCGCACGCCTGATGGCGCGGCAATTGAGCGAACAGCTCGAACGCGAAGTGAATGCCGAAGAGCTATTGCGCCAGCAGATCAATAACAAGGCGGATCAGCCGCCGCTGAATCCCCCGCCGCCCCCGTCGCCGCCCGCGCCCATCGATATTCACCATGACGCAGAGCGCACGTCGGTTGCCGCGATGCATCCGGTCACGCCTGCGCCGGCCAGCGTAGATCCCAGCACACCATCCAATGAGTGAGCCCGAGGGCGAGGGCGGGCTCGCCGAAGGTACCCTGATCTCGCACTTGCTGGAGCTGCGCGATCGGCTGCTCAAGGCGATGTTGGCCGTCGGGATTTGCTTCATTCCGTGTGCGATCTACATGAACCAGTTGTTCACGTTCGTCGCCGAGCCGCTCAAGCACAAATTGCCCCCCGGAGCGACGTTGATCGCCACCAGCGTCGTCGCTCCCTTCACGGTGCCGTTCAAGCTGGCGCTGGTGCTGGCGATCGGCATCGCCATGCCCTTCGTGCTGTATCAAGCCTGGGCCTTCGTTGCGCCGGGCTTGTACAAGCACGAGAAGAAGCTCGCCGTGCCCCTGCTGGTTTCCAGCATCCTGCTGTTCTACCTGGGCGCCGCCTTCGCCTACTACGTCGTGTTCCCGGTCATGCTGAGCTTTTTCGTCGCCACCACACCCAGCGGGGTGCAAATGATGACGGATATGGGCAGTTACCTCGATTTTGTGATGATCCTGCTGCTCGCTTTCGGGGTGGCATTCGAGGTTCCCGTCGCGACGGTGCTGCTGGTGTGGACCGGCTTCGTCAAACTTGCGAATCTGAAGAAGAATCGCGGCTTCGTGCTCCTGGGGATTTTCATCTTCGCCGCATTCGTGACCCCGCCCGACGCGGTCTCGCAGAGCGCGATGGCCGTACCGATGTATTTCCTCTACGAAATAGGCATCATCATGGCGGGGCTTCTGCTCAAAGACAAAATCGCGGCGCGCGCCAAACAAGAAGCAGAAGAAGCGGAGCGCGAGGCCGGAGCCTAGGAGCCTGAGTGGCGTCAACCTTCTTCGGACATCCTCGCGGCCTGGCGACGCTGTTCTTCACCGAGATGTGGGAACGATTCACCTACTATGGCATGCGCGCCGTGCTGGTGCTGTTCCTGGTGGCCGCGGTGTCCTCGGGTGGTTTCGGTATGGACGACAAGACCGCGACCGCCATCTACGGGCTGTACACGGCCGGAGTCTATCTTGCGGCGCTTCCGGGCGGCTGGATCGCCGACCGGCTGATCGGCGCGCGCCGCGCGGTGCTGATCGGGGGCATCGGCATTGCGCTCGGCAATGCGCTGCTCGCGGCCTCGACGAGTCCGCGAGAGTTCTATCTCGGCCTGGTCGTGATCGTACTCGGAGTCGGACTCCTGAAGCCGAACGTCAGCGCGATGGTCGCCGAGCTTTATCCCGAGGGCGGCGCGCGGCTCGACGCCGGTTTCACGGTGTTCTACATGGGCATCAACCTGGGTGCGACGATCGGACCTTTCGTCACCGGAGAGGCACAGCAATATTTCGGTCTTCGCGCGGGCTTCGCCGTGGCTGCCGTCTTCATGGGGCTCGGCCTGCTGCAGTACCAGCTCACGCAGCATCATCTCGGAGACGCCGGCACATTCGTCGCACCCGCCGCGGACCAAGGTGGGCAGCGCACGCGCTGGCTGCGTCTGTGGCTCGCGCTCGGATTGTCCACGATCGCGTTGGCAGCCTGCACCCTCGGTTGGGTGTCCTTGAATCCGGTGAGTCTCGCGCAAGGGACCACCGCTGCCATCGTCGGCATGGCGGTGCTCTACTTCGCCTACCTGCTTCTCGCGGCTAAATTGACCGCCGAGGAGCGCAGGCACGCGCTGGTCATCGTCGTGCTGTTCCTCGGCAGCGCTTTGTTCTGGTCGGGCTACGAGCAGGCCGGCTCTTCGCTCAACTTGTTTGCGCAGCGCTATACCGACCGAGTGGTGGGTACCGGCCATTTCGTCATCCCCGCGGGCTGGTTTCAAGCGCTGAATCCGGCCTTTGTCATCGTGTTCGCGCCGGCGTTCGCCTGGCTGTGGGTCGCGCTCGCGCGGCGCCATCTCAATCCATCGGCTCCCGCGAAATTCGCGATCGGCGTGGTCCTGATGGGCTGCGGATTTCTGGTCATGGCCGCGGCGGCCTCGATCGTCGCCGGCGGATCGAAAGTGCTGCCCTATTGGCTGATCTTGACCTACCTGCTGCATACCTTCGGTGAGCTCTGCCTGAGTCCCGTGGGCTTGAGCTACGTGACCAAGCTCGCTCCCAAACGCTTCGTCGGACAAATGATGGGCATGTGGTTTCTGTCGCTGTCGCTCGGCAATCTCGCCGCCGGGCTGATCGCCGGAGAATTCGATGCCGCCAACGTCGCCGCCATGCCGGGCCAATATCATGCACATCGTGTACTTTGCGGTGGGTCTCGGCATCGTGTTGCTGGCACTCAGCCGGCCCCGTGAAGAAATTGATGGGCAGCGTGCAATGACGCGGGCGGGGACACGGGCGCAGCCGCGGGTGCCGCCGCCGGCACAGCCGGCCCCGCAGCTCACGCTGAAGGCAATCGTTCTGTCCATCGTCCTGACGGTGATCCTCGCATCCGCGAACGCGTATGTCGGCTTGTTTGCCGGACTCACCGTCGCCACCGCGATACCCGCCGCGGTGATTTCGATGGCCGTTCTGCCGCTGTTCGGCCGGTCCAACATTCTCGAGAACAACATCGTGGCGACCGGCGCCTCGGCCGGCACGTCGATTTCTGCGGGCGCGATCTTCACGTTGCCGGCACTCATCTTGCTGCATCATTGGGTGAGGTTCGATTATTGGTGGACCCTGGCCATCGTCGGCTTGGGCGGCTTGCTCGGGGTCCTGTTTTCGGTGCCGTTGCGCCGCACGCTGATCATCGAGCAGAAGCTCAAGTTTCCCGAAGGCGTCGCGGCAGCCGAAGTGCTCAAAGTTGGCGCCAATCCGGGCATCGGCGCCAAGATTTCTCGCCGTCGCCACCGTCGTCGGCGGCCTGTTCAAGCTCGTCACCTCCGGCCTGCGGCTGCTGCCCGAGACCTTCACCGCGCAGGGCTTCATCGGCGAGCGCGGCATTGCATTCTTCAGTTATTCGTTCTCGCCGGCGTTGCTCGGCGTCGGCTACATCGTCGGGCTCAATGTCGCGATCTTGATCGCGGCCGGCGGCCTATTTTCCTGGTGGGTGGCCATCCCGGTGTACAACAGCTTCTTCTTCAATCACGATCCCGCATTGCTTCAGAAGCTGGTCGGCCTCGATCCCGAGGACGCGGCGTTCGCCATCTGGCGCGCGCAGGTGCGCTACATCGGCGTCGGCTGCATGTTGACCGGCGCGCTCTGGGCGCTGTGGTCCCTGCGCAAATCCCTGTGGTCGGCGGTTCGCAGCGGACTCAAGGTGAGCGCGAGGTGCCGCGGCCGAGCTGCCGCACACCGAGCGCGATCTGCCGATGGGCTGCGGTGCTCCTGTGCATTGCTCTGTTCGTCGTGCCCCTGTTCGTGCTGTACTACCTGGTGGTCGGCAGCCTCGGCGTGGCCTTGCGATGGCGGTCATCATGATCGTCGCGGGCTTTTTGTTCTCCTCGGTGAGCGGCTACATGGCGGGGCTCGTCGGATCCTCGAACAATCCGGTCTCCGGCATCACCATCTGCACCATTTTATTTGCCTCGCTGGTGCTCATGTGGATGGTCGGCGGCAAATCCTCGATCGGCGCGGTCGCCGTCGTGTTCATCGGCGCCGTGGTTTGCAATGCGGCGGCCGTGGCCGGCGACAATCTGCAGGATCTGAAGGCGGGGCAACTGGTCGGCGCAACGCCCTGGCGGCAGCAAGTGATGCTTTGCGTCGGCGTGATCGCGAGCGCCGCCGTGATGGCGCCGGTCATGAACGTCTTGCTGTTCGCCTATGGCATCGGCGAACCGGCGCATCCCGGGGTCAAGGCGTTGCCGGCGCCGCAGGCGAATCTGGTTCGATCGGTCGCAGAGGGCATGTTCGGCGGCACCTTGCCGGGCGGCATGATTGCGATCGGCGCGGTGATCGGCGCCCTGATCATCCTCCTGGATCTGTACCTCAAACGACGTGCATCGCGCTGGAGCGCGCCGGTGCTCGCCGTCGCGGTGGGCATCTATCTTCCGCTGGATGTGTCGACTCCGATCCTGGCGGGAGGCATCGTGGCTGAATTGGTCGCGCGCTGGCATCGCGGGCACAGTGCCGGCGGCGATCATGAGAAGCTCAAGCAAAACGGCATGCTGTTCGCCGCGGGGTTGATCACCGGCGAGGCTCTGGTCGGGATCTTCATCGCGATATGCATCTGGATATCAAGAATCCGGACGCCTTGTCGGCGGGTGCGGAACTGCCCGGCGGCAGATGGTGGGCGGCGCTTCTCCTGCTGGGAATTTGCTACTGGATCTTTCGCGCAGGGACGCCGCGCCGCGCCATGTAGCGCGGCAACGGCCCACTCTGCGATGCGCGACTCACGCCACTCCGTGAAGCTCATGGTCTGCCTCGGCACCATCTACATGGTGTGGGGTTCGAGCTTTCTGTTTTCCAAGATTGCCGTCAATAATCTGCCGATCGCCCTGTTCTCCGCGATTCGCTTCGTCACCGCGGGCACCTTGCTCGCGCTGTTGGCGCGCTTCTGGGGCGGCCACGCCTTTCCGAGCCGTGCGCTCGAATGGCGCCACGTCATCATCGCCGGCTTCTTCATGGTGTTTGCCAGCAACGGCCTGAATACCTGGGCGATCCACTACATCCCGACCAATCAATCCGCCCTGCTCAACGGCACGGCGGCATTTTGGATCGCGGGCCTCGGGGTCTTCGGTCCGCGCGGCCACCCGCTGACACGATCGGCGGTGCTCGGCATGGGAATCGGGTTCGCCGGAGCAGCTCTGCTGCTCATCCCGAAGGGCGGCATGCGCACATCGAGTCTGCTGGCGGAGTTCGGTGCGCTCACCGCATGTTGTGCATGGGCGCTCGGAACGCTGTACTACCGCAGCATCGACACCGAGCTCAGCTCCCTCATGTTCATGGCGCTGCAGATGTGCATGGGCGGCCTCATGCTGCTGACGGTGGCCGTCGTGCATGGTGATCCGGCGCGCTGGACCCCGAACCTCCCGGGGTTGCTGGCACTCGGCTACCTCACGTTCTTCAGCTCGTGCATTGCGTATACCGCCTATGGCTGGCTCAGTCTCAATGCGACGCCCGCCCTGATCGGCACTTATGGGTACGTGAATCCGGCGATCGCCGCGTTTCTCGGCTGGCAATTCCTCGACGAGCATTTGTCGAACCTGCAGCTTGTCGGCATGGTGATCATCATTGCGGCAGTGTGCATCTTGACGCTGCCCGGCGGCAGTCTCACCGATCCGAGGACTCTCGCCGAACCGAAAGCGCAATAGTAGCGGCGTTGCGGGCTTCAGCGGCGCACCTAGCGCCGCTTCACGATCACTTCGATCTTGCCCTTGGGACCCACGAACCAGGAACCGATCATGCTCACGAGGCTTACGAGCACCGCCGACCAGAACGCGGCCCAGAATCCCGTGACACGCATTCCGGGTAGAATCCATGCCACCAGAGCCACCATGCCGGCGTTGATCACGAGCAGGAACAACCCCAGCGTGATGATGGTCATCGGCAGGGTCAGCACGATGGCAATGGGCCGTACGATGGAGTTCACGACCCCAAGCAGGATGCCGGCGAGAATCAGGGTGGTCGGGCCGTCGATGTACACGCCGGACACCCACACCGTCGCAAGCCACAGGCCGATCGCGACCAGCGCTGCGCGAATGAGAAAACCTAGCATCGTGCCTCCATCGAACCGCTCAGGCCTGCCGTCAGTAATCCAATCCCTCCAGCGGCGGGTCTTTCGGTTCCGTCGGCGGCTTCTTGCGCGGCGGTGGACTCTCCACCGTGACCTTGATGCGCGCCATGAACCGCTCCCATCCCATTCTAATGCGCAAGTAGGTTTGATCCCAGGCCGGCGACTCCGGGATTCCCGAGCCCAGCAGGCGCAGCGAGGTGGTCCCTTCGCCCTTGCGCACGTCGAGCAGAAAATCGTCCACCACGGCACTGTCGCTGGTCGGGTAGCCGCGGACTGTTCAAATAAATGAGGCGCAACCGGCGATTCACATCGAAAACATCGATGTGGGCTTCCCGTCCGCCGCCCTGGCGGCCGCCCACGCGGTAGAGGCCGCCCTCGCGAGCCTGGATCTCGACTTCCTGTCCCGACCATATTCGAACCAAAGCTGGATCGGTCAGAGCGCGCCAGACGCGCGCCACGGGCACCTCGACTTCGACCAAGTGCGCATAGCCGCGGGTACCGGAACGTGTGGACTTGGCAGGTAAGCTCATTGCAGACTATGTCTCGTGTGCCATTGGGGGTGTCGAAGCTTGTCGGAATGCGAGCCGCGACGGAGTGCTAGAATCCAACAACGCGAGAGGAACATCCATGGCTTATGTCGATATCGTGACTGCGCTCGCACTTCTTCAATTCATCTTTTTTGCGTTCCAGGTGGGCGGTGCGCGCACCAAGTACGGCGTCAAGGCGCCCGCCGTTACCGGAAATGAGATATTCGAGCGGCATTTCCGCGTCCAGCAGAACACCCTGGAGCAGTTGATCGGGTTTATCCCGGGACTGTATCTATTCAGCCATTACTTCAACCCACTGTGGGCCGCCGCCCTCGGGGTGCTATACCTGATCGGCCGCCAGGTGTATTCGACCACCTATGTCAAAGACCCCGCGAAACGGGGCCCCGGCTTTGGCCTGACGTTCTTCCCCACCGTGATATTGATTCTGGGCGGGTTGATTGGAGCGGTGTTGCACCTCGCCGGCCATTGATCAGCGGCCATATGGATCTCGCCGCGATTGAATTGGGCCGCTATTCCTTTAAAGTGACGACTCGAACAGCTGGGGTGGCCTCGAGGGCCTGAGATGTCGGCCGCGTCGCAAAGACGCCCACCGGCAAACCCATTGAACCTGATCCGGTTAGTACCGGCGGAGGGAGCGTGGGCAATCGATCGATTTTCCTGAGCCTCATCGGACTTCTTTACGTAATCTCGGCCCCGCCCCGCTCCGCGGCGGCGGCGGATACCGGCCCCGACTCCTCAGCTGAGCGAGATCGTCGTGACGGCCACGATGAGAGCCGTGCCCGAAAATGAGCTGCCCGGCAGCGTGTCCGTGTTGAACTCCCAGACGCTGCACGATGCCGGGCAGCAGAACTTCGAGGACGTGATGGGCCTGGTGCCGAACCTCAATTGGGCCGGCGATACGTCTCTGCCCCGATATTTCCAAATTCGCGGCGTCGGCGAGTTGCAGCAGTACCAGGGCGCGCCGAACCCGTCGGTTGGATTCTTGATCGACGACATCGATTTCAGCGGGCTCGGAATGGCAGCGACCCTGTTCGACGTGGATCACATCGAGGTACTGCGGGGTCCTCAGGGTACCCTCTACGGAGCGAACGCTCTCGCCGGGCTCATCTATGTGAGAAGCGCCGAGCCCGCCGACCGCTTCGGCGGGCGCGTGGAACTCGACGCGGGGGACTACGGCGAGCGCTCCTACGGCGCGGTGGTTACGGGCCCCGTACCCTCGCTCGATTCGGCGTTCAGGTTCGCCGTCCAGCAATACACGAGCGACGGGTTCTATCACAATGCGTACCTCGATCGCGATACGAACAACCGCAATGAGCTGACCTTGCGCGGCAAGTGGCGTTTCGAGCCCAACGATCAATGGCGGGTCGACCTCACGGTGCTGCGCGTGCAAATCGACAATGGCTACGATGCCTGGGCGATCGACGGCGGCCGCACCACCGAATCCGATCATCCGGGCGTGGACCGGCAGTATTCGACCGGCATCTCCGCGCGGGCGACGTACGGCGGCTTCGCTCCGGCCACGCTCACCACGATCGCCACCTACGCGGACACGACGGTCAACTACGCGTTCGACGGCGACTGGGGCAATCCCATTCTGTGGGCTCCGTATACTTTTGACTACACCGAATATCAGGTGCGGCATCGCTCGACGCGCAGCTTGGAGCTGCGTCTCGCGGACACGCCCGAGCACGGGCTCGCGTGGCTGTTCGGCGCCTATGGATTTCAGCTGCGCGAGGGCCTGAGCGACACCAGCACCGGCCTCTACGAAGACCCTTTCGACCCGACGCAGAACTCTCAAAGCCTGCAAGTCGTGCAAAGCCAATACCACGCATTGAACAGCGCCCTTTACGGTCAGCTCGACGGCGATGTCGGGCCGCGAGCTCGCTGGTCGATCGGCCTCCGCGGCGAGCGACGCACGACCCATTATGACGACTCGACGACGAATCTCGACGCGCCGACCACCCGCAACACATTCGATCCGGAAAACAACCTCTGGGGCGGCCACGCCTCCCTCGACTACACCATTGCGCCCGGTCAACGGATCTATGCGTTGATCTCGCGCGGCTACAAGGCGGGCGGCTTCAACCTGAGCCAGGGTCTGCCTGCCAACCAAATCCTGTTCGCTCCGGAGAACGACCTGAATTACGAAGTCGGGCACAAGGCGCAGCTGGCGGGCGGCGCCGTGAGGATCGACACGTCGCTGTTCTACATGGTGCGGCATTCCGAGCAACTCCTCACCGGCGAGCAGCTGGTCCCGGACAATCCCAACACGTTCATCTATTACACGGGCAATGCCAAATCGGGCTACAACTACGGCTTGGAAAGCAGCCTGGAATGGCGCATGAACTCGCGGTTGGAATTCGACGCCTCACTGGGTCTGTTGCAGACACTGTATCGGGGGTTCATACAGAACGGCGTGCTCTTTCCGAACCGCGCGCTGCCGAATGCGCCCGCATGGCAGGGTGCGCTCAGCGCCACCTGGCGCGATCCGCGCGGGCCGTTCATGCGGGTGGACCTGACGGGAATGGGTGCGTATTTCTACGATCTGCCGCCCAATTGGACCCGTTCGAATTCGTACGGCCTCGCGAACGCCAAGCTTGGGTGGCAGGCGGGTCGCTATGAAGCATACGTGTGGGGCAGAAACCTGCTCGACAAAGACTACACCGTGCGCGGCTTTTACTTCGGCGACCAACCGCCGAACTTTCCGAGCACCCTTTACACGCAGCTCGGTGAACCGCGCAATTGGGGCGTGCATTTCATCTACAATTTTTGAGGTGGGCAATTTCCGCCCCCCGAATCGGACCCGAGCGGTCAACCGGCGTCGCGCTGCGTCTGGTAGCGCACCGTTGCGCTTGCGTGGGGCGGGATCGTCAAGCGGAAGATCGGGCGGCCGTTCTTGGTCCCCGGCGAATGGTCGGCTCCGACGAGGCGGGTGCCCTCGCGCAGCTGCAAGCGCAATTCGAACTGAATCTGCGCCGGCTGCGCGTTGCTGACTTCGACATGCGCGCTCGCGGCGGCGCCGTTGACGCGATCCTTCACCACTCTGACCGATACCTCGGGACTGGCGCCCAGATTGATTTCGACTTCCTCATCGACAGCGAGATCACGCATGCTGGACTCGTGCTCCAACAGCCGTTCGCCGCCCCGCCTGGCAAATACGACGATGCTGCCGGAAGGGAGCGGCAATCCCAGGTGATCCGCGGCGCTGTTCATGGTCCGGAGCACTTTGGTCGCCGGCGTGAGAGCGCTCGCCTGCTCCGCCGGCACGTCTGCGCCATACACCTCGATGATCGGAATCGAGGATCGGTCCAATAGGCGCACCTGCTTCGACTGGCGGCCTGCGACAGTGGTGCGGTCGGGCATGCGGTACAGCTTCAGGTCGCCGAGCTGCTCCTGCTGCACGCGTTGTGCGGTCACCATCGCCTCGCCGAACGGTGCCGCGGCAAGCGCCATGACCGCGCCTTTCTCGAGATTCAGCGTAGCGCGCCCGACCTGCAAATACTCGACCGGATCGCTGGTCGAGCCGCGCGGCCAGCAGCGTGCCAGGATGGGGCCGCCGACATCGATCGGCTGCACGTCGCCGCTCTCGCGGTTTACCCTGCCCGCGACCACCTGCGTGCGGGCAGCCGGAAATCCGACGCCATTACCGTTGGCAAGCGTGACCCAGGCACCGAGATCCATCGACTTACCGTCGGCCGACAGCGTCGCGGTGTAGTTCGCCGCCCAATCGAAGCCGCGGGCGAGGTAGGACAGCCTCACCATCCTCGTCGCGGGGCGGGCACTGCGCAGCTGCACCGACAGCGTCGGAACCGCCGCGAGACCGCCGGCCGCCGAAAAACTGAAGCTCTCGGCCAGCCCCGAACAGCGCAACGCCTCGATGCCTTGCGAGGTTCGGAACACCACTCCGCCGTCCGCACCCGAGAGAATGGTGCCGGGCAGACGCTCGAGCTTGCCGATCTTCGGATTCGTCCGCAGCAGCACCACGGATTTCCCGACGGCGGCGGCCATCAGCGCCGACGGACTCAGCAAAGCGGCATCCCGATTCTTCTCGATGACCTCGTCCAAACCGGTCACGATTGCACTCGTCGGTTCGATGCCATCGGCCACACCTTCGAAGCGCAGCCGGCTCATTCCCGCGGGCAGCCGCACGGCACGCATTTCACTGATCAAAGCGAAGCCCTCGAGCCGGTCGAGATCGATCGATCCGGAGCTGCGGGAAGGGGCTCGATACACGCTCACGGAGAGATCGGCCGGGTCTTCCGCGCGCACTTCGGCAACCGCGGGGAGTTCCGCCGCCGCCTGGTGTATGGCTGCCAACCCGGATACCGCGATCAGCCACACCGAGCAGTGCGGGCGCATCTCCTCGCCTAGTAATGGGTGTCGAAGCTGGCGGTGAGGTCGGCTTTGCCATTGGCCGGAATCGTCACCGCCCATTCGGCAGTTTCGGCGCTGCGCCGCGTGCTCTTGGAACTTTCCGCCGTAATGCGCACATCTCCCCACAGGCCCTCTTGAAGCAAGCGGACCGTGATGGAGCGGGGCAAGGCGTTGCTCAATTCGTAACGCATGTCCGTCTGCCACTCCCCGCCGCCGAGACGCGAACGCTTCTCGACGACCGCGCGTACCTTCACGTCGAATGCGTCCCCCGTGGCGAGCGACAGTGTCGATCCCATCGGCGTGTGATCGATGCGGCTCTCGCCGATGAACTGCGGTTCGCCGCGCTTGTCGCGCATGTAGAAGCGCAGCACTCCGGCGGGCAGCTGATCGCCGAGACCCGCGTGTGCGCTGGTCGAGAAGCTATAGATGCTGTTCGCGCTCTGTGGTGTTTCCGCGGTGCCGAGCCAGCGGTTGCGGAATTCATAACCGTGTTCGGCGGGGACGCCGTTGACGTCGAGGAAGCTCACCTGCTTGGTCTGCAGGTTGGCGATGGTGGTTCGTTCCGCGAGGGGGTACAGATAATAGTCGCCCAACCGCTCGCGGCTGCCGCTTTCGGTACCTGCTTGCTGCAGCGTCGAGCGGGGCTGTGGCGCGCGCCACAGTATTCACAGGCCGCGCCGCATCGACTTGGCCCGGCGAGCCGGCGACCAGCAGCGTACGCGCATTCTCGTACGTCGTTCCGCTCGAATTGGTGAGCGTGACCCACCCCTGGACGTCGATCTTGCCGGTGGCCTCGTCGTACGACGCGACGTAATCGGCCTTCCAGCCGAGACCTGGCGTCAGATAGCTCAACACCGCCGGCCGGGTTCCCGCCCGCGCGCCCTGCACCATGACCGAGAGGGTGGGACGGGAACGCAGGTTTTCCGGAACCTTGTCGAAGATGACGCGCACCGGCAGGCCATCGTCGCGCAGCACCTCGATGCGCTGCCCGATTTTGAGGACCACGCCGCCATTGGTGGCGAGCACCTGCGCCTGCTCGCGCGTCTCTGCGCCGTTGGCGGGGTTGACGCGCACGATGGTGATTTCCTGCCCTACTGCCTTCTCCATGAGCTTGGCAGGAGTCAAGAGGTCGAAATCGAAATTCTGCTCGATGATGCTGATGTCGCCGGCCGTCAGCGACACTGTCTCCGGCCGTATTTGCGCCGACACATCCGGGAATTCAATGCGCTGCCGTCCAACCTTGACCTCAACCTCGCGCTGGTCCGTTACCAGCGCCAGATCGCCGGCATAGATCGTAACCGACAAGGTTCGGTCGGCGGCATTCGAGGGTGGGTTCACGATCAGCCACAGCAGCCCAGCGAACCGAGGCAGATGAGCACGCATCAGCCACCCCTCCGATCATCAACGCATGGACACCCGCACGCGTTCGGTGGCGCTCGCCTCCATCCAGCTCTTGACCCGCTTCGCATCGGCGACGCGCGTGTACTTGCCCATGGAATCGAGCAGCACGATGACCACGTTTCGACCCTGGATCACGGCTTCCATCACCAGGCACTTGCCGGCCTCGGCGATATAGCCGGTCTTCTGGACGATGATGTTCCAGGTGGGGTTGCGCACCAGGTTGTCCGTATTGTGGAACTCGACCATATGCCGGCGCACGCGCACCGTATAGCTCGCGTCCGTCGAATATTCGCGAATGGTGGCGTTTCGCGAAGCGGCGACCACCAGTTTGTACAGATCCTCGGGACTCGCCACATTCTCACTGGACAAGCCGGTCGGATCGACGAAGTGCGCGCTGCTCATGCCCAAAACCGCCGCCTTTGCGTTCATGGCGCTCACCATGGCCGGCATTCCGCCCGGATAGTTGCTGCCGAGCGCGTGGGCCGCCCGATTCTCGGACGACATCAACGCCAGGTGCATGAGGTCGCCGCGGGTCAATACGGTGCCGACCGGGAGACGCGAAACGCCGCCTTTGGGCAATTCCGTTTCGGCCTGCGTGATCTCGAGGGTCTCGTTCAGCGGCTGCTTCGCCTCCAGCACCACCAGCGCCGTCATCAGCTTGGTGATCGACGCGATCGGTGCCGGAACGTCCGAATGGCGCGAGTACAGAACCGCCGAATCGCTTTGATCGATGATGAGCACCGAACTCGACTTGAGTTTCGGCGTGAGACCCGGCTTCGAAGTCGCTGTGAAGGCTAAAACGGTGAGCAGTGTACCGGCTAACGCTGCTGTCCGCGTCCGCCGTCCTCGGTGGCTTGATCCCATTAACTGTTCCAGAGCTTTTACTTAAGGTTTGCTAGGTAAGCATATGTAATTCACGCCTCGGCGTGATGCAGCGCTAACTTTGCCATCAATCCGTCGAAACTCCAAACGGTTTTGACAAATAGCTGGTCAACCATTCGCCTCGGCGCCGGGAGTGCGTCGCAATTCCTTGTCTCGATACATCCTGCGATCCGCCATGCTGAGCAGCTCACGCATGTCGCGGCCGTCCTTCGGGTAATTCACGACGCCGATGCTGACACTGCATCGGATCATGCGCGATCGCAGGTCGAGCGTGGTCTTGTAGACGTTGTGACGCACGCGCTTGACGACCGTCTCGGCGATCTCGGGCGAAGCGCCCGGCAGCAACACCGTGAACTCATCGCCGCCGAATCGAGCGGCCGTGTCCGTGCCGCGAATGCTCCGCTGCAGGCACTGGGCGACCAGCATGATGGCGCTGTTGCCGGCCTCGTGACCGAAGCTGTCGTTGATGTCCTTGAGCCTGTCCATGTCGATGAGCAGCAGCGCGTAGGCGCCGTGCTCGCGCTCGCAATTGCCGTGCTCCCGCTGCCATACCTCGTTGAACATCCGCAAATTAAAGAGGCCGGTGAGCGAATCGGTCTGCGCCAGGCTCTCGATCCGCTCGCGCGCTTCGGTGATATCGGCGGACAGCGTCGTCGTGAGGTACGCGACCAGCAGGAACGGCGCCAATTGCCCGACCGCGCGGCTGGCATATACCAGCGACAGCACGTCGAGACCGGGCGTTGCCGTGGCCAGCAGGATGTGACACACGGCGATCACCGCCACTTGCAGCAGCGTGACCAGGCGACCCAACGTGAGCGCGCTCAGGATGATGGGCAGCAGATACAGATTCAACAACGGGCTCGAACTCTTACCGGTGAACCACAGCACCCCGGTGATGAATATCAGCATGGACCAGGACTCGATCAGCAATCGAGTACGGGTGCGGCGCCGGGAAGAACCGCGCCCGGAACAGGACGATCGCGGCCGCGAATGCGGCCAGGAGCCCCAGCACCGGCCACAATTGGGTCACGAGAGCTCCCGACCAGACGAGCACCAGCGCCGCCAGGGCCAGACAGAGTATTTCGATGGAGCGGGTGCTGCGCATGAGGCTATCGGTAGCGCGTTGCCGCGGATACCGCTCCGTGGCCTCCGACTTTGGGCACCTTCAGCTCCTGTATGGCCCTGCGTACGTCCGGATCGCGCTGTAGAAGAGGCGCGTCCGCGGGGGGCGGCGTCTCCGGCGGCTTCGGGTCCCGCTCGAGTTCGATGTCGGGCGCGATCCCACGGTGATTGATCGACACCCCGGAGGGCGTGTAGTAAAGCGAGGTCGTGAGCTTGATCGCCCGGTCGCCGGATAACGGCATCACGGTTTGCACCGATCCCTTGCCAAAGGTGGTGCGACCCATGAGCGTGGCCCGGTGGTGATCCTTGAGTGCGCCGGCGACGATCTCCGCCGCGGAGGCCGATCCACCGTTCACCAGCACCACTATCGGTGCTCCGCTGAGCTCATCGCCCGGGGTGGCGCTCATTTCGAATTTGGACTCGGGCGTGCGGCCGCGGGCGCTCACGATGACGCCGCCGTCGAGGAATGCATCCGCGACCGCGACTGCCGCTTCGAGCACGCCGCCAGGATTGTTGCGCATGTCGAGCACCAAGCCTTTGAGCGGCGCGCCGTTGCTTTTGCGCAAGCCTCGCAATGCCTTGGTCAGTTCCTCCCCGGTGGTTTCGCTGAATTGCGCGATGCGCACGTAACCGTAGCCGGGCTCCGGCAGTTCTGATTTCACGCTGTGCAGCTGAACACGCGAGCGCTTGAGTGTGAATTGCAGAGGTTCCGCGACGCCCTCGCGCAGAATCCCGATCTTGACCGATGTGCCTTCCTTGCCGCGCATGCGCCCGATGGTGTCGCCGAGCGTGGTGGTATTGACGGCCACGCCATCGATGCTCGCAATGACATCGCCGGTGCGAATCCCCGCTTCGGCCGCCGGTGATCCGTCAAAAGGCGCCACCACGACGACTTGACCATCCTCCATCGACACTTCGATTCCAACCCCTGAGTATTGCCCCGAACTGCTGATCTTGATCTCGTCGTATTCTTCGCCGTCCAGGTAGGCCGAATAGGGATCGAGCGAGGACACCATGCCGCGGATCGCCGCCTGCAGCAGCTGATGATCATCGACCGGTTCCACGTATTCTCGCTCGACCCGCTCCAAAACTTCCGCCAGCAGGCGCGCGTCCTGCCATGGCACGTCGCGGCCGAGCGGCTCCGGCTCCGCCGGCTTATCAGCCATGACGCGGTGCGCAAGGCCGAGCGCGAGGCCCAGCGCGACTGCGAGGCCCGCCGCCGGCAGCAAGAGGTAGCGCGCTTTCCTGATCATCGGTCGGCGCAGCATACGTGCGGTCGCGCTTCGCCGCCAGCCGCCGCGCCGCGTACCGCCAGGGCGCGCCGTTAGGGCGCGCTGCGCGCCGATCTCAGCCACAGCATCGGGTCGACGGGCTTGCGGCCGTCGCGTATCTCGAAATAAAGCTCTGGAGCTGCGCCGCCGGCATCGCTCAAACCGGCGATGATGTCGCCCGGCGCCACCCAGTCCCCCACGGATTTGTAGAGCACCTCCGCGTGACCATACAACGTCATGTAATTGCCCGCATGGCCGATGATGAGCAGCAATCCCAGTCCCTGCAGCCAATCGGCATAGACGACCCGGCCGAAATACGGCGCTCGCACTTTCGCGCCGCGCGCCGTTTCGATCATCACGCCATTCCAGCGCATGCCTGACTGCGCCGCGGCGGGACGGGACTGCTGAAAACGGACGGTCATTCTGCCCGCGACCGGCCAGGGCAGCTTGCCGCGCAGCTGATCGAAGCGCTGCTGCGTGTCGACCGGAAAATCCTGCAAAACCCGCGCGAGGTCCGCGACCAGAGAGTCGAGCGCCTGCTCCTCGCGCTTGAGTTGCGCGAGTTCCTCGTTGGCGCTGCTCACTTGCTTGCCGACAGCAGCGAACGCCGAGGCACGCTCTGCGCGCGCGCGCTCCAGGCCCGCCACCTCGTGGCTCGCATCGTCTTCGAGGGATTTGAGTTCCGCCGCCGTCCGTTCGCTTTGCACGACCAATTCTTGAATCCGCGCGACGCGCCCGTCGATCTCCGCAATCTTCGCGGCGCGCGCGCTCGCGAAATACCGGTAGAACGCCAGCATGCGTCCGACCGCGACCGGGGAGGTTTGATTCAGGAGGAGCTTCATCTGCTCCTGCGGCCCGATCATGTACGCCGCCCGCACCTGCGCGGCCAACACGGCGCGCTCGGCGCGCAGCGCATTTTGATTGCTCAATTGATCTTGGCGGAGCTCGTTTCGGCGCCGCTCGGCTGCGAGTTCCTCGGCATGCAGTGAATCGAGCCGCCGGTGCTTCTCGGTCACCGCCAGATCGGCCTCACGCAGACGCGCATTCAAGGCGTCGCGCTGCTTGAGTTCGAGCGAAAGCCGCTCCGTGAGTGCCGCGATGCGCGCCCGCACCGCGGCGAGCTTTGCCTTCGCCTGCGCGGAGTCGGCGGACTCGGCCGATGCGGGCAGGCTTGCGCACAGGAGTGCGAGCGCGATACAGACTTTCAAGTGCTTTGGTGCGGATTTCATCGGCAATTTCGTCCCGGGTGGCGCAAGCATACAAGCCTTGTGCCCGCTGCTATACTTGCCCGCCCGAAAAACCCGAAGTGCTTGGCATGCAGCGTCTGCTCGAATTCATCGGCAATCATTACTATCTGGCTGGCGGCGCCGTATTGGCCGCCGCCGCCCTGATCATCTACGAACTGCGGGCCCGCGTGCAGAGCTTTGCCGGACTCTCCTCGATGCAAGCCGTGCGGCTGATGAATCAGGGCGCACTCGTCATCGACCTGCGGGACAAGGAATCCTTCGACGCCGGCCATCTCGGCGACGCCCGCAACGTGCCTTCGGCGCAGCTCGAATCACAGGCGGAGTCCTTGAAGAAGTGGCGCGAAAAGACGGTGATCACCTATTGCGACACCGGCATCAGCGGCGCCGGTGCCGCGCGCACTCTGACGAAACTCGGTTTCACCAAGGTATTCAATCTGCAAGGCGGACTGAGCGCCTGGGTGAAGGATAACCTGCCGCTGGTGAAGACCGCGGCGGGCGGCAAGCCTCATTCCAAATGAGCCGGCCGCGCGTCACCATGTACATAACGGGGTGGTGTCCGTACTGCCAGCGCGCGCGCGGCCTGATGACCAGGAAGGGGTTGACGTTCGAGGAAATCAACGTCGACGACGATGTGAAGCTGCGCGAGGAAATGGTCGCGCGCAGCGGTCGGCGTACGGTCCCGCAAATCTTCGTCGGCGATAGACACGTCGGCGGCTGCGACGAACTTTTCGCTCTCGACGCCAGCGGCGAGCTAGATCAATTAATCCGGGAGGTTTCATGAACGACGTTACGAACGAGGGGAATCTTGCCAATGTCGGCGGCGTTCAAGTGAGTCTGCAGAGCGTTTACTTGAAGGATTGCTCCTATGAATCGCCGAATGGTCCGCGGCTCCCGAACAATCAAACCTGGGAGCCTAAATTCCAGCTCAACATGAACACCTCGGCGGAGGAGCTCGGGCCCGATGTGCGCGAGGTGCTGCTCACGATCACGCTCGAGGCCAAGCAGGGTGAGGCCACGCTGTACTTGGTCGAGGTGAAGCAGGCGGGCGTGTTCTCGATCGCCGGCGCCTCGCTGGAGGACTTGAAGCGCCTCATTGGCAGCTTCTGCCCGAGCGTCCTGTTCCCCTACGCGCGCGAGGTGATCTCCGATTTGGTCGTCAAAGGCGGTTTTCCGAACTTCCTTCTGCCGCTGGTAAATTTCGACGCGTTGCTCGCGCAAGCGTCCGAGACACCCCAGCCCGGGTTGGTCAACTAAGGCTCCTCGAGCACCGCTCCGTGCAGAGTCCGCAACTAGAGCCGATGGCCGTGATCGGCGCCGGCTCTTGGGGAACGGCTCTCGCCATCCAGTTGGCTCGAGCGGGACATCCGACCCGGTTGTGGGGCCGAAACTCGGCGCAGCTCAAGGCGATGCAGCAAGCGCGCTGCAACGTGCGCTACCTCCCGCAGGCCGAGTTTCCCGCAGCGCTCGATGCGGTGGCGGAATTGCAGACGGCGCTCGATGGTGCGCGCGATGCGCTCGTGGCGGTCCCCTCGCACGCATTTCGAGCGATGTTGGAGCGGCTGAAGCCGTACCTTTCCCCGCAAACCCGCATTGCCTGGGCCACCAAGGGATTTGAGATCGAGACCGGTATGCTGCCGCACCAGGTGGCGCACGAGGTGTTTGGCGTGCGCCCCGGCGCCGTGCTCTCGGGGCCAACCTTCGCGAGAGAAGTGGGCGCGGGCCTGCCCACCGCGATGACGGTCGCCTCGCGCGACGAAGTTTTTGCCAGAGCGCTGGTGTCGAGCTTGTCGGGGCCGCGATTCCGCGCCTACACCCAGCCGGACATCGTCGGCGTCGAGGTGGGTGGCGCCGTGAAGAACGTCATCGCGATCGGCTCGGGCATCGCCGATGGCATGGGTTTCGGCGCCAATACGCGCGTCGCCTTGATCACTCGCGGACTCGCCGAGATGATGCGGCTCGGCGTCAGACTCGGAGCCGTGCGCGAGACCTTCATGGGACTCGCAGGTTTGGGCGACCTCGTTCTCACCTGCACGGACGATCAATCGCGCAACCGGCGTCTGGGGCTGGCATTGGGCCGCGGGCAGTCGCTCAAGGATGCCGAGCGCAGCATCGATCAAGTGGTCGAAGGGGTGAGGGCGGCGGGCGCGGTGCGCAACGTCGCCGAGCGATTGGCGGTCGATATGCCGATCTGCGCCGAAGTGTATCGCGTCATGCACGAGGGACGCTCGGTCCGCGCCGCGGTGCAGGCACTGATGGAACGAGCGGCGCGGTCGGAAACGGAATGAGACGCGCGTAGCGGGCGTGCGCAGCGGCGGCTGGCCTGGCTACGGCGTCGCCGAACCGGACACAAATCCGAGCTGCCGCCACGCCTCGTAGGCGAGCACCGCAACGGCGTTCGATAAATTCAGGCTCCTGCTTTGCGGCTGCATGGGAATGAACAGCGAGTTTTCGTGTCCGACGCGCTCCTGCACCTGCTGGGGCAATCCCCGGGTCTCGGGTCCGAACAAGAAGGCATCCCCCGCGCGGTACCCGAAATCCGTGTAGCGGCGCCGGCCGCCGGTTTCGACAGCGATGACCCGGGCGGGCCCGAGGGCGCGCAGACACGCATCGAGGTCGGCGTGAACCTTGATGTCGGCGAGGTCGTGATAGTCGAGGCCCGAACGCTGCAGGCTGCGGTCGTCCAGCCGGAAACCGAGCGGCTTCACCAGATGCAGGGTGGCACCGGTATTGGCGCACAGCCGGATCGCATTGCCGGTGTTCGGTGGAATTTCGGGCTCGTACAGGATGACGTGGAACATAAAGACTCGCTACGATTCAACGAGCACGCGCTGCGTGGGATAGGCGAACTCGATTCCGAGGCGGCGAAATTCGTCGATGATGCGAAAATTCACCGCCTGCTGCAGGTCGAGCAGGGGATTGATCTTCGGCTGCTGGACGAAATACGACAACTCGAATTGCAGGCAGGAATCGCCGAGTGTCTTCAAGTGACAGCGCTCGAAGCGGGCATTCTCATGTTCGCGCACGATGCCCTCGAGAAGCTCGGGTATGCTGCGCAGCTTCTCTCCGGGCGTGGCGTAAGGCACCCGAATCGTCGCGATCGCGCGCTGCTCGGACGCGCGCCCATAATTGCGCACACGGCTCTTCAAGAGATCGGCGTTCGACATGACGATCTGCTCGCCGGTGTCGCTGCGTAGGCGCGTGGTCTTGATGCCGATGCGTTCCACCGCTCCCCTGAAATCGTCGATCAGCAGCGTGTCGCCGACCACGAAGGGTTTGTCCAATGCGATCGACAGCGAAGCGAACAAATCCCCCAGCACGTTCTGCAGCGCGAGGGCAACCGCCACGCCGCCGACGCCGAGGCCGGCGAGCAGCGCCGTGATGTTGATGCCGAGGTTCTCGAGCGCCAGCAGGATCAGCAAGGACCAGATCAGGATACCGGCGACGAAGTTGATGATGCCCAGTGAGCCCGCGAAAACGCGGTCGGTGCCGCGCTCCAGCTCCTTGACCTCCAGGTAGAACCGTACCGCCCGCCCCGCCCACAGGCCGACCTGCAGCAGCACCAGCATGAGCACCACGCTATCGACGATATGCTGAACCTTGGCGGGAAAGGTCAGACCTTCCTGTCCGACGTACAGCGCGATGCCCAGCACCGAGAACTGCTTGGTGCTGCCGAGCAGATGGAAGATGAGACGGATGGGTATCGGCCGATGGATCGTCGAGAACTTCCGATAGCGGGCGGCGATCAGGCGGCGCAGGATCGAGAGGCCCGTCCAGACGGCGACGGCCAAAATGCCCGCGAGCACCCAATCGGCGAACGAGTTGCCGTAAATGAGGTGCCCGGAAACTCCCGACCCCAATGTCCCTTTCAAAAAGTCAGCCATGATCGGGATGATTATAAGCCGCCGTGCGAGACGGGATTAGCTGACGTCCTCCATCCCCAGTTCCTTCATCTTTCGAGACAGCGTGTTGCGGCCCCAACCGAGAAGTTTCGCGGCGTCTTGCTTCAACCCATCGGCCTTGCGAAGCGCGACCCGGATCAAGATGCGCTCCACTTCCGGCACCGCCTGGTCGAGCAAGCGTTGCGTGCCCGCATCCAGTTCCTGCTCAGCCCAATGAGAGAGCTTTGCCATCCAGTCGTGGTTGATGGCCTGGCCGGTCGATGCGCCGCCGAGATCCGGTGGAATGTCCTCGGCGCGAAGCTCGCGTCCCGGCGCCGTCACGGTCAACCTCCGGCACGCATTCACAAGCTGGCGAACGTTCCCCGGCCAGTCGAATGTCACCAGCGCCGTTTCCGCCGGCCGTCGTCAGCAATTTCGGCTCGACGCCCAATTCCTGACCGGCGACGCTCAGGTAGTGGCGCAACAGTTCGGGAATATCCTCGCGCCGCTCGCGCAGCGGCGGAATCTCGATGCGGATCACATTGAGCCGATGCAGGAGATCTTCCCGAAAGTGGCCGGACTTCACCCGCGCTTCCAGATCCTGATGGGTGGCGGCGATCACGCGCACGTCGACCTTGACGGGCGTTTGGCCGCCCACGCGATAGAACTCGCCCTCGGCCACCACACGCAGCAGCCGTGTCTGCAATGCCGGGGACATGTCGCCAATCTCATCGAGGAAGAGTGTGCCGCCGTCCGCCTGCTCGAATCGACCGCGCCTGAGCGTGTCTGCGCCCGTGAAGGCGCCCTTTTCGTGGCCGAAGAGCTCCGATTCGAGCAAATCCGCGGTGAACGCCGCCGTATTGAGCGCCACGAAGGCCTTGCTGGAACGGGGGCTGTGGCGGTGAAGCGCACGGGCGACGAGTTCCTTGCCGGTGCCCGATTCGCCGGTGATGAGCACCGTCATGCTCGAGCGGGACAGCCTGCCGATGGCGCGAAACACCTGCTGCATGGCGGCCGCTTGGCCCAGGAGTTCCGGGATGCTGCGCCGGGCGGCCTCCACGTCGGTGGACACGGTGGCCTGCTGCGCGGCGCGGCGTACGAGGTCCACGGCCTTGTCGATGTCGAAGGGTTTCGGCAGGTACTCGAAGGCGCCACCCTGATAGGCAGCCACCGCCGCATCCAGGTCAGAGTGCGCCGTCATGACGATCACGGGCAATCCAGGCCGCGAAACCTGGATCTCCTTGAGCAAATCGAGGCCGCTGCGGCCGGGCATGCGGATGTCGGTCATCAGGACATCGGGTACATCGGCGCGCAGCGCCGTCAATACGTTGTCCGCCTGGTCGAAACAGCGCGCGGTCATGCCGCTGCCTTTGAGGGCCTTCTCCAGCACCCAGCGGATGGAAGCATCATCGTCGACCAGCCAGACTTGAAGAGGCTTCGCGTTCATGCGGAATCCATGGGCAGAGAGATCACGAATATCGTTCGACCGGGCGCACTGTCGAACTCGATGAGGCCGCCGTGCCGGGTCACCAGATCTTGTGCGATTCCCAATCCCAGGCCCGAGCCATCGGCGCGTCCCGATACGAGCGGATAGAAAATGGTATCGCGAATTTCCGGCAGCACCCCGGGGCCGTTGTCCTCGAATTGAATCGAGGCCACCAGACGGTGGCGGCGGGCGCCGACACTCACGTTGGAGGCGGCGCGCGTGCGCAGGATCAACCGCGGCGCCTGGCCGCCCCACGTGTGCGAGCCGCTGCCCGACAGCGCCTGAATGGCGTTGCGGCCGAGGTTCAACATCGCCTGAATGATGTGATTAGGGTCGACCGTGAGCGCCGGCAGGCTCGGGTCGTAGTCGCGCTCGACCGTCACGCCCTCGGGCGCTTCGCTGCGCAACAGGTGATAGACGCGCTCCAGCAGTTCGTGCACGTTCACCAACTGCTTGGAGGGAGGACGGCCGGGCCCGAGCATCGAATCGAGCAAATGGGTGAGCCGGTCCGCTTCGCTGATGATGATGCGCGTGTATTCGCGAAGCGCGGGATCCAACAGTTCGCGCTCGAGCAGCTGCGCGGCACCGCGCAGGCCGCCGAGTGGATTTTTAATCTCGTGCGCCAGCTGTCGGACCATCAGACGGCTGCCGCCTAACTGCGCCAGCAGCGCGCTTTCGCGAGTCAGGCGCCGGTGTTGGGTGATGTCTTCGATTTCCAGCAACAGACGGCCGCCCTCCTTGCCCATGCTGATTTCGGTGACGGCGCAGTCGAGGATTCGGTCGACTCCTCCGGGCGCCGGCCATGCCAGTTCGCGCTGCACGACATCATCCCCACCGAGGCGCGCGCGCTCGAACAGCGGCAGCAATGTCTCCGCCCCGCGGGTGAGATCGGTGATTCGCCGTCCCAATGCTTGATTGGCTCCGAGCCCGAGCAGGGTCTGCGCGGCGGCGTTGAGGTAGCTGACCTGCAAGTCGTGATCCAGCACGAAGACGCTGGTGACCAGGGCATCGAGGAGTTCTGTGCCCTCGATATGCAGAGCCTGCAGCTGCAGCTCAGCGGCCAATCGAGCCGCCTCGCCGCGGCATGCGATCGCGGATTAGGGAGCCGCCTTGCGCTGCGGGGACAACAGATTGGTACGCATCACGTAGAACGTCACGGGCTCGCTGCTTTTCGACTCGCCCGATTGGTCCTCGACCGTCGCGATGATCGTATGAGTTCCGCGCGGCACGTCCTCCAACGTGAAAGTCGTGGCGTTTGCCTGGTTGGACAATGCGCTCCCGTCCAAAGTCCAGCTGAGCGACTGGTTCGACTTCAGCTGGGGTTCCAGCGCGAGATTCACGTTGATCGGCTGATTGCCGGTGATCGTTTCCTGATTTGCGGGCGAGACGATCGAGAATTGGGTGAAGCTCAGCGCCGGGGGCTTCGGCTTCGCCGCCGGGGCGGTCGAATTCGATGCCGGGGGCGCCACACCATTGCGGGCGGAGGATCCACTGGAGGTCAGGATTTTCTCGGCGCCGGGAACGGCCTGGTCGGAGAAGTGAACGACCCCATCGGGATCGGTCCACTTGTAGATGACCGCCGCTTCCACGGGAATCCGGCTCGCAAAGATCGCGACCAAGCCGAGAGCAACCCGTGATCTCCAATGGCGCATATCTCAAAAGCATAGCCCTATCGCCTCCCGACCACAAAGCAAGGTGACGGCGGCGTGACCGCCGTCACCTTCGGGCCGCGCCACCCTCGATGAATCTCACAAACTGTAGTACATCTCCACTTCGATCGGATGGGTGGTCATGCGCAGGCGCGTCACTTCCTTCATCTTCAATTCGATGTAGGCGTCGATCAAATCGTCGGTGAACACGCCGCCCGCTTTGAGAAAGCCCCGGTCCTTGTCCAAATAGTCGAGCGCCATGTCGAGCGAATGGCAGACGGTGGGGATTTTCTTGTCCTCCTCGGGCTGCAAATCGTAGAGATCCTTGTCGGCGGGGTCACCCGGATGAATCTTGTTTTGAATGCCGTCGAGTCCCGCCAGCAACATCGCCGAGAAGGCGAAGTACGGATTGGCGGTCGCATCCGGGAAACGCACCTCGATGCGGCGGCCCTTGGGATTGGAAATCCAGGGAATGCGGATCGAAGCGGAACGATTGCGGGCCGAGTAGGCGAGCTTCACCGGGGCCTCGAATCCCGGCACCAGGCGCTTATAGCTGTTGGTGCTCGCATTGGTGAAGGCATTGATGGCGCGGGCATGCTTGATGATGCCGCCGATGTAATAGAGCGCGATGTCCGACAGGCCGCCGTATTTATCGCCTGCGAACAGCGCCTTGCCTTCCTTTTGCAGCGACTGGTGCACGTGCATCCCATTGCCGTTGTCGCCGACGATGGGTTTCGGCATGAACGTCAGCGTCTTGCCGTAGCCGTGCGCGACGTTTTGCAGCGCGTACTTTAGAATCTGCACTTCGTCCGCTTTTTTTGTCAGCGTATTGGCCGCGACGTTGATCTCTCCCTGGCCGGCGGTCGCGACCTCATGGTGGTGCACTTCGAACTTCAGACCCATCTCCTCGCAGGCGAGAGACATGGCGGTTCGAATGTCCTGCTGCGAATCCACCGGAGGCACGGGAAAATAGCCCCCCTTGACGCCCGGGCGGTGCCCCTTGTTGCCGTCTTCGTAGTCCTTTCCGGAGTTCCAGGCTCCCTCGTACGAGTCCACTTCGTAGGAGCAGCCGTTCATGCTCGAACTGACGTGCACTTTGTCGAAGATGAAGAACTCGTTTTCCGGACCGAAGAGCGCCGAGTCGGCAATGCCCGAGGACTTCAGATAAGCCTCGGCGCGCTTCGCCAAAGAGCGCGGATCGCGCTCGTAACCCTGCATGGTCATCGGCTCGATGACGTCACAACGCAGATTGACGGTTGTTTCCTCGTAGAACGGGTCGATGACTGCAGTCGCCGGGTCCGGCATCAGAATCATGTCCGACTCGTTGATGCCTTTCCAACCGGCAATCGATGAGCCATCGAACATCTTGCCATCGGTGAAAAACCCCTCATTCACCAGCCGCGTCGGAACCGTCACGTGTTGTTCCTTACCAATGGTGTCGGTAAAGCGCAGATCGGCGAACTTAGCCTCTTTTTCCTTGATCAATTTAAGAACATCGGCGGGAGTCATGTGCGTCCTCGCAAATAATATGTCGTTATGGGTCCCGGCGGCGCCGCCGGGGCTCCCTTGCAGTGCAGTTTGTGTGCCAGATGGCCATACATATGGATCAAGGGCTTGCGTGCAACAAAGGTGCATCAACGCACCAGATTAATGCATGAGGCTCAATGTCGTGACTCTTTTTGGTGCATTTTGGGTCTTGGGCAACCACCGCCCCCCTGACCCCTCGGCGCGTGAGCCGAAGCGGTGCATGCGGGGAGGTCGGCGCGAGTGGGACACTCGGGGGTCGCGTCGCTATACTCGCGGCCGTTCTTCGATCTCGAGCACACGATGGCCAAAGCCGCATCCAAGGCGCCCCGCACCTTCCAGGAATTGATTTTTGCCCTCCAGAGCTATTGGTCAGCTCACGGATGCATCGTCTTGCAGCCCTACGACATGGAAATGGGTGCGGGCACCTTCCACACCGCCACGTTTCTGCGGGCCGTCGGGCCGGAGCCATGGAGTGCGGCCTATGTACAACCCTCGCGCCGACCCACCGACGGACGCTACGGCAACAATCCGTTCCGGCTGCAGCACTACTACCAGTTCCAAGTCTGCATCAAGCCCTCCCCGGACAACTTTCAGGCGTTGTATCTCGGGTCGCTGCGCGCGCTCGGCTTCGACCTGCTCACTGATGATGTGCGCTTCGTGGAGGACAACTGGGAATCGCCCACGCTCGGGGCGTGGGGCCTCGGATGGGAAGTGTGGTTGAACGGGATGGAGATCTCGCAGTTCACCTATTTTCAACAGGTGGGCGGATTGGATTGCCGGCCTGTGATGGGCGAAATCACCTATGGGCTCGAGCGCCTGGCAATGTACATTCAGGGCAAGGAAAGCATATTCGACATCGTCTGGACGCACGGTCCTTTCGGCACGATCACGTACGGCGATGTGTTCCACCAAAATGAAGTGGAGCAATCCATCTACAACTTCGAAAAGGCCGACATCGATGTCCTCATGCGCCAGTTCGATACGCACGAGATCGCCTGTCAGCGCTTGATCAAGGACAAGCTGGTGCTGCCGGCTTATGAACAAATGGTCAAGGCATCGCACACCTTCAATCTGCTCGACGCTCGCCGCGCGGTCTCCGTCACCGAGCGCCAGCGCTTCATATTGCGGGTTCGCACCTTGGCGCGGGCGGTCTCCGAGGCATATCGCGACAGCCGTGAGGCACTTGGATTTCCGCTGCTGAAGAACGGCAGTTCGCAACGAGTGGCTTGATGAGCGCGCATCACCTGCTGTTCGAACTCGGCACTGAGGAACTGCCGCCCCGGACGCTGCAGAGCTTGTCGACGGCACTCACAGAGGGCATTGTCGACGGCTTGAAGGGCGCCGCGATAGTGCACGGCAAAGTACGCGGTTTTGCGACGCCGCGCCGTCTCGCCGTGCTCATCCGCTCGTGCGCTGACCGTGCACTCGATCGTCGCGTCGAGCGTCGCGGGCCGCCGCTCAAAGCCGCGTTCGACGCAGACGGTGCTCCGACACAAGCCGCCGCGGCCTTTGCCCGCAATTGCGGCGTGCAGGTTGCCGCTCTTGAGCGGTTGACGACCGACAAAGGCGCTTGGCTGGTCTATCGCGGCACCGAACACGGTGCAGCCACCACCCAGGTGATCGGCGACATCATCAGCCGAGCCATCGCCTCCCTGCCCATCGCGAGGCGCATGCGGTGGGGAGCACGCACGGCGGAGTTCGTACGGCCGGTGCACAGCGTCGTGCTGCTGTATGGCGATGAAGTCGTCCCCGTCGAAATCCTGGGAATTCTCTCCGGGCGGATTACCCACGGCCACCGCTTCCACTCTCCGCGCCCAATCTCGCTCAAGTCCCCCGCAGGCTACGAGGGCCGGCTGCGCCGCGCGAAGGTCGTCGCGGATTTCAGCGTCCGCCGCGAAGCCATACGCGAGGGTGTGACGGCCGCCGCCGCGCAAAGCGGCGGTGCTGCGCTGATCGAGAGTGCGCTGCTGGATGAGGTGACGGCCCTGGTCGAATGGCCGGTGCCGATCGTCGGCCGGTTCGAGCAACGCTTCCTGTCGCTGCCGCGCGAAGTCGTGATCGCCACGATCCAGGATCACCAACGCTATTTCGCCATCGAAGGCCCGGATGGCAAGCTGACGGGCGGCTTCGTCACGGTGAGCAACATCGAGAGCCGCGACCCTGACAAGGTTCGGGAAGGCAACGAGCGCGTGGTGCGGCCGCGTCTGAGCGATGCGGCATTCTTCTGGGAACAAGACCTTAAGATTCCGCTCGAGGTTCACGCCGCCAACCTTCGTGGAGTGACCTACCAGGCGAAGCTCGGCAACTATGCCGAGAAGACGCACCGCGTGAAATCCTTGGCGCAGGTCATCGGCCGCCAAATCGGCGCCGGGCCCGAGGTCGTGCGCGCCGCCGAGCTCGCGAAGGCCGATCTCATGACCGCCATGGTCGGTGAGTTTCCGGAACTGCAGGGAATCATGGGCCGCTACTACGCGGAGGCTCAGGGCTATCCGCGGGAAACGGCGCTTGCGATCGAGGAGCACTATCGGCCGCGGTATGCGGGAGATGCCCTGCCGGCGACCAAGACTGGTCAAACGCTCGCGCTCGCCGACAAGATCGACACACTTGTCGGCGTATTTGCGATCGAGCAGCGTCCCACCGGCACCCGGGACCCGTTTGGCTTGCGGCGCGCAGCGCTCGGCATCCTGCGCATTTTGCTCGAGGGTCGATTGGATCTCGATCTCTACGAACTGCTCGACGAATCCACGGCCGCCCAACCCGTGCACCGCGCCGCCGTCACGGATGAGGTTTATGACTTCATCGCCGAGCGGTTCCGCGGATTGTTGCTGGAGCGTGCCGATGGAACCACGGCCGAGATGATCGACGCCGTGTTTGCGGCGCGGCCGCATTCCCCGCTGGATGCCGATGCCCGCTTGCAGGCGCTCAAGCAGTTCCTGCAGCTGCCGGATGCCGCCGTCCTCAGCGCCATCAACAAGCGCATCGCCAATATTCTGAAGAAAGCGCCCTCCGAGGGGGACACCGCCGTGAACCCCGGCCTCTTGACCGAGGACGCCGAGCGCCGGCTGCACGAGATTCTGACGGAGCTGCGCGGGTCGGTCGGGCATTCGGTCGCCGCGCGCGATTATGCGCAGAGCTTGCGTGCGCTGATCCGGCTGCGCGGCGCGGTGGATGACTTTTTCGAGCGCATCATGGTGATGGATGAAAATTCCGAGCGGCGCGCCAATCGGCTTGCCCTGCTGCGCGAGGCACAGCGGTTGCTGACTGCCGTCGCCGATCTGTCGCGCCTGCCGGGCTGACGCGTTCGTGCAACGCATCCGCTCGTTGCTCTTCACAACATATATGATGGCATCGGCGTGCCTGTTCGGCGGCTTCATGGCACTGTGCTTCTGGCTCCCCTATCGCAGGCATTTCGAGATCGCCCGCTCCTGGGCTCGCTGTCTGTTTTGGATGCTCGAGCGGCTCTGCGGTTTGAAATACGCGGTTGAGGGCCGTGAACACATCCCGCCGGGTAATCACATCGTCATGAGCAACCATGCCTCCGCATGGGAAACGGTCGCGCACTTCGTCATCTTTCCGCCTCAGGTCTGGGTGCTGAAGAGAGAGCTCTTGTGGATACCCTTCGTGGGCTGGGGCCTGAAGCTGTTGCGGCCGATCGCAATCAATCGCGCCGAGGGACACCGCGCGGTACATCAAGTGATCGAGCAGGGCAGGGAACGGCTCGCCGATGGTCTTTGGGTCATCATTTTCCCGGAGGGCACCCGCGTGGTGGCTGGCGCCACGCGCAAGTTCGGCGTGAGCGGTGCGCTGTTGGCAACCGCCACCGGCAAACTGCTGGTGCCGCTCTCGCACAATGCCGGGGAATTTTGGCCGCGACGGGGCTTCCTGAAGAAGCCAGGCACAGTTCGCGTGATCATCGGCGAGCCGATCGCCCCGGCGGGCAAGGATGCGAGGGAGCTCACCGAGGAAGTCCGCCGCGCCATCATGGCAGGATTGTCGAAGATCAGTACCCGGTCCGAAACCGAGTCCACTCGCGGGTGATCAGGCGTGAATAGTCCGGGGGCAGAGCCTTGGCGGTGATCAGTCGCGCATGTGTCGCCGCACTGGGATAAATGCTTTCGTCCTCGCGGATCTCGGGGCGGATGAGCGGGAGCGATGCTGAATTTCCATTGGGATATTTCACGTAATTGGTGACGCCGGCAATCACCTCGGGGCGCATCAGGTAATTCAACCACATGAGCGCGTTGCGCGGATGCGGTGCATCCGCCGGAATAGCCATCATGTCCAAGGTGATGACCGCACCCTCGCGCGGGACCAGATAGGCGATGTTGGCGCCGGTCTTCGCGTCCCTCGCGCGGCTGCGCGCCTGCTCGACATCCCCCGACCAGCCGAGCGCGATGCACGCACTGCCGTTGGCGAGGTCGGTGATGTATTGGGCGGGGTCGATCGTGCGGATGAAGGGCCGTATCTTGCGCAACACCTCCGATGCGCCGGTCACATCCGCGGGGTCTAACCGGTTGGGATCGTGTCCCAAGTAGATGATTGCGGCTGCGAAGACATCCATGGGCGAATCGATGATCGCGATTCCGCACTCTTGCAGCTTCGCCGCGGAACTCGGGTCAAAGAGCAGTCCCCAACTGTCGGAGGGATTCGCGCCGAGCCGGGCGTGCACCTGATCGACGTTGTAGCCGAGTCCGGTGGTGGTCCACATGTACGGGACCGCATATAAGTTGCCGGGATCATGCACGGCCATCCTGCGCATGATGTCCGGGTCCGTGTTGCCGAGGTTCGGAAGCGCACTCTTGTCGAGCTTCTGATACACACCGGCGCGCATTTGCCGGTCAAAAAACGATTCCGTCGGATCCACCACATCGTAATTCGTGTGGCCGGTCAGCAGTTTCGTTTCCAGCACCTCGTTATTGTCGTAAGTGTCGTAGCGAACCTTGATCCCGGTTTCCCGTTCGAAGTTGGGAACGGTTTCGGGCGCGATGTAATCCGCCCAGGAATAGATGTTGAGTACTTTCTCGCTGTCGGACCGCGAGCCGGGAGTTGCGGCGCCATCGGCCGCCGTCGAATCGCCGCTGTGGTGCGTGCACGCGGAGAGCGCGAGCAGCATCCAGACGAGGGCATGGGCGCCGTTTGTGCCAGGCATCGCGTTCATGGTGCGCGCTCGGGCGCGCGCTGGGAAGTCCACAGAAGCGACCGTGGTATCGGACTCATGGTCGCGAGACGTTCTTCATCGCAAATCAGCACGAGCTTCGCGCGAATCTTGTCGACGCCGACGAGCAGTCGTTCCAGCTCCTTGAAACCGATCATGTCGACCCCCCCTACGATGAGAACGTCGTCGCGGGTGAGTGGATTCGCCATCAGCCAGTCATGCTCCGTCAGGGATCGGGACTCGATGCTGAGCACCCTGAGTCCTTGGACCTGCCATGCCTCGCGCGCCGCGCTGAGCAATTTCTCGCGGCCTTCGCTCGCTCCCCAAACGAGCGCCTTGAGGTCACCGCCGGTCATCAGGTAGTCGAACGCCGCGCGCTCCCCGGCAGATAGTGCGTCGACCGAGGCCGGCGTGGTGGGTGATTGACCCATGCCCCGGCTGCGCCGCATCGCCATGGCGGTCGCCCGCTTTGCCAACGACTGCTGTGCCTCAAGGCGGTGTTTACTCGTGAAGCGGCGGTCGCCTTCAGTTCCCGAATCGAGCGGCAGGACCTCGGCCGAGTTCATGATCGCCTGCATCGCCGCCTCGAGCTGCGCCGCATTCCCCGTGCGCGGCGCGAGGAATTCCGCGAGCTCTTGGCGGGTGAACGTCGCACGTTGCAGGGCGAAGGCGCGAACTGCCACCGTTGGGTCCTCGAGGATGATCCCGCCGTTTTGCTCCGCGATCCGCTGCTGCTCGGCGATCCGCTCTTGCCAGTGGTGCGGCAATGTCTGCTGCGGCGGGAGCGGCCGGCCGAGTCCGATTCGGCGCGCAGGCGTGAGCTCGATCTGTTGTGCCTCGAGCGTCCGATGATCGATGCGCACATCATGTCCGGCGTGCGCCAAATGTCGATTGGCCCGCTCCGCCCAGGCGGTGCGCCACGCGAGAAGATTGGACTTGCGGTTCCAATGCCGCGCTTTGGGCCCAAATCCCGATGCCGTCACCGGGCGCAGGGTCAGTAACACGTGGGCGTGGGGATTCTTCGGGTCGCTGCGGCGAATGCTGAAATCAGCGATCATGCCGTGCTCCACGAACTCATGGGCGAGATATTCGCGCATGAGCGCGACTCCCTGCTCGTGCGAGAGCTCGACGGGTAAACCCACTTCGATGGCGCGCGCAAGCTGCGAATCCCATCGGTGCTCCGCCGCCTCGACGCGATTCCATAATGCCTCACGATCTTGTGCCCAAGGGGGCGCGCCGGCCGGCGTCATGATCTCCGTGTGCGCGACACCGTGCTTGCGCGCATGATTGTGGATGATGCCGTAGCGTGCATCGCGGAGACGCGACGCGGAGCGGGCGGCGGCGACAGCGACGATCCGTTGCCCACGAGCCCTGGAGATCACCGTCGCCGATAGATGATAGATGGCCAATGATCTATCGATGTATAAGTGCATTTGACACGTGGATGACTCTACGGTGTCCTCATGCGAGAATCAATCATGGCCAAACTCGACGAGCAAATATCGACCCTCCAGGAGCGGCTGACGCAGCTGAAAGTTCGGCAGCAGCACATTGATGCCCGCAAGCGTGCGATCGCAGCCCAACGCGAACGCAAGGCCGAAACCCGACGCAAAATGCTGGTCGGCGCGCTCGTCATGCAGAAGGCCAAGGAAGGTCAGATGGATGCGCAGCTGTTGCGCTCATGGCTCGATCAAGTTCTCACGCGCGCCGAAGAGCGCGCGCTATTCGATTTACCGCCGCTCCCCGTGGAGGGCAGACCGTGACGGGCGCCAAGTCGCGCGTTACAGAGCCACGGGCAGAGCAGGATCCGCCGCGCAAGGTGGCGCTGGTCGCCAACTGCCTGTTGAACCAGAACGCCAAGGTCTGCGAGGGCGCCCGCTATCGGGGGCTGGTCAATCCGGTGGTGGAGGCTCTGCGCAGTCGCGGTTACCTTCTACAGCAGCTGCCCTGTCCCGAGCTGGCCTTCGCTGGTGTGCGACGTTGGTGGGGCGTCTATGAGCAATATGACACCCCCGCCTATCGCGCCCACTGCCGACGCCTGGCACAGGCCATTGCGCCGCTGATCGAGCAGTATCTACGCCGGGGCGACGAGGTGATTCTGATCGGCCTCGACGGCAGCCCGTCAACTGGCGTGCGCTTTACTTCCAGCAAGCCTGATTGGGGCGGCCGGCCCAATCGGCCGGAAGATGACTGGGAAATTGTTCCGCGCCCGGGCGTGTGGATCGAGGAATTGGAGGCTGAGCTGATGCGACGTGGCCTGCCACCGCTGCCGGCAACCGGCTGGGCACTGGACATGGGCCGCTACGATGAAGCCGGCTCGCGCCGTGACCTCGAGCTGTTCTTGGATGGTCGCGAAGCCGCCGCGGGCTCGCGTGGCGATGATTCGACGCCGCCGTGAGCGGCGATGCACGCGGCTGGCGAATGGCGCTGGTGCCCGACGCACTGATCAATCCGCCAGCCGGGGCCCGCACGACGTCGCCCGATCCGCTCGACGTACTGGAGGCTTGCGGCTACGGTGTGCTGCAGTTGCCCCCACCGGGCGAGCACGGTCCTCTGCTTGCCGCGATCGCCGACCAGGTCGCCGAGTACGTGCACCACGGCTATGCGGTGGTGGCCATCGCTCTGCGCGGTGAGCGGGGTGGCGGACTACACTGGCGCCGCCTGTCTCCCCTGCTGCGACACCGCGGTGTGGCGCCGCCGCCCAGACACCTCATCCAGCCGGACCTCGACGCGGCAGCTGAAGGAGAGCGGCTCGCCGCCTTCCTCTCGGGCTACGATTTGCCGATAGGAGAGCAGCGCCGCTGGCGCGTGTAGCGGGGCCCGTGGCGTCGCGGTCCCGCTAAATGTCCAGGTTCGATACCTGCAGGGCGTTCTTTTCGATGAACTCGCGCCGCGGTTCGACCGCATCGCCCATCAACGTGGTGAAAATGTCGTCCGCCGCAACCACATCCTCGATGCGCACTTGCATCAGGCGCCGAGTCTCCGGATTGATGGTCGTGTCCCATAGTTGGTCCGCGTTCATTTCACCCAGCCCCTTGTAGCGCTGGATGCTCTGACCTTTCTTCGCCTGCTCGAACAGCCAGTTCATCGCACCCTTGAAGCTGGCGATTTCCTGTCGCTCGCCCCCCCGAGAAATGAACGCACCCGGCCCCATCAAATCGCTCAAGGTCTGTGAGAGTTCGGCGATGCGCAGATACTCCGCCGAATCGAAGAACTCCCGCGGAATGTGGCGTTCGGAGACCAAGCCATGCTCGAAGCGCTGCAAGTCGATGCGATGGCCCCCGGCGGCAAGCGTCTGCACATTCACGCGGTAGCGGCGCGAGACATCGTCGAGCGAGTTGAGCCGCATTTCCAGATCGCGGCACCAATCCTTGAGCCGATCGATGTGATCGAACGAATCGGGGCTGAGCGTCGGCATGTACAAAAGCTGCTCGAGGAACCGCTCATCGTAGCGGCGCGCCCAGCGGCGCACGATGCTCTGCACTTCGACGTATTTGCGCGCCAGGGATTCGAGGCCCAAGCCCGACATGGGCGGGGCCTCTGCACTGACGTGCAGCGCCGCGTCTTCGATCGCCGTGTTGAGCAGCAACGCATTCAATTCCAAGTCGTCCTTGACGTAGTATTCCTGCTTGCCCTTCTTGACCTTGTACAACGGCGGCTGCGCGATGTAGATGTGGCCGCGCTCGATCAGGATCGGCATCTGGCGATAGAAGAATGTCAGCAACAGGGTGCGGATGTGCGATCCATCGACATCGGCATCTGTCATTAAAATGATGCGGTGGTAACGCAACTTGTCGACGTTGAAATCGTCGCGGCCGATCCCGCAACCCAACGCCGTGATCAGTGTCCCCACTTCGGCGGAGGCCAACATCTTGTCGAAGCGGGCTTTCTCGACGTTCAGAATCTTACCCTTGAGCGGCAGGATGGCCTGCGTGCGCCGGTCGCGACCTTGCTTTGCGGAACCGCCCGCGGAATCTCCCTCGACCAGGAACATCTCGGAGAGCGCGGGATCTTTTTCCTGACAGTCCGCCAGTTTGCCGGGCAGGCCGGCAATGTCGAGCGCGCCTTTTCGCCGTGTCATTTCGCGCGCCTTGCGGGCGGCCTCGCGCGCATACGCGGCCTCGAGAATCTTGTTCACGATCGCGCGCGCTTCTTGCGGATGCTCCAATAAAAATTCCTCCAGTCGCTCCGCGACCGCCGACTCGACCACGCCTTTGACCTCCGAGGAGACCAATTTGTCCTTGGTCTGCGAAGAAAACTTGGGGTCGGGCAGCTTCACGGACAAAATTGCAGTGAGCCCTTCACGCGCGTCATCGCCGGTCGTGGCTATTTTTTCCTTCTTCGCTGCGAGTTCTTTCTCGATGTAATTATTGAGCGTACGAGTCAGCGCGGCACGATAGCCGGCGAGATGAGTGCCTCCGTCCTTTTGCGGAATGTTGTTCGTGTAGCAATACATGCTCTCCTGATACGAATCGTTCCACTGCATCGCGACTTCCACCTGCGTGTTGCCGTCGCGCGTTTGAAACCACAACACCGTATCGTGCACCGGTGTCTTGCTGCGATTTAAATAGCTGACAAACGCAGCCAGCCCGCCTTCGTGCTGAAACACTTCCGACTTTTCGTCGCGCTCGTCCACGAGTTCGATGCGAACTCCGGAGTTGAGAAAGGACAACTCGCGCAGACGCTTTGCCAACGTGTCGTAGTTGAACGAAATGTTGGTAAAGATTTTCGAGCTCGGCTTGAAGCGTAGCGTCGTACCGCGCTCCTGCGTATCGCCGATGGCGGCAAGCGGGGCTTGGGGTTCGCCGAGGCGATATTCCTGACGGTGCAGCTTGCCGTCGCGGCGGATATTCAACTCGAGGAAGTCCGACAACGCATTGACCACCGAGACACCGACGCCGTGCAGGCCTCCTGAGACCTTGTAGGAACTGTCGTCGAACTTACCCCCCGAGTGGAGCACCGTCATGATGACTTCGGCTGCGGACACGCCTTCCTCGCTGTGAATGTCCACCGGGATGCCGCGCCCATTGTCGGATACCGTGACCGACTCGTCGGCGTGGATGGTGACGACTACACGATCGCAATGGCCCGCCAGAGCCTCGTCGATGGCGTTGTCCACCACTTCGAACACCATGTGGTGCAGGCCGCTGCCGTCATCGGTATCCCCTATGTACATTCCCGGACGTTTGCGAACTGCGTCGAGACCTTTTAAGACTTTGATTTTACTAGAATCATAGATATCGTTATCGGGCATGGCACATCCTGGTGGAAGATCTCGCATTCTAACAGTTTTTAGCCATAATAACGAATCACACAGTGCAAATTATCTTATATAAATCAATTACTTGCATCGACGATTTGCGGCCGACAAGACTGCTATATCGCCATCGTATTTGACATGATGCGAGCCGCCTTGAAACATCGCCTTCCTCAGGGCTTTTTGCGACGCAGAGGTCCTTGCACGTCGCAGCGAAGCGGCGCGAATTCAAGGGCTCTGCGAGGATGCATAGGGGTGCGGCCCGGAGGTCGGCACTCTGAATAGCAAGATCAGGCCCCCGGGGCTACGTGCGGCGATTGGCATGCTGACCTATCAGCTGTCCTAGTACAGCCGGCTGCGCATGGTCAGCCGCAGCGCTCCCGCGGAAACGTTTGATCGCTCCTCTTCGAAGACCGGTTCCCTCGGCTCGATGTCCCTGCCCGAGCAGCGCCCATAGCGCCGAGGACTGGGCCAGAGGCTGTTCCACGTGGAACAGCGGGCCTCGCGCCCTCAGCCTGCGCGCTCTGGCGAGTCCGTGGCCGCAACCGACCTGGGTGTCCCGGAATCCAATACATAGTGGCGGCCGGGCTCCCCAAAGGCCGGAAATCCGCCGTGCAGTGTTGTCACTACGAGTTGCACGGCCTGCGCCCGGACCTCTTGTATTAGCGTGCCGAGTCTTTCCTCATCCAATTCCGCGGCTGGGTCATCCAGAAGCAACGTCGGACGTACCGGGGCGTCGGCAGGAAACATTTTCAGCTGGGATATCAGCAGGGCCGCCGCCAGGAGCTTTTGCTGGCCACGCGAAACTCGATCCTTGACGGGGATGCCCTCGAGCCGGATGGCCACTTCCGCCCGTTGAGGTCCTACCTGGGTCGTTCCGAATTCCTGATCCTGGGTCCAGTTGCGCGCCAGCGCCTCGCCGAGTCCCTCGTTTGGAGACCAGCCGGCCCGAAACCCCAGCGTCAGCTCTGCGCCCAGGAGGGTCCCACAGAGGGGCCGCGCCTCTCGCTCCAGGCGCTCGACGTATCGGCGCCGCGCCTCCGAGAGCAATTCGCCGTATCGAACCAACTCCCCATCCCATGCGGTGACCATGCCCTGCGGCAGGCGCGCCCGAAGCGCAGCATTCCGCTGCTTGAGAGCCTGCTGATATCCTTGCCAGTGCGCCACGAATTGGGGTTCCACGTGGAACACCCCCCAATCGAGAAACTGGCGGCGGCGGCTGGGACCTTCCTCGATCAGGCGGTGAATTTCCGGATCGATGATCTGAACGGGGAGTATCGCCGCGAGGTCGGCGAGCGACGAAACGCGATCGCCGTGGATTCTGGCACGGACCCCCTCGGCCGATCCCTCGATGCCCATGGGGATCCGACCCCCAGCTAATTCAACCTCGCCGAAGACGATGAATCGCTGCTTCCCTGAGCGGATTAGTGTTTCCAAGCGGCGGGTACGAAACGATCGCCCTCGGCCGAGGACGTATAGCGCCTCGAGCACGCTGGTCTTGCCCGAAGCGTTCGGCCCACTGATGAGCGTAAAATGCGGATCGAGATCCAAATCGGCGTGGCGCAGGCAACGGAAATCCGTCACTTGCGCCCGCCGGAGGGTCATGATTCAAAGCCTCATCGGCATAACGACATAGCGGGCACTTGCGTTGCCCGGTGATCGGATCAAACAACTGCTATTGCTATCCGTGAGCCCGAGTTCCACTTCCTGGCCATCGATGGCCGCCAACGCATCGAGCAGGTAATTCACATTGAAGCCGACCTCGAGATCGCCGCCGGCATACACGACCTCGATCTCCTCCTCCGCCTCTTCCTGTTCCGGATTATGGGCTTGCACGGTGATGGCGTTTTTCTTCACCGTGATGCGAATACCCCGATATTTCTCGTTGGACAAGATGGCCGTACGCTGCAGCGCTTGGCGAAGCACGTCCCGGTCTGCACGAATCGATGCGGCCGGAGCGGCTGGAATTACGCGGGAATATTCCGGAAATCGACCATCAATTAGCTTGGATGTGAAGCGAACATCGCCGATCTGAGCCCGAACATGATTTGTCCCAATGGCAACTTCCGCAGTCCCTTCCGCCGTCAACACGCGCTGCAATTCCAGGACGCCCTTGCGCGGCACGATCACCTGCTGCGAGGACCTGGCCTTGACCTCCAGGGACGCTTCGCACAGCGCGAGCCGGTGTCCGTCCGTGGCAACCGCGCGCAGCATCGGCCCATCGATCTCCAACAACATGCCGTTCAGGTAATACCGGACATCCTGTTGTGCCATGGAAAAGTGCGTTTTCTCGAGTAGGCGCAGCAACTCCTTGCGCGCGATCTGCACCGTTTGCTGCGAGTTGATGTCATCGACGACCGGAAATTCCCCCGCCGGAAGGCTCGACAAACTAAAGCGGCTGCGTCCCGCCTTGAGCACTACTTTTTCTCCCTCGACCGTCATTGCGACGGCGACCTTCTCAGGCAGGGCCCGCAGGATGTCCAGGAACTTTCGACCCGGCACCGTGATATCGCCCGCCTCCTGCACCGTGACTTCCGTGGCCGCCACCAATTCCACCTCGAGATCAGTGGCCGCGATGGACAGTTGCCCTTGCTTTACGCTCAGCAGCACGTTTGCCAACACCGGCATGGTCTGGCGTCGCTCAACGACGCCGATGACCGCCTGCAAAGGCGCCAATAATTTCTCCCGCTCAGCCGTCAATTTCATGCGCTCACCCATCCGACTATCTTAGATTTAGATTCTTGAAAGAGATTATTACTATGATTATGAAGGCAGCCCGTTTAGGTGGATAAGGCCAAAACTACTTTAATAATCAATATATTACATGCCATCGAAGTACCCTTCGATCTCTGTCCGCCAACGGTTGCCAAACTGTCACTGAGCTGTGGATAAAGTTATCCACAGTTTTGCCCACAGCTTCCCCGACCCTAACCGGCCAGGGTTCTCAACAGGTTCATATAGTCCTCGCCGATGCGTCTTTCGGATTCCCGCAATTCCTTCACCCGACGGCACGCGTGCAGCACGGTGGTATGGTCGCGACCACCGAACGCATCGCCGATTTCCGGCAAACTGTGATTGGTCAATTCCTTCGCAAGCGCCATGGCCACCTGCCGCGGCCGCGCGATCGATCGGCTGCGCCGCTTCGATAACAAATCCGCGATTCGAATCTTGTAGTACTCCGCCACGGTTTTTTGAATATTTTCCACGGTGACCAGTTTCTCCTGAAGCGCGAGCAGGTCGCGCAGCGCCTCCTTGGCAAATTCGAGCGTGATCGGCCGACCGGTGAAATTCGACGTTGCAACCACCCGCCGCAGCGCCCCCTCCAGTTCACGTACGTTCGAGCGGATACGTTTGGCGATGAAGAATGCCACTTCCTCCGGCAAATCCACATGCGCCATCGCCGCCTTGCTCATGAGAATCGCCACACAGGTCTCGAGCTCGGGCGGCTCGATCGCAACGGTCAATCCCCAGCCGAAGCGTGATTTCAAGCGCTCCTCGAGACCGTCCACTTCCTTTGGATATCGATCGCACGTCAGGATCACCTGTTGCTGGCTCTCGAGCAGCGCATTGAAGGTATGAAAGAATTCCTCCTGCGAGCGATCCTTTCCCGCGAAAAATTGAATATCGTCGATCATCAGCGCATCGAGCGAACGATAGGCGGTCTTGAAGTCGTTGATGGTGTTGTGCTGCAGAGCCTTCACCATGTCGCTGACGAAGCGCTCACTGTGAACGTACGCGAGCCGTGCCTCGGAATTACGTTCCTTGAGTCTGTTCGCGACGGCATGCATCAAATGGGTCTTCCCCAAACCGACGCCACCGTAAATGAACAACGGGTTGTACGCCTTGCCCGGGTTGCCAGCCACCTGGATCGCGGCCGCCTTGGCGAGCTGGTTGCTCTTGCCTTCGACGAAGCTCTCAAAGGTGAAATCCGCATTGATCCGACTGCCCAAAACGCAGGGTGGCAGGCGTCGGGTCTTGGTGGCGAGCCCGAGGTCGCCCGCCGCGCCATTGAGCATGGCCGCGGCGGGAACCACGCCGGGGCGCGTACCCACATCCAACACCAAATCGGGAATTGCGCCGACCGCAAATTCGCGGATCAATTCCTTGATTCGAGGCAGCGAGTTGTCGCCCAGCCACTCGATCACGTAGCGATTCGGGGCCAGAAGCTTGATCTCCCCATCGCGCTCGATCGCCTGCAAGGGGCGCACCCACGTGTTGAACTGCTGCATCGGGAGTTCGCTCTCGAGCACGCGCAGACAGCGGTTCCATAGCGACTCCGACAAGAGCGCTCTCCTACAGGCGGCAAGGGGCAAATAAAACGAAAGGGCACGAAGTCTAGCTCCAACTTGCCGGTGCGTCTATTGACACATTAGCGCTCGCTCAGTACCCTTGCCGCCTTTCGCAAATCAGCCAGTTCGTTGATTTGCACAATACTTTTTAGCTTAAGCTGCGCTATGAAACGTACCTTCAATCCGAGTAACCTGCATCGTGCCCGCACCCATGGATTTCGTGCACGCATGGCCACCAAGAGCGGTCGGCGTTTGCTTGCTCGGCGCCGCGCGAAGGGCCGTAAGCGTCTCTGCCCCTGACGGGGATCCCGGAAGGCTGTCTAGCGATCCGTAAACTGACGTTCGAGCCGCGCAAGCGTTTGCATCAGCCGGCCGAATTTCGCCAAGTGAGGCAGCGCGGCAAACGATTTGCCGATACGTATTTTAGCTTGTCGGTGCTGGCCAACCATGAGACTTATCCGCGGCTGGGATTGGCGATAGCGACGCGTACGTTCGGTACCGCCGTCGCTCGGAATCGCATCAAGCGCCTGACCCGGGAATCGTTTCGACTGAACCAACATGCTCTACCTCCCGTCGATGTCACAGTTGCCGCGCGTGATGCCGCACGGCTCGCCGGCACCACCGCCCTTCGTGCCAGCCTGAGCAACCATTGGAAGAGCATTGCCCGAGAATGGTAGCGCCATGCGTCAAGTCCTGATGGCGATCATCCGTCTCTATCAGCTGACCTTGAGTCCGCTGCTCGGGCCGTGCTGTCGGTTCCATCCCTCCTGCTCTTGCTATGCACACACCGCGATCGAGCGGTATGGGGTCTCGCGCGGCACATGGCTCGGGCTGAAGCGGCTGCTCCGCTGCCATCCTTTCACCGCGGGCGGCTACGACCCCGTGCCGGACAAGCCCGTGACCGACAAGAGATTGATCAATGCCTAATACTCGCGTCATGCTTTGGGTCGCCTTTGCGGCGATCTTGTATCTCAACTACGAAGCGTGGATGCATGATTACCGCGAGCCGGCCGTGGTCGCCGCCGGGCAATCCGCCGCCGGTGCCCCGGGCGCCGCACAGACACTCGCCGATTCGGTACCCAGGGCTGAATCGCCGAATCCGCCTGCGGTCACGGCCACGCCGGGATTGCAGGCGACGCCGCCGGCCGCGGCCCCCGAAACCGCAGCGCAACCTTCCGCATCCCCGACGTTGCACGTCGAAACAGACGTCCTCGATCTGTCCATCAACCTGAAGGGCGGCGAGATCGCCGGCGCGGACCTCCCGCAGTATCCGCTGCACAAGGACACACCCAACGTACCGGTGCGGCTGGAGAATACCGTCCCGGAAACGCTCTATCTCCTGCAGAGCGGCCTCGTCGGCGGCGCGGGCGAAGCCGCTCCCACGCACCTCGCGACCTGGACGTCGCCGCAGAACTCCTATGTGTTGCCGTCCGGAGCGGCGGAATTACGCGTGCCGATGACCTGGACGGACGGCCACGGCCTGACCGTGACCAAGACGTTCGTCTTCAGGCGCGGCTGGTACGCCGTCGATCTCGTGTACGAGGTGCACAACGCGGGCGATGCACCCCGTAGCCTCGCCTCGTACGCGCAGATCCTGCGCCACTGGGAACATCCATCGCGCTCGTATTTCGACGTCGAGACTTACTCATTCAAGGGACCCGCCGTGTTCGACGGCAAGAAAGCCCGCGATCTCAAGGTCGAGAATGAAACGGACAGTAAGTTCTCCGAAGCCATCACCGACGGCTGGCTCGCCTCCTTGCAGCACCATTTCGTATCGGCGGTCATACCGCCGCCGAATCAGCCGTATCACTATCGCCTGCAGGTGCAGGAGCACGAATATCTGCTGAGCGCAACCGGCCCGTTCAAGCAAGTGGCCGCGGGAGCACAAGCCGAATTTCAGGAAAAGCTGTTCATCGGTCCGAAATTGCAGTCGCAATTGGCGGCGACCGGGCCGCGTCTCGAGCGTACCGCCGACTACGGATTGCTCACGGTGATTGCACAGCCGCTGTTCGCCACGCTCAAGTGGGTGTACGGCATCATCGGTAATTGGGGCTGGTCCATCATCATAGTGACCGCGCTGATCAAGCTGTTGTTCTACCCGCTGAGCCAGGCGAGCGGACGTTCGATGGCGAAGATGCGCGCGGTGGCGCCGCGCATGAAACAGATTCAAGAAACCTTCAAGGACGATCGCGAAAAGCTCGGCCGCGCGATGATGGATTTGTACAAGCGCGAGAAGATCAATCCGCTCGCCGGCTGCCTGCCAATGGTCGTGCAGATTCCGTTCTTCATTTCCTTCTACTGGGTGCTCCTTGAAAGTGTGGAAATGCGCCAGGCACCGTTCATGATGTGGATCAACGATCTGTCCTCGCGCGACCCGTATTTCGTGCTGCCGCTGTTGATGGGCGGCGCCATGTTCGCGCAGTTCAAGCTGAATCCGGCACCTCCCGATCCCATGCAAGCCAAGATCATGCAGTTCATGCCGCTGGTCATGACCGCGATGATGGCGTGGTTCCCCTCCGGCTTGGTGCTCTATTGGTTGACCAATACGGTGCTGTCGATCGTGCAGCAGTGGCGCGTGAACCAGGTGGTGCAGGCCGAGGCGGGCAAGCAGCGCTCCTAAGGGAGCCCCTGGAGTCCTCGGCCGCCCGCACCGGCGCGGTTGTTCCACGGCGGCGGCGGTTGCACTGCTTTGGTGTACGCACGTGCGGCCTCTCGTAAACTAGCGCAGTGATCTCCGCCGACACCATAGTCGCCATGGCGACCCCCTCGGGGCGAGGCGCCGTCGGCATCGTCCGGGTTTCCGGCCCGGAGGTACCGCGGATAGCGCGCGCGATTCTCGGCATGCAACTGCTGCCGCGCCGCGCGCGCCTGGTCAATTTTCTCGATGCTCGCGGCGATAGCATCGATCAAGGCCTCGCCGTGTTTTTCCCCTGTCCGCAATCGTTCACCGGTGAGCACGTTTTGGAACTGCAGGGGCACGGCGGCCCGCTCGTCATGGATCTGCTGCTGCAGCGTGCGCTCGAGCTCGGATGCCGGATGGCGCGGCCGGGCGAGTTCAGCGAGCGCGCCTTTTTGAGCGGCAAGATCGACATCGCGCAAGCCGAGGCCGTGGCCGATCTGATCGGCGCGAGCACAGCGGCGGCCGCGAAAGCGGCGGTGCGCTCGATGAGCGGAGAACTCTCGGCGCGCATTGAGGAACTGCAGTTGCAGCTCACGGAATTGCGCGCCTATGTCGAAGCGGCGATCGATTTCCCGGATGAGGAAATCGATTTTCTGTCCGCTCCGGCCATCAGTTCGAGACTGGCGCACATCTTCGGCGCCTTCGACTCGATCCTTGCGGCGGCTCGGCAGGGCGCGCTGCTGCGCGAAGGCCTGACCGTGGTGATTGCCGGCAGGCCCAACGCCGGCAAATCGAGCCTGCTCAATCGCCTGGTGGGCGATGATGTTGCGATCGTCACCCCGGCGCCGGGAACGACTCGCGACGTGCTGCGCCAGCAACTGCACCTCGACGGCTTGCCGCTGAACTTGGTCGACACCGCGGGACTGCGTGCGGCTGCCGATGCCGCGGAAGAGGAGGGGATTCGCCGCGCCGGAAGCGAGATGCGCCGCGCCGATCGCATCCTCTACGTGCTGGACGCAAGCCGGGCCGGCGATCAGTCCGCGGCGCAGCGCGCGGCGCTCGAAGAGTTGCCGGCGGGCGTCCCGGTGACTTTCGTGTTCAACAAGATCGATCTGACCGGCGCCCCGGCGCACCTCGCCGAAGGGGACGCCGCTGCAGCCCAAATTTCACTGAGTGCACGAACGGGCGCAGGCATCGAGTTGCTGCGCGAACACCTCAAAGCGAGCGCGGGTTATCACGACTCGACCGAAGGCGCGTTTGCCGCCCGCCGCCGGCATCTTGATGCCCTGGCGCGCGCGCGCGCCCTCGTCGAGGGTGCCGCCGCGCAATTGCGCGCTACGCGGGCATTCGAGTTGTTCGCCGAGGACCTGCGGCTTGCGCAGCAGGCGCTCGGCGAGATTACAGGCGAGTTCGGCAGCGAAGAGTTGCTGAGCGCAATCTTCGGGAGCTTTTGCATTGGAAAATGATGTCGCCATCTTGCGACATGTCGCCAATCGGCGACAGGCGCGGCCCGTTCAAATTCCCGGTTCGCCCCGATCCAGTTCGGAATTGTTGTCGGTTTCGATGGAGCGCGCGAGCCGCGCGGAGATTCCGAGCGCGGCCAGAACCGCGATGGTGGCAACCGCGGTCTTCAGCGGGTGATGCCAAAACAGCCAGATCATCGTCAGCGAGGAAACGGCTAAAACAGCCAGAAATACCAGAATATTCGCTCGTGCGTACGCGTGTATCATGGATGATCTTCCCCCGTCGATCGAATGGGCCGCTTGCTTTATACGCGTTCAGTAGGAAAACGCCTATACGCGAATTGCCTAAAGCTCTTACAGCAAATGCCTGCGGTCTCCGCCTCAACCCAGCATAGTTTCGCGGCGCCAGTGCCTCGCCGTCAAGATGAACAATAGAAACGCCAAGCCGAGTGCGGAGGCAGCGGACACGAGGATGTCGGTGGGCGCAATTGGTTCATCGCGCAAGATGCTCGTCATGAGCAGATGCTGGCTCAACGACGGGATGAGCATGAGCGAACTCTTGGCCTTCAGCGAGTAAATGCTCGCAAAGGCGATCGGCAACGTCGGCACCAGCAGCACGCTGGTCAGATAGGTCTGCGCTTCGCGATAGCTGCGTGTGAAGGAGGCGACCAGCGTCATGAGAGTCGCGCCCAGGGGTATGAACGGCAGGCAAATGGCGAAGAACGCGAGCGCGGTACCCGCGCCGAGGTTGGCGCTCATGCCGAGCCGCTCGAGCGGCACGAAGCGAAATACGCAGACGAAAGCGGTGAGGCTGATGGCAAGCGACAGGCACATGTAGGCGCACGTGGCGAGAATTTTTCCGCCCACCAGCGCTGCGCGTGGCACCGGCAGGCTGAGCAGCGCCTCGAGAGAGCCACGTTCGCGTTCGCCCGCGGTCGCATCGATGGCCAGATACAGCCCTCCCATGAGCACCGCGAACAGCACGAAATACGTCATGAAACCAAGCACCACCACGGCGCGGCCGGCCGGTGTCGCGACGTCGAGCTCGTTGACCGCGATCGGCAGTGCAAGCAGCGGCGAGACCCCGCGGACCTGCAGGCGCTGCTGCGCGAGGGCGCCGCTGTAATTCGCGAGCAGCCCGCGCACCCGATCCGCACTCTTGCGGTTTTGCGAATCCGAACTGTCGGCCACCAGCAGCAGCGGCGCGGGCTGCGCCGCTGCGAATCGCCCGGCATAGTCCGGCGGAACGATCAGCACCACGGCCGCCGACCCGGCTCGCACGGCCGCGCGCGCCGCGCTTTCCGACAGCGGGGCGTTTCTGAGCTTGACGCCCTGGGACTCCAGGTAGCGTTCGAGGTTCGGTGCGCGTTCGCCGCCGGCGATGGTGATCTGCAACGGTTCGTCCGACTCGAGCACGGTCTGATGGAGCATTCTCGACACCATCGCGCCGAACAGCAGCGGACCGAACAGCGGGCCGAACAACAGCGCCGATATCAACGTGCGCCGATCGCGCAGATTCTCCAGAAATTCCTTGCGGCACACAGTGAGCAGGGCGCGCATCAGGACAGACTCTCGGAAGAACCGAGCACCTGCAAAAATGCCTCTTCCAGCGAGGAGGCGCCGCTCGTCTCGCGAATCGACTGCAGGGTGCCCTGCGCGAGGACGCGTCCGTGCGCAACGATGACGACACGGTCGCAGAGCGCCGCCACTTCCTGCATCACATGCGAGGAGAACAGGATGCAGCGGCCCTGCGACTTCAACGTCAGCAGCATGTCGCGCAAGCCGCGGATCGCCATCACATCGAGGCCGTTGGTCGGCTCATCGAGCACGAGATTTGCGGGGTCATGCACCAGTGCCCGCGCCAAGGCGACTTTGATGCGTTGTCCCTGGGACAAGCCTTTGGCGCTGCGCTCGAGGAAACCCTCCATGGCGAGGCCGCCGGCGAGTTCGGCCGTGCGCTCACGCAGGCGCGCGCGGGGAATGCCCTGGAGTGCAGCGAAATACTCGATGTTTTCGCGCGCGCTCAAATTGCCGTACAGGCCGGTCGCATGCGGCAGTACGCCGAGATGCGCACGCGCGGCGGAGGTTTCGCCGCGAATGTCGATGCCATCGATCCGGGCGCTCCCGCTGTCCGGCGCCAGCACGCCGTACAACATTCGCAAGGTGGTCGACTTGCCCGCTCCGTTGGCTCCCAGGAGGCCCGTGATTTCGCCGTCGCGCGCGACGAAGGAGACCTCGCGCACCGCCTCGATCGCTCCGAATCGCTTGCAGAGGGAGTCCGCCTCGATCACGGTGCAGGTCCGGTCAAGCCCACGAAAAACGCCGGCGGATGATTGCGCTCGAGACACGCCGCGTCGAGCGCGAGCGGATCGGCGGCATCGAGAAACTCGGCCATCAGCGTCGGGACGCAGCCGGTCGCCAATTGGCCATGGCCCTCGCCGCTCAACACGAGGTGCCGGTACCGCCCGAGCCCCGCCGCGAGACGCTCGGCATCGCGCGGCGGCGTGACCGGATCCGCATCGCCGGAGAGCAAAAGGCTTGGCACGCTGCTGTGCAAGGCAGCGTGCAAGTCGGGGTCCACCGGGCCCCTGGGCCAGAGCCTGCAGATTTCCAGGAGCCCGTCCAGCTGATCGGTCCCCTGGTAGGTTTCGGCAATCCGCTGCCGATCGATGGCGCTTGACTCGTAGAATGGCACGTCCTCGCTGCAGATCACGCTGTTCTGCATTCCGCTCGCCAGTTGGTCGCCGATCTGACGCGCCATCATCACGGTCTCCGCGGCCAGAGGCGCGAGATTTCCGACTGCAGCCTGATGGATCAACGTCGGCAGCAAGGAGGCCGCGGTCGCGTTGTAGGAGAGGAAGCGCAATGCGGCGCTCAACATGCTGCGGTTGAATTCCACCTCGAGCGGCCGGCCGCTGCTGGGGTCGCTCAGGGTCAGCGCCGATTTCTGTGGCCCGAATCTGCGCCGCAGCGTGTCGAGGTCCTGACCCAATTCCGGATAGGCGCCTGCACAATCGGGCGCGGCGCGGCAGCGCGCCACCACGAGTTGCAAGGCCCGCTCGCCGTCCAACGGCGTGTCCGGGCCGATCGCCTGTTGGGGGTAGGTCACGCCATCCAGAATGACGGCGTGCGTCCACTGCGGATAGCGCCGCATGTAGAGCTCCGCCACGCGCGTGCCGTAGGATGCGCCGTACAGATCGATTACCCGATAGCCGAGGGCACGGCGCACCAGTTCGAGGTCGCCGACGGCGACGCTGCTGGTGTAATAGCGCACGCGATCACCGAATTTTTGCAGGCACGCGAGCGTCGCCTCGCGCAGCGCCGGCCCTGTCTCGCCCGATTCCCGCCAATCGTCGGGGTAGCTGCAGGCGAGCGGCGCGGATCTGCCGGTGCCGCGCTGATCGACCAGCACGATGTCGTGATTGCGATTGATCCTTGCGAAGGCGGCCGCATAGCTCGTATACAGATCGGTGGCGGACTGGCCCGGTCCCCCCGCCAGCAGGAACAGCGGGGCCGCCGCCGAACGGCGGTTGAGTGCGGGCACGACCGCCACGCTCAGGTCGATGAGTCTGCCGGCCGGATGCGCGGGATCCTCCGCCACCGGCAGTACGCCACAGCGGGCGGCGACCGATGTCAGTCTGAGCGGATGCTCGAGCCGGCACTCGTGCAAGGGCAGCGTCGCGTTTTCGCCGGCCGCGGCTTGCAGCGCACTCAGGGTGAAAATGCCGGCCACACAAGCCGCCGTCGCACAACGCATGCAAATCTCCCGGCTCACGCGGATTACTCAGACAGACTCCTAGTGTAGCGATTCACTATCCCAAGGCCCCCGCGACTTGGTAGATTTGCGGCCCAGTTCGTCTTTAATGAAGGCCGCCATGTCCGTGATTCGCGAAGAGGATGTCATCGGCAGCGTCGCCGATGCCCTGCAATACATTTCCTACTACCACACCCCTGATTTCATTCGCGCGATGGGGCGCGCCTACGACGTCGAGCAAAGTCCGGCGGCGCGCGACGCGATCGCGCAGATTCTCACCAATTCGCGCCTTTGCGCAGAGGGCCATCGGCCGATCTGCCAGGACACCGGTATCGTGGTCGTGTTCGTCCAAGTGGGGATGGGCGTGCAGTGGGCGTCCTCGCGTGATCTCGAGTCGATGATCAACGAAGGCGTCCGGCGCGCCTATCTGAACCCCGACAACAAGCTGCGCGCGTCCATCGTCGCCGATCCCGCGTTTCGCCGCTCCAATACGCGGGACAACACACCCGCGGTGATCCATGCCGAGTTCGTGCCCGGGGAGCGCGTCGAGATCACGGTCGCGGCCAAGGGCGGCGGATCGGAAAACAAATCCATGTTCGCCATGTTGAATCCGTCCGACTCGGTCGCCGACTGGGTCGTTGGCGTCGTACCGGACATGGGAGCGGGATGGTGTCCGCCGGGCATGCTCGGAGTCGGCATCGGCGGCAGCGCCGAGAAGGCGATGCTGCTGGCGAAGAAGTCGCTGATGCAACCCATCGACATCTCGGAGTTATCGGCGCGGGGTCCGCGCACGGCGCTCGAAGAGTTGCGTCTGGAGATCTACCGCCGCGTCAACGATCTGGGTTTGGGTGCGCAGGGGCTCGGCGGGCTCACCACCGTGCTCGATGTCAAAGTGCTGGACTATCCGACCCACGCCGCATCCCTGCCGGTGGCAGTGATTCCCAATTGCGCCGCCACGCGCCACATCCATTTCGCACTCGACGGTACGGGGCGGGCGCTGCTCGAGCCGCCGGATCTCGATCTCTGGCCGAAAGTGCAATGGGCCCCCGACGCCGCAGCGCGCCGTGTGTCGCTCGACGGGCTGACCCGCGCACAAATCCAGGGCTGGAGACCAGGCGAGCGTCTGTTGCTGTCGGGGAAGCTCTTGACCGGACGAGATGCCGCGCACAAGCGCATCTGCGCGCTGCTCGAAGCCGGAGAGCCGCTTCCCGAGGGACTGGATTTCACGGGGCGCGTCATTTATTACGTCGGCCCGGTCGACCCCGTCGGCGCGGAGGTTGTCGGACCCGCAGGCCCCACCACGGCCAATCGCATGGATCGGTTCACCGACACCATGCTCGGCAAATCGGGCCTGCTCGCCATGGTCGGAAAGGCGGAGCGTGGCCCCGAGACCGTCGCCGCCATCCGCAACCATCGCTCGGCCTACTTGATCGCGGTGGGCGGCGCCGCGCTTCTCGTCGCGCAAGCAATTCGTGCGGCCCGCGTCGTCGCCTTCCCGGAACTCGGTATGGAAGCGGTGTATGAATTCGATGTCAAGGATATGCCCGTTACCGTGGCCGTGAGCTCCGACGGAGAGTCCGTGCACGAAACGGGACCGGCGGCGTGGCGCGGCAAATTCGCCGGCATTCCCGTCGCCATCGAATAGCCGCTCAGTATTTCACGCTGCAGCCATACGGCATGCTCACCGGGCGAGCCACCGCGCGACCATCGACCACCGCCAGCATGGCTTCTTGGAAATACGGCTCCGCTTTGGGGATATCGCCCGCATCGGCGGTGGCAATGCTGTCGATGCCCCCCATGTATTGGAGGACGCCGTTGCGGTCGATGACATACATATGCGGCGTGGTCTTGGCATGATAGAGCCGTCCGAGCGTTCCGGAAGGATCGAGCAGCACCGCGCTCGGAACCGCATGTCGGGACCGCGACAGCGCGTCGGCTTCGGGTCCCTCGACGTACCCCTGTTTGCCGGGCGCCGAGGAGATCACGCTCAGCCATATCACGCCCCGCTCGAGCGCGAGCGACTGCAGTTGTTGCATGTTGCCGCTGGCGTAGTGCTTTCGAGTATAGGGGCAGTCGGCATTGGTCCATTCCAGAACGACCGTCCTGCCGCGAAAATCGCCGAGTCGGCGAGTCCTGCCCTCGCTGTCGACGGCGGTGAAGGGCGGCGCGGGTTGGCCGATTTGCGGCTCGGGCTCGCCGCTCGACGCCGACACGGCGAACATGCCCGATCCTGCGAGCATCAGGCCCGCTGCGGCGGCGCGCCAGAGCGTTCGGGTACCGTGCGCGAGTGATGCAGGTTTCTGCATGGTGTTCAGCTTTGGCCGGCAAGGCAGCCGTTAGTTCCCATGTTAAAGTACGCGGCTCGCAAATCGACGGGTGGGCTTAAGGTCATGCGTTTCGCCACAGAATTCGACGTGATCGTCATCGGCGGCGGCCATGCGGGCACCGAGGCGGCGCTCGCCGCCGCGCGCATGGGCCGGCGCACGCTCCTGCTCACGCACAATATCGAGACGCTAGGACAGATGAGCTGCAATCCGGCGATCGGGGGCATCGGCAAGGGCCACCTGGTCAAGGAGATCGATGCGCTCGGCGGTGCCATGGCGCTCGCCGCCGACCAGGCGGGGATACAATTCCGGACGCTCAATGCCAGCAAGGGACCCGCGGTGCGTGCGACGCGTGCGCAGGCGGACCGCCAACTGTACCGGCGCGCGATCCGCCGCTTGCTCGAGGGGCAGCCGAATCTGCAGCTGTTCCAGCAGGAGGTCGCCGATCTGAAGGTGCGGGGCGATCGCGTCGAAGGTTGCGTCACGCAGAGCGGCATCGAATTTCTCGCCCGCAACATCGTACTCACCGTCGGCACCTTTCTCGGCGGCAGGATCCATGTCGGCATGCAGAGCCATGCGGGCGGCCGCGCCGGCGATCCGCCCGCGAACAATCTGGCGGCGCGATTGAGGGAGCTGCCGCTGCGGGTCGGCCGGCTGAAGACCGGAACTCCGCCACGCATCGACGGCCGCAGCATCGACTACGCCGAACTGCGCGAACAACACAGCGATGATCCACGCCCGGTGTTCTCGTTTCTCGGCAGCCGTGCCGCGCATCCGCGCCAGCTTCCCTGCCACATCACCGCCACCAATGAGCGCACCCATGACATCATTCGCGGCGCGAGCGGGCGCTCGCCGATGTTCACCGGAGCCATCGAAGGCATCGGTCCGCGCTACTGTCCCTCCGTCGAGGACAAGGTGGTTCGCTTCGCCGACAAGACGTCGCATCAAATCTTCATCGAACCCGAAGGGCTCGAGACACACGAGGTGTACCCGAATGGTATATCGACGAGCCTGCCGTTCGACGTGCAGTACGAGTTCGTGCGCACCATCAAGGGATTCGAACGCGCGCACATCACCAGGCCGGGTTATGCGATCGAATATGATTTCTTCGATCCCCGCGACTTGAAGGCGAGCCTGGAGAGCAAGTTCATCGGCGGCTTGTTTCTGGCCGGCCAAATCAACGGTACAACGGGCTACGAAGAGGCCGCGGCGCAGGGCTTGCTCGCGGGTGCCAACGCTGCGCTTGCGGCCGGGGCGCGCGATGCCTGGTGCCCGAAGCGCAGCGATGCCTACTTGGGCGTGCTGGTCGACGATCTGATCACGCGCGGTGCGCCGGAACCGTATCGGATGTTCACGAGCCGGGCCGAGTATCGTCTCTCACTGCGGGAGGACAATGCGGATCTGCGGCTGTGCGGGCGGGGACGTGAGCTCGGGCTGGTCGACGACCGCCGTTGGGAATTTTTCGAGCGCAAACGCCGCGCGGTCGAGGGAGAGGTCGCGCGCTTGACTTCACTCGTCATCCATCCCCACCAGGTGCCGGCGACGCTCCTCGCCAAGCTCGGACAACCGCTGCTGCGCGAGGCGAATGCCCTGGAATTGTTGCGCCGTCCGGAGCTCTCGTTCGACGATCTGTGCGCGGTCGCGGCGCCGGATGATGCCCCGGCCCTGGACGAGTGGCGCGCCGATGAGCGTTTGGCGGAGCAGGTGAAGCTGCAAGTCGACGTGCAGGCGAAGTATTCCGGTTATCTCAAGCGGCAGAGCGAGGAAATCGACCGCCAACGGCGCCACGAGGACCTCAAGCTCCCGTCCGATCTCGATTATGCGCTGGTTGGCGGGTTGTCGAACGAGGCCCGCCAGTCGTTGAGCGCGATCCGTCCGCAGACGTTGGGGCAGGCGGCGCGCATTCCCGGCCTCACCCCCGCCGCGGTCTCCCTGCTGCTGGTGTATCTCAAGAAGCGCGATCGCGCGGCGTGAAATATGGCGTGATTTGCGCGGTGCTGCTCGCGGCGGCCTTGGCGCTTGCGCTGACGTGGCTGCCCAAGCATGGCGCGAGCTTCGCGCATGCCGCCGTCCTGCGCCGCGGTAACGGCCCGGAACCCGAGAGTCTCGATCCGCATCAGGCTCGCTCGGAGGCGGCGCTGACGATTTTACGCGATCTGTACGAGGGCTTGACCGAACTAGGGCCCGACGGAACTCCGGTGCTGGCCGCTGCGGATCGTTGCGACATCTCTCCCGATGGAAAGACGTATCGATTCCATTTGCGCAGCGGCGCTCGTTGGTCGAATGGTGATCCGGTCGTGGCCGAAGACTTCGCGGCGGCGTGGCGCCGCCTGGTCGATCCGCACAGCGGCGCGCAGTACGCGAACTTGCTTGCGCCGGTGCGGGGAGCGGAGGCGATTACAAACGGTCTCGCGGAGGCCGCGACTCTCGCGGTGCAGGCGCCCGATCCCGCCACGCTGATCGTCGAGCTTGCACATCCCGCCCCCTATTTTCTGGGCGTGCTCTCACACCCGGCGACCTTTCCGATTCATCGCGCCTCACTGGCCGCGCACGGACGCGCCTTCGCCAAACCAGGAGTGATGGTGTCGAACGGTGCCTTCGTCTTGACCCGCTGGGATTTCGGCTCGCACTTGGTTGCGCGGCGCAATCGGCGCTATTGGAACGATGCAGCGACCCGACTCGAGGGGGTCGAGTACTATTCCTTTGCCGAGGCCGGCACCGAACTTCGGGCCTTCCGCAGCGGTGAACTCGACATCACCGCGACCATCCCGGCCGCTCAGGCCGCCTGGGTCCGGGAGCACCTCGGCCGCGAGCTGCATGTCGCTCCCCAGCTCGCCGTGTACTACCTCGGCCTCAATCTGAAGAGACCGCCGTTTGCACAGAGCCCGCAGCTGCGCCGTGCGCTGTCGCTCGCGATCGACCGCGAGCGCCTGGTGAAATCGGTTACCGCGTCCGGCGAATCGCCCGCCTATACGTTCGTGCCGCCCGGTGTCTTCGATTATTCGCCGCCGCTTCCCGAGTATGCGGGTTGGCCGCCGGCGCAGCGCATCGCCCGGGCCCGGCAGCTGCTCGCCGAGGCCGGCATGTCCGAACATCCGCCGCAGCTGGAACTGCGCTACAACAGCAGCGAACTGCACGCCCGAATCGCAACGGCCGTCGCCCAAATGTGGAAGCAGGCGCTCGGAATCGAAACCTCGCTTCATGCCGAGGAGTTTAAGGTGCTGCTGCAAGACATCGACCGCGGCGATGTCACGCAGGTATTCCGCGCCAGCTGGATCGGCGACTACGACGACGCGTACAGCTTCTTGCAAGTGCTGAAGAGCGACTTCGGCATCAATCTGCCCCGCTATGCGAATGCCGACTATGATGGCCTGCTGGCGCGCGCCGCGAATGAGAGCGACGCAATGGCCCGCCGCGACCTGCTGCAGCGGGCCGAGGCGGTCATGCTCGCCGATCAACCCGTCATACCGCTGTATTTCTACGTGGCAAAACATCTGGTGAGTGCGCGAGTGCACGGCTGGCGCGACAACGTGATGAACGTCGTCTATAGCAAGAATCTCGTCAAAGACGGCGCGCTCACGGGCAAATGATGCCTATCTTTCACGCGCGAGTGGCATTTTGGCCGGCCAATCTTTAACATCAGCGCTCTTTATTTGCCCCGCGGCGCGGAGAATTTGAATGCTGTCTCGATTGAATGGCTTGGCGTGGCTTGCCTGCGCGACGGCGATGACCCTGGGGTTGTCGTATAAAGTCCGGGCGGCGGACGCGACGGGGCCGGGCGACCCCGCGCTCGGCGAGAAGAAGTTCTACACCTGCTACGGCTGTCACGGAGTCGAGGATTACAAGAACGCGTACCCGGACTATAGCGTCCCGAAACTGCGTCATCAGCACGCGGCCTACATCATCGCCGCCCTTCAGGAATACAAGACGGGTGCTCGGCCCCACGCAACCATGCATGCGCAAGCCGCGACGTTGTCCAACCAGGACATGGCGGATATCGCCGCTTACCTGCAGGGGACCGCGGTGAAGCCCGCCGCGACCGCCACCGGTTCGGCGCCGAAGCAAGCGGCGGCCTGCGCCGCCTGTCACGGGGAGAACGGCCTCGGGGTGGATGCACCGCTCGATCCGAAACCGCCGGTGCTCGCCGGACAACACGTCGATTACCTCGAGCAGGCGCTGGCTGCGTACCGCAACGGCCGTCGCAAGAACGTGGTGATGAACGGCATGGCGCAGTCGCTCAAGGGAGATGAGGACGTCAAGGCCGTCGCCGCCTATTTCGCGGGCCAGCATTCGCCGCTGACGACGGCAACCCCCGAGAGCAAGTAGCCTCAGCGCTGGGTGATCAGAAACTGCGCGAACGCCGCATAGTAGGCGTCGCGATTTTGCTTTTTCTCGAAGCTCTGCCCCTCGTCGGTTGCCTGTAGGTACCAAACCACGCCGCTTCGAGCGCGCAGTCGATTCACGATCTGATCAGACTCGCTGACCGGCACGCGCGCATCGTTCCTTCCGTGAACCACCAGCAGCGGCGTCGATATGCGGTCGGCATTGCTCAGCGGCGAAATTCGCCGCAGGTACGCCCGCATCTCCGGGTCGCGCTCGTCGCCGTATTCGGCGCGGCGCAGGTTCTGGCGGAACGGCGTGGCGTTGCTCAGGAAGCTGATGAAATCCGTGATGCCGCCGAAATCCACCGCACCGCGCAGGCGATCGCCATAGTTGACGAGAGCGGCGAGGGCGAGGTACGCGCCGTACGAGACGCCGGATACCACCACGTGCTTCGCATCGAGGTTGCCCTGCAGGCCGACCCAGACGAGCAGCGCTCCGACGTCCTTGACGGCATCTTCGCGCTGCATGCCGTTGTCGAGGGATGCAAAGGTCTTGCCGTAGCCTGTTGAACCGCGCACATTCGGGGCGATGACCGCATATCCGAGCTCCTGCACCACGTATTGAATCCAAGGATCGAAGCGCGGGCGAAATTGTGCGGCGGCGCCGCCGTGCAGCAGGATGAGTACCGGATGCTGGCCCGGTGTCGAAGGCTCATAGATGTAAAGCGGAATCTGGCGCGGCTTGCCATCCGGCCTGTCGAAAGTCGGGAATTGCGTCAACCGCGGCGTGACGAACCTGGCAGGGTCCATCGGACCCGCCTCGCTTTGCGTCCATTGCTCCAGATGGTTGCTCGCCATTTCGAGTACATAGGCATCCCGCGGCCGGTTGGAGGCCGCGAAACTGAACGCCAGCCGCTTGCCCTCGGGATCGAAAGTAAGCGAGTCGATCACCCCGGCGACTGGGAGCCTCGGAGGAATCAAGTCCTGGTGCGCCCGCAAATCGAGCACGTTGAGCTTGCTGGCACCGCCTTCGTTGCTGACATAGGCGAGATAGTGACCATCCCTGGAGATGGCCATCTGTTCCACGTCCCACGGAATGGGTCCCGAGATCTCGGTCTTCTCGCCGGTGAACAGATTGATATAGCGAAGCCTGGCGAATTCGCTGTCGCGATCGGAAATCACATAGACACCCTGTCCATCGCGAGAGAATTTGGCGCCCGCGATTCCCACCTTGGCGGTGGACGGGTCCACTTCGCGTTTTTGCCCGCTACTCAAGTCGACGATGTACAGGTAGCCCTCGGCGTGCGACACGTGTTTCAGAACCAGAAGCTTTCGATCGTCCGGCGACCAGTCGAGCGGGTACCAGGCGGCCGCGTCGCCGGTGACCGCGAGCCGGGGAAGCGCGCCGCCTTCCGGATCGACGACGTCGATATCGCAGGTCACGCCGTCGCGCGCGGTGCTGAAGAAGGCGACTTCACGGCCGCCGTTGGACCACACGGCGCCGCCGTTGGAGGATTTGCCGTCGCTCAGAAGGCGCGGGGCGGATTCACCCTGGCGCTGGTAGTAGAGCTGAGCGTTCTCGTTGCCGCCCGCGCTCTTGAAGAATACGTAAGCACTGCGATTGGGATCGGGAGAAAAAGCGGCCTGGGTGATCGGTTCGCGCAGAAACGTGATTTGGCGGCGCTCCGCGCCCGCATGATCGACCACGTGCAGTTGTTCGACGTTGCCGAAGCGCGTCGCGATCAGCAACTCGCCGCGCGGAGACCAACCGAGGGCAGACGCCTCGCGGCCACCCAGATACGCGTCCAGCTTGTCGGCAGGATCGGCAGCCAACTCCGGCACATTGTCGAAAACCAAATTGCCCCGCACCGTCGCGACGGCCCCGAAGCCCGTGGATTCCACCAACACCAATGCCAAAAACAGCGGCAATAAATAAATTCTGGTCATTATTCCTATGTTCCCAAACCGCGAGGATAATGGATCCCGTGGCGGCCTTCGAGCATCTACTTAAATCCTACGACGTGAGCGATACGCTCGACGACATCGCGAGCGCCGATCCGCCGGCGTATTTGCGCCGCTGCTTCGCCGAGGGCTGCTCCACACCCAGCCTGTCGTGGGGACGAATACAGCAGCTTGCACTCTGCGCGATGGTACTCGACTCGATCATCAATGACCGAGAATACGACGCTTTTGAGCCGGAACTCATCGCGGACTGGCGCGTGCACTACAGCCATGCCTGCGCACACGTGAAGGACACGGCCGTTCTCGCGCTGCGCCGGGCGCTCGATGAGCTGCGGCCGCGGGATCCCGATGCCGCGGCAGAGATGGAAGAACTCGAGCGTCGCCTGACGCCCGCCTGAATGGGCCGCTGCATGGCGCTGCGTTTGCGCATCGGCATTGCCTGCTCGAGTTTGGCGGTGCTCGCTGCCTGCGTATCCTCCTTCGCTCCACCGCCGCAACCGCCGCGTGCACCGCCGGTCGAGAAGCCGGACGTCTCCTACGACTGGCATTCGCTCGCCATCGCGCCGTTCGGCACGCTGTTCAAGGAGATGCCCGTTGGTCTGCACGAGGTATTGTTGTTCCGGGACGCGGGGCAGGGGGGCGACGGGAGGGAGAACGGGGACTGCTACGCGCTCGACGGCACGCCGCCGTCATTCCTGGGACATCCGGCGGATGAGTATTTGCTGTGCTTCGATCAAGATCGCTTGAGTCGCATCGAGGCGTCGGTGCGCCTGTCGCCGGATGATGCCGGCACCGCATTTGCCCAAGCGTGCGCCCGCTGGCGCGCGAACAACCCACCGCCGTCGGCACCGGCCACGCCGCAGGCATTACCGCCCGTGGCGGCCGAGCCCGGCGGCTGCGAAGGGCGGGACGGCGCGGTCGCGTATCGTGCGCACCTCCACGCCGCGGAGCCGCAATCGCCCGACGTGCTGTCGATCAGCCTGTTCAGCGCCGCCGATCCGACTCCATGATGAGCCGGGATTCCGAGCGCGAACTGCTCGCCTCGGGCGCACGCGAACTGAAGCTTGCGCTGAGTGCGGCCCAGCGCGAACGGCTGCTCGACCTGATCGATGAATTGGAAGCCGCCAATGCCACGTTCAATCTCACGGCAATCCGCGACCGCCCCGGCATGCTGCGCAAACACGTGCTCGACAGCTTGAGTCTGCAGCCGTTCCTGCGCGGTCTGCGCATCGCGGATGTGGGTACGGGGGCTGGATTTCCCGGCTTGCCGCTGGCGATCGCGAATCCGGGGCGGCATTTCTTTCTGATCGAGGCCACCGGCAAGAAAGCGCGGTTCGTGGCTCAAACTGCCGAGCGCCTGGGCTTGACCAATGTCGAGGTCGTCAATGCCCGCGCCGAGAATTATCGGCCGTTCGAACTCTTCGATACCGTCGTCGCGCGGGCGCTGTCGTCGCTGGCCGACTTCGTCGCCTATGCCGGACATTTGTGCTCGCCCGAGGGGCGCTTGCTGGCGATGAAGGGCAAGCGGCCCGATGAGGAGATTTCGTCGCTGCCGAAGTCATTCCGGGTGCTCGGCGTCCACCGGGTCAAAATGCCGGGACTGGACGACGAGCGGCATCTTGTGGAACTCTCACCCGCGAGGCCCAGCGCGGCGCGGCCCAGGATGAACATTAAATGAACCGGGTCATCGCGGTCGCCAACCAGAAAGGCGGAGTCGGTAAAACGACGACCGCCGTCAATCTCGCCGCTTCCTTGACGGCCACCAAGAGGCGCGTCCTGCTGATCGATCTCGACCCGCAAGGCAATGCCACCATGGGCTGCGGGATCGAGAAGAACGCCCAATCCCGCACCAGCTGCGACGTTCTGCTCGGCGAATGCACCGCCGTGGAAGCGCTGGTACCGGTGGAATACGGCGGGTTCATGCTCATGCCGGCGAATCAGGATCTTACTGCCGCGGAGGTACGGCTGCTGACGATGATGACGGGACGCGAGTTCAAGCTGCGCAACGCGCTCAAACCCATCCGCTCGGACTTCGACGTGATATTGATCGATTGCCCGCCCGCGCTCAACATGCTGACGCTGAACGCGCTGGTCGCCGCGGACTCGGTGATGGTGCCGATGCAGTGCGAATACTATGCGCTCGAGGGTTTGAGCGCCCTGGTGCAGACGATCGAACAGATCCGCGGCAGCATCAATCCGGAGCTGGTAATCGAGGGGTTGCTGCGCACGATGTTCGATCCGCGCAACAACCTGGCGAACGAGGTGTCTGCGCAGCTGATCGAGCACTTCGGCGACAAAGTATTTCGCACGCTGATCCCGCGGAACATCCGCTTGGCGGAGGCACCGAGCTTCGGCAAGCCCGCATTGTTCCACGACAAGGAATCGCGCGGCGCTCTCGCCTACCTGGCGCTGGCGGGCGAGATGATTCGCCGCGCCGACGTGCCGCCGCCGGCCGAGATGATTGGCCGCGACGACGTGCCGCCCGCGCCCGTATAATCCACCGCATCGTTCCTTGGAATCGAGCATGTCCGGCAAAAAGCCGTCTTTGGGTCGCGGGCTCGCGGAGTTGAGCCCCTTGTTGGCGCGCCGCACCGGGATGCCGGCGTCCGACGCGGCGCCGCTGGTCGGCGACCGGCTGGCCAGCCTGCCCTTGGACCTGCTGCAGAGGGGTAAATACCAGCCGCGGGTGGACATGCGGCCCGAGACCTTGGGTGAACTCGCCGATTCGATCAAGGCTCAGGGATTGGTGCAGCCCATCCTGGTGCGGCCGCTGTCGGGCCACCTGCCCGGTGAATCTCAGCGCTATGAAATCATCGCCGGCGAGCGCCGCTGGCGTGCGGCCCAAATGGCGGGAATCGCGGAGATACCGGCGGTCATCCGCGATGTGCCCGATGAGGCGGCGGTCGCCATGTCACTCATCGAGAACATTCAGCGCGAGGATCTGAACCCGTTGGAGGAGGCGCGTGCCTTGGGCCGGCTCATCGAGGAGTTCGGGCTCACCCACCAAGCCGCGGCCGAGGCCATTGGCCGGTCGCGCGCTGCCGTCAGCAATCTGCTGCGTCTGATGGACCTGGCCGACGAGGTGAAGCATCTGTTGGAGCAGCGCCGCATCGAAATGGGGCACGCGCGCGCACTGCTCGGTTTGACATCGCGTCGTCAGCAGATCGAAGTGGCGGGTCTCGTCGCCAAGAAGTCCCTATCGGTTCGCGATACCGAAGCCTTGGTACGGCGCCTGCTCGCCCCGCCACCGGCCGCCGGCGAGACCAAGCCCGAGGATCCCGATATCCGGCGTCTGGAGCTCGAGTTGGCCGACAAATTGGGGGCCAAGGTATTGTTTCAGCACACGGCTTCCGGAAAGGGCAAGCTGGTCGTGTCCTACAACAGCCTCGACGAGCTCGAGGGCATTCTGGCGCACATCAGCTAGTTGGGAACCGTTCAGACCGGCCCTACGTAGATTCCCTGACTCACGCCACCTTGATGCCTCGGAGCCGCGTCACTATAATGCGCCGGCTCTTTGGGTGGGCGACGGCGGATATGTGCAAGTCGAAGCAAGCGCGCCGTCGTGCACCGGATGCGGTCCGGTTCTCTTCGCGATGAGTGATGTCCCGGTTCGGGGTTACCGGCTGGTCGTTCGGGTCGTGCTCCTGCAAATCGGGAGCGCGCTGCTGATCGCGTCTCTGTTTTTTGCCTATCGAGGCTCCTCGTCAGGCGTTGCGGCGCTGGCGGGAGGAATGATCGTGGCCATCGGCAGCGCCGTGTTCGGCTGGCGCGCCTTTGCGCCGGGGATCGCGGGCGCCGCCGTCGTCGCGCGCGCGATGTATGTCGGCGTGGCACTGAAATGGCTATGGTTCGCGTTCGCGCTGTATTTCGCGTTCGCGCGCTTGAAACTGGAAGCGGCACCGCTATTGATTGGGATGGCGGCCGCTCAAATGGGTTATTGGATTGGATTGATTCGATTGAAGTGACGATTGCTCGAATGAAGGTCGTGGATATGCGGTTCGGAATGATGGCCGAAGAAGACGTGACGGGCGGGGTGACGGGCTATATCAAGCACCACCTTACGCATCTCTCCGTGGAGACAGGCCGCGGCGCATTTTGGTCCATCCACATCGACAGCATATTCTTTACTCTCTTCATCTCCTTCATCTTCATACTCGTCCTCTCGATCGTCGCGCGCCGCGCCACCAGCGGTGTGCCCGGCAAGCTGCAGACCGCGATCGAGATGCTGGTGGAATTCGTCGACGGTATGGTCAAGGAGACGTACCACGGCTCGAACAAATTCATCGCGCCGCTCGCCATCACGATCTTCTGCATCGTGTTCCTGGAAAACTTCATGGACATCCTGCCGGTGGATGCGCTGCCTGCGGCCGCCAAGCTTTTCGGTGTGGAGCATCTGCGCACCGTGGCCACCGCCGACCTGAACACGACGGTCGGCATGGCATTGGGCGTGTTTCTGTTGATCCAATGGGTCGGCATCACCCACAAGGGGTTCGGAACGTTCGCCGGTGAGTGGTTCACCGCTCCTTTTCACGCTCATAGCCCGGTCCTAAAAGTACTCCTTGCACCCGTCAATTTCGCATTTCGGATCATCGAAGAGGTCGTGAGACCGCTGTCTCTGTCAATGCGGTTG